>JAGBAO010000030.1 GCA_017938925.1 Bacteroidales bacterium | reverse complement strand
ATTTTGGCGGAAATAGGTAATTTTACGCCGGAAGAAATGGAAGAATACGAAAATTCCCTTAAAAACATGAGCGACTACTACAACATAATTGATTCCGCCGAGAAGAGAGCCCGTGACGAGGGCCGTCTCGAGGGAGAACTTCGAGGACTGGAAAAAGGAAGGGAAGAAGGACGAGAAGAAGGACGAGAAGAAGGACGAGTGGAAGGGCAGTTTTCCAAGGCCGTGGAGGTTGCTGCAAAACTTATTGCGACGGGAATGTCTAAAGCCCAAGCGGCATCATTGGTAGGACTTTCTGAGGAGGATTTGGATTCATGACACGAAACCTTCCAGCCAAGTCTCTTGTGGATGTGATATGACGGGGAATGAAATGATGCAGCAATGCTGGAGGGTTAGGATTTGCAGCAGATGGCAGCAGGTGAGGTGCTGTATATCCGGCGATTAAGCGGGTGCTACATGAAAACATTAAAATCATGTAGCACCCGCTTAATTTATCCGGTTTTATCCCCCATTTGGAGGACGGGTGCTACATGAATCACACAATTTCATGTAGCACCCGTGTGAATTTGAACGGAAGTGCGATGCACTTTGAGCCTTAAAGAGCTGTCGAAAAGCCTGCTTGACTCTTCGACAGCTCTTTAATGTGACTGGAATTAATCCGTTATTGTGCTTTTACTTCATAGAATACCCATTTGGATCTAAAACGTTCATTTCCGGAATACGAATGCCATTGAAGCCCCTGATTGTAGGAGAAAGCGACCGTTAGGTCGGCTTTCCTGATATCAATCTCACCATCCAACTCTCCGTTATCATTGTTCCATTTATTTGCAAACACTAATTCTTGCGCATTATCGCTGCTGGAATTTAATCCAAGAGCCGAATCCAGATACATTCCTGTTGATAATGACAGGATTTTGCCCCACGACCAGCTTCCATAACTTTCTGGTTGCTCCGTTTTACTTCCTTTCTTAAATATAAAGACTTCGTTCCCATACAAGATGTCAGTTGTACCATTAGCCAAAACCGAATATTGACTGAATGTTCCTTGTGGAGTATGTTGTTTTGTCGATAATTTTCCATTATTCTCAGACAGATATACACCCGGCTCCATTCTGTTGCTTATTGCATACATCTGACCATCCTTCAAATCTCCCGCCTTAGCAACATACTGACTTGACACCTTATAAGTCACAGGATTCTGCGACACCGCTATTGTCTTAACTGAGCCGTCTTCAAGAGTTACCGTGACATCTCCGCTTCTTGCCGATGCTGTGTTGTTAGCAGCAGCCGTAACTGTAACCGTGGCATTACCTGTTCCGGAAGCAGGTGAGAATGTCATCCAATCTTCTCCTGACACCGTCCATCCGGCATTTGAAGTTATGTCGAATGTCAGATTCTGACCCGCTGCTGCAGCGGTTAATGACGTACTGTTTATATTCAAGTACGGCGGTTCCTTGAACTCAAATGAGGACGTAAAGTTAAATGTATCGTATTTACTTGCCTCAAGAGCTACCTCCTGTGAGGTTGATTTTACGCACGTCTTTCCTTCTGCATCTGTGAATGTGAATGTAAGACCTGAAGAATGTGTTCCTGGCCAAACTACGATATTATAGGTAACACCGGCTTGAAGGCCACTCTCGCCATTAGACAAAACCACCGATGTATTGGCAGTGACAAACTCATCCACCTTTAGTCGTAATGACGCATCTTTAGTTGTCCAATTTAAAACGTCATCAATATAACCATCACCATTTAGGTCATAACCGGCCAATATACCATAATTACCAGTAGTATAATCAAGTCCTAACCTTGCGTCACCTGACAAGGGCATATCAGAGTTTGATGCTATCTCAACACTTGCAACATCAACGGGAAAAGTCAGTTTCAACACAGAACAAGCATTAAGAAATTTTGCTTTAGCTTTATTACTGCTCATAGCACTGTAATAAACATGAGACATCGCCAAATTATATCTGCCGAATGAGCCATTTTCCCCTGCTACCTGACGTTTCTCAAGATTATACCCAAATTTCTTACTTCCAAGATAGCTTACGTCAACCGGATATAAAGCGAATCCCTGATCATCATACCCTGACTGATACCATCCGGAAACCGAACCATTGAAGTAAGCAGATGATTGAGGATTTGAAATATCTGCTACCATCTCGGAGATGAGATCTTGCTCTATGCTACTTGTGTTTGTAATTTTCTTTGGGAAAACCACTCTCACCTCATCACCATCCTCCCAAAGGACGGAGTAGCCGTTGGAGGCGAGGACGCTTTTGGATTCTGGGGTTTCTGACTCTGAACCTGGTGCATAAGCGAGGAAGCCGATTTCGATGGTTTCTCCTTCTGTTACCGTCGTTTCATCTGAGTCTGTTACAGGATTTTCCTTTGTGCAGGATACGAGTGCAGCGAAGGCTGCAAGTAAAAGAATAAATTTTTTCATGATTTCAGCCCTCCTTATTAAAGTTCATAATAACTGTCTTCGTCGGTCGTGAATGCTTCGTGGTCCAATCCCTGGAGACTGAAGCACATCACACCTTCGGGCTGAAACAGCACTACTTTTGTCCGGGGAGCTACATACAACACCCCGTGAGACTCATCATGAGTCTTTCTAACTACATTCATCGGTTTCTTATTTTAAGTTTCTAACTAACATTCAGTGACTTAAGTCACGGCAATTCCTTAAAGGGCATCGGGATACCCCATAGCCCTGAACCCGCAAAATTACTACTAATCTACAAATATGCAAAATTTCGACGGATTTTTTGTCATATACCAATGATTATCCGCTATCAGTGCGGCAAGCAGGTTCTCATTGCGGATAATCACTCTTATACCTTAGTTATCAGCAAAATTGTGGTAGCGGCACTTTGAATCTCCGCAATCTAAAAGCCCCGGCCATTGTGGTCGGAGCTAGTCATTTAAGCCGTTGCAGCAATCAGCTGCATACCTAAAGTGTGAAGTGTTGATTTTATCTCTTGCATCCTCTTTTCGCTCGGAGTTTTAACACCGTAAATGTACTGTGATAAGAGGCTTTTGTGAATGCCTAAAGACCGAGCAACCTCGGACACATTCAACTGAGGGAACAACGCGAAAAGACGCGCTACTTCGTTATTGTATTGAGGTTCGACAGGCTCGAAAAATGAAGATATATGTATATCTTCGTCTATTCCTGCCCATCGAATAGCATCCCCCCATTTATTGACCGTGAATGCCTCACGTTGTGAAGATGTCGCATCCTTTAGGTTCGGGAACAACTCTAAAGGCTGTGACAGTTCCCGCTCTTTGGTAGTGAAAATGTAAATTCTTCCATTTTCAAACCATACTTTTTTAATCATTTCGTCCATATGGCACTACTTGTTAAAAAACACATTCCATGCGTTTATGATATCCTCCCTATATGTGCGTACAATGCTGAGAGCTTTTTTAACATCTTTCTGCTTCATTCCCTTATTCTCAATAAGTTCAACGGTAGGAGTTACCTGTATTTTTACCCTGTTTTCCTCTTTCTCTGCATGTATGTGTATCGGTTCATGGTCATTTGCGAAAAAGAAGAAACGAAGCCCAAATATTTCAAAAAGTGTCGGCTTATCTTTAACATTCAAATCCTATGCAAACGTAGGTATAATATTTTATACTTGCAAATAAATTTGTAAGCGTCTCCAGAGTAACTTCCTTACATCCACTAAGCACTTATCTAACCGGGAGTTACCACTATTTCATAAATATGCAAAATTTCGACGGATTTTTTGTCATATGACGCAAGTTGACCTGTGTGCGAGGGAGCAGGTCTGCTTAGCCGATGATTATGTCACCGCCGGGAAGGAAGCCGTCGTTGTCCATTCCGCCAAGGCTTGTGCTGAGGATTCCTTCGGCGTACAGTTCCAGCCACTCCAGCTGGGGAGTGACGTATATGTTGCAAGACTGTTCTTGAAAAGTCTGTGTGCAGAAACTTGTGGTCATGAATCTTTTTTCCTGTGTTTCGGGCTGCAAAGTTAGAAATAAATCCCGAAATCCGCACTACTGCGACGTGCAAAAAGAAAGGGCTGCCGAAGCAGCCCCAATGAATGTAGTTAGAAAACGTGACTCTCGTCAGGTTGTATGTTGATGTTTTATTGTACCTCGTAGATAAGCCATTTGCGCTGGTGAGTGTTTGTAAAACCACTATCACTGCAAGTTATCTTTGATGAATCACCATCTGGAGTGTTGATGTAAGCCCCTATACCATTATCTTTCATATCAACACTATTGTCTGTATCACTGCCCCATTTTGCGCCCAAATTTAAATAATCAGCCCACGATGGGTCGTAGTTAAATCTATATGTACCCTTGCTGCTTATATATTGCATTGCCTTATCCGACTTATATGACAATAGCATAATTTGGGCTCTATGGCCGTACTTTGTATCAGTCAGACCTGTATCTTTGGTAATCTGATTCACATAGAAGACCTGATCCATGCTAAATTCATTACTATATGCATTAGCATTAAATCCACCTGCCAAGGTGAGGTCGTAAAAATCCCCATCACCAACCGTCCAGTATCTTGTAGGATCGCCATAGTTGGCAATTACGTAGTATTTGCCGATCTCAATATCTTCCGGCAATACCGAAGCTACAACTTTATAGCCGCTAGTCTTCTTTCCTGCCTCCTGAGTTACGGTAAATGTCTCTTCGACTGTATTGGAATTGTCTCTCAGATACAAAGTGGCTGTTCTTTCGGATGTTGTAGTGTTTTCAGCCGCTGTCAGCATTACTGTCTCACCAGCAGTAGCACTGCCTGAAGTTGCTCCAAGTGTGAGCCAATCCTGATCACAAGAGAGTGTCCAGCTTGTGTTTGACTTAATTGTTACAAACTGGAAGTCACCGTCTGCCGGTAATATGTTCCAGCTTCCGTAACGTTCGATTGAAAGTTCTGCAATGAACTGAGCCTGGGTTACAGTGATAACCTTTGTGTCCTCTCCTGCAGTGATTGTTATATTGGCTGTTCTTTCCGCTGATGAGTTCTCTGGAGCATTGAAAGTAACTGTCGCTGCAGACACGGAAGCAGATCCGGACGCAGGCGAGATTGTGAGCCACTCAGAATCTGAAACTGCTGTCCAATCGCGGCTCGATGTTACGGTGAATGATCCGCTTGTGGCTGCTCCCGCGATGTCAAAACTATCCTCGCTTACCTCAAAGACATGCTCGAAAGTTATTGAATTCTTGAAATAGAAGTCGTCTATCTTGCTTGCCTCAAGTTCAACACTCTGCGCGAGCTGCTTCGTGTTGGTCAATCCTAATGTGTTGGTGAATGTGAAGCTCAGTCCGTTAGAGTGGCTGCCTGGCCATGTTACGATGTAGTATGATGTTCCTGCCTTGAGGGTTTCGCCTGTAGGGGCAGAGAGGGTGACATTATTTACACCGCCGTCACTCGTCATTACCAATGGGTAAGTAGGATAGTACTGAGCATAGCCGGAAGTATTTAAATAATTTTTAACCTTATGCTTGCCTGAAAGAGTTGCATTTGATGATTCTACTGTTAAAGATACAATGTCATCCGCATCAGAAGGAAGGGTTACCTTCATAAGAGCACATGCATTTTTAAAGCTCAGCTTTGACTGGTTTGCTGCAAACTCTGCAACATTGGCGATTTCTGCATAAGAAAATACGACACCGTTCTGGAAGGAGTTTTCTACAGCAGTCTGATTTGACGGAAGATTGTATGATATGACAGTTGGTGCATTTGAGTCATAATAGTCGTCATTTCTATGCGAATAGGTTTCCACTGATGACGGATAAACTGCAATGCCGACACCCATATATTCTGATCCGACTCCCCAATTCCATGAGTTTGTATGGAATAAAGCGGATTCAGAAGTTTCTGCGTCAAATGTTGCAGTCATTATTCCGCTGGCTCCGTCATATGCCTGGCCTGGCCATACAGATTGGTTCTCCTGACCATTTATCGGAACAAACATGACCTTGACAGCATCCCCCTTGACCCAATGCACAAGACTGCCGTTCACAAGAGTGGTCTTGGTGGCGTCGTCTGATGCGGTGGATGGAGCTGTGGCTTCGAATGTGATGCTCTGATTTTCTACGACAGGTGTGTCGAGAACCGGATTTTCATCTACCGGATTTTCCTTTGTGCAGGAAACGAGTGCAGCGAAGGCTGCAAGGAAAAGAATTGATTTTTTCATGATTTCAGCCCTCCTTATTAAAGTACATAATAACTGTCGTCGTCGGTCGTGAATGCTTCGTGGTCCGATTCCTGGAAACTGAAGCACATCACACCTTCGGGCTGAAATGACACTGTCCTTGTTATCTCAGGAGATACGTACCCCCCCCCTGAGGCATGCGGCTCCGGCCGCGTCTAATGAGACTTTCTTAACCATAAATAAATGTTTTACACGTCTAACTTCCTGAGTTCTAAAACAAACGAACTGCAAAAGTATAATGTTTTTTTGTAATATGCAAATTACAGGTTCCGCTTGTCGTATTCAAGGAATCCGTTCCAGGAATAAGCCCCGGCACCCTCTGTCTGGCGGATGATCCTTTCATAGATGATCTGCCTTGATGGGGCGTTGAATTTGTTGGTATTGTTATACATGATACTGTTGTACTTGGTATGATCGATCGGACACCAATAAGTGTTGTTAGGCTGATAGTAGGTCACATCCTCATAACCAGACCTGCCGATGAAGTCATCCCAGTTCCAAAGTGACCGGTTAACTGTTATGTTCCTGTACCATCCGATTTCATGCATATTATTGACATCACTGCCCCATTCCTTGCTTGGATACTCATCACCGAGTCGTCCGAAGGCATGTCCGCCGGCCTCATGACGGATGAGGTTGCTGGTCTCGGTGTTGTTGGCAGTCACCATGGCAAGGGCAAAGGATGCATAAGGCTCACCGAGAGTTGAAGTGTTCGGATAAGACGCCCTATAGACCGCCGCATTCGATCCGATTCCCTCCGAGGTGTTGATGAGCATGATGACAATCGTCCTGTAGTATGTCGCATCGTCCGACCATCCGAGATCGTTGCGGACCACATTTTTCACAGACGTGTAGTCACCGCCGGAAAGGTTGACATAGGTATTGCCTGAGCCCTGATAATATGACTTGAAACAGGTGTTCTTCTGAGTACCGTTCTGAAGGCTGAGTCCCTCGTCAACAGACTCGTATGCCACCATCATGACACGGAACCTGTTGCGGAACGACTTGTAAGGCTCGACTCCGAAGAACGCCTCCATCGCCGACCTTGCAGACCTTTCGAACTTACCGCCCTTGAAAAGGTCCTTCTTCTGATAGCCATCGCCTATAATCACGATGTTAAGAGGAGTGTAGCCTGCCGTAGCGGCCTGAAGTTCAAGGCGTCCCTTGGTCTGATGGTATCTGCTTTCATCGATCGCACTGCCTGCGGCCTTCTGGTAAACAGACACGGACTTGGTGTAGGTGATGCTGCCGGTGCTCTTGATGGTGAACACGACTTCAGCCGACCTCTCCTGACCTTCGTTCACTTTTACTGTCAGGGTATTGTTGTTTCCGCTGTAGGTCTGATATATCCAGTCTCCTGCATTGCGGAGTTCGCTTGTGACGCTTAAGAAATCATTCGACACCACTTTCACGGAAACTTCGCCACCGATGTAGTCAACCACTCCGGATGTCTCAACCACGAAATTGCCACCCTCGGCGAAGGTCAGTGTCTGCCTGTCGGACTCCTCGCCACAAGTAAGCACAAGGTCTACGCTCATATTCGACAGGTCCGCATTCTCAGCGAAGCTGGCGTTGAAGAAGCCTGAGCCGCTGCTGTTGAACGAAACAGTCGGAGTCGAAGCAAAGCCGACCGCGTTCTCCACGGCTATGTTGCACTTGCTCATATCCGAAGCTCCGAAAGAGAATCCCATAGACATTCCGGCACCCTTCAGGACAGGGATATCTTCGGTCTTGGTGATGTTCATCATCGTTCCCTTCTTAGGAACGAGGCTTGCAAAATCCGAAAGAATCTCGGTGTTGCCGTCTGAAATCTGAAGAGCAACGGAGGCCTGTGCCTTACCTTCATAGAAATTGTCCGACAACGGTTCTGCATCCACTGTCACTGTGAGAATGTCACCTGTCAGGGCAGCATCCGTCACGGTCATGTTTCCTATGCCACCTTGTCTGTCGGTCATCACGGCCGAGAAGACCTGCGACAGACTGCCTTGCTCCTTGCAGTGCTTCAGAAGGAGTTCCATCGCCGCGACAGGACGGACCATATAATTCAGTTCAAGGTCCATCTTCAGCTTTGAGAACTGCATCTGTGAATATGGGGCGTCAATCCTATTGCCGGGATAAGACGAAACCAATGCGACAGACTGAATCTGCGAGAGCAGGAGGCTGAGCTGCTGCGACTCGTTCTCAAGGTCTTCAAGCTTTTCCTCAAGGTCAGCCACCGCATCTTCCAGACGCACCACAATCTCCCCGTTCACTCCGAACGTGAGAGTGTAGTATCTTGATGCGGCGAATACGAAGTTGCCGGAGGTTGTCTTTTCATGCCCCGATGTGCCGCTGCCAAAGTTCTGTGTCACGCTAAGAGCCGTATGGGAGCCTGGCCAGACAAGAAGGTTGTACTGCACGCCGGCGGAGAAAGTCTCCTGCCCGTGGGGCGGAAGAAGTGTCGCGCTCAGACTTCCCTCCGGGGAAGCTGCCGCATCCTCTCCTGGCACCAGTCGGCATTTTCCATCTGCCTCACTGGTGAACACCAGAGGCAGTTTTCCTGAAAGTGGAGCAGTACCCTTGATGGTCACAGAGGTTGCTTCGGCCTCTGGGGTGAATCTGAGAACAGCCAGGGCATTGCTGAAAGTCGCCCGGTCCTGTCCTCCTGAAAGTTTCTTGAGTGATATCGGAGCTGAAGACAGGTTCACTCCCGATGAGAATGATCCGTCCACGCGAGGTCTCTGTTCCAGGGGAAGGGTGAAATTCACCTGACCGTCCTTGCCTGCAGAGCCGCTCGGGTAGATCGCATAACCCTGCTCATGGTGCGTGTCCACGGTGACATCCAGAGGGAGATCACCCTTGAATCCTGTTTCCGACAGCAGGCTGCCCTCCTCGATCTCAGACCAGAACTCTCCCACAAAGGCCTCCTCCGAATCGCTTGTGAAGAGCACATCGATCTTGTCTCCGCACTCCCACTTCACGTCATTGCCGTCCAATGTTGTCCTGGTCTCGGCCACTGAGGCCTTGATGGTCACGCGGCGGAATCTTGACGTATCAAGCCCTTCCTCATCCCTGTTGCAGGACGAGGCGAGGGTCATCAACGCGACCGCGAATATCGATAGTCTTGTTATCTTCTTCATGATTCTGCGGATTAGAATGCGAGGACTACGCGGACAGGCAATGAAGTGGTTTCGGTTTTTGCACCATACCAACTGCCATTTGTCATATTGAAGGCTCGAATAGTCTTGTTATCCAAGTCAAATGTTGATATCCAATATTGGTACATGTAGTCATCATAGTTTGCTCGAGCTATATGTAACGGATTTCCGGAAACCGCATTTATGCTATTGTTCACTGCCTCTCTGTTTTCATACAAGAGTTGCATTTCCTTATAAGACGGTACATACCATGCACTTGCCGTTTCCGGCACTGCTACATTTTTCCTATGAGTTACTACAGGGGAAGATGAGTTAAACAAAGTGAAATCAACAACATCGCCATACGAACTAATATTGGCACCATTGAGTGCAAGATAGCCTTTTGTATTGGTATATCCGCATGGATTTGACTGATCGTTGTAAGATGAATATCCGTTATTTTTACACCATGCACCTGCATCTACATAACTCCAAGCTCTGTCAGTTGCTGCCGTGGAAGTATATTCAACGGTACTTACCACAAGACCGTTTATACATTCCGGATAATCCGCACGCAGATGAGAATCTGTTCCAGTCGCATTCACGGTAGCAAAGACAATTCCTATTACAGTCTTGCTGTTATCTCTCTCTGTTGACCATGTACCGTCGCTATAGAAGTAATCACCGATTGCAATCGGAGCGACTGGAGCCTTGACTGTAACTATGCAGTTTGCAGACTTCTGCTCCGAGCCGCTTGCTGCTCCGCTTGCTGCTCCGCTTGCAGTGGTTGCTGTAATCTGCACTGTTCCCACTGAATGAGCAGTCATCTCACCTGTGGTTGAATTGATTGAAACAATCGAAGAGTTGGATGAAGACCAGGTCAAAGAGGTATTGGTAGGCTGCTTGCCGGAAACATCCGAAGTAAATGTAGGCGTAAGGGTCGCTGTAGCGCCAGGTGCCAGAGTCAACGTGGCAGGAAGTGTCACGCTTTCCACCCAATATGGTTCAACCTTGACAGTCACGGCACGGGTAAGGCTCTTGCCAGGTGCAAAACGATGATGCTTGTCTATTTCGAACACTCTTGCATATACAGTCACATCTCCGACAAACGAGCTGCCTTTGATGAGACCAGAACTTGAGTCAATCCAACCCAAAGTTCCTGCAGTGCTCTCATAGAACAGGCGGAAGTTGGTGGAAGCCTCGGCAGGGAGAACCGTTCCAGCAAGGGATACGGTCTGGTCCAGTTTCATGGTTATCTCGCTGACATTGTCTGCATAGTCATTGAATTTCACCTGCCTTGGCTGTGGCACAACAACCTTAACATCATGACTGAGCACAATAGCATCGTTTATCTTACAATACACTGTTACGGTAGTGTATTCATATGTATACTCATTGTATGTGTGATTAACACCTGTGATCACACCCTCATTGGAAGCAGTAACCTTGGTTTCATCAGATGTATACCACACCTTGGACTCTATAAGCATCGACGCAGGGTAGTCAAGAGTAAGATCTGCAGTCTTTCCCTGCTCAACATAACTTGGACCAGAAAGTTTCATAGCCGGATTGACCTTCACTCTGCAACTTGCAGACAGAGTATTTCCCCACTCATCTGTTCCCTTAGATGTCACTCTTACATGAGTCTCACCAACTCCGGTACCGGTGATGCGTCCTGCACTTGACACGATAGCAACCGTATTATCATCGCTTGTCCACACCAGTTCCTTGTTTGTCACATTATTAGGAGAAAGAATTGCACTAAGATTAAGTTCGTCTCCTTCATCAATCTCCACTTCATCTTTAGAAAATGTAATGGTCTCAAGATAAACCGTACCACTCCTGTCCTTCGGAACTATATCCACGAACTTCGATGTGAGGTCCGCCTTGCCGGTCGCCAGTGAAAGAGCCAGTTTGGCTTTTGCCTCCTTGAAATAAAAGGCTTCTGAGAGATTGTTTTCCATCTTTACCTTCACCACTCCTGTCTGAAGATTCACCACCACATCAGATATTGCAAAATCCATCATCGAAGCCGTGCTGACCGGCTGACCGTCTGCATAGTAACCGATCATCTTCATACCGGTATTCCATATACCTGCCTCGGCCAAAGCATTGGCAGACGCTGCCGGACGCACCAGATAGCACATCTCTATGGTTCCAGCAGGGATTCTCTGCTTCTTGCCTTCATAGGAAGAAGCCTTGGTGATATCCAGGTCATAGTAAGCCACGGCATTGTATGAGTCATTCTCAGGCATGAACTCGACAGACTGGATCATTTCGAGGAGCTGATTTATGTCAGCCTCAATGGCACCGAGTCTTGTCCTGATGTCTTCCAGCTTCGCCTCACATGCAGCCACCCTGTTCATCAGGTCCGACAAGGTTGCCGCTGCACTCTTGACCTGCGTTTCCACACCGGCATTGAACTCGCCTAACGCCTGTGCATCAAATGAGGCAGGGTCGGCAAACAGACCCGTCAGCGCTGCCCTATATTCCTTCTCCGTTTCGGCGGCAAGAGAGGAAAGGCTGCCTTCCAGTTCATCAGCCAGTTCGCTGTTCTGACCCACAGACTCAACAAGCCGGGCAAGTTCCTCCGGCTTCTCATCCTTTCTGAGACCGGCCTCAACATCCGAAACCAAGGCATCTGCATAAAGCTCCTGCATGTCCATGGTCTCGCACAGTCCGGACATAAGGGCCTTCATTCTCGATTCTGCTTCCGCCACAGGATAGTACGACGCGAATGATTCTCCAAGCCAGGCACATATTCCCGCATTGATTTCGTCCAGAGACGGCCCGAGTGTCTTTTCAATCTCCCCGTCCAAGCCTGCTGCAGCCTGTCCGAGAACTCCAGCCAGCTTCTTCTGGACATCCAGCGTCGCCAAGGCTCCCTTTTCCATAGTCACTCCGGCCTTCAGCACCGCCACATGGGACTTCAGGACTTCAGAGGCCTCCGCAAGCACCAGTCCATGAGGCCGGGCTGCCTTCTCCAGTTCCACTATGTCGGAAAGCGAAGCCTCCATCATGGAGACCTGTTCCTCCACCGAAGGAAGCATCTCCAGAAGTTCCTCGCCTACCGGCTCTGTAATATTGTCGTTTACACATGACAATGCAGCAACAGCCATAACAGACAGCAGCACCGCAACCTTGACAAGTCTTTTCATATATGTATCAGTATATTAGAGTTCAACCTTCACCGACCTGCCTGCCCGACAGCAGACACTCCGGCAACTCGCAAAGGTAATATTTACATTCATCTTTTGCAAGGGCTGATGTCGCATATGAAACCAGACCATGCGAAAAATCGGGGAACCTCCGGCCTGGAGATTCCCCGTCATATCACATCTACAAGAGACTTGTCTGGAAGGGTTCGTGTCATGACTCCAAATCCTCCTCAGAAAGTCCTACCAATGATGCCGCTTCGGCTTTGGACATTCCCGTCGCCATAAGTTTTGCAGCAACCTCCACGGCCTTGGAAAAGCGTCCTTTTTCCAGTCCTCTAAGTTCTCCCTCGAGACGGCCCTCGTCACGGGCTCTCTTCTCGGCGGAATCAATTATGTTGTAGTAGTCGCTCATGTTTTTAAGGGAATTTTCGTATTCTTCCATTTCTTCCGGCGTAAAATTACCTATTTCCGCCAAAAT
>JAGBAO010000029.1 GCA_017938925.1 Bacteroidales bacterium | reverse complement strand
GGGTGCATAAATATGAAAATATCTTCATTTCACCCTTTCCCTAAATCCCTTTCCAAAGAAAGGGACTTGGTCGCTGCGCTCCGAGTTTCTAACCTTATATTTTCAAATCAACTTCTATCAACTCAGAAACTTTGTCCGACACATCACATCAGAAAGTTTCGAGTTCCTCCGGTGTCTCGAAGAGGTGGTGGTGAAGGGACTGCACGACCTCCGTAAGCTCCTCACGGTCAACCACGAAACTGATATTCACGAAAGACGCTCCCTGCGAGATCATATACACATTGCACTTCTTCAGCGGTGCGAAGGTCCTCTTCAGCATTCCGTTGAGCTTCACGATGTTCTTTCCGATCACAGAGACCTGAGACTTGTCGTCGTCCACGATGACTTCCGCGAACTCCGAAAGCTGCTCCACCACTGAATCTATCTTCTCGGAAGCATCCACGGTCACGGAAATATTGGCCTCCGACGTACTGATAAGATCCACAGACACCTTGCTCTCGCTGAATATCTCGAACACGCGACGAAGGAAGCCGGAAGTGTTGATCATCCTCATGGAGAAGATGTTGATCACGCGTATGTTCTCCTTGAATGAAACCGACTTCACACCATCTTCGATGAGTTCGTTGCGCAGGATGGCTGTTCCCTTGCCTGACGGATTGGTCGAGTTCAGCACATATATCGGAATGTTCTTCTTCACAGCCGGCTCGATGGTCAGAGGGTGGAGCACCTTCGCTCCGAAATGAGCCATCTCTGCAGCCTCCTCGAAAGAGATCTTCTCAAGGTATTTGGTGTTGGCCACCTTGCGTGGATCCGCCGAGCGAACTCCGTCCACATCTGTCCAGATCTCGATCTTCTCCGCATCCACGGCAAGACCGATCAGCGATGCTGAATAGTCCGAGCCACCTCGTCCGAGGACAGTCTGCTCGCCATTGAGGTTGGAGGCGATGAAGCCCTGGGTGATCACGGCGTCCTTGCCCTCATATGCCTGGGCCACCGTGCCTGGAACCCTTGCAAGAATCTCATCCACAACCGGTTCGCCCTTCAGATAGGAGTCATTGGTCACCATCATGGTGCGAGCATCGATAAAGCCGGTCCTGATACCCTTTGCATTCATGGCAAAACAGATCACGGTCGATGACAGGAGCTCTCCGTTGGAGATTATGATGGCCTTGTTCCTGTCCGAAAGCTCTCCCACCGCACAGACAGCACGTGCAAGAGAATCCAGGGAGTCACATATGCGGTTCACCTCGGCCACCGCCTCTTCCTTGAGCATCGGGCTCTGCTCCAGAAGTTCGGCTGCCAGATTCACATGGCGTTCACGAAGCTGAGCGAGAAGAGTCTCCATCTCCGCCGCATTACTTGACGCCGCCGTGTCAGAAATCCTGTACAGGAGGTCTGTCACCTTAGAAAGAGCTGACACCACTACAACCGGCTTCTGATCCAGCTTGCCACCGATTATGAATATCGTTCTTGTGATCGCCTCGAAATTCGCTACTGAGGTGCCACCAAATTTCATTACTATCATATTTCCAACGTTATCTCTTTATTCCACTTTTTATCTAATCACTGCTGCTGGCGAAGGGCGTGCAGGCATATGATATATTTATTACCCTCCTCCTAAATCCTCCTCCAAAGAGGAGGACTTGGTCGCTTCGCTCCTAATTGTTATCTCTTTATTCAACTTATATATAACCACTGCTGCTGGCGAAGGCGTGCAGGCATATCAGGGGGATCTGCGGGTGCTACATGAATTGGGGTGAATCGTGTAGCACTGTCTGCCTTTTCCGCTCCAAATGCCCGCTTTTTCTACCGGGTGGTACATAAAAACCATCAAAACGTGCATCACCCGCAAAAACTTTACGGGCGGCCGATTATATTTTCGTATATCCTTATATAATTTTCCACTGCGGCGTCCAGGTCGGCAAGGGATATATACTCCTCATCGCGATGAGCGACAAGGATGGAACCCGGACCGCACAGGATCTTGTGACGGAAGTTAGTGAGCTGAGGGGCATCGCTTCCGAAGGCCACCGGCTTGGACGGAAATCCCTCCAGCACCTCATACCTGGTCGGAGTGTCACCTCCAAGGGCCACGACACTCATAGCCTTCTGCCACGGAGCCACCTCCCTGGCCACAACATCCGACCCGTCCTGGACATGTGACCTGCCGAAACGCAGACGTGCATCCGGACCGGCCATGTTCTTCATCACATTCCCAACCATCTCGTCCGACTCGAAGGTCGTCCTGAAATATACCCTGCACGTAAGCCTGTCACTGAGGATGTTCTGAGGATTGTCGCTCACCAGGCGTCCCACATTGAAGGTCGTCTCGCCCAGCACCTCATCCTTTAGGAAACCGATGCTGCGAAGGGCATTCATAAAACCGTTGAAATGCTCCACCGCACTGCTTCCGTACTGAGGATATCCCGAATGGAAGGCCTTGCCGGTGAATGTCACCTCAAAAGCCTTGGTCCCCTTGCTGGCAGAAGCCATGCAGTTGTCTGTCGGTTCTCCCACCACCAGCCACTCAGCACCCGGATGAGCCTCTCGAAAAGCCTTGGCACCGAACGATCCGGTCTCCTCTCCTGCCAAAAGAAGAAGGCCGAAACCGGTGCATCCCTTCGATTCCAGAGCGAGACACGCCTCATACATCGCCATGATCTGCCCCTTGGCGTCGCAGGTTCCGCGGCCGTAAACAGTTGTCCCGTCAGAAGAAACTGTCGGAGGAATATACGGCGGCACCGTGTCCAGATGGGTGCAGAACACCACCTCCGGCTCTCCCCAGCTGAAAAGAAGATTCTGAGGCACCCCCTCTCCGGCAGGCACGTCTCCCGACATGGACTCCACATCGAACCTCTCCAGACGGCAGCCGGGAGTCATAAGCCTTTCCGCAAGGAAATCAGCCAGCCTCCTCTCCCTTCCGGAAGTGGAATCGATGTTCAATATTTCAAGAAAAAGTTCCCTGTTCATCACAAAAAAGGCAGCCTCGCATACGGGGACTGCCTGATATCATTCATTGTCTTGTTATCGAACCATACTGAGCATGACGTCCCCAAACAGAATGTTCTTCTGCTTATCGCACTTGGAAACCTGCTTGGAAAACATTGTCATACCCATCTGATTGCTTTACAACATGCAAAGTTATATAAATCCGAGAATAAAACAAAAAGTTTAAGGGAGCACGGTGAACTGAGCCTCCAGAGTGGCATCGCTGTCCTGTCCGACCCACACCTTGAAGTCGCCAGGCTCCTGAGCGAACTTCATGTCCTCGCGGCAGAACGCCATATCCTCGGCTGTCAGTACAAATTCAAGTTCTGCAGACTCTCCGCTCTTGAGTTCGATGCGCTCGAAGCCCTTGAGTTCGCGCACAGGACGGGTTGTGGATGCGACCAGATCCCTTATATAGAGCTGTGCGACTGTGGCTCCATCGCGGTCTCCTACATTGCGCACACGTGCCTTGATGACCACATCCTCACCCATTGCCACCTGAGGATTGACCACAGTGAGGGAGTCAAACTCAAAGCTTGTGTAGCTCAGGCCATAACCGAACGGATACAGAGGGGTGTTCGGTGTGTTCAGGTAGCAGGACTTATAGTATTTCGCCCACGGCTTTTCCGGATTAGGATGAGCCCTCTTCAACGGGCGGCCGGTGTTCTTATGGTTATATCTTATCGGAATCTGGCCGTCGCAGCGTGGGAAGCACATTGTCAGATGGCCGGACGGAGATACATCACCGCTGACAACATCAGCTATCGCATGTCCGCCTTCCGTTCCCGGATGCCATACCACCAGCAGCGCATCCATATCGTCGATCACAGACTCGAGCGCCATAGGACGGCCTGTGGTCAGAAGCACCACGACAGGCTTGCCGGTTGCCTTCACAGCCGCAAGAAGCTTCTTCTGACATTCAGGAAGTTCCACAGACGCCATAGATGTCGCTTCGCCGCTCAGTTCTCCTGGATATCCGAGCGTCAGGACTGCCACATCGGCATTCCTTGCAGCACGGACAGCCTGAGCGATTCCGCCATTAATGTCCTCAAACGGCGTACACCCCTCGGCCACAGTGACGCGGCCAGGAAATCTGCTGTCGAAACCTTCCTTTATCACGGCTGTACTGTCATAATCCCTGAACGCGGTCCACGAACCAAGCATCGATCTGGATGAAGACACAAACGGACCGATCAGCGCTATCTTCTCTCCCGAATCCAAAGGAAGCACAGAGCCTTCGTTCTTGAGAAGCACCATGGATTCCTGAGCGACCTTGCGAGCGAAATCTCTGGTCTCCTTCTTATATATTGCCTTTGCAAACCTTTCTGCGCCGCCATATCTGAACGGATCTTCGAAAAGGCCGAGATTATACTTGGCAACAAGGATATTGCGGCACATACGGTCAATATCCTTTTCAGAAATAACGCCCTCCTCAATCAGCGCCTCGGCGTGGTTGAGGTAGCTTCCTGAAACCATTTCCATGTCAAGCCATGCCTTCAGAGCAAGAGCTGCGGCCTCCTTGTCGTCAGCGGCAACTCCATGGGCTATCATTTCGGTGATGGCGCGATAGTCAGACACCACAAAGCCCTCGAATCCGAGTTCATCACGAAGGAGCTCCTTGAGGAGCCATCTGTTGCCGGACGCAGGAATGGCCTCATAGTCATTGAAAGAGGTCATGGCAGTTGCGGCACCTGCCTTAAGAGCCGCAACATACGGAGGCAGATATCTGTCGCGGAACATCCTCTCGGACATATCCACGGTGTTGTAATCCCTTCCTGCCTCAGGCGCACCATATGCCGCAAAATGCTTCACGCATGCAAGGATTGTCGAGCTGTCCGCCAGATCCTTGCCTTGATAGCCCTCGACCATGGCGGCAGAGAGTTTCGCTCCAAGATATGGATCCTCACCTGAACCTTCTGAAACACGACCCCAACGAGGATCGGCAGACACGTCACACATAGGTGAGAATGTCCATGCGACTCCCATCGCAGCCGCTTCTGCTGCAGCCAGTCTTGCGGACTCCTTCACAGCCTCGACATTCCATGAGCATGAAGAAGCCAGATTTATAGGAAAAAGCACCTTGCATCCATGGATGATGTCATGACCGAAAAGAATCGGGATTCCCAGTCTGGAGCTGTCTACTGCCAGACGCTGAAGGGCCTCAATCTCCTCCGGAGTCTTTACGTTCAGGATGGAACCTACTTCTCCAGCCCTGATCAGGGAGTTGATGTCCATCGGTTCTCCTTCCGGCCCCGTCACATCTCCGGTAGTTGTCACGAACTGGCTCATCTGTCCCAGTTTCTCACGCAGTGTCATCCTGCTCATCAGGTCATCAGCAAAGCGCTCTGCCTCGCTTCTACGGCAACATCCGCAAAGCGAAACGACCGCAAAGAATAGAATAATAATCTTTTTCATTTTCAAGTTCTATGATATATCCCCGCAAATATAAGGAGTTTATCTTGATTTCAGCATAGGGGTCCTGTATATGAGCTGATAGTCAAGGCTGCGGTCGTCCAGCACGAACACCTGAAACCGGTCACCGCCTTCATAGACGCGCACCACCACGTGCCCGTCAGGAGGCACAAGAGCACCGTCCCCCGCCAGTCTTTCGCGGTTCGAGCCGACAAGACCGGCGGCAAAGACATAGTTTACGGAATCCCTTACTGCCGGATGTCCCTCATCGATTCCGCCTCTGAGCATATTGTCCAGTGTAGTCGGCTGAGGGTGGTAGTAGTCCCACACCGGGATTATGCACACCTGAGGGGTGACGGCCTTGACGAAGGGCTCATACATGGCATCCGAATATGCGTGGTGGTTTGCCAGCACCACGTCGGTCTCGCCGATGAACTCTCCCACGAACTTCTCCACGTTCCTCCATGGACGGGTCGAGTTCGGGCTCGATCCCTGGATGTCGCCGCCACTGTGATAATCAAAGTCCCCGTACGAGATGTTGATGGTACAGCTCAGACGGTTCTCGTTCATGGCCTTGAGATTCTCCTGATATTCCTCGCCTTCTCCGATGACTATATCGCGGGTCTGAAATCCCTCCCCGGTCCAGAGCTGCCCGTTGGCATATATGTTACGGATCCTGAAATCGTCGCGAGGCCTGCTGCGCAAGGCGAACTGAGTGTCGCTTCCCACAACGAACTTCTCATAGCCGAGACCCCGGGCAGCACGGGCTTCCATGGTCCTGAGATAGCCGGGCAGCGTCCTCCGGTTCATCTGCATGGCAAGTTCGGGAGTCGGATAGTCATATCCCCTGTCCACGATCTTCTCTATGTGGAGAAGACTGTCAAGCTCCATGACTCCGCCTTTACCGTGAATGCCGATATGGTCTGAGTCATAATGGGTTATAAGCATATAATCCACCTTGCCGCCGTTCCCGAGAGGCTCGCAGAAATGCTTCACATACTCCGCCACCCACTGCGCCGGAGACTTCTCTGACGAGGGAACAGCCGGCATGACCTCCTGCCTGAAATGCGAGGTATCACCAAGGTCTCCCATATCCACCATCATGGTGGTCCCGTCAGGGAGGATCATGAATGTCGCATTGCCGCGGCCGGTGCTGATCTGATGGATGTCGAGATATCCCTCACGCCAGGGGGTGAGACCGTCAGTCCCACGGCATGCGGAAATGATCAAAGCCGACACGAGTACTATACACTGTATCTTCATTTTCATGAATTTTGAATACACGGTTCCTTTTATTATATGCTTATCTTGTATATAACACACAGGATCCAGAAAACACGGTATCGAGCCGGCTTTTATATAAGTGTACGATCAGAAGTTTCTGTCTTTGAGATATTTCTCGAGCTGCTCACGAGACATAGGAAGTTTGCCTTTGTATGAGCGGACCCAATTACCAAACCGCTTGTTCATTTCATCATTCCAAGCACTGTCGATCTGACCGGCTGTATACACTCCCGCCTTTATCATCTCCTCTCCGAACTCATCAGACAATCGTGTAAATTCCGCAGTAAGCACAATATGTTCAACGAGATGCGGAGGGATAAAGAGTACGCCACCTCGTTTCGCAAGGACAACATCTCCCGGCATCGCTATTGCCTTGCCGATGCGGACCGGCACATTGTAGTTGACCAGCATGGTCTGACGCATATATGACGGGTCAAAGCCTTTGCACCACACATTAAAGCCCTCAATCTTCTGCAGACGTTCGATGTCGCGGAGAGATGGACCTCAATGCGGCACTCATAATAAAGTCACCTGACAGGGACTTCAAATGCGAGATTCTGAAGACTCTCTGCGGCCTCAACATAAGACCCTGTCCGACATGGTCTTCATCGACTCGGAGACACAACCTGTCACTAGCCACAGGGCTAGCGACATCATAAAAACAACGCATCCTTTTCTTTTCATCTGCCGAAATTGTAAAGCTTATCATAACGACAACTGTCCAGCGTGGAAGCCCCCCTCAGACCGACGCACAAAAAACGACCGATTTTTATGCGTCGACTGCACATTTCAGTCATCCGACCCCGAAAATGACAATCGTTGCAGAAAAATGTGGCTGTTTTTCTGCAACGATCAACATTTTTAACTGTACAACTTTTTCGGACAGTTCACTTCCCTCCGATTGAAGTCTCTTTTTAAGATCTGCCCAATACCTTATCGCTCTATCTGCTCTCGTCAAGACCTCGACATAATCAATCACAGAAAAATATCATTTCTCCATTTCCACAACTGATTCTACTCTCCCCTCATTACATATCCTCTATTGACAATCCCTTCAATTCAAATTGATAGTGCCTGAAGTCAGATTTAGGAAGGGCATCGACCTTCGCCTCAAGTCCGCTCATACTTATTTTCTTCGGGTTACGTTTGATCTCCGCAGCCATAGCAGTATGTTCAAACTCGTTCAAGGCGATTATATCGATCTCATTCAGACCTTTGCGGTCCCACCAGTTGCCGACCTGTGTATATAAGCCAGTTTCCATCGTCTTTGCCTGGAAATACTGTTCTAAAGTCCTACCGCTGAACTGTTCGTAATTCTTGCCGATATTCTGTCGGATCAAAGCAAACTGCTGGCGTTCTATCAGAGACTGATAAGGACAAATGAACCTGAACCAGAAACGAAGGAACTGATCAGAAATCTCATACGCTGTAACCTTACTGTTAGGCTTTGCCAAAAGAGGCCTCATACGAGAAATCATATTATAGTTCTTCTCAAGATTCTGAAGATAGACACCCATATCCTTTTGCATCGCGCCATCTATATCCCCTCGTCGGGTCATACCCTCCGCAATCATCTGGAGTATCGAGAAATAGGTTGTACCCTCGTCGCTGAACTCCTGATTCACAATATCTCTTCCCTCTGTAAGGAAATATGAGTCCTGACGACAGACGTAGTTGAGCATCTTCTCCTTAGTATAGCACTGAGCATCCATCAGGAGCTCGACATACTTTGCCACTCCACCCGTAATCATATACAGGCACAAAAGATCCTCATTATTGTAGTTCGGGGAGTGATCTGCCATAATCTCCTTAAGAACAGCAATAGTAAATGGTCTCAGAGTGAACTTTGAAGTCGGCCTTCCATACAGAGGTTCATTCTCATCCTCAAAAATCCTTTTCATCAGGGACTGGATGCTACCAGAGACAATCAGATTCAGTTTTGACTCAGTGTGATATCTGTCCCACAAATCCTGAATCTCACTGAAGATAGCAGGATTGATCTTATGCAATGTCTGAAACTCATCAAGGACCACAGTAAAATGACGGTTCATCGATTCACGCATAATCACCTCAAAAAGATCTCTGAAATGCACCAGATTGCCATAGACATGAATTCCCAACTGTTCTTCCAGACTCATCTGCAATTTTCTGCACAACACAGCCTCATTATCCTTCGATATGAACAGGTAAGCATACTCGCGTCCCTCCATAGCATGCGTAATCAACGATGTCTTTCCCACACGTCTTCGTCCCATAAGAACCGTAAATACCGCACTCCTTTCAGCTTGTTCTTCATTCTCCTGAAGAATCTGCATCTCATTGGCCCTGTCGTAGAATCTCATAATATAAACAACGATTTATATAAATAACAATTAATATTATTGCGCAATATTACATAGATTTCCTGTCTGTTGCAAGTTTATTTTTAAAATCCTCGCAAACATCCTCAGACCGACGCACAAAAAACGGCCGATTTTTATGCGTCGACTGCACATTTCAGTCATCCAACCCCGAAAATGACAATCGTTGCAGAAAAATACGACTGTTTTTCTGCAACGATCAACATAAGGACAAATATTGTATCCTTTCGGATGCGACCTGCGCAATCCACCTCTTGATCGGCTCGGCCTTCGGGGACGGTATCGATTGGATGAGACGGAACATCTGTTCTTGATCTGCAACATCTGTAAGGCGCATTTTGCCATCTGAAGCCAGCATTTTCAAAGCGTGACAATTTGTCACGGTTTCATTTCCTTCCGCCTTGAGTCTCTGTTTCAGTTTTCTCCAATATGCTGCAACGTCTGCGCTTTCTGTCAGTACTGCTACAATATCAACTATTGAAAAATACCATTTCTCCCTTTCCGCATCCCACTGAGTGCGGATCTGCCTGTTGCCGAACAACTGAATTGAATTTTCTCCCATACCTCAGATCATTTAATCATTACTTCCGTAAAGGTAGGGAATTCGATTTGAGAATCTAAATAAATCAGTCAGTTTTTTGTTGATCAAATTCCAAAAGCACTATCGAATATAGAATCTTCATACACTCACGTTCTTCTGAAACCCGTAATCTCCTGACGTCACTTTATGGATATTGCAAAACCGCCGGAAGGAGCCATGCGCAGTTTGAGTTTTGTCCTTGACGTGACCTTCATTTCGGTTATCACATATTTCGAGCAGGATTCGGAGCCTGTCTCATATGTATTTCCGGCACCGTCCGCATCGGGAGCATCTGCATATATCTTCGCCGTATATTTCCTGTCCGGTTCAAGGAAGTCAAGACTGACTGTCATTTCCCGTGCATTCTCATCCGTCACGCCACCGATAAACCAGTCTCCGCTGCCTTTTGCCTGTCGGGCAGTGACCACATAGTCTCCCGGCTCAGCCGCAAGATACACGCTGCGTTGCCAGTCCAGGGCCACATCCTTGATGAACTGGAAGGCATTCATATGCTTGAGATAGTTCTCCGGCAGGTCTCCGGCCATCTGAAGCGGAGAAGCCTGCGTCACATAAAGGGCCAACTGCTTGCACAAGGTGGAATGAATCTGCTGACGGGACGACGGGCGAAGTCTGCTCATGTCCATCTCGAATATTCCCGGCGTAAAGTCCATCGGGCCGCCCTGGAGCCTTGTGAACGGAAGTATGGTCACATGATGAGGCTGCATCTTGCTCCTGAACTCCATTCCCAAAGCGGACTCGTTGCATATCAGGTGAGGCCAGGTCCTGCATAAGCCGGTAGGATGCACGGCCTCGTGACCATTCACCATTATCTTGTGCCTGGCAGCCTTCTTCAGGACACGGTTATAGTGATTGACCATGAACTGACCGAAATGATGCTCTCCGTATGGGATGATGTTTCCTACATATCCGGTCTTCACGGCATCGTATCCATATTTTTTCATCAGTTCAAAGGCATCATCAATGCATCTCTCATAATTTACTACGGAACTTGAGGTCTCATGATGCATCATCAGTCTGATTCCCTTGGAATGCGCATATTCGTTAAGTCCCTCTATATCAAAGTCTGGAGAAGGTGTAACAAAGTCGAAGACCTCGTCCTTCTGCTTTCCGAACCAGTCCCTCCAGCCCTCGTTCCATCCTTCCACAAGAACTGCATCAAAGCCGTGCTCCGCCGCAAAGTCTATATATCTGCGGACATTTCCGCTTTCCGCCCCATGCCCCTTGTTCCCGCCGCAAGCGTAGGCTGTCATGCCGGTTATCATCTCCCACCATACTCCCATGTACTTGACCGGACGTATCCAGGAGACGTCCTCTAAGGCACACGGCTCATTAAGATTAAGTATCAATCTGGAAGCCAACACCTTACGTGCATCATCCACCACCATCACCGTTCTCCACGGAGATGTGCACGGTGCACAGAGACGGCCTCTGAAACCGACAGCATCCGGAGTGAGGTCCGCCTTGAAACTGAAATACTCATCGTTCAGAATCAGGGTCATGGCAGGATAATCCACAAGAGCCGCTTCGTGGATATTGACGTAAAGCCCGCCATCCGTCTTCATCTGAAGAGATGTCTGGACAGCTGTCGGAGCAACAACATGCTGCGAGGCACCATCTACGAGCGTTTCTGGAAGAAGTTCACGGACTTGAGACAGACGCGACTCTCCATAATTGTATTCCTGAGTGTCATAATCTCCGGCAAGCCACCAGGCCTTATGGTCTCCTGTCATCCGGAACTCTGTCATTTCGTCCAGCACGGTGAAATACCTCAGATTGGTCTGCTGAGGAAACTCATACCTGAATCCCAGACCGTCATCAAAAAGTCGGAATCTCAACACCATGTCGATACCATCCTTTTCAAGGGTCAAGGCAAGTTCGTTGTAATGGTTGCGGATCTGAGATTCCTCTCCCCAGACCGGTTCCCAGGTGCTGTCAAAGGATGAACGCTGAACATCCTTTACAGAAAAACCGCTATGAAAATCCAGGGTATCATAAACTACCTTCATATAGGTCTGTGGCGATTTGGCAGAAGCCCTGCCTCTGAGTTCATAACCTAAGACACTGGTGGCTACCACCTCTGTTTCCTTATATCTGAGAGCATAGGTCGGAGTCCCGTCTTCGTACAGGCTGAAGGTCATTTCAAGATTTCCGTCAGGGCTGGACAGGGTCTGTACATTCCCGTCCGGAAGGCACATAAGGAGCGCCGATATCAATATCAAAAACATATCCTATATCTATAATTCGATTTTTTCTGAAGTTTGCGGGCGATAAGCCTTACGCGGAAGATTTCCTCACCCCATACCTCCGTGAGTTTCGGGTCTTTGAGAACGATAGGTTCCACCACAGCCTCAAAATCAGAGGCGGAATATCTCAGGGAGGCCTTCTGCCCATCCACTTCGATTGTCACAAGTCCATCACCAGCCTCCTGCACACTTCCCCATGTCATGAACACGATCTCATTCGGTGCAGTCGCCTTGTCAAGGACAAATTCGTCTGCAATCTCAATGGTCTTGCCCTTGACCTTATATGATCTGATCCAGCGCAAGACCGCAGCCTCAGACGGGTATGCTCCGGATATGTCAGCAGAAAAATATCCCTTTCCGGAAACCACTTCCTTCGCGGCATACTCCCTGCCGTCCTTCTGCATCACACCGTTTATCATCGGTACATTGTGGTAGCCACTCTGCATGGTCCAGATGCTGTAGCGCTCGTCGCTGAAGGTCTGGCGGGTGTATGTGCCGACTCCCACATCTATGATCATCGGGCGGTCCTTGTAATAAAGACTGAAGGTTCCTACATCATTATGGTTGTGGCTCTGCTTGTTATGGCCCGCCGAGGCAGCAAAGAACAGGTCACCTGCCTTATGAAAATGAAAGGCCGTCTCTGGATACCAGGTGTATTCCGGAGCGACATATTCCGCTTCATAAGAATTGAATTCCTCATCATAGGCCAGCTGCTCGAAGAATCTGAACACATCTTCCGAAGGCTCGTATGAGATATCCTGCACCTGGCGTGCGAGAGCAGCATAGGTCATCATGAACGGGCTGTCAACTGCCTTGCCGTAGCGATAGACCAGAGCAGAATTCCTGAAAGTCGGGCGTGCGGGAGAGTCCGCAAAATTGACCACCCAGCCGTCTCCGACATAGGATTTGGCAATATATTCTCCCATCCGGCGCACCTGATCAACATCGAAGATGGAGACCTGCCCGTCTGTTATCATCTTCAGAGCCGTAAGGTAGTCATACAGCTTGCCGGCAGCATTGTTCCAGTATATGGGGCCTTCCTCTATGCCTCCGTCCTCCTGAATGAAGTTGAGATAATAGTCCACGGACTGGATGCTCTTCCACACCGCCCTTGCCAGCCTGTCCGGATCATCTTCCATAAGCATGAATGTCACCAGAGCATTCAGGCTGCACCAGGGGGTCCAGTTGTTCATCGTATCTATGTGTCTGTCGCGGGTGAAGCCCATCCACCAGTAGTCCTCATGCTCCAGATACGGATCCATCTCGCGATGGACGATCTCTGCCTTGAGACGGCGGCTTATCTCAGGATGGAGCTTGTCAAATTCTCCATGGAGGTAGTGATATATCCATGCAAAGAGTTGCGAGAGATCTCCCTGATGAAGTTCGAGAGTGTTGTCGTCTTTGAATGGCATGGAAGTCCTTGCATGGGAGAACTTGTGCAGATGGGCGGAAAGAGCCCACGAACTCATCTCGCAGAAATGGAACACTCCGTCCGCAATCTGAGGCACGAAACGTCCCTTTCCCTCCGCCAGTTCGGCGCAGAAAAGACAGGCTATCGCATGCATGTTCTCACGATATGGCTTTTCCATGATATCACGGCTGCCTGAGCGTTCGAACTCGATGTAGTCGGTCGCCTTGACCACCTGCCACCGGTAATCCAGGTATCCTTCTCCATATGAGATTATTTCCGCCTTATGCTCTCCAGTCATGGCATCCCAGCCGGCACGGTCGGCATAGCCCGGATAGGGATTCCAGGCCTGGTCCTTCACAAGGACCTTCTTGAGCTGCTTGTAGCCGATCCTGTTCTGGATGTGATCACGTCCTACATAGGCAGAAGCATCCCAGAGGACAGAAATCAGCAGGAGGGAAAATATTATGCGTTTCATAGATTGTTATAACGTATGAGGGCTTCAAGGAAATAATAGTCTGCATATGTCAGGGGAACATCCACCTCATTGCCATGAGGAATGCTTCCCACACTGTGCTTCAGGAGAAAGCCATGGCACTCTCCCGTGGCACAGAGATACTCATCCGAGGCAAGGGTGCGCAGGATCTTTTCCGCCACAGCCTTATATTCCTTACACTGCCGTCCCTCTGCATAACCGCAGAGCTCCACATAGGCGGAAGCCATTACGGCTGCGGCAGAGGCATCTCTATATGTATCCGGTATCTTCGGATCATCGAAGTCCCAATATGCCACTCCGTCCTCAGGAAGATGGCAGAGAATCATGTCACCGACATTGAGGGCCTGCTGCAGATATTCCCGACGGCCGGTCTCGCGGTACATCATGGTATATCCGTAGAGTGCCCATGCCTGGCCTCGCGCCCAGGCGGAGTCGTCCGAATAGCCCTGAACCGTGTGCTTGCGCCTCACGCTACCATCCGCATCCACATAGTTCACAAGATGCCATGTGGTGTAGTCCTCGCGGAAATGGTTGGCCATGGTCGTGTTGGCATGATCTTGAGCGATACGGTCCAGCGAGTCGCAGGCAAACATCTTCGAAGCCTCCTCCAGAAGTTCAAGATTCATCATATTGTCGATGATAACCCTGAAGCCCTTGTGGGGATTGTTCCAGCTTCGGATAGCTTTCACCACAGGAGAATAACGCGTTGCAAGAAGAGCAGCGGCCTCTTCGATCTGAGGCTTGTAGGTCTGGTCTCCGGTCAGACGGAAGGCATTGCCGTAGCTGCACCACACTTCAAACCCGAGGTCATGGTCATATAGAAGGTCTGCGACCTTTATACTCCTTGTATATTTCTCAGCAAGAGCCTTTATCCGTTCATCTCCGGTATATTCGTAGGTGTACCAGAGGGATCCAGGAAAGAACCCGCAGCACCACCATTTGGAATCGCTTGTGACAAGGTTGCCAAGAGTGTCAAGAGAACGAGGGAACTCCCCTTCCGCCAGATTGGAATCCATCAGGACAAACTGCTCTGCAGCCCTCTGAAAGACCCTGTCCGACACTGATTTCATTGACTCAGACACACAACCTGTCACCAGCCACAGGGCTAGCGACATCATAAAAACGACGTATCCTTTTCTTTTCATTTGCCAAAATTGTAAAACTCATCATAATGATAACACATTACGTACGGCAAACACGGTGCGGTTACTCTATAAATAGAACTTTAGTATCAGACAGGGGCAACCTCACGGTTTCCCTTGTTTTACTCGCGTCCATCGATAGCATGCATCTGTTGCAAGTTAATTTTTAAAATCAGCGCACACTTCTCTAAGATCGACGCACAAAAAACGGCCGATTTTTATGCGTCGACAGCACATTTCTGTCATCCTGATGTGCGCCCCTTTTGTTGGACGGTTTAACTTCCGATATAGATTTTGCGGTCATGGCACTCAGCAGGCGGAGCGAGCCCTTGGACTGAGCTCGCGCAGCTTGCTGAGAACCGCTGGCTGGCGTATTTGCCAGCGGTGGT
>JAGBAO010000028.1 GCA_017938925.1 Bacteroidales bacterium | reverse complement strand
CGCACACGAGCAAGGACCTCATCCACTGTAATTGCACGACTCAGATCTTCGTCCGCCGCATTATTTTGTGCGACAAGGACAAACGTCTCATTTCTTCCTCTCTGGATCACCACCTTTTCATTCTTGGCAATATCCAGATACTTTTTCATATTGTTGCGTAATTCCGCAGAACTGATAATAACCATAAAGCACGTAAATTTATGTACACTATAATGTACAAATATAGTACATTTAAGATAAAACGCAAATCTTTTCGTTCCAGTATGTCAAAGAACTTTACCGTCATCCCCGACCTCTTGAGATTGCCGGTCAAGCCAGCAATGACGGTCGGTTCCCGTCATCCCCGGCCCCGACCGGGGATCTCTCCTGTGACCTACTGGAAACGAAATTCCGCCCGTCGGCCGAAACCGCGGGCGGAACGAAAGAATGATTATATCTCTATTGATCTTCGGGACTCTCACCCGGAAGTCTCAGAGTCGATGAGTTGGACTCGGATATAACCGAACGCCCCAATTGATTCTCCAACTGCTTTCTGGCAGCCTTGGCAACGCTTCCACCCTTTCGGGCAACCGTTACATTCTCCCTGTATGTGGCAGGATTCATCTCTTTGGATAATTCCGTAGTGGCTGCTTCTGCAAGAGTGTTCAATGCTAGTTCCACATTAGTCATATTATCCCTGAGATTCTGCTTTGTCAAGCCCTTGAATGCCTTGTAACTTCTGGTTGTCTTTCCTGCCCAAGCCATTGTGACAATATCTGTCAGCGACGCATACTGCTGTGCTTCAACTCCACACCTCTTCCACTCGTCCGTCAGTTCTTTCCTGACCTCTATGCTCTTCAATCTCTGGTTTATCCAAGCCTCGGAATATCCAAGACGACGATAATCAGTCATTGCCCTCTCTATGGTAAGTTCCGGATCCTGCATCTCATCAAGCCGCTCACTTGCAACCTGTGCTATCCACACCTTGAATGGCTCCGCCTTAGGCGAAGGTATCGACTGAATAAGACGGAACAACTGCTCCTGGTCTGCAATCGGAGTCAGTCGCATCTTTCCATCTCTTGCTGGAAGTTTGAAAGCGTTACAAATTGTAACGGTTTCATTTCCCTCTTTCTTGAGCCTGTTTTTCAAGACTCTCCAATAAGTACTCGGATCGGGGCTATCGGTCAAAGCCTCGATCACATCCACCACAGAGAAATACCATTTCTCCTCCTTGTCATCCCAGACTGTCCTTATTCGACGGTCATTGAACAACTGAATTTCCTGCTTCTTAGTCATACGCTTCAAATCTTAAAATTACACATATCTTCCCCTCAAAAGGAGGCTTTGGCAAATATACCAAATTTCCTATTCTTCCGTTCCCGTCTGTCAAAGAACTTTTCCGTCATCCCGAACACTTGAGATTGCCGGTCAAGCCGGCTATGACGGTCGGTCCACGTCATCCGACCACTTTCTCGTCATCCCCGACCCCTTCACCGTCATGCCCGACCCGATCGGCCATCCGTCATCCCCGGCTCCGACCGGGGATCCCCGGCCACGGCTGGCACCATCAGGCGCTGTTTTCGCCTAAACTCTGCCTGTCGGTCCCGATTTTCCTATTTAAACCCACGTTTGGGGTACCGACAGGCACCGAATCAGCCCCAACTCTGCCTGTCGGTCCAGCCAACCAACGATTTCGCCTGATACCCCTCATTGGCCAACGCCAATACGGCAGAGAGAGCTATAAACTATACAAATAGTCGAACATCCGATTCTTTGAGTATTCACCGAAATGCCCGAAAACAGAAGACGGAATACCCAAAAAAACAACCACCCTGTCCGAACGGACCCAGCCTAGAGTGGTTGTGCTGAACGTTATTTAGAGTAGATCAGGCTGTTTTTATATCATATAACCGGTTCCAGGATAATAGGACCATTGGTTGAATTCAGCTTATTGAGGCTTTCAAACTCCTTCTCATATGTCACTCCTCCTTCCACAAACTGGAACTTCACCTTGTCTGTATTCCAGTCGTATCTGTACTCGCTTCTGAGTCTGAGTTCGAACTGTCCTCCATCATGAACGGCCACAGTACCGATTCTGTTATATGTCGGATCGACTTCGAAAGGAACGAAGGAACCTGCAGGAACATTCAAAAGGTTTCCATCCTTGCGATACTGGATCACTCCTGTCATAGAACTGTTCTGAACCCTGAACTGCTTCTGATAGAAGACAACCTTCGATTCATCGGAGCTTATCACGATATCCCCAGCTGAAACGATGCTCTTTGTCTTGAAAGGAATTCTCTTGCGCTCTCCCACCTGACTCTCAGTGGTCTTGATGTCTTCTGTCGCCACAAGAGACCCGTATCTTTCCGCATCCCTTGATGCTGCCACATGGTACACGAATCTGCCTTCTATAGTAGGATGCTTGGTGACCTTGCTGCTGGTATAGAGTTCACTGGTCTCATCGATCTGGAGCATCGGTGCATCAATATAGATGTCAAATGCTGTTCCGAAAGGATCCACCGACACCTGCATTTCATCCGGAAGGACAGTGTTGTCATTGTCACGGATCGTAGACTTGAAGCTGGTGACATCAAATTCGATATTGATTGTCTGACCAGGGGCATAGCTCAGAAGCACCTCGTCGACCTCCTCTTTATTCTCTCCCATGACATTGGTTCCCTGACCGTTTACCGTCGCAGCGAAATGGAAAGGATGATAAGTGGAAAGTTCAAATACGCATGACTTATAAAGACCTGAACCTGTACATTTGCCATCCGGAGCAACATATCCTGCCATAGCCATTTCACCTGCTGTTCCAGTAGTCACTGATGCCGCGCCCAATACATTGGATGCAATTCGCACCACTTCATCCGCCTTAGGCTTGTTGGTCTTGAGATGGAATGTCGCGCCATAGGCTGCAGATGCCTCCTTTTCATTTCTGAAAAAGCCCAGAACACGTCCTCCTGTTGCTGACCAGTTCTCCGGATTCAAGCCTGTGTAGAAATCAAAATAGTATGATCCTGACGGATAATCATGATTATGGTCAAGGTTCTGAGAATAGAACAGGAACTCATCTACATTATATCCTCCTGCCGGATCAAAGTCTGCATTAGGGGCTATATATTCAAAGTGAGTAACCTCGCCCTTCGGATTTGACAGAGAAATGCCGTACCCTGCCGCCGGAGCACTGTTCACGACCTTGCCGAGGTGCGTTTCAAATTCCACCGGAGCATTGATCTTCTGAGGAACAAGGTAGTAATATATATACTCGTCTGCAGGCATTGTTCCTACATATGTGCTGAGGTTGTGAATGAGGATTCTGGCCTCAATCGCTGTCTGGAACGTCGCAGTCTTTGTAAGGCTCTTGAAATGAGGTGCTTCGATAGTAAGATTCACCGTCTTTCTGGAGTCATCAATATGATCGAGACTGGACTTGAGATATACTCTCTGCATGCCTGGTTCTTTCACTGTAAGCACATACTTGTAACCGATTCCGTTGTCTGCACCATAGCCTTCCTCACCTGCACTGATGACCGGCAGCACCATGCCTGAGGCGTTACGGATATCCATGTCATTCACAGACAGAAGCACATCCATAGGGAAAAGTTCTGACGGACAATCATCGGGAACCGTAAACATCATTGTGACGTTTTCTCCCGCCTGCTCACCATAGATATTTGTAGTAACCCATGCTGGTTCAAATTTCTGCTCCTTCACGGTCACGACCTTGATCTTTCGTGAAAGACGGCCATACTTGACGTAAAGGGTTCCTTCACGCTTCTGAAGCTCTCCCATCTGATTAAGGGTTACCATGATGGTTCCCTTTCCTGTGGAAGCGTCAAAGCCATGAGTGAAGTTTGACAATGCCACATCATTCCCTTCCATCCATGAAACTTGGGCCTGGGAAGGGGTCGAATCATCAAGATTCTTCACCGTATAATGGATATAATAGGTGTTCGGCTCCCTGAATTCATCCTCACCGATCACGACAGAGGTATTCTCGACCTCAAGAGAGTTCCTGCTGTCCTGAACCAGAGAAATGTTGTCTGAAACGGAAACCCAGACGTTGTTGGTTGCAGGAGCTTCAAGAGCCTTCTGGAAAGTCGTCTGGCCGTAATAGAGATCTCCCACGATATTAACGGTATAGTGGAAGTTACGCATGATCATGACATGGTCTCCGTTCTCGTCCATGAGGGATATGCGGTAATACAGGTCTTCGCCACCAGGATAAGCCCCCTTGACAATAAAGTCCACAGGATCTGCCGGAGTGTTTTCTGTCTCAAATATATATTCCTCTTCCGCTGTGCGCACATCAAGAAAGTCGCCGAGCTTCGCCCTGTTATCAGGAAGGGTAACGAAAGGATCTGCAAGAGTCGGAGCGACAAAGCCACCATGCTCGGGGCTGTATGGAGCAACCGTTCCGAACGCATTCGAATTCACGACAATCCATCCCTTCTGCTGAAAATCAGTCTTGCTTCCATCCACGTTCAAGGTGATCTTGGCCTGGTTGCGCAGAAGCTTCACCGGATTTGAAGCGGAATTGTATGAAGGGAGTTCATCAACTGTCTTTCTAGCCCAATAGATCATACGGCCGGCAGATGCCTCAAGAGCCGCCATGACGTCCACTTCTGACATTCCACGATAGTTTTCCTCCTTGAAATAGGTAAGGTTCTGGTTTCCGACCAGCTGGAGAGTCACGGTGTGCTCCGGAACAGATGTCTTGAATGTTCCGGTGAGTGAAGGATTCCCTGCATCAGCAGTTACCTTTGCCGTGGTTACGGTAATGAAAAGACTGTTCTGATCAAAACAGAACACGCTTATCTGCTGCACTCCGCCACCGTCCGGATCGACTGCCCTGGTCTGCACCATATCCATGTCTGTAACCTCAACGTTGAAGCTGATTTCCATATATCCTTCCGGCGTGTCATTCTGCTCCGGAAGCAGAAGATCCTCTTTCTGGCAGGCAACGTTCAAAGCCATGAGTCCAGCAAGGGCGAGGATTGTATTGATGATTCTTGTCTTCATATCTTTATATCTACTCTAATTTTCGTTTCACTGGGAAAGGACGGATATCAATAAACGTCTCTGATGCAGCGGAGGAATGTTCCACTCAAGGTATATTGCGGATTTGCGACCGTTCCCTTGTCTGCACACCAGTATCTGGCTCCTGCAAGGACCTCATCCATTACCTCCGAATTATTCTGGAACTTGTAGATGATTTCCACTTCCGCTCTTGTCGGAAGCCTCCAGTCCCTCAAGTGTACCTCCTGACCAGTTTCAGGATCCTCATACACCTCGACATATTCTCTGCAATGGCTTGCAACCATTTCGTAGTTGTCGAAATCTCCTGAGCTTACAGCTCCAAGCTGGGAAGCCAGCATGAATGACGGAGAAACAAGTTTTGCATTATCTGCACCGCTGTCGGTGTATCCGTCAGAATCAAGGATCGGTATGCCAAGGGTATAAGTTGAAGACGTGGCCTTGATCTGAACATGGTACATTCTAGGATTTCCCGGACTCAAAGCATGACTCCTTTGTTTAACCACATTTCCCATAAAGTAGCTGTATTCATAATAATAGTAATCAATATCAGCAAGGCCTGATGAATACATCTGATAGGCAACCTTAGATGTAAACGCTCCGCCTGTCTGCCCTTTACGGTATGTCCAGCCACCATTGTTCCATGATGCGGTAGTAATTCTGTCACCCTGGCTGTTCCATGTTGTCGGAGCAGAGGTATTGTCCTCATCATTGCTGTGCCCGTCAGCATAGAAGAAATCGTCTCTATATGAATAGGATCCCACAACGCCGGTAATGTATTCAAGAGGATACTGAGTCACCTTCACCTCTCTTGTCAGGCCATCCTGATTGGTTATCACGAGAGTGAAATAGCGGATAGCATTGTTTTTCGGCACCTCGCTGCTGACCGTGATGTTTCCGGCGATGCCACCGTCAGTCACACCATTGATTGTGCTTAATATTGAAGATGGTACAGCTGTCTCGATTCCGAACTTATCAAGATAGTATGCATCCTTCACTGTGATTGTAACAGGAGAAGAAGAAGCGAACTCAAGTGTCGAAGCATCCTTTGCGATATTGTGCATTTCCAAGGATGTTTCATTCACACTCAGATATTTAGGCTTGTCATCTCCACCGACATAAATATCCTGGGTGCTCCACTCCTCGACTGCATAATAAACATTGTCAACATTCACCGGTGTCGTCTCGGACGTCGCACCCGGGCGGTTGATAGTCACGCTTACCTCATAGTAGTTGTTCCTCCTGAACACTTTCTCTCCGGTCATATGGATCTTATACCAGCTGTTATGGTGCTCGACCGGAGTTCCACCTGAAGGTGTGTATATCAGCGGAAGATTCACCACTGCACATGTTTCCCTGTTGATGATGTCTGAAGACCAGCTGTTCGGATATACATAGGTCACAAGAGAAGCTGTCTTATTATCCTTTTCCGGATTCCAGACAAAATGTCCGTCATATCCTCTTGCGGTATTCCTCACCGCCACGACATCTGCGTCTATCGTGTCATCCGCCCTCGCCTCCGCAAGCAGAAAGGCCTGGTATGGAAGATTCTGGATGTAGTAGAGACCTCCGTCCGACTGGATCGTGCCGTCTGAAGACTGGCCGAATGTCGCGAACTGCACATCAGGGCCGGCAGTCATCTTGATGACAACCTTTGCAGCAGCACGGCGAAGTCTTGCGAACAGAATGGTATTGTCAGCCGGATTTCCATTATTCAGAACGACAAGAGTATTAAGGCTCGACTGTCCGTCAGTCGCCTTGGCATCCATAAGAAAATATTTCGGAGCACCTTCTACCGTCAGCCCCGACAGATGAAGAAGTTCGTCCGTCTGTTTCTTTGAAACAAAGTCGCTGTAGCTAAAATCAGCAGCCAGGAAATCAGACTCCGGAAGATTGCTGTTGGCAACCAGGTACACATGGTACGGGCTATTGGCAGCAAACATGCTTCTCTGTGCGTTGACGGTCAGCTGTCTGGCATCGTTCACGACATATCTGCCATAATGCATCAGATCAGAAGGAGAACCAGCATTATCCCTGAACACAAGCACGTCAATATGGTTCACATACGACTCAGCCTGAGTGTCGTCCTTATCGACCACCGCTTTGGTAACACCAGACGAAAGGTCAATAACTATCGTCTCATTCATCGGCACATCGTAAGCCTCCTTCACGCTGCAGGAGAACAGAAACACCGAAGCCAGTGAGATTAAAAGCGTATTGATGATTCTTTTCATTGTGTTCTAGTTTACCATTGTTATTGTTACATAGTTCTCATTTGTGGATGACGGCCAGAAGTAGTCTGTGTATGATCCGTTTATGAGCAGATACTCCGTTTTTGAGAATCCTCCCGGGGTGTATGTTATCGCCAGATCCACGGTCTCACCCGGATTCATCTGTCCTGACTCTGGAATGACCTCTATCCTGTACCAGTCTTCAGAAGCAGGGAGAGGCGGCGTCATCAGAGTTTCCGTATTTACATCATACACCTTGATTTCACATTTTGAGGCGTTCATTCCAGTAAGAGTAGGCGTCCAATGATCGCTGGTCGGATAGGTCATCTGGAAAAATCCCTTGAACGGCGCCGTTTCCGACATCTGGGCCCTGTCTTCCGGTCTGGTATGAAGATCAGAATCATTCTGAGGAATCTTATGCCATACATATGTGTGGGTCGGATAGTCAAAGAACCAGTCAATCATCTTGTCCGTGTCCCATTCCCACTCTGCAACGATATAGTTGAGAATTATCTGACCCTCGGCATTGATAAGAATACATATCCTGATATGGTGGTTGCGCTCGATGCGAGGAAGATATATGTAACCGTGACGAAGGTCCTGTCCCGGTCCCAGGCTGTATTCCACATGAAGGACAGCCGCTCTTGGTGCATCTGCCGGGGCACCTGTGAAAATGTCCCACCTATATGAAGGATCATCGTAAGAGACTCCCTCTCTGACCTCCGGCAGATATGCTCCTGTGACCACCTCCGTATAATTTTCCGGATTATCGGCATCCGCGGATCCCTTTGTCACGGAACTTGTCACATTAACAGTGGAAGAGGCTATGGTCCTGTTGTTGGCTCGTGAATGAACCCCATCAAGAACAGTATTTGTCTGAGGGAAAAGGTAACTGTATTCCCTTGTACCTGAAGCGAGCAGTTCCACAAGGAGAATCTGAGGATTGCTGACTGCTCCATCAACCTTTGCCGCATATACGGACAGCTTGGCAAGAGAACGCTCGAGAGTGAAGGTAACGGGATCTGCAAGAATGAAATGCCCCTCATGACCGGCTGCGGTATTTGCAGTAGCAGAAACTGCATCTACATCTATAGGCTCTGCCAGATGCATGCAGTACATCGGAAGGGATGTTCTGCTTGTCAGTGCCGTAAACTTCACAGCCTCAATCTGAGCTCTGGTCATAGTCTCCGATAGTTCTACAAGTCCGTTCTCATATGTCATTTCGTCCTCATTTGCTATAAGGTAGAAATCCACATCGTGAATTCCTGTTTCAGGAAGTTTCAGGTCCATATAGAATGGATCTCCCAATGCAGTTGCCTGTCTTTCCGTATAGCCGGCAAGTCTTTCTCCCTGGAAGGCATATATCCTAAGGCTGTTGATCACCGTCTCCATAGAGGTAGGGGCCTCATACTCCGCCTTGGTCATACCTTCTGCAGTCACGCTGACCTGTATCATCACGCCCTGCATCTGAGCCGACAGTTCATCCTTCTCCGACAGGCAGCTGACAGACAGCATTGCCACCAGGAAGCAAAGGACTGTATTCTTCATTATGTTGTTTATAGTACGCATAGACATGATGTTTTTAGAATTCTGGTGTTATGTTTTCAATATACCATTCCGGAACTGATATTGAGATGTCTGCAGACAGGAATTCGATTCTGAACGGAATGGTGCACTCATGCTTGGTCACATCTATGTCGTATTCCGCTATATGCTGGGCGAAGCTGACCTTTGCGAGAGAAACTCCGTTTGCGTCTGCAATATTCAGATACACGTCCTCATGGTTGCTATGTCTCATGATGTTGTTCACCGCCGAAAGAGTCATGTCTCCGTCGTGTAAAGCATCCATCACGTAAGTTGCTGCCTGTCCCTTGGCCTTGTTGTTGAAATCTGTCTGAGGCGATACTCCGACCAGTTCTATCGTCGGGTAGCCTGAGGCCTTGGACAGGGCCTGCACACCGATGACCTCTACAGTGATGTCAAAGTGTGAGCTGGCAAATTCTGCTGTTATGGTCTCCACCTGCTTCTTTGTGTCAAAAGGAACTATATTGAAGTCAGTGCAAGACCAGTATAGAGGGTCATTGCCCGAGACTGTCTCTCCAGAAACATAGTCCCTGTCGGCAAATACGATGGTTTCAAAATCACCCGAAGACAGACCCTCCACTTCCGTCTCGTATGGGTTACCTACACATACCACCCTGTAATCTCCCGGCTCAAGCGGCGGAAGAGTTGTCATGCGTGCCTTTACATCGTCATCAGGAAGCTGACCTGAAGCGACACAATTGTTCTGATGATCAAAAACATACATGTGAACGCGGTCGATCTTCTCCTGGAAGATTTCAGTCTCGCCGTCTCCGAGATAGCTCAGAGCCAGACAGTAGACGTTATTACAATCGCTGTGGTCCTCCTTGATGCAGGAAGTGGAGAGTCCTCCGGCCAGCAGAAGGGTTATAGCAATGTTTCTAAGTTTCATAGTCTGCATGTTTTTGATTTGTTTGTTCTGTCATCAAATACAGGAGGGGTCCGTAAAATCTCGTCTTCAAAGGAACCGGAGCCCCTCCATATATTTATCGATGTTGTTTTAAAGCCCTTCAGTTCAAGCTGATTCAGCTAGAATTAGAATTCAGGAGTTACGAGAGCCAGTTCCCAGCTCATTACTTTTACTGTGATATCAAGACATCTGTCCATCGGGTCAATCTTCTCTTCAGGAATCTCGATTGTTCCATCCGATCCCGGACCAGTTTCTCCCTGTGCACTCATACGGTAGATATAACCCTCCTTGAATTCTGTGATAGGGGTTCCGCTGCCATCCTTAATGTTCTTTGTGTGAAGGTAAGCCGGCTGTCCGTCAACGATGAGCTTGATAACAAACACTGGAACCTTGTCACCTGAGAATGCGTGATATGCAAGCTTTCCATCTGCAGGAAGGTCCTTTACAGGATCTGCTGGAGTAATGGTTATATCAACAGCATCTCTGAACCAGTCTGTGTTTGGAGTTGCAATTCCGTCAAGCCATGTGTAAACGGCAGACTGATCTGCAAAATCAATGATAGGAGCTATTACCGTTGTACCCTCTGTGCCAGTCAGCAGATCTGTCATTTCATAATAGTTCTGGAATGCAAGCTGAGTGATCTTGATTTCGTCGTACTTCGGATTTGCAGGATCCTGGAAGATTACAGAGAAACCGTCAACCTCGAAACGGGAGATGCGAGGTTTAAGAACGAGTTCAACCTTATAAGCTTTCTGCTGATACTGCACGGTCTCTCCTGCTGCATCCTTTCCTGTGTCAATGTGCGGGGTAGTCTCCTCGAAAGAAGCATCTTCTGCATAAAGTGCAAGGGCATCAGGATCCTGCTGTGTTCCGATGTTTATAGGATCATTTGCCAATGCAGTCAACAGAGCAGCATAAGAATCAAATGGCGTTCCCATATTGGCTACGGCAACAACCTTGGTACATTTAGGGTCAACATAGTGAAAAGAGGCTTTTCCATCCAAAGGCATACCTGCATCCCAATAAGACTGGGCATCCTCTGAACCGTCTGCAACCTTTCCTGTATACTCGTTGCCGGATTCATCAAGAAGGAAGATCTGGAAGTTGTTCACCTTGATTGCGGAACCAGCCTTAACAGCATGAGCCGCCGCATACGAGCTCTTGGTCATAATTACATTCTCTAAAGAAACCTCTACAGACTTAAGTATGCTTGATCCCATCTCCGGAGTCGTATCCTGCTTGTTGCAGGAAACCATTGCGAGAACTGCAGCAAATGCTGACAACATCAATTTTGTAGTTTTCATAGCTTTGAGTATTAAATGATTCATTTGTTTTATTCATATTTCTTAAGATACTCTGCAATATCCCTTCTCTGCTGCTCTTCGTGAGCATATTCCACGTTTATTGCGTCGATATTGCTTTGTGCTGACAGGCAATTGTTCTCCAGAGCCTTTTCGAACCACGGCATCGCTTCCTCGAACTTTCCCTGCATCATCAGTGCAACTCCCATGGTGTTATATGACCTTACATCCTCCTTCACCGTATCCATATGTCCGATTGCTTCTGTGTACTTTCCCTCACGTATCAGGGAATTTGCCTGGTTTATCAGATCTGCTGCCTCATCATCTGTCGAATCGTAGTAAACTGCCAGATATCTTGCGCATCTGAGGTAAGGATAGATATTCTTAAGCATCCTCCTCCATACCCTTCCCTGCTCCATTGCCCAGATCTTCAGCTTCTTCTGTTCGCCGTTGAGTTTCTCATCATCAATTATTGCTATGACCTGATCCTTTCCCTTCATATTCGATCCTACCAAAACTCTTCTAAGTCCAGCCCAGTTTTCTTCTCCATTGACGATTTCGAAATTGTCCATCGTCAGATTGTACTGAGGCCTATGCTTGATTATGTAATCAATCAGCGCCTTCGCTCTATTCTCTCCCAGCCAGTTGTTGAATGCTGGAGGACCTTCCGGAGATGCGTAACCCGCAACCTGAATCTTGTCGAACCTGTATTTCGGATTCCGGAAGATATTGTCCACGGCTTTCAGAATCTTTCCGAATGTGATTTCATTATCAAATACCGAAGAATCAATCTCAGTCTTGGAAACCTTGAATACGATTTCAAGCTCGTCTCTTCCGAAGTCCCACATTCTGTCCACATCTGCCAGCACATATTCTGGAATCCTTCTCTGCACCTGAGGATCCTTGAAGAGGGAATCCTGAGCAATATTCTCGTCCGTAACATCACTTTCACATGCACATCCCACAATCTGTCTTCTAATTCCAAGGTTGGCCACCTTCATCCATCTCTTCAAAGGAACTTTGGATTCATAACAGTAGATTCCTTCCTTCTTCATCACCTGATTCTCTCCCAGTTCCCAATCCCTGTCTCCGTTGACTGCGTTCACCTGTCTTTCCCTCTTGTATCTTCCGCGACCATACACTTCAACCACATCAAGATAGAGAGTGTCTTTTTCATTATATATATAAGGAAGAATCACTTCCTTGCGCCTTACCGGAAGGTCGGTATTGTCGGTGTCAAGATCGAAAGTCACTGTGACCGAATCAGCGTCGTGAAACATTTTTTCGTTTCCGATCACGGTCTGGGCATCGGCCAGCATGCCTGCACCCAACACAATCACCATCACTGCAAAAAACTTCTTCATACCTTATTCCTCCTTACTTTATCATGAACATGAATGAAACACCTAATGCAGTCGGTCCCAAAGCCCATTTCTGCACATCCTGCTGGAACAATCCGCACTTGCGACTCTCGTACTGGCCGTACTCCGTGTACCAGATTCCGTATCCAAGAGTGAGTTCCATATTCCATCTGCGCGCGATCGGGAACGCGTAACCATATGTGACGCCCGCACCGACTGCCCATCCCTGCACACGCGAATTCTTCAGATCAGTCTTCGAATCTGTATTTGAAGAGAGATCTATGAAAACGCCCGGCGTCGGAATGCCGCTGATATTGAATAAGGTATAATTACCATTGATTCCGACGAAGTGTCCGAGAAAGCTCTCACAGAACCAGTACCTGACCTCAGGCGAAACCAGCCAGTGCTTGATCTTCATATTCTTCTCGGAATCAAAGGTCCAAGGATTATATCCTCCCTCGAGCTCCAGAGTCCACCTGTCTGCCATGGCGTATTCAAGACCAAGATTAGGAGTCGCAGTGCCCCAATACAGAGCATTGGTCTTCACCGCCAACTTCTGAGCGGAAGCGGTTCCGGCAGAAGCGAGGAAAAATAAAACTGCAATGATTAGATAGCGTTTCATCAGCAAATCCTGCATTAGTTAATTACTTACGACTGCTGACACGTTCCTTTAAAAAGATAAGGGAGACTTTCCGACAGGAGATCCTGTCTTGGCTATAGCGTTCAGCGAGAGCAAAGGTATCATCCGGTGATTTTTATGACAACTTTTGCATTTCGGTTCTTCCATGCAGGCAAAAACTTTTTATATAACCACAATTTTCAAAAAGGCGCAAAAACAGAGTTTATCCACAGGCAAAAAATTCACGTATAAGCAAAATACACTGCAATACAACAAATCGGATGTTTTTTATAACAACTTATTGTAAAATGTGCTACTTTTGCAATAGTCTTGAAATTTAGAAATGACAACCAAAGCAATCATAACCCTGCTGTTCGAATTCGGATATGTCCTGATCTTCGGTATTATGGGAGCAGCTTCATTTTTGCTCCACATACCGAAAGATAAAGGTATGGAAAGTTATAAGAAAGCCAGAACATCTCTTGGAGCAGCCCTGCTCACCCTTTCTCTGTTTTGTATAATCAAGATCCTCATTCTGAATACTCACACAGAATATGTAGATTTCTGGCTGTTGGTGACATTCACCTTGATTCATTCCTGGCTGACATATGCCACAATGCTGTTCCTTATGGAAACGCCAAGATTCCTGATCACGCATTTCCTTGTAGACGGTATTGTACCAACTGTCACTATGCTTATCTGCGGCATAATCGGTCTCATATACCCGGCATCTCAAAGATTCATGCAGATTGTGTTCGGATGCATTTTTGGTATGAAATGCACCTATATGTTCTACATCTGCCTGCGCGAGTATTATAAATGTGAGAGAGAGCTGACGGAATACTATGACCAGACCCCGAACATAGTATGGATAAAAAGGCTCATCTACCTGTCTATATTCATGTCAGCTGCAACTTTAGTCTCATTCTATGTGACATACATACATGCTGTCTATTATCTTCTCATCCCTATAATCTATGCATATATCTTCGTCAAGATCATCAATTTCGCACCAAAGAAGATAGACGATATAAGAAAGCAGAACATTCTTATGGAGAAGGAGGAGAAGAAGGAGGAGAAGGAGAAGAAAAAAAACAGCGACTTAGGTGATAAGATCCGCCCTCTTGTAGAATCCTGGATAAAAGACAGAGGATACTGTACCCCCGAGCTCAACATCAAGAGTGTTGCCGCTGAAATTGGAACAAACCAGAACTACCTGTCACAATACATAAACAATTACCTTGACACCACATTCCAGGTGTGGCTGAACACCCTTAGAATTGAAGAAGCAAAACAGATTCTGAAAAATGGAGAGAAACTCTCCATCGAAGAGGTAGGAGCCATGGTGGGAATTCCACAGAGCTACAATTTTTCAAAGTGGTTCAGAACAGTGACAGGCACTACTCCTTACAAGTTCCGCAAATACAGCTGATTTCCTTGTCCAGGTCCTCGAATTCAGGAACCGGGGCGTCGGTGTGAATAAAACGTATTGTTCCGCCTTTTTCACAGACATATATTCTCGGCACTCGGGTCTGAGCAAAAAGATTGTATATCTTACGGGTCTTCTGGGCGGAATACGGCATCGTAAGACCGTGCTCCTTCCAGAATGCGGCTATGGTATCTCCTTCTTCCTCCCTGCTGATCAGGGCAAAGCGGACGCCTTTGGATTCATATTCATCATAGATCTTCTGCATCACCGGCAGTGCCTGCCTGCAGTCCGGACACGAGGTGTGGAAGAACATGATGCACGAAGGAGCCTCACGAATCATGGCCCCCGTGAGTTCTGTTCCATCATTCATGGTCACCGTAAAATCAGGTATGAGATCACCGGCAGCGAGGTCCGCCCCCTCTGTCTTCTCATTTATGCAGGATACGGTTGCCAGCACGACAGATATGATATATACCAGACTCCTTTTCATATTCTATAAACCATATAAATATTCGAACATCCGATTTTCCGGAGCATCCTTCAAAAGCACAGTCTTATCACTGTCAAGCAGATACAGCGAAGGAATGGCCCGGACATTATAGAGCGTCTCGTTCCTGATCACGAAGTCCGGATCGAAGCCGTTGTACCACTCATCGGGATATACAGGCATATATGAACGCCAGGCATCCAGATCCTCGTCGATGTATATGTTAAGCACCTTCAGCCTGCCGGAAGAGATCATTGATGAGATCTGCGGATCTTCCTTAAGGACATTGATGATGCTCATGCAGGCCTCGCATCCGGGGTTGCTGAAGAACAGAAGCGTATATGGAGCCTCTACCCCATAAAGAGTCCTTATCTTGCCTCTGCGGTCTGCAAAACGGAAATCGGCAGCCTTCGTTCCCACCTTGTTCAAGGCACACAGGCGCGCGTCACGGGCATATTTTTCCTTTTGAACTTCCGTATATCCCTCATAGGCGGCAAGGCGTGAGGCATATGCTCCATAGAGGTCCTCGTCACGCAGAGGAGAGTTCGGGTCAAAGAGATATTTATCCACCAGGGATGCAAAGGTTTCGAACACATTGGATGATGTGTCCTTCTTCTCGCAGGCCAGGGCCCTGTCGTAAAGCCTGCTCACTGACTTCTCTGCAACAGGTCTTGATGACATTCCGAGCACCTGTGTCCAGTTCGCAAACTTCTGCTCCACATCTGTCCTTCTGACACCGCTTACCAGAAGGCTGTCGCAAGGATAAGTCCGCGAAGGGTCCGTCAGGCTGTTCCACATGTTCTGAGCCATGTATTCCGCCCTGTCCTGAGGGTCCTCCATCATTGCAGGAGGCAGCACATCAGGAAAAGGCAGAGCCTGAAACTGCTCTGCCTTTCTCTGTCCGCATCCAGCGACTATAAGCACCGCTGAAACTGCTGCCATTAATGAACTAATTCTCATACTCATATTTTCCGGCTGCTGCCTGAGATATGTTGATAAGGAAGTCTCCGATCTTCTCCATTTCAGAGAGAACGTCCATATAGTACACACCTGTAAGGTAGTTGTAGCTGTCGCTCTCGATATTCACTATATGCTCCTCCCTGAGGTGATTGCGGCACTCGTTGATGTTGTACTCGCAGTTCTGAGCATTGGAGATGTCCTTGAGATGCTCGGTCTTGAGATTCTCGATCATCACGTCATATCCCCTCTGAACGAGATCAGCCATCCTGTTGAGACGGTCAAGGAGCGACTTGTCGAATACCTTTCCATGGACATTCCTTCTCTTGAGGATGCGTCCTATCGCCTCGCCTGAGTCTCCGAGCGACTCCATTTCGCCGATGATCTTGTACAGAGACTTGATAGTAGCCTTTGATTCCTCGCTGAGGTGACCCTTCGACACTTCGTTAAGATATGTTGCAATCTCATATTCTATCCTGTCTGTGATCTCCTCGTACTTGATGAGGTTGTCATTGATCTTATCGAAATTCTCCGGATTTGTCTCATTTATTGCCGCACGCACATAACCGAATCCCTTGTTGCAGATCTCGGCAAAGTGCACGATTTCCTGCTGCGCCTCTGCAATTGAGAGCTCTGCCGTAGAAAGAGGACCACCTGAGATATACTTGAGTCTGAACACCTCTGTCTCGCCCTTCGGCTCCTTCACCAGCCAGACAACGGCCTTCTCGATGAGAGGCGTGAACCAGATCAGAACGAGGGTGTTGGTCACGTTGAAGAGGGTGTGAAGCATTGCGATTCCGTAAAGCAGGGAATTCTTGTACATCTCGATCATCGCTGCATCGGCCTCAACTTTTCCGTTTGCTATTGCAGCAAGCTGCGAGCTGGCTTCCATCGGGTTGTAGAAGTTGATGGACTCCATGACGATGCAGATAAGCTTGACGATCGGTCCGAACAGCGCAAGAACCCAGATTACTCCGATGACATTGAATATGGTGTGTGCACGCGCCGCCCTCTTTGCTGATGTGTTGGCTACCGCAGCTGCTATGTTCGCTGTGATCGTTGTTCCTATGTTCTCTCCGAGCACCATCGCAACGGCAAGCTTGAAGTCTATCAGGCCGGAAGCCGCAAGGAGCATGGTGATGGCCATTGTCGCACTTGAAGCCTGGAGGACGATAGTGAGCACCGCACCTGCGATCAGGAAGAGAATGACTGAACCGAATCCGAAACCGTTGATGCTTCCGAAGAAGTTCATCATTCCTGTCTGGTAGTCCCCGAGGATGGCGTTAGAGCAATCCTTCATGAATGTCAGACCCACATACATGACTGCAAATCCCATGAGGAACTGGCCGATGTTCTTGAGCGAAGCCTTCTTGGAGCAGTGCATGAGATAGCCGAAGGCCATCATAGGCACCGCGAAGAGAGCGATGTTGACCGAGAATCCGAGCGAAGTGATCCATGCAGTGAGGGTGGTTCCGATGTTCGCTCCCATGATCACGCCTATGGCGTTTCCGAGAGTAAGGAGTCCGGCATTCACGAAGCTCACTACCATGATGGTAGTCGCTGAAGACGACTGCACGAGACAGGTCACCAGGGTTCCGGTGCACACACGCTTGAATGCATTGGAAGTCATTTTTGCCATGAAGGCCCTAAGACGGTCTCCTGCAGATTTCTGAAGACCTTCACTCATGAGCGCCATTCCGTAGAGGAACATTGCGAGTCCACCAAGAACGGAAAGGACGTTAAGGATAGTTGTCATAAAGTTCTGAAATGTTAGTCTGACTGGATAATAAATCAGGCGAATAAGTCGCAAAAATATAAAAAAATATTAGATTTGCGACCGCTATAGCATATTTAAAATGAAATTCAAGCAACTCATATTCATATTTACTTTCCTTATTCTCCCCGTAGTTGCCTCGGCACAGTTCTATGTGACCGGCGACGATCCGGGAAAGCTGAGATGGAACTACATAGACACGGACAGTTACAGGGTCATATATCCCGCCGAGAGCGATTCGCTGGCCCATGTCTATGCCAGAAAACTTGAAAAGTTCAAGATTCCCGTATCCCGCACGACCGGTTATGTGACAGGAGAAGGTGACGGCAGGCTCATGCCTGTGGTCCTTCACACATACAACGGCTCCAACGGCTCTGTGGCATGGGCCCCGAAGAGGATGGACCTCTTCACCCTGCCTTCCGCACACGACGTTGACCCTATGCCATGGTCCACTATGCTTGCAGTCCATGAATCCCGTCATGTGACCCAGATGCAGTTCGGAATGACCAGGGCCCAGAGGCCTTTCGGGTATGTGTTCGGGCAGATGTGGAACATCCTTGTGTCTCTGGTATATCCCGGAATGTATTTCATTGAAGGTGACGCAGTTGTGGCCGAAACAGCACTGACAAGGTCGGGTCGCGGAAGGACTGCAGACTTCCTGAACTACTACCGGATTGCCTTCGATAACGGGGATTTCAGGAACTGGAACAAATGGCTCTACGGATCCCAGAGGAACTACTATCCCAACCACTATGCCCTTGGATATATGACGGTCGGAAATCTGCGTACCAAGTACAACTGTCCGATGTACATGTACGAGAGCTACGACAGGGCTTCTCGCAAGATATGGGATCTGACTGCATTCCAGACTGTATCAAAGCAGAAAAGCGGAAAAAGCCTCAGCAAGATGTTCACTGAAATCTGCCACGACATGAACGAGCAGTGGCAGAAGGAGGACAGTCTTCGTGCACCGTTCATGACATTCGAGTCTGTCCTGCCGGAGCCTCGCCTCTACACGGACTACAAGGACAATCTTGTCGTCGGGGATGACATCTATTCCGTGAAGAGCGGATACCTCAACACCCCGGTTCTCGTGCGGATAGACAAAGAGGGCCGGGAGCATTTCGTCTCACGTTTCTCACACGGCACCGGCAGGCTCCAGTGGTCAGACTATTTCGGCCGCATCTACTGGAGTGAAGACATCCCGGACGAAAGATGGTCAATGAAGACGGATTCGAAGATCAGATATATGGAGAGCGGGCAGCGTCGCAAGAGGACACTCAAAAATACGGGGCTCCTTAACAACCCGGCACCTGCCTCCGGAGATTCATACATCGCAGTCTCCGAGTACAGAGTGGACGGAAAGACGGCTCTGAGCATACTGGCCGGCCATAACGGAAAGGTCCTGTCTTCCGTCGATGCTCCCGACAGCCTTCAGATCGTGGAGACCGCATGGATTGGCAGCAGGCTCTATGCAACCGCCGTTTCCGAAGGGGGATTCGGAATATATTCCATCAATGCACCTGAAGGTCTCGCTGAGGGAGGATGGACGGAGACGCTCGCTCCTCAGCCAGTGAAGATCAAGGATTTCCAGAGCATAGCAGACCAGCTCATGTTCACCTGTGACAGGACAGGGGTAAACGAACTATATCATTTCTCTCCATCAGATTCACGCCTTGTCCAAAAGACCAGCACAAGATACGGTGCCTCGGATTTTGCATACAGCACCGACGGAGAATATCTTTATTTTTCCGCACCCACACTCAAGGGACTGCAGCTGAGCCGCGTCTGCGCGGATTCACTTCTGAACCGTGAAGTTAAGTTCGAGGATATCCACAGCTATGAACTCGCAGACAGACTGGCGGAACAGGAGAGCAGGATCGCACGCCTGGAAGGATATGAGTGCGCTGTTCCGCAGCAGGACAGCATATATATTTCTGCCCCGAAGAGATACCGCAAGGCTGCACATATGTTCAACCTGCACTCATGGGCTCCGGTATATGTCAGCGTCAACAACATCATGAACATGTCCTTCGACAGGATATATCAGGCTGCATCGCTCGGAGTCAGCGGCATCATGCAGAACAGACTCTCCACAGGAGTGGGAGAATTCGGATATTCTGCACACAAGGACCCTTACAACCGCTCGAAATGGAGGCATTCCGGACATGCAAAATTCACGTATTCAGGACTTTATCCCGTGTTTGAATTCTCTTTCGACATAAATGACAGGGGAGCACGTCAGTATTTCCTGAAGGCATACGAGCAGGATGGAAGCGCCAGCATCGGACTGTCCAGCATGGAACTTGATTGTCCGTATGTGGAAGGAAACATAAAGGCTTATATACCTTTCAACTTCTCGAGCGGAGGATGGTTCAAAGGGGTCATTCCTCAGCTTGGCTACCGCATCAGCAACGACATGTTCAACACCGGAATCACGGTGTTAAGCTACGATTCTGCCAAAGGAAGTTTTGCCGGAAATCCCGTGTTCTCGCACTACATCGACGGAAAGAACAGGTTCAGACACAGTTTGACAGGATCCGTAAGGGCATATACGATGCTGGGAACACCTAACTCTGCCGTATATCCTAAGTGGGGAGTCGGACTTGAGGTGGGGGCATCCGGAAGCCTTGAAAGTTCGAACATCCTTTCGCCTATGGGGTATGCATACCTCTACGGATATGTACCGGGAGTGGTTTCTGTGCAGGGACTGAAACTCACAGCCATGCTCCAGCAGTCGCTCAGCAACAGGGCATATTTCAACCAGGCCTTGGTCAACACACTGCCACGAGGACTGAGTGAAAACGTGGAACTTCTCAGCTGGCTTTCGGTCAGAAGCAATTCGATGACAAAGCTGACCGCCGACTATGGAATCCCGGTCTATGTCGGTGACTGGGGCATCCTGGGAGGATTCTTCTATGTAAAGAGACTTGTGGTCACACCTCATTTCGACTACATGTTCGCCGGAAGCAGACCGTTCTCCGGAACCCACCAGCTCTACTCTGCCGGATGTGACCTCACGATAGACCTGAACAGCATCCTGTGGCTCGGCTGGCCATGCTCGGTCGGAGTGACATACTCATACAACGGAGGACGCTCATTCGACTCCCTGAATGCAGCCGGCCTCAACCTGGACCACCATTTCGTCGGTCCTACCTTCAACGTAACATTCTAGAATCCATAATATGTCAATAATCAACGAAGCCCTTGCACCATGCAGCAAATGCGGACAGCAGCACAAAGTCATCGTGTACCGCAGCATCAACATATCCGAAAATCCCGAACTCAAGCCAAAGGTGAAAGACGGGTCGCTGTTCCTGTGGGAATGCCCTCACTGCGGCCAGATGAACCTTGCAAAATATGAAACCCTATACCACGACCCGGCTGCCAGACTGATGGTGTGGCTGATTCCGGCAGGAGAAATCTCAGAAAGTCAGATGAAGGCCATAACCATGCACACAAAGGCGATGGGAGGCTATACCCTGCGCCGTGTGAACGACATGGGATCCCTGATGGAGAAGGTTCTGATCAGCGATGCCGGACTGGACGACGTGGTGCTGGAAATGTGTAAATATGTCACTAAGCTGGAAATGGTTCAGAAGAGCGTGGCAGCAGAGCAGAAGGAGGAATTTCTGGCAAGCAACTTCCATTTCTACCGCTCGGAAGGCGAAGGTGACGAGCGCATCCTGACCTTCATGTATGCCCTGGACGGCCAGATGCTGGGAGTTAACATAGGCTGGAACGTCTATCAGGACTGCGCCGGAATCCTTGAGCGCAACCCGCAGGTCCGCCCAGAAGAAGGTTTCGCCAAAGTGGACGCCGACTGGCTCTCCTCAGTCCTCGCCTGAGGCATCCCATCCCGCGCACTTTTACAGGAAAACTGCCCGCGACCCCCAGAAAGATGGTATCGCGGGCAGTTTCAGTATGTTTTTGTTCGGGATGCTACCCGTTTATCAAAAATTCCAGTTGAATCCTATATTGAATGTCTTCATTCCCCCTGTCCAAAGACTCGCAGAAGTAAATATTGAAAAACGATTTATATCAACTCCAAATCCAGGAGTGCATGTCATAAATGTTTTATCCAGGTCTGTCATACATCCGAGTCTGCAATCTAAAAACGGAGAAACCTTATCATTCTTCATGAATGTATATTTAACCTCTGTAAATACCGGTACGAAAATGCCATAATCAGAAGTAAATGATATTCCAAGTCCGCCACCCATCCATAGACCATTACCAAAACTATATCCATGAGACGTTGTGATATCTGCCCCCAGTCCAAGACATGGTGTAACACTCATTCCCACATTACCGACATATCCCTTCTCCGCTAAAGCATTTCCCTTCTCCTCAGCAGACACCCCCGTAGCAGTGACTACAGAAAATACTATCACAGCAACAATTGCAATAAAATTTCTCATAATAGATTTGGTTTAATGATTCGACGCAAAGGTATTATGAGTATAACGAAACGTTGTTAAAACCGACAATATTTCGTCTTTCAAAAAAAGAATTTTTGTAAATATAATCTATTAATATTCAACAAATTACAAAAAGTGAAAGAAAATATTTCTTTCACTTTTTGTAACTATTTGATAATCAAAGGTATTTTTATGATGCTAGAAAGAGACCTTTTTAGGAAATCATCTCAAGGAATTGATCCATATGTTCCGGAATCTTGTCTTTAATATGCTGCTTTATACGGGTCTTCCTGATGTACACAACATTGAGAGACGTATCAAGAAGTCGGGAGATAGTTGTAGCATCAAAACCTGCTATCCAATAACTGAATATTGCATAATCTATTTCTTTTAACTTTGGCAGTTCAGTACGAAGTTTGGTCATAATATCATCCAGGTCGTTATTAAGCACTGCTTCAAATCTCACACGATGTTCCTCATCACTACGGATTTCGTCCACTAATGAAGTAACCTTTCTATACATCAATTTATCTGCATCCATTCTATTTTCTATCTGTAAATACTGATCTGACAAAGACCTCAACACTTCAAATTTAGATTTATAAAGTTCAATGTATTTACGTTTCAGAGAATAACCTCCTTCTTTCTTAATGTCATCTAATTGACGTGTTATTTCCGCAATATATTCCATGTATCGTTCCTTTTCGTGTTGCTGCTTTTTCGTATACCTTTTATAGTCATTAATTATATATCCAATTATTATTATTGAAAAAACTATTACACCCACCAATGTCATTGTTCTGTTGCGCACCATATAGGAGACAAGTTCTGATTTTGTTTCATAATATTCACTCTGACGCACAGATAATTCATTTCTTAACGCACTTATAACCTCCTTTTCGTTCTGTTCTGAGGTTTTTTCAAGATAATAGAGAGCTGATTCATAATCAGACCTATCTTTTGCAAAGACATACATCCAGTATGACGAAATAATTGAAGTATCAATCTCCTGTAATTGACTGACCATTTGTTTTGATTCTTCATGACGTCCAATATTGTTTAAGGAATATGCCCATGCCCAGTAATCTCTAATCTCGAACGAGTACTCATCATACTCCTCACATATACGATCATATTTTTCAGCTGAAGCGTAATAATCTTTATGAGAAACTGTTTTTATATACGCTGATGCGAACAATGCTCTCTGTTTGACTATTTTATTTGTCATATCCGAATCAATCAATGCATCCAGTAGAGTATCTGCTTCAAAAATATTACCCACATCACACAATACTACTGCCAGTCTTAATTTTGCTACTTGTATATAATATTCACTTTTTAACTTATCAAAAATCTCATATGCTTCCTGCAGACTCTTTAATTCTTCAATATCATTATATGTTTTTCCATAAGTATCTGCCTGAGCAACTTTGGTCATTCCCCAATAGAGACTGTCGTGTTTCTGGGCTACTTCTTCTGCCTTTGTGAATTCTATTATGGCCTTGTCATATTCCTGACTATAGTAGTAAGAAAGGCCGAGATAGTAGAGGGATCTGGCTTTGTACTTCCTGTCTCCACGACTGTCATAATAATCAAGTGCTGTCAAGGCAAGAGAGTCATCCGATACATCAATGTAGTTTTTATCCAATGCCATTGCATGGAGGAGGGCATGGTGAGAGCGGAGCTTTCTAGCGGTCAGCAGATCTCTATCGATCGAATCCAGAACGGCAAGAGCGCTGTCTGGACGCTCTGAGATATATGTTTCCACATCATTGAGCAGATTCTCGACATGACTTGAATTGCATGAAACGAAAAGAATAATGGTGACAGCGAAGGCAAACAGTCTCTTCATAAAGTACAGTTCTGAAATATAATGCAAGGTACTGATTATTTTCTGATTATTATTATCTTTGCGTCAGTGATATTGCATTCATTATAAAATACATACTGTTCCCTATCGTCACAACCCAGAATTCCGACAAATTATAGACCGATAGGGCGATAGGTGGTTCTGCGTCTTGGCGCAGGGCTGCCTGTCTATCGGTAGGCCGTCGGAAGCCTATGGGTTGTGCGGGAAGTCCTGCGCCATTTTATTGGTGTCGTCTTCCGGGAATATACATACATGGAAAGCGGTACCTTTCATAATAGATTTTGATTCAACAGCCTGCGAAGGCAACACATTAAGGTTCCGCTTTCTTTTTATTAATAAGTCATTTAAGGAGGTCGCGACTGCCAGATCCGGACAATATCTCCATCTGACGGATAGCCATTTCATTCAGCCGTACAAGACGATCCGACTGAGACAGGCCTTCCTCTATCAGCACGGAGTTCATGCTTTCCATATTCGAGAGGCAGATCAGTTCATTGATCGAGGCATAGTCACGGATATTGCCGTCAAGGTCAGGATTGGCTTCCCGCCATTGTCTGGCAGTCACACCGAACAGCGCGACATTCAGCATGTCGGCCTCAGAAGCATAGACATACCGTATCTGATCAGCAGTGACCTTTGGCGGAACAAGATGCCGGCCGACTGCGCTGGTATGGATATGGTAATTGATCTTCGCGAGTTCTCGCCTGGCGTTCCAGCCCAGTTTCTCTGCCTCATGCTCCTTCAGGCGTTGGAACTCCTTGACCATATAAAGTTCAAATTCGACAGAAATCCAGCTAGCGAACTTAAATGCTATGTCCTTATGGGCAAAGGTGCCACCATAACGCCCGGAACGAGTGACTATACCTTTCGCATTAGTAGAGTTTATCCATTTCTGAGGAGAAAGAGTAAAGGCATTCAGTCCTGCCTCTTTTTTAAACCTATCGAATTCGATAGGTTTAAAATCCGGATTGAACAATGTTTCCCAGATTCCGAGGTATTCAATCGTATTACGATTGCGCATCCAATTGCAGATTACAATAAAAGATTCATCGCTCTTATGCTTGGCGATGTCGGTCAATGAAATGTAATCATTTTCATTCATGCTGAGAACTGTGATCTCAGACTCTTTTACAAAAATCTTAGCCATAAACAAATCCTTTTAAGGGTTAATAAAAATTTGTTCATGGCCCCTTCAATCCCCGCAAAGTTGCGAAAAAGCAGGCAGTCTGTCAAAATTTTCGACACGCCGCCATGCAGATTTTTCTTTTTTTTATATGTTTTTAACTTTTTTTATAAAAAGGTGATTATAAGATACTCTAAACCTTTTCAAGCGGCTGGCTCTCCTCAGTCCCGCCTGAGGCATCCCATCCCGCGCACTTTTACAGGAAAACTGCCCGCGACCCCCAGAAAAAGATGGTATCGCGGGCAGTTTCAGTATGTTTTAGTTCGGGATGCTACCCGGACTATTCTGCTTTGTTCACGCAGATGTCGTCGATGAACCAGCGGGTAGAAGGCACTTCTGTCGGGCTGGTGAACTCTATCTGAGTATCAGCAGTTGCGTTCTTTATGGTCAATGTCTGGGTCTGGAACGCTGAGTATGGTACTCCGGAAATGGTCTTTGATGTAGTAGTACCATCTTCGAAAGTACCGCCACCGAGGATGTTTACAACTATCTTGTCTGCCACAACATTGTCAATAGGGGTTGTGTCGGTACGCCCAATCAATGGACATCTGTACATCATCGCTTTAAACGACAATGTAAGATTGCCTGCAGCCAGTGTTGGAGTCACCATTTTACCGATCTTATTATTGTATGTTGCCCAATCGCGATATCCCTGATTTGTCTGCGTACGCCCGATCTGAGCGTAGCCTGGCCTCATCGCTACTGTCGAACATGTAAGACCGTTCCACACTGTCGGCTTAGCTGTAGGATCTGTATCTGAATTTGACCCAATGGTCTGTCCGTAAATTTCAGATAAGAATCCAAGTCTATTTGTTCCTTCGCTCTGTCCGCCCATAAGATAGTCAACACCGCCGACCATCTTGTCGAATGCTTCGAAATACACTGCACCATCTGGCTTTGGAGTGGCAGGCTGCTCAGACATATCCGTGATAAGAATACCGCCCCACAACTGAGAGAACTTGTCCTTGCCCCATGGATCATTGCCATTATACAATGTCGCTGTCCCTGTTGGCACTAATTTCAGATAAAGGACTTCATTGATCGTCAACTTTGAATCCACTACAATGCTATGCATGCGCGCATCGTTTATATTCGTACGATTTATGCTTCCGCCATCATACCATGTCTCATCATCTATGGAATATTTAAGGGACCAATTAGTGGAAGAACCTGTAACAATACGTAAACCAAAGGATACCCTAAATTTATTTGGCATCTGAAAACGGAGCGGAACAGTGAGTTTGTAGTAAGACTCATAGCCAGGTTTATACTCACTGGAAACCATTGATATGGCAGGAATATTGTCAAGGCCCTTTTTATCAGACCAATAAGCTGCTGCCTGTGTATCAGAAGCGGAACGACCGGCTTGTCTGCACTGCAGAACTGCCCCTGTATTTTCATATAAGAAACAGTCACGGTAACCAATATTTTCAGATACTGTAGTATATTCGCCTAATGTAATCTTGTCCAAATATTTCGCCACATTATCAGTTCCTTTTGTTGCAGTCAACGAGAATACATAAGGAAGCCCTGTAATACCAGGTCCCGAATAGTTCTCGGCACCGACATTACCCATGTTGTAGATTACGCTGCTCTCAAGTTCCACAGGGTTTGAAGATGAACGGGTGGATGTCGTTCCATCCTTGTATGTCACAGTCACCTTGAGGCCCTGTGAATAAGTCTTAGGAGCGATCGCGAGGTAGTACTCACCTGCTGCCATTCCCGCATCCAAATTAAGTGAAACACTTGTCCTACCTCCCTTGTAGCTATAGCGTCCATTATCAAATTCCGAGAAGACATACACCTTAGGTTCGGATCCTCTATAGTCGCAAAGCATGTTTCCTGCTACAAATCCATCTTCGTCAGGATTATTGCTTGTGACGGTAATAGTTTTTATTCTTCCGTCCAATGAAGCTGGGACAGTGAATTTCAACAGAGGGAGAAGGTTCTTGAACACTACCGGCTTTGAGAAATCAGAAGCCTTTGCCGCACAATAACCATATGTCTCATTGTAGGTTCCAGGTGTCGCAGTCTGATCACTCAGCCAGAAACGCATATACCTGGCGCCATCAGTACAAAGACCATAGTAATTACCTCCGGCAGGATGAAGCATGATATAATCCTGTCCTTCAGCAAAGCTGAAATTCTTGTCATCTGTTTTAAACACAACAGAAGAACCACCTAATTCGGATTTGAACCACTTTCCTGTTTTCCATGCTTCATCATCAAACACTTGGTTATTATCTTTGCCTAGATTTTTATCATCTTCCGGATTAATTCCTAAACTTTCATTAAACACCAGGACCTGGTTTCCAGCCTTCCACTCCACCTTGCAGCCGTCCACAAGGACAGTCTTGGTGGCGCCATTGTAGTCTGCGCGTGTTGCGGTGAATGATGCACCGTCGCCTGTCACTGTTTCAGGAGCGATAGTCTCCTCCATGCATGATGCCGATGCCAGAATTGCAAAGGCAGCTGCGAATATTCCAAATTTCTTCATGACTTTTCCTCCTTTACCATTTAAATTCTTCATAAGTGTAATTTTCCACTGTGGTCTCTGTCAGACTGGTGCATAATACACCTTCTGCGGACACCGTCACGATTTTCGAAACCGGAGTTTCATAAACATTTTTTGTTTTCATATTAATTGATGGTTAGTGATTTTATTTAGATATACTGATATCATCCAGGAACCAGCGGGTACCCTTGCCGGAAACAGCTGTGCTGGTAAACTCGATCTGAGTGGTTGCATCAGAGTTATATATGGTCAGATTCTGAGTGTCGAACCCGCTTGTGGAAATGCCGCTGAGGGTCATTGAAGTCACAGGTGCGGAAGGATTGAATGATCCTGCTCCTTTGATATTCACGACGATGTCTGTAACATCGGCTGCGGGAGCCCAGCTTGTACTTGTTCTTCCTGTAAGTGGAGAAAGGAAACACATCGCCTTGAATGAAAGATTTAGAGTTCCGGAAGCTGCTGTTAACTTCGGAGTCACAAGCGAGCCTACATGATTAGTTGTATTAGCAACACTACAGTTTCTATTATCATCCTTATAGGTAGCAAAACCAATCTGCACATATCCCGGGCGTTCAACGACATTAGAGCCACTCAGACCTTTTTTCTGCTCATCAGTCCAATTTTCAATCTTTTCTCCTGATATTTCTGTGAGAAGACCAAGCTTTTCTATACCGTTTGCAAGACCGGCATGACGATAATCCACACCACCGCTGATGCGGTCAAAGTCCTCGGCATAGACATTGCCGGATGCATAAGAATCCGGAGACTCAACATCCGTTATCACAACTCCGCTTAAAATATGTACTCGTGTTTCGGACAGCATACCAGTGGTCTCATTACCGCTGCAGCCAGTCTTTCCTACCGGAATCCATCTCAGATAAAGGACATCACCAGCACTGAAAGTAGCAACTTCAGGATCCGTGGTGATTTCAACAGAATAATATTTAGCCTTTAGGGCTATTTCATATGTTGCGCCATCATACCAATTTACCAAGTCATCCGAATACTGAACCTTCCAGTCTTTTATCGCATCGTTTTTATCTGCCATAGCACCGAAAGATACCCTGAAGGTTTGAGGCAAAGATGTATGCAGAGGCATGGTGAATATGAAATATGAGTCTTTATGATTGGCACCGGCAGACTCTTGGGTTGTAAAATACGAACCACATACGTTATCATAGCCTGCCCAACCATTAGACCAGTAAATTGCAACTGTTCCGTTTACCTTTGCGTCAAACACAACCCCAGTTGTTGCATCTGTCAATGGAAGTTTTGCTCCACCGCTTTCTACTTTTGGCGTTTCTATATATTTAGGCCTATTACCACTTCCTGCTTCCGCAAACAACGAGAACACATAAGGAAGCCTTCCAACCGCCGCCGGAAACTCTATCTTCTCTGCATTCAGTGCACCAAGATTATATATGTATCCCGGTTCGAAGGTCTTTGCCTCCTTCGCGGTACTGATCTCAAACTCGGTGTAATTGTCAGCAGAAACCGCAACCACGCTGATTCCCTTTGATACGGTCACAGGAGCAATTGCAATATAATATGTTCCGGGCTCGAGAATACCTGTCTCAGAGATAAGCCTCACCTCGGAATGCTTTATGGTTCCAAGAGCAGTCACAGGTCCTTCATCCGTGCACGAAATCACAAGATCACCTGCCAGGTCCTCACCCTCGTTGTTGCCTCTCACGGCAAGTTCGGCAATCTTTCCGGCCAGATCTTCAGGGATCTCCACCTTCAGCATGGAAACTGCACACTTGAAGGCAAAAGGAGTCTCCATATCATTGCCGGCTGCAACTGCAACGGCATTGACTCCCTCAAAGTTTCCTTTGACTGCGTTCTGGACTGCTGACAGACTTGACGTAACGGTGTTCTTTGCCACATCTATCGTTACCTCCGAGGTCCACGGATAGGTCATCAGGTACTTCTCAGCCGATTTGTTGAACATGCATTCTTCCTCGCCCTGAGACTGGTAGCGGAAGATGGCGCTGGTGCCGTCTCCTTCCGAAGCGAACTTATATATGTCCGAACTTCCGTCAGCGACTGCCACCAGATCACCTATAGCCCAATTAACGGAGGTGCCGTTCTCCATGAGTGACACCTTGCTTGCAGCAGATCCTCCCACCTGGCTGCCAAGGGCAACAAAGGAAGGGACATCCGAATTTTCTGTCACAGGAGGTATGACGGTCTCCTGCTCCTCCTTGACGCATGACACTCCCATCAGAAGCATCATTGCATAAATTGAAATCCTTATATTCTTCATATTCATTGATTTTTCCAGATTTTTGTTACTGAAGAAGGTAGTCCTCCTCCGTCATATCCTCATATCCTGCACCCGTCTGAGGCGGCTCGTTGTAGTCATCGCATGGGAAGTTCTCCTCAGTGAGATCGCCATAGTTTCCAGGTGCCTGAGGGGCATCCGGATCGGCGGAACCGGTCAGTTCAAAAAGAGCCGCAATCGGATAGTGGTCCGAGATATAGGTCACGCCTTCGTATGTCTTGTTGATTGTCTTGTATTCCAACGGAATAAGTCCCGTGTAGAATATATGGTCGATCTTGGTGCTATACAGTCCGAATCCGTGATATGTGGCCCTGGTGTCAGTGACCGGAGCTGTCGATCGTGCATCATAGAGCCATTCATTGAACGGCTCGAACATGGCATGCGAGAGCTCCGCATTGAAGTCACCGGTGATGATGACAGGGAAGCCGTATGGATTGAGTTCCTTCACCTTTTCCTTTATGAGATGCATGGACTGTACTTGTGCCAGTTTTCCTGTGTTGTCCACATGCGTATTCAGATAGAAGAACTTCTGTTTTGTGGCCTTGATAGTGAACTCTCCCCAGGTCGCGGTCCTCATGTATCCGGCATCCCAGCCCTTCGAGACCTCGTCAGGGGTCGCTGACAGCCAGAAAGTTCCTTTATTAACGCATTCAACCTGGGAGTCATTCCATAATATGGCCATAATCTCTCCGGAAGTCTTTCCGTCATCACGTCCAAGTCCATATGAGGAATATCCTTCCATTTCAAGACTGATATAATCCAGCTGATGCTTGAGGGCCTCCTGAAGTCCGATGACAGTCGGATTCTCCTTGGTCAGCAGGGGTTTCACGGACTTGCGGCGTGCAGGCCAGTCCTTAGGATCTGTTCCGTCTTCTGTTCCTACTCTGACATTGAATGACATGACCTTAACCTGGTTCGCGAGAACCGTATCGGGCGCGGCGGGTCCGGAAATATTCTGGTCTGGATTCAGGTCTCCCTCATCCATTCCTGGAATGAAATCCGAATTATCCAGCTTCTGAGCGCAGGAAACAACGGTCAGAAGACATGACAATATGTATATTAATCTTTTCATATTCATTCTGTAACTATGATATCATCGATAAACCAGCGTGCAAATTCCTTTTCCTCGGCACTTCTGAATACGATGCGCGTGTTTTCCGTCACATCCTTGATTCTGAGAGTGAACGTCTTGAACTCCGATACCGGCAACCCCGACACAATGAGTTCAGGCACATCTCCTGTGGCTTCGCCATCCAGCTCCGCCACATGTCCTCCGTCCGTGATCTCTATCTCTATTTCAGTTGCATCCGGTCCCTTTTCAGGCACCTCATTATGCATATTTGTCCTCCTTGAGCGTGAACTCTGGAATGCCATGGCCTTGAAGGTGAGGGTAACGTCGCCTGTCACACCGAGGGCCGGCGTCTGCAGACTTCCTTTGTATGAGGTGGCTTTGATACCGTCTGTCGCATATTCAGCATATCCCACCTGGGCATATCCAGGCCGCATGGCGACATTGCTGCCGGACATTCCGTTTCTCTGCTCCGCATTCCATGCACCCATCAATGGTCCGTTCAGGTTGTCAAACAGACCCAGTCTGTCTCCCATCAGATAATCCGCTCCTTCCGTAAGGGAATCGAAGGTGTGGTGCCATATCGTGTTCTGAGGAGCCTCGGAAGGTCTTGGAACATGAGGGCAGACAAGCATTCCCACAGAAAGTCTGACATCACTTCCCCAGCCGGTTGCAATGGAGCCCGGATTTATGCAGGCCCTCTTTCCGAACGGCGAGAGCCTTATATAGAGTATATCAGTCGCCTCTATGGCTGTCTGCGCCGTGAACCTGACATTATACAGGGTGTAGTTTCCTCCCGGCATGAATTCCAGCACTCCTTCTCCCGTTCCCGAAGCTTCATCATATCCATGCCAGTTGTTCATATCGAGAGAGTACTCCAGTTTCCAGTCCCTGATTGCCCAATTGGTGTTGTAGATATAGAAAGCCACACTGAATGTTCCGCCTGCTGGAACGAAATCATTCTTCATCGGCATAGTAAGCAGGTAATATGACTCTCCGGGATATTCTCCGGCAGCACTCATCCTTGTGACGAAGGACTTGGCAGGTATGCAGTCAAATCCCATATTGTTTCCCCAATAGAGGCTGCTTCTGACTTCTTCTTCCGTTCTTCCGGACGCATGAACATACAGGGATACATCCGTTGAGCGATCCTTATCGTAATAGAAGGCATCTATGAACTTCGTCGATGGATCATACGGAATCACCTCATAATCAATATATTTCGGCTCGTTGCTTTCGTTGGTTCCGTTGTCCGAGTACAGAGACAGGACATAAGGGAACGATGACACGCCGCCTGTCAGGATCTTGAAGCGTTCTGTTTCGAACACAAGATCAGAAACAGCCATCGGGATGATGAAGGAATGACCATCCTCCGGTGCTGCCGCTCCGGCTATGCCGGTGACGCTTCCGCTTCCGTCAGGACATGTGACTTCCGAAAGAAGAGAGGTCTTGAATATCTTGACGAAGGCACGTGCACCCCTGCTGTTTTCCATGAAGACTCCATCATTGAGAGTCGCTCCTATCGATTCCTCTGAAGGCTGGAGATTATACACGGAAACCAGCATCGATTCATATTCACCGGCTGCCAGATCATGCATCTTTGCCACCATCGGCTCTATGCCTATTCTTGTTGCCTGAGTCCTTGCTGGTTTTTTTGCTGGGGCAAGCACAAGCATTCCATCCTCGTTACGCTTGAGCACGGCACCGTCAAGGTCCACCTCAACCTCCTCTCCGCGAAGGAAATCTGGCTGTTCTGCAAGGGAAACCGTAATACCATCCGCTCCATCCGCGAATCCGTCCTGGATTGCAAACGAGTTGGGATAGAAATTGCTAGCTTCCAGATCCGTCGTGACAAAACCCTTTATTCTGGAAGAGCCCGAAAACACATACTCCCCTTCCGCTTCATGAGAGCGCAGTTCTGCGATGGTGATCTGTCCGTCCTCCATCACGGCTCCCTGACGGAGAGTCACACGACGGGTGATGCTTCCGTCTTCCGAAGAAAGCACAAGCTCGCAGCTGCGTGACTCTCCTTCATTTGCGCCGAAGACAATATTCACGGTTGCGGAACCTACAAAATTCTCCACATCGCATGAAATCCATTCTTCTGCTGTCAGTTCAGCCTGCCAGGAGGTGTTGCTGCTTACAGACACCGAATAGCTTGCACCGATTCCCGGCGCCACAAGCTCAGCCCTGTCCACCTCAAGAGTCTGAATAGGAGCGAAAATCTCGCTCTCGCAGCTGACAAGAGACAGACTCAAGGCCATTAATATATATATAAGTGTTCTTTTCATATCAATCTGTGTTAGAAGTCAAGTCCGTCCATCTCATCCCAGCCAGGATTCTGCTTGACAACGCCCTGGGTCAGGACTATATCCTCTGTCGGGATCGGGTAGAGATAATCCTTTGATTCGTCAAATGTCCTGACTATATCCTCATGAAGAACGATATTTCCTTCCGTTTCACCAGTCAGATTCAGTTCAGAGAGTTTCTTATAGACCACTCCCTCACTCGTTGCCGGAGCATCACCCTCATATACAACCAGATCCACACTTCCGTTCTCGTCAAGGTCATATTCGCCGACTCCGTCCAGACGCATTCCCTTGAAAGGTCTCTCAAACCTCTTTCCTTCCTTCCATCTCATCAGATCCCAGTATCTGAAGCCTTCGAGAATCAGTTCCACTGTCCTTTCACGACGTATTTCGAGAATGACTCCAGTGAATGCACTCCTGGTCACATTAGGATATCCTGTGACAGCATCCAGGAGATAAGGATCCGGATTGGCATTAGCCTCATCCATGTTGATTGCCGGCATAGACACCCTTGCCCTGACCTTGTTCACAGACATGTCCAGATCCGCCTGAGTGAGCTGTTCGAGCTCGGCCTTCGCTTCGGCATAGTTCAGATAGACCTCAGCCGTACGGAATATCGGCATATCATTTTCCGAAGACTGGAAGGAGTCATATTTCGATTCACAGACATATTTGATCGGTTGATAACCGGTGGTAACCGCTGCCATGTCCGGAGCAAGGAGGTCTGTTTCACCGATTCTCGTATAGCCCGGAGTACGGATGGTCTGAGACAGACGCGGATCACGATCCTGAGTCTCGTCATGGAAGTCCAGCATGCCGTACTGAGGTCTGTCTGTGAAGCGGCTGCCGTCAGACATAAGATACATATCGACTACATCCTTGGCCAGACCACTATGTGACGAGGATGAGGAGGTGAATGCTTCGTTGGCACTATGTACAAGTGAAAGCGACTGCTTGTATGCTCTTGTCAGGATCACCTCGCTCCTGTCAGACTCCGCCAGAGTGAAGAGACTCTGATAAGGAGTCGTGGTTGACTTGTATATGCCATATCCTGACTCCTTGATGAACCTTGAAGCGGCATTTGCCGCCTCCTGAAGACATGTCTCCCATCCCTCAAGACCATGATACTTGCGGAAGGTGCCTTCAAACAGGAAAATCCTCGATTTCAGAGCCAGAGCCGTCCATTTTGTAGCACGATAGACATCCTTTCCCGACGGAAGGTTCTCGATTGCGAAATCTATATCCTCAAGAACGTGCTCCATGACCATGGCGCGTGGATCGCGTCCGCGATAAAGGGTCTCGTCGTTGGCATCGATAGGCTCGTCCACCCATGCGACATCACCGTATCTCTTGACCTTCTCGAAATAGAAATATGCGCGGAAGAATCTTGCCAGAGCCTCATATCTTTCCCTGACCTCATTATCTTCACATTGATGAGAATGGGCAAGGAAGAAGTTTATCTGCCTGAGCATGTTCCAGTTCCATGTACCTGCCGTAGCAGGCACGACTCTGGTTCCCTTCACCTTGTCTGACAGGGACTTCGGAATCACGTAGTCATCGTCCTCCTGATAGAAGTCACTTGCAGCCGGCAGTATAGTATAGAAATTATTGGTAAACAGCTGGCACTCCATCTCTGTCCTGAAATAGGTGTCTGGGCTAAGCTGATCCTTTGGCTTCCGTACAAGGAAATCTTCGCATGCAGTCATCGTAAACAGTATGACCACAAGCATTATATGGCTGAATTTCATGTTAATATTCTTTTTCATACATCATTTCCTCCTTAGAATTCCAAGGTGAGACCAAAAGCGAATGTCTTGCAGAACGAATATGTGGTGGACTGAGAGTTGGCTATGGCCATCTCCGGATCCAGATACTTGGAATGCAGGGCTGTCCAATGCCACAGGTTTTCTCCGCTGAAATACACTCTCAACCTGGAAATCTTGGCTTTTGACATCCATTTTTCCGGGAATGTGTAGCCGATGGAAAGATTCTTAAGTCGCAGATAGGCCAGATTCTGCAGGTACCGGTCATTCTTTCCGCGAAGCATTCCCCAGTTGGCGGTATAGCCGCGAGGACGTGGGAAATATGCATCCGGATTGGTCTCACTCCACACATCAGCCATGAAGTCTCGGCCGATGAATGTCGAATATGGGCGAGAATATGCACCCCAGAACCTCTGGTTGTCTTCTCCTGGGTACCAGTCCATATGCCCTATGCCCTGGAAGAAGATGGAGAAGTCAAAGCCAGAGATGTTGAAGCCTGCATTGAAGCCGTATGAGAAACGCGGCTGGCTGTTTCCTATGATTTCGGCGTCGCCGTGATTGTTGATGGTATTGTTTCCCCATGCGAGTTCACCGTCGCCGTCAATGTCAAGGATCTTGAGGTCTCCTGCTCTGACTCCCTTTCCATACTCCGAAGTACAGTTCATGTACTCGGTATATATCTTGCTGCAGTCGACTTCGCTTATGTACTGTGCAGCCTCCTCATCGGTGGCAAAGAGACCTCCGGTACGATATCCCCATATCTCACCCAGTCTCATGCCCACATATGGAGCCCCGATGATACCATCCGGGTTATCGGCCTTCGTATATACCGCAGTATAGTCGGCAAGCGATCCTCCTATGCTGTAGTCAAACCTCTCCGAGCCGATATTGAAGCTGTCACGCCACTCCAGCTGGATTTCCCAACCGGTGGTCCTCATGTCGTTTGCATTCACCTTAGGCTCTCCAGCTCCATAAATCGAAGGAAGCTGTTTGCCCACTGCAAGGATTCCTTTGGTGTTCCTTATATAGAAGTCACCAGAGAATGTGAGCTTGTCCTTGAGGAATCCCAGGTCTGCTCCCACGTCGAAGGTAGTCACAGTCTCCCATGTTCCGGTGGATACAGGATCGCTGACGTAGGCATACTGGCTCTTGTTGCTTCCGTTGAAGGAGTATGAAAGAAGACCATTGGTATCCACCGTCTGGTAGTAATCATAGTAACCTATGTTCTGGTTTCCGAGAGATCCGTATGAAACCCTGAGCTTCGCATTGTTCATTACAGACTTCACATCAGCCATCCACGGTTCCTCGCTAAGACGCCATGCTGCGGAAACAGACGGGAAGAATCCCCACTGATTGCCTTTCGGGAAACGGGAAGATCCGTCCAGACGTCCGTTGGTCTCGAAAAGGTAACGTGATTTCCATGCATATGTGAAACGGTAGAACAGACCGGCAAGGGCATATTCCTTCACACCTCCGGTAAGATTGTCCACATTTCCGAATGCAAGATTGAAGTCACTGAGTTCCTCTGTGAGCATATCCTGACGACGGACTGACACGTCGTTGTAGTTGCGGGCCTCGTAATTGACTCCGACTGTTCCCGTGAAGTCATGATCCTCATTCCAGGTGTCTGCATAGGATATAAAGGCATTGGCTACATAGTCATTGCGCTCATTGACGGTATCGGAATATCTGTCTATATACAGTGTGGATTCGGTCTCTATTTCGCCAGGATACTGCGAATACTGGACTGTTGCGTCCCTGTATGGAGAACGCTGGTAACCGAACTTATAGGAGAAATCCACATTGAACTTCAGTTTGTCAGTTATGTCCGCAGTGAGGATCCATGAACTGGTGAGTTCCGTGATCTTCTGAGTTCCGAACTGAACACCTTTGTGCAGCATGGCGCTGTATCCGTCCATTATATAATGTGCGGCACTCTGGGTCAAGGTCGTATGAGATACGAAAGTACCGTCCGGATTGACCGGCACAAAGCTGGCAAGGGCATGAAGCGTCGGACGACGGTATTCATTGCCGGCATAGTGATACTTGCTGTGGAAGAATCTTGTGTTGCTTGTAAGCTTGAGCCAAGGACATATCTGCACATCCACCTTTGCACGTGTGTTGAACGAGTCAAAGTCGTCAGGGCCGATACGGAATATACCGTCCTGATGATAGTATCGTCCGCTGACCATATATGAGACATTCTTCGAACCTCCTCGTACGGACACATTATAGTCCTGGGTCGGACGGCTGTCGTCATACATGTAGTTATACCAGTCAAAGTTGGCCAGATACACATATTCCAGACGTCCGTTGCGCATCTCAGTTACCACCCAAGGGCGGTCTGGGTGCTCAGTGACGTCATTCCTGCGCTCCCACATGCGCTGGTAGTCATAGCTTGTGTAATTCGTGTAAGGAACACCTGAATAGGTTTCCATGAACAGGTCGGCGATCTTTGCATGATAGTAGCCTCGTGTCTCGTAGTCTGTCGATGTGGTAGGAGCAGAAACGGAGAAACGTGCATCTGCCGTAACAGTCGGCGCCTTGTCAAAATCGCCGCTCTTTGTGGTGACGAGAATGACTCCGAATGCTCCTCTGGCACCATAGATCGCTGCAGAAGATGCATCCTTCAACACGGAAATGGACGCAATGTCGTTGGCATTGATTCTTCCGAGGTCAGTCTCCACTCCATCGACCAGAATCAGAGGACTTCCTCCGTTGGGAGAGGTGTTTCCTCGGATATTGAAATTGGAAGAGGCTCCCGGACGTCCTGAGCTGTTGGTGATGTTCAGGTTAGGCACCACACCCTGGAGGGCCTGTCCTACACTTGCAACCGGCCTGTCCTGAAGTTCATCAGAATCCACCGCAGCCACAGCACCGGTGAGATTCACCTTCTTCTGGACACCGTAACCTACTACTACGGATTCCGTCAGAAGCTGTGTGTCCTCTTCAAGATAAACCGTCATTTTGGAAGTTGTTCCTACATTCAGTGTCTTTGTCTGATAGCCAAGACAAGTGATTGTGAGACTCTTGTCAGGAGCGGAAAGCGGAACGACACAGATTCCGTCGATGTCAGTGATTTCTCCCGAACCGTCAGCCTTCATCACAGCTGCACCGATGACAGGCAGACCAGTCATGTCGAGGATTGTCAATGTAAGAGTTGGTGGCACCTGAGATGTCTGTGAAGAAACGGGCATCAGTACGATCTGATCGCCTTTGATTTCAAAACTCACATCAAGGTGTGACAACATCTGATCAATAGCCTCTTTAACGGAAAGATCCGAAGCATCCAGAGAAACTTTTGCCGACAGGTCAACTTTGCCTGAATCATAGAAGAAGGTATAGGAACTCGCTCCTTCTATGACTTCTATCGCCTTGGACAGCGGCACATTGCTGAAGTTTGCTGTAATGCGTCCGGTCTGCGCGAAGGACGACAAAGACAGAAACACAGCAACTATGGTCAGTATCAGTTTGTTATGTTTCATATTAAGGGTTAAAGTATTTCAGAGATTATTATCCTATGATCGTTGGTATAGAGATATTTCATAGGATTTAGCCTGCTCATGATGTCAAGAATCTGGTCAATCGGTTCCTCACGGATCGTGAAGGTATAGGAGCAGGATGATTCAAGGGCTGCAGGAACAACGATCTCGACATCGTACCATTTAGACAGATATCTGCACACCTCGCCCAGAGAGGCCTGAGTGAAGGTAAGGCGGTCACGTGCCCAGCATGATGCAAAATCAACATCATACCTTTTGTCAACAAGACTGCCTGTCCCCTTGTCATATACAGCCGCATGCCCTGGTTCAAGGACGCATCTTGTGCCGGCTTCCGTAGTAACATCCACGGAGCCTTCAACAAGGCTGACAATGACAGATTCGTTGTTTTCCAACACATTGAACGATGTTCCGTGAACAGTGACGTCAACATCATCTATACACACGGTGAATGTGTTTTCAGGATCCTTGGCTACATCAAAGTAAGCCTCACCTTCAAGCGTTACAGCCCTGTTTGTCCTTGAAAAGGAATTGTCATAAGAAATAGACGCCCCCTTATGAAGCACCACATTGGAACCGTCAGGAAGAACAACGAACGACTTTCCTGTCATGCAGACATAGGTCTGGGTAAGGACAGGTTCCGACTGCCGGATGCCTACACCATATAATAAAAGGAATAATGCAGCGACGGCAGCAACTGATGCAGATATGGCAACATTCTTCCACACATTGGAAATCCGGCGGCGAAAAGTCCGATATGCTTTCCTGGAATCAAATTCATCGGCGTTTGCCACAGTATGATTCCAGACTCTTTTCAGAGCATCATATTTTTTTCTGTTGCCTTCGGCTGAAAGCCACTCCTGGAGATCGGTTTCCTGTTGTTGAGATATGGAACCTCTGAACGAGGCTATTATTAGATTAATAGGAAGATTCTTCGCTTTAGGGTTAGTATCCATTTTGATATATCGTTTTCACATACGACACACTCAAAAGTGCTATACCCTACGAAAAAGTGAAAAATCATAAAAATAAGGTAAGTATGAAGTTTCGTTTGATTATCAGATGAAGCAGTTTGCGGATTCTTGTGACATCCGCCTCGACTGTCTTTTCCGAGATGCTCAGTTCCTCTGCAATCTGTATGTTTGTCTTGCCTTCCTCCCGTTTCATCTTCCAGATGGATTGCGCTCTATAAGAGACGGTCTCAAGCGCAGCACTGATGACAGCAGAGATATCCCTGATGTCGATATCTTCCAGAGCGGAATCAAGGACAGGTACATCAAAAACGTCCTCCATGATCTGAGGTCTGACACTTCTCAAACGATTCAGTGCACGGTTTTTAACAGAAATGAAAAGGTAGGAACGGATTGACTTTCCTATGTTTATGCGGTCTGAATTCTTCCAAACGAAGATGAAAAGGTCCAGAACGATGTCTTCCGCATCCATCTTGTCTTTCAATATCTGGAATGCGTACTCACAGAGAGAAGGATAAAAATGATCAAAAAGAATACGGAAGGAGTTAGGCTGCCCCCCCCTGAAATTATTCCATAATATATTCTCTCTATTGGTGTCCATCTTTGCTCTTCTGTCCTGCAAAGATATTATTATTTTTTACAAAACAATTCAAATCCTCAAAATGGGATTGTTTTGAGGATATAAAAGAAAAAATCCTTGGTATATCCTCAAAAAGGGCCTATACCAAGGATTTAGATTATATTAAGTTGCGATTGATTATGCCAGCTTGCGTGCGCCGTCGCTGATCACTACCGGGATTTCGATAGGCTCGTGACCGTATTTCTCCGCGAATGATGCCTTTGCCTTGGCGATGAATGCATCATAGAGCTCCGCCTTCACAAGGTTGATGGTGCAGCCGCCGAAGCCACCACCCATGATGCGTGATCCTGTCACGCCGCACTCCTGAGCCACTGTAGCCAGGAAGTCAAGCTCCTCACAAGACACTTCGTAGTCCTTTGACATTCCCCAGTGAGTCTCATACATACGTGCACCCACTGTCTCATAGTCACCCTTTTCGAGAGCGTCGCACACGTCAAGGACTCTCTTTTCCTCACCGATCACATAGCGTGCGCGGAGATAGTCTTCCTCAGAAATCTGATCCTTGATAGCCTCAAGCTGGTCCATAGTGGCTCCGCGAAGGAATTCCTGGCCGAGAACCTTTGCAACACGCTCGCATGATGCGCGGCGGTCGTTGTATGGTGATCCCACGAGTTCGTGCTTTACACGTGAGTTAAGGAGAACAAGCTTGTAGCCGTACTGCTCAGGATCAAATGGGAAATATGCAAACTCCATCGAGCGGCAGTCAAGACGCATGAGATTGCCGGCCTTTCCGAATACTGAAGCGAACTGGTCCATGATACCGCACTTCACGCCGCAGTAGTTGTGCTCAGTGCTCTGACCGATGCGCGCAAGCTCGAACTTGTCGATTCCGAGGTCGAAGAGATAGTTGAGAGCGAAAGCGAATGTGCTCTCGAGAGCTGCTGATGAAGACATACCTGCTCCAAGAGGAACATCACCTGCGAATACAGTGTCGAAACCAGCGATCTTTCCGCCTCTCTTCTGAATTTCGCGGCATACTCCGAAGATATAGCGTGCCCAGCTCTGTGTAGGAGCATCCTCCTCTTTCAGACCGAACTCGCAGTACTCGTCGAGGTCAAGTGCGAAAGCACGTACTGTCTCTGTACCGTTGAGCTTGATTTCTGCTATCATGCCCTTGTCGATTGCACCCGGGAATACGAATCCACCGTTGTAATCAGTGTGCTCACCGATAAGGTTGATACGTCCTGCAGACGCAAAGAATTCACCCTCAGTGTGGAAGAGGGTCTGGAATTTTTCAGCGATTCTCTGTTTCATTGTCTATTATTTTAGTGTTATTATTTCGTTCAAAAATCCTTCAAAGTTAACAATAACTGCCGATATTGCAATATATAAAATAATTCTAATCATCAATTAAACTGAATATCAACCAATTACATTTATAGACCTGCTCGATCGGCCGCATGTCTACCGTAGTTTCAGGATTATGGGGCAGTGGTCGCTGACACCACCAAGATAGCGAGGTCCGGAATACGTTCTGAGAGGTTTTTCACCAGGATGCTTTCTCTCACGGGTCATCAGAAAAGGAATCTGAAGTATTTCAGCTCTACAATCACCTGCAACAGCAGGACTCACCCAGAACATGTCTATGAGATCCCACTTTCCCTCATATCTGATGGTCCCTTCCCCTTTTCGGTAGAGTTCATAGCAAGCATTCTCCAGCGCTCCATCCAGAAGAGAAAACTGAGCTGCATCGGGAGTGTCATTGAAATCCCCCATAGCAATGATGCCACCATATCCAGGCAAGGATGACGATGCCTCGCAGAGAGAATCACATACAGAACGTAAGGTACGCATCACGACCTCGCGACGCAGATCAGATCCTTTCGAACCCCCGAACTTGGACGGATGATGATTCACCACATAATCAAAGACTCGTCCATCAGGCTTTCTTCGTAATTTCACACAGAGAATGTCTCTCGTAGGCATTCTGATTCCATCATAGAAAGGTGTTACATGCGAGCTGGAGACAATTTCGAAAACATCCGAACGGTACATCAGAGCCACATCTATTCCTCTTCTGTCCCCGGATTCCTGATGAACCACCTTATAATCATACTTACGAAGGCCTGTCGAAGAAAGAAGACGGCTGAGAACAGACCTGTTTTCCACTTCCGCCACCCCTATCACATCCGGAATCCTCCCGCACCGGTCCCCTACCCAAAATATAGCTTTTGCTATCAGACGACATTTATCATAAAATCTCCTTGAGGTCCAGCGTCGCTTTCCATCCGGAGAAAATTCCGTGTCAGACTCCCCTGTCCCAGCATCGGTATAGTCATAAAAATTCTCGAGATTCCAGAACATAATTACATTTTCTTTCCCCTCATCGGCACTGGATGGACACACATTCAGGCCTAAAAACAACAAAACCAACAGCACTCTCATTATCAAATATTTACAATATAATAATTATCTTATATTTATATAATTTTATCTTTTATTATATATCAAAAAAAACGCGATACAGGTACGACTATACCTATATCGCGTTGTAGAACTCTTTCTTTCGATCTACGGTGTTCAGACTTGAATTATACGTTAAAGAGGAAGTGCATGATGTCTCCATCCTGAACAACATACTCCTTACCCTCAACGCCGAGCTTTCCTGCCGCTCTGCAGGCCGATTCCGACTTGAGCTGTACGAAGTCCTCATACTTGATGACTTCGGCGCGTATGAAGCCTTTTTCGAAGTCCGTATGGATAACTCCGGCTGCCTTTGGCGCCTTATCTCCCTTGTTGATAGTCCATGCACGGCACTCATCAGCTCCGGCCGTAAAATATGTACGGAGGTTAAGGAGAGAGTATGCGCTCTGGATAAGTCTTACGACTCCTGATTCTTCAAGCCCCATTTCTTCGAGGAACATCTGACGCTCCTCATAGCTTTCCAATTCCGCTATATCAGATTCGATCTTGGCTGCAATGACAAGAATCTCAGCATCCTCATCCTTGACTGCCTCACGAACTTTTTCCACATATTCGTTACCTGTCTTTGCAGATGCCTCATCGACATTGCAGACATACATCACAGGTTTGTTTGTAAGAAGGAAAAGCTCCTTTGCAAGCTGCTCCTCATCGGCATTTTCAGGCTTCACCGTACGGCAGGACTTACCCTGTTCAAGAGCTGCCTTGTACCTTACAAGAAGATCGAAAAGTTTCTTTGCGTTCTTGTCTCCGCCTGTCTGAGCCTGCTTCTGAACCTTTGCAAGACGGTTTTCCACAGTCTCAAGATCCTTGAGCTGAAGTTCAAGGTCTATGACCTCCTTGTCACGTACAGGATCGACGGTTCCATCAACATGCACGATATTAGGATCGTCAAAACAACGGAGAACGTGAAGAATCGCATCTGTCTCCCTGATATTGGCGAGGAACTGGTTGCCGAGGCCTTCTCCCTTGCTTGCACCTTTGACAAGGCCCGCAATATCCACTATTTCAACAGTGGCAGGAACCACTCTCTTAGGGTTGCAGAGGCTTTCAAGAACCTCAAGCCTCTTATCAGGAACTATAGTTGAACCGATATTAGGCTCAATAGTGCAAAACGGAAAGTTTGCACTTTGAGCCTTACCGGAACTTACACAATTGAATAATGTCGATTTTCCGACATTAGGAAGTCCTACTATACCACACTTAAGTGCCATAGCCTAGAAGAAACGTGCGCGGTTATCCTTGACGTCAGCGTCATCCATCATGGTAGGAACCACCATCTGGGTAGCGTACTGAGTCATCTGAGCGTCACGGTTCTTTGCGTCATCCTCTGTGAAGAACGCACCTGTGTCGCGACCTGTAACCTTGTAGACGTAAACTCCTACGTTACCTACAACCGGACCGCATACCTTGCCATCCTCAGCAACAGAAGCTGCACCGATGAACTTAGGATCGAGACCCTGAGAAGTGAGTGAAGAGAAAGCAACTCCTTCCTTGGTGCTTACAGTCTTTCCGAGTGCCTCGGCAACTGCTGCGAGATCCTCAAGACCTGCTATCTTATCAGCCACCTCAACTGCCTTCTTCTCTCCTGCCTTCTGGTTGTAGAGAAGGTTGCTGATCTGCGAAGAAACCTCAGCTACAGGAGTGTATCCTTCCTTGTGGATTCCCTTGAGAGCAGCTATGATGAAGTAGTTGTTGTTTACAGTGATGATGTTTGAAACCTGGCCCTCCTTAGCCTCGAACGCCCATCTTGTAACCTCCTTGGTGTTCTCGACTGATCCGAGCCTGTCAGCGCTCTCAAGCATCTTGTTCACAGGGTGAGCGTAGAGTCCTTCCTCAGTAAGAGCCTTCTGGAAGTTCTCATACTTGCCTGCTGACTTTGTTGCGAGAGTGTTAGCCCTTGCATAGAATCCGTTCACGGTCTCCTTGCCGGCAACAGCATCCTTTTCAAGAATTGCAACCTTCTTTCTCTCAACCGGATCCTTTGTATCAAGAACCTGGAACACAAGACCGTTCACGGTTACCTTTGAACCCTTCTTGGCCACCATTACATCCTCGAAACCAGGAGTCTGAGGAATCCACTGAGCCTCAGCCACATTGAGAAGGCTGTCAACATTCTCAGAAGCCGCAGGAGCATACTTCACGTAAACCTGCTCAGGAACCTTGGCTGTCTCAAGCACGCGGACTGCATAGAACTTGTTGTCCTCGGAAAGAACCTCGGAAACAGAAGCATTCTTGCCGAATACATAGTCATTTACAACCTTGGCAACAGTGTTGAGTTCACCAGCCTTGTACCAGTGGTTGTCAAACTGCCTGTCTGAGTTTGCAAGAAGGAAGCTCTTCATGTTCTCAGCAGCCTTGAACTCATCATATACGTCGATAATAGCCTGATTTGCAGCTGCAATATCCTCTGTTGAAGGAACAACCTCGAACACAACATACTCGATATCCCTGCTTGCCTGCTGCTTGTAGAACTTCTTGTGAGCGTCGTAGTAAGCCTTGATCTCCTTGTCAGAAACAACGATTGTGGTGTCCTTAGGATAGCTGTAAGGAACCATTACGAACTCAACGTCGAAAGTATTGTTGTTCTCAGCGATCTTCTCAGTGAGCATCAAAGGATTTGTGATATTGCTCTGAGTGAAGAGAGACATATACTTCGCATAGAACTGCTGTGTCATAGCTGACTCCTGAAGATAGTCCCAGTAAAGCTTGAGACGGCCTGTCTCATCTGAGTTGAGATAGCTGATGAAATCGAGAAGCATCTCCTTGGAGAAATTTCCGTTCTCATCGCAGAATGCAGGGTTCTGAGTGAATACAGGTGAATCCATCTCACCGGAGATGATTGCAAGCATTTCCTCCTCACCCACGTTGAGACCTGCCTTCTTCGCGTTCTTAACGAAGAGATACTTGTCCACGAGTGACTGCCATGCCGCATTTCTCACCTGGATCTGCTGCTGCTCATTCTGAACAGAAGATCCTGTCACGATTTCGTTGATTGCTGTAAATTTGTCTATGTCAGCCTGGAAATCCATATAGGAAACAGATTTTCCATCAATTTCTCCAACATCATACTTTGATGACATTGAAGATGACACAGACTGAAGTGTGCTCGGATCAATGATGAAAGACAACAGCGCTACAGCGATGAGCACTGTTATCAGAATTCCGAACTTGACACGGATTGTTTCAAGTACTGCCATTTTATTGTTTGTTTTAGATTATTATCGTATAAATTACGCTATTGGGGTGCGAAGATAGCAATTTTCCGGCAATCTGACGCTATTTTTTTTGCAATGGTCCTATAAAATTGACTGAATCTATCACGACTTCCGTACTATCCTGTACCACAATGCCATAACTGTTGAAAGGATTGAATATCCTTGAGTCTCTTGCACGCTGGTCGGACTCCATTCCATAACCCTGCATGAAGCCCTGTGGAGAATACATCTTGACGTAGCAGTCAGTGAATATCTTCTCGTTCTTCTGATCCCAGTACAGGGTGTCGGTCTCCATCGTCTCCTGCTTTATGAGATTCCGGACCACGACATTACCGAAGGCTTCCCAGCTCTCACGGCCATCCTTATATTTCAGGTGACGGGCATTGTCTGACGTTATCTTGGTCTCAAGAAGACCTTCTTCGGTGTATCCGTACACAAAAAATCCCTTCGGAAACAGTTCGTAAGACACGGTATCCTTTTCATATTTCTCCATCAGAGGAGCCTCTGCCCTCATCTGAAGACCACTGTTCTCCGTCTGGACCACAAACATGTTCTCAACCACCTGTACAGGGGTTTCGGAAAGGTCCAGAGCAGCCGCCTCACCCAGTTTTCCCTTACATGAAAAAACGACGAAAGCAACCGCCGAAGCGGTTGCAATCATCCTGACCGTATGAAGGATATTATCCAATACTATTTCTGAGTTCTGACAGTTGTCACAGCCCTCATACCTGCACATGATACAGTGTATGACTGACCGTCTGTAACATCATACATGAAGGCCTCTGCAGTCTGCGGGTAATATGTGCTGTACTGGCCGATATAGTTGTTCGCATCCTCTGCAAGAGATGGATCTGCGTTCTTTGCCTTCACCATATAATCAACAGCTACCCAATACTTGGCTCTCTGCTCGATATCGTTACCAGGGCAAACCACGCTACCCCAGATTGTTCCGATAAGCATATATGCCTTGCCGTCAAGAGCATCTGAGAGTTCGATTGCCTTCTGAGCCTTCTCTATTGCCATTGCATTCTTTGCGTTCTTGTAGCAGAATGCAGCAAGTTCGAAGTTATAGTTTGCATCAGTCTCTGCATCTGACTCCTCTGCCGCGATAGCCTCTTCCATATACTTGATTGCATTATCCACATCTCCTCTTGAAGAATAAAGCTTGTAGAGGAAGTATGCAGAAGTGTGAGATGGCTCAAGGGTGTACATTGTGGTAACGGCATTAAGGAAGAGGTCGTTGTCAGTACATCCCTCTGTCACGCTCATCATCTTCACGATGTTCTTTGCAAGATCAAGGTTCTGAGGATCAGCCTCATAACGAGGTCCGAAGAGAGCTATGAGATTCTCACAGCTTGCCACCTGGCTGGTGATGAACAGGCTCTCCACGTCACCTACAGTCTTCTCGATGGCAGCCTTCTCTGTGTCGTTCTTCGGAGCAGCCTCTGCAAGATACTTCACAGCTGTCTCATATACGTTGATCACAGCCTCAGGATCCAGAAGACCGTCCTTGTAAAGATCGATTGCAGTGTTCATCTGGAAAAGGAACACGTTAGGAGTAGTTTTATTTCCGTTCAAGGAAACTACCTCTGTGAGTCCCTCATACATCTTCATAGGCTCGTTCTTCATATAGTTATAGATGTCGAGAGCCTTGTTGTTAAGAGATGAAGTGGCATATTTAGGCCAGAACTCCACTCTCTGGTTGTAAAGAGTCATGAGCGAGTCCACGAGCGCTGCCCTATAGGTAGGATTCTTCTGATTCTTCTGAATGAGCCTCTTCACGAGTGTGGTTCCGTTTGAAAGGAGAGAATATCTTGCTGTCGGAGGACAGATCTGATATGCCTTTCTCCAGTTAGGAAGCGCAGAATCATAGTTCTTCTGCTTGTAATATTCTGTATAATAAGACAGATACTTGATACATTCGGCACTGTCCGGACCGAATTTTCCCTGTGCGGAAAGACTTGTGCTGCAGATCAAAGCAGTTGCAGCCACTGAAATAAGCAGTATAAACCTTTTCATAAATGTTATTTGTTTTAATTATATCTCGGTTTCTGGAACCAGATGTCATGGATATTGAATCCTACGACTATCCTGGCATATCTTTCACGTATCATATCGTGTCTTGTGCTGGCCTTCTGACCAAGATCCACTCCCAGAGTCAGACCGTTATACCATCTGAACACCGGCAGCGTTATTCCGAAGGTGATACCCATGGAGTTCACATTGTTTCCATCCAGCTTGTAATAAGCCTGGTCATAATATACTCCGGCACGGTAGGCACATCGTCTCATGTAATATCTGATGTCGTTCCTGTTCGGAACAATCTCAAATCCAAGTCTGAATGACTGTGATGTCGTTGCAGTGAACTTTGAATCACCTATCGCAGAGAATCCCGGTGCAGTGTCCATTCCGGACTTTCCCCATCCGCTTCTGAGATAATCAAACTCCACATGCCACTTTTCTCCACCTTTGAGTGCTATTCCCACTCCTATTTCATCTCCGAACCTCACATTTCCATGAGCAAGAGTGTCAACACTGTGTCTCAAGGTATCCACAACGCTTGACTGGGTAGCATATCTGTAGTTAGTGGAATATCCCTTAAGTCTTGTGGACATCCTGTATGTTGCTCCTAGAGTCAAGGAAACATCACCTGCAAGCTTCTGCTCATACTGAAGTCCGAATTTTCCAGTCGCACCGTTCACTGAAATCTCGCTTCCCGTATTCACCGACCTGTATGAATTGTCGGCATAATCCATATGGGTTATCTTGTCGATGTTACCGAAATAATATATGAACTCAGCACCCACTGAGAATCTTTTCCAGAATGTGGCTCCTGCACCGACAAACACCTGATATATATCTCCCGTTCCGTAGGAATCATATGTGATGTTTCCAGTGTTTCCTATGATATCCTGATTGGTCTCAACTGAAGAAAAATCATAACCCACGTTACTGAAAGGCGTGATTCCGACCATGAATGCCGACGACCTGTAAATAGGAAAACTCAATACGAAATTATGGATATTGAAAGTATTGTTTCCTGATCTCAGATTGCCCTGCCTGTAGATGGAATTGCTCTGCTCAAGTCCGAAATCAGCCATGAAGGAAAGCGAGTCCCTTGCAGTCACGGCAGCAGGATTGGTATAGTTGATAAACCTTCTGTTACGGGTGGCTATTCCGATTCCTCCCATGCTCTTGTTATATGCAGAACCCTCTTTTGCAATCTCTCCGATGCCGAATACCGAATACGGAGTATACGCACCATAGGCTCCTTCCTGTGCCGACACAGAAACACCTATGATGAGAAACACTGCCAGCAAAAGCGCTTTTTCAATCCTTCTTATCATATTCTACAGCTATTAAAGCCAACCCCATCAAAACAAGGTTACAAACTACAAAGATGGAGTTTTTCATTCTTTTTGCAAAATAAATCGCATCTCCACCTGTGAAAACATTGATATTTTCGGGGTTGCGCAAAATGTAACCCTCGATTTCAAACATTATGCCTGAAATGACTCCAGACTCTATCGAAGAGGAAATATCGTGTCCTTCAGAGGATATTTCTTCCGGAGCATCAAGCAATGGAAGCGACTTGGAATATCTGTTAAGGGACTTGAATCTGGTCTTGCATCCGGGAGATATGTTTCCTCCCCTGAACTGCCCCTGAGGATCAAGAAAATCGACAGTAAGAGTGGTACCGAAATCGAAGACAGTGCATCCTCTGCCCTTGAAAAGATATCTTGAAGCCACTATGGACGCTGCTCTGTCCGGAGTCATCCATAACGGAAGCCCGTACGATTCAAGAACAGACTCATCCACAACCAGAAGCCTGTCACAGACTTCTTCCAACTTATGGATATTCTGAGGAGAGAAATGTCTGACACTGCTCAGAACCAGAATCTCAGGTCTTTCCTTTTCAGTCATGGAAAGGATGTAGTCCAGCATCCTCTCACCCTGATATCTGTATGTCTTTCCAAGCGTGATACCGTCACACCATGAAGCCTTCAAGGCTGTATTTCCTATGTCAACTATAAGATTAGCCACTTCCAAGCCGCTTTAAAATCAGGCAAATGTACAAAATTTATCTATAACCTCTTCAAAACCTCGTATGCTTTGGCTATACCGTCCACATTTCTTGAGAATATCCTCAGCTTGCTGTCGTTCTGCTTGAGTTCAAACAGTTTAGGATTGACACTCACATTTTCAAGGATCTTTGCAAAGCGGTCTGTCTTGTAATACTGTGAAAGCGGATTGGAAATGAAGAACGCTATCATCACTCCGTTCTTTATTATGATCTTCTCAAATCCCAGCTTCTGTCCCAGCTGCCTGATCCTTACTATATCAAAGAGCCTCTTGAGTTCCTCAGGCATAGGACCGAACCTGTCCTCAAGCTTCTTTTTCAACTGGTCCATATCCTTGTCGGAAGTGAGGGAATCAAGTTCCTTGTATATCCTTATCTTCTCCGCGGTCATGTCTATATATGTGTCCGGTATCAGGGCCAGCTGATCGGTCTCTATGGTACAGTCAGGCACAAACGATTCATCCGACCTCTTTGTGGATATTCCTGTTTCCATTCCCAGTTCCTCCATGGCCTCCGCAAGGATCTTCTGATATGTCTCGAATCCCATGTCGGTTATGAATCCGCTCTGCTCGGCTCCAAGGAGGTTTCCGGCTCCACGGATATCGAGGTCCTGCATTGCTATGTTGAATCCGCTGCCAAGATCGGAGAACGACTCTATGGCTTTAAGCCTGCGGCGGGCATCATCTGTTATGGACACAAGAGGGGGAACCATCAGATAGCAGAATGCACGCTTGTTCGAGCGTCCCACTCGGCCGCGAAGCTGATGAAGATCGCTGAGACCTATGTTCTGAGCCTGGTTGATGATTATAGTGTTCGCATTTGGAATATCAAGTCCGTTCTCGATGATCGTGGTGCAGAGCAGCATGTCATAATCCCCTGCCATAAAGTCCAGAATCTTGTTTTCCAGCACTTTCGCCTCCATCTGGCCGTGAGCCACACATATCTTCATGTCAGGAACAAGCCTGTGAAGGATATCATGGATGGACTGGAGTTCCTCCACCCTGTTATGGACGAAGAATATCTGTCCTCCCCTGCTCAGTTCATACTTTATGATGTTCTTGAGTTCATCATGATCGAAAAGCATAATCTCGGTCTGTACCGGAATCCTGTTAGGCGGAGGCGTATTTATTATCGAGAGGTCGCGTGCTCCCAGAAGAGAGAACTGGAGGGTTCGCGGTATCGGGGTAGCTGTCAGGGTAAGAGTGTCCACTGAAGCCTTGAGCTGACGGAGCTTCTCTTTTGCACTCACTCCGAACTTCTGCTCCTCATCAATGATGAGAAGTCCCAGATCCTTGAACTCGAATCCCTTACCTATAAGTTTATGAGTGCCGATGACAATATCAAGGGTTCCGGCCTTCAGACGTTTCTGAATGTCGGATATCTCCTTTGCTGTCCTCAGACGGCTGACATAGTCCACATTGCAGGGAAGGTCCTTGAGACGGTTCTGGAACGTCTTGAAATGCTGAAGGGCAAGAATGGTGGTAGGAACAAGAACGGCCACCTGCTTGCTGTCGGCAACTGCCTTGAACGCAGCCCTGACTGCCACTTCCGTCTTTCCGAATCCCACATCTCCGCACACAAGCCTGTCCATAGGACAATCATCCTCCATATCCCGCTTTACGGCATATACGGCCTTCTCCTGATCCGGAGTGTCCTCATACATGAACGAAGACTCAAGCTCCTGCTGGAGATAGGTGTCAGCAGAAAAGGCAAATCCTCTCGCACTCTTTCTCTTTGCGTACAGCTGAATGAGATCCTTCGCTATGTCCTTGACCTTGGATTTTGTGCTTGACTTCAGGTTCTGCCATGCCTTCGATCCCAGCTTATGGATCTTAGGAGGCTCGGAATCCTTTGATTTATAACGTGATATCTTATGAAGTGCATGCACGGACACAAACACGACGTCGTTGTCCTTGTATGTAAGCTTGACCACCTCATGCATCCTTCCCTTGTCGTCCTTCATTCTGACAAGTCCTCCGAAGATTCCCACTCCATAGTCTATATGGACAATGTAATCTCCTATCGCAAACGAAGTCAGGTCATTGATGGTAAGCTGTTCGCTCTTATCTACTGTCCTTCTTATGCTTACGCGGTGGAAACGGTCGAATATCTCATGGTCGCTGTAGCAGCAGACCTTGTCGTCATGGTCAATGAATCCGTTGTGAAGGTTCCTTCCCTGGACAAATTCTGGCAGGATGGCTCCGTTCTGCGAAAGAATGGAACTGAGCCTCTCCAGCTGCGACTGCTTTTCACCATAGATTCTCACCCTGTATCCCTCTTCCAGACGCTTGCGAATATCCTCTGTCAGGAGTTCGAAATTCTTGTTGAATACGGGCTGTGGAGATATGTTGAAACGTACTGATTCCTCATTCTGACGGGAAAGAGGAAGTTCCATATAGACCCTTCTGAATCTTTCGAAGGTCCTGAAGAACTCCATGTTCCTGTACATATCGGACGAATCCAGCCATATGAGGGCTTCATCCGGAAGAATATCGGCGATGTTCGCAGTTGCATCCTCCTGCTCTGATGCTATAAGGTCGGGGTATATTTCAGCTGTGATGACCTTCTCCCTGGACAGCTGGGTGTTGCAGTCGAATATGTTGATGGTCTCTATTTCATCTCCGAAGAAGGATATTCGGAACGGATCGCTATAGGAATATGAAAATATGTCAACCAAGGCTCCTCTGACAGCAAACTGTCCCGGTTCCGACACGAAATCCACCCTTTCGAATCCGCTTCCGAAAAGTTTATCAACCATCTCGTCACGGCTTATCTCATCCCCTATAGTCAGTTTAAGAAGAGATTCCCTGATCTTGACCTCCGACGGAATTCCCTCCTCGATAGCGGAAGGATAAGTTACCACTATCAGTCTCCCCTCCTTGTAATCAAGAATCTTTCCGATTGCGGATGTCCTCTGCACCCCGAGAGTTGACTTGTAATTGCTTCTTTCCAACTTCTTTCCCGAGTCAGGAAGGAAGAACACGCAGTCACCTTCAACAAGATTGTAAAGATCCGCCGCACAATACTCCGCAGACTCCTTGTCAGGAAGGACAATCAGCTGGATTCCGTCATAATCCAACTGGGACACGACAAACCAGCGGGCGGACAGAAAGAGTCCGCTGCAGAATACCTCATCACAGGAATCCAGTTTTTCCGATAGAAGGTTTATGGATTTCGAACTTATTAACATATCAACAATTTTTCTGTTGATAACCGGTTGAAAACCCTGTTGAAATCAAATGAAAACTAAATTGGCAAAATCCGCAAGTCCGTATATTACGGCAGAGATAAATATCTTCAAAATTTTCAATCAACATTTTTCAAAGAAATTCACACCAGCCTTTTCAACAGATATCGCACATACAACATATTGATAATCAGATGTATTTTTGAGTTATCAACATATCAACAGCGATATAATCATCATTAAAATTTAAAAATATAATATATATTTGTATATAATTATTTTTGAGCTGAGCATGACGACTGATTTCGATCCCCATAACATCAACGATGGCAAAGATAAGGATTTGGACGGAATAATACGTCCGCAGGACCTTAAAGACTTTACCGGTCAGGACAAGATAGTGGCGAACCTCAAGATTTTCGTGGCGGCGGCCAGGATGAGAGGGGAGTCTCTTGATCATGTCCTGTTTCACGGCCCTCCGGGACTTGGAAAGACCACTCTCGCGCACATCATAGCAAATGAGTTGGGAGTGAATATGAAGGTAACATCCGGACCTATTCTTGACAAGCCGGGTGATCTTGCCGGACTTCTGACCTCGCTGGAGGAGGGGGACGTGCTGTTCATCGACGAAATCCACAGGCTTTCTCCGGTTGTGGAGGAGTATCTGTACTCCGCGATGGAGGATTTTGTAATAGATATAATGATAGACAAGGGGCCGGGAGCACGTTCAGTGCGTATTTCACTAAATCCGTTCACTTTGGTCGGAGCAACCACGCGAAGCGGTCTGCTGACTTCACCTCTTAGGGCCAGGTTCGGTATAACATGCGCCATGGAATATTACGACACCATGACCCTTGTGAACATTGTCAAGAGAAGCGCAAATATATTAAAGGTAGAAATAGACCAGAATGCAGCGTATGAAATAGCTCTTAGAAGCCGTGGCACGCCTCGTATCGCCAACTCGCTTCTGCGTCGTGTGCGTGACTTTGCTCAGGTCATGGGCAACGGTGTCATCGATCTGGAGATAGCACGCTATGCCCTTGATGCCCTGAATATAGACAAGAGGGGACTGGATGCAATTGATAATAAGATACTTAAGACAATAATCACGAAGTTCAAGGGAGGTCCTGTGGGGGCGAATACCATTGCAACGGCAGTGGGTGAGGACCAGGGTACTCTTGAAGAGGTGTATGAACCGTTCCTGATCAAGGAGGGATTCATCATGAGGACGCCGCGGGGCAGGGAAGTGACCGAACTTGCCTACAGGCATCTCGGCCTGGAAAAGGGAAATATCAATCTCGACGATCCTACACTGTTTTAGCGTCATTCCTGATAAATTTCCTGCATCATTTTCGACAAATTTTTAGCGTCATTCCCGACCTGATCGGGAATCCCTATCATAAATAATAGGTAATCGGCTGATTTAATTGCTAAATCGGCCGATTTTCATTATAATTGTGCCCGAAATTTCATTTAATCACTATAAAATGGCCGAAAAACTTATTTCTAAGATTCCTGAGGGTCCTTTGGCCGAGAAATGGACAAAGCACAAATCTCAGATCCGTGTTGTCAGCCCTGGCAACAAAAGAAAACTCGAAGTCATTGTTGTGGGAACAGGTCTCGGTGGAGCGTCTGCAGCTGCTTCACTCGGAGAGCTTGGCTACAATGTGAAGGTGTTCTGCATCAGCGACTCACCTCGTCGTGCTCACTCTATCGCAGCACAGGGTGGTATCAATGCAGCAAAGAACTACCAGAACGACAACGACTCGATCTACCGTCTCTTCTATGACACAATCAAGGGAGGAGACTATCGTGCACGCGAGGCAAATGTTTACCGTCTTGCCGAGGTCAGCAACAACATCATCGACCAGTGCGTTGCACAGGGTGTTCCTTTTGCAAGGGAATACGGCGGACTTCTCGCCAACCGCTCTTTCGGAGGTGCGCAGGTTAGCCGTACCTTCTATGCCCGCGGTCAAACCGGACAGCAGCTCCTTCTCGGTGCTTATGCTGCCCTGAACCGTCAGATCGCAGCCGGCACAGTAAAGAGCTACCCTCGCTACGAGATGCTCGATGTAGTCCTCATCAACGGTGAGGCAAAGGGTATCATCGCAAGAAACCTCGTGACAGGCAAGATCGAGAGATTCGGAGCTCACGCAGTGGTTATCGCAACAGGTGGTTACGGAAACGCTTACTTCCTCTCTACCAATGCAATGAACTCTAACGGTTCAGCAGCATGGCAGTGCTACAAGAAGGGCGCATTCTTCGCAAACCCTTGCTTCGCACAGATCCACCCTACATGTATCCCTGTACACGGAACACAGCAGTCTAAGCTTACCCTCATGTCAGAGTCACTCCGTAACGACGGACGTATCTGGGTACCAAAGAAACTTGAGGATGCAAAGGCACTTCAGGCAGGTACAAAGAGGGGAGTGGACATCCCTGAAGAGGATCGTGACTACTATCTCGAGCGTCGTTACCCTGCATTCGGTAACCTCGTACCTCGTGACGTGGCTTCACGTGCAGCAAAGGAGCGTTGCGATGCAGGTTATGGTGTGAACAACACAGGTCTCGCAGTATTCCTTGATTTCAAGACAGCTATCGAGCGTCTCGGAAAGGATGTAATCGCTGCAAGATACGGTAACCTCTTCCAGATGTACGAGAAGATCACTGATACAGATCCATACAAGGAGCCTATGATGATCTATCCTGCTATCCACTATACAATGGGTGGTATCTGGGTAGACTACAACCTCCAGACAACTGTTCCTGGTCTCTACGCTATCGGTGAGGCTAACTTCTCTGACCATGGTGGAAACCGTCTCGGTGCATCTGCCCTCCTGCAGGGTCTTGCGGACGGTTACGTCATCCTTCCTTACACTATCGGCGACTACCGTGCAGGCACGTTCTAGGAGCCTAAGACTGACGTGAACGCACCAGAGTTCGCAGAGGCTGAAAAGGCTGTCACTGACAAGATTGCAAAGCTTTT
>JAGBAO010000012.1 GCA_017938925.1 Bacteroidales bacterium | reverse complement strand
GTTAGACAAATACTGCAATCACACCTCCATTAATAGTTCCTATTTCTTTTGTATTCTGAAGCAAAATCCATTTATACTGGCTCTAAATCTATATAGTCTTCAGCCACAAAATAGTTACAGATAAAATAGCATGAAAAATGCCTGACACTATACATTTGTGCCAGGCATTTTTCTCGCAGATAAATCCGAATTTAGTTTGACCTTCTTCGTTGAGCAAACAGCCAGTCAAGACGCTTGGCAGTGAATGCCTTTGTACATGTCTGTGGTCTTTCCCTGAGAGTGAATCGAACTTGACTGCGCCACCAGCCTTTTCAATGTCTATTGTAAATAGCCTTATTGGCTCCATGCTTCTTTCGTGTGATCCGACTGTTACATATAACGGAGTTCCTGTGAGTTCGTGGGCATATAGATATCGTGGTCTACCTGATGCAAGGAATGCACCAGCAAACAGATTGGGATATTCTTTCAGAATGTGCCAAGATGCCCAGGTACCCATAGAGACGCCGCATAGATAGATTCTTTCTTTGTCTATATCTTTGGTGGAGATATATAAGTCTATCAAAGACATTACTTTATCTTTACAGCCTGGGACTCCATTGTTGTATAGCCATTCCTGATCTGCTGGGCATTGAGGTACAAGTAAGTAAGCCGACATATTTTTGTCAGTAATGTACGTAGCAATGTCTTGTACGGCAGGTAGTTGAATTTGTGCTTGATTGTCATTACCACGAGCGTGTCCTCCGTGCAGAAAAATCACTAAGCCAGGTTTATCCTCACCATTGATATTTGATGAGAGAACTTGATACTTCAGGCCATTGTGTTCATCAGGGATGAATGTTTGTGCATGAGTGCTCAGACAACAGATTATGAGTGCTGATATGAGACTGATATGTTTCATAATCAAACGATAGTTAAATTCCGATTTATTTGTATAAAGATATGCGATTTGACCTTGAATAGCAAATAGCTGAGGAGATTAATCGAGCGGAGCGAGTTATGGAGGGCAAGTCTTCTGACAGCTCTGCTGGCTGAAGTCTCGCACGGGCTTTTACATTGTGCGTGGGCGTTAGCGAGAGTTTGAGGATCTGCTTGCAGTCCTCATATTCTCGCCTATGCGGTGGGTATAGAAGGTTGCCGACTGACCGGAGGGAAGTGGGCAAGTGCCGCTACTGACTCTCATGCTTCCTGTACCCATTAGGTGAGATACCTGTCAGGCGTTTGAAATATTTGTCAATCCTTATGAAAATTCTATCCCCTCTTCTTGTAAGTTATAGCCGCGAGTACTCCAAACAACACTGCGAACCCGCCCAGTGCTACATAGTTGATCCATAGATCTGAGATAGTTGCCCCTTTCAGATATACCGCACGCATCAGCTCTACCATATAAGTCGGAGGTAGGCAAAAGGCTAGTTTCTGTGCCCAGAGAGGCATTGACTCCACTGGTGTGTAGAGTCCGCTCATCAGTATGAATGTAAGGATGATGAAAAGCATCAGGAACATAGTCTGCTGCATGGTTTCCGAGAGGTTTGCAAGTATCACACCTATGCTTGAAATAACCATTATGAAGAGTGCTGCCGCGAGGAGTATCGCCCAGATCGAGCCCGCAACATCAAGTCCATACACCAGCCAAGCCAATACCATACAGATTCCAAGGTCTATTAAGCATATTATCCAGAATGGGATAAGTTTAGACAACGTGAATGCGAACCTGTTCACTGGACTGACATTGATCTGCTCTATGGTGCCAAGTTCCTTTTCCATCACAAGATTGATAGCTGGAAGGAAGCCTCCGACCATTACAAGCAGCATGATTATGATTGCTGGAATCATGTAGTGCTTGTAATCCATCGTAGGATTATAGAAATTCACTGTCTCAATAGTGCTTTCAGGAATCGACAGACCTCGTGAAGCCCTTATATCCTGGAAACATTTAAGGAGGGTCTGCATCAGATACTGGCTACCTAGGGAGCCTTTCATTGCATTCACTCCATTTGCCCAGATGCTCACTTTCTCGGGAGTTCCCATCATGCTCTTTCCGAATCCGGCAGGTATCTCAAGAATCAAATCGATCTTGCCGTCTTCTAACTCGGCGAGCGCAGAAGGATAATCTGCAAACATACCTTTTAGCTCAAGGTACTCTGAAGCATCGATTCTTGAAACAATCTTCTGAGAAATGTCGCTGCGGTCATAGTCAGCGATGCCTACGTTTATCCCCTTGACATCCATCGTCGCGATCCACGGCATCACCAGGATCAGCATCAGCGGAAACATCACCACAAGCTTAGGCATGAAAGGATTGCGCCTGAACTGTCTGATTTCCTTGATTATAAGTGTACGTAATACTCCCATCTTTACTCAAGTCTGTCGTTAAACTTCATAAGTGCTACCCTCAATATACCAACCGTCATAAAACACAGGATAGAGAACTCCAGAATCACTCCACTGAATTCCAGCCCTTCGATCATCAGCTTTCTCATTGCATCGATATACCATCGTGCTGGAACGATATAGGAGAAAGGTTTCAGTACTGCAGGGAGGTTCTCCACAGGGAAGAGCATTCCTGAAAACATCATAATGGGAAGCATAAGAATCATTCCAGATATAAGAAGCGCAACCATCTGCTTATCAGTAACGGTCGAGACAAGTAGTCCGAATCCCAAAGACAGCAGGATATATGTCAGCGATATGAATATGATGCCGAAGATGCTTCCCGTCATAGGCACTCCAAGAGCGAACTTAGCAATCAGCAAGGTACTGATGAGGTTGATGCAACTCAGAAGGAAATATGGTACCATCTTGGAAAGGATAATCCAGATCGGCTTCACGGGAGACACGAGAAGAACCTCCATCGTGCCGAGTTCCTTCTCCCTGACAATGGATATAGATGTCATCATCGCACAGACCAATATGAATATGAGTCCAAGGATACCTGGAACGAAATTATAGGCACTCTTCATCTGAGGGTTATAAAGGATATGATTCTCGACCAATCCGGCCTCTGACCCCATTCCTCCCAGCATAGCTGTCAGATATGCTGCTCCTGAGGCTGCCACATTAGGATTAGAACCGTCCAAAACAATCTGCACAGCCTTTTCATCCGGTATCCGTCCCGAAACTATCCTGTCATAGTCGTCTGCAAACACGACGACAATTCCTACTTTTCCGCTTCTGAGCGCCCGGTCAATCTCATCCGGGTTTACATACCCTTTGAATGTGAACAACTCGCTGTTGTCCATTTCAGATATGACCTTCTCTATTGATTCCGCCCTTACAGGAGCACAGACTGCCACATTTATGTTGTTCACATCTGTCGATATGGCAAAACCGAACAGAAGCATCAGCAGTATCGGAATGCCGATCACCACAAGGAGTGTCCTTATGTCACGAAGGATGTGCAGAGATTCCTTCTTTATGAAATATAGGAGTCTATTCATTTCTTACAGCATTTCTTGCGAGATTTCTGAAAACCTCGTCCATTGAACTGACACCAAACTTCTCAATCAATGCAGCAGGAGTATCCAGTGCCATTATCTTTCCATCCACCATTATCGACACCCTGTCGCAGTATTCCGCTTCATCCATATAATGAGTAGTAACAAATACGGTAGTGCCTTCTGCAGCCGTCTTTCTTATCATGCTCCAGAACTGACGACGTGTCAACGGATCCACGCCGCCCGTAGGCTCGTCAAGGAATATAACCTTAGGCGAATGGATATTTGCTACGGTAAATGCAAGTTTCTGTCGCCAGCCGGTTGGGATGCTTTTCACAAGGTCATTGCGATGCTCATAAAAATCAACTTCTTTAAGCAACTGTTCTGCTCTGAGGTGGACATCCTTGGTCTTCATGCCGTATATACCTCCGTAAAGTTCCATGTTCTCCCACACTGTAAGATCTTCATATAGAGAGAATTTCTGGCACATATAACCGATATTTCTCTTGATATCCTCGCTCTGCGTGATGATGTCGCATCCGGCCACATGACCGCTCCCGGAGGTGGCTTTGCTAAGACCACACAATATCCTTATCGCTGTAGTCTTGCCAGCTCCGTTAGCACCTAGAAATCCGAAGATCTCTCCCTTGGCGACATCAAAACTGATCCCGTCTACAGCCTTGAAATCTCCGAACATCTTGGTCAGATTATTTACAGATATCATCTTTTGCATTTTCTTCCTGTATAAGTCTGATGAATGTATCCTCCAGCGTCATTCCCGGGTCAGTTATCGCGCCAGGGGTATCAATCTTAAGGATCTTGCCGTCATTGATCAGTGCAATACGCTCGCATCTTCCGGCCTCATCCATATATGGCGTCGAGACAAGGATAGTTATGCCATACTGCTTGAGGCCTGCAAGCATATCCCAGAATTCACTTCTGCTGACTGCGTCCACACCGGTAGTAGGTTCGTCGAGGAAAAGCACCTTCGGACGATGTATCAGTGCACAGCTCAGAGCAAGCTTCTGTTTCATTCCTCCTGAAAGTTTGCCTGCACGACGTGTCTTGAAAGGTTCTATCTGGCTATATATCGGCTCGATAAGGTCATAATTATCCTTTACTGTGCCTCCGAACAAAGATGCGAAGAACTCAAGGTTTTCCTCTACGCTAAGATCCTGGTACAATGAAAACCGTCCCGGCATATAACCGACTATGTTTCTTATTTCCTTGTAGTCATTGACTATATCAAAGCCGTCAACAGTAGCAGAGCCCTCATCTGGTTTCATGAGAGTTGTAAGAAGTCGGAACAAGGTGGTCTTTCCCGCTCCGTCAGGCCCTATCAGACCGAACAGTTCGCCCTTGCCGACCTCAAATGACACTCCATCCAAAGCCGTCAACGCCCCATAACGTTTGGTAAGGCCGTCTATTTTTATCGGATATTGCATTCTCCGTACATTCCAAGTTTGATCCTTCCGTCATTCTCCACTGCGATCTTGACTGCGTATACAAGGTTAGCCCTTGTGTTGCGTGTCTGGATCGCCTTCGGAGTAAACTCGCTTTCTGATGATATCCAAGTGATCCTTCCTTCATACGGATACTGCTTGTCACCACCGAAATCCGCAGTCACATCCACCTTGTCACCAACCTTTATGTCAGCAAGCTGATCAGATGTAAAATACGCTCTCAGATAGACCTTGTCAAGATCAGCAACTTTCATTAGCGGTGTGCCGATGTTCACAAGTTCGCCCTCGTTGACATATTTTGCGACTACTGTTCCCTTTGCAGGAGACACAATCCTGCATTTTACTATCTTATCATCGATCTGGTCAATCTGCGCCTGGAGTGCCGCAGCATTGAATCCAATTGAAGAAGAACTCTTGCCGAGCGCTGTGAGCTGGCTTCCAAGCTGGTCTTCAAGTATTTCAAGTTGGGCATTTATATCATCCAATTGCTTGGCAGGTGCCGCTCCTTTAGCGATAAGATTTTCAGTTCTTGTCTTTTCTGACTTCAGATTAGCAATCTGACTTCTAATTGCAGATACCTGACTTTCGATATCAGGACGGGAACTCAAAACAGAATTGACCTGAGCCTCCAGCTGCTTCTTCTGCAGATGGAGCTGGACGGTATCAATGGTTCCGATGACCGTACCGACATCAACAATATCTCCTTCCTCCGCATCAAAACTGAGTATCTGCCCTATACCTTGACTTGCGACCAGTATCTCTGTCGCTTCAAATGTACCGCAAGCGTCATACACGCTTTCTTCTGCACAGCCGCAGCAAAGTGCCATAGCTGCGATTGAATAAACTATCTTTTTCATCGGTTTAATGTATGTTTCAAATCATAAATAGCTTTCATAAGTTCTATCTCATGGGTACTACGCGCAATCTTTGCAGCTGACTCCTCGCTGATGCGAGTCAGAAGCGTATTCATATCGATGACGCCTTCTTCAAGTCTGGCTTCTGCCGCCTCTCTTACACGACCACGCAGCTCCACTATTCTGTCGTCATCCTTCAAGGCAGTGCGGATTCGGGTTATCTCAGCATTCTCCTGCTCAGCTTGAAGGGTGTTGTTGAATGTGAAGACATCACGTTTCAGATTGATACCGCTGATGGCGTTGTCAATCTCCCTTCTCTGATTCTTCAAAGTATAGAAACTACTGATATTCCAACTCATCTTCACACCCACAATTCCATTTAGAGACCATTTGCTGCTCATCATATTCTCGAACATATTCAATCCCGGGTATCCGTAGTATCCCTGCGCAAAAAGTCCGAATTTCGGCATCAGAGCAACATCCAGCATATTTTCTCTGGCTTTAAGAACATCCAGCTGCGCCTCAAACATCTTCAGTTCGGGCCTATCGGATTCGGTTCCCATAGGCTCGACACCAGTAGGCATGGTCAATTCTCCACCTCCCAATTCTTCTCCGATGAACAGTCCGAGCATTTTTCTGAAACTCTCCTCATTTGCTTTTACCTGGGAGAGATTCTGATTGGCAGTAAGTATCTGCACCTCAATAGCATCTGCATCAGCCTGCATTGCGACTCCATTTTCCACCAATGCGACAACATGATTCATGTTGGTCTGCAGGCGTTCCATCATCTCCTCTATCTGTCTTCTCTGTTCCTGCATCATCAGGATACCGAAATACAGATCTTCAACACGCTTCTCCACAGAATAAAGTTCCACTTCAACACTCTGCGCCTCTTGCTGAGCCTGAGCCGAAGCTATTTCTTTATCAGTCCTGCTCTTTCCACCATCCCAGATAGTCTGTTGGATGTCTAACTGCACCTTGTACTGATCCTTGCGCAGCCCTGGCATATCAAGACCCTGAGCTGCAAGCATAGACTCAAACTGATCAGGCCACTTCACCACATCCGACTGATAAGTCGCTTGAGCGGAAAGGCCGATCTGCGGAAGCCACGCTCTCGACGCATTTGTCATGGTAAACTCCTTGCTCGCAGAAATAAGGTCATACTGCCTTATCAATGGATAATGCTTCCTTGCCATTTCCTTGCACTGCTCAAGATCCGGCTGTGCAGCAACACTCATGGCGATGGAAACCAATAACAGAATCAATGAGAATTTCTTCATATTATTCATTTTGAGGTTTAAGCAGATATACCATCTGTCTGATTACATTTTCTTTCCATTCTTGCAGAAATTCAGGGCTATAACTATCCTTACCGAAGATCATTTGCCCAGCAGGCCGAGCAAGAAACGGCACCATCATCAGTCCATAGAAGGTATAGCCAAGTTCAATGAGTGGCATCTTTCTTATTCTGCCCTCTTCCATTTCACAGTTTAGCACATTAACGACAGACTGGCCTAATTCGACAAGATTGTTATCAAGGGCAATTGATATGATATTATCGATGTCTCTGTTGATTTCCTGAACGATGAACACAGGAAGCATCGGTGAGTCCTCCAGTACTGACATATATGTTTCTACAATTTGAGAGACTTTCAATTCCAGGGGTATGTTAGCACATAAACTTTCTTTAATTTGGGGAATGAAACTCATCAGGATATCACCGAATACAGCCTGAAACAATCTTTCCTTTGTACGGAAATAGTAGTGCATCGCCGGACGAGTCAGCCCAACTTCAGCCGCAATATCTGCCATATTTGTGTCCTTGTACCCTTTTTTCAGGAATGTCGCCTTGGCGGCTTCAATAATCTTATGCTCCATAACTTACCGTTTCTGACACTAGTGTCAAACGCAAAGGTAAAAATTATTTTTGTTTCGACAATAATTTGCTGAAATTTAAGAAGGCTGCCCTAATGGCAGCGTCTATAGTACATATAGTCGTGACGTGCGTGATATATATTCTGAAAACACCATAAGCGATCCGAAAATATGGACCTCGCATGGTCATGTCGTAGATTTGAGATTCGGATGAAGGAGGTGACTATGCCGGAGTATATACAATGAATCCCCGACAATGATGAGTGCCGAGGATTGTAGTTGTTAGACAAATTCGAATTTGGGTGACTATTCAGCGTCCGGCTGTTGACCGTCGTGTGCCTTCCACATGCATTCGGTGATCTTCATGTCAGTAAATACAGCTGTGAATGATGATTCTTCAGGTGAGCAGGCATAGATGCCGAAGCTGATGGTTTCTGCTCCTTTATACATGTGGCAGATACGCATTTGGCTGAAATTTACTCCGTCAGTAGAGCATTCTATACAGTAGTCATCAGCCCTGCGGGAGAAGCGGTACCACATTGTCTTCACGTCAGCAGGGATAGCTGTGGTAGCCCAATCTGAGTAGCCATTATTTGTGGCAACACTGCCCAGGTGCTGGAACTCTTCGTTTTCATATTCCACTGAACCCTTAAGCCAATTCTCACTGTCAAGGTACATCACTATACCGCACTGGTCAAATCTGTGATGGCTCTGAGTAAAGTCGGTCTTGACTACGAAACTGAAATACTTCTCGTTTGTCTGCATCTGGAAGACAGGTGCGTTATCATTGCGGAAATGGTAGTACGTACGCTGCCACAAGTCTGTGTGAGGAGCTGTTGTTATAGTTATTGTGTCCCCAGAAACTGTGAATGCCGCAGGCTCTCTTGTCCACTCAAGAAGTTCGAAGTTGAGTTTGCCTTCATTGGCTAAGGCTTCTGTAACAGCATCAGTATTCAGTGTGTTGACCGGCCCTTTAGATGGATTGCTGCATGCAGCTGCGCATAGGCAGAAGCTCATGCAGAGGAATTTGGTGATATTGGTCATACGATTATAAAAATTACGATTTGTGTGTAAAGTTATAATATTGAGCATATAAATCCAACTGCTCACTAAAATAAATGTGTACCAATTTGGTACTTTATTTGAAAAAGCATATATTTGTAAAGTCAAATACAGATGAAAATGGTTGTAGTAAGTAGCAGAGAATTCAGGGCTAACCAGCGTAAGTACTTTGACTTAGCCCTTACAAATGATGTCGTGATTACGTCTAGGAGTCACGGCAGCTATAGGCTTGTGCCAGTGAGAGAAAGTGATACGCTCATTGATCAGACCACTTTGGAGGCTAAAATCAGACGCGGAATAGAGGAATATGAACAGGGAAAAGTTCATAGAATGGAGGAGGGGGAGAGTGTTGATGGCTTCCTTAGTCGAATGATTAATGAAGACTGAGATGTATAGAATAGTATTTTCTAACGACGCAAAGAAGGACCTTAAGGAACTGAGCAAGAAAGCGCCTCTGACTGTAAAGAAACTGTCAAAGCTTTTAGAAGAAATCCAGGAGCATCCCAGGACAGGTACGGGTCAGGTTGAGCCCCTTAAGGGTTACGACGGGAATGTATATTCGCGCCGAATAACGCATGAGCACAGACTTGTGTATCGTATCTATGATGAAGTTATTGAAGTTCTAGTTCTATCTGCTTTCGGACACTACAAGAAGTAGCCAATCCAGCAAGAAATATCAACAGGCCTCGCTCTACATATAGTGTGCGAGGCCTCTTTGTATCATATACAGTGGATTTCCCCTATGCCTGCACTTTGTTATACAATTGATATTATGTTAACTTGCGCATATATACGCGCACTTCCCCTGCATGTTAGAAGCAGAGAATCAAGCACTTGAATAAATAGACCTGCGACAGATGGAGCAGGTCTGACGCGAGCAATGAGAATTAAGAATTTGTTACAAGACATTGTCTGGTTGAATATTTGCAAATTATGAGTAATTTTGTGCTCTGTTATGAAAACGAGATTCCTGATCATATCAATCATTGCCGCACTGACTGCATTGACGCAGCTGAGTGAATGCAACGAATCATCTAACGAAGTAAATCTCGCTGAGGCTACGGAATATGAACTGAGTTCTGATTCCTGCTCGTTTTCTGCACCTGAGTCCGAACTGAATCTGCCAAGACAAACGAATTTCACGAATATTCCACGTTGCCAGACTACGGCAAAACGAAGCACAGGCAGCAGGACAACCACGCTTCATGCATTCGTGAAATCTGGAAAAATTCTTACAATACAATCACGAGACCTTTCACAGATCACATCCGATCTGCTTCCTATGGGGCATCTGGTCGGTTCAGACCACCTTGTCTGCCTCAGGAAACTCCTTATCTAGACTTTTCCATACTTATATCATTCTGGCCCGTGACTCCCGTCATCGGGCATGTCCTTGTAGCCACTCCATAGAAATACAAGGTCACAACAAGGTTATACATAAATATAACCATTTATAATTCAATCAATTACATATAATGATCAAACAACCATGGAAAAGGAATTCAGCAGAGTCCGCTCTGCAAAAGATATAACCATCACAGCAACTCTCATAATCGCAGGATGTGTCCTCGTGGCACTCCCCACCTCTGCATCAATCAACATAACAGGCTTCTTCCTGATCTTCACAGGACTCATCCTTGCCTTCGTGCTCAGAACCGGATACAAGGACAACGAAACTGGTGAAAGATACTGCAAAGTGGAGAAATTCTTCGCTCAGAGTCTCAAAAGCGAGATTACCAATGCACTTGAGACATCATTGAAAAAGCTGAACCTCAGCGAGGAAGATAAAGGAAACGGTATCAGACTTGACATCTACTATAGCAGGAAGACTGGAAAATCATATTCTCAGCTTTTCGAATACATACCCTACAAGTACGAGCCATGCACAGGGCAATACGAACTCGAAACTGCTGAAATTGAAAGTGTTATAGGGAAATAATGGAGTACGTTATTCTTATGGTATCGCTGGTCGGCATCGTCCTTGGTGCCGACTGGCTTGTCGCAGGAGCGGTCTCGATTGCAAAGAAATACAAGGTATCTGACTTTGTGATCGGAGCTGCGATCGTGGGCGTGGGAACGTCAATGCCGGAACTTGTGGTAAGCTTCATCGGAGCCGTTCAGGGAAATGCAGATGTTGCAATAGGTAATGTCGTCGGATCCAATATATTCAACGTGCTGGGAATCCTGGGACTCACCGCACTCTTCTTCCCTATCGCAATCAGCAGGGACAATGTCAAATTCGAGATTCCGTTCTGCATTGCAGTATCTGTCCTGCTGATGCTCCTGGCCATGAACTTCTTCAACGGAACGCCTGCAACCATCGGCCGTCCGGACGGTCTGATTCTGCTGTTGCTCTTCACATTCTTCATGTGGTACTCTTTCCGTCGTGACATGAAGAACGCACAGGACTCAGAGACATCCTGCCAGGAAGAGAACGTATCCATCTGGATGGCAATCGGGAAGGTGGCAGTCGGCCTGGCTGTACTGATCACGAGCTGTGACTTCTTCGTGGACAATGCCGTGTCTGTCGCGAAGTCCTTCGGAGTCAACGATGCGTTCATATCGCTAACCCTCATTGCTTGCGGCACTTCCCTGCCCGAGCTTGCTGCCTCCGTAGCAGCTGCATTCAAGAAGAACACCCAGCTTGCACTGGGCAACATCATCGGCTCCAACATCTTCAACATCACGCTGATACTTGGTCTGAGCTCACAGGTGATGCCGCTCACTTCAGGTGGAATCACCATCGTGGACTATATCGTCATGATTGCAGCTGTGATCATAACCATGATTCTCGGCTTCAAAGGCAGGATCAGCAGGGCTGCAGGAGGATTCATGTTCCTGTGCTTTGTCGGATACACATGGTATCTCCTGAGCACTCAGATGTAACAAATAATTAACTTTTACAGCGGCTGAGATTACAAATTGCAAACATATCTTTGCCAGCGCAAACAAACTATAATACAATTGAATTATGTTACAGATTCTAACACTTCTTGGAGCCCTGGGAATGTTCCTCTACGGAATGAACCTCATGAGTTCCGGACTCCAGAAAGCGGCAGGTAACAGACTACGCAATTTTCTTTCGGCTATGACCGCCAACCCTTTCAAGGGTGTGCTGACAGGACTCGGAATCACTTCCGTAATCCAGTCATCTTCAGCGACTACCGTCATGGTAGTGAGCTTTGTGAATGCAGGTCTCCTCACACTTGCACAGGCAATCAGCGTGATCATGGGAGCAAACATCGGAACCACGGTCACTGCATGGCTTGTGGCTTGGCTCGGATTCAAGGCTGACATCTCCATCCTTGCTGTTCCTATGATGGCTGTCGGATTCGTACTCTCCCTTTCAAAGAAGGACAAGAGAAGGAACATATCTGAACTGATTGTGGGATTCTCTCTCCTCTTCCTGGGACTTTCCCTCATGAAGAACTCAGTTCCGGACCTCAGCAGCACACCGGAAGTACTTTCATTCATCCAGGGCTGGCAGGGCTACGGCTTCGGCTCGGTGCTCATCTTCCTCGTTTTCGGAACAATTCTGACTCTCGTGCTTCAGTCCTCAAGTGCAACCCTGGCACTCACCCTGATTATGCTCAACATGGGATGGATCCGTTTCGACATGGCCTGTGCAATGGTACTCGGAGAGAACATCGGAACAACAATTACGGCGAATATTGCAGCATCAGTAGGTAATACATCTGCAAAACGTGCCGCACTTGCCCACACCGTCTTCAACCTGTTCGGAGTGATCTGGGCACTGGCTCTATTCCCGTTCTTCCTGAAATTCATCGGCTTCATCACTGAGGCCATCTTCAGCATCCCTGACCCGGCTGCTGACGGATTCGCCGTAGTGGTTGAAAAAACTGCTGACGGCACATCGGTCCAGACTGATTCCCAGACTTCCGCACTCTACGGTCTGTCAATGCTCCATACCCTCTTCAACACGATCAACACATTGATTCTCATATGGTTCGTGCCGGCAATCGAGAGACTCGTATGCTTCGTGATAAAGGGATCGAAGAATCAGGATGACAACGTATTCAGACTCAAGTACATAGAGGCTGGGCCTCTTGCAACTCCTGAACTTGCGACCGAACAGGCATACAAAGAGATCATCCACTTTGCTCAGATATCCAAGAACGGCCTCGGATATGCCCGTGATGCCATTAACGAGACTGACCCGGACAAGTTCGAGGAACTCAGAGCCAAACTGGTGAAATATGAGGAGATTTCAGATAAGATCGAGTATGAAATAGCGACATTCCTCAATGCCGTGTCAGCAGAAGAGATCAGCGCCAACACCTCATACATCATCAAGGCGATGTACAAGATCATCGGTGAACTTGAATCACTCGGAGACTCGGGAGAAAGCATCAGCCGCATCCTCTCACGCAGGAACATCCACAACAAGACGTTTGATGCAGACACCATCAAGAAGCTCAATGCAATGGTGGACACAGTGGAGAATGCGTATGATGTCATGATACATAACCTTGAGACAGCATTCGGTGGGCATCTTGAGGAGATTTCAAACGCATACGATGCTGAGGACCGCATCAACAACCTCAGAAACAATCTCCGCGACGAAGAGATCGAAAGCATAGAGAATGAGCGCAAGAACTACCAGACCAGCGTTTACTACATGGACATCGTAAACGAACTGGAAAAGATGGGAGACTTCATGATCAATGTGTCACAGGATCTCTACAAGTGCAAGATGAAAATTTCTTAATTGTAAATTATTCACTATTTTTGTGGCCCGTTAATTTGACGGGCCATTTCTATTGCACCGGGGGCTGCAACAGACCAATAAATAATCAAGCAATGGCAAGAAAGAAGCAGGAAATAATTCTGGAGAATGTGGTCATCGAGGCGGTGGCCGCTGAAGGAAAGGCATTGGCAAGAATAGACGGAACCGTGCTGTTCGTGCAGTTCGCTGTGCCTGGCGACGTAGTAGATGTCAAGGTGACGAAAAAGAAGAAGAACTATATGGAAGGATTCATCCTCCGTATGGTAAAGCCGTCGGAGCACCGTCTGGAGCCGTTCTGCAAGCATTTCGGAGTCTGCGGAGGCTGCAAATGGCAGCCGCTGCCATATGAAATGCAGCTTCAGGCAAAGCAGCAGCAGGTCTATGACCAGCTCGTGCGCATAGGCCATCTCGACGTGCCGGAAATCTCCCCTATCGTCCCTTCCGACAAGACCACCTACTACAGGAACAAGCTGGAATTCACTTTCTCACAGCGTCGCTGGATCTTTGAAAACGAAGATGCAGAGGTTCTGACAGAGCAGGAGAAATACGGTCTTGGCTTCCACGTAGGCCGTTTCTTCGACAAGGTGCTTGACATCGATCACTGCTACCTGCAGCCGGAGCCTTCAAACGAAATCCGCCTTTTCATCAGGAACTACGCCCTTGAGCACGGACTTTCGTTCTTCAACATCCGCGAACACGTCGGCTTCCTTCGCAACATGTTCATAAGGACCACCGAGGCCGGAAACGTGATGCTGATCATCTGCTTCTACCACGAGGATGCCCAGGCCAGAACAGCCCTGCTCGATGCAGTGGCTGCGAAATTCCCTCAGATCACCTCGCTCTACTACGTGATCAACGGAAAGGCCAACGACTCGATTTCAGACCAGGAATGCGTGCTTTACAAGGGAGAGGATGCCATTTACGAATATATGGAAGGCCTGAAATTCAAGATCGGCCCTAAGTCTTTCTACCAGACCAACACCGAACAGGCCTACAAGCTCTACAGCGTAGCCCGCGAATATGCCGCCCTGACAGGCTCGGAGGTCGTTTATGACCTTTATACAGGCACCGGAACAATCGCTCAGTTCGTCTCAAGACAGGCATCCAGTGTAATAGGTATTGAATATGTGCCCGAGGCCATCGAGGATGCAAAGATCAACGCCGCCAACAACGGAATCACCAACTGCGACTTCTACGCAGGCGATATGAAGGATATCCTCACCGACGCTTTCGTTCAAGAGCATGGACGTCCTGACGTGATCATCCTTGACCCGCCGAGAGCAGGAATCCATCCTGATGTCGCTCAGGTCATCCTCAATGCAGCACCGGAGCGCATGGTCTATGTCAGCTGCAATCCTGCCTCGCAGGCAAGAGACCTTGAAATCCTCTGCCGCGACTATGAAATCACAGCAGTAAGGCCGGTGGATATGTTCCCGCACACCCACCACGTCGAGAATGTTGTGGCATTGAAGAGAAGATAGTCGTTATCACTCGCAATACAGGCGTCCCTGTTCGGCTGAAATGACCGTCAGGGACGTTCCTTTTTCTGCAAAGCCTCCAAATTTGAGAGTTGCCTCGAAAATACGGCCGTCTGCTGTCTTGACCTTTCCTGAGGGGCGAAGGTCAGTAAACACTGTAACAGTCTCTCCCACAAATGATTCAAGTCCTGATGCCACGCCTGTGAATCCTTCATCCGCCTTAAGTTCCTGTCTCAGGGCGATATGGTCGAAGGACCTGGTGGCAAACAGTTTACGGACAAGAAGGACTGACCCGAATATAGCCGCTGAAGCGGAAATTATCACAATTCCAATCGGACGCAGAATCGGCTGGAGATTGAGAGAGCCGTCCCAATGGAAGAGTTCCGCATTGTCCACCATTGCAAAGGCAAGCGAGAGCACCACAGCGATGATTCCGAGGATTCCGCAGACTCCGAAGCCCGGAAGGACGAATATCTCCACACCTATCAGGACAAGTCCCACGACAAAAAGAAGTATCTCCCAATATGAGACAAGGTCACCAAGATAAGCTGGAGCAAAATACAGAAGGGCACCGACAATCGCGGTGACAAGAGGAAGACCTATGCCAGGAGTACGGATCTCCACAAAGATTCCACCGATGATCATCATCATGAATATGGACTGAAGAAGAGGGTTCAGCAAAAACTGAATCAGTCTGTCAAGCCACGAAATATCATCTTCCATATTCCTGATTATAAAGCCGTCAGAACCGGCAACCTTACGGGCAACTTCAAATTCATCCTCACATATTCCCTCGCAGAATCCCACCTCAATTGCCTCCGAAGGAGTCAGGCTCAGCACATTGGCTGTGTCCACCATCGACTCGGCTATCTTAGGATCTCTTCCTGTCGCCTGTGCTGTCGAACGCATCATTCCCATCATGAACGACTGGTATTTGTCAGGCATGACATTACCGGCCTGGTCCACGACCGTAGCAGCACCGATGGAACTTCCTGTCTTCATATATATGGAATCACACGCAATGCTGATCAGAGCTCCGGCTGAGGCTGCCTGCATGTTCACAAACGAAATTACCGGTCTGTCACATCTGAGGATCGCATTTCTTATGCTGTCAGCTGCATCCACAGCACCTCCATACGTGTTCAGATCCAGAAGGATATAGTCAGCATCGGCCGCAGCAGCCTTTTCCAGTCCCAATGTCACCAGCCTGCGGGCAGCAGGATCTATATTCTGATCTAGTCTGATACGATAGAAGACAGTGAGCGAATCAGCGGCAAAAGCACCTATGCACAGTATAAGGGATGAGAAAAGTGTGAAAAACCTCTTCATAATGTCAGCTATGATTAAACAGAACACAAATATAAAGATTTTGGTATATTTTTTCTAACTTTGTCGGCTTTGAAAAAGAGAAAAACCCAACAACTGAAAACTCTGACATGACAATTCAGATTCTTATTCTTCTGGCAGGTCTCCTGCTCATACTTTTCGGAGCCAATTTCCTTGTGGACGGCTCATCATCAATTGCCAAGAAACTTGGACTCAGTGAATTTGTAATCGGACTCACCGTAGTCGGAATCGGCACCTCGACCCCTGAAATGGTGGTCAGCTTCATGTCTTCATTCCAAGGCAAGGCAGATATGGCAATCGGCAACATCGTAGGTTCCAACATATTCAACACCATGATGATTCTGGGAGTCACTGCCCTGATCGCCCCCCTTGACATAACAAAGAGCAATCTGAAGCGTGACATACCTCTTAATATAGGTGTGACCATCCTTCTGATACTTCTTGGAATGAACCTTACCATATTCGGCAAAGGCCAGGATCAGCTCTGCAGGCTTGACGGAGCCCTGCTTCTTGCAGTCTTCGCATGGTATATGTGGACATCATTCAAGTCAGACACTCCGGATGGAGAAGAAAGCAATACAAAAGAATATTCAGTATTCATGTCTCTGGTCTTCATTATCGGAGGTCTTGCCGGACTGATCTTCGGAGGCAGACTCTTCGTGAACTCTGCTACCGAACTGGCTAAACTATTCGGAGTATCCGACAAATTCATTGCAATCACCGTGATGGCTGCAGGAACCTCCATGCCGGAACTGGCGACATGTGTGGTGGCAGCACTCAAAGGCAGAGGACAGCTCGCACTCGGAAACATCCTCGGATCGAATATTTCCAATATATTGCTCATACTCGGAGGTGCCGCACTTATCAATCCTCTCTCGTTCACTGGTATGACTACAGTCGATCTTGGCGTCCTGCTTATCAGCTCTGTCTTCATACTCGCCAGCGCCTATATGTTCCGCAAGAAACAACTTGACCGTTTTGAAGGTATCATCCTTGTACTTATGGAGGCCGGATATATGTGGTATTTGATCGCAAATCTGTAGCAAAATACATATAACAAATTTGTTACCACTTTTAACATAATTGTTTCAAATATATAATATCAATAATTTATGGCAAATGTATTGGAAATCCTTCCTAAATTGGATAGTCTTGCTCGTCCAGACACTCTCAATGAGGTCCAGGCCGGTCTTGCAAGCATGGTAGAACATATTGCAACCACACCTACAAACGAACTTCTCGGAGAATTGCTTGAAAAAGCCATATCATTCGGTCTTAAAGTCGCGGCCGCACTTATCATATATATAGTAGGTATATGGCTTATCCGAAGAATCAAGAAGGTGCTCTCAAGGGTATTTGAAAGGAAAGAGACTGATGCTGCAATCGCCTCATTCGTGCAGAGCATTACGAGCATAGTTCTCACTCTCATCCTGATAATCACATCCATCGGAGTGTTGGGAGTGAACACTACCTCATTTGCTGCTCTTCTTGCCGGTGGAGGTATGGCGATCGGTATGGCTCTGAACGGAACAGTCCAGAACTTTGCAGGCGGAATCATGCTGCTTATCTTCAAGCCTTTCAAAGCAGGAGACTACATTGAAGCGCAGGGGTTCTCCGGAACTGTCTCTGAAGTCAACATTGTCAGCACTAAACTCAGAACAGTCGATAACAGGGTGATAATCATCCCTAACGGAATTCTCTCGAACGGAACCATAGACAACTACTCCCAGCAGGAGATGAGACGCGTGGACTGGACTGTGGATGTCGAGTATGGTGCTTCATCGGAAGAGGCAAACAAACTGCTGATGTCCTTCCTGACTGAAGACGAAAGGGTCCTCAATGTAGAGAAAGGGGCACCTGCTGACCCGTTTGTCACTCTCAGCGCGCTGAAAGACAGCGGAATACAGTTCACCATGAGGGCATGGGTAAAGAAAGATGATTACTGGGACGTCAAATTCCTGGTCATCAACAAGATCTACAATGAACTTCCAAAGCACGACATCCAGTTCCCTTATCCGAAACTTGACGTGAACATTCTGAACAGATAAAACGGATGACGCCGGCCTCTTGCAAGGTCGGCGTCATATCTTTTCGGAATGCAGAAGGTTAAAGAAGAATGCTTCCGGTCCGCTTTTCCTTTGCCAGCAATTCCTTGGTAACTACCGGATTTGCATAGATATCAATGAAGATGCGTCTGAGGTCCTCCCTGTTGATCTCCGGCTCGACAGTGTCAAGCTGATGCTCCATATATGTAACAAACTGCTCGAGGTCAGCTTTCTCATACATGTGAGAATACTTGAATGAATGATTTGCGATATCGTAAGCGATATAATTGTTCTTGAAGAGTTTGTAGCCCTCTATCACTCTGAGATCCACAGCATGCCTGATGAGCTGGTAGCGGTCGTTCTTGTCGCAGAGGGAAGCCTGCTCGATCTCTTCCGATGTCAGCGGCTTTCCGATATTAAGATGGATGTCACCCTTCTGCTGCATTATACCTGTCACGATGCTCTTGAAGTCTTCACCTTCAGCCTTCACATATTTCCTCTTACGAGAAATGACAAGCTCACGTGCCTTCAGGACGTCGCAAGGCTCGATCTCATACGAGATACTCATCGGGATTATGTTCAGTTCCTCGAAGTTGGTCTTGAAATCAGCCTTTCCGCTCATGTCGAGCATCTTGAGAAGTCCCTGCTCCGTGATGTCATATCCGTTCTTGGTGCGTCCCTGACGCTGTGCAAGCCAGATGGAGCTTCTCTGCTCGGTGATGTTAAGACGGATATACTTTGAAAGGAGCTGAGACGACAGATAAAGCTCACGTGCTGAAATGCCTCTCACCACTTTGATCATTCTGTTCGAGCGGATAAGCCACTCGATGGTCTGGTTGGTGATCAGGTTATCTCCGACAGCAATCTCAGTCATAGGGATACCGTTGCGGTAAAGAACCAGCTGTGTGATCGCCGGATCAAGAATGATGTCCCTGTGATTCGACAAAGCGAGAAACTTCTTCTGAGGATCGATATTGGAGATTCCGTCATAAGAGAAATTGCGGGCGGTGTGCTCGATGACCCAGCGCACGAATTTCTGCATGACAAGAACCTGGAACTCGTCGATTGTCTTGATCTGCTTGAGAATATTCTTTAGAAATTCCGGTGACTCTTCCGGAAAGAACTGTTGCGAAACATGTGATAAAAGCGGAAATTCAGCCAATTTACTCAGGGCCTCAGCCGCTTCTGCGTCAGTGTACGGGCTGATGCTTTCAAATTCGGTCAAATCTACCATAGGTCAAATCTTTATAGTACATTATGCAAATTTATAACGATTTTGTAAAATATCAAATTCCGGACCTACCTTCTGAAGAGGATGGAGCTGTCTCCATAACTGAGGAATCTGAAATCTTTCTCAAGTGCAAAATCGTAGATATTATGCCAATCTCCTTTGACAAATGCAGAAATCAGCAGCAGAAGCGTGCTCTGAGGCTGATGAAAATTAGTTACCAGTACATCCACTAGCTTGAACTCATATCCGGGGACTATTATGATCCTGGTTCCGACCTTGAGCTCATCAAGACCATTAGCCCTGAGATAGTCTGCAATGGCATTCAACGACTCCTGCACGGTGTAAGGATACTCTCTCGTGTAAGGCTCCCACTGATCCACATCGGAAGGCTTGCCAGACTCGATGCACTTGACTCCTACATAATACAGTGACTCAAGGGTCCGCACGGAAGTAGTTCCCACAGCAACCAGGCTGCCAGTCTTGTCAATGAGCCTCTCCAGAAGCGGGAGAGTGACCACGAAAGGCTCACGATGCATGGTGTGTTCAGCAACATTGGATGATTTCACTGGAAGGAAAGTTCCGGCTCCGACATGAAGACATACGGTATCCGTCACCACATTCCTGGATCTGATCTCATTCAGCACGTCTTCCGTGAAATGCAGTCCGGCTGTCGGAGCAGCAACTGAGCCACGGAAACGGGCATACAGAGTCTGATATCGCTCGAGATCGATGTTTTCCGTGTCTCTGTTAAGGTACGGGGGAATAGGCACTGATCCGCAGATCTCCAGCACTTTCGAAAAAGGAGCACCGTTCTTCCATGTAAACTCCACAATCGAGGTCTCTCCGCATCTTTCCACAAGGTCCGCCTTCAGGCCCATATCTTCGATTTCAGTGTCATTCAATGGGTTATAAAGATGCAGGGTGTCGCTCTTCCAACGCTTGACGTTGCCCACAATGCACTTCCATCTGCATCTTTCCGTGACGGCAAACATGGTCACATATTCTTCCGGAAGCACAGGTTCAAGACAGAAAATCTCGATGTGTGCTCCTGACTCACGTTGAAAATGCAGTCTGGCTGGAACAACCTTGGTATCATTGAACACCATCACAGAGCCTTCCGGTATCTGCTCGGCAATATTTCGGAATCTGTCCTGCGAGACATTTCCATTCCTGTAGATAAGAAGTTTGGAAGCATCCCGTTCAGACAAGGGATATTTTGCTATCCTCTCATCTGGAAGGGGATAATTGTAGTCTTCGATCTTTATTTCAGGTATCATTCTGAGAATTCAATATTTCAGTTAACAAATACAAAATTACGAATTTTTCCGCTTATCCGGAAATAAGTACATCTCGTCAATCGCATTACATTTGTAAATCACAAATCCAAACGCTCAGATCACAAAAGTTAATCACGCACCAAGGAAGCAGACTAAAGATGTTAATATTATACATGGTTACAAATCTATTATAAGATTTTATTATGTATGTTTTTATGTGTTATTATATTACGGATTATCAGTTACTTATGGTATTTTATATAAATCTTAGATATAGTATAGTGGCGTAAATAATGGGCAAATCTATCATTTAAGGACGAAAAAAGCCCGTATTTAATAATATTTTTAGAGATAGTTAGCGAAAACTCAGATATTTAACTCATATAATCTAAATTAAATTTATGCATACAGGATACAGCTTTTCCTTATGTATCCCCTACTGATTAACATTTGTATAACGAAATATCTCTTGCATATCTGAAAAATCTTGCTTACATTTGTAACATAATTGATAACAACTATGAATACTCGCCTCAAGCAGTTTATTGCAGCCGAAAACATCACTCAGGCTCAGCTGGCAGACACGATCAACGTAGTCCGCGCCAGCGTTTCACATATTCTTGCCGGAAGAAACAAGCCGAGCTATGAGTTCATCAGCGGACTTATGCGACACTACCCCAATCTCAACATGGAGTGGTTGATGTTCGGAAAAGGGAAAATGTATAAAAACGCCCCTGCAGAGGCTCCTGACGAGGCTGCCGCTCAGGTTTCCGATGATCTTTTTGCCGATGAGTTTCCTATCATGCAGGAGGTCTATGCCGAAGCTCCTGAGGAAAATGTTCCCGCAGCAGCACCTGCACCTGCATCTGGAGCCTCCATCAATGAAATCAAAACTTTAATCAACACGATGCAAAAGCCTGTAAGTCAACGCAAACTGATAAAAATTACAGCTTTTTATGATGACGGTACATTTCAGGAACTTACCGCTAACTAGAAAAAGATACTGCATTTTGCAGTATTTTTTTTATCTTTACATGATTTAAACACGCATATATTATATGTATAAGCACATTCTAAAGCCTATCCTCTTCAGTTTCAATCCTGAAACTGCCCATAACATGACATTTGCCGGACTTAAGTTCCTGAGGTACGTCCCGTTTGCAGGCAGCATATTGCGTGGCCTGTATAAAAAGGATACTCCAAGTCTGGAAAAAGAACTTTTCGGAATACATTTTCCAAACCCGGTAGGTCTTGCAGGCGGCCTGGACAAGAATGGAGAGTTCTACAACGACATGGCCAACTTCGGTTTTGGCTTCGTAGAAATCGGTTCCCTCACTCCGCAACCCCAGGACGGCAATCCTAAGCCCCGCTGTTTCAGGGTTCCAGGCGACAAGGCCCTTATCAACCGCTTCGGAATCAACAATAAAGGTGTCAAGAATGCTGTAGAGCACCTTAAAAAAGTACGTCCGGAAGTCATAGTTGCGGCAAACATATCCAAGAACACCACCAGCGTCAACGAAGATGCAGCAAAGGACTATGAGTCCGCATTTGCTCTTCTCTACGACTTCGTGGACATGTTTGTAGTCAACATATCATGCCCTAATGTGGTGGGACTCACTGCCTTGCAGGACATGAACTTCCTTTCTGACATCATTGACAGACTTCTCAGCCTCAGAATGTACTATGACGAATACCGTCCTATACTTCTCAAGGTCTCTCCTGACCTGTCCCACGAGCAGCTTGACGAGATCATAGACTACTCTCTCCGCTCCGGAATTGACGGAATAGTAGCAGGAAACACCACACGCAGCCGTGACGGCCTGACCAGCATTTCTGCAGAAAAGATCGAGGCAATCGGCAACGGAGGCATGTCCGGAGCCCCTGTGCACAAGAAGAACCTGGAACTTGTCCGCTATGTACACCAAAGATCAGAGGGCAAGCTTCCTATCATAGGTGTGGGAGGCATCATGTCACCTGAGGATGCAAAGGAAATGATCGATGCCGGTGCATCTCTCGTGGAGATCTATTCCGGCTTCGTCTATGAAGGACCAAGCCTGGTCAAGAGGATCCTCAAACATCTTGAAAGCTTTGTAAAACAACCGGTTGCTAAGAAATAACGATGAAGCAGGCTTCCATATGCACAATTGGAGACGAGATCCTCATCGGCCAGGTGGTCGATACAAACTCGTCGCATATTTCACAGGCCCTCAATTCGTTGGGAATCAAGGTTTCAAGAATGGTCTCTATCGGAGATGACCATGACACAATAGTCTCATCTCTGGAGAACGAGCTCAGATCCAACGATATCGTCATAGTTACGGGCGGTCTTGGCCCCACCAAGGACGATATAACCAAGAAAGCTCTTGCAGAACTGTCCGGAGCCACTTCATACAGAACAGACGACAGACAGCTTGAAATAGTAAGAAGAATACTAAGTGCACGCGGAATAGAGGCTCTGGACATCAACCTTGCCCAGGCATCTGTTCCGGACACATGCGAAGTGATTCCCAATAAGTTGGGAACAGCTCCGGTGATGGCATTCAGATTCGATGAAGGCAGATTCGGACATCTTGCCACCCTCTATTCCCTTCCGGGGGTTCCTTTTGAGGCCATCGGTGCCCTTCCTGATATCCTCTCTGACATCAAGGAGCACTATCCTGTGTCTGACATATACCACAGGACAGTCATGACGTTCGGTATTCCGGAATCAGTGCTGGCAAAGCAGATCGAGGATTGGGAGGATTCACTGCCGGAGGATATGCACCTGGCATATCTGCCAGATCCGATCAAAGGTGTAAGGCTGAGACTGTCAATATACGGAGGCTTGCGAGAGGAGGAAGAAGCAAGAATCGAGGCAGAACTGGCCAGACTCAAGCCCCTACTGTCAGACGCACTATATTCCGAACAGGACGACACATTGCAGGAATGCATAGGAAGAATGCTTGCCAAGGCAGGAAAGACCGTCAGTGCGGCTGAATCATGCACGGGAGGTACCATATCAGCACTTTTCACAGAAGTACCTGGATCATCAGAGTACTATCTGGGATCAGTGACATCATATGCAAACAGTGTCAAGACAGGTGTACTCGGAGTGGAGCCTGAAATCATCGAGAGACATGGAGCGGTCAGCAGTGAATGCGTAGCCCGGATGGCTGAAGGGGTCCGCCGTCTGACCGGCAGCGACTTCTCTGTGGCCACTTCCGGAATCGCCGGTCCAGGCGGAGGAAGCGATACAAAACCGGTGGGACTTGTATGGATCGGAGTCAGTTCATCTGAAGGTACAGAGACCATCTGCAAGACCTTCAGAGGGGACAGGAAACGCAATATCGAGAGATTTGCAGCGTCAGCTTTGGATACACTTCGAAAAAAGATTAAAAAGGAGCTAAATTGTTAATAAACAATATTTAAAACATTATTGTTTTGGCGAGAAACTTTTTTGTTTCATATAAATTTGTAAACCATAAGTTATATTTATATAGCACGCTAACCAACTAAATATCAAGCTCTTACAAGTAAATTGAATATTTATGAGCGAGGCACTGATAAAATACGAGAAAAAGAAGAGAAGAATAACGATCAACGGCATTTTCTATGCCGCCATATCATCCATGTCATTCGGCTTTTCTCCCCTTTTCTGTCTCGCTCTGATAGCAGCAGGGCTGTCGGACTTCGACATACTTTCCTACCGTTGGCTGATAGCAGGACTCGTGCTGATGATATATGCCTTCTGCAAAAAGAAGTCACTCCGTCTCAACTCATTTGACGAGGCCTGGAAGATAATCCTCCTCAGCGTGCTCAGAGCTCTGACATCAGTCACACTCCTTATCGGATATGTCAACATTTCAAGCGGAATCGCATCAACCATAAACTTCATGTATCCTGTCATCGTGACACTCTGCATGGTGATATTCTTCGGAGAGAAGCGATCCCTGATCGACTACCTTGCAATTGCCGCATCAATATTCGGAGTATATCTCCTTGCATCCGGAGACAGCATCATGGTGGAAGGCGGAAACACCAGGCTCGGACTCGCCTGCTCGCTGATTTCAGCCTTTTCGTTCGCTGCATATTATATAGTGATGAAGCAGGTCAAGGCAGACAAGATCGAAGTGGTCAAATTCACGACGTGGATAATGATGCTCAGTGCTGTATATTTCATTATAGGAGCATTCGTGTGCAACGGCAAGCTCACCGTCGTGACGGATGCTGGGAGCTGGCTCAATATTCTTGGACTGGGCCTTTGGTCAACGATGGTCTCCAACATAACCGGCGTGAAGGGAAACAGGCGGATAGGCCCGACTATGACCTCCATCCTTGGAGCCCTCCAGCCTTTGACTGCTGTGATTCTGGGAGTACTCTTCCTGAATGAGCATCTTTATATGAGATCGCTGATTGGCTGCACGATCATCCTTGTGGCTGTGACGATAATCGTCCTGCATCAGAAGAACCGCAAGCACATCTGATCTATTCAAGAATCCTGAAGAAATTACCGGACGCCATCTTCTCAAGGTCAGCCTCCGAATATCCCCTCCTGCGCAGTTCCTCAAAAAGTTTCGGCATCATCGAGATATCCTCCATACCCTCCGGAGTCACCTCGATCCCGTCAAAGTCTGATCCTATTCCAACATGGTCAATACCAGCAAGTGCTACCACATGATCGATATGGTCGGCGATAAGCTTGAAAGAAGGGCGCGGAAGAGACTGAATCTCATCCTGTATCCTGTTCCACGCTGCTCTTTTCAAAGGATCGGAAGGGTCATTGATAAATTCCTTCTCAACATATCCTCCCTTTTCTTCCAGACCGGATCCGGAAAGCACTTCAGCAAAGCCTGAATCTAGAAACAACGGATAAAAGTTGATCTGTATTACACCTCCCGCCGACGCTAATGAACGGATCATATCATCCGTCATGTTACGAGGATGAGAACAGAGAGCACGACAACAGGAATGCGTTGCAACGACAGGGCGGTCGGAATATTTCAGAACATCGTAAAAGGAAGCATCTGATATATGCGAAACATCTATAAGAATCCCAAGGCTGTTCATTTCAGCAACCAGTTCTTTTCCAAAAGGACTGAGACCTCCCCATCTTTTTACTTTAGATGCGCATGAATCACATATCTGATTATCTGAAGAATGACACAAAGTGACGTACCTTACTCCCCTGTCATAAAACCACTTAAGCCTATCGAAGCTATTTCCGATAGGTGAACCGTTCTCTAGTCCGAGGAAAACAGAGAACCTGCCTTCCTGCTTATTTGAAAAGGCCTGTGCAGAATCTGTTGCAAACGCTACTGAAGAAGAATTTGCCTCGACTGCCCGTTCCACGCCTTCCAGCAGCCTTTGAGAATATTCAAACGCTTCCTCTGTCTCTAGATTTCCGGGGACATATAATGCGAAGAATGCTCCATCTACCCCGCCACGCTTCAATTTTGGAAAATCCACATGAGCATGTTCATTGTCCAATGACAGATCCCTCAGACGAAGAATCTGTGAAGGGGTGTCACAGTGAGAGTCTAAAACGAACATATTTGTGCTCAACCAAGTCTCTGTCTTACAGCCTCATACATAAGCACAGCTGAAGCAACTGATACATTGAGGGATGTAATCTCTCCGGCCATTGGAATAGCGGCCTTGTCGTCTGCAAGATCAAGCATTGACTGCGATATACCCTTTCCTTCAGAGCCCATGATTATAGCCACAGGACCTGTCATATCGACATCATAAATCAGTCTGTCCGTCTTCTCAGTTGCTGCCACAAGCCTGAATCCGCTCTGCTTCAGATAATAAGCTGCAACACGAAGATTTGGCACCTTGCAGGTATCCATCCTCATAAGAGCTCCAGCCGAAGCCTTCACCGCATCAGCATTGATTGCTGCGCCACCCTTGGCAGGCACAATTATGCCCTGCCCGCCGGCACACTCAAGGCTTCTGGCTATGGCACCGAGGTTGCGTACATCGCTCACGCCGTCAAGAATCACAAGAAGAGGATTCTCAGAGCGTCCAAGCGCATTGTTCACAAGCTGTTCTATATCAACGTAATCGATCTGCGAGATATAAGCGAGGACCCCCTGATGCGAACCGCGGACAGCTCTGTTGAGCCTCTCGCCAGGCACGAACTGAAAAGGAATCTCATTCTCCTTCAAAAGATCCATGAGCTCCCTGAACTGCACGCCCTCAAGCCCCTGCTTCAGGAGCACCTTGTCAAACTTCTTTCCTGCCTTGACTGCCTCCAGCACCGGATGCATGCCGAAAAGATACTGCATTTTCTTCTCTTCCATATCTTATGATTCTAACTGTTCGTTTAACTGTTCCCACTCCGCCATCTTGAAATCAAGTTCCCTCTTGTTCTCAAGATAAGCCCTTGTGAGTTCCATCACATCATCCTCAGGACCAGGAGACATCAGCACTGCCTCAATCTCCTTCATCTTAGTTTCTATCTGCTCTATCCCTTTCTCCAAGAATGATATACGGTTCTTTATCTTCTTTTCTTCTTTAGATAAATACTTCTTTGCCTGATACTCCTGCTTGGCCTCTTCCTTCTTCTGGATGACCTCTACAGGCTTCTCTTCCACCACCTTGTAATGCCTTTCAAGCTCGCTCAGATTCTCAAGCTTCCTGCGCTCAAGGAAGTCCTGCACTCCTCCAAGATGCTCCTTGACCTTTCCGTCCCGGAACTCATAGAGCTTGTCCACAAGCCCGTCAAGAAAGTCTCGGTCATGCGAGACGATGATCAGAGTACCGTCATATGCCTTCAACGCCTGTTTCAGAATATCCTTGGAACGGATGTCCATGTGGTTGGTCGGCTCGTCAAGAGCCAGGAGATTGTATGGCCGGAGCATCAGCTTGGCCATTGCAAGACGTGCACGCTCCCCTCCGCTGAGCACAGCCACCTTCTTGTCTATATCCTCTCCTTTGAAAAGGAAGGCTCCCAGAATGTCTCTCAGCTTCAGGCGTATATCTCCGACAGCAATCCTGTCGAGAGTCTCGAAGACAGTGTCGTTCTTGTCCAATATATCTTCCTGATTCTGAGCGTAATATCCTATGTTGACATTGTATCCCGTCTTCGATTCTCCGGCCTTGGGATCCAGTTCATTCATGATCACACGCATGAGTGTGGTCTTTCCCTCACCGTTTCTTCCCACCAGAGCCACCTTCTCGCCTCTGCGCACCTCGATCTGAGCGTCTGAGAAGACAATCTTTTCACCATAACCGACCTTCATATCGACAGCCTTGTAGGCGATGTCACCGGAACGCGGTGCAGGCGGGAACTTGACTGTAAGAGCCGACTTGTCTTCAAGATCCACCTCGATTCTTTCCAGCTTCTCAAGCTGTTTCACACGGGACTGCACCTGGTTGGACTTCGTAGGCTTGTATCTGAACTTCTCGATGAACTCCTCGGTCTTCTCGATCATCCTCTGCTGGTTCTCAAAGGCAGCCCTCTGCTGTTCAAGGCGTTCACGTCTGAGTTCCAAGTACTTGCTGTACGGCACCTTATAGTCGTGTATCCTGCCGAGCATGATCTCGACAGTCCTGTTGGTCACATTGTCAAGGAATTTCCTGTCGTGAGAGATCAGAACGAGCGAGCCCCTGTATTCCTTGAGATATCCCTCAAGCCATTCGATGGACTCGATGTCCAGATGGTTGGTGGGCTCGTCGAGAAGAAGCACATCCGGCTTGGAAAGCAGGATCTTAGCCAGCTCTATTCGCATGTTCCATCCCTGGCTGAAAGTCTCGGTAGGGCGTGAGAGTTCCTCATATTTGAATCCGAGACCTATCAAGGTCTTCTCTGCCTGGACCTGGGGATTGTCCGAACGGGTGTACGAGAGTCTGTCATTTATCTCGTTCATCCTTATGATGAGATTCTGATATGCATCAGACTCATAGTCAGTCCTTTCCGCAAGCTCAACAGTAATCCTTTCCAGTTCTGCCTCCTCAGCGAACATATCTGAGAAAGCAGTCATGGCCTCGTCGATGACGCTGCGACCGCGATGGTGCTCCATGATCTGAGGCAGGTAGCCTATCTTCACTCCACCGGGCACAGCAACCTTTCCGTTCGTCGGACTCTGCAGCCCGCAGATCAACTTCAGTATGGTTGACTTTCCTGCTCCGTTCTTTCCCACAAGGCCGATCTTGTCACTCTCGCTGATATGGAAATTGATGTCATTCAGCAAGGTGAATCCTCCGTAGGCAACTGTCAAACTGTTTATAGATATCATAGTCTCTTAATTTTCAGTATCTTCCACTTCTTCATCACCCTTACGGCTGATGATTATGCCGAACTCGTAAAGAAGATAGATAGGAATCGAGCAGACCATCAGTGAAAAAGGATCTCCCGTCGGGGTGATGATTGCTGCCAGAATAAGTACAGCACAGAAGGCATACTTGCGGTATTTCTTCAAGATCTGCTTTGTGACAATCCCCAGAGCCGACAACAGTGCGATCACTGTCGGAAATTCGAACACGATACCGAAAGCCAGCACAGTGGAAACCAGCAATGATATATATGAAGAAAGCGAAAACGTGTTGGGGACATCCGGACTCACCTGATAGTTCGCGAAGAAATACAGCATCACGGGAAATATCACCATGTATCCCACAAGCACGCCGAGGTAGAAGAGTATCGAGGCAAATGAAAAAGCCCCCCTGACTGCCTTACGTTCATTCTCATACAAGGCAGGAGCTATGAATTTCCACACTTCATATATGAAATATGGGAAAACAAGAATCAGAGCTGCCAGGAAGGTGACCTTCATATGGATCATGAACTGGGCGGCGACTTCCAGGTTCACAAGATCAAGCGAAAAATCGACTCCTGTCAGACGGAAGAACAGAGACTTACCGGCTGCCGGAGCAAGAACAATCCCATCAAAAAGAAAGTTCTTGAATAAAAACAGAAATACCGTAGCCCCGACCAATGCCAGGACTACGCGTATTATGCTTTTTCTCAGATCTTCCAGGTGATCCCAGAAGGACATTGCCTGCTCGCTCACTTCCTATTTGTCTGATTCAATCTCCTTCTTTATCTCCTTGACGTCATCCTCGACATCCTTCATTCCTTCCTTGAAGTTCTTCACTCCCTTGCCAAGACCCTTCATCAGTTCAGGAATCTTCTTTCCACCAAAGATGAGAAGAATAACAAGGGCGATGATGATCACCTCCCACATTCCGACAAAAGCCAGAGGTGCAATGAATAAAGTTGACATATCGTTTAAGTTTAAATTTTGTCTGCAAAAAGATCGACAAGTATCTTAGGACATCTTACAGGCCTTCTTGTCGCTGCATCAATGAACCCGAGAGTCACACTGCCCGAGCAGACCAATGCATCGTCCTGGTTATAGATCTCGCTCTTGATGACGACCTTGGCTGTGGGCATGGTATCGATCATCGACACGATCCTAAGCGTATCTCCCATTCTCGCCGGGGTACGGTATCGGCAGTCGACAGCGACAACCGGCATCATGACTCCTGCCTCTTCCACCTTCTCTATCGGCAGATCCATCTCCTTCAGCATGGCGTTACGCCCGCACTCGAAATATCTTATGTAGTTCGAGTGGTGGACGATCCCCATCTGGTCGGTCTCGTAGTATCTGACCTCAAGAAAATGCTCAGTTTTTACCATAACAAAAATGTTATCAAAGTTAACAACTTTGTTTTAGTATTATTTCTTCAATGAGTTAAGAGAAGCAGTAATACTTTCTATCTTTGAAAGCGAATCTGCCTCCTTCTTACGCTCCACTGCCACCACAGCCTCAGGTGCATTGGCAACGAAACGCTCATTTGAGAGTTTCTTCCGCACAGATTCGAGGAATTTCTGCTGGTATGCGAGCTCTGCTTCGAGCTTGGCGATCTCCTCTTCCACATTTACAAGACCTGTCAGAGGAACGAACATCTCCACAGTCCTTACCATGAAACGCTGAGTCGCCGACATATCACCTTCCGCCTCATCGACAGTGACATTGGCAAGCTTAACGACAACCGGCAGGACCTCAGAAGGGAACTCACCCTTGATCACAAGGCTGAGAGCCTCTCTCGGAGACAGACCCTTGCTCTGACGGATGTTTCTTACACCTGCAACCGCCTCGCAAGCCATCTCGAATGCTGTGATGAACTCCGCATCGTAAGGCTTTGCCTGAGGGTAACGCTGGTTCATGATGGTCTCCCCTGCCTTGCGCTCTGCCATATTCTGCCAGAGTTCCTCTGTAATGAACGGCATGATAGGGTGGATCATCTTCAGGAGGGCATCGAAGAAGCCTATTGTAGCGTCATATGTAACCTTGTCTATTCCTGCGCCATATGCCGGCTTCACTGCCTCAAGATACCATGCGCAGAAATCATCCCAGAAGAGCTTGTAGATTGCCATGAGAGCATCCGAGATACGGAATTTTGAGAAATGATCCTCCACAGTCTCCACCACCTGGCTGAGCTTGTTCTCGAACCACTTGACTGCAACTGCAGAAGCCTCAGGCTGACGGGCTGCCTCATCCACATTCCAGCCGGTCACAAGGCGGAATGCATTCCATACCTTGTTATTAAAGTTACGTCCCTGCTCGATCTGAGACTCATCGTAAAGGATATCGTTTCCTGCCGAACTGCACAGAAGCATACCCAGACGCACTGCGTCAGCACCATACTTGGCAATCAGGTCGAGCGGATCCGGAGAGTTGCCGAGAGTCTTGGACATCTTGCGTCCGAGCTTGTCACGTACGATACCTGTGAGATATACGTTACGGAACGGAACATCGTTCATGAACTCGTTTCCTGCCATGATCATGCGGGCAACCCAGAAGAAAAGGATGTCCGGTCCTGTCACCAGGTCATTTGTCGGATAGTAATATGCAAGATCCTTGTTCGGTTCTGCCTCAGGATGACCTGCCTTGTTGGTGTCAAACACCGAAATCGGCCAGAGCCATGAAGAGAACCATGTGTCGAGCACGTCCTCATCCTGTCTCAGATCGGCAGCGGTGAGTGAAGCGTCGATTTTCTGAGCTGCTTCCAGAGCCTTTTCCGGTGTCTCGGCCACAACAACCTGTCCGTCAGGCAGATAATACGCCGGGATGCGCTGTCCCCACCAGAGCTGACGCGAGATGCACCAGTCACGCACGTTCTCCATCCAGTGACGGTATGTGTTGCGGTATTTGTCCGGAATGAGCTTCACGTTTCCGCTCTCAACAGACTCGAGAGCGTCCTTTGCGAGGGCCTCCATCTTGAGGAACCACTGCATGGAGAGCCTTGGCTCGATGACAGCGTTTGTTCTCTCCGAATATCCGACCGGAGAAGTGTAATCCTCCATCTTTTCAAGGTTTCCTGCCTCCTCAAGCATCTTTACGATCTTCTTGCGGGCATCGAAACGGTCCTCCCCTACAAGGATCTGAGCCTTCTCGTTCAGACGGCCATGATCGTCGATGATGTCCAGAACCGGAAGATTATGTCTCATTCCGATCTCGTAGTCATTCACGTCGTGAGCCGGAGTCACCTTGAGGCATCCTGTACCGAAATCCATCGCTACATAGCTGTCCTCGATCACAGGAATCTCCTTGTTGATCAGCGGGATAAGCACCTTCTTTCCCTTGAGGCAGTGATATCTCTCATCCTCAGGGTTGATACAGATCGCAGCATCCGCCATGATTGTCTCCGGACGGGTTGTGGCGATGATGATGTATTTGTCTGTAGGATTTCCATTACCGTCCGAGATGAAATATCTCAGATGATAGAACTTGCTGACGGTGTCCTTGTGAACCACTTCCTCATCACTGACGGCAGTCAGACCGACAGGATCCCAGTTCACCATTCTCACACCTCTGTATATATAGCCCTTGTTGTAGAAATATACGAAAGTGCTGATTACGGCTTCGCTCAGTTCAGGATCCATAGTGAACTTGGTCCTGTCCCAGTCGCAGGAGGCTCCGAGCTTGCGGAGCTGGCTGAGGATGATGCCTCCGTGCTTCTCCTTCCACTCCCATGCATGCTTGAGGAACTCCTCACGGGTGAGGTCTTCCTTCTTTATGCCTTCAGCCGCGAGCTTCTGCACCACCTTGTTCTCGGTAGCTATCGATGCATGGTCCGTTCCTGGCACCCAGCATGCGTTCTTTCCGTCCATCCTTGCCTTGCGGACAAGCACGTCGTTCAATGTATTGTTGAGCACATGGCCCATATGAAGGATTCCTGTCACGTTTGGTGGCGGAATCACTATGGTGTACGGCTCCCTTTCATCAGGCTCCGAATGAAAAAACTTGTTCTCAAGCCAATAGGCATACCATTTGTCCTCCGTCAAGGCCGGATCGTACTTTGCTGGCAGTTCCATATATTCTTAATTTTAATTCGTTATCCTATTAATAATCACCGTTCAGGTGCAAAACATGCAAAGATACTAAAAAATTCACTATTTTTGCATAAAATGACATATAGAAAGATTATGGAAAACGAAAAGGAAATCAAGATCGAACTCAAGCCGGAAGTGGCAAAGGGTTCCTATTCAAATCTCGCGATCATCACCCACTCGCACAGCGAGTTCATCATCGACTTCGCGACAATGCTCCCCGGCCTTCAGAAGCCGGAGGTAGGCAACAGGATCATCATGACTCCGGAGCACGCAAAGAGACTGTTCCTCGCACTCCAGGACAACATCGCAAAATATGAGGCCCAGAACGGTCAGATCACTTTTGCAAACGGTCCGAAGGCAACTTTCCCAATGGGAGGATTCGGTGGAGGAGCTAAATCGTAAGGAGTGATGACCGAAAAATTCAGCAAGATCAAGGCCTTCGTCTTCGATATCGATGGAGTGATGACTGACGGAGGCATTCTGGCGACCCTTGAAGGCGAACTTCTCAGAACATTCGACGCAAAAGACTCGTTCGGCATGAGAATGGCAGCTATGAAGGGCTACCATCTTGGTGCCATCACAGGAGGGCGCTCTCTGAGCATTCCGCGCAGACTCAAGCAGTGCGGATTCAAGGAGGAGGACGTCTATCTCGGCTCAAGGATCAAGATGTATGACTTCGAGGACTTCTGCAGGAAGCACGGACTCCAGCCGGAGGAGGTCATGTATTTCGGAGACGACCTGCCGGACATTCCGGTGCTGAAGGCATGCGGATGCGGTGTATGCCCGTCTGACGCAGTGCAGGAAGCCAAGGATGCGGCAGACTACGTCAGCGACATGCCAGGCGGAAAGCAGTGTGTGCGCAAGACCCTCGAAATGGTCATGAGACAGCACGGCACATGGGAGGTCGATCTGGACGTTTACTATAAGATGTTCTGACAGGGACAAATTGTTATGGAGAATACGGCATCAGACAGAATAATCAGCATTGCAGATGCTCAGAAGGCATATTTCAGGACCGGGAAGACACTTGACGTGAAGTTCCGCAGGAATATGCTGGACAGGTTTGCAAAGGCTCTGGACAAATGGGAGGCAAAGCTTTGCGATGCTCTCTGGGAGGATCTTCACAAGTCTTACGAGGAGGCATTTCTGACAGAGATCAGCATAATCAAAGCGGAAATCAGGCTGCATAGGAAGCATGTATCCGGATGGGCACGCCGCAAGAGGGCATACACTCCTCTCAAACTGTTCCCATCCCGCAGTCATATCGTCAAGGAGCCGCTGGGAAACTCTCTGATCATCTCTCCTTGGAACTATCCTGTCCAGCTGCTTCTGAATCCTCTTGTGGGGGCAATATCCTCAGGCTGCACAGCAGTCCTCAAGCCATCACCATATGTCCCTCACGTGTCGCAGGTAATCGCAGACATGATCTCGGAAACCTTTGAAGAGCAATACATTGCAGTGGTTCAGGGCAACAGGGATGTCAACACCGCCCTGCTCGGACTGCGATGGGACCTCATCTTTTTCACCGGAAGCCCTGCACTGGCAAAGACCGTCATGGCCGCTGCAGCCAGGAATCTCACACCGGTTGTCCTGGAACTTGGAGGAAAGAGTCCGTGCATAATCGACAGGACGGCAGATATCCAGATAGCGGCAAGGCGCATCGCCTGGGGAAAGACCCTGAACAGCGGCCAGACCTGCATTGCGCCTGACTATATCCTCATCCACAAGGAGGTCAAAGATGCCTTTGTCAAGGCATTTGCGAAAGAAGTCAGGAATCTGCATGGAGAGGATATAAAGGCTGACAGGCATTATGTGAGGATGGTCAACGACAAGGCATTCGAGCGTGTGACAGGATATATAAAGGAGTCACAGATCCTGTATGGCGGCTCATTTGACGCAGCTTCACGGTTCATTGAGCCGACTCTGCTCGACAATCCCCCTCTTGACTCCCCTGTCATGACTGAAGAGATCTTCGGTCCGGTCTTTCCTGTCATCACCATCGAAGACGACTTCCAGAACACGGTCATTGATTTCGTGACCTCGCGAGAAAAGCCGCTTGCCTTCTATTATTTCGGCAAGGAAGAGGACGGATGGGAGATGATAAGCAGGACTTCTTCCGGAGGAGGCTGCATCAACGATGTCATAATGCACATCGCCAACGAGAACGTGCCTTTCGGAGGAGTCGGAAACTCAGGAATGGGAAGATACCACGCAAAGGAGAGTTTCGAAGCGTTCAGCCATACAAGATCGATAATATCCACCGGAACATGGATCGACCTTCCGTTCCGATATATGCCTTACAAGCTGTTCGGACTTGTAAAGAAATTTTTATAACCACATAAGACCAATAACCCCTGACTATGAAAAAACTGAAGATCGGAATCCTGGGAAAGATTCTGATTGCAATAGCGCTTGGTATCGGATCCGGCCTCATCGCACCCGAGTGGTGCGTGCGTATATTCCTGACATTCAACGGAATATTCAGCCAGTTTCTGGGATTTGCCATTCCACTTATAATAGTGGGACTTGTTACGACTGCTATCGGTGATATCGGAGGAAAGGCAGGAAAAATGCTGCTTGTTACCGTGCTCATTGCATATTTCTCAACCATTTTTGCCGGACTTGTCTCTTATCTGACCGGGGCCGCCCTGTTTCCTTCCATGATTCAGACCGGGCAGTCCGTGCAGGAGGTAGCTGCAGCAAATGAGCCGACTCCGTTTTTCTCGGTGACCATTCCACCGCTGATGGGAGTGATGACAGCCCTGGTGCTTGCATTCACCCTCGGTCTTGGTCTTGCCGCTACCCGGCACAAGACACTGATGGATGCCGCGCATGGTTTTGAAGAGATAGTCATCAAGACCATAAAGACTGCGATCATCCCTCTCCTGCCGCTTTATATATTCGGCATATTCCTTAATATGACCTATGTGGGTCAGGTATTCGAGATACTCACCGTCTTCATCAAGATCATAGGAATCATATTCCTTATACATATAGGCATACTCCTCCTTCAGTTCTGCGTGGCAGGCGGATTCGCCAGAAAGAATCCTTTCAAACTGCTCTGGACAATGATGCCGGCCTATTTCACTGCCCTTGGCACACAGTCTTCCGCTGCTACGATTCCGGTCACTCTTGAACAGACACGTCGCAACGGAGTTTCAGAGGATATCGCCGGCTTCACTGTACCGCTATGCGCGACTATCCATATGTCTGGAAGCACGCTGAAGATAGTGGCATGCGCACTCGCACTCATGATCATGCAAGGTTCGCATTATGACTTCGGTATGTTCTTCGGCTTCATCTGCATGCTGGGAATCACAATGGTAGCAGCACCTGGAGTGCCTGGAGGAGCGATAATGGCAGCTCTCGGGCTTCTGCAGAGCATGCTCGGTTTCGACCAGGAGGCCCAGGCCCTGATGATCGCCCTGTACATTGCTATGGACAGTTTCGGCACGGCCTGCAACGTCACGGGCGACGGAGCCATCGCGATAATCATCGACCGGTTGATGAAAAAAGGAGCTCAGTGAGCTCCTTATTAGTTTCAAATCCGCAAATTGAGGGCAAATTGAGGATTTAAGAGGTATTTTTCAGGTCAGATCCTCAAAAAGGGGCCTTTTCAAGGATTTAACCTTCTAATGATCGTGGTCATGGTCATGACCGTCGATATTGTCACGTGAATTCGTTGTTGTGATTGGCACTCCCTGATATTCTCCAGTCAGGGTCTTCAGGAAAGCAGTTATATCATTCACCTGAGCATCGGTCAGTTCCACTCCGCTCTGATACAGTCCCATATCTCTTACAGCATCTTCAAGATGCTCACGGGTGCCATCATGGTAATACGGCCATGTGTGCTCGACGTTTCTGAGTCCCGGCACCTTGAAGCGGTGACGGTCGCGCTCCAGCTGAGTCTCTTTCCAGCGGCCGTTGTCCTCGTGAGTGAGTTCCGTGCCTCGGTCTGCGAAATAGTGGCGGCGAAGTCCCATGAGTTCGTATGAGAGGCCTCCGAGATTCTGTCCCACATGGCAGGTTGCACAGTCATACTGCTTGAAGAGCTCATATCCATGGAGTTCCTGCTCGGTTATAGCAGAATCATCTCCGCGAAGCCATTTGTCGAAACGGGAATCAGGAGTGATCAGAGTGCGTTCGAACTCCTCGATTGCATCTGTAATGTTGGCCTGGGTGATTCCGTCAGGATAAACCTTCAGGAACTCCCTGCTGAACTTCCTGTCCGCCTTGAGCTTTGCGATGATGTCATCGAATGAAGGCGAAGCCATCTCCACAGGATTGAGCGGCGGACCGGCAGCCTGATCGGCCAGAGTCGCCGCACGGCCGTCCCAGAACTGGACGAAATTATATACTGCGTTATATACCGTAGGAGCATTCACGCCTCCGAGAAGGTCGTTCACTCCGTGAGAATATCTATGATTGTCCACACCAGCCGTCTCCAGGGCATGACAGGTTGCGCAAGAAACCGTGTTGTCAACAGAAAGACGAGGATCGTGGAAAAGGGCGAATCCAAGAGCGACCTTAGCAGGATCTGTCGTCAGTTCATGATCTATCGGCCTGACAGGCTCAGCAGCACGCTCCTCAGGAAGATCGTCGTGATACATCGACATCCGTTCTTCCCTCACCCAGTCAAGAACTATAGCCCTTTTCTCAGTGGTCATAGAGCTTCCCCAATGCACCAGATAATACTTCGGCATCGGCATACGGTCATCCAGGACCACCTTCTCGACCTTTGCCAGATCAACAGCACTTACAGGCTCGTCAAGCTTGATCTTTTCCATCATGGCAGTCATGTCGAAGGCACGATATCCCGAATCGATATCCTTCATCACCACCTTTCCTGCCACAGGCAGCTTTGCATAGAACGGCAACTTAGGATCCGCACTATGGCAACTCAAGCATCCTCCGTCTTCAAAGATTGCATAAACCCTCTCATTCTGAGGAAGTTCTGCCGAAGGAACACGGTTCACAGCCTTATAGACCACGAACATTGCGACCACCGCCACCAGCAGTGCTGCCGCACACCATTTGTGACACTTTTTCATAAAACCGAATCATTAAAATCAGCGTGTCTGCACACGCGACTTCAAATATAGTGAAAATTCTGATTAACACCACCTGTTCATAAGTTATTAAGCCGTTATTTTGCCGTGTAGATAAAAATATCTACCTTAGCGGAGATAAACCTATAAAACCGTACTAAACATGAGCCCAGAAGTTATCGCGCATCTTGATGCGATCAAGGTCAACATGAACGAGGCCGGAATGAACGCAATCAACATCGTCCTCGCATTCGTGATGTTCGGAGTAGCCCTCGGAATCAAGCCTAAGACTTTTGTAGACATTGTAAAGAAACCTCAGTCGATCATACTGGGAATCATCTGTCAGCTGATTCTGCTTCCTGCTCTGACATTCCTTCTGACAATCACCTTCAAGAACTGGATATCTCCTATGATTGCCCTCGGTATGATACTGGTGGCATCGTGTCCGGGAGGAAACATCTCGAACTTCATCACCTCACTTTCAAGAGGTAACGCAGAACTTTCAGTTTCTCTGACCGCATTCAACACGGCAGCCTGCATCTTCACCACCCCGCTGAACTTCTCTTTCTGGGGCAGGATGTATCTCAACTTTGCAGAGAAACGCATGCTGCTTCCGGAGCTTGAGATTCCGTTCTGGGAGATCTTCAAGACCATCGTGATCCTGCTCGGTATTCCTCTTGTTCTCGGAATGCTCTGTTCGCAGTATCTGCCGAAGGTGGCCCAGAAGCTCAAGAAACCTATGCAGTATCTCTCTGTGGCATTCTTCATCCTCATGGTGGTGCTCACATTCGGAAACAACATCGATGCATTCATGAAGTGCATCAGGTATATATTCCTTATCGTCCTCGTTCATAATCTTCTCGCGCTGGGAATCGGATTCGGCACCGGAACACTCTTCAAGGTTCCGTATAAAGACCGCCGTACCATCACCATCGAGACAGGAATCCAGAACTCAGGCCTCGGACTTGTCCTCCTGTTCAACACAGCAATCTTCGACCCTGTGATATGGGCGAACAACGGAGGAATGGTAGTCATCACTGCATGGTGGGGAGTCTGGCACATAATTTCCGGTCTCACCCTTGCATATGCGTGGAGAATCCGCGGAAGAAAGGAAGCAAACGAAGACTAGAATGAGAAAGAACATTTACGACAAGGATCTTGCATACACCCTCCTCAAACCCATCGTTGACAGCAATCTGAAGAACAGCTATCGGAAGGTGGAGGTATGGGGCAAGGAGAACATCCCGAGTGACGGAGCCATACTGATCACTCCGAACCACTGCAACACGCTGATGGATGCCCTTGTCATGCTACGCGCCTTCAGCAGCCCGACGGTCTTTGGAGCCAGAGCGGACATGTTCAACAGGCCGCTGATTGCCAGAATCATGTATTTCCTTAGAATCCTTCCGATGGTACGCCAGAGGGACGGACTTAGGAACGTGCTCAAGAACCACGAGACCCAGGAGACGATTGTTGCGACTCTGGAGAATCAGGTCAGATTCTGCATGTATCCGGAAGGACGCCACAGGCCTATGCACTCGCTTCAGGCATTAGCCAAGGGCACATTCAGGGCGGCACTTGCAGCCAATGCAAAATTCGGTGACAGGATACCTATATATATAGTACCCGCAGGAATCGAGTATGGAGACTATTTCCGCTACAGGAGCACTTCCCTCGTGACCTTCGGAGAGCCGATAAACGTGACGGAATTCGTAAGGACCCATGAAGTGGAGAATGAGGCTCAGCTGATCGAACCCCTCAGAAAGGAACTGGCTGCAAGGATGTCAGGCCTCATTACATATATCAAGGATGACGAGGACTATGCGGCAAAATGGGAACTTACAAAACTCCTTGCCCTCGGTTTCAAGGGCAGCCTTCACGAGAGGATGCTGAACAACCGCCGGATCGTGGCAGAAATTGAAAAGGCGTGCGAAGAAAGGCCGGAAGAGATGCAGGAACTCCTTGCAGAAGTCGCTGGATTTGAGAAGGAACGCCGTTCAAAAGGCATTTCCATATATTCATTCCGTAAGCACAATCCCGTCCTCAGTGCGCTTGGGAAAGGCTTTGCTGCACTTGTCGGACTGCCATATTTCATATTCTCGGCAGTATTCGGACTTCCGATGTGGGGACTTGCCGAGATTCTCAAGACCATGATCAAGGACAAAGCATTCAGAAACACGGCAGTCTTCGGAGTGAAACTGGCAGGAAGCATAATCTTCGGACTTATATGGACTGCGCTGGCATTCTGCCTGCTTCCATGGCAATGGGCACTCGGATTCCTTGCCCTTCTCATCCCGACATACTCATACTTCTATGATTACAAGGAGTTTATGAGGAAGTATATCTCTGATCTGAAACTTATGAAGAAATCCTCTGCTTCACTCAGAGCCAAAGCTGAAAAACTAAAATCTAAACTGAAATAACATGAAAAGAACATTCATTACAGCACTTGCTGCCATGATGCTCTGCACAACGGCACAGGCTGAAAGCATTGAAACCAACGCCGACAACGCTGCCATCGAGGCAAAGGCTGAAAAGACCCCGAAGAAAAAGAAGGAAGTAAAATATAACGAGAACGGAGACATCATCAAGACCGGCATCAATCTCGGTCCGCTCCCAGTGGTCGCATTTGACGCGGACCGCGGATTCCAGTTCGGAGCCCTGCTGAACCTCTATGACTTCGGAGACGGAAAGAACTACCCTAACCCTAACTCACAGTGGTATTTCGAGGCATCTGCCTACACCAAGGAAAGCGCGATCAACAGCTACAAGTTCATTGTCAACTACGACAACAAGACCCTTATCCCTGGAGTCAGAATGTCCATCTGCACAGGATATTACAAGGATGCTGCACTTGATTTCTACGGATTCAACGGATACCAGAGCAACTACATCACCAGCAAGCAGATGTTTGAGGACGGATGGTCAAACTACCTCCCTGACAAGGCTGGTGAGAAACTTGAAGCAAAAGGTAAGTATCCAAAGGGATTCTACCGTTTCGGTCGAGACCTGATCAAGGCTAAGGTGGATTTCACAGGCCAGATCCTCAAGAACTTCTACTGGGAAGCCGGCTACAACTTCTCATGGACAAAGGCTCAGGACTACACTCCTAACGGATACGAAGTCCTCGGAGGCACTTCCCTCTTCGAACTCTACAAGACCTGGGGAATCATTCCTGAGAATGAAGCAGACGGCGGTCTGACCTCATCAGTCAGAGTCGGACTCATGTATGACAGCCGTAACGTGGAGAACAACCCGACCAAGGGAATCTGGGCCGAGGCTCACGTGATTGCTGCACCGAAGTGGCTGGGAACCACACACGGACACTACAAGTACTGCGCAACCTTCCGTCACTACGTTCCGATCATCAAGGACGGCAAGCTCACATTCGCATACAGAATCGCATATCAGGGCACATTCGGCAAGAATTCTCCTTGGTACTCTATGCCTTTCTACACCAATATGGGAATCAAGGCCGACAACGACGGCTTCGGCGGATACCGCACAGTCAGAGGTCTGATGCTCAACAGAGTACAGGGTCTGGATGTGGGATTCTACAATGCAGAGTTCCGCTGGAGATTCATCGACTTCAAGCTCTGGAAGCAGAACATCGCATTCGCACTCAGCGCTTTCTGCGACGGTGCACATGTATTCAGAGGATATGACATGACATTTACAGATGCAGCAAAACAGAAGATCGTCAATTCTGCTGCAAATCCTGTAGTCGGAGCTGCAGACCTCGTGAAGTATGAGACTCTGTACAACACATTCGTGCTTGACAGAAAGGACGGCTTCCACGGTGCAGCAGGTGCAGGACTCCGCTTCATCATGAACCAGAACTTCATCGTGGCATTCGAATATGCACGCTGCTTCAACAAGCAGGACGGAACCGGAGCCTTCTACATCAACACCGGCTTCCTGTTCTAAAAAAAATAACCCTATAAGTCAGTTAGTAGTATGGACCAGTACACAAAGAATTACGTAGACGGCTTCATGGCCGATCTCATTGCAAGAAACCCGGGAGAAAAGGAGTTTCATCAGGCAGTAAAGGAAGTGCTTGAGAGTGTGGCACCGTATATTGTCGAGCACCCGTACCTCATGGATCAGAAGATTCTGGAAAGGATCGTGGAGCCGGAAAGAGTGATCATTTTCCGTGTCCCTTGGCTGAATGACGAGGGAGAGATCCAGATCAACAGAGGATACCGTGTTCAGTGCAGCAGCGCGATCGGTCCATATAAGGGAGGAATCCGTTTCCATCCGAGCGTGAACCTCAGCATCATGAAGTTCCTTGCCTTTGAGCAGACCTTCAAGAACAGCCTCACTACCCTTCCTATGGGTTCAGCAAAGGGAGGCTCTGACTTCAACCCTAAGGGAAAGTCGGACAACGAGGTGATGAGATTCTGCCAGAGTTTCATGACAGAGCTTCAGAAGCACATCGGAGCGGACACTGACGTTCCGGCAGGAGATATCGGAGTGGGAGGAAGAGAAGTAGGATATATGTTCGGCCAGTACAAGAGGCTCAGCAACGAATTCACAGGTGTGCTGACAGGAAAGGGACAGACATTCGGAGGAAGCCCTATGCGTCCGGAGGCTACCGGATACGGCACCTGCTATTTTGCAGCAGCCATGCTGGCAACCAAGGGAGAGTCATACGAGGGTAAGACCGTGGCTATCTCCGGCTCAGGAAATGTGGCCCAGTTTGCTGCACAGAAGGCACTCCAGCTCGGAGCAAAGGTGGTGACGATGTCTGATTCCAACGGATACATATACGATGCTGACGGAATCGACGAAGATAAGCTTGCATACATCATGGAGCTGAAGAACGTCTTCCGCGGACGCATCAGGGAATATGTCGAGAAATACCCTTCTGCCGAATATCACGAAGGCCAGCGTCCATGGAGCGTAAAGTGCGACATAGCAATGCCTTGTGCAACTCAGAACGAGCTAGATGGCGAAGAGGCGGCAATGCTGGTAGCCAACGGCTGCATGTGCGTGGCTGAAGGTGCCAACATGCCTTGCACACCTGAGGCGATCGAGACCTTCCAGAAGGCGAAACTTCTGTACTCCCCAGGAAAGGCGTCAAACGCAGGTGGTGTGGCAACTTCCGGACTGGAGATGACCCAGAACTCCATGAGACTCCGCTGGACACGTGAGGAAGTGGATCAGCACCTGAGGCAGATCATGTCAGACATCCATGAGGCATGTGTCAAGTACGGAACGGAGGAGGACGGATACGTGAACTATGTGAAGGGAGCTAACATAGCCGGCTTCATCAAGGTTGCCGAGGCCATGATGGCCCAGGGACTGGTATAGACTTTAAACCCAGATAATTATGCATATAGGAATAGCCGGAAACATAGGCTGCGGAAAAACGACACTGACAAGAATGCTCGCCGAGCACTACGGATGGACACCCAAATATGAGGCTGTCACCTATAATCCGTATCTTGAAGACTACTACAAGGATATAGAAAGATGGTCTTACAATCTGGAGACCTACTTCCTTGCACAGCGTTTTCAGGATCTGGTGGAGATATCCAAGTCAGAGGATGTCATCGTCCAGGACAGGACCATCCTGGAGGGTGTTCATATCTTCGTAGCCAACAACAAGGCGATGGGAAACCTCTCAGACCGTGATTTTGACACCTATATGCAGCTTTTCAACCTCATGATGTCCATGGTCCATGAGCCGGATCTGCTCATCTACCTCAAGACGTCTGTCCCCACCCTCGTTTCTCAGATCCAGAAACGCGGAAGGGATTATGAAAAGAGCATAAGCATCGAATACCTCAGCAATCTTAACGAAAGATATGAGGAATGGATTGCAAACTATAAGGGAAAAGTTCTCATAATCGAGGCAGACAACCTCGATTATGAGCATCGTCCCGAAGACTTCTCACACATCACGGACAAGATCGACGCACAGCTGTACGGACTCTTCTAATATAAAAGTTCGGCAAGACGGTCATAATATTTCTTGGAGACCGGGATATGCGGCATATCCCTGGACTCCATTTCTGCATATATGACCCCCTCCTTATCCTTTCGCAGAACCTTTACAAAGGCAGGATTGACGAAATAGGAACGATGGCATCTGACCAGACCGTTTTCCTGGCATAATTCATCAATAGCCTTCATGGAACTACGCAGGGTATAGATCCTTTCTTTGCCGTTCTCAGCGTATGAAATGTTCACATAGTTCTCATCAGAAGCGATATACATGATTGAGTCGGGCGTCAGAACTATCTTCAGATTATGATTGACATCATAGAACCGCATTCTCTGCACCTGAGAATCATCCGGAAGAACTCCCTTAGAGTGATATGCATAGACCCTGATGCCCAACGCCAATATGGTGTACGGGAATATCATGGCAAAGAACAGGAAGCGGAAGGAAATCTGGACCACTTCAAAATAAGGCATATCACGATGGAGGGCCAGCCACAGATATAAAGCCACGAAAAACGATGCAAATATCATTTCCAGCAGGCACCAGCAAGCATACAAAGTGTAGTTAATCCGGAGAGGAATGAAATAATACAAGAGCCTTACCACTATGACAGAAAGCAGCAGAATGCAGGAAATGATGGTCAGATGCACTGCGAACCACTCATCTCCCATGACATTCACGACATCCATAGGCTGATAGAGCAGCATGAAGATGAAGAAGAAGACAGGAAGAGTGATCATATGCAGCAACTGCGGCACAAAGCGTCTGAATTCACTTGGAACGGTAGTCATTTTAGTCACAATTTAGGTGTGACAAAAATACAAAATAATTTTATTCGTCACAAATAATTGATTTTAGTCACAAATTACATGGTATAATCACATTTTTATCCCTGAAATCACTATTATTTTCACAAAAGCGGGCAATGCCTTACCTTTGCGTCATAAGGTTAAAGTAAAGGGTAACAGAACCTGATATAACAATTCTGTTATTTGTGTATTTAGACCGAAATTATAGTTAAAGTACAAAAAAGGAGGGCTGCCGTGACGGTAACCCTCCTTTGATTATTACTGTCCAAGGATCAGAATCCCGGTATATCCAGGAACAGGGTCGGAAGAAGAAGCAGGAAGCCTAGGGCGATCAGAAGCAGAATGAACTTCCAGACTCTTCCCACCCATTTTCCGTATGGGATCTTTGCCACCGAAAGGACAGCCATAAGGACACCGGAACATGGAGTGATCATATTCGTGAAACCGTCTCCGAACTGGAAGGCAAGTACTGTCGCCTGACGCGAAACCTCTATCATGTCCGAAAACGGAGCCATGACAGGCATTGTTATGGCTGCTTTTGCCGATGCTGAAGGAATGAACAGATTGATGAAGGTCTGGATTCCATACATGGAAGCCAGAGCCCCTACCCTGCCGCTCTTCTCCAATGAGGCTGCCATTGCTGAGAGCATCTTGTCAATCACCTGACCATTGTTGAGAATCACGATGATTCCTGCTGCAAAACCTATCACGAGGGCCGCAGAGAAGATATCCTTTGCACCGGCGACAAACTCCTTGGCAATATTATCGGGAGAATATCCCGCTGAAATACCTGCAGCGACAGCCAATGCCATGAACAGGGCACAGATTTCAGGGAGATACCATCCGTAGCCCATCACTCCGATTACAAGAAAGACTATCGTGAACATGAGCATGTTCAGGATATACATCTTCACTGAGCTTCTGAGAGAAATCAGGGAAAAAATCAGGTAAAGACCAGTTGCGAGCCACAACAGCCATGGAACAGAGTATTCTCTGCCACCGATCTTCACAACGCACTCAGAGGCATAGAAAACGGTAAAGAGCAGTAATGCAGCCACGGTAAGGGCGAAGGATAACCAGGCACCCGAGCGGCTTTGAGGCTCCACCGTGATGTCTGCCTCCGCCCTTTCCTGTACTTGCTGATCTGTCTGGAGTAGCAGATGATTCTTTCTTGTCCTGGCAGCCTGATAAAGCACGAAAACTATGGCGACAGTCATGAGAACGCACCAGCACAAAGTCCTGTATTCGATTCCGGAGAAAAGAGGCAGTCCAGCCATCTCCTGAGCGATGCCGATGGTGAACGGATTGAGCATTGCACCGGCAAAACCCACATGGGCAGCGACATAGACCATGAACACTGCAATGAACTCGTCGTATCCAAGAGATCTGGCCAAAGGAATCACCACCGCAACAAAGACTATCGTCTCCTCACTCATGCCGAAAACGGCCCCGAAAAGGCCGAAAAGCAGCATCACAAGGACAATGACTATATTCCCAGCACCAGCCTTCCTGACAAACGAGAACCTTTCCAGACGTCTTACAGCCCCGATGAACTTTGCGACTCCCTCATCCACAGCCTTGGTGCTGTTAACCACCCAGAAGGCACCTCCGACAATAAGGACGAAAGCAATAATGTCCGCCTGCTGGCTGAAGCCTTCATAAACGGCAGAAAACACCTGCCACGTCTGCGGAACCCCACCCGGCACCAGCCATGTAGCCAGAGCCGCCAGCAGAATCGCACAGAAAATTATTACGTATGTGTTTGGAACCCTCAGTTTCTTCATGGACACATCAAATTTGAGTGCAAAGATACAAAATGCGAAACAGTTCACCAAAGTACTCAAAATAGCTTTCTTAACAAGACCCATTGGTGAAATGATTCTTCTGAGCCTCACTTTATCGAGGATACCGACAGGCAATGTTTTGGTCAAAAGTCTGCCTGTTGGTGCCGTTTCAGGTGCCACAGGCATGATATTCTGCACAGACAGGCGCTGTATTGGCTAAAAGTCTGCCTGTCGGTGCCGTGGTCACTGCAATTGAGCAGACTTGTCCGGGAAAGATGGCGTGTTTCCAGATGAAACGCACTATTTTAAGTTGCCACGAAATAAGCCTCGAAGTATAGTACCCATACAACAAGATGAAGAGCCCGACAGAGAAACCTCTGTCGAACTCTTTATCTCCACACTCCCGGTGGTCACCGTCGCGCCAGGCTCAACGCCTGTGGGCTCATCACCCCCGACGCCTCAGCCGGATGATGGTCAGTTAGTGTATGTTGCACTCAGATAATTTACATACAGACGAGTTGATGACGATGTTCCCATACAATAGAATGTAATGGAATTTGAGTTTATATCATCAACGGTATATTTACCATTAGCGCTAAGTGATTCTGACGAAGACTTTGTTGTGCTGTTTCCAATAGTATATGCAATTGATGTATTCATAGTAGAACCAATAGTCACAGAAGTCAAAGTGTAACCGTCCGCAGCCTTGATAGTGATTGATCCACCTTCTGTTTTACCTGAGCCAGCCTGATAAATACGAATTATCGAGTTATTTATAGCTGGATTAGCTGTTCCGCCACCTTTTGCAGTGGTATATGAAATTACATCATCCAGGGCATCTGCAGTATTGGAGAATGAAGACATTTCAACAGTGACAGAAGAACCTGCTGCTGGTTTCTCTATGACAGTGATATCATATTCAGCAGTTTCGTCCTCATAAGAAACAGTCACAGTCTGATCACCAAGTTGCTCAAGATCATAGCCAGAGAACACACAGTCAGTAGTTACATTCTTAGTTGAGCCATTGTCATAAGTAGCAGTAACGACACCACCAAACGAGAATGTAGAACCTTGTATAAACTCAGTCTTGTAATCACCGCTTACAGCAATTGATTCAAGCACCGGTGGAACATAGCCCTCAGTAGAATAAGTCACAGTAAGGCTATTCAATCTCAACTGACCAGTTGACAATTCATACTCAACTGTATTAGATGACCCATCATAAACTTCAGTGACAACCTGTCCATTAACAGATGCATTTGGAAGAAGTGATTTCAAATATCCAAAATAATCACCAGTACTAGAGGTGAATTCAATCTTTACTATATTGCCAGGAGCCTCAATTGTAATCTTTGAATTCTTATACAATCTTACAGGATTCACATTGTCTACCACAGCATTAGTAGAGTTGTGCTTTGCATTGGTAAATGTAATTCCATCATTTTCCCATACCTGGCCATCACCATCATGAGAAATTCTCTGTGCATCGCTTGCAAATGAAATAGTTGCATTTACAGTTCCTTCTGGTTCTGGTACGACAGGATCTGGTTCTTTATCATAAGAGAAATTCAATATCTTAATTTTACCAGCTGCGAAAGTTACATCTTTGGTCATTGTAAGTTCTTTCTCATAACCATTTACAGAAAGAACGAGCTTCTCACCAGTTGCGGCAGTAAAAGGCTTGATAGCCAGGTAGAGAATTGCTGACTCACCCTGAGCAAGCTCTGTACCGCCTGACACATTCACGGTTGCAGTATTATTAACATAATTCGACGCACTTGGAGTACATACTACAGGAGACTTGGTAATATCAATGAAATATGAACCAACAATATCCTCCTCAGCAGTAAGTGATGCGGTAGATACTGTAAGAGCCTCCTCAGTTGCATTTGTGACATTGATAGCAACGATAGAAGATATATGGTTCATTGTCATCGAAGGTTTGGTTCCTTCAGGAACTGCTGTCGCGATACCATACAGAGGGCAGACGCTTCCCTTCAGAGAAGCCATGCTGTCATATCCACTCTGATTGAGGCCTTTGCTGTGACCTATGTATGTATAACCCTCATCATGCTCACCTGGGGTTGTAACATGCTCACTATACGGGTATAAAGCATACCAATCGTATACCTTATCAGATTCAAGAGCTGCAGAGAGAGTTCCTGTAAAGCGACCTGTGGCCACATCAGCTTCAGCAACAGTAAATGCACCATCGGCAACGTATGCATTTGTTTCAGCCACAGCGTGGAAGATATTGATTTGATCATCAGCCACCCATTTAGTATTCAGACCATCATTCACGGTCTTTGTCTCAGCAGAAGTAGCAACGATTTCAAATGGAATACCGGCAGAAGGTACATCGTTAGGATTATCGATTTCCTGTGCACAGTTTGTCAGGGTGAATGTGGCTGCCAACATCAAACCCAGTGTGTAAAAATGTCTTTTCATGATTGTAAGTCCAATGTTAGAAGTTCAACGTTTCAGCATCATGTTCGAATTTCTGAATTGTGAATTCTCCGCTTGCGCAAAGGACTCCCTCATTCTTCATTGCAATCGGATTGGTTGACGGAGATTCATATGGAACCCCGCCAAAGCAGTTCTTGATAAGCTTTGTTGTCATAATAATTATAGATTTAACAGTTGAATTTCCTTACGATTTCATCACCCTCGCAAAGATATGGTATATTTAACACAAAACCTATTTTATTTTACATTTATGGTGTTTTGTTTTACTTTACACTCTCAAAAACAGAAGAGAATGATGGAGGAGGAGGTACATTTCAAAGAGAATGACCATATAATAATCGCCGGGGACAGCATGGGGCTGTTTCCCGGCGACCGCTGATAGAAAGTGATATATAGAGCCTCGGCGTATGGCTGGCCTTGCCATTGCAGAGGACGGAAGCGCGCCGCGTTAACGGCGGCCTGAAGCAGCATCACTTGACGTGAACTGCCTCCACCGGCTGCACCTGTGTCGCATCGAGCGGATGAGACTGGTATCTGACCTTGGCGAAATCTATATTCATAAGGTCTATGCAGCGTATGTTCATATTCCAGGCAGTCCTGTAGTAGAGTTTAAGGGCAGTCTGGTCTGTCGCAGCCGTGAACTGAGTCGCACTCGGCATTCCCTTTGGAATCTGGTCCTTAGGATGCTGACTGCCGATCGGAATGTCGAAGCTGTTCAGGATATGGAAAGCCTGGATTATTGCGTCGAATCCTGTCGCAGAATCCGGGGCTGTGGTCTGGTAGAATGCCGCACGCACGAACCTTGACGGCGATGTGAAGTCTCCAGGGAGACCCAGCATGCCGCTTCCGTGTCCGAGAGGCTTGAGAACGACTCCTGGTTTCAACTGATTGTCCGGAGTGGTTCCAGGATGGAGATTGACGTAATTGTTCAGGTTGGTCATGTGCCACTGGAACCCTGGGGCGTTAGTGAGGACTCCGAGAGTATTCTCATAGAAATGAGGTACGCCGGCCACCACTTCAAGGACAACCATACGGCCGTTCGGCTCGGCAATTCTCCAGTGGACCGCACCTATATTATGTGAAAGTGTGACGAGATCCACACGCTGGAGTTCGGCCTTGAGCTGGTCGATTGTCGAGAACTGGGAGAGCACCCATGAGACGAACTGCATGTCGCAGAGAGTCTTGTCGTTGTTCGCCTCTACATAAGGTGCATAGTCTCCGTAGTTCGGGAAGAAGAAGAGGCCGGCAGACAAGCCTGCTTCGTTGACACCTTCCACCACGAAGGGTTCGTATTCCGTATAAATTCCGACAAAGCCATATACCGACGTGTATTTCATGCCGTTGGCTCCGGTCGGGGTGTATGACTGGAAAGTGTGTCCACGAGGACAGACCATATATCCGCACTGCATCGGGGTAGCTGCCCATTCGACCGTACGGGCCACTACCCTGCTGCCGTCCCTGGCAGACAGGGAAATGCCTGTGCAGGCATCTGAAGGGGTCGCGAAGATAGCTGTCATAGCCACTGTCGCACATAAAAGCATAAGACGTTTCATAATCACTGTTTTTGTGTCATGAAACGTCTTTTAGCAATCTGTTTGCCAAAGATTCTTCGCTGCGCTCAGAATGACAGAGGAAAGCTCAGAATGACAGGGGTTAGAACTTGAAACTGTCTTTCAAGGCTGTAGTCTTGTTGAATACGTAGTGATCAGGTGTGCTGTCCGGATCCTTGAAGAAATATCCCACACGCTCGAACTGAACCGCTATGCCTGAATTGTCCTCCAAAAGAGCCGGCTCTGCATATCCTTCGGCGATTACGAGAGACTCCGGATTGAGGTAGCTCTTATAGTCCTCACCTTCAGGAATCTGGCCCATCTGAGCCTCTGTGAAGAGTTTGTCGTAGAGCCTGAGTTCAAGCTCCTTTGCATGCTCGGTGGACACCCAGTGGATGGTTCCCTTGACAGAACGCCACTCGCCTGCCCCAGGCTTTGAAGTCGGATCGTAAGTACACTTGATCTCGACGATGTTGCCTTCCGCATCCTTCACCACCTCCTGGCACTTTACAATATATGTATATTTGAGGCGCACCTCTCCGTCGGGCTTGAGGCGGAAATATTTCTTAGGCGGCTCCTCCATGAAGTCGTTTCTTTCGATGTAAACCTCACCGGTGAAAGGCACCTTGCGTGAAGGTCCTTCTGGATCTGCAGGATTGAGAGGGGCGTCGAACCACTCCACCTTGCCAGGCTCCCAGTTGGTGATGGTAAGCTTCACAGGGTCCTGGACCACCATGTAGCGGTTAGAGCGTTCATTGAGGTCCTGACGTACGCACCACTCCATGAGCTGGAGGTCGATGAGCTGCTCACGCTTTGCCACTCCCACCTTCTCGGCAAACATGCGGATCGACTCCGGAGTGTATCCACGACGGCGTATACCGCAGATTGTAGGCATACGAGGGTCATCCCAGCCGCTTACATAGTTGTTCTTCACAAGTTCGAGGAGCTTACGCTTCGACATCACCGTATATGTGAGGTTGAGTCTTGCGAACTCATACTGATGTGACGGGAAGATCTCGAGCTTCTCGATGAACCAGTCGTAGAGAGGACGGTGAACGTCGAACTCAAGGGTACATATCGAGTGAGTGATGTTCTCAATCGAGTCAGACTGGCCGTGAGCATAGTCGTACATAGGATAGATGCACCACTTGTCGCCTGTGCGGTGGTGATGGGCGTGGATGATTCTGTACAAAAGCGGGTCACGGAAGAGCATGTTAGGGTGCGCCATGTCGATCTTGGCACGAAGCACCTTCTCTCCATCTGCATACTTTCCGTCGCGCATCTCGCGGAAGAGTCTGAGGTTCTCCTCTACGCTTCTGTTGCGGTACGGGCTCTCTGTTCCAGGCACCTGTACTGTTCCGCGGCCTGCACGTATCTCCTCCTGAGTCTGATCATCCACATAAGCCAGTCCCTTCTGGATAAGGAGTTCGGCCCACTCATAGAGCTGGTCGAAATAGTCTGAAGCATAACGCTCGTTGACCCAGTCAAAGCCAAGCCACTTGATGTCTTCCTTTATCGAATCTACATATTCGGTGTCCTCCTTGACAGGATTCGTGTCGTCGAAGCGGAGATTAGTCTTTCCGCCGTATTTCTTTGCAAGGCCGAAGTTTATGCAGATGCTCTTTGCGTGGCCTATATGCAGATATCCGTTTGGTTCAGGCGGGAAGCGGGTCATTATCGATTCATGTTTTCCGCTTGCGAGATCCGCCTCGATGATCTCCTCCAAAAAGTTGAGATTCCTTGTCTCAGTCACTTCCTTGTTTACCTCTTCCATATGGTCGGTTGTTTGAATTTGCAAATAATCGGGCAAATATACGGAATTTTAAGTATTTTTGCGAGCGCTAATCAGAAAATATACGATATGATAAAGTCAATGACAGGATACGGCAAGGCTGAAGTCTTGCTGGAAACAGGAAAAGTAACGGTCGAAGTCCGCTCACTGAACGGAAAGACCGCCGATATAAGCCTTAAGACATCACTTCTTCCCAAGGATAAGGAAATCGCAGTCCGTCAGAAGATTGCAGCTGAACTTCAGAGGGGTAACATTGATATGTTCATGACATTCGAGCCTAATGCGGCCGAGAATGCCAAGCAGATCAACATGGACATGGCGATGCAGTACTACCAGCAGATCAGCGAACTGGGAGGAAAGATAGGGGCGGTCAACCTGTGGATGCATAATCCTAACGACCTTCTGGCGACCATACTCAGAATGCCGGAAGTTATGGACGCGAAGAAGCAGGATGTGATCAACGAGGAGAACTGGCCGGCAGTGGAGGCCTGCATTGACGAGGCGCTGGCCAACATCAATGCCTTCCGCGCACAGGAGGGCGAAGTGCTCTACAAGGACGTCACCGGAAATGTGGCCAAGATCCTCGAATATTCTGCGCAGGTGGAGGCTTTCGAACAGGAGAGAGTGGACGCAATCCGTGAAAAAATTTTAAACCGTTTTGCTGAGCTCAAGGCAGAACCTGACCAGAGCCGTCTGGAACAGGAGATGATCTTCTATATCGAGAAGCTGGACATCAACGAGGAGAAGGTGCGTCTTCGCCAGCACTGCCGTTATTTCCTGGAAACCATTGATTCCGAGCCGAATCCCGGCAAGAAGCTTGGCTTCATAGCACAGGAGATGGGACGCGAAATCAACACTACAGGTTCCAAGGCGAATCACACTGAGATTCAGAAGCTTGTGGTGAAGATGAAGGATGAGCTGGAGAAGATCAAGGAGCAGAGTCTCAACATCCTGTAGATTCCTCGACAAGCTCGGAATGACAGTTGGTTAAAGCACAGGGATGACATATACGATGCCTAAGGAGGCGCGCTGAGTGTGCGGCATGACCGCCATCAGCGCGTCTGCGTTTTGTGTGAGGTGATGTCCTTTGTAGAGATAGTGGGCAAAGACCTTGAAGCCCTTGTCTTCCGTGAACGGAAACCATTCGACGCAGGCCTGAGCATTCCACGATGTCATATACCTGCCATTGGCAAAGACTCCGTTGGCCTCGTACACTCCGGCTGTCTCGTAGGCACCCTTCACATAGACATTCCACTTAGGATGGAACTGGTAGTCCACATTTGCGATGAATGTCAGGTACTGAGTGTTCTGAGCTGTGACAGGGAGCATTCCCCTTCCCTGCCCCTGAAGGGTGGTTATACGCTGCTGATAATCAAGTCCGCAACGGGCGTAAAGCACGTCCAGATAGGCCAGGACCGGTCCTTTCTCGAAGATATTGCCGCACATGAGATAATATATGTTCCTGCCTTTGGCCTGCTGACCGACCGAAGCGGAATACATCAGATGTACCGACTCGTCTGCAAACTTTCCGTTCCAGTTGACTGTCGCCAGAAGCGGCAGTTTTGCGGACTCGATACCGTCAGGGAGGCCGTACAGAAGGACGTCATTGTCATTGCCGCTGCGGTTGTTGGTGACCTGAAGCATGAGAAGCTGTGTCGGGCTGAAATTGATCACGCCCATCAGACCGGCCTGGTAGATTTCCGTATTGTTGTTGAATTCGCTGAACTCCCTGACCTTGATGCCGTTGACATAGCCCTCATATCCGGCAAAGGCCACGAACTGCTTTCCGGCGACCAGTTCGAACTTGTCCTTATGGTGCCACTTGATGTTAGCGTACTCGATGGATGAAGACAGATTGTCCACAGCATAGGGATTGTGATACCTGTTGTATGACTGGCGGAAATGGTAGGAAAGATGGTCGTTCAGTCTTCCGTAGAACTCCAGACGCACACGGTTGGTCTTGAATGACAGTTCGTTGAAAGCTCCCTCGGTGAAGTCCGCGTTGACAGATGAAACAAACTCCAGATTGATGTGTGACTTGATGTTCCTGTGCTTTCCTGTAACTACACGTGCGGAATCGTGCTTTTCAAGAATCCGCTCGATAAGAGACGGGATCGAGTCATTTTCCGAAATAAGGGTTACGTTCTGGGCCTGAAGAGCCACAGGAAGGCATATAAATATAGCAAACAGGAGTTTTTTCATGGTCAAACCGGTATTTCTGCCGCAAATATAAAAATATTTATATTTTTTTTGATTTTTCATGCAACATTAACGCATGGACATGCATCTTAATCCCGGTGTTTCGGAAGAAGCGACCCTAAACAACGAATTGACCATGCGTAAGAACATCATAACAAGCCTTATACTTTTCATCGCTGCATTGACTCTCGGCGGAAGCATCAAGATGCTTAACGCCATCGACACCATCATGGTTGACGACATGTCGATGCCGGCACCCGTTTCCCTAAACATAGAGGACATCAACTTCAATGTTACAGAGAACACATACACCAGTTCACAGTATTGCTCAAAGGACGGAAGCTTCACTTTCTTCTTCTCGACACAGTTCCCTGACGCATTCACACTGAGAATGGTGGTCGACTCAGAGGAGCCTTTCAGACTGAATCACAGATATGAGATTCCTTTCGAGGATGCCGGAACATCTTTCGCTTGCATCGAAGACTACAATTTCAACAAGGAAGATGACCATGCAGTGACCGGATGGATCGAATTCACTGATTTCCAGAAGGAAGGCGGTATTCTGACAAAGGACGGTGAAGTCAGATGCGCGATAGAAGGAAGGTTCGGATTCACTGCCGCAAGCAAGAGCAATCCAGAAAGGACCATCGAAGTGACAGGAGGCTCATTCAAGATTCCGGAAGCAAGATACTCAGACATGAGGACTTTGAAATAGTTTTTAATACACACTGGAGCCACCCGACGAGGGTGGCTTTTTTGTTTGACGAGGGTTGTATATCATATGGCAAGTTTGTATTTTTGCTGATATATATAATATAAAGGTACAAGATGAGGAAAAGATTGATCATAACAGTGAGTCTGCTGACGGCATTCTGTGCCATGACAGCAAGAGCAGACGAGGGCATGTGGCTTCCGTCGCTGATCGGGAACAGGATTGCCGACATGCAGGAGAAAGGATTCAGACTGAATGCAGAGGACATATACAGCATAAACCAGGCGTCACTCAAGGACGCCGTCGTACTGTTCGGAAGGGGCTGCACGGGAGAACTGGTCTCTCCTGAGGGTCTCCTGCTCACCAATCACCACTGCGGATACGGACAGATACAGCAGCACAGCAGCGTGGAGCACGACTATCTCAAAGACGGATTCTGGGCAATGAGCCGGGAGGAGGAACTTCCGAACAAAGGACTGACAGTCAGCTTTCTGGAAAGGATGGAGGACGTTACAGGAATCATTCTGAAAGGGTACTCACCTGAAATGTCGGAATCCGAGCGGGCAGGACTCGTCAAGCAGAATTCAGATGCACTTATAAAGGAGGTCACTCAGGAAGGAAAGGGGCTGAGGGCAAGAGTGGAAGCACTCTACTACGGCAATCAGTATTTCCTGTTCCTGTACCGTGAGTATCCGGACGTAAGACTTGTGGGTGCGCCCCCTTCATCTATCGGAAAGTTCGGAGGAGACACTGACAACTGGATGTGGCCACGACATACAGGCGACTTCTCAATATTCCGCATATACGCAGACAGTGACAACAATCCGGCTCCATATTCGCCGGACAACGTCCCATATCAGCCTAAGAAGTATTTCAGGATCTCTACCAAGGGAGTACAGGAAGGCAACTTCACATTCATTTACGGTTTCCCTGGACGCACTCAGGAATACATTCATTCTGAGGGGGTGAGATACATTGAGGAGACGGGAGACCCGCACAAGATAGCACTCAGGACAAAGAGGCTGGACATCATGAGCAGGCACCAGGCTGAAAGCCAGAAGGTGCGGATACAATACTCCTCAAAGCACGCCGGAGTAGCCAATGCATGGAAGAAATGGCAGGGAGAGGTGAAGGGAATCCGGAAGATGAAGACGGTGCAGACCAAGAAGGAATATGAGAAGGGTTTTTCCAAATGGGCTGTCGGCACTGAATATGAAGGACTTACTGACAGGATTGCGCAGATTTACGGACAGCTGGAGCCATATACTTTCGCCACGGATTATTACGGAGAGACTATCCGTGCCGTGGAAGCTGCAGCATTTGCATCAAGCATCGCAAAACTGTACAAGGAAGCGGATGACAGTCTGTCATTCGACAGCAGAAAGGCATGCGATCTTTCAGAGTCTTTCTTCAAGGACTATCACCTCCCTATCGACAAGGAGATATTTGCTGCCATGATTCAGGAATTTGACAGGAACATGCCGGAGGCATTCAAGCCGAAGTATCATTCGGAAATGATGCAGAAATATGGGAATGCCAAGGCGTGGGCCGAGGACCTGTTCGCAGCCACAATGTTCACAGACCGGGCCGCTGTGGAGGCTTTATCTGTGGCAAAGGATCAGGAAAGCATTGGTACCGACAGGGATAAGGTCATGAATGACCCTGCCGTGGTGTTCTTCAACGAATATTACAACTGGTACAGCAAGGACATACGTCCGGAGGCGGCTCGTCTGAATCAGGAACTCCAGCTGGCTTACAGAGACTATATGAGGGGTCAGATGGAATATGCAGAGGCTATCAACGGTCCCAAGGCTCTTGAAACATTCTATCCGGACGCTAATCTCACGCTCCGCGTCGCCTACGGCCATATAAAGGGATACTCCCCTGCCGACGGCGTATATTACACCCCTTCATCCACCATAAAGGGAATCATGGAGAAGGACAATCCGGAGATCTTTGACTACAATATTCCTCAAAGGCTCCGCGACATATATGCAACCAAGGACTATGGACGCTGGGCAGATGCATCCGGTGAGGTTCCTGTATGTTTCATAGCTACGAACCACACCACGGGAGGAAATTCCGGAAGCCCTGTGATAAATGCTGACGGAGACCTGATAGGACTGAACTTCGACCGCGTGTGGGAAGGCACCATGAGCGACATAGTGTTTGATCCGGAAATATGCAGAAACATATCTCTGGATGTCAGATATGTGCTCTTCACTATAGAAAAGATCGGAGGGGCTTCATATCTTTTCGACGAAATGACTTTCACTGAATAATATCTTAAATCATGGAGAACAGATCAATAGGAGTATTTATCGACGGCGGATATTATGCCAAGATAAACGAAGGATTCAGAGGGATGGCCGAGGTCAACCTGAAGGCCCTGCTCAGCTTCATTCCAAAGAAGATTGCAGAACTGGAAGGGATAGACAGAAAGAAGTTGTATATCACTGAATCTCATTACTATAGAGGAAGATATCGGGTGAGTGACGCCAGCGACAGGAATCTGCTCTACTCTGAAAGAAAGTTCGAGGACATGCTCATTGAAAATGACGTCATCTTCCACTACAAGCACCTTCGCGAGAATCCGCATGGAGGTGTGATCGAGAAGGGCGTTGACACATGGTTTGCACTGGACACCTATGAAATGACGCTTTTCCGCAATTTTGACTATGTAGTGCTTATCAGCGGAGATGCAGACCATGAAATGCTTGCAAGAAAGCTGAAAGCGCTCAAGACTCATGTAGTGCTGCTGACATGGGATCCCGCCAACACTGGATCCACTTCCCGTTTCCTGAAGGAGGAGGTCTGCACACATATAGACATGAACAGGCTCATATCCGAAGACAAGACACTGCTCAAGTCACTTACACTCTGATATATGAATAAATCTCACCATAGGCGCCCCTAAAAGTGCCATGGTTTAGCACAAGCGGGTCATATATTTGCACCATAAACTAAAAATGGAGGTAAATATGTGGCTCGCTGTTTTAATATTCGTAGGTCTGTCTGTGGAGGTGCTCAGTTACCTTACAGGAGGGGAAATAACAAGAAACACCCCGGAAAGTCATCAATGACGATCCGGGGCGGTGATCTTTGAATGCGCTGATTCCGACTACTCGGACCAGTCTGAGAAGGCATCCATTATGACTGTCGGGCGTCCGTCTTCTGTGAAGGCGCCCAGACGGTACTGAGACGGCTTGCACTCGGGTTCCCAATAGAAGACACCCTTGCATCTGCCGTTTGTCTCATTCATTGACTCGCGGATGACACGGGCAAGCTGCCTGCGTCCGCGTTCAAGGCGCTCAGGATCGTTCTCATCTACGTAGAAACCAGTTTCGACAATCATCACGTCGCAGCCGAACTTCTCGCTGACATGACGGATGTTTGCTATGCAGTCAGTGATGGTCTGTTCCTCATCGTCCCTGTATCCTCCGTCAAGCGCCCAATAAGGATAGAGAGACATTCCTATCATGTCCCACTTGGCACCGTTGTCCTTGAGGACTCCGAGATTGAAATCATAGAGGTCCTGATCGAAACCGTTGTCGAGATGCACCATGACGATTGCCTCAGGGAAGACGCTCTTGCAGGCATCATAGCCTGTAGCAAAGAATCCTGCATACTGCTCCGGATTGTTGACCACGTGTCCCATCGACTCGGTGATGGTGGTGTTGCCGTTCTCATCGATCTCCGGCCAGCCGAGTTCGTTAGACTTCACACTCCAGAGGAAACCGTTACGGGTTTCATTGCCCACCTGGATCCACTTAGGGGTTATCCCGTTGTCCTTCAGGTATGTAAGTACCTCCACCGTATGGTTCCTGAGGTCTTCCTTCATCTGCTCGTATGAGTGTCCGCTCCAGGATGCTGGGATGTTCTGCTTTGCAGGATCCGCCCACCAGTCGCTGTAGTGGAAATCCACGAGAATCTCCATATCCAGAGCCTTTGCTCTCTGGCATTTCACAAGAAGGTCTTCCTTGCTGCACCAGTTGCCGTGCTTTGAAGGATCCACCCACACACGATGACGGACAGCATTCAGACCAAGTTCCTTCATAAGGGCAGTGCACTCGCGTTCCTGTCCGTCCTTGTTGTAGAACTTATGACCATTGTGTTCCATTTCCGTTATCCATCCCAGATCGGCTCCAAGCCAGAATTCCGGGGTTTCCGGCTTCTGACTGCAGGAAATGGTCATCAGACAAGCCGCGATGAATATAAATATTCTGCTTTTCATTGGTTTGATTTTTATGTTATCTATACACTGTGAATAGCTGACTGGAGCACCTCTGTGAGGGTCGGATGAGTGTGGATCACACTCTGAAATTCCTCAAGAGTTGCCTTTCTGCTGATCATTGCACACGCCTCCTGCACGATATCCGATGAATGGGGTCCGTACAGGTGGCATCCCAGGACACGGCCCGGCTGATATGGCGACTGAGCACCCTCCTTAGGTTCGGCTGCCACGACCACCTTGCAGAATCCGTCTGTCTCCCCCATCGTTACGGCCTTTCCGTTTGCACGGAAGAAGGATTTCAGGCATTTCACCGGTATTCCCCTCTCCTTGCACTCATCCTCTGTCAGGCCCACTGAAGCCGCCTCCGGGGAGGTGAAGACTGCCGCCGGCATCACTGAAAGGTCTATCTGATTCTCCACTCCCATGATATGGTCGAGAGCGACGATTCCCTGGAAGGTGGCCGCATGAGCAAGCATCATCCTTCCGTTTATGTCACCGACAGCATATATATGAGGGATATTGGTCTGCATCGTCCTTTCGTCGGTCACTATGCCACGCTGGGTGTATTCCAGTCCTAAGTCGTCCAGATTGAGGGATGCCACATTTGCGCGACGGCCCACCGCCATCAAGACCTTTTCTGCCGTGACAGTTTCCTCTTTTCCTTTTCTTGTGTAGGAGACGGTGTACGCATTGGAGTCGCATTCGGTTATACTTGTGACCTGAGCCTGGGTCTCGATGGAGATTCCCCTCTTGGAAAGACTCTGCTTGAGTCTTTTGGCAAGGTCGGTGTCAAAACGCGGAAGAATGTCCTTGCAGTACTCCAGGACTGTCACCTCGCAACCGAAACTGCTGAAGATCGAAGCGAATTCCAGACCTATGACTCCGCCGCCTATGACGCACAGACTTGACGGAACTTTCTCTATATCAAGAATTTCCCTGGATGTAAGGATTCCTGGAAGATCCGCTCCCGGAATCGGGAGGGATGAGGAGACTGAGCCTGTGGCTATTATGATATGGTCTGCGGAATATTCCACAGATTTCTCCATGGTGACAGGGGTGGCGCCTGGGGTGACTGTCACGGTGTGAGCATCCTTGAAGGAGGCCTTGCCGCGGACAAGAGTGATCAGCTTGTTGTTCAGAAGGCCTTCCACGCCACCACGGAGCTGTTCCACGACAGCATTCTTGCGGTCGATGACCTTACTGAAGTCAAACCCATATGTCAGATCAGTCAACCCGAAAGTCTCACCCTCACGCAGACTGTCCAGAACCTCAGCATTCTTGCAGAAGGTCTTGGTCGGGATGCAGCCCTCGTTCAGACATATACCTCCCACGTGGGCTGACTCGATCAGCACCACCTCGACTCCCCTTTTCGCAGCAAGCAGGGCGGTCTCGTAACCGCCCGGCCCTGCACCTATGATGATTATCTTCATTTTTGAACAATTATCGTAGCACCCAATCCCATGAACATCAAGAACTTACCCAGTTGTCCTGCCTGTCAGGGAAGGCAGGACAAAGCTATAAGTAACTGAAATACAAGACATTGAGCGAAACGGCATTTATGACAGATCGGAAAATTTAAGTACCGGCTGGCGGGCAGCGGTGGTTTCGTCGAGACGGCGTACAGGGGTCGTGTGCGGAGCTGTCTTCAACGAATCCGGATCGCTGAGTGCCTCGGCAGCAATGTGCTTCATGATCTCGATGAATCCGTCCAGAGTTTCCTTTGACTCGGTCTCGGTCGGCTCGATCATGATCGACTGATGGAAGAGCAGAGGGAAATATATGGTCGGAGCATGGAATCCATAGTCCAGAAGCCTCTTTGCTATATCCAGAGTCGTCACACCGGTCGACTGGTCCGCAAGGCCGTCGAACACGAACTCATGCTTGCACACGGTCGGAATAGGCAGTCTGTAACAGTCTTTGAGGGATTCCTTAATATAATTTGCGCCGAGTACGGCAAGAGGTCCCACCATCTTCAGATTCTGCTTTCCAAGCATCAGGATGTAGGTATATGCACGCAGAAGCACACCGAAGTTGCCCATGAAACCGGAAATCTGACCGCAGGACTGGCATCCGCACATGCACTCAGGTGCACAGCCACATGCAGGACCGAATGCACCGGAGCCTTCCTCAGAGACAGCACAACGGCATGTTCCGTCAGCCACATACAGGGTTCCGTCCTCCGCCTCCACGACCTTCGGAACCGGAAGATGCGAGGCAAGATGAGCCGCAACTCCCACTGGACCAGCTCCCGGACCACCTCCACCATGAGGAGTCGAGAATGTCTTATGGAGATTCAGGTGGAGCACATCAAAGCCCATGTCACCTGGACGAACCACTCCCATGAGAGGGTTCATGTTGGCACCATCATAGTACAGAAGTCCTCCGCAGGCATGCACAAGGGCAGCGATTTCCTTTATATCCTTCTCGAAGAGTCCGAGAGTGTTAGGATTGGTCATCATGATTCCTGCAATCGTGTCGTCAAGCAGCGGCTTGAGGTCTTCGACATCCACTAGTCCCATTGCATTTGACTTGACCTGCACGATTTCCAGACCACAGACAGCTGCTGAAGCCGGATTTGTGCCATGGGCACTGTCAGGAACGATGATTCTCGTACGCTTGAGATCGCCACGGGAGATATGATACTGACGGATGACCATCAGTCCGGTAAGTTCTCCATGCGCACCGGCAAACGGATCCAGAGTGAACTCGGCCATTCCGGTGATGGCGGAAAGTGCATGAGACAGGTCCTTGTAAAGTCTCAGTGCACCCTGCACGGTGGAAGCAGGCTGAAGCGGATGCAGACCAGCAAAGGCAGGCATGGCTGCGATTTCCTCGTTGATCTTGGGATTATATTTCATGGTGCAGCTTCCCAGAGGATAGAATCCGGAATCCACACCGAAGTTCATCTGCGAAAGATTGGTATAGTGGCGGACAACATCCAGTTCACTCACCTGTGGAAGAACTGGTTCACAGGAGCGTCGCAGACTCTCCGGCAGTTCGGAAACTGTTGCAGTCCAACGGTTTGCAGGCAATGAATATCCCTGTCTTCCTTCCTTGGAAAGATCAAAGATCAGTTTGTCGTAGTATTTCATGACTGGCCCTCCATATTTGAAAGATATCCTACAACTGCATCAATATTTTCCTTAGACACCTTCTCAGTGACACAGAAGTTCACAAGCCCCTTCTCAACCTCGACAGCCCCGAACACTCCAATGAGCATCAAGGCATCCTGAAGCTTATCCACCGGCACAAGAGACCTGAGAGTGAACTCCTTCAGGAACGGCTTGTCGAAAGCCTTTTCGAAGAGACCGGTCTCAAGAAGCCTGTCATGGAGATAATGAGCTCCACCATAACAGAGTTCATTTACTTCGCGAAGACCTTTCGGACCCATAAGTGACATATACACAGTCACATAGAGAGCCATCAGAGACTGATTCGAGCAGATGTTGCTGGTCGCTTTCTCACGACGGATATGCTGTTCGCGAGCCTGAAGGGTGAGGACATATGCACGCTTTCCATCCACATCCTTCGTCGCACCGACGATTCTTCCAGGCAGCTTGCGCACTAGATCCTTGGTGCAGGCAAGGAAGCCGACATATGGACCTCCAAAGCAGAGAGGCACTCCAAGAGTCTGAGAGTCACCGCATACTATATCTGCACCCCACTCACCAGGAGTCTTGATGACTGCAAGGGAAGAAGGATCGGAATATACCATCAGCAATCCCTTCTGTGCATGAACCGCATCAGCGAAACCTGTCAGGTCCTCTATGATTCCATATTTATTGATACCGGGAACAAGCACACCTGCCACATCTCCTGCAGCAAGTTCAGCGGCAAGGGCACCGTAGGAAGTCGCACCTTCCTGACAAGGGATGAAACCGAGTTCCACTCCATTGAACTTTGCATAGGTCTTCACCACCCTGATGACCTGTGGCAGAAGGCCTTCAGAGACAAGAACGCGGGTCTTCTTCTTTGTCGAAGCCATAGCCATCATCATGGCCTCAGCCGCAGCAGTCGCACCGTCGTACATCGAAGCATTGGTGCAGTCCATGCCGGTGAGTTCAGTGATCATCGACTGATACTCAAATATATAGCGGAGAGTTCCCTGAGAGACTTCAGGCTGATATGGAGTGTATGCCGTGAGGAATTCGGAACGGGAAATGATATGAGAAATCACGGCCGGAGAATAATGGTCGTAGGCTCCGAGACCGCAGAGGCAGAAAAGATTTGTGTTCTGCTCCGAGAGTTCCTCGAAATACTGGCGCACCTCATGCTCGGACATAGCGTCCGGGAGGTCATATTCTTCACGGTAGATGACGTCCTGTGAAACATCGGAGTAGAGTTCCTCAAGGGACCCTACTCCGATTCTGTCCAGCATCTGGCGGATGTCATCTTCCGTATGCGGAAAATAAGCGAATGCCATAATATGTCTTTTTACTCGTTTGCACACATAGCCTCATATGCAGCTGCATCCATAAGGGACTCAAGCTCAGACGGATCGCTCATCTCGACCTTCATGATCCAGTTTGCAAAAGCATCCACATTCAGAAGCTCTGGAGCATCCTCAAGTTCCTCGTTGATCTCGACTACAGTTCCTGAAACAGGGCAGAAAAGGTCGCTGGCAGCCTTCACGCTTTCCACTGCACCGAACTCCTCGCCTTTCTCGAGTTCGTCGTCAACCTCAGGCATATCCACATATGAGAGGTCGCCCATTGCGTGCTGAGCGAAATCAGTGATACCTACGATTGCTACATTTCCTTCAACCTTTACCCATTCGTGTGACTCGCTGTAATAGAGTCCTTCTACTGTCTTTGCCATAATATGTCATTTTTTATAATTAGTTTCATAAAAACGTCTCTTTGTAACGATGCCTGGGAACACCTTCTTACGGATGCGGATCTCCACCTGGGTCCCGAGTTCGGTATATGCCTTATCCACCAGGGCGACGCATACACTGCGGTCGGTCGAAATCGAGCGGTATCCTGTAGTCACAACTCCCACCTGCACTCCGTTCACCTCCACTGGGTAACCTGCACGAGGAATAGCCTTGTCCTGAAGCTCGATTCCCACACTCTTGCGCGCAAGGCCTGCCTCCTTCTGAGCGACCAGCGCATCACGTCCGATGAAATCCGCCTTATCCTTGACCTTGGCGAACATTCCCAGACCTGCCTCAAGCGGAGTGATCTCATCGCTGAGTTCATGTCCGTAAAGAGGAAGTCCAGCCTCGAAGCGAAGAGTGTCGCGGCAGCCGAGTCCGCAAGGAACCACACCTGCTTCAAGCAGAGTGTCCCATATCTTCAGAATGGCCTCATGTGAGGCATATATCTCAAATCCGTCCTCACCTGTGTATCCAGTGCGGCTGACTATCATCCTCGGCTCTGCCACGCCGGGATATTCTGTTTCATAATATGTATAGAATCCCAGTGCGGCAGCCTCATCCAGTCCGAGAGTCTCGACTGCATATTTCTCGGCCTCAGGGCCTTGCAGGGCAATCTGTCCCCAGTCATCCGATGCATTGACAACCTTCACGTCATAGCCTTCTGCCTGAGCGCAGAGCCACTCATAGTCCTTCGCGATGTTCGAAGCGTTGACTACGAGGAGGTAACGATCAGGAACGAATTCCTTATATACCAGGAGATCATCCACAGTCGTTCCGTTTGGATAGAGCATCATTCCATAAAGGATCTTTCCGTCCTCCATGCCTTCTATGTTATTGGAAAACACATGGTTGACAAACTTGTCGGCATCGGGACCGCTTACGAAGATCTCACCCATATGCGACACGTCGAACATGCCGGCCTTATGACGGACTGCGTTATGTTCTTCTGTGATATTGGTGTACTGGATCGGCATATCGAAGCCTGCAAACGGGCTCATCAGTGCACCGAGGACAACGTGTCTGTCATGAAGACAGGTTTTCAAAAGAGTCTCTTCCATTGTATTCTGTGTTATTGATTATCAAACTGTTCAAAAGCCTGAGCCATCTTTTCAATTTCATCGACATCTGCGGCATCCAGCCTGAGGACTCCGTCAGTGAAATATCCTGTCAGATATTCCTCCAACGCTCCCACCGATTTCAGGGCTTCATGCGGGTCATCAAGCTGTGGAACCATATCTGATATGTTCCTCACGCGCTGGCGGACAGAGGCGACTCCATGCCTCTCCAGCTTTTCCACAGGAGGTCGGATCGCCTCTTCAAGAGCCTCCATTTCAGTGTCATAAAGCAAGGTTCCGTGAACGATGCTTCTGTCCGGAAGCTGATGGAAGGCATTGCCGCTGACTTTTCTTCCATCTACGAGCACATCGTTTCTCCCGGATTTCTCCGCATCAAGTCCCAGTGAGCACAGACAAGCGGTCAATGCAGAAAGATATCTGTCAAAGACCGCCGACACGTCTCCCCTGCTGGAGACATATGAAATCATGATATTTCCGAGATCGGAATACACACACCCGCCGCCACTTCTGCGACGGACGATATTGACGCCACGATCCCTACAATATTTCAGATTCACCTCAGCTTCCAGATCCTGATTACGGCCTATGATCACTGTCGGCTCCACACGCCATACGAAAAAAGCCTCGTCCTCATACTTCCCTGCCACAAATTCCTCCATGGCAAGATAAAAGGCGAGACTGCGGCGCTCGGCATCCGGTAAGACGATGTGTTTCATATTCCTAAAATCCTCTCAAATTTAAGGAAATATTTTGATAAAACAATTGGCACCAAATATGCCTTGGCAGAAATCGTATAAAAAAATCATTAGTTATGGAGACGAAAAGCGACAAGAACAGAAGCAGCAGATCACTGACGATGAGAAGCATTTTCCGCTGCATGATGGAAGATGGGTACTACCCGACATTCGAGAAGACCCATATCCAGTTCGGGATGGACGACAATATAGCTGTGGTCGAATACGAGGAAGGCATTCTGGCAGTGCGCCTTTTCTTCTCCATTGAAGAAGAGGCATATGATCTCTTCCTTGAGGCATCCAACTCCATGATGATGTATAACTGGTGCGTAAAGGCGGTTGTGCTGGATGATATGAAGAACATAATGTTCGGATGCGAGATTCCGTGCGACAATGTCAGGGAGTTCAGGAAATTCTTCCCTCGCTGCATACAGCTGCTTCAGGAAGGGCTCAGAGCTCACAAGTCCGAAATGCGACGGATGATTCTGGCTGACCAGGTCGCTTCAAAGGCGATCCCTGCCGCTGATGAGTCACAACTCACCACCATCCGGCCTAAGATAGTGTCATAATGGTGGCGCATATCTAACTGACACACAAAGAATTACAAGAAGTGCGTGCCTCCAGAGGGAAGCACGCACTTCATATAAAATGCTCAGACGCAGTGGGTTATGCACCGCGCTAGTTCTGATGTGCAGGACGGAGGAGGTCGAGAACGACCTTCACAGGGTTGAATGTCTCAAGAGGGACCTCCACGAAGAAGGTGTTCCACTTGCTCATCGCACCGTTCCACAGACCCGGGAGTTCGAGAGCCTTGAGTTCACGGCCCTGGTAGCTCTTTGAGCTGATGAATCCGGCATCCTCATCAACGTACTCGAGAAGATTGAAACTCTGTCCCTTGTAGTCATGCAGACAGCAGACGATATCAACCGGATTGAAGTGAGTTGCCGAAGCAAGGGCATTGCGGGCATGATCATCCGACATGTTGATCTGAACGCTCTCCAGCACCTGAAGCGATGTGGAGCCGTCCTTCTCGGCGATGATGAAAGGACCGCCGCCAGGCTCGCCCTGATTCTTCACCATACCTGCCACTCTTACCGGACGGTTGAGTTTAGCGCGAAGAGCCTCGACACGTGACTTGCAGGTGTCTGCCTGAGGCATCCTGATGCAGAGCACATCATTAAGGAAGGCCTCTATGTCGTCACAAAGCGACTGAACCTCAGGGCTTGCATATATATCTTCATAAACAGGATCGTAGCCAGGGACGCCTGCAACTGTCACTCTTGAGCCTGCTACCGGAGTGCAGACTGCGTCCAGTTCACGCAGATATGCATGAAGGGTGTCACGAAGCTCAAGGGCCTTTCCAAGAAGCACCTTCTTCCACTTTGCAGTCTCCGGAAGGAGTCGCTCATTGGCTACATTGTCGATATTCTTGATGGAAACCACCTCTTCCTTGATGTTGTTCAGGTTGTAGATGAGGGCACCATGACCGGCAGGACGGAAGAGAAGCGAATCTGTCTCCGTTCTGAAAGGTCTGTTCTCGACGTCCACAGCGACTGTGTCAGTAGCCTTGTCCTGGAAGGTGAACGTGATGTTGTAAGCGACACCGTATTTCGCCTCATAAGCAGCCTTGACCTCGGCATAAGCCTCCTCGAAAAGATGCTGATGCTCAGGAGAAATGGTCACCACGAGATTTGCAGTGCCGTCCTCATTACGCATATAGTTCTGAGCCTCTACAAGATGCTCGGCAAATGCGGTGCGGATCTCTCCGTCTGTGTATTTATGGAATTTGAGGACTCCCTTAGGTTTCGAACCATATCCGAGTCCCTCGTCTGTCAGGGTCTTTGCAAGAACATCCTTTCTGTATTCCGGACACTTGCAGCTTTCCTTCCCGAAAAGTTCAGGAGTGTAGAAGGCGAATTCCGCAATCCTGTCCACAAACTTGGCAGCAGGTGCATCGTCCGCCAGTTCCTTGCCTGCCTTCAATGCGTCAAGACCGCTGAAAAGGTCCTTGAACATACGTGAAGCAGCTCCGGAAGCAGGAACAAACTTGCACTTTCCATTGATGGAAGCACCCTCATAGTACTTGGCCGCAGCCTCAACCGCAGCTTCATCGAGAACCTGTATACCCCTTTCAGGAGTAGCCGGAGCTACGATATTCATCCATGGGAAACCTTTCTTGAAGCGTTCCACCTGTTCTTCAACAGTCTGCACGGAAGAACCGCGCTGCTCGATCTGAGCGATATCTTCTTTTCTGAACATAACTATGTGGTTTAAATGATTATTCTACATAAAATTCCCTGCGATACTGATAATTGGACCTCATCTTCTCAAAGTTGCCCGGCTCCATCCTGAAACGGAAATCATCTGTAAATATAGGATAATTATATTGGAACACAGCAGCTATCTCTCCCTGTTTCTTATCCTTCAGATCCAGAAGCTTAGGCTCATGGTCCGGGATGTCGTTCTCAGGATAATAGTCATACAGTTCCTCAATACCGAAATGATGCGCCACAGACTGGACAGCAGAAGCCGTGCCGTTCTGTTTGCCCTGGAAGGAATATCCTGCGATATGAGGAGTCGCAACATCAACCAGTTCTATCAGATCCTCATCCACATCCGGCTCATTGTTCCAGGTGTCGATTATTGCTGCTCCCAGTTTCGGATAAGCCGCTTTCAGAGCATCCTCGTTCATGACCTCACCTCGGGAAGCGTTAATGAATATGGCTCCTGGCTGCATCAGCATGAAGAACTCCTCGTCGGCCATTCCGCGTGTGGTATCATCCAGCGGAGTGTGCATGGTCACGATCTGAGAATTTGCAAGAAGATATTCCAGAGAGCAGAATCCCTCCTCCCCTTCCGCAGCCGCACGTGGCGGATCGCAACGCAACACATTGAATCCCAGATATCTGGCCATATGCTCGACCTTGCTTCCCACATGGCCGACCCCGATGATTCCGAAGTTGGCACCGTCCAGCTTTATGTTCTTGCGCGCGGCCACGCCATAAAGAGCCGAGAACACATACTGCATAACGCCACCGGCATTACAGCCTTCGGCATTGTGGACTTCGATTCCGTGACGGGCACAATAATCAAGGTCTATATGGTCCGTGCCTATGGTGGCTGTCGATATCAGCTTCACCTTTGTGCCGTCCAGAAGGTCTGCATTGCACTTTGTACGGGTTCTGATGATAAGTGCATCAGCGTCAACGACATCATCATGATTTATCTGACGTCCGTCAATATATACAACCTCGGCATATGGTTCAAATACGCCTTCCAGAAACGGAATATGCTTGTCTGCAACTATTTTCATTCCTATCCTTATTATTTTAAAACGATGCTCTTCACGGCAGGTCCGCCTTTGTGGTCTGCGACAAACAGGCTGTCTGCAGCCAGAAACTCATTCATCTTCTGCATAATCACATCGCGCTGGTAGTATAACTGATTCCGTGCCATAGACGAATTCAGGTTCACATAGACCACCGCGCCGACATACGACACCGAAAGAGTATATCTCGCTGCCCCGGAAACCGTGTTCCACGCCTCCTGGACCCTCATTCTGTTGACACCGGAGGCGATCTTCATCTCACGGATGTACCGCGAGATCAGCTCCTCCATCCCGACTGCCTCCTTACGTCCTATCCTGTTTTCCCCATATGCCATCGCTATATCCTCCTGAAAGTGCCTTCTGAGGTCTCGAAATATGCCCTGTCCTGTGTCAGTCCGTCCACTATGCCGGACATCCGGACCTTGTTGCTGTCCGTGATGAAGATCTGGCCGAAATCATTGCTGGCAACCATCTGAAGCAGGTTCGATATACGTCCCATGTCCAGCTTGTCGAACACATCATCAAGAAGAAGCATAGGTGCGAAACCATATTTCTTCTTCATTATCTCATATTGCGCGAACTTGAGTGACACGAGGAAGGACTTCTGCTGTCCCTGGGAACCGCATCTGCGGATGGGGTGTCCGTTCATCGTGAACTGAAGGTCATCCCTCTGCAGGCCGGAAGTCGTGTATCTGAGAGCCTTGTCCTTGTCAATCGACGCTGCAAGCAGCTGGTCCAGCGAAGCCTTATCCAGCTCAGTATCATATTCTATATCAATCTCTTCTGATCCACCTGACACGGTCTTGTAATACTCCTTCACGATGGGTCTGAGCTGCTCCACAAATGCCTTTCGCGCCTTATAGACGGGCTCAGCCAAAGCAGACATCCTCATGTCGATGACTTCCAGAAGATCCCTGTCCACGGTCATCTCCTTGAGCATCCTGTTTCTCTGCATAAGAAGCCGGTTATATTGTTGCAGGGCTGACATATATTCCCTGTCCATCTGGGAAAGCACGGCATTGACGAACCTCCTGCGTTCCTCACCGGACTCGCTGACCAGAGAGATATCGGACGGAGAGACCATCACGATCGGAAGCACACCTATATGCTCGGAAACCTTGGGATACGGCTTGTCGTCTCGCCTGACCTTCTTTTCTCCTTTGGATGTGATCTTGAGAGCGAACCTGCTTGAAAGAGAGTTCTCCATACGATAGGTTCCCGCAAGTGAAAACTCATCGGTCCCGTACCTGAAACAGAACTTGTCGGAAGAGGCGAACGCACTCTTAGTCATTGAAAGATAATATATTGCATCCAGGAGATTAGTCTTTCCCTCTCCGTTATTGCCGCTGATGCAGTTCACATTTGGAGAGAATTCCAGTTCCTGAAGCTGAATATTTCTGAAGTCCGAGATGACTATTTTCTCTAAAACGGGCATATGGTTACGTATATCTTTGCAAAGTTATAAAATATATACTGAAAGACAATCCAAATAATTATTGGGAGTTTGGACAAATTTTCCTAAATTTGCCGCCTGTTTGCGCCCTGTGCTCAGGGTGAGGACTCAAAGACAAATATAAAATCATAAAGATATGGCTAAGGAAATCAAAAACGAGAACGCTGAGGCAGTAGTCGAGGCAGTTTCAAAGACAGAGAAGTTCTTCAACGAGAACGGAAAGCTTCTCTCAATCATCGCAGTTGCGGTTGTAGTGGTTGCAGCGGGTATCTTCTGCTGGTACAAGTTCGCTTATCAGCCTGCTCAGGCTGAGGCTCAGGGTCAGATGGCACTTGCAGAGGAGAACTTCCGTGCAGGCGATTTCGAGCTCGCCCTCAATGGTGACGGAAATGTGCTCGGATTCGCACAGATCATCGACGAGTATGGTGCAAAGGCTGGCAAGGCTGCAAACTTCTATGCAGGCGTATGTGAGCTCCAGCTCGGAAACTACGAACTTGCAATCAACTATCTCAAGGCTTACAACGGAGAGGATGAGATCCTCAAGGCACGTGCACTTGCATGCCTCGGAGATGCTTATGTTGGTCTCGAGGACTATGCTGCCGCTCTCGGATACTATGAGAAGGCTGCTGCTGTCGTTGACAACATGTTCGCTGCCGGATACCTCCTCAAGGCAGGTGTAGTGGCAGAGAAGCTCGGTCAGACTGAGAAGGCTCTCGGATTCTACAAGCAGATCAAGGATCAGTATCCACAGTCTATGGAAGGATACGATGTAGAGAAGTATATCGGAAGAATTGAGGCGAAATAATTATGGGAAGAGCGTTTGAGTTCCGTAAGGAAAGAAAATTCAAGAGATGGGGTCACATGGCCCGCGTCTTCACCAAGATCGGTAAGGAAATCACCATCGCTGTAAAGCAGGGCGGTCCGGATGTAACAGGTAACCCGCGTCTTCGCGCACTTATTCAGACTGCACGAAGCGAGAACATGCCTAAGGACAACATCGAGCGCGCAATCAAGAGAGCGACAGACAAGGACCAGGCAGACTATAAGGAGGTAGTATTCGAAGGATACGGTCCTCACGGAATCGCAGTCCTCGTGGAGGCAGCTACTGACAACAACAACCGTACAGTAGCTAACGTACGTTCATATTTCACAAAGAGCGGCGGATCGCTCGGAACCTCAGGAAGCGTGGACTATATGTTCGACCGCAAGTGCATGTTCCGTATGAAGACCGCTAATCCATACGACCTTGAGGAGCTTGAGCTTGAGCTCATCGACTACGGCGTGGAGGAGATCTTTGAAGAGGAGAACGAGAACGAGGAGACAGAAATCGTGCTCTACGGTGAGTTCACAGCATTCAACACCATCCAGAAATGGATCGAGGAGAACGGCTATGAGCTCGTTGCAGCAGAGTTCACACGCCTCCCTAACGTGGAGCTGAAGGAGCTCTCGGCAGAGGACAAGGCAGATGTCGAGAAGCTCATCGAGCGTATCGAGGAGGACGACGACGTTCAGAACGTTTACACAACAATGCAGCCGTAATCATAACGGCATATGATTCAGGAATCCGGTGGCTGCTGTCATCGGATTCTTTGATTTAAGAAGATATATCCAATCGAATATGCCATTCGCCTGAAAGAAACAGGGCAGAATTTTTAACCGGAAACAGATGAACAACGACAGGATATTGATATTGGACGGTGCCATGGGCACGATGATCCAGAGATACGGACTTACGGAAACAGACTACCGCGGTGAAGTGTTCGGTTCCATTTCGAAGGAACTCAGGGGCAACAACGAGTGTCTGAACCTGACACGCCCGGAAATCATCAGGGAGATACACAGAGAATATATCGAGGCCGGAGCAGACATCATCGAGTCCAACACATTCAGCGCCAACAGGATATCCCAAGCCGAATACGGATGCGGAGACTATGCCGCTCAGATGGCATATGAGGGTGCAAGAATTGCCCGTTCAGCGGCTGACGAAGCTGCTTCTGAAGGTCGTAAGGTTTGGGTGGCAGGAAGTATGGGACCGACATCCAAGTCACTTTCACTGTCACCGGATGTGTCCGATCCGGCATTCAGGGCATATTCGTTTGACCAGATGTGTCAGGCATATCGCGAGCAGGCGGAGGCAATGATTCGGGGTGGCGCTGACCTGATTCTGATCGAGACATGCTTTGATGCGCTTAATGTCAAGGCTGCGCTGTATGCTATCAGCATGATACAGACGGACAGACTGATGGTTCCACAGGCCCCTTCCAAGCTTGGCTTGACACCTGCCCGAGGGTGGGAAAGTGTTCCTGTGATTGTATCAGTATCAGTGGGAGACAGGAGCGGAAGGACACTCACAGGACAGACTCTTGAGGCATTCTACACCTCCGTGAAGCACTACCCTCTCCTGGCCTTCGGTCTGAACTGCTCGCTGGGCGCCGCTGAAATGGCTCCGCTTCTGGAAGATGTAGCCGGCTGGTGCGAGTGCATGGTGAGCTGCTACCCTAATGCCGGACTGCCTAATGAGATGGGTGGATATGACCAGACTCCATCTCAGATGGCAGAAGCTGTGGTCGGACTTGCGCAGAAAGGGCTTGTGGACATCATAGGAGGGTGCTGCGGAACGACTCCTGAGCATATTGCTGCCATCGCCAAGGCTGTTTCGGGTCTCCCGCCTCATCATCTGTCCGGGAATAGCTGTCTTTTCACGGACGACGGTAGCAAAAAAGGCGTGCCGTCCGGAAATATGGGTTGTTTCACGGACGAGAGCCAGAAAACTGGCGTGCTATCCGGAAATAAGGGTAGTTTCACGGACAGGAGCCTGACAGTGAGCGGTCTGGAGGCAGTCAGGGTGGATCTTAGGAAGAACAACTTCACGAATGTCGGTGAGCGGACCAATGTGGCAGGCTCCCGCAAGTTCGCCAGACTCATAGCTGCCGGCGAATATGACCAGGCGCTGCAGATTGCAGCAAAGCAGATCGAGGACGGGGCCACGATCATTGACATAAACATGGACGACGCTATGCTGGACAGCACAAGGGAGATGGAAAGATTCGTCAGATGCATATCCAATGACCCGGCTGTGGCAAAGGATGCCCTGATGATTGATTCTTCGCACTGGGAGACGATTCTTGCCGGTCTGAAGAACGCACAGGGAAAGTGCATCGTGAATTCCATCAGTCTGAAGGAGGGTTCTGAGGCCTTCGTGGCAAAGGCCAGGGAGATCAGGAAGCTGGGGGCAGCTATGGTGGTCATGGCCTTCGATGAGCAGGGGCAGGCAACCACATACGACAGAAAGATCGAAATATGCGAAAGGGCATACAGGCTTCTGACTCAAGAAGCTGGAGTGCCTCCGGAAGATATAATATTCGACGTGAATATACTTTCCATCGGAACCGGGATTGAGGAACACGCGAGATATGCGGTGGACTTTATCGAGGCGGTGAGATGGATCAAGGCGAACCTGCCTGGAGCTCTGACTTCCGGAGGAGTGTCCAACCTTTCGTTTGCGTTCAGAGGCAACAATGCTGTGCGCGAGGCCATGCATTCGGCTTTCCTGTACCATGCCATCAAGGCAGGTCTCGACATGGCCATCGTGAACCCGTCCATGCTGCAGGTCTATGACGAGATCGAGCCACAGCTGCTGCAATGCGTGGAGGATGTGATATTTGACAGGGATCCGCAGGCGACCGAGAGGCTTATAGACAAGGCGTCGGAAATGCTTGCCCGGAAAGAAGCGGGGGCCGGCCCGACATCGGAAGTCAGGGCGGAGGCAGTCAGACCGGTGGGAGAAAGGCTCAGGGATGCGGTTCTCAAAGGACGTGGCGAGACTCTGACGGAAGATATTCCGGAGGCTATGAAGATATATGGTGAGGCAGTGAATGTAATTGAGGGGCCTCTGATGGAAGGAATGGAGAGCGTGGGAAGGATGTTTGGGGAGGGGAAGATGTTTTTGCCGCAGGTTGTCAAGGCGGCTAAGGTCATGAGGGATGCTGTGGATCTGCTTCAGCCCTTCATGCAGGTGGGAGCCACAGAATCTGTCATGACAGGGAGGAGAGAGGTGGTGGTGATTGCTACGGTCAAGGGGGATGTGCATGATATCGGGAAGAATATCCTGGGGATTGTGCTGACCTGCAATGGGTTTGAGGTGCATGATCTGGGGGTGATGGTGGACAAGGAGACTATTCTCAGTGAGGCTGAAAGGCTTGGAGCTGACATCATCGGAGTCAGCGGGCTCATCACTCCGTCACTCTATCAGATGGAGGAACTCTGTCGTGAGATGGCCTCAAGAGGCATGACGACTCCCCTTTTCATAGGCGGAGCCACCACCTCGGCCCTGCACACGGCAGTGAAGCTCGCTCCGCTATATGACCATGTTTTTTATGGTCCAGACGCATCTGCAAGCGCGGTTCTTGCCAAGAGATGCATGATGGACCGGGAGGTATTCGAGAAGGAGGAACATCTGAAACAGGAAAAGATAAGGGAAATGTATATGAAGAATGAGAAAGCTGTTGAGCAGAACATCTGCGCAACCGGAGACACCCATGCGGAAACGGCCACTAACAGTCTTTCGGCCGGGAAAGGAAGCAATGAAGCACGGTTCGGATACGAAACCTACCTGACTGACTGTCCGGAAGACATTCCGGCACAGGAGATTCCAGCAGAGGAAGTGCTGCCGTACTTTGACTGGAAGATGTTCTATGCGATATGGGGCGTGAAATACGGTAGTGCTGTGCCGGAGGCAGCCGAGCTCATGCAGCTGAGAAGGGATGCAGAAGAAGAACTCCGTTTCGGAGACTACAGGATCATGCTGGCGGCAAGATTCCTGGAAGGTTGCTCGGACGGTGAGGTCATTATATCTGATGATGCCGAACTTCCTATGCTTAGACAGGAAAGTTTCAAGGAACTGTCACTCAGTGATTTCGTGATCCCTGAGGAAAGCGGAAGGAAGTCTCCTTTCGGAGTATTCGCCATCTCCGTAAACAAGAGGAGCAAGGCTCATGTGGAGGGATGCAGCTGTCCGGCCTGCAACAGCAGGTATGAGGACATGATCGGCAGGACTGTAAGACAGACCATTGCGGAGGCTGCTTCCAAATGGCTGAGCGACAGGATAGCAAAAGAACTGAATGCAGAGGGTATCAAGATCGTCAAGCCGGCTGCAGGATATTCCAGCTGCCCGGACCACACACTTAAGATCGACATCCTTAAACTTCTCGGAGAGACCGAATTAGGAATAAGACTCACTGAGAGTTGCGCAATGACTCCCGAGGCCAGCATCTGCGGAATGATATTCATGCACCCGGAGGCATGTTACCCGGAAATCCGCTACATCAGCCAGGAGCAGTATGAGAAATACAGAAACCGAAGAAGGATGGATGCAGAAACTGCACGACGCTTCCTCGGCCACCTTCTGAAATAAACGGCGAGTTTTTTACTGAAAAAGAGTTCCAGATACCCCAAAACAGGGTGCCTGGAACTCTTTTATATGGATTCTTTCCAGACCTCAGTCATACTGCTCCCGATGGAGAACAATGCGGTAGAGGTTGCAGCCAATGAGGTTTCCCAGCACGATGCAGACGTACACTCCCAGGATCTGCCATGCATGAGCCTTCAGAAATGCTACCGGGATGCAGAGATAGTAGAAGGCATCGGCAACGCAGTGGGTGAATCCGCAGACGATGAAGAGCGGAACCGCAAACAGGAGCGGGAGATAGTTATTCTCCCTGGCAAACTTCACGGAAGTCGTCATCATGAATCCACAACCGATTCCAAGGAGTCCGCAGCGCCACGCACCTGTCTTCAGACGGAGTTCGAGGATATTCTGAGCCGCACCCTGGATGTCCATGGGAGACACGCGTGAAAGCATGGCGGCACAAAGGCAGCCGAAGATGTTACCCAGCAGGACCACGCACAGCATCCCCACCTCACCCTTGCGGATGAAGCCTGCTGTGCCCGTATAAAGGCTGAGTTTATATCCCACGACCGTAAGAAGCCCGAAACAGAAGAGTATGGCACCTACAACAGGGCCATACGCCTCACTCTGAACGCCGGAAGCAAGAAAGCCGAATCCGGCAAAGCCAATCGCTATTCCCGCAAGTATCGAGGAGCGGATCAGTTTAGTCATATATAGATTATTTTGGAAGATTTCTGTTAAGGAGCCAGCAGCCCAGCAGAGCCGAAATCACTGAACCACAGAGAACTCCGAGTTTAGCCTCATTCAGAAGAGGCGCACCCTGAGCACCAAGTCCTGCATAAGAGAGATCTGCGATGAACATCGATACGGTGAATCCGATACCGCACACAACGCAGACACTCGCAAACGCCTTCCAGGTCGCACCCGCAGGCAATGCAACTATCTTCATACGCACTGCAAGCCATGAGAACGAGAACACTCCGAGGAACTTTCCAAGCACAAGACCTATGATCACGGAAAGGCTCACACCTGAGAACAGAATTCCCAGGCTCATTCCGGAAAGGTCGATTCCGGCATTGGCAAAAGCGAAAAGCGGAATCACGAGATAGTTTATCAGGAAGTGAAGATTGTCCTCAAGATCCTGAAGCGGGCTGATCATCTTGTCGGCAGCTGACTCTATGCTCTTGAGAGTGTGGATCTGCTCGTTGGTCAGAACGACTGCATTATGCTGCTCGTCCACATCGATCACAGGGAACTTGTTGATATTCTGTCTGATGCGCTCAAGATAGTGTCCTGTACCTTTCTTAAGCGTAGCCGGCACACAGAATGCAACGATTACACCGGCGATGGTGGCATGGATACCCGAATTGAGCATCATGTACCAGAGCACCAGACCGATTGTCACATAGAACGCCTTGCTACGCACCTTCAGGATATTTGCAAGCACCATGACTGCCACACATGCAGCAGAAAGTGCAAGGTAGAGGAAATCGATATCAGATGAATAGAACAGAGCGATGACGATGATTCCACCAAGGTCATCTGCCACAGCAAGTGCAGCAAGGAATACCTTCAGACCGATAGGAACCCTCTTGCTGAAGACAGAAAGCACTCCGAGAGAGAATGCGATGTCCGTAGCCATAGGTATGGCAAGTCCTCTCTGCATGGCCGCATCACCAGGGCATGTAAGCCAGAAGAGCAGGACGGGAACAACCATACCACCGCAGGCTCCTATGATCGGAAGCAGAGCCTTTTCACGGGTGGAAAGTTCACCTACACGGATCTCTCTCTTGATTTCAAGGCCGACCGACAGGAAGAAGATCGCCATCAGGAAATCATTGATGACTGCCATAAGGGTCATCGGATGGCCGTTGTGGCTGAACAGGTTGAAGTTTCCGATAGAAACCGAAACATTGTGCTGCCAAAGAGAGAAATACCAGTCTTTGACAACAGGAATGTTCGCGCAGATGAGTGCGAAAACAGTGCAAACGATAAGCACCATGCTTGAAGAAACATGGAGTTTATGCTTACTCAGAAAACTGAAATTTGTTGTCATTACCTACTTTATTTGAAAACGGCTGCAAAAGTAGGGTTTATAAACCGATAAAGCAATTATAATTCGACTTTTTGACAAAAGGCCCCTATCCTTTCAGGATAGAGGCGATTTCCTGCACGTTACATTTCTCAGGACTATATGCCTGGGGGAATGAAAGTCCCGGAGCCAGCACATCGAATCCGAGGGATTCGGCAAATGAATTAAGAAGATTCACGCTTGACCCGGCCCAGGTATATGAACCCAGGGCATAGAACCTGCGTCCCTTGATCAGACGTGCCTGAAGGGCCTTCATGAAGGTTTCCACCGGAGGGAATATGCCATTGTTATATGTCGGAGAAGCTGCCACAATCGTGTCATACTTGAAGACGTCACGAAGGGCACCGGAAAGTCCCAGGCCAGGATTCACATTGCCAGCCAGATCATGGACGGCGCAAGGCACTCCTTGTCTGCGAAGCTCCTCAGCAAGAGCCTCGGCTGCAGCAGCTGTGTTGCCATACATGGAACCGTAGGCGATGCACACTCCCCTTTCCACCTCATAACGGCTCATCCTGTCATACAGGGCGACTACTTCCGGAACCGACTTTTCCCATACAGGGCCATGAGTGCTGCATATTCTCTTCACTTCAAGACCGGATAGTTTCTTAAGGGCAGACTGTACAGGAGTTCCATATTTGCCGACTATGTTCGAATAGTATCTCATCATCTCGTCACGGAAACTCCCGAAAGTTCCTTCCGAATCCACAACTTCTTCATTCACAGCGCCGAATGTACCGAAAGCATCACCAGAGAACACAGTATTCTCCTCAGCAAGCCAGGTCACCATAGTCTCAGGCCAGTGGACCATCGGAATCATATGGAAACTCAGGCTGCATGAGCCCAGATCAATCGAATCGCCTTCCTTCATGACAATAACCCTTTCTGCCGGCGTGCCGTAATAACCCTGAAGCATAGGCAGTGTCTTGGCATTGCCCACAATCTTCATGTCAGGATACCTCTGGAGCATATCTGTTATCAGAGAGGAATGATCCGGCTCCATGTGGTTGACTATCAGATAGTCTATCCCCCTGTCCCCAAGGGCCTCATTGATGTTTGCAAGGAACTCGTCCTCAAAGCCATGCTCGACAGTGTCTATAAGAGCGACCTTGGAATCCGCCACGATGTAGGAATTGTAGCTTACTCCATATGGCAGGGGCCAAAGGCCTTCAAAAAGAGTCTTCGTGTCGTCGTTGACACCTACGTAGTATATTCTTTCCGATATCTTCTTCATTACATCTTATATATGAACTCCCTCCATCTCAGTGATGAAGGGAGCCTTGATTAAAGTTCTGTCTTCCAGAGTCCGTGGAGGTTGCAGTACTCGTAGACTGCCACTGGCTTGCTGTCACACACGCAGATGACAGCCTCCGGCTTGTCCTTGAGATTGACGCGGATTCCGCCGTCCTCAGTCTCGACATATATGAATGCAATATGGTGCTCAGGAAGCATAGGATGAGCAACACTTCCCACTTCAACCTTGATCTTGCAGTCGTCCAGCTTGGTAACCACAGGAAGATGCTTCTCGTTGCTTGCCTCTTCCGTATTAGGAATGAGCTCCACCATCTTTTCCCCGCAGCAGACTACAGGAACCTTAGAATCAACCACCTTCTCGATGACATTGCCGCAATGAGGGCATTTGAAAAATCTTGTTGCCATAATATTATCCTTTATTTATTGCTCTTATTTTGAATTATTCTAATTTAAATCTATTGCAAATTTAGTGATAATTTCGATATATACAAATTTATTCCGCAAGAATTGACTATAAATTTAAAATTGACTAAATTTCCTCTATAAATCCAGAACACATGCTATCTATGCACTGTGTGTGGCGTCATGGCTTCTCAGAAGTGCGTGAGGCAGCGCCACTACCATAGATAGCGGTGAAGATATGATATAATAATTTCCTCTGCGAACTAAGATTTCAAACGGGCGTCCTAAGCCGCATAGAGCGTGAGTCAGTTTGTAGAACGGGTTGCTAACACCACAAATTTAGTGACCTTACAATATGCGGTATATATTGACGGCGGATCACTCCGCAGCAATATCGGGCGTATAGTCCCTGTATGGGACGTTATCGTGCAGTATGAACCATATTGCCACTAGCATTTTCCTTGCGATGGCAACCTGCACCTTCATCTTGTTCTTGCGTCTGACGACAGTCTGGTGATGACAGAACGTATTGTAGAAGCATCCTCGTGTCTTGGCTGCCGCCCAAGAGCATTCGATGAGCGTTTTCCTCAGGAACTTGTTTCCGTGGGTGATCTTCCGGGACTTTATCTTTCCTGCACTCTCGTCGTTTCTCGGCTTCAACCCTGACCATGGTACCAGATGGGCGGCATCTTCAAACGATGACATATCTGTGCCCAATTCTGCAATTACTGACGTAGCTGATCTAAGGCTGACTCCGGGAACCGTCTGCATGTTCTTCATCTGCTCGGGGAACCACTTGTTGCACAGTTCTTCCATCTTGTCAAGACACTCTTTGCGATGCTTCTGCGCAAGCGTGACCTCATCTCTGATCTGTCGTATGACATCTATGTCAGTCTGAGTGACCACGCCAGAGAGCGATGCTGTGATGACCTCTTTCCCGACACGGTTCAAGATTCGTCCGTGGATGAGTCCTGTCAATACTTTCGGGTCAGTGACACCCTCGGATATCTTCTCGACTACCTTCTGATAACTCTTGCCGTCAGTCGCTGATACATAGTTGCTTAGGCGAATGTTACAACGCTGAAGTGCCGCATCGAGTTTGGCCAGCTTATAGACGATGTCCTTGTTAAGGTCGAAGATGCGGCGGTCGTACTGACGCAGTTGCTGGATACGGTCCTCCGGCACATAACTGCCTCGGATGAGGTCCTTCAGAAGGCATGTCGCTATCCACTCTGCATCCTTGACATCGCTCTTCTTTCCCGGCAACTGCTTGATGAAATAAGGGTTGACAAGTCTCAAGGAGAAGTACGGCTCAAGGATTCTCCAGACAGGCATCCAGTAGATGCTCGTACTCTCCATACACACCTCAGTTGCACCGTGTTCGTGCAACACATCAACCAATCGTTCCAGGTCGGGAGTGAGAACTCCGATCTTGTCCTGAAACAGAATACCGTTTTCATTGAGAATGCACACAAAAATGCTATCTTTGTGCACGTCAAGTCCACATACTGTCCGCATAGGCTTTAATTTTTTGAGGCATAGACCTCGTTACACTTAGGAGGTGCGGCTGGCTGAGAAGTCATGACCGCTTTTAACCTTTAAAGATAGTATGTGGGCTTGATTTTTATTCTAACGGGCGTAAAAACGGAAGTTTTTATGTATGTTTGTATAATTTGAAAACCACATGAACATGGGCAATAACAACACAAGAATCGCATCTGTCGACATCCTCAGAGGAATAGCCATAGCGGGCATGATACTCTGCGCCAACATCGGATTCAACTCCGGACTGCCAGCATGGATGTTTCACGCACAGACTCCCCCACCTACATATGCATTCAACCCTGACGTAGCAGGACTGACCTGGGTGGACCTCGTGTTTCCTTTCTTCCTGTTCCCGATGGGAGCAGCCTTTCCTCTTGCCATGAGGAAGAAGCTTGAAAGGGGTTACGGAAGATGGCGCATGGTCGGGAATCTGGTGAAAAGATGGCTCATCCTTACTGTATTTGCTTTGCTTCTGGGCAACGCATACGCAATATGGGGCACGGCCAGACCGGCTTGGAGCGTCTATGCATTCTATATAGCTGTCTGGGCAGGAATGTTCCTGACGTTCGTAAGGGTAAACCTTCCTGAGGCGGAAGGATGGAAGAAGCATATAGGGACTGGAGTGAATCTTTGCGGCATAGCGATGCTGGCACTTCTGGGGGTGGTTTTCGTAAAATGGTTCGGGATACCTCTGGACAAGGGCAGAAGCGACATCATAATAATGATTCTTGCCAACGTGGCATTATGGGGCGGACTCGTCTGGATGCTCACGAAAGACAGCCTAAGACTCAGGTGGCTGGCATTCATGCTGATAGCTGCATTCAAGGCCTTCGACTCATACGCTCCCGAGACCTTGTCATGGGTACCGTCATGCGGCTGCGTGAGCTGGTTCTTCACATGGGACTGGCTCCAGTATCTGCTCATCGCACTTCCGGGATCCATCGTCGGTGACATGATACTCAGCCATGTCCGTTCCGGGGAGAAAGTCCGGATCGGCACCCGCGGATGCATGGCAGGATTCACAGCACTGGCTGCCGTCCTTGTGCAGTTATGGGGGCTTTACACACGCCACGTCTATGCCGACCTGGCAATCTCGGCTGCCCTCTGCATCGCATTCATGTCGCTGACATGGAAGAGCAAGGACATCTTCACAGGGACGGCACTCACAGGTTTTGCACTAATGCTTGCAGGAATCGCGCTTGACCCGGCTGACGGAGGCATCACCAAGGACTATTGCAACCTTTCCTATCTGTTCACGACAGGAGGTATGGCAGCACTTGTCACAGCATTTTTCCTGATGCTGGAACTCCGATACGGATGCAGATGCAGATTCGTTGCCGGAGTCGGCCAAAATCCTATGCTTGCATACACCGTGACCAGTTTCCTCATCGGCCCGGTGCTCGCTCTGACCGGACTCCTCCCCGCACTCAACTCACTTGCAGAGGGCTCACAGTTCTGGGGAGTTGCCCAGGGAGTCATCATCACAGCTCTGATGATGTGCGTCACATACCTGTTCACAAGACTTAAATTATTCTGGAGAAGCTAATAACCAAAAGACATGAAAAGAATCACACTTATTTTCCTTGTTCTTGCGATGTCAGGCATGAGCCTGTCCGCAAAGAAAGACGCTGTTCTTATCGAGACTCCTGCCAGCGACAGCCGCGTGGAGTACACAGGCAGAACCCTTGTGGAGGGCACTGATGTCACATATGACTGGAGCGGAGTCTATTTCAGAGTCCGTTTCAACGGTCCGTACCTTGCGATGAAATGCTCCGACACGAAGAACTGCTGGTTCAACCTGTGGACCGACAAGCAGATGTCTCCCGAGGCTGACAAGGTCTTCATGGTGGGTGCAAGGGACACCCTCATAGTGCTCGCCGAAGGACTCGGCAAGGGAGAGCATGAGGTCATTCTTCAGAAGAGGACGGAAGGAGAGCAGGGACGCTTCACAGTCCACTCATTCCTTACCAAGGGAGAACTGCTCCAGGCAAACGGCAGGAAGGAAAGACACATTGAGTTCGTAGGCGACTCATACACATGCGGTTACGGCACAGAGAGCCACGACAGGAACGACCCATTCCTCGCAGAAACAGAGAACTGCAACCTCACATATGCTGCAATAGCCGCACGCTATTTCGGAGCGGATTTCAACCTCGTCAGCCATTCCGGACAGGGAATCGCGAGAAACTATGACAATTTCGGGGCAGGATACCACATGCCGCACCGCTACAGGCAGGTGTTCAACACAGCAAAGGAGCCTCTCTGGGAACCTTCCATGGGAGCCTACACTCCGGACGTTGTGGTCATATACCTGGGAACCAACGACTTCTCCACAGGCGAGCAGCCTCTGGAAGAGAATTTCCGGACCAACTACATCTCATTGCTCAAAAGCATCAAGGGCAACTATGGAGAAGATATTCCGGTCCTGTGCATGGGTTCGCCTGCCAATCCGTACCTATACGACTATATCCGCAGCGCTGTCGTAGCCAGCGGGCTGAAGAATGTGGCCTACATGACTGTCTCCAGATTCGCTCACAACTACGAGGACGATCTGGGAGCGAGCTGGCACCCTAACTATCAGGGCCATATCAAGGTGGCAAGCTGCATGATTCCTTACATCTCGACTCTTACCGGCTGGAAAATGGAAGACAAAATCTATAAATAATCCTTAAGAAATGAAAAAAGCAATAACAGGCATACTGATTCTTGCCGCATTGGTTTCATGCTCTGAAATCGGAGAGATCAGCGGAACCGTCAGTACGACAGACGGAAAAGCAATCGAAGGAGTCGTGGTTTCCGACGGACTGAATACGGTAACCACAGACAGCAACGGAACATTCAGGATGACAGCTGACGAAGACAGCAGGTTCATCTTCATATCCACTCCTGCCGGCTACACTTCCGCCACACTGGAGGGTGAGACACTTTTCTACAAGGAAATCAAAAAGGGCAGAAGGAATTATGATTTCGTGGTGGCAGAAAACCCGAAGGACGACAGCAGACACAACCTGATTGTCATCGCAGACCCTCAGATCAGCGACAGGGACGAACTTCCCGACCTTGACAAGCATGCGGAAGACATCGGACAACATGCACAAGGCATAAAGGACAGCTACACCTTCGGACTCTGCCTCGGAGACATCGTAGGCTGGGACCACAGCATCTATCCGGAATACAACAGGATCATGGAAAAGTCCGGTTTCGACTACAGATATGTGATCGGAAACCACGACATGACCAACTGGGGACGTTCCTTCGAGACATCCATGAAGAACTACGAAGACATGTTCGGTCCATGCTGGTACTCATTCAATGTCGGAAAGGTGCACTATATTGTCCTGAACAACAACTTCTATATCGGACGCGACTGGTTCTACATCGGGTATATCAATGAAAGACAGCTCAGATGGCTGGAGAATGACCTGTCATTTGTTCCTGAGGGAACGAATGTAGTTGTTGCCATGCATATTCCCACCACACTCGACAAGTCGGACCGAGATGCATTCCAGTATGGGATGATCAGCGAGGTGCTCTCCAACAAGGCCCCTCTTTATGCGATGCTGGAGCCATACAACACCCTCATTCTTTCGGGACATATGCACACCGCAGACTATGAGCAGATCAGCGACAACATTGCGGAAATCAACGTTGCCGGCCTCTGCGGAGCATGGTGGTGCGGTCCTGTCTGCATAGACGGTTCTCCGGCAGGATTCAAGCACTTCACGATGAACGGGGACTCGACTGAGTGGATATACAAAGGCTGCGGCCATCCGCTCGACTACCAGATGAAGCTCTACATCGACGATCCTCTTCACAAAGGATACGTAGTGGCGAACGTATGGGATTATGATCCGCTTTGGAAGGTGGAATATTTCGAGGATGGAGTGAAGGTCTGCGACATGGAGCGTTTCAAGACCCAGGATCCCCTCGCCCGCGAATGCTACAAGGATCCGTCATCTCTCAAGAGGACCTGGGTCTATGCCGCCCCGACAGAGAACATGTTCCGCGCAAGACGTTCTCCGAAGGCAAAAGTGCTGGAGGTTCGCGTCACAGACAGGTTCGGACGGGTATATACAGAAAAGGTCAGCAGATAGCCTGACTGTCCTATCTTTGGATTTTGCCGCTATAGTCCACACCGAACATGGTGAAAGGGTCTATGGCGGCATCTATCATTACAGCTGCCTCCAGACGGGTGAGGACACGGTCCGGATTGAAATCATCAAGTCCGTGTGCTGTCCACCAGGATTCTGCCGAAGCCGGGAAAGGGACACCGAGACTGCGGAGGGCGTCAATGAACCTGCCCACCTTCACCGGTCCCTTCGCAAGAGGGAGGATGCCGTCGTAATATCCATCCGTGAATATTTCCTCCGCCAGGAGCGGATCTTCTGCACGGAACCAGGTCTGGTTGGTCCAGCCGACGTTTCTGCCTTCCCCTCGAAGGATTCCGGTGGCCCCTATCCTCTGAAGAGCCTTGAAATGTCTGTTGTCCTTTGGAAGATCAAGAAACGGCATCAGATAGCACCCGGAGTCAAGAAGAACGCTTTGGACATCACGCACTGCAACCTTCTTCACGGATTTTCCCTGGATCCGAGAGAGAGCTGCAAGGGCACCGGCAGCCTGTCCAAGCTGCATGACCACCGGCTGGAGGCGGGTTGCTCCATTGATGAGATTTGACACTGAAACCGACTTCTCTGCCACGATAAGGTTCTCAACATCAGACTGCTTTGGAATCATCACTCCCAGTGGGACATTGAATGACGGGATCGGATAGAAATGAAGGTCAGGAAGGGATTGCCACTCGGGATGGGCAAAATGATGATGATCGACAGCATAATCTCCCACCGCTATTCCAGTCCTGTAATAAGGATACTTATATTCATACGGTGCGGCAGCAGCATCCATGGTGTAGAAGGCCTCCCCCACAATTCGCCTGGACTCCCTGTGATAAGGAATCAGGGCAAGACCATCCTCTGAAGGGAACTCGTCATCAGCAATTCCGAGATGCTTCATTCCCAGCTCTGTCTGAATGAAATATATGAACGAAAGGGTATGATTGCGAGCCCGTGCATAAGCCTTTTCCCTTTCCTCACGGGTCATCTCTATTGAGTTGACATAGAAGTCATTGCCACAGATGGGCCAGTTGATCATATATTTCCCGTTCGGGGTCCTGCCGTAGGTTATCATCATGTCTGCCGGCCAGAGAGTCTGACCGGTCGGAGGCACAGTGTTGTGCGGATTGACTGCGGAATTATAGAAAAGAGACGGATCATAGCCCTCAGGTCTTGCGATGGTCATGTCTGCATCCTTGCCAAAGTCTTTGAGAGTCGCAACAAGAGTAAGGTCCTGAATGACGTCATTGGACTTTTCCGGGGCAATGGATTCACCGGTTTCCCGGGAAGACTCCATACCGATCCTGTAGTCCACGCCGCACGCCTTTGCCACGTCACCGAGTTCGGTACCGTCAATCAGCACATCAGCTGTCACGACATATCTCCTTCCGTCAGACGGTCTGAGAACCACCTTCCACACATCCCCATCCTTTCTGACGCTTTCCATCACGGTCTCCCTCCTGACATCGAGCAGATCGCCACATGAGTCCGTAATGGCAGTGAGCACCTCCTGTCCCACATGGGGCTCGAAATTTATATAACTCACCCAGCCTGTCTGAAGTGCCTCCCAGCTTCCATATCTTCGAGCCAGAGAATCGGCGAATTCTCCGAACAGACCGCTCTGGAGCTTATAGTTTCCGTCTATACAGCTGACACCTGCCGCCGTAAGCATTCCGCCGATCCACGGAGTCTCCTCCACGATCATGGTCGGAACTCCCATCCTGGCCGCCTGCACACCGGCAGACACTCCGCTCGCTCCACCTCCGACCACAAGCACATCCACATGCTCTGGCCTTGAACAGGATGTCAGACAGAGGGTAAACCCGACAACAATCAGCCTAAGAGTAGAATTGAAGATTTTCATTTGACTTTTGAATTATAAAAATAATGCATTATATTTGCAACAGCTTTCAAAGCTTTGTAGAAAGTTAGTAGGCACTACGGTGCACTACATTGCAGGGAATCATTTTGGTTCCCTGTTTTTTATTTCAGAGGAAAACCATAACTGTCTGAGAGTTCCTTTTTCGTATATCCAAACTTCCTTTATCTGAGAACCTATTTTGAATCTGGAAAAGACTTGCCTTCTCAAGAATCTATCTGAGGCCCCTTTATTATTATTTAACACAAGACAATCAGACTGTTTCAATCCATTAGATAGCATATTGGACAATTTACGTTTAGACCAAGGAGAAATATAACTCTCATATTCGTAACATCGTCCGTCAACGATCAGATCCGGACATTTCCTGTAATACCGGGTACCAATCAGCATCCTGAATATCAAGGAATAAAGTTTATCCTTATAATGCACCGGTGATACCACTTGAACTATAGAGCCACGTCTGGCAAATAATACTGCAATTGTCAGTATATCATTATAATCAGGCTTGGTTTTGTCCATACCTCTCATCAAATACACCTTTCCACCGCCCTTATACGACTTGTATAGAACGAACTCAGCTCGACTTTCTTCCATAACTGTTCGTTTACAATACAAACTTACAAAAATCTATATAGTAACGAAAGTATTTCAGATAAAAGCGTGCGGCTGTGGGGCCGCACGCTTTGAGATTATAGTGTTTCGAGAATCTGCCAGATCTGGTATAGTCCGCGTGGGACATGGAAGCAGCCCTTCCACTTGCCTCCTTTGAGGGTCAGCAGGACTTCGCCGCGACGGTTCAGGTAGCCGTACCACTCCGGGTACTCGGCATCCTTGAAATGTGTCCACATGTAGTCGTGAAGCTTCTTGAACCACTCCAGACACTGCTCGTTGCCGGTCAGCTGGTAGCCCTTGATCATGCAGATCGCTGACTCGAGATGCACCCACCAGAGCTTCTGATCCCACTCCAGTTTCTGCATCGGAGCACCCTTGCTGTCCTGGAAGTAGAAGATTCCGCCGTACTCCTTGTCCCAGCCGAAATCGATCACGCTGAGGGCAATCTCGACGCACTTGTCGATAAGAGCCTTGTCGCTGCGGCGGATTCCCAGATTCATCATGAACCACAGGGCCTCCAAGTCGTGCCCCGGATTGATCTCGCGGCCTTCGAAGCAGTCGATCGGAGTGCCGTCGGGAGCAACATTCTCGAGCATGACACCCAGCTCAGGATGATAGAACACATTGAGGATCTCACTCAGACACTCGTCGATGGTCTTGTCCAGCAGGGTCTTGTCCGGGAGGATGTTCTCCACCTCAAGAGCCATGTTGCAAATGATCATCGGGAGGGCGAAGCCCTTCATCGGACGGGTGCCAGGATAGGACTTCTCCCAACGGCCCTTTGGATCGTTACGGCGGTCAAGAATCCTCTGGAATGTCTTCAGAGCAATCTCCTTGTACTCCTCGCTGCCGGTAGCCTCAGCAAGCTGGGCGAAGGCCATGCACGCGAAGGTGTTGGAGAAGATGTTGTAAGGCTGGATGATCGGATTGCCCTCACGGGTCACCGAGAAATAGAAGTCATAGTTGCCGTCATGACCGTACTTCTTCAGGAATTCCGCTCCCAGAACGGCACAGTCAAGCCACTCCTGTTTCTTCTCAACCTTGTTGTAAAGCATGGCAAACATCCAGACCTCACGGCCCTGAAGCCAGATGAACTTGTCGGTGTCAAAGACGCTTCCGTCCCTGTCCAGACAGCTGAAATATCCTCCGAACTCCTTGTCCTGAGACTTCTCAAGCCAGAATGGGAGGACACTGTCGAGCAGTTCACTCTTATATTGCTCTGCAAGTTTCTTGAAATCCATATTATTGTGGTTTAACGATTTTAGTCAATCGCTCAAAGTTATAAAATTATTTGATGCAGTCGGAAGATTTTTCCGACTGCATAATCAGAAAACATTACTGGATTGCAATGCAAGCCATTGCGCCGTACTGACTGTCGACATAAACCATCAAGAGAGCATCTTCGGTAGGAACGAGGAGAACATCACTATAAGGTCCTGCATTTGTATAAGAGTTGTTGACAGCTGGATCCAAACTCCAATCCCAATTTGCATCTCCGTCTCCGTGATGCGTATACAAATGCTCAGCAGGTGCAGGATTATTTACATTCAGAAGAACTGCGTCAGCAGAATCGTAATTAAACAGACATCCCATAACGAAGGCAGCATATTTGTTACCTTTCCATTCTGCGGTTGATATACAGTTAAAGTTTTCCATCCATGATGCACCGGTAACATAAGAAACAGTCCATTCAGAAGCAGCGTTTTTCACTGGAGATGCAGTATAATAGAGGTCGTAGATCTTAGGATCAGCAACATCACCGTAACCAATATAGAAGAGACCATCTGATAGCGTTGAGCCAGCAGGAGCGACACAAACTCTACTAACATTCCATCCTGTATAAGGAACACTTGTCCATGACGATGAACTGCATTTTCCATCAATGACTTCCCACATTATAGCAGCTCCACCAGCCCCAGCGGAAGCAGTTGCAGTGATTACTGCGTTACCCTTTACATTTCCTTTTACACGGAAATTACCAGTATCAGTAGCATAATAGCTTCCTGTATTATATGTGAGTAAAACCTCAGGTGCAGGAGCAGTTGGGTCTGGTATAAGATAAAGAGCCATCTCAGCACCTACTCCTCCGTCAGCAGCAATCATAAAGTTACCGGCATCATCAACTAAAACGCTATGTGCTGTCACTCCTTCAGGCATAGGGATAGTACTTTCTACTTCGCCTGTTAAAGGATTCATAACAAATACCTTTGTAGTGTTGGCAAGAAGCAGTTTTTCGCCATATTTTGCAAGACGGACTTTCTGAGTAGGATCGTAGCCATCAATAGCCTTTACTTCCTTAGACCAAAGTTTATTTGCATGTCCTGTCTGGAACACACTGAGAGCTACCTGCATATCTGCATAAGCCTCATCCTTCGGAGTAATATAAACGAACGCAGACCTAAGATCCCATCCAGCATTTGCCTCAACTGCAAAAGTATAGACACCTGCAGCCTCTGTATATGATATCCATGGCTGAATACCTTCTGCATCCCAGCCGTAAGTGATTTCAACTTCAAGGTTAGTGTCAACAGTAAGTTCGAACGTAGCGGCAGCGCAATCGAACCACTTCTCTGCCTCCTCAGGGGTTACCACAAGCTTAGCACCAGCGCCCTTCTGATTCATCTTGATAGCGACTGCTGCCTCGGCGTGCTTCTCATCCTTCGGTGCGATCTTCACCTCAATCTCGCGAGTAGCAGGAGTAGTGTTTGCCGCTGCTGTGAAAGTATATACACCTTCTGCATCAGTAACTGTGAGCCAGTCATTCTCAGGAACCGTCACTGTGTACTCGACGTTAGCAGCTACAGTCACCTCGTACTCACCGCCTTCAGCCTCAAATGTCTTTGCTGTCTCAGCAGGAGTGACAGTGAACTCAAGTGCCCAGGCAGCCTGCTTTACTGTAACGACTTCCTTGAGGGAACCTGCCTCGAAAGTGATCTTTCCGGTTCTTGCCTCGCCAGTGTTGGCAGCGACAGCGAAAGTGAGCTTTGACTCTTCAACAGCTTTAGCCTTGACCTCTGTGATCCATGGAACATCAGCAGTTGCCTTCAGCTCAGAGTTGTGTGAAACTGCGAACTCGAGGTTCTGGCCCTGATAAGCAACCTCGAACTCCTTCTTTCCAGTGAGCACGAGAGCATCCTTCTGGAGCTGGGTCACAACGATTTCCTGAGTAGCCTCAAGAGCTCTGAGGACAACCGTAACCGTACGGTTCTCTGTTCCTTCGTTCTCAAGAGCGATAACCTTGAGAGTGTTGTCACCTGGCTTTCCAGATGCTGGAGAAAGCGAGCACCATTCCTTAGCCTCAGCTTCCTTCACCTCAGCTGTCCAGTCCACGTTCACGTTGAACGTCAATGTGAGCTCGCCACCCTCTGTAGGGATAACGAGATCCGCTGTTTCTGACGTCACCTTGAGTTCAGGGGTGACAGTCTCTTCATTTGTACATGCGATGGCAGCTGCTGCTATCGCAAGAAATAAAGCGATTCTTTTCATAATGAATTAATTAGGGTTAGTATTTAAAGTGTTAAGATATTGATCGAATGCTGTCTTTATGTCGTCCCAGTAGTCAAACATTCTGATATGACAGAGGTCGAAGAAGAACATTCCTTCAGTGGATGCGTTTATGCATGCATCAACAATTGACGGCATCAGACTTCCCTGCCCACCGCTGGTGAAGCCAGTCGAGTTTCCTATGTCCGGACCGCCCACAAACGGCACATCCCCGGCAAAAAGCCTTTCAGCCTGCTTGCAGAATCCCTGCATGGACCACTCGCCATTTCCGTACACCTTGGAGGTCGAGGCATATGCACCTATAATCATGATATCACAATGATCTGCATAGCCGTAACTGCTGTAATCATCAGGTGCCCAGCCATATGAGTTGCGTGCATTATAGTTCGGGCTTGCCCAGTTAACTCCTGAGAGATAGTAGGAACTGTACCATCCTCCCACATATGCACCGAAACGGATGTCCGGGTTGACGGTATGGACTCTTGCTGATGCCTTCTCCACAAAGTCATGGATGTTCTTTGCACGGAACGCCATCCACTTTGCCTGAAGGTCGGTCACATTGACAATATATCCGTCATCGTTGTAGGTGAAATCTATCGGCCATTCAGACACGGTCTTGCCAAGATACGCCTCAAACTTAGTTCTGGACACGTCGGAGAAGTCACTTAAAAGATCATTGTCATCATACCTGCAACGGTCAAGGATGATTCCAGTTAGGTCATATTCCGCCAGGTCCGCAAGAAGATCAGTGAGATAGGTCACGACCTGGTCATTAGCCGGATTCAGGAACTTGGTGCCAGAGCCGGACATATCCAGGGTGTTGACAAGGCCATCTGATGTATTGATCACATTGGCCCACGACTTTCTGTCCGGATTGTCATAAAGCATTCCCACCTTGCCCAGGCCGTATGGAAGGTTGCATCCTCCCACCATCGTATTGATGCTTGCATAGACATCAAGTCCTGCCTCCTTTCCCGCATCGATGAAAGCCTGCAGATAATCAAACGACTCCGTTCTTTCCACCCATACATAACTTCCACCGACCCAGGCATCAACCTTGGTCAGAGCAGGCTCTTTCGAAGAAGCGAAAAGAACTCCAGTATTGGTGGGGCGGACATCCACAACTACACCTGTGAATCCTATATCCTTGAGACGCTGCATATCGGATTTGATCTGCTCCTGATCATTAGCATAATATCTGAAATTGGCAGCAGCATCGATCCAGACCATTCTGGCCTTTGCTCCCGTTACCACAGGATCAACCTCTGGATTCTCCGGGTCAACAGGATTTTCAGGGTTTTCCGGATCTGTCGGATCATCAGGATTTTCCGGGTCAGCAGGATTCTCCGGATTTTCCGGATCAGTCGGATTCTCCGGGTTCTCTGGATCATCTTCATTTCCAGAGTCTTCAGGAGACTCCTGCTCTGTCTGATTCCATGCGTCGTTCCATGGATACTCCTTGACATCCTCGCAGGATATCATGAGAAGAAGGGATAGTGCAAATAATATGTTCCTCAAATGTATCATACTTATTTAAGCATTACGGTGCTGGCAACAGCCCTCTGGCTTCCGTCAGACACCTTGATTGTCTCCTGACCGTTCACAAGCATGCAGCTTGAGCCACCGCCGTCGAGATTTATGGCCTCGACGCAACCAAGACCCATAAGCACACCTGCGACTTCAGCTGTAGTGAGTCCAGCGACTCCGGTTGTCATTTCTCGACCTTCACAGACAAATAACATCATCTTACTGTCGGCAGTCACGCCGATTGCCGTTCTCGGCTGTGAACTCTCCGGACCAATTCCGTAGAAAACTTCTTCTTTATATGTATTTACACATTTACCGTTATCAATCAGCACAGGACCACCTCCGACAGCAGTCTGCATCCTGAACTCACCGGTGGAAGAAGGATATGTCGGCGTCGGGACTTTTGTCTGATCTTTTGACGGTGAAGAATATACATAAGTTGTTCTATTCCAGATGGTATAGGTCCAGCAGGCATCATACTCGCCGTCCTTCGTCTGACAGAATACAGCCCTTGTCGGATAGAGCATCTTGCCAGCGTCATCATACTCATAGCCGATATTGTAGGCAAGAGCTTCGGAGTTGCTGACAGCAAGGCTTGCCGTGTAGTTCTGTCCTCCCTGGGAATAGAAATAACCTCCGTTGATCACGACCGGCCACGAGCCGTCCGCATAGACCTGTGAAGGAGTCTTGTATGAGTCGTCTGTAGCTTCAGTCAGGTTGCCATCATTTGCCTTTATCTTCACACTCCACACATCCCACTGAGCCTGAGCCAGATCGGCTTCAGCGACATAGATCAGAGTCTTCTTGCCGGAAATGGCGGAAGTGGACTTCTTCACGGTGATGTATGACGGAAGGGTTCCGAAAGATTCCGACACATCAGTCCATTCAAGAGTGAGAGGCTCTCCAGGCTGCTGAGGAGTCTCCGGCTCGACAGGAGTTTCTGGTTCTTCCGGTTCAACCGGAGTCTCGGGCTCTTCAGGCTCGACAGGTTCTTCCGGAGTTTCCGGTTCCTGTGGTGTTTCCGGATCTTCAGAGTCGCCTGGGGTTTCCGGATCTGAAGGATCCTCCGTAGAGTCTGTGTTTTCCGAATCCTCCGGAGTCTCCTGCTCTGTCTGATCCCACGCGTCGTTCCAAGGATACTCCTTGACATCGTCGCATGAATAGAAAGGACAAAGCAGCAGAACCGCCAGAAGAAAGTCAATCATGTTCCTCATAACTATTACTCACGTTTGACACAGTCTGCAGTGTATCCGCAAAGAACACCAGCATAATGGTCGTAGCAATAAACATATAACCTCAATCCATCCTTTGACTGTGCAATCACCACATCTGATGAAGACATTGTCTCATTCTTGGCATTGTTGGTCTTGTTATAGTAGTCCACCCAGCTGTCATAAGCAACTATCGCAGGTGAGGTCTGATATTCACCTGATACAGTAGCAGGGTCACCTATGTCATACAGCCAGAGGTCGATGTTCTGAGGCTCCCATGCAGGGAAATGATGGGAGACGAAGAGAGCCATATAGTTGGCATTATTGAACATCTTGCTGTCCAGACAGTTCGGGTTGACATGTGATGGGTACTCCTCATTAGATCCTATCAGTTTGCCGAGTTTGTAGTCCTTACGTACCCAATACATTCCGTCTATCGAATATGCGGCATAGAACCATCCGTTATCACCTGCTGCATTAGTCGGAACGATTCCGGCAGCATTGATAGGAGATGAGCCCCATGAAAGACCTGAATTATTATACAGATCATGAACCTCCTCCTTAACGACAGCACCATTCTGGACTGTGATCTGAAGGAACTGTCCGGAAACAGTCACACCATCCACACCTTCAAAGTTCACGATGATGGTTGCATCAGCATCTATATTACCACAAACTCTGATCTTTGCTCCCATTGGAAGTCCTACACTCTTGTTATGAGTATGCCACAGTACAGGTGCCTCTGAAACAGATGAAGTCCTATAGATTTCCCATGAAGTCGCGTACTCATCGACATGGGTACACAAGAGCATATTGCCTGCCTCATCATTTGTTACAGCACCAAATGCCTTTCCTCCTGTCACGATCTCCCCCTTCTTCGAGCCATTACGGGAATCAACATATACAGGAGTGTAATCAGGACCATGACAGACAACCAGATTTCCGTCAACAAAGGCCAGAGAAGAGTACACTGGAATCATGTAATTAGGGGCACCGAAGGTCACGCAAGGGTCCACGTTGAAGAGTTCCTTGACAGTACTTACATTGAAACCATACCTAATCTTGGAAGGATTCCTCTTAAGGACCTTGAATTCCTGCTCGGTCTTTCCGTCATGCGCTACAGCGACAACTGTCGTGTCGTTGTTCCAGGACGCAGGGACGGTGCTGAGCACGTCATAATCCTTGATCGACCCATGATACCAAGGCTCAGCCTCGACTACGAGACCGTCGAGATCATCGATGGTGAACAGATAGATTGTCTTTTCCTCATTATCAACGAATCCTTCGACAACGAGCGAGGAGTCAACAGGGTTGATAAGGTTGAAACTCAGGAACTGAGCTGTCTGGAACTTGACTCTCTTACCGGTGATGACGATGTCCTTGGACTCTCCCTGAGCGTTAGTGAACACAAACTGGTTCTCGAGATTAAGGTCGAGGATAGTCAGAGGAGGCTCGATCTTACAGTTAGGGGCAAGTTCGGCCCTGACTCTGACGCGAGACATATGAAGGGTGGTCACGGCATCAGACTCTTCAGGATAATAGAACATGATCGGAATCTCATAACGAGTCATTTCCGAAGCATCCACATTGCTAAGGTCGAGCTTACCCATCTCCTTCTCAACATATTTTCCCTGAGTGAAATAGGCTGTGAGGCTGGTAATGCCCTGACGCTCCACTGTCGGTTCCACGAACTCCGGCTTCTGACAAGAAGACAGGAGAGCGAGAACTGTCACAATCAATATGTAATATATCTTTTTCATAATTGTTCTTATCTGATTATTTCCACTCAGGATACTGTTCTACAGCCTTGTTGCTGGACAGTTCGCTTTCCGGAAGCGGGAAACGGTACATCTTAGGAAGGAAGTTTCTGTTCTGGTCATCAACAGATACGTAAGTGTATGTGTAGATGTCATCAGAAGGATCGTCATCCGTTCCGTTATTGTTCTTCTCGATCTTCAGACCGTGAAGCTTGTAGCCGGAAAGTCCCTCAGGATATTTCTGATGAGCGACTCCCCATCTGCGGAGATCCCAGTACCAGTGTCCCTCGAAAGCAAGTTCCACCTTTCTCTCCTGACGGATTGCCTTCCAGAGATCCTGTCCTGCGAGACCGCCATCGAAAGGAAGATCTACACGGGCACGGATAGTCTTGACGATTTCGTTGGCTGCCGGATAGTGCGTGTCACCGAGGAAATAGCAAGCCTCAGCCTTGTTAAGAAGGACCTCAGCATAGCGAAGGGCGATAAGTGGCTGTGTTCCACCTGAATACGCAATCACATCATGTCCCTCGTCAACCATCTTGCGGAGATAGTATCCGGTGCATGTCCTTCCCTTTGGCTCACGCTCTGTGTTCCATTCCATCCAGCCGTCTGCACCTTTCACATAAGGCTCGATCTTGCGACCTTTCCATGAAGATCCGTTGTAAAGCACGGTAGCATGGAAGCGAGGCTCAAGCGTCTCATACGGAGGTGTCTCGGTTGTCGAGTCGTGCCATGGTTCCCAATCCGGGAATCCGCTTCCATCAGCATATTCGTATGACTCCACCATTTCCTGGGTAGGTGTACCGTATCCGCCACCGGCCTCGCCGAAGAGAGTGTAGTCACCACCCGGAGTGTAGTAGAAGTCAAAGCTGTGAGTCACATCACTGGCCCTGTCGAAGTTATACTGGAGAATAGCCTCCGTATTTCCGGCAGCGATGCTCTTGGAATAAGCGTCCTTATAGTTTGCCTCAAGGCTATACCCGAGAGCCGCAACCTTGTCGGCAGCCTCTACTACACGCTCATACTGCTTTGCATAGAGCATTGCACGGCTCATGAATCCCCAGGCCATGCCCTGGTCAATACGTCCGCCTGATTTTGTTCTGTCAGGCAGATTCTCAGCAGCGAACTTAAGGTCGTTGTAGATGAACTCCCAGCCTTCCGCCTCAGTGCTGAACTTCTTGTCCTTCTGATATTCCTCCATCTTCTCATCATAGATGATGATTTCCTTATATCTCTTCATAAGGTCGAAGTAGAGATAAGCCCTGATGAAACGGATCTCACCTTCAAGACGCAGCTTGTCCTCATCAGACATCTGACCGAAGGCCTTGAGGTTGCTTATTGCATTGTTTGCCTTCATGATACCCTGATACCAGGAGCCCCAGTATCCGAGATATGCATCGACATAGCTGGCTGTGAGGGTGGTAGCGTCACCGTATGCAATCTCGCTTGGGATGAAGCACATTGCGTTGTAGTTGTATGAGCCGTATTTGAGCTGGTCTGTCAGCGCCTCGGTGAGGCCGGCAGCACACTGTGACATGAGAACGTCATATACGTATGTGTAGAGATAGTTCACATGGTACTCCGCATTCTCAGTAGATTCCCACATCACCTTGTCTGAGACACGGTCTGTAGGGTCCATGTCGAGGAAATCACATGAGGTGATTCCCAGGATCACTCCTGCAAGGAGGATTATTTTATGTAATTTTTTCATAATCTTAACCTAGAAAGTCAAAGTGATTCCTCCCATGAGCAGACGCTGCTGAGGATAATAACCGTTGTTCACACCCGGAGACTCAGGGTCGATACCCTGTGGAAGTCCGTCTATGGTGAAGATATTCTGTCCCTCGACGAAGAATCTGAGAGTCTCGATATTGATCTTCTCTGTCCATTTCTGAGGGAAAGTGTATCCGAGCTGTGCAGACTTGAGTCTGACATATGTTCCGTCACGTAGCCAGAATGTGGATGCAAGACCGTTGTCACCGCCGTGTCCGGTTGCTCCGAGGGTCAGACGTGGGAAAGTTCCTTCTGGATTATAGATGCTGTAGGCATTCTCCACAAGGAAGAGAGGTGAGTTTGCATTCTCCTTGAAGGTCTGTGTCCAGATGGTGTTGTCGTCGTATCCGTTGTAGTAGGTACCGGTCAACGAAACGTCGAAAAGCGAACCTCCTGTGAACTGGGCATTGAAATCGATGCCGTTCCATGCGAAGTTGAGGTTGAGACCGAAGGTGAGCTCAGGACGGTTGGTCCTTCCGATGAAGCCCTTGTCATCGCCGTCGATCTTGCCGTCACCGTTGATATCCACATATTTAATATCTCCGATGCATGGACGTGTTCCGTACCATGCCGAGTTGTCGATCTCCTCCTCTGTTCTGTACAGTCCGTCAGCAGTCCACACCATGATAGCACCGAGAGGTCTGCCCACAACCTTATGGTTTTCAGGGACATTCGGCTCATCCGGATAGACAAGCCAGCGTGTGCGGGCAAAGGTCACAGTTCCGCTGATACCGTAATAGAAAGGCTTTCCGCCAGCGTAGAACTGATTGCGGTGAGAAACCAGCACATCGATACCTCTTGTGTCGTAAGAGTTCTTGTTGATGACCGCAGGATAGTAGCCACCCATTGATGGTGGGAAACCTCCCTGAGACGAGAGCATGTCATATATATAATTATAGAATGCGTCAACCTCCATTCCGAGTTTCTCGTTCCACATGCTCAGGTCGAATCCGACGTTGTAGGAGAGGTTCTTCTCCCAGGTCAGATCCTTGTTCGCCACACCCATGTCGCCATAGCCTGGAACGACTACAGTACCTCCGCCATAAGAAGGATAGACTATATCAGAGTAGTACTTGCTGTATGAATTAAGGAACATATATGCACTCGCATTGTCATTTCCAAGCAATGCTACCGAACCTCTGATCTTGAAGTCGTCGATGCAGTCCATATCTGCCATCCAAGGCTCCTTGGACATTCTCCAGGCCACGGACCCAGAAGGGAAGAAGCCCCAACGGGTCTTCGCCATTCCTGCGAACTTATATGATCCGTCGTAACGGCCTGTGAACTCGGCAAGATATCTCTCGTCCCAGTTGTAACGCGCACGGAACACATAACCTGCAGAACGCCAGGCGTTGCTTGATCCGGAAATCGGTGAGTCTGTTGGAAGACCGTAGCTCAGTTCCGGAAGGTTTGCAAACGGCAGCATCTTCGCATAAGCAGAATGGTTGTTTGATTTGTAATCGATCATCTCACCGAGAGCGAGGAGTTCGAGATTATGAAGGCCGAAAGAGTTGGCATACGATACGCTTGCCTGGCCTGTAAGTCTCTGATAGTATGAGGTTCCCTCTCCTACCTTGACTCCTGATCCCTTTCCGCGTGGGTCTGCATATTCCTTCCATACTCCGTCTGCATATCCCATGATATCATAAGGAGTGTCGAGGTTCTTGTTCATGGATGCACCATAATCGAAGGCACCTGAAACCTTGAACTGAAGGCCTTTGAGCCAAGGAAAGTCGTATGAAAGAGACATGTTGGCAGAAACATCCAGTCCTCTTGTCTTCTTGTAGCCGGACTCATAGATCGCAGCCAGAGGTGACTGAGGGAGAGAAGTGTTTGCCTTTATGGACGCTGTGTAGAGTCCGTTGTAGGTCTCCGGAAGATATGGGTGCATCTGGATGGTCTGGTTGGCCACTGAAAGCCATCCTGCCTCTCCCACATAGGAGTTGGCGTCTGTACCGCCGGAGTTGAATCCTGGAGTGTGACGGTTGGAAAGGACGCCGGAAAGACCTATATTGAACTTGAAGTTCTTTGCAAGCTGTGACTCCACGTTCGTACGGATGTTGTATCTGTCGTATGTGAAGTTGTCGATGTTACCGTTCTGTCCCAGATATCCGAACGATGCGAAATATTTTGTCTTCTCGCTTCCGCCCTGAACTGTTATGTTGTGCTTCTGGGTAAAGCCTGTTCCGAAGATCCTGTCGATATAGTTGACATTGTCCCATCCGTCTGTCGGGTCACCGTTGAGCATGGCATCGATGTTCGCCTTTGTGAAATAAGGGACATAGTCAGTCTCGGCAGCGATGGCACCACTGGCGAGTTTGTCCATCATGTCCGCTACATTATAATAGTATGCGAACTGTGGACCGTCCATGAATTCAGGGAAATTCGCGTTCATCGAGGCACCGAAGGTCGCATTGTAGGTGATCTTCGGCTTGCTTGCAGAACCTTTCTTGGTTGTGATGATGATGACACCGTTGGCTGCCTGAAGACCGTAGACTGCCGCAGAAGCTCCATCCTTGAGGACAGAGATGCTCTCAATGTCGTATGGATCGATGTCATTGATGTTGTCCACAGGGAAACCGTCGACAACATATTTTGCAGAATATTGTGCTCCACGGATTCGGATGGCAGCCTGGTCGAGGCCCGGCTCTCCTGATTCCTGCACGGAAGACACACCGGTGAGACGTCCTGCAAGAAGCTGGGATACGTTTGTAGAAGGTGCCTTGAGAAGGTCGTCTCCCTTGATTGCGGACACGGCACTTGTCATCGAAGACTTCTTCTGGGTACCGTATCCGACTACGATGGTCTCCTCCAGATATGTCACATCTTCATTCATCGTGACATCCAGCTTTGACATCGAGCCCGTGCACTCGAAGGTCTGGTCCGCCAGTCCCAATGAAGAGAAGATCAGGACATCGCCTTTCTTCAGAGATGAGATGGAATAATTACCGTTGATGTCAGTCATGGCACCGTTCGTAGTGCCTTCGACAAGGACAACCACTCCTTCCAGAGGTCGTCCTTCCGCGTCCGTCACCTTACCTCTGATTGTAGGCTGAGCTGTTACATAAGCTGCCCCCCCCAGGAGGAAGATGAACATGACAAGCAAATTCCTTAAAACCGCTTTCATGGTCAGTATTTAGTTATTAATTTGGTTAGTCTGCGCGTTCGGGACTATTTTCCGGCCTTCATGGCCTTCTCAAGCTCGTCCCAGAGCTTATGCTTGTTCAGGTGGACGATATCGAAGATCATCACGCCGTCCGTGCTCTTGAGAGCCTGCTCCACAGCCGGAGCGAAAGGAGTGAAATCTCCGAGATACTGTTCCACATAGATGGATCCTATCACCGGAACCACACCCTTTGTGATGGACTTTGCTATCTCTGCACCGCCTTCCACGCTGTAGCAGTAAGTGAGACTGTTGTCCATTCCTGCCTCGGAACGCTGGCCGACAACTCCTGTAGCCCTGTCTACATCATCCTTTGTTATCAGCGTGTAATAGAGGCCGGTCATATAGACGTCAAGCATCTCGGCATAACCGGTCTTGTGATAGTCTTCAGTCGCCCATGCCTGATATTCAGGGACCTGATACGGGTCATAGTCCTTGCTCGCCCAGTTCACGCCAAGCTGCCAGTAGGTCGGATACCATGCTCCGGTGTAGTCTCCGATGATGAGGTCCGGGTTGATCTCCTTGAGAGCCTCATGTGCCTTCTCCACGAAGTCATGAATGACTGTCGCACGCCACTCTATCCACTTCTTTCCGTGCTTGCCGGGCACCCAGTTCTGTCTGAGCTTTCCGTCCTCGTCATACCAGCTGAGGATGTCTTCAGGAAAGTTCTCCACCTTCACACCTGCATATTCCTCGAACTGCCTTCTTGAAAGATCGCTGAAATCCGCAGTGATTCCGTCATAACGGACGCGGTCGAAGATAAGTCCGTCGATTTCAGGATATTTCTGCACGAATTCCTTGAGGATGTCTATCTGATACTGCTGAACTTCCGGGATAGACGGATTCATCATGCAGTTGTAGTTAGTCTTGATTTCTGAAATCGGGGTGAGCTTGCCGTTGTGATAGCAGATCGACTGCCAGTCGGCCTTGTCCATATAGACCACTCCCCTGTCGAAATAGTTGTGACCTCCGGCAAAGACGTTGAGAGAGCCGAAGACCCTCATGCCCAGCTGCTTTCCGTACTCGATGAAATATCCGAGCATGTCGTAGTCCCTTGCCCTTACGACACCTTCCCAGTCACCCATATAAGGAGCAATCTTGCTGTCATAAAGCACTTCTCCCATAATGGACTTCATATCCACAACCACATTGTCAAATCCCAGGTCCTGAGATTTCTTCATATAATATAATATGGAGTCCGGATGCGAAAGAGTGGCGTAATTCGCCTCACAGTCGAACCACATGTAGTTGTGATTGAACTCGTTTGCCTGCTGACGGCAACATGAGGAGATCGCAATTATTAGAAGTGCAAGAGCAATCGGAAAAATACGTTTCATAGCTTCTTTTTATAATAATTTTCAAAATTAGATAATTTTATTGACACTTCATAATAATTTGAGATAAAATGCAACCATGTTTTTAAAATTCTTAAAAAACTATTATTAAAATTGGACATTTTCAAGAAAAAACAATAACTTTACGAATTATTTGAAAGATTATGACTAACCGCAGAGATTTTATCAAGACAATGGCTATCGGAGGTGCGTCCGCAATAGCCGGTTCAACACTTCTTAGCAGCTGCAACAGCGAAAATCAGACTCTCATAACAGACTCTTCAGCAGGGAAACTGATAGTTCCGAAGGACAACGGTCTTAGGATCACTGGCACCTTCCTCGATGAGATATCCCATGACATCCCGCACCAGAACTGGGGCGAAAAGGAGTGGGACCAGGACTTTGCATATATGAAGTCCATCGGCATCGACACCGTCATCGACATCAGATGTGGCTACCGAAAGTTCATAACCTATCCGTCTCCGTACCTTCTTAAGAAGGGCTGCTACATGCCTTCCGTTGACCTTATCGACATGTTCTGCCGTCTGGCTCAGAAGTATGGAATGAAGTTCTACCTCGGACTCTATGACTCCGGAGTGTATTGGGACACCAAGGACATGAGCCACGAGATCGAGGACAACAAATTCGTGATTGACGAGGTGTGGAAGATGTACGGAGAGAAATACGACAGTTTCGGAGGATGGTACATAAGCACGGAAATCAGCCGCGACACGATAGGAGCTGTGGATGCGTTCCACGCCATGGGCGCCCAGTGCAAGGAAGTATCAGGCGGAATGCCAGTGTTCATCTCGCCATGGATCGACGGCAAGAAGGCCATCATGGGCACCAACAAGGCCATCAACGATAACGCCGTGTCCGTGGAGCAGCATGAAAGGGAGTGGAATCAGATCTTTGCAGGCATCCACGATGTTGTGGATGCAGTCGCATTCCAGGATGGTCACATCGACTATGACGAGCTCGACGCCTTCTTCAGCGTGAACAAGAAGCTGGCGGACAAATATGGAATGCAGTGCTGGACCAACGCGGAGACATTCGACCGTGACATGCCGATCAAGTTCCTCCCGATCAAGTTCGACAAACTGCGTCTGAAACTGGAAGCTGCAAAGAGGTGCGGATATGACAAGGCCATCACCTTCGAGTTTCCTCATTTCATGAGTCCGCAGTCGGTATATGGGGCTGCAGGCAACCTTTACAACAGATATAAGGAATATTTTAACATTAAATAAGGAGATTGCCGGTCAACCGGCAATGACGTTCCATGAAAAAGAAAAACACCTCAGGTTATGTGATCTTCATGGCTGTTGTAGCGGCCATCGGAGGCATCCTCTTCGGATATGACACTGCAGTCATCTCCGGCACCACAGCAATAGTGAAGAGCCAGTTCGGTCTCACAGACATGATGGAAGGCTGGTATGTGGGCTGCGCCCTCATCGGCTCGATTGCCGGCGTTCTCGTGGCCGGTTCGCTCAGCGACTACCTCGGACGTAAGCTCACAATGCTCATATCTGCTGCATTGTTCAGCATCTCCGCCATCGGATGTGCCGTCTGCGGAAGCTTTGACGGACTGGTTGCATACCGCATCGTCGGCGGCATCGGAATCGGAATCGTCTCCATCGTTTCGCCTATATATATATCAGAGGTATCACCTGCCAGAATACGCGGAACTCTCGTATCGCTCTATCAGCTTGCAGTGACCGTAGGCTTCCTTCTTGCCTACCTCGCAAACTGGGTAATCGACTCCAACGGAGACCTCTCCGTGGCCGGCGGGCTCTGGACCAACATATGGAACAGCGAGATGTGGCGCGGAATGCTCGGAAGCGAGACACTTCCTGCCATGCTGTTCTTCTTCATCATATTCTTCATACCGGAGAGTCCTAAGTGGCTCATCGTCAAGGGGAAAATGGAGAAGGCATCTGTAGTTCTCTCAAAGATATATGCTGACCAGGAGGATATCGACAACGAAATCACCACTACTGAGGAATCAATGTCAGGCGACAAAGGCTCATGGTCTGACCTTCTGAAACCGGGAATCCTTCTCGCCGTGATAGCCGGAAGCGCTATCGCCATCCTGGGACAGTTCATGGGAGTAAATGCCGTTCTATACTACGGACCAAAGATATTTGCTGACGCCGGATTCGACAACCCGATGTTCTCGACAGTCCTCGTGGGAGTGGTGAACTGCGTGACCACTGTGCTTGCAGTCTTCATCATAGACAGAGTGGGACGCAAGCAGCTCATCTACTTGGGCGTGTCAGGAATGATCATCTGCCTTGTCGCCATCGGAATATATTTCGCATGGGGTTCCTCCCTCGGCCTTGGCAACGGATTCATGCTCACGTTCTTCCTGACATACGTCTTCTGCACGGCGATTTCAATCTGCGCTGTGGTGTTCGTGCTCCTCTCTGAAATGTATCCTAACAGCGTGCGCGGACGCGCCATGTCGATTGCCGGATTCGCCCTCTGGATCGGAACATATCTTATCGGCCAGCTAACCCCGGTACTTCTGGGATGGAGCCAGGCAGGCACATTCTTCATCTTTGCGGCGATGTGCGTACCATACATGCTTATAATGTGGAAAGTCATCCCGGAGACAACAGGGAAATCGCTTGAAGATATCGAGAGATACTGGACAAAAGATAAATGAATAAATAAAGAAAGATGTACTCCAAATTTTTAAAGAACAACGAAGGCAAGAATCTCCTGCTCAAGCAGAGGATTCTTACTTTCGGTATAATTGAAGGAAATTTCAGCCTCGCAGACCTCAGCAAGCAAATCAACACCAGTATCCCTACAACCACAAAACTGATAGAGGAACTCATCGAAGAGGGTTTTATCCAGGATATGGGGAAACTGGACACCAACGGCGGAAGAAGGCCAAGCATATACGGTCTGAACCCGTCGGCCGGATACTTTGTAGGTACTGACGTGAGCAAGTCGTCTGTCAGCATAGCGATCACGGATTTCAATGGCCAGGTGGTTTCATACTCCGGCGACATTCCTTTCACGGTCATCAGTTCAGAAGCTTCCTTCAGAGAGCTGTGCGATATCATCCAGGACTTCGTCTCCAAAGAGGGCATCGCAAAGGACAAAGTGCTTGCCTATGGAGTGAATCTGTCCGGACGCGTGAACAACGAGACAGGATACTGCTTCACCTACTTCATCGGTGAGGACAGGCCTATCGCCTCTCTGATGGAGGAAGTTCTTGGTGCACAGGTGTATGTGGAGAACGATTCCAGAGCCATGACATATGGAGAGTATATCTGCGGCGTCGCTCAGGACGAAAAGGATATGCTCTTTCTCAATGTGACATGGGGCCTTGGTATGGGAATGGTGATAAACGGCAAGCTTTCATACGGTAAATCAGGATTCTCAGGCGAGATCGGCCACTTCCCTCTCCTGGACAACAACCGGATCTGCCGCTGCGGAAAGACAGGATGCCTGGAGACAGGAGCATCCGGTTCTGCAGCCCACAGGATTCTTATTGAGAAACTCGAGGAGGGACGCTCATCTGTCCTCTCCGAGAAGCATCAGAGGGGCGAGGAGATCACCCTTGACGACATCATATCTGCCGTAAAGGAGGAAGATGTGCTCGTCATAGAGGTCATAGAGCAGATCGGAAGCACCTTGGGCAGGGCGATCGCAGGACTCATAAACCTGTTCAACCCGGAACTCGTGGTGATCGGAGGCAAGATGGCGAAAGTGGAAGACTACCTCATGCTGCCTCTGAAGAGCGCCGTGCAGAAGCACTCGCTTAACATGATCAACAAAGACACAAAGATAAAGCTGGGCAAGCTTGGAGAAAAAGGCGGCACAATAGGAGTGTGCATGCTCTCCCGAAGCAAGCTTCTGGGACTGATTTAGTCATTCTGTCATACAGACACTTCACCTATGACGGGCAAAGAACTTCTGAAATATGCATCATTCGGCCTGACCGGACTGATAACTGTGTTACTGATTGCCGCTACCATACTCGAAAAGATGTATGGCAGCGGCTTCGCGTATGAAGAGATATACACCTCGCCCTTCACGATAGTCCTTTGGTGCCTGCTGACGGCAGTTTCCGCCACCTACATCATCAGAAGACATCTTTGGAAGCATGTGGCGTCATTCTGTCTTCATCTTTCATTTGTGCTTATTCTGGCTGGGGCGATGGTCACCCACCTGTGGGGAGAACAGGGGCGGATGCATCTGCGTGCGGATTCCGGCGAGCCGTCATGCTGCTTCATAACGGCAGATGAAGACACCTGCGACATGCCGTTCACGGTTGTCCTGAAGAGCTTCGAACTCAAGAACTACGCCGGGACAAGTGCACCGATGGACTACATCAGCACGATAGAAATATGTGACCGGGGAGAGCGGTCCGAAGCGACAGTGTCAATGAACAACATCCACAGACACAGGAGCTACCGTTTCTATCAGTCCGGATTTGACCGCGATGGACAAGGAGCAACCCTGGCCGTATCCCATGATCCGTGGGGAATCAGGATCACCTACTCCGGATATCTGCTCCTTATCCTCAGTATGGCAGGGTTCTTCTTCCAGAAAGGCAGCAGATTCAGAAGCCTTCTGAACAGTCCGGCACTGAAGAAGACATTCCTGATCCTGATTCTGGCAGGAGGCTCATTCAATGCTGTTTCAGCCAATGGAAATGTACCGAAGACAATATCAAGGGAGGCTGCCGACGCATTCGGAGACATGTATTTCTACTACAACGACAGGATATGCCCGCTTCAGACCTTCGCCAGGGACTTCACTGTCAAGATATATGGAAAGCCTTCATACAAAGGGCTGACATGCGAACAGGTGCTGGCCGGATGGTTCTTCTTTCCGGAGAGCTGGAGGTGCGAGCCGATGATCAAGATCAAAGGCGCAGATGCAAAGGTAATCCTCGGAGTTGACGGGAAATATGCCTCGCTCGACGATTTTCTGGACAGAGGCATCTACAAGCTGGAATCTGCACTTCAGAACATGTCGGGAGACAACATAAAGAACATCCATGCGGCAAACGAGAAGTTCAGCCTCATCACCATGGTCTGCGCCACAGACATGCTCGATCTGGACAGGAGGATCGCGCTGCTGGAGCCGGCAGAACAGATCAGGGCATTCGCAAAGATGCGCATGGAGCAGGCCTCAGAGGGCGCCGTTGGCTATCCTTCCGAGGCAGTCTTCCAAGCCGAGAAACTGTATAATTCCTCGAATCTGAACAAGCCTCTGGCAATGTTCTGCCTGACTGTCGGGATTCTGGCATTTCTGGCATTCTGTCTGTCAGACAAACGGCTGACATGGCTAAGAATCTGCCTGACATGCATCTGCGTGGCTGTATTCGGATATCTGACCTTCCATATCGGACTAAGGTGGTTCATATCGGGGCACGTACCACTGTCGAACGGCAACGAGACAATGCAGTTCATGGCCTGGTGCAGCCTGATTCTGTGCATCAGCATCAGGAACAGGTTCAGATTTGCCCTGCCTGTGGGAATCCTCCTTTGCGGAGCCGCCATGCTGGTGTCCATGATGGGAGAAGCCAACCCACGGATCACCCTGCTGATGCCGGTGCTCCAGTCTCCTCTTCTGAGCATACATGTGATGGTGATAATGGTGTCCTATGTCCTGTTCGCATTCATGATGCTCAACGGAGTGGCCGCATTCATCATTTCCGCACGCGGAGGCAGCATAGAGAGAGTGGAATATCTGCAGACTGTCAGCAATATCATGCTCTACCCTGCCGTCTTCCTCCTTACTGCTGGAATATTCATCGGAGCCGTCTGGGCGAACATCTCCTGGGGGCGCTACTGGGGATGGGACCCTAAAGAGGTCTGGGCTCTGATCACAATGCTGGTGTACTCGCTCGGGCTTCATGCTGGAAGTCTGAAATGGTTCCGCAAGCCGATGAACTTCCACCTGTTCTGCATACTGGCATTCATCAGCGTGCTGATCACATATTTCGGAGTGAATTTCCTGCTCGGTGGCCTGCACAGTTACGCCTGAGCCTTATAAAAACGTATCCCTGAGATCTTAAGCTGATCATCAGGGATTTTTTGAGCCACCTATGGGATTCGAACCCACGACCTTCGCGTTACGAATGCGATGCTCTACCGACTAAGCTAAAGTGGCAACGTAACTCCTTTGTGTAAAGGGACTGCAAATATAGAGATTTTTTGATAAATTCGCAGAAAAATTTTGAAGATGTCTTGACTGTTTACATGACAGACGGACGGAACACATGGAATCTTATGACAAACAAGGCAGATATAATAATAATCGGAGGCGGCGCTGCTGGTCTGATGGCTTCTGCTGGAGCAGCAGAGTTCTTGACCGTACACGGGAACGGTGAAGAGCGTGATCAAGGAAACGGAGCCACACGTGTGGTCGTGCTGGAAAAGATGGCCAGGCCGGGAAGGAAGATCATGATCACCGGCAAGGGACGATGCAATTTCACCAACGTCAAGCAGTGGAACGAGTTTCAGGAGCATATACACCCCAAACCGAACTTTCTCAAGCCTTCGTTCTATAATCTCACTTCAGAAAAGATGCTCGGTTTCCTTGAAGATCACGGGATGGCGTATGTGGTGGAGCGTGGGGACAGGGCGTTTCCTGAGTCTCACCTGGCTTCTGACGTGGTGGATGCACTGGTCAGGGCTGCTGAGGGAGCCGGGGCGGAGATTCTCTGCGGGGCTGAGGTGAAGGAGATCCTTCGCTTTGCTCAAGATGACAGGAGGGAGACTCAGGATGCCAAGGGTGAGGATCTGGAGGAGAGGTTTGAAGTGATCTGCGGGGATGGGAGGAGATTCGAGTGCAGAAGGCTCATCATATGCACAGGAGGTCTCTCCTACCCTAAGACCGGATCCACCGGAGACGGATACGAATGGGCCCGGAAGACCGGTCACAAGATCAGGACGCTCTTCCCGTCTCTGACGGCGATTGTCCCCAAAGGATACAAGGATGTCACCTCTGCCGGCACGATGAAAGGCCACATAGACAGAAGCACACCGCTCACTGAAATAGGCAAGATCCTGTGCGGCAATCAGTTGAAGAACGTGGGACTGACCCTGCACATCGACGGTAATGAGGCGGCATACGAGTTCGGCGACCTCGATTTCACGGACGGAGGCCTGGAAGGCCCGATAGGCTTCAAGATCAGCCGCCGTTGCGTAAATGCAATAATCAACGGTTCCAAGGCATATATAACACTTGACATGAAGCCTGCTGTGGAACTTGAAGACCTGACTGTCAGGATATCCACCCTCTGGAACGAGATCATGAAGGACAAGCGCAATGCCGGCAGGCAGTATAAGGATAAGTTCCGCATCCTGCTGACCAAGGTGCTGCCGATGTCCCTCATCCCTGCATTCATCAAGCTCAATCCGAACGCCGACCACAAGACTCTGGCAAAGGCACTCAAGACCTGGAAGATGGAGATAGAGGGCTTTGTGGGCTATGAAAGATGCGTCGTGACAGCGGGTGGAGTCAGCACGGAAGACGTGACAGCAAAGACACTGGAGTCCCGCCTTGTTCCCGGACTGTATTTCGCAGGTGAAGTTCTGGATCTGGATGCCGACACAGGAGGATATAACCTCCAGACAGCGTTCTCGACAGGATATCTTGCCGGCCAGTCTGCCGCGAAGTCCCTTCTTAAATAACTCCTGAGCCGACCATCTCCATGGAGGTGTCCTTGTGGCCGGTCTCAAGTGTTTCCTCTACAGGAGTGTACCAGGCAGCGAACTGCCCCGGAGTGATTCCTCTCTGAGGTGTGTCAAAGATTATATATAACCCGCTCTCACGCATAAGAAGCGTGGCATCCTGGAGGGGCTGACGGTAGCGTATGCGGACACTGTAGCGTCTCTGCTCCCCCACTTCCATCTTCATATCGGGACGGATCCAGTGGATTTCCTCCGGAGCCACCCTCAGACAGCTGCGTGACAGGCCCTTGTGGCTGTGGCCTTCGCCTACATATATTATATTCTTCTCTATATCGGTCTCTATGACGAACAACGGCTGCTCATGGCCTCCGACATTCAGTCCCTTTCGCTGACCTATGGTGTAGAACTGAGCCCCGTCGTGCCTTCCGACTATCTTTCCGAATGGATTTGCCTTGTATCTGGTCTTCTTTATGTGCTTGCGGCCGCTTCTGTAAGTCTCCGTCTCGAATCTGACCTCGTGGCTTATCGGCTTTGAGAATTCCAGAAGCTGGTCGTCCGTCAGAGACGAAAGTTTTTCCGAGCCTTCGGAGATAATCTGCCTTAGAGACTCGTAATTCCTATATTGCTCATTATCAGCATAGAACGCATCAAAGATCTCAACTATATCGCCCTCGCATGGCTTGAGTTTCTGCTGGAGGAAGGTCGGAAGGTCCACCTTTCCGACAAAGCATATTCCCTGGGAGTCCTTCTTGTCGGCCGACGGAAGGTCCGCCTCATGGGCCAGCCTGCGAACTTCAGGCTTCATGATGTCTCCGATCGGGAAAAGTGCCTGCGAGAGCTGTTCCTGATTGAGCTGGCAGAGGAAATAGCTCTGGTCCTTGTTCGGGTCCGAACCGGCAAGGATTCTGTGCACCTGCCTGCTCTGGCCGTCCTTGTCAGTGATGGAAACAGTGTCCTTGCGGCAGTAATGTCCGGTCGCAACCATATCTGCACCGAGCTTCTTCGCACACTTGAGGAAAGCGTCGAACTTTATCTCCCTGTTGCACAGGACATCAGGATTGGGTGTGCGTCCCTTCTCGTATTCGCTGAACATATAGTCCACCACCCTCTGGCGGTACTCCTTGCTCAGATCCACGAAATAGAACGGGATCCCCACCTTGCGGGCCACCAGTTCCGCGACAAACCTGTCCTCCTCCCACTCGCAGTCACCGTGCAGGGTGGTCGAGGCATCGTGCCAGTTCTGCATGAACAGGGCGAACACATCGTAGCCCTGCTGCTTCAGAAGAAGAGCCGCAACGCTGGAATCCACACCTCCTGAGAGGCCTATACACACCTTTATCTTGCTGTTATCCATTTATTTTAAATAAAAAGATTATATTTGTACACTTTGTGCAAGCGCAAAGATAACTTAATTGAACTGTTATGACAAACAAAGAGATAAAAATCGCCTATACGGAGTACGCCTCCATCGAGGAACTCCAGCCGCAGGACAGACTCCTTGCAGAAGCCGCAGTTGAGGCAGTGGCATTGTCATATGCACCATATTCGAACTTCAATGTGGGAGCAGCAGTGCAGTTTGAAGACGGAGAGATCGTCAAGGGAGCTAATCAGGAAAATGCTGCCTATCCTTCCGGTCTTTGTGCAGAGCGCACCGCCCTTTTCTATGCCAGCGCCAGCCGCCCCGACAAGGCGATGACAGCGATAGCGATCGCAGCCGGCCAGAACGGCCACATCTGCGAATCCCCGGCCACCCCATGCGGTGCCTGCCGCCAGGTGATGGCCCAGTACCAGTCCAAGGGGGGTAAGCCGATGGCAGTCCTTCTGGTCGGTGCCTCAAAGGTCTGGAAATTCGAAAAGGTCGATGACCTCCTCCCGCTTATTTTTGACAGTATCTAAGGGTATCCCACCAAGCATCTGCACAAGCAGGTGGCATACAGATTGTTGTTTTCTCAACCGGTCACTTCGCTCAATGTGACTCAGAGAGCATATAATAACACTAAGGCTGAGTAAAGGGGTAAGAAACCGTCGGGTTACTCTGCCTAATATGCCACACAAGACACAGAATGCATGTTGTCCAGAGCAACCGGTTGTAAATTTCCTACGAAGATTGCATATCACTAACTGGCACGCTCATCTCATTGCAGACCAGCTGTTATAGAAGCAAGCCGAAGATCACGAATCTCCCACTTTCATGTACAACGCCGCCACTACCCGGTACTACCGAGGTAATGGCGGCTGAAAGTTTAAAGTTTGTTGGGATGATGATTACAGAGTACCAATCGAGTTTGAAAAGGATTCCACCAGAGTAGACTCTGTCAAAATCTTCACACTGACATTTCCGACTGAAATGGTAGCGCCAAGGTCATCATCGTGAAAATTAACCGAATACAGGTTACTGAAGTGTTGCGTCAACTTTACTAATACGTATTTGTTTTACGATATCAAGTGAGATCTCAGATACAGCTTCTGTGAAAGTAATGGTTACGGTTGTACCATCAACACTCACGGTAACATTGGTTGGATAAGTAACGTTATCGGTATTAGCCACATATGAGGAGCGACAGGTTAGAACTAGCTTACTAAAAGTCTTACCATCATTCGAAGAAAACTTTAGTTTTGAGCCGACATAAAAACGATGGTGATCTGTATCGGTTGTACGAATTGCGGTACTACTTTGATCTTTTACATTTGTACATGTGAAGTATTCTCCAGTCCAAGAGATAGAGCCGCTGTCTGCAGACAAGCTACCGGTAGAAGCAGTAATTTCCAATATTTCATTTACAAGTGTAACTTCTTCATCTGCTGCTCTCACAGATATCACATACTCATAAGTCTTTGTAACTTCACCTTCTGTATAACTTACAGTAACAGTCGCTCCATCTGCCATAGACGGCTCTGTCACTGAAGCATACTCAGTAACATCTTTTTTCGATCCGTCTGTATATGTAGCAGTTACTGTACCACCAAATTTAAATGAATCTCCCTCAATAAATGAAGTAGTGTGTCCACTGACAGAAATAGAACTTAACTCAACCGGGAGTGGGTTATCGGCCTTAACAAGAGTAGGATATACCCCTGTATTTTCTTCTGTATCCAAATATACTCCGAAGGTTGTAAAAGTACCGTCTCCATATTTCATAGTACGTTCAGTTGCGACATTGGTAAGAATATATATTCCATCTTCCTGAACTGATACCGACCATACTAGACCATCATTCGATGAATCTGTAGTAAGTTGGAAAGATTTATGAGTTGCATCTGAATAATAATATTTTCCAGACTCATCCTGAATTGTAAATCCTCCTTCAACTTCATTAAATGTAAAAGCATTTATTGCAAAGCTTCTGTTATCAACAACATCGGCACTTGGACCATAGCCATATGACAAATTATCCGCAAGTGGGGTCATCACCTTTGTCACATTATCTTCAATAGCCATAATCCAATATTTACCTGCAGAAAATGCTGGTACCTCTGGTTCTACTGCCTCAGCAGCAGCCTGCACGAAAGAGACTTCCTTGGTAACTGCTGTTGCGCCTTCTGCAGGGACATCTGAAAGGACAAGTGTATGAGTTATCTCCTCTGTTTGTTCGTTTGCAGGAACTGCGACCTCAACTGTATGGTTAGCCACGGCTTCACTACCCTCTGCAACCTTAGAACCGTTCAGTGAGAGAGTCCAAGCCACATTGGAAGTGACCTTGACTGTAACATTACCGCCCTCTGCAGGGACTGGCACTGTATCTTCAACAACAAGAGAGAGTTCCGGTGTAACCGGTTCAACCACCTCTTCATCATCGGCTTTTGCTGGACGGTGGTACACGTGATTCTGAGCATTTGACACCTCACCCTCTGCATCAACTGTTACTGAGACTACGAGATAGTCACCTTCCTGATAGAATGTATCATCAGACTTCAAACCGACTACACTGAGTGTATAGTCTCTTGTTTCTGTTGGATTGGCTTCATCCTTGTCATCCTTCAAAGTGACTGTCTCCAGGTCTGTACCCACTGCCGCAACGGCGTGAACATAACCTGAAACATTGTATGTTCCAGCCACCTTATTATCTATTGCTGTTTTAAGAGCTGCCTGTGAGATTGCATCAAGATAGATGTTGTGGACATTCGCAAAGTTCGGATCGATAACAACTGTGAGTTTTCCGTCAGTTGTCAGAAGACGGCCGAGGAGGTTTGTACGCCAGTTTGCCTGGAAAGGCACGTTGTCCTCTGTGTAGGTAACAAGATGAGTGCCTTCCTCGTAGAGATTGAAAGTCACTTTCTTAAGGTCATCCTTGCTGACTGAAGTGAAGATATAGTTCATTGAGAGCCAGCTGTAACTCTTTGGAGTACCGTTGAGTTCCACATTGATTCTCTCCGGATTCGTGCCTGTTGCAGGGCAGATTGCCTTTGTGAATGTTGCCTCTACTGAACCGGCAACAGTATATGACTGCTTAGCGAAATCAGCATTAAGCACGTTAGGGCAATCGGTCACGCTGAGTTCCACATAAAGTTTAGTGGTGTCAAGGCCTGCCTTCTCTGCCTCCTTAAGATCGTCAGAGCCCACATTAAGCTGTGCGAAAGGACGGGTAAGAGTGATTGTCTGGGTATAGTCTGCCGTTACGATGTCTGATTTCACGCATGCGTAGAAAGCGTCACGTTTCTCTACATTTGCTGCGTTGTCCTTTGAATAGTCAACGGTAATAGCCTTCAGATCGCCATGATTGTAGCAAGCCAGCGTATTGTCCTGAGCCCAGCAAATGAAATGGTAAGTCTTACCTTTGGCAAGGTTGACTTTAACTGTTGTCGAACGTTTGCCCTCTGAGTCGGCAGCACCGAACTCGATATCAGTCTGACGAAGGGCATCAAGCACCTCACCGTTCTCATCGAACACGCCGAAATCGAGACGAAGGTTTGAGGTAGTTCCATCACCAAAAGCCTTGGTTACAGGAGATGCCGGAGCCTGGACTGTGAGAGTCACGGTCGCAAATTCCCCATCTGCGCCAGAGAAGTCTTCTTTCTGACACGATGCAGCGAAAAGCAATGTCAGCAAAGCCGCTGCGGAAAGTAAGATTTTTTTTCATGATAAAGTAATTAGTTATTTGTAATTGTAATTATTTCTATATTGCGTCCTTCACCTCGTCCGGCTTCTTGAAATCCGGCTCCACCACGATGTTGAGTCTTGCATCGCTTGTGAACAGGTCACCGAGAATGTTTGTGCGGTAGTTTGCCTTGAGCGGTACATTCGAAACGGAATGCTTGACAGAGCCCACTCCCTCGACACCGAAGTCTGTGGTGACGGTGTATGTGCTTTCGTCAGACCTGAGCATATAATTCATGGACACCCATGTGAACTTCTCTTCTTCTGAGATGGAGCCGTTCTTGTCAATGTCCACCTCAAGTTTCTCAGCGGAAGTGGCAAGTCCCTTGGCTTTGAAGGTCACAGGATTTGCTGTCGGAGTCTCACCCTTGCCCTCGACCGTATTGAAGACGGTAGGAAGTCCCGGGCTTACAGTCACCTGCGTATCTCCCAACTTGATGTCACCAAGCGTGGTAGCCATCTTAGTGGCTCCGAAATTCAGCTGAGCGAACGGTCTTTCGAGTTTGACAGTCTTGTCGAACGGCACCTCGACAGTGTAAGATCTGAATGCATAGAACGCATCGAACTTATCCTGATTGCCGGCTGCGGTAATGACATCATATTTCACCTTGACTGTCTTGAGTTCCGTCACGTCATACGCTCCGCAATCCTTGTTCTGAGCCCAGAAGATGAAGTCATAGGTCAAGCCCTTGACAAGAGAAATCTGAATGGAAGCCTTGCAATCAGTCACGACAGCAGAGGATGCAAAGAGTTTCTCTGTTCCACCTGTTCTCCAGATCTCATAATATACGATATCAGTGAGTTCCGCCTTGGAAATGGCCTTAGTCTGAGCCAGATACGGAATCTCTACCTCCAACGTAACGAGTGTCTGTTCTCCGGCCGGCTCAAGTTTCTCCTGCTGGCATGAACTGCCGAAGAGGAGGACAATGAGAGCTGCGGCACAGTAGAATAACTTTTTCATTGTACTAATATTGTTAATTCTGTTTATAATTCCTTTTATGTTTCTGGTACCCCGCAGCGCGGTCAGGCGCTGTGGGGCAAATATACTAGTATACGTCTACGCCGTCTACTACGACGTTGAGTTTATCCTGCGGCATTGAGTTCTTGTTTGCCCAGAGAGTGGTACCGGTGTTGATACCCTCGTCATTGATCTCGTAACCGTTGACAGTAGTTTTGTTTACGATCAGTTCATATGACTTGTTGTAGTCGTTACCGATCTCGATTGCTGCCTTCTTGTCTGACAGGCCGCCCTTATCGTTGAATGTACAGTTCTCAACCGTAAGTTTTGTATTTGCCGTTCCGTAAAGAAGGAGGGCCTTACCGTCTGAATTGAATGTACAGTTCACGAATCTGGCTGTAGGAGCGCCCCAAGTCCAGATGTTGTAGACATTACCCGAAACATTGAATGTACAGTTCTCAAATACACTGTCACCATAGAGGGTGTATGTTCCGTTGATGATACAGTTCTTGTATGTACCGTTGCAACGGGCATATCCGATGTAAGTCGAGCTGTTGGTGGTGATTGTGATGTTCTCGAAAGTAACGGTAGAGCCGTCAAGACCGTAGTCGCAGTTCTCTCCGCCTGTTCCGACCTTGGTTACTGCAACAGCAACATCCTCTGGTTTATCTGTTCCCTTGAACGTTATTTCCTTTCCTTTGGCTGTGGCTGGAATGATATACTCACCAGCAGGGAGCTCAACTGCTGCGACGTCGGAATTATTAAGGGCCTCGGCGAGTTTATCATTAGTTCCTTCGTCAAGGGCAACTGTTTTCTTGTTCTCAACTCCCTGAGCGACATCATTGATTGCATTGAAGTCTGCCTCAGTTATGTTGCTTGTCTGATTGCGTCCTACTATCGCATTTGCATTTGCTGTTTTGCTTCCTGCGTACTCGCCATTGATAACCTGGTCAAGAACAATCTTGCAATCCTTTGCTGCGTTACCCTCTACAGTCATTTCTCCAGAGATACATCCTGCTACAGCACCGAGGTCGCGGTAAGCTGTGATAGTAGCGTTGGTTGCAGAGCAGTTAACGAGATATGACATAGGCTCACCGCAGATGTAACCTACGATTGCACCAGCCTTGTCACCGTTGTCGTACTTGCCGTTGATAAGTTCAGGCTCTGAAGTAACTCTCACATTACTTGCATGACAGTTCTCGATGCGTCCATATGCATATCCCACGAGAGCACCTGCAAAGTGATTTGAAACCACAGTAGCATTCTCGACATTGACATTCTTGACTGTTCCGTTGATGCTTCCGAAGAAACCACCGTTCTTGTTTACATTGACAGTGAAATTGCTGATTGTGTAGTTGTCAGCAGCTCCCTTTGTAAGGCTTGAACCGTCGAATGTACCTTTGAAACCAGAGATAGGCTCCCACTCTGCACCCTGAAGGTCGATGTCAGCACCGAGCTTGACGGTCTTGCCTTCGAATGTGCTTCCCTCCTTGTTCACCTGCTGCTGGAACCACTGAAGGTCTGCAAGAGATGTGAGTGTGTAGGTCCCGTCATGTGTAGTGATATAGTCTGGCTTCTGGAACTTCTCGTCCACGATCACCTTGAATGTCGCACCTGTTGTGAGGATGTCACCGAGGATGTTTGTACGGTAGTTTTCCTTAATCGGAACGTTTGGAACAGAGTGTTTTACAGTTCCTACAGAGGTCTTGACCTCTATATCGACAGTCACATTGTCAGAGTCATCGTTGACAACGAGGTAGTTCATTCCGAGCCAGTGATATGTAGCACCACCCACCTCGAGATCTTTCTGAGTGTAGTCGTCAACAGGAGTCTTGGCATGAGCAAAGGTCACAGGAACTTCACCTTCACCCTTACCAGAAACTGTATTGAATACATTAGCGATATTTGTCACGGTCACTGAAGTGGACTCGACCTCGATCTGACCACCATTCACCTTATTAAGTGATGTTGTGAGTGTAGTTGCGCCAAGGTTGAGCTGTGAGAATGGACGATAGATTTCAACATCCTCATTGATAGGCTCTCCGTTCTCAGTGCTGAAAGGATACACTCTGAAGAAAGCTGCACGCTCCTCTTTGTTGGCCTTCAACGGATCTCCATTTTCATCAGTGTAGTTGATGCCCACCTTACGGAGGTCATCAGTCACATAATGACCCTTGCCGTCTACTTCTGCCCAGAAAATGATATTGTATTTCTGGTCAGCCACAAGTGAGAGATCCACAGTAAAGGTCTTGTCACTTGTTTTTCCCACTGAGTTCTCGCCTAGAAGAGTTGTGAGATTCTCATCGTAGATTTCCCAATAAAGGATATCTACATTCGTACCGTCAGCAATGTCCGCCTTTGTCGCAGCCTCAGCAGGACTTACGGTGAAAGTCACCTTTGTGTCGCCCTGAAGCGGTGATTCAAGCATTTCACGCTGACAAGCTGCTGTCAGCATCATGACCGCAGCCGCTGCAAAGTAGAAAAACTTTTTCATGCGTTTTGTTTTAGTTAATCATTAATAAAATCTATTGTCTCTTTGCAACCCCAAGCCCGGTCAGGGGCTTGAGGTCAGTCGTCATCCCCGACTTGATCGGGGATCTCATTCTGCCCATCCTGGAAACGACGTTTCCGGCATCACTGCCAAAAACGAAGTTCCGCCACATCGGCATTGCCGCGGGCGGAACGAAAAGACAAATTGTTATTTAGTTATAACTTAGACTTATAGTCAATCAAATCATAATACATTAAACATGTATTTCCATCAGAACTTCCCTCACTTAGTCGGACAAACCCGTTTTTGGCATAAAAGTCAACGGCACCATGATATGCATCGACAGTCAAAAAACGGCATCCAGTCCTTCTGTTCTTGGTAAAATAAGACTTAATAAAATCCAACAAAATGGAACCTAATCCATTACGCATCCACTTGGTTGAGACTGCCAAACGTCCAATCTTTACTGCTGGATATCCTTTAAAACGCTTGGCTTGTACGAATCTCCGCTTTCTGAATCGATTGAATTCGGTTTTGCTGCGGAAATCAGCGACACAAACTCGATCATTGAGCAGAGTGAAGAATGCCATGAGGTTAGCTTTCGAATCTTCCAGCAGATAGTTTGTCGCCAAGAATTCTGACTGATATAAATCAGCCTCATTCAATATATAATCGTCCAAATCTAAATCATTACATGAGAAATCTCTTATCAACTCTCCATCACGCATCAGTCTCACACGACAAGAAGTCAAAATTTCCTCATTCATAATCAAAATCTGCTATACTCATTATCAGTTCATAGTTCCTCCTCATACGAACTATTTCTCCTTCAGAAATCTCACGTTTTTCACTCATACGCTGAATGAATCTTTTCGCATCATTACCCGTCAAAATCGGAGTCTCTTTAATCGGTGTTGCCATAACTTTATACATTTAAACGTTAAACATTCTCCATTCCTCTCGCGCAGGTAAGCTCGTCCCACATCGGGAATGTCCACAGCAAATGTATGAAAGTCATACCGCTCCGTCAAGACGACACATGCAAGTTTTTCTTTTTTTTATTCAAATTTCTTTTTTTTATCCGTTTTTGTGACGAACACCCCGTTTTCAGGGACGAAGAAATCCGAATCTTTGTCTTTTCGTTTCCGGCATCACTGCCAGAAACGAAGTTCCGCCACATCGGCATTGCCGCGGGCGGAACGAAAAGACAAGCGTATGTATTGATCAGATCAGCTCCAATAAATTATAATACATCGGTACCGTTAAATTATCAGATTCGCCAGTAAAGGGAACTAGAGTCTTGAAATTATTCTTATAATAAAAATCGACTACATTCCTCAACGCATCCACTGTGACAAATGCACATCCGGTTCGCTTCTTATATACGAAAGCATACTTGACAAAATCAAGAATCCGGGAGCCTATATCAAAGCCTTGATACTTACATCCCACTGCAAGTCGACCGACCTTGACTGCAGGATAATCTCCCCGATGCTTGCTATGGTGAAAAAGGTTCTTGACTTTCCTCCAACTTGACTTATCACTATCCTTTATCGACAACTTGTCATTGGATAGAGTAAAGTATCCGGCAAGTTCATCGTGATACTTGACAAGATATGTAACGGCAATCAGTCCTTTCTGGTACTCCTTAGCATCATTCAGAAGAAAATCATTCAGATCATCATGACCGCAATCAAATTCCGTGAATTCAAAATCTGGAGTCAAGCGTACAAACTGAAGTTCATCAATATCCATATGCTCAGAAATCAAAATCCATCCTTTCCCCTACCCACTGAGCATTAGCCTTGATTCTTGCCTTCTCCTCAGAAGATGCTTTTCTACATTCAGCCAATTCCTTCAAGAACTCCTTCGCTGCCTTTCCAGTCAGTTCAGGTGTCGGTGCAATCGGTGTTGCCATAACTTTATACATTTAAACGTTAAACATTCTCCATTCCTCTCGCGCAGGTGAGCTCGTCCCACATCGGGAATGTCCACAGCAAATGTATGAAAGTCAAACCGCTCCGTCAAGACGGCACATGCAAGTTTTTCTTTTTTTTATTCAAATTTCTTTTTTTTATCCGTTTTTGTGACGAAAGTCCCGTTTTCAGGGACGAAGAAATCCGAATCTTTGTCTTTTCGTTTCCAGTATGTCAAAGAACTTTATCCTTAAGCCGGCCGGGAATCCTTTCCCAACCGAGGATCTTTGCAACCCCAAGCCCGGTCAGGGGCTTGAGGTCGGGAATATTTATTTGATATTGATTGTAGTCTTTGCACCATTTGTGCTATCCCAAGGAGAGACATATGCCATCTTGCCATATGCTGGGGCTGTGCAACCGTCCATATTTACTACGATACCTTCAGAGATGAAACAACTATTGATCTCGACAGCACCTTCAGATGCTGTATTTTCAGTAGCAAATGTACATTTGGTGAAGTTTACAGTCTGCCCTCCTGCAACATCGTTGTCACTGTAACAGTTGACACCGCGGTCGCCATAAGTGAAGTCACAACCTGTGAAGCTTACGTTCTTTACGCCATAAGTCCAAACAGTGTGCTCAGCACCGTTAGAGTTAAGCGAGCAGCCATCAAACACAACATTCTGACCAAACAAGAACTGCAAACCGTTGATATCACAATCCTTATAAGTCAAGCTTGCTGTATTGGCAAAGCCCATATAATTAACTATACCAAAGTTGAGTGTAACACCTTCGAATTTAAGAGTTGCACCTGTAACGAACTGATCTCTAGCATCAACTGCTTGTGCATCAATCACAACATCCTTAGAACCTGTAACAGTCAGTCCCTTACCTCTGAGATCAGGCTCTGGCATTGTGTAGTTACCATCTTTAAGTAAGACCTCGGTTGCTCCATTATTGAGGGCATTCGAAAGACTGGTCTGAGAAGAAGCATATGTCTTACCATCAAGAATCACTGTATTGTTATCCAACTTGCTGCCACCAACAAAATCAATGACAGGCGTTTCTGTACCATCAAGAGTTGCAGTACAGTTGGTGATAGACAATGTCTTGCCAGTTCCCTCCATATCAATAAAATTGGTCTTTCCACTATTGTAAACAAACTTGCAATCCTTAAGAACAGTATTTGAATAAGTATTTAAACCATTGTAGCCTGACTCATCATTTCCAAAGACACAGTTCTCAAATGTTGCTGTTCCTTTTCCACCGTAAGCATTGAAACCATTGATCTCGCAACGCCTGAAAGTAACATTGCCATTCATACCATCAAAGTGGAAACCTCTGAAATCAGTCTTAATGACACAGTCTTCAAATAAGATTTCGTCACCTTCATCTGTATAACACCAACGAAGAGCCTCGCTACCATCAAAGGTACAATTCTTAAACACACCATCAATAGTACCGCTTACAGCTGTTCCGTCGCTCTCAAATGTAGCACCTATAACAGTCGCGCCATTAACATTGAGACCCGAAGTACCCTCGAACACTGTACCTTCGGCACAATTCAGGACAACGTTTGATGAAAGTGCAGGAAGAGTTCCATAAGTATCAGCTGCAACATTAACAACCACTGTTGTCTCTGGATTCTTAGCAGCCTCCTCAAGAGCAGCCGTGAGAGCAGCCTGATCAGAAGCAGGTACATTTTCTACAGCACCCTCAACTACCTTTGAAGCGCCCTTTACATTAACCTCAGATGCATACTGTGCACTTGCCTCATCCACCCACACTGCATTGATAGGATCAGCAGTAACGCCAGTGATATCGTTGCCTTCTCCCCAGTTGATCTCTGCTCCAGCAGGAGACTTAACGAGAATTGCAGACTTCTTCTGAGATACAAACTTACTGTTTGCTACATTAAGGACAACCTTTGCTGGATTATCAACATACTGATCATCAATCTTGATCGCACGGTCAGTTGTCTTATTTTCAGAAGGAGTGATAGTAACACCGTCGAGATTAACTGTCTGGCCATTAGGCCTGATCCAGATTCCATATGCCTCAGAATTGTTCGGATGAACATCTGAAATCTGCACATTAGTAAGATTAGCATTCTGGAACAAAGCAAAAGCCTTGTCAGAAACCACATTATTCAACTCAACAGCATTGTAGAAGCTTATGTCATGACGGTTCCAAGGGCCATCGTTTGCACCACTGTTTGTAAGAACTGCATCATTGATGATCCACTTTGCAGCATCGTTCACGCAACGGATGTAGTTCCAATCAGTGTTCTTATGATCAAAGTTAATGGTATTTCCGTTAGCATTGATTGTAATGGTCTTGGTCTTTTCGCCACCAAAGTAGTACTTAGGCTCGTGAGCGCCTACTGGAATCTTGAATTCCACTGGTGTAACAGCCTTAGTCTGAGTACCGACGAGGTCAATTACTATGTGCGATTCATTTCTCTGAAGTGCTGCGAGAAGTTCCTCAGAAGTCTTGACGAAAACAACACCTTCTCCGACAAGTTCGTCTGGAATATTGAAATCCTCATCAACAACGATCTCGAAATCAGCCTCGGTTGTGAGGAGGTTACCGATGATGTTTGTGCGGTAGTTTGCCTTGACAGGAACGTTGATGATGTTTTCGTTGGTGATCTCACCCTTGTCTGTCTTGATCTTGTAAGAAACGGTTACGAGGTCCTCGTTCTTTGAAACGAAGAAGTAGTTCATACCGACATAGTGATACTTAACACCGTTCACTTCAAGAACCTCTGTATTATCCTGAGCATATGGAGTTTCATAGAGAGCAAACTCGAAATCATTGTCTTCCTCAGCAGCTACTCCGGTGAGAGTGTTGAAAGTAGTTGAAAGACCTTCAACCTTTACATACGACTTCTCAACATTGATAGTATATCCCTGAGTCTGACCTGGCTGAACAGGATTGAGGCTTGTAGCTGTAGTACCAAGGTTGAGCTGCGCGAAAGGACGGACGAGCTCCACTTCCTTAACCTCCGCCATAGGTGTTGCGAAATCCACCCTCTTGAAGAATGCAGCGCGATCCTCGTCGTTTGCATTCAGAGCAGTAGCAGCATTAATAGACACAGTCCTGAGGTCACCTGTGTTGTAATACTTATTGGTACCCTCTTCATTAACGGATTTCTGAGCCCAGAAGATAACGGTATACTCCTGATCCTGAAGCAGGTCAAAAGTCACAGTTGCCTCTTTGTTGGACATACTGACGGCTCCCTTTGCGAGAGGCTGAGCAGTAGCAGTCTCAACTTCGTCTGTCTTGTAGATCTCATACAAAACCTTGTTGATGTTGGTTCCGTCAGAGAATGCCTTAGTGGCAGTTTCACCTGGAACTGTCACAGTGAAAGTCGCACCAGCAGCCACCGGCTCAAGATTCTCTCTCTGGCAAGAAGCAGAAAGGAACAGAGCAGCTAGCGTTGTCGCGAAAAGCAAAATCTTTTTCATCTGTTTTTAGTTTAAGTTAATAATTTAAAAATTGTCTCTTTGCAACCCCAAGCCCGGTCAGGGGCTTGAGGCTCTCTTTCTGCCCATCCTGGAAACGACATTTGCGGCATCACTGCCAAAAACGAAGTTCCGCCACATCGGCATTGCCGCGGGCGGAACGAAAAGACAGGAGTATGTGGATCAGATAATTCCGTCTAATTCATTTAAATTAAAATACAACTGTACTGTGTCAGAGTCAAGTGTTAATTGTCGTTTATCAAGACAATTGAATCTATTCTTAAAATAAAACGGCAGTGCATTTCTTAATGCATCGACAGTTATAAAGACACATCCAGTGCGACTTCCACAATCAAATGACTTGAAATCATAGTCATCTGTCAACTTCACAACTTTCATGTTTCAGATAAAAATCTAAAAATCGAAGTGAATCATACCTTTAATGCGTTCTGCTCCTTGTCTGACCCTTTCAGCTTCTTCCTTGGTTGCCTTCCTGCATTTTGCCATGTCTTCCATGAACTCCTTAGCTGCCTTTCCAGTCAGTTCAGGTGTCGGTGCAATCGGTGTTGCCATAACTTTATACATTTAAACGTTAAACATTCTCCATTCCTCTCACGCAGGTGAGCTCGTCCCACATCGGGAATGTCCACAGCAAATGTATGAAAGTCAAACCGCTCCGTCAAGACGGATCATGCAAGTTTTTCTTTTTTTTATTCAAATTTCTTTTTTTTATCCGTTTTTGTGACGAACACCCCGTTTTCAGGGACGAAGAAATCCGAATCTTTGTCTTTTCGTTTCCAGTATGTCAAAGAACTTTATCCTTAGGCTGACCTAGAACCCTACCTCAGCCGAGGATCTTTGCAACCCCAAGACCGGTCAGGGGCTTGAGGTCGGAATAAATTATTAAAGTGCTTCGAATGTCACGTTTGTAACAGTTACACCTTCAGCTTCATTATAAAGAGAATCTGAGCCAGTGGTATAGACTGCAGCATGTGCCTTATAGCTATCATCTGGTGCAATCAACTTTACATCCTTCACTGTACAGTTCTCAAACACGACCTTATCATTGTTGTCTGCATAAACAAATGCAACCATTCCAGCAGTGCAGAAATCATAAGAAGTTGCTTTTACAGTCACATTCTCTACATCACAATTCTTAAGTGTTGCTGTCACAGTAGATGATGACTCATTATAAACTGTGGCGAGAAGAGGAGCTACTTTATACCCACCCGTAATAGTAGAATTCTTAACGTCAACATTATCAAGAAGGACATTCTGATATGTCTGAACTGTCAGAATGGAAGTATTTATTGCAGTACTGTTGACTGTAGCATTATCAAATGTAATATCTTTAATAACAACGTCACCAGAACCAGCAAAACGCTTGAACATAGCCTGACCGTTAATAGTGAAATTACTTATAGTATGCCCATTACCATTAATCTCTGCAATCTCGAAAGCGCTATCTGCATGTGAGTCAACCGGAGTCCAAGTATATCCAGTGAAATCTATGTCATTTGCGAGCACTACTATTGCATCCCTGCCGAGAGACTTATCTGCCATCTTGGCATTAATAATGGAAAGTCCGAGCGGAGTATAAACAGTATAAGTTTTTACTTCGTCATAAGAATATGGAAGTTCCATATATACTTCCTTGGCATCATCTACACCCTCTATTACAAACAACTGAGTATCTTCTATCTGCTTGCCGTTGAGAGAACAAGTTGTGATCTTTACATTGTCGGATATGTCATAGACAAACTTAAGATCCTCAAACTTGGTAGACTCAAGAGTATTGCCGGAAATATTGAATGCAGCCTCCTCAAGAAGCTGAGATTTCGAAATAGAAACACCGGCAGCAAATGCTTCACCTGAAGTTGAACAAGGATTTACGATCTTATTATTGATGAATGTAACAGTCTCAGTTGAAAGACCACTGTTACCCTGAACCTGGATTGCATAACGATGCTGGTCATTGAAAGTACAACCATCAATGTAAGAATTTGTTTTACCGCGGATCGGGCGCTCGCCGTTACAGTTGAATGTAGTATTTCTGATTACAAGATCATACTGAACACCATTGATCTCAGATGTCTTATAGTCTGAACGATTCGCATAAATATTGATTGCTCCCTTGCCAGCTGCATTGCCAGAATTATTTACATCGAACACACAGTCTTCAATGGTAATATCCGCAACATACGCACCAAGACAATAGTAATCTGCATTATGACGTGCCGAACCAGAGGCAGCAGGAGTTGCATTAGTAAGTGTAATGTTACGAAGAAGGATATGCGCAAAATCAAGACCGTGTACAAGTCCGTCAATAACAACACCATCCTCACCGATAAGGGCAACATTCTTACCATCAATGTCAAATGCACCTGTATATGTACCAGCCTTAAGAAGTATTACAGTCTGCTTATCATTATTTGCAGCTGCAATGGCAGCCTTGAGCTCTTCTGCGTTAGTAACTACTGGAGTCGCGCTTACCTGCCCCTCAATAATCACTGATGCTCCTGTTACTGTAACATCCTCAATATTCTGATATTTCTCGCCATCATCAACCCAAACAGCATTTGCAGGATCAGCAGCCACACCTGTGATGTCGTTGCCTTTGCCCCAGTTGATGACAGCACCTGCTTTCGATGTCACGAGGATTGCTGCCTTCTTTACTGATTTGAATGTAGAATTAGAAACATTGACAGTAACCTTTGCAGGACCAGTTGCATCTTCGTCAGCGACCTTGAGCGCACGGCCTGGAGAATCAACTGAAACGCCATCAAGTGTCACAGTCTGTCCCTGAGCCCATACCCAAAGTGCATAATTATCTCCTACCTGAGAGACCTCAACATCATTAAGATATGCATCCTTCTTGAAACCAAGACCATTAGCAGCGGTTACATTATTCAGAACTACATCAGATGCAAAGTGAAGGATTACCCTCTTCCAATGGCCTGTATTTTCTCCACTGGTTGTTATATTGGCATCATTGATAGTCAGAACTGCGTCATCGTTATTAAGAGAAACGTGGCTCCAATCGCCATCCAAAAGATTGAAATTGATTGTATTGCCGTTTGCATTGATAGTGATGGATTTAGTCAGTTCACCACCAAATGCAAGTTTCTTCCAGGAAGTCACGTCTACATTATATGTCTTTGGAGATGTAGCCCTTGTCACTTCCTCCTGCGCAAGATCAATCACGATGTCTCTCTTGTCCTGCTTCAGGGCCTCATTAAGTTCAAGATCAGTTGTAACATAATCAACTCCCTCTACTACAATCTCATCAGGAGTATTGAAAGCAGCATCGACAACAATCTCATAGTCAACCTTGCTTGTCAGGAGGTTACCGATGATATTGGTGCGGTAATTTTCCTTGAGAGGAACACTAGAAACAGTATTTGTAACATGAGCACTAGTGCCGTTCAAGGTAGTCTCGATATCGTATGAAACAGAGATATTGTCGCCAGCGAACATGTAGTTCATAGCAACATACTCATAAGTTGTTCCGTTTACTGAGAGAGACTCTGTTGGCACTTCCGCCATCTTGAATGTCTTTGCAACAGGCTGAGTTGCCTCACTTGTAGCTACATTGAATACAGTGTTTACATTTTCCACTGTAACCATTGACTTTTCAAGTGCAACAGTATAAGCAGTAGAAGTGTTGAGAGTACCCAAATTGAGCTGCGCGAATGGACGACGCAGAGAAACCTTTGAATCTGCTGCTGTTGTTCCATCCTTCTCCACATGCTTGCTGTCATTTACATATGCAACTGCATAGAAAGCAGCAAGGGACTCATCGTTAGAATTGTACTCATTCTTTGCATAAGTCACTTCTGTAAGTTTATCAGTAGTGTAGGCACCAGCCTCTTTCACCTGAGCCCAGAAGAGGACAGTGAATTTCTGGTCGTTTACCAGATCGAGAGTGAGGGTAGCCTTGTTTACACCATTCTCAACAGCCATATCGGTCTTAGCCTGATAAAGCTTCTGAGCATTCTGAGTAAGGTCACCGAGAGTCTCGGTAAGCCATACCTCGTAAATAAGCTCATTGACGTTCAGACCGTCAGCGATTGCTCTGGTCTGAAGAGCGGCCGGAGCCTCGACAGTGAAAGTCACTGCTGCGCTCTCCTGAGCAGGCTCAAGATTCTCCCTCTGGCAAGAGCCAGCGAAGAGAAGCGTTGCGAGAGCTGCCGCGCAATAAAGCAATTTCTTCATAATGATAAAATTTAAGTTAATAATTATTAATGTTTCAGTCTTTGGCAACCCCAAGCCCGGTCAGGGGCTTGAGGTCGATAGTCATCCCCGACTTGATCGGGAATCCGTTTTATCTAATACTGAACAGTAACAACTGTACCTTCAATGGTCATAGTCCTGCCATCGAGAGCAAGAGTGGTGTATTCTGTACCGTTTGCTGAAACGGCATTACCTTTGCCAGTATAATATGTCTTGATTCTCCACTCACCTGAGAAATCTGAATCTACGGTATTTTCTGATGTAGTCAACGTTACTCCACAACCGTAGTTATCAATTTCAATAGCTGCACAAGATTGGTTAGAAATAGCGGCAGCATATCCTGCCTGTGTCGCATTGAATGTACAACCGGTCACAGTTACAGCAGGTGATTTTCCTGAACCATTTCCGTCACTGTAAATCAAGAGAGCTTTACCTGCAGAATTGAATGTACAACCTGTGAATGAGGCCGCATTGCCATATGTACAGACGTAATCATTGCCCAGATCGTTAAATGTACAATCTATGAACTTAGCTCCGTCGCGACCAAGGCGCATCGGACCACTGAAGTTACATTTATTGTAAGTAACATTCTTAGAATACAGAGCTGCGTAGTCAGAGCCATTTCCATTAGCATAGCCTGTGCTAGTCTTGAAGTTGACATTGTTAAATGTCAAGGTAGCACCATCCCAATAAGAACCGAGGGTGTTGTCGATGGTAGCTTTTCCGTTCCATGAATTGATTGTGATAGCATTTGAAGTACCGCTGGTCGGCATCTTGAAATTGCCTTCTACATAAATATCTGTAGCACCGGAATTAACAGCATAAGTCAACGAAGCTGCTGTAGAAGCAAAAGCCTTATCGTTTAAAGTAATATTGTTAAGATTAAAGTTATCAGTACCCTCGTCCTTAATCACCATAAGACTTTGCTGTTCGATAGCTGTGTCTGTCATTTGGATATTAACATCAGACACATTCCATTTTGCATCGGCTTTACGTTTCCAAAGAATAGCCCACTTATCCTGATCAGTTGCGACATCTGATAATTCCGAATCAATCACGATATTACATTCTTTCACAGTCATCGGAATAGCATTAGAACGAATCAGATAGAAATCTTTATTTAAATACGCATCAGTTAACGTATTTGTGAAGTTACAGTTCTGAACAGTCACACCGTTACCGCCCTGCACATTAATGCGAGACTCATTGAAAGTACATCCATCAATTACAAGACCAGTACCAAAATTTCCAGTAATTTGCATGGCTGCATTTTCGAAAGTACAACCAATAATACTAGAGTTATAAGCTATACAACCAGAATTAGCACCTATTCCATACTCACCATCACCGATAATCTTACAGTTCTTGAGTGTAAGAGCTACAGATTTGTCATCTGTACCAACATTCTGTACGCTAAAACTGTGATTTGCTGCTTCTGCATGGTCGAATGTAATGCCTTCAAATGTTACGTTGCCTTTCCACTTAGCTACATTTGTTGTTTGTTTTTCATAAAGTCCCAAAGTCACAGTACCAGCAATAACAGGCTCAGCACCTTCAACGGCCTTGAAAACAAGATCACCCTTTGCACCGCCATATTCTGCAACAGTGAGGTTGATATCACTACTATAAGTTCCTGAAGCAAGTTTAATGACCATATCGCCAGTAGCTCCTGCAATAGCTTTAGCCAATTCTTCATCATTGCTTACGGTAACAGCGTCGGTAGTAGCAACACCTGCATTGAAATCAGTTACCTTCTCACCGTTGATAGTCAATACGCCGTCGCTATTTCCCTGACGGCCCCAAAGTTTCGTATTAACGACATTATTTGACTTAACATCATTAACTGAAGCTTCATAGCTATCAATAGTCACTCCACCTGTCTTGGTCACACCGTTTACAGTTGTAGGCTGACCGGCAGTACCAAGAGTACCCATTACGGAACCTGCTTTATTGTCAGAAGATCCTGTCGAGATGATCTTATTGAAAGCAACTGCAATATTGTCCATATCTACCAATGTCCAAGGATCGCCTGTTGCATGGCCGATGATACCGCCGCAAGAACCCTTACCTGTAATTTCAGCATTCTTTACAGAACAATCCTTGATTGTCAATGTTTCGAAAACAGGGCCATTGCCAGACCAGCCGGCAGCATAACCTACAAATCCACCTGTCCAGTGACCACCTTCAATCTTACCTCCCTTTACGTGGCAGTTCTCGAGAGTAATAGTCGTAGAAGTACCGGCATAACCGATGAAAGCACCTACCGCATCGGTTTTATTACCATTTGCATCCGGGTCATCATTGACATTATATGCTACATTAGGGGTCTCCAAAGTCAAGTTCTTGACAACTACAGATTTTGCAGAACCTGTATAAGCAATGAACATTCCCGGAAGATTCTTGATAACATGACCAGCACCATCAAACTCAAATGATTGTCCAGAAGTCATCATATGAGTCAAGGCAGCTGAATTATATGTCAATCCTGCTGCCTTAGTAACAACAGATGAAGCACCTGTCATATCAATATCCTCAGTCAATACATATGAACCACCTTCCTTAGCAAACAGATTCTGAGAAGCATATGCAAGACCATTTGCATTTGATACATTGTACACTCCATTGATCTTGACAAGACCATCTGTAATGACCTCCACTTCTTCGGCGGCACCACCCCAGTCTGCTTCAAGAGACACCTCATAGTCAGATGTTTCTGTGATGAGGTTACCGAGGATGTTTGTACGGTAGTTAGGCTTGAGAGGAACGTTGCCGATAGTGTTGGTGATGTCTCCCACTGAAGTCTTGATTGTGTAGTCAACCTTTACATTCTCACCGTCTGCATCAACGAAAGCAACATAGTTCATCGCAACATATGGATAATCGGTCTTGAACTCACCTGATGGTGCTTCCTGCGCTGAATATGTAAACTCAACATCTGCTGCTGTACCGGCAGTAAGAGTAGCAACATTATATGAAGTTGCAAGCTTACCTGTGAGCGTTACAGATGACTTATCAATTGTAACGATAGAGTTAAAAGATTCAAGACTGGCAGCAGTTGTAGCTATATTGAGCTGAGCAACCGGGCGTTCGAGTTTGATTTCACGACCTGTAAGCTGTTCACCAGACTCGATAAAATCATGACCGGAAAAAACCGCATAGTTCTCCTGATTGGCTTTGAGGTCTGTTGAAATTGTGACATTCGTCAGATCATCGCAGTCAAATGCATCATTGCCATTTGTCTGAGCCCAGAAAAGAACTGTGAAGTTCTGATTGTTTACGAGTTCCAGATTAAGATTGACCACTCCGTTCTCGAAAGCCTCCTCCTTGTGATAGAGAAGAGTAGCTCCTGTAGTGAAATCAGTCGCTTCTTCTTCATCTGTACGATACACCTCATAATGAAGTGTCATTCCGTCACCAGATGCCTTTGTGCCGATAGCATCCGGCAACTGCACGGTGTACGTTACCACCTGGGCGTCAAGCGGTTCCAGGTTCTCCCTCTGGCAGGATGCCGCCAGAATCGAGAGCGCGACGAGGGTCGCTGTGTAAAATAACTTTTTCATGTCTGTTGATATTTGAGATTATAGATTATTCAGATCTTCTGTAAAGAGGACATTAGTCCTGTTGTTCTTTTCCACTGGCACTGAATCTGCCTCAAGGACAATATGCCTGCTATTATTATATAGCGTAAGTTCTGCCTTTGATATATTTTCGCGGGCAAAGCAGTAGGCTGTTCCTATCAAGCAAGGCTGTCCATTGTCAAGAGATGCCTTAGCATATTCCACCTTGACTGCTGTTGCCGAAAACTCCTTTGTCAACAAATTGTATGACTGCGGCACTCCTTCCAATGCGAGGGAACTTGCTGTCGGCATAAAGGAATCCCAGGAAGCAGGAATACATTTAAATTTCACCTGTGCGGTTATACGATTCAACTCTACCGGCCCCGGTTCTGCCCCATCATAATCAAGAACTTCATCCACACATGTAAAAACATCATAGTTATCGGAATTGGCAACTGCCAGACGTGGCATGGAAATCACAGCCGCCTGAGCATCAACAGAATATGAAGGGACTTTCTGTCCGCCATTCAGTTCGAAATGCTGCGCAACAAATACAACCTTATAAGAATGCTTACGCATCATGCTCACAGGACACTCTGCCCTTCCGCCGATGACAATCACCGGTTCATACTCCTTGAGGAGAGTCCCCGTGCCATGGTCATATAGGGCATACCATACATAGTTGACCGCATCGTCCGGCACCGCCCTGGTCTGAGGGACAGCAACGGAATAATTCACGATAACCTCACCGCCAGGAGCCGGAAGAGACTCCGGCTTGCTGCATGCGGACAATGTCATGGCAACTACAATCAATATATATAATGTATTCTTCATTGGCATGCCTTATATTACAAGATTAAATTCACCGTCAAAATCAGGGTTTATGGAGACACCGCCGCCGGACTCCTGGATGAGGAAGTTGCCCTTGATGGTCGTCAGCATGCTTCGTTTGAGCGGAACTGACACGTTGTCGGTGGCGGAGAGTTCGTTGCCTGCCTTGTCGTAGATCACGACAGCCAGGGTCACGCTGGCATCTCCTTCCTGTGCGAGGACATAGTCGAATCCGAGGAGGGCCTCGTTTTCGCTAAGCGCCGATATGGTTGAATCGAAGTACACTCCTGTCGAAGAGTCGTTCGGACGCCCAGTGTGCATATTGAATGCTGACGGCATGAAGCCGTTATACATGACACGCACCACATAATTGTCCAGGTCGATGGTCTCAGGAATCTTTGTCGGATCCATACCGCTCTGCACCAGACGTTCCCTCATGAGCTTGGTTTCCTTGGTCACAAAGTCATTGAGGTCGGTAGAGATGATCTGGAATTTACCATGAGGTCTGGACATATTGACAGTTCCTGATACGACAGGAACTTCCGAGCCATATCTGATGACCTCAATCTCTGTGGTTCCGATGTATGAATCACGGTATTCCGAGTTACCCTCATGTGCGTGTATGGTGATTTCACCGAAGTTATCCGTATTGTAGAATCTATGTTCCTGACTGCCTGCCTCGACAAAGTCTGCCCAGACCTTGATGACATATTTTCCTTCATCAGGGACTGTCATACGGACTTCATGGTCAAGATTCAGCACGTCATCCTTTGTGCAGACCATACGGGCGGCTGCGTCGCGGTAGTAATCGGCGCCACTCGGCTTGCTTCTGAATGCTTCAATGACATATCTGACATCGAACGATTCCGCCGCACGGGTTCTTGTGTCGAATGTCACCGTATCGTACGGAGTGATGCTGCGGTCGAAGACCAGCTTGAGCGAAAGGTCGGTCGGAACCGAGGTCGGCCATTCATGGACACATGAGGTGAGCATGATGACGATGACAGGAAGGATTCTGATCAGTCTTTTCATCTCTTGCCCTCCTTTCTCTTTAAACCGAACTTATATGTGACCGAAACCGCTGCATTGTCGATTCCGAAGAAGACCTTGCGCACTGATGATTCGGCGATAGGTCCGTTGACTTCGTTGTAGAACTTGTCATAGAGGGCATCGTAGACGCCTGCGCCAAGGGCGAATTCCATGCCCCAGGCCGGATGCTTCTTGAACTGCATGGTGTATCCACCTCCGATTCCACCTCCCCAGGCAGGACGCTTTCCGCCGTGGTCCTGGATTCGATAGTCACCGTTGACTGCGAAATTGTACCAGCCTACTCCCAGATGGGCACCGACATACCAGCCATCATTGGCGAGGTCGGCGTTGAAGTAATATCTTGCCTCTGGCTGAAGGACTATGCCCCTGAACTTGATCGTCTTTGAGAAATAGTTGTATCCTCCGGAATAGTAGAACGGCACTGCAATGGACCAATGAGGTGCGATGTCATACTCGGCAGCCACGTTGATCTGTCCCATAGCCCAGCCTACACCGTTTGTCTTGACGGTCAGTTCATGTTTCCAAGGCATAGGCAGAAGTGCAACGGTGTCCTTTGTCTGCACCTTGAAGAAATCCTGCTCGATGACGAGTTCCTCTTCGGCCTGCAGCATCATGTCCAGTTCATTTTCCACCTCCTGAATTTCCGGGTACTCGACTCCGACATGCATGAAGATGGTAAAGCTTCGCATGAACGGGAAATGTTCCCTGGCCATATAGGTCCAGGACGCCGGATAGTTCTTCTTCAACTCTGATTCCCTGCCCTCTCCCAACTCGTCATTGCCGATCACAGCGAGCACCTCATCATGCTGTGGGACATCCTTGTCAGCCCTGACTATACCTGCGAGAGCATCCCAATCCTCAGTTACTGTCGAAACGAAAACAACAGAATCGGGAAATTCGACCTTCTTGTGAAGATACTTGACCAGATTGTCAGCACGTCTCTGAGCAAGAGCGGCATTGAACGCCTCAGGTCCATCCGGTGAAGCCGATCCAACAAAATCAACCCTGTAGACACGGAAGAACTTGTTTGAGCTGAGCGATCGTGCATGCTCAAGGAACTGATCGCATCGCTTTCCGTTATCCATGTACTGAGGGTTGAAATTAGACCTGCTCATCGGGAAATAGACCGTAAGGGTATCGGTGAAATCCTGTGCGTATGCGCTAAGCGCCCCGCATAGGGAAATCAAGCCGAATAGCAAAACCTTCTTAAGTCTTATCATTGTTAGAATTTTTATTTTCACCTCACAACCGGGCATAGTACACCCAAAAGCTATACGCAAAATTACGCAAATATGCGCGCAAACGCAAGGAAAATCAGAAGTTTTTTGAATACATAATACCCCCCCCCGAAAGCTAAACCACTATTGCTCAAAGAGTTAACGAGGGAAGTTTTTTCGATAAAAGTAAAGGTATCTACTTCCTATAAGGCTCCGCAGAGAACACAAAGAGGAGGGACCGTGACGGAAAATCAAATAATTTTTGCAGGTCGGGAAAAATTGTCTACTTTTGCAGTCGGGAAAGTCGTACACGACCAGCTCCCTCCGAATTCCCCCAGGACTTGACCGTAGCAAGGGTAGGAGGTCGTAGCGGTGCGATGTACTAAGCTTTCCCTTTTTTCGTGCCTTGCTGCGTCGTTCACATCGGGCACCTCGTGGACGGGTCCTCTATTCAACCGTATAGAAATCGATGATGCGGGCGATGGCTCGCTGGCAGACAGGACAGAATGCCTTCGGAGAATTGGTCTTCATACGGCAGTCATAGTATGGGCGATAGACGCCCTTTGACTGGTATCCGCCACCTTCATAAACTCCTATCATTGAATCCTTTCCATTTCCTGTTTCATCCCAGATGGGACCTTCCGGCATCGGGCTCGGGACGGCTACGGAACGTGGCAGCATGTCCTCCCATTTCGAGGCGAAATCGAAGAGGGTCGTGATGTTCTGTTCCCAAGGTTCACAGTCCGGATAATAGTACTCCACAAACTGGTCGTCGTAGTAATATTCATCGGCGAGACCGGCGAAACTATGGCCGAATTCGTGAACGACGACGGGTTCGAAAGCCTTGTGATGCGCCGTGGTGAGAGTGTAGGAATTGAATATGCCTCCCCCGCCGTAAGTATCGGTGTTTGCGAGAATTACGATATGCTCATATGGAATGCCGCAGAGACTGTCATGAAGATTCTTAAGACGAAGGGTCGTGAGGTACCGGTCCATGTAGAAAGTGTTGAAATGGGAGCTCAGGGCAGTATTCTTCCAAAGTCCCTGTCCAGGAACGCTCACGCCGCTATCCTTAGAAGGCAGGGCGACTGCCACGAAATTGAAGCGGTCGCGCATGCTTGCGAAAGGCTCATGAGAGAGGATTGCTGCGACTGCCTTCTCCGCATCTTCATAGAAGATTTCCGCTTCTTCCGCAGTGTATCCTTCGGCCAGGATCGCAACGTCTATGCACTCCTGAGGAGTCCCGTTCCTCAAAATATATTTATGCGGAGCGGCATTTCGTATTATCTTGCGTATCAACACATCTGACGGGTTCACTTCATGCTTCAATGAAGCCGATACCTTACCCCGGAAATCATATAGTTCCACCCTCACTACAGCCCGTTCAGAAGGCATCGGAAGGAGGAAGACATTCTCGAAGGAACGCCTTATGCGGGTTGCCTCCTCAGTGGTCTGCCACTCCTGAAAAAGGGTCGAAAAAGACTGTCTGTAGAGGACCTTTCCGGAGGCGATGTCAGTCATGCTGATCTGGCCGTTTCCCCTGACAGGAACCTTGTCCAGATTGACTGTCCTTCCTGCCCAGCCGTCGAAGCATGACATCTCGTCCAGGGAAATTTCCTGGCTGCGGTCTGTGCCGGAGAATATATAGTCTATGCGGAGGGTCCGGGACGGAGACTGGGACACGGCGGAAAAAATCGACAGCAGAAGCAGTGCCGTACTGCACATAATACGTTTCATATCAATATCTTACAAAGTGGGACGTGCGGCTGGTGACGCAGGTCTATCGGTTTAAATCTTAGCTGCGCAGTTGATGCCGTCGAGGGCTGAGGAGACGATTCCGCCAGCATAGCCGGCACCTTCACCGCATGGGTAGAGTCCGCCGACCTGCGTGTGCTCCAGCGTGTCAGGGTCGCGAGGGATCCGGACAGGAGATGAGGTGCGGGACTCGACTCCGAGCAGGAGCGCTTCATTTGTATAGTAGCCGTGCATCTTCTTGTTTCCTATCTCCGGGAAGGCGTATTTAAGACGCAGTGAGACGTGTTCAGGGAGGAGTTCATGCAGAGGGGCTGCAACGGCACCTGGGTGATATGATGTCTGCGGGAGGCCTGAGGAAGGAACCCTTCGGCAGAAGTCCATCATACGCTGGGCCGGGGCCTTCAAGGAGCCCGTATAGTCGAACATGGTCTTCTCTACGTCCTTCTGGAACTGAAGCAGGGCAAGAGGGCCGTGCTTGGCATATTCAGGGAAATCCTGCGGCTCGATCTGGACCACGACTCCTGCATTTGCCCACTTGGAGTTACGCTGGGAGTTGGACATTCCGTTCAGAACGAGCTCGCCGGAAGCGGTTGCTGCGGGAACCAGGATACCGCCCGGACACATGCAGAATGAGAACACTCCCCTGTCCAGGACCTGGGTCACGAAGGAGTACTCTGCGGTCGGCATGAACGGCTGGTATTTTCCGTGGTACTGGATGCGGTTTATCAGGGACTGAGGATGTTCCACACGGACTCCGAGGGCGAATCCCTTGGCCTGGATCTCCCAGCCCTTGCGGTCGAAGAGTTCGTAGATGTCGCGGGCGGAGTGGCCTGTGGCGAGGATCACTTTGCGGGAGCTGTATACACTCGACTCGCTTCGCTCGCCCGGTATGACAGAGGAGGCGCTCGGGGTGACGAGAACGTCGAAGGAGCCGTCCGGTTTCTTGACTATATCGGTGACACGGGAGTCGAAATGATACTCTCCCCCGTGCTCGATGATGCATTTGCGGATGTTCTCTACAACGATCGGGAGCTTGTCGCTTCCGATGTGAGGATGGGCATCGATAAGGATGGATGGGTCTGCCCCGAAACGCACCAGCTGGTGCAGAACTTCGCGGATGTCTCCTCTCTTGGACGAGCGCGTGTAGAGCTTTCCATCCGAGAACGTGCCGGCTCCGCCCTCTCCGAAACAGTAGTTGGAGTCGGGATTCACAGCACCTTCGCGCGAGAGTTTAGCCATGTCGAACTTGCGGGCATGTACATCCTTTCCGCGCTCCAGGATGACCGGCTTGAGCCCCTTCATCAGAAGACGCAGGGCTGCGAACATTCCGGCCGGGCCAGCTCCCACTATGATCACCGGCTCTGCAGAGGACACATCCTTATATTCTTCAAGAACATATTCCTCCATCACCTCCTCAGGGCGGTACACTTCCAGACGGTAGCGGTAGAGGACGTCGTTGCGGGCGTCAATAGAGCGGCGGACTATGCGATAGCGTATCTGCTCCTTCATCTTAGGAGACACGCCGAGAGCCTTCACGGCAGCTGTCTGGATTTCATCGGCAGTCAGTTCCTTGCCTAACTTGGTGGTTACTTCTATCTCTTTCATAATGTCTGTTTCTAAAATTCGGCGAGTCGGCTCACCGGGGCCACGTCGAGGGAGGCACGCTCACCGTTCCGGTAGTGGAACCAGCCGGCAATCGCGATCATGGCAGCATTGTCTGTGGTGAACTTGAATTCAGGAAGGAAGGTGGTCCAGCCACGCTTGCGGCCTTCCTCCTCGATGCGTGCACGGAGACCGCTGTTGGCAGAGACTCCTCCACCTATCGTAATCTGCTTGATGCCGGTCTGCTTCGCTGCCTTGATGAGCTTGTCCATCAGGATGTCTATCAGGGCCTTCTGGAAGCTCGCGCATATGTCTTCCTTGTTCTTCTCCATAAACTCGGGATCAAGCGCCATCTGGTCACGCACGAAATACAGCAGCGAGGTCTTTATGCCGCTGAAGCTGTAGTCTAGGCCAGGAATGTGGGGCTTGGAGAACTTGAAACGGAGCGGATCTCCCTGCTTTGCAAGCCTGTCCACTATCGGACCGCCGGGATATCCCAGCCCCATCATCTTGGAGCACTTGTCAAATGCCTCTCCCACAGCGTCATCGATAGTCTGACCGAGGATCTCATATTCCAGAGGGCTGTTCACCCTCACGATCTGGGAATTGCCGCCCGAAACCAGGAGGCATAGATAAGGGAACTGAGGCTGACGGTTCTCGCTGTCATACTGTTTGATGAAGTTCGCGAGAATATGTCCCTGAAGATGGTTTACCTCCACCAGAGGCTTGTCCAGAGCCATTGCAAGTCCCTTCGCGAAGGATGTACCCACAAGGAGGGATCCGAGAAGTCCGGGACCTCGTGTGAAGGCTATTGCCGTGATATCCGAGGCCTTGATTCCGGCACGGGTTATGGCTTCGCTCACCACGGGAACTATATTCACCTGATGCGCCCTGGAGGCAAGTTCAGGGATGACTCCGCCATATGCCTTATGTACATCCTGGCTGGCCAGCACGTTGGAGAGCAGGTAGCCGTCCTTGATGACTGCAGCCGAAGTGTCGTCGCAGGAGGATTCTATTCCTAAGATTATTTCAGACATATCTTTATGTTTTTCTTAAAATCCTTGGTCTTTTAATTGCATTAAAAACCGGCCGCAAAAATACGGATTTTATCCGATATTTTTACTATTTTTGCAAGTTGGAGAAATATAAAACCATAAAGTCATCAAAAGGGCATTGAAAATATTCTGGCTGACGATTGTCGCTATCCTGGCTTTCGTATTTGCGGTGTCGCTGACCATTCAGCTGCCGCAGGTGCAGACATATATTGCCGGCAAAGTTGTCAAAAGTCTGTCGGATAAGATCGAGGGAGACATTTCCTTCGAGAAGATCCATTTAAAGCCCTTCACCACCCTCGTACTCAAAAACACGCTCATCCTGGACAAGAATCCGGTCAAGGACTCTCTGACCGGCGTGCAGGTGGACACCTTTTTCAGGGCACAGTACATAATTGCAAAATTCACTCTTGAGGGACTGTTCAAACACGGCAGTCTGCATATAGACAAGGCATTCGTCAGCAACGGACAGATGAATCTGGTGCTTGAGGACCGCCCTGACTCAGGTGACGGAGACACCGAGGCGGAAAGCCTTACTCGAATCTTCGGAATCGTCAAGAAGAAGGACAAGCAGTACAGCGACAAGGAGCTTTTCCATATCAGGAAGGTCGAGATCCACAACCTCGGTTTCCATATGTACAACCACAAGATGGAAAAGATCGACTTTGAGGGAGGAATCAACTGGAACGACATGGATGTCAGGAACATTAACATCAATGCCAGGGAGCTCCAGTTCAAGGGAGGAATCATGACGGGCTTTGTCGACAAGCTGTCTTTCCGGGAGAAGAGCGGCTGGGTCTGCAACTCCATTTCGGGAAGTGCGAAAGTGGGAAGAGGGCGTGCCATAGTCAAGGATCTCCATCTGACGGACAAATGGTCAGACCTGTATCTTCCGCTGTATATGATGAGTTTCAGCAGCGTGGATGACTTTTCCGACTATATCGCCAAGATAAAGATGGACGGAGAGATAGCTCCCAGCGAGCTGGATTTCAGGACATTGCAATATTTTGCACCACAGCTCGGAGACAACAGGCTGAGGGCACGCATATCCGGAAGGATGAGCGGATATGTGAACGATTTCCAGGTGCAGGACGTCAAGGTGGCACTGAAGGGAGGCGGATTCTCCGGAAAGGTGAACGGAAGAATGACAGGAATTCCTGAAATAGAAACCACCCGGCTGAATGCCAGAGTCAGTGACATGCTGCTCACCACAGAGGGCCTTGGAGATTTCATCTCGGAATGGATGGACGAAGGAGAAGAGCTGGATCTGAGCGGTTTCGCAAAGGGTGTGCTTTTCAGTCTTGACGGAAAGGTAAAGGGCACTCTGAACGACATGAGGATCAACGCCTCTATCGGTTCCCTGATAGGACAGGCAGATGCCGACATAAGACTCGATGACATCCTCAGCGACAACAGGCCGCTGGGGATATCGGGATCAGTCATGACGGAAGATCTCGACATCGGCAGCATAATAGGATCGGAACTTATACGACAGACAACTGCAGGAATAACATTCGGAGCGGAACTTGGCAGGGATCTGGACTTCCCTGACATTCGTCTTGATTCCCTCGGAATACAAAGGATGCATCTTCATGGATATGACTATTCCGGAGTGACAGCAGCAGGACATCTGAACAAGGAATCGTTCGAGGCCACGATGCTGTCAGATGATCCTAACCTAAGTTTCCATATTAAAGCGGCAAAGGACACACAGGAAGATGGAGACAAGACCTACAGTCTGACTGCCGACATAAGCAAGGCAGACCTCAATGCCATCAGGATAGACCGTCGCGGCGCATCGGAGGTCAGATTCAGTACGCAGGCCGATTACAGCATTTCCGCAGAAGGAAATGCTTCCGGCAGCGTCGATATAGGCAATATCGAACTGGCAAACGAAGGAGGGCGATACAGCATAGGACAGATCGGGCTTATGCTGGAACAGACCAGGGACGATTACAGGATCGAGATGAATGCCCCATTTGCAGAGGCATCATATTCAGGCACAGCTCCAATAGGACAGTTCATCAAAGACTTCAAGGGACTGACTTTGGCAAAGGAGCTTCCTGCCATGTTCAAGGATTCAGTCCAGGTTTGGTCAGGGGCAACTTATGACGCCTCCATCAAATTCCATAATATGATGGATGTCCTCGCCTTTGCATTGCCAGGGCTATACATCGAGTCAGGCACGTCAGCATATGCCGAAATCGACAAGGACGGAGGATTCAAAGCAGAGGTCAGCTCCGGAAGACTAGCTTACGGAAAGCAGTTCCTGAAGAACGTATATGCCGGGTTCAACAACTACAATGAGAATCTCAGCGGCGAGGTGGGCTGCAGTCAGATCCAGGTGGCCTCACTGCTTCTGAAGGACAGCAGGCTTCAGATCTTTGCACAGGACAACCGCATTGGTGCCGGTTTTTCATACAATAACGATGCGGAGCTGGAAAACCACGGTCAGATGATCGCACGTGGAATTCTTTCCAGAAATGACAACAATCTCGGACTTGCGATTGACCTTGCTCCGTCCAATCTGTACATCAACTCCAGGGAATGGAACATTCTCCCGTCGAGAGTCAACATTTTAGGACAGGACGTAGAGGTCAAGGGATTCGGACTGACCTCCGGCGAAGAGGCTATAAGCATTAACGGAAAGGTTTCAAGTTCTCAGAATGACACACTTACGCTTGGACTGCAACGATTTGATATATCAATAATAAATTCTCTCATACCGGGATTGGGAATAAGAGGTGCCATGACCGGAGATGCCCTGCTGACTTCATCTTCAGAAGGGAAAGGGCTGCTCGTTGACATGCTTTGCGACTCCACATATATCGCTGACACTCCTCTCGGCATCCTCGATCTCGGATGTGAATGGGACAGGACAGACGACTGCTTGAACATATCTGCAAGAAACGATCTGGACGGGAGAAGCAGCCTTGACGCACATGGACAGCTGTTTCTGAAAGACAGGAGTCTGCAGGCTCGAGTGGGAATGAACAGACTTGCTGTGGGGTATGTGCAGCCTATGCTTAAGGATGTGTTCAGCGAGATGGACGGATATCTGAGCGGCGAGATCACCGCAGGAGGAAAGCTGGACAACATGGAAATCAGCAGTGTCGGCGGAAGGCTTGAAGACGGCATGCTCAGGATTGCATACACAAACGTCCCTTACTATGCCGGCGGCACTTTCCACCTTGACAGCAAGGGAGTATATTTCGATGACATCAGTGTCAGGGACAGATTCAACGGAACCGGAAACGTGACAGGCAGCATAAACTGGGATCATTTCAGGGATATAAGCTTCGACACTCATATCAGGGTCAACAACATCGAAGGAATTGACATTCCGGAAAGCATGGCAGAGAGCTTCTATGGCAATATATTCGGAACAGGAAACGTTTCGATCACCGGTCCGCTAAGTTCCATCAGGCTTGACGTGGATGCAGTCACATCCAGGCGAGGACAGCTTCATATTCCGATCAGCGCTGAAGAAAATGCAGGAAAGGGAACCAATCTGCTGAAATTCACGGAAGTGGAGAATGAAATCCATATAGATCCATATGAGGCGATGATGACCGACATGCAGAAGAAGGAAGAGAAGGAGAACGATTTCCTTGTCACGCTCAAAGTCGGTGCATCGCAGGATGTGGAGGCTTTCGTGGAGATCGACAAGGCCAGCGGAAACGTGCTGTCGGGACGCGGAAGCGGAGTCATAGAACTGGAGGTCAGCGATGACATATTCAATATAAACGGAGACTACACTCTCACCGGAGGAAACTATAAGTTTGTAGCCATGGGACTGGTCAGCAGAGACTTCCAGATCCAGGACGGAAGCACGATACGCTTTAACGGGGACATCATGGAGAGTACTCTGGACATCGATGCGATATACAAGACCAAGGCTTCGCTGTCGACCCTGATAGCCGACACGACTTCAGTTGCGAACAGACGAACCGTCGAATGCGGAATCAGCATCACAGACCAGATCAGCAACCCTCGACTTAGCTTCTCGATCGAGATTCCGGATCTTGATCCGACCATCAAGTCCAGAGTGGAGAGCGCGCTGAGCACGGAAGACAAGGTGCAGAAGCAGTTCCTTTCGCTGATTCTGTCCAACAGTTTTCTTCCTGACGAGCAGTCCGGCATCGTGAACAATTCCTCTATGCTGTACTCCAACGTTACGGAAATGCTTGCAAATCAGCTTAGTAACATATTCCAGAAACTCGACATCCCGCTTGACCTCGGACTGAACTATCAGCCAAGCGACAAGGGAACAGACATATTTGACGTGGCCGTTTCCACCCAGCTGTTCAACAACAGGGTGGTCGTGAACGGTAGCGTCGGAAACAAGCAGTACAACACGGGCGGAACACAGGATGTGGTCGGCGACCTCGATATAGAGATAAAGCTCAACCGTTCCGGTTCATTCAGGCTCAATCTGTTCTCCCATTCGGCAGACTCATACACAAACTTCCTTGACAATTCACAAAGGAACGGTGTCGGTCTGACCTACCAGACTGAGTTCAACAGTTTCAGGCAGTTCTTCAGGAACATGTTCTCAAGCAAGGCCAAAAGGCAGGCAGCAAGACTGGCGGAGGAAGAGGCTATGGTAAGCGGAGGAAGAGTGGAGATAGAGATTCAGGCACCAGAGGATAAAGAAAATGGTAGAAAAAGGTAAGTTATATCTCATTCCCTCCCCTCTCGGAGAGAATGACCCGGCAGAAGTGATCCCGGGACCTGTTCTGAAATCGTTGGAAGGTTTCAGGACTTTTGTTGTGGAGGAAGTGCGCACGGCACGCCGCTACCTCTCGAAAGCTGGGCTGCGCGGAAAGATCGGAGATCTTGAGTTTCATGAACTTAACGAACACACTGACGAGGCCACAATCGAAGGATATATTCGTCTTTTCGATGACGAAAACGATGTAGCACTGATTTCCGAAGCAGGGCTTCCAGCTGTGGCTGACCCTGGCGCTCAATTAGTCGCACTCGCACATCGTCACGGAATCGAGGTGGTGCCTTGCGTGGGACCGTCTTCTCTGATGATGGCTCTGATGGCCTCAGGACTGAACGGCCAGTCGTTTGCCTTCTGCGGATATATTCCGGCAAAGACCGACGAGAGAAGAAACCGGCTGAAGACCTTGGAGAAGGTGTCGGCACAGCTGCGTCAGACACAGATCCTGATCGAGACGCCGTACAGGAACGATTCGCTCTTTACGGACATCCTGTCCGTATGCGGAGCGACTACAAGGGTGTGCGTGGCATGCAACATCACCATGCCTGATGCCTATATAAAGACCATGAAGGTCGCACAATGGAAGAAGGAAGGTCTGGTCATCGGAAAGAGGCCATGCGTATTTCTTCTGCTGGCCTGAATCTGAACATATGGAAAGAATAGGAACAATAGAACTGGAAGGAATGGAGTTCAAGGCCTATCACGGCTGTCTTGAACACGAAAAGGTGCGCGGGAACCTGTTCACAGTGGATTTCCGCGGCGAACTGGATCTGTCCGCTGCGGCAGAAAGCGACTGTCTGGGCGACACGCTGAACTATGGGGAGATATACGACCTCGTGGCAGAGGAGATGTCGGTGCCGTCCGAACTGCTGGAAAATGTGGCCGGGCGCATAGTCAAGGCGATCGAGGAGAGATTTCCGCAGCTGGTGAGGTTCTCCGTGAGGGTTTCCAAGAAAAGACCGCCGGTGGAGGGAGTCGCACAGTGGTCTCGCGTGACATTATATTCCGGTAGTATGTAATAGGGTTATGCATAAAATTTCATATATTACCTTAGGCTGCAAACTGAATTACGCTGAGACCTCCACCTATGAGAGGGAGCTGTCCCGTGCGGGTTTTCAGGCTGTGCCATGGACGAAGGGAGCAGACATCTTCCTCGTGAACACATGCACCGTGACCGAGCACTCCGACAAGAAGAGCCGCAACATAATCAGGAAGCTGCATCGTCAGAATCCTGAGGCTCTGATCTTTGTCACAGGCTGCTACGCCCAGTTGAAAAAGGCTGAAATAGAGGCAATCGAGGGAGTCCGCAAGGTGTTCGGAGCCACTGAGAAAGGGCTTATAGTGCCGACCATCATTGATATCGTCAGCGGCGGAGATTGCTGCGGACACGATATAGGCACGTTCTTCCCTGCATATTCAAGCGGAGAAAGGACACGCTCGTTTCTGAAGGTGCAGGACGGATGCGACTATAAATGTCACTACTGCACAGTGCCTTATGCCCGTGGGGAAAGCCGGAATATTCCGATTGCAGAGATAATTCCGCTGGCTAAGGCCATTGCTGCAGAGGGGATCAAGGAAATCGTGCTGACCGGAGTGAACACCGGAGATTTCGGCCGTTCGACCGGCGAGACGTTCTACGACCTGATCCGCGAACTGAATGAGGTGGAAGGAATAGAGAGGTACAGGATCTCATCCATAGAGCCGAATCTTCTGACTGAGGAAATGGTGGACTGGATAGCTTCGGGCACCAAGTTCCTTCCGCATTTCCATATTCCTCTGCAATCCGGCTGCGACACGATTCTTCGGGAGATGGGAAGACGCTACGACACTGCCGCATTCGCTCATAAGATACAGTATATCAGACAGAAGATGGAAGTGCCAGGAGGACTGAAGGTGTTCTTCGGGATCGACGTGATCGTTGGATTCCCGGGCGAGACAGATGAACTTTTCGAAGAGACATACACCTTCCTCCGCGACGTCGTGCGTCCGGCTTTCATCCACATATTCCCCTACTCCCGCCGCGCCGGAACTCCTGCCGCCTCGCGAAAGGATCAGGTGCAGGATTCGGTGAAGACCCTCAGGGTGCAGAGGCTGGAGGCACTGTGTCAGAAACTGCATGAGGAATTTGTCTCAGCGCATAAGGGACTCACCGGCAAGGTCCTGTTCGAGAGCACCGACAGGAACGGCATGATGGAGGGCTACACTGAGAATTACATCAGGGTGACAGCACCATACGACAGCGCAGCGATCAATAACATCGTAGAAATCGAAATCAAATAATGAAGAAGGCCAGACTGGAATTTTTGGGAACGGGCACATCGCAGGGGGTGCCGATGATAGGATGCGGATGCGAGGTGTGCGCAAGCTCGGACCAGCGTGACAAGAGGCTTCGTGCCAGCGTGCTTGTGGACTACTGCGGGAAACGGTTTCTGGTGGATGCCGGTCCGGATTTCAGGCAGCAGATGCTTCGCGCCGGAGTCTCACATGTGGATGCCATTCTGCTGACTCACAACCATAAGGACCACACCGGGGGCCTGGATGACATAAGGGCGTTCAACTACCTCGAAAAGGCTGCGACGCATATATATTGCGAGAAATATGTGGAGGATTCTCTGCGGAAGGAGTATTCCTATGCCTTTGCAGAGAACAAATATCCCGGAGCACCGGACTGGAAGGTTCACCTCATAGACGAGCATCCGTTCAGCATAGACGGAGTGGAGATAGTCCCTATACGTGGCAAGCATTTCAACCTGCCCGTTCTTGGCTACAGATTTGGGAACATAGCCTACTGCACTGACATGAACAGGATTCCGGAAGAGGAATTCGCCAAACTTCAAGGGCTGGATCACTTCATAATAAACTGCGTCAGAAGAGGTAGGCATATATCTCATTTTTCCCTCGAAGGAGCACTTGAAGTGGCTTCCAGAGTCGGTGCAAAGCACACATGGCTCACCCACCTGTCACACCAGCTTCCTCGCTACGAAGAGCTGCTGTCCGAGCTGCCTGATGGCGTACAGCCCGCATACGACGGACTGGTCATCGAATAAATCATCGGTCAAAGAATAAGTGATTCTATTCACTGAAACAAAACCTTGATTGCGGATAGTCATTGTTATGTGATTTTGGGTATCTTTGGATTGGAAATCATAAAGTCCAAAGTCATGAAAATATCAAAGATCATCAAGACAGCCGCCGCATGCGTCCTGCTGTCAATTGCCTTCTCACACCATGCTGCTGCAATCGTTCTTACCGAGGAAGATCCGTTTTCATATGCAATGGTAGAAGAAAAACCGGAAGTATATATCAATGACAAGGCTTGTCCAATGCAGGAATATATGCAGATGATGATGAATCAGAAGACACCGGAAGGCTGCTCAGCAGGAAGAGTCATGTGCAACCTCACCATTTCATCCAAGGGAGAGATCAGCAGAGTCAAGATCGTCAGAGGCCTCGATGAAGCCACCAATGCCGCCTCAGTCAAGCTCCTGGAGACTACAGGAAAATGGACGCCAGGAAAGCAAAGAGGAAATCCTGTAGCTGTGGTAATCACCATCCCTGTCGTTTTCAGATAACAGTTGCAAAACCTCAATCTTATAATACTCATTACGTTAGCGTTATACCCTGCCTTCCCCGGAATGCAGGGTATATTTTGGGGCTGAGATGGAAAAAGTCGGTTGGTAAAATCATTCGCTGGACCGACAGGCGCTGTTTTGTTCAAAAGTCTGCCTGATGGTGCCGTTTGAGGTGCAAAAGGCATGATATTCAGGACCGACAGGCAATGTTTTGGCTGAAAAGCTGCCTGTC
>JAGBAO010000027.1 GCA_017938925.1 Bacteroidales bacterium | reverse complement strand
GGTAGGCGAGAAGATGAAAGATTCTGACAAGGCTCCTCTAGATATTTGGAGGAAGGCCCTCGAGAACGTAACTCCTCAGGTTGAGGTTAAGTCACGTCGTATCGGTGGAGCTAACTTCCAGGTGCCAATGGAGGTGCGTCCTGAAAGAAAGATCTCTCTCTCTATGAAGAACATGATCAATTTCGCTCGTAAGCGTTCAGGCCACACAATGGCAGAAAAGCTCTGTGCTGAGATCATCGCAGCATATAACTGCGAGGGTGCAGCATTCAAGAGAAAAGAAGACATGCACAGAATGGCAGAGGCCAACAAGGCGTTTGCACACTTCAGATTCTAATCCGGAAAACAGTAACGTAAAATGGCTAGAGATCTTAAATTCACTAGAAATATCGGTATCATGGCACACATCGATGCCGGTAAGACCACTACGTCTGAGCGTATCCTGTACTACACTGGTAAGACTCACAAGATTGGTGAGGTTCACGAGGGTGGTGCAACTATGGACTGGATGGTTCAGGAGCAGGAGCGTGGTATCACAATCACATCTGCTGCAACTACTGCGTTCTGGAACTACAACGGTGATCAGTATCAGATCAACCTTATCGACACTCCGGGCCACGTTGACTTCACCGTTGAGGTGGAGCGTTCACTCCGTGTGCTTGACGGAACAGTCGCAACCTTCTGTGCAGTAGGACGAGTACAGCCGCAGTCTGAGACCGTATGGCGTCAGGCTGACAAGTATGGAGTTCCAAAGATTGCATATGTAAACAAGATGGACCGTGTGGGTGCGGACTTCTTTGCTGTAATCGATGAGATGAAGGAGAAGCTCGGTGCACGTGCAGTTCCTATCTGTATTCCAATCGGAGCAGAGGACAAGTTCGACGGTATCATCGACCTCGTTGCCATGAAGGCAATGATCTACGACCACAACTCTGACGCTCTCGTGAACTATCAGGTGACTGATATTCCTGAGAAGTATGTCGATGAGGCAAACATGTGGAGAGAGAAGCTCGTAGAGGCTGCTGCCGAATACGATGAGAACCTCATGGAGAAGTTCTTCGAGGATCCTGATTCAATCTCTGAGGAGGAGGTTATCGCAGCTCTCCGCAAGGCTACTATCGACATGGCTATCGTGCCTGCATGCTGTGGTTCGTCATTCAAGAACAAGGGTGTTCAGTTCCTTCTCAACGCTGTGATGCGTTACCTTCCTTCACCGCTCGACAAGGGTGCAGTAAAGGGTACAAACCCTAATACAGGTGACGATGAAGTACGTGAGCCAAGCGCTAAGGAGCCGTTTGCAGCCCTCGTGTTCAAGATTGCGACTGACCCGTTCGTAGGTCGTCTCGCATTCATGAGAGCATACTCTGGAAAGCTCGACGCCGGTTCATACGTGCTCAACACACGTACAGGCAAGAAGGAGCGTGTTTCACGTCTCTTCCAGATGCACTCAAACAAGCAGAACCCTATCGAGTTCGTTGAGGCAGGTGACATCTGTGCAGCAGTAGGTTTCAAGGACCTCCGCACAGGAGACACAATCTGCTTCGAGCAGGCTCCTATCACTCTCGAGTCTATGGAGTTCCCTGATCCGGTTATCGGACTTGCTGTGGAGCCTAAGACTCAGAAGGACCTTGACAAGCTCGGAATCGCCCTTGCAAAGCTCGCAGAGGAGGACCCTACATTCACAGTGAAGACTGACCACGATACAGGTCAGACAGTCATCAGCGGAATGGGTGAGCTTCACCTCGACATCATCGTTGACCGTCTCCGTCGCGAGTTCGGCGTAGATATCAATCAGGGTGCGCCGCAGGTTAACTACAAAGAGGCTATCACTCAGACCATCCAGCATCGTGAGGTGTTCAAGAAGCAGACCGGTGGTCGTGGTAAGTTCGCCGACATCATCGTCGAGATCGGACCAGCAGACGAAGGAGTTACTGGACTTCAGTTCATCGATGAGGTCAAGGGTGGTAACGTTCCTAAGGAATTCATCCCGTCAGTCGAGAAGGGATTCAAGTCAGCAATGTCAAATGGTGTGCTCGCAGGTTACGAGGTTCCGTCACTCAAGGTTACCCTCAAGGACGGTTCATTCCACCCAGTCGATTCAGACCAGCTTTCATTTGAGCTTGCTGCACGTCTTGCATTCCGTCACGCATGCCCTAAGGCTAAGCCGGTTCTCCTTGAGCCTATCATGAGCCTTGAGGTTGTGACTCCGGAGGACTACATGGGAGATATCGTAGGAGACCTCAACCGTCGTCGCGGACAGATCAACGCAATGGACTCGACTCTCGGTGCACGTATCGTAAAGGCATACGTTCCACTTGCTGAGCAGTTCGGTTACGTAACTATCCTTCGTACAATCTCTTCTGGTCGTGCAACCAGCACAATGACCTTCCACCACTATGCTGAGGTTCCGGCAGGACTCGCTAAGGAGGTTATCGAGAAGAGCGGATACAAGGCTGAGGACGACGAATAATTGTTTAACTGAATTCAACGAAAATTGATATGAGCCAAGTAATTAGAATTAAACTCAAATCATTCGATCACATGCTTGTTGACAAGTCAGCAAAGAAGATCGTTGAGACAGTGTCTGCAACTGGAGCTCGCGTAAACGGTCCTATTCCGCTTCCGACTCACAAGAAGATCTTCACTGTCAACCGTTCGACTTTCGTAAACAAGAAGTCACGTGAGCAGTTCGAGCTCAACTCTTTCTGCCGTCTTCTTGACATTTACGATTCAACTCCTAAGACTGTAGATGCTCTCATGAAGCTCGAACTTTCTTCAGGTGTTGAGGTTGAAATCAAGCTCAACTAATCGAATTAATCGAAAAAAGTATTATATTTGCAATGTGGTTCGGTAACCACTCCGAACCACATTCAAATTCGGTCCTATAGCTCAGTTGGTTAGTAGCACCTGACTCATAATCAGGGGGTCCCAGGTTCAAGCCCTGGTGGGACCACAAGAAGCGCTTACGAAGAATTTCGTGAGCGCTTTTGTCTTATAAAGGCTGTATTCCGATCCCAGGGCGGTCAGGCAGGACGATATGGCCGTCCACGACTTCCATGCCACGGAAAAGGTCGTTGGTTATTAGGAGGTTGCCATCCAGGTCACAGAAATCTACGGCAGGCGAGAGCTGGGCTGCAGCGGAGACTGCACACGAGGTCTCGGTCATGCAACCTACCATGACCTTCAAGCCTTCTGCGCGTGCATAGTTCACCATCTTCCAGCCTTCGCGCATGCCAGTACACTTCATCAGCTTTATGTTGATTCCGTGGTATGCTCCCTTGATGGAAGGAATGTCGGCCAGTCGCTGGATGGCTTCATCTGCGAATATAGGAAGAGGGCTCCGCTCCGTTATCCATGCATTGTCGTCAATCCTCTCCTTGGCCATAGGCTGTTCCACCATCACCACTCCGTTCTCCTGAAGCCAGAATATCTCATCCAGAGCCTGCTGACGGTCCTTCCAGCCTTGGTTGGCATCGACGGCCAGAGGCAGATCGGTAATTTCCCGGATGGTGCTTATCATCTCCTTGTCGTTGTTCAGACCCACCTTGACCTTCAGGATGTTGAACCTGCCGGTGCATTCCCGGGTCTTCTCGCGGACCACAGCGGGGGTGTCTATCCCTATTGTGAATGTCGTGTCAGGTGCCTTGGCCGGGTCCAGTCCCCATATCCTCCACCACGGCTGCCCCATAAGCTTGCCGACAAGATCATGAAGGGCGATATCTATGGCGGCCTTGGCCGCATTGTCCCCCATAGAGAGGCTGTCCACATAGGCAAGAATGTCTTCCATACGGAACGGGTCACGGAACTGCCCGAGGTCGATGCGGCTCAGGAACGAGCAGACGCTTTCCACCGTCTGACCCAGGTAGGGTGGCATGGAGGCTTCTCCGTATCCGGTATATCCTTCATAATCAATGCGGACCTGAACTCCTGGAGTCGTCTTTCGTGAATATGAAGATACGGTGAACACGTGCCTCAGTTCCAATTCATATGGCCGGAAGCTCAGCCTGAGTCCTGATCCGGTTCCCAGCTTGTTGAAGTTAAATCCTTTCGGTGCCGTGCAGCCACCCGCGAGCATGCCGCCCGCAACTGCTCCTGCAGTCAGAATCCCTGCAGTCCTGATGAAATCTCTTCTTTTCATAACTATACAAAGGTAGCGAAAAACATGCATCACACCTATAACAAAAGAGGATAGGATAATAGATGGAATAGTGGTATCTTTGCCGTCCGGAAAATCAAACGAATAAATGAGGAACTACAGATATATCATATTCGGCATCCTGCTGGCAGCTCATGCTGTCTTCGGAGTAACGGCACAGGCACAGACTCAGTCACAGGAAAAGTCTCAGTCACAGGAAATGGTACAGGCGAAGGAAAAGAAGGTCATCAAAGGCTTTTCCGGAGGAATGATGGTGCACACAGGCTACCAGTTCGGCTGTGACAATCCATATGGACTGGACATCAGCAGCCCGACCTTTGGAATCGGCGGCTGTGCGAAGCTTCACCTCTCAAAGCATTTCAGGGCCGGATTCGAGGGATATTTTTCGACAGCCCCTGTTCGTAAGGATGTGTCGACCGGAGTTCCCTTGCCGAGCGGAAGCCATAACAAGCTGTTCTGGACCGGACTTCTGGCCGATTTCTTCTGGCAGAAGGGTAAGGTCATTCCATATGCCGGTGTGACGGTCGGCGGCGGAATGGAGACTGCTTTTTATATGTTCGAGGGGGACAAGCATGACTGGCTTCCTGAGCCGATGGCGGTTCTCCACAAACAGCCGTTCTTTGCGCTGGATCCATATGTGGGAGTGGAATATGCCGTGGGAGAGGCCCTGAGACTGACCCTCAAGGCGGACTGGATGCTTGCCATAAATTCAGACGGCCTGAACCGTCCGATGGGTCCACGCATCTATTTCGGATTCATCTTTGCCCACTGACAGCCCTTTCTACCTTCTTTTGCGGGAATGCCTCTTGCGGCGGTGTGACTTGCGGGTGTATTTGATGATCACGGCTGCAATCAGACCTCCGAGCACGAGGATGATCAGGACGTAAGTCCATACTGAAGCATTGTCTCCCTTCACGCGCGACCACATCTTCAGTAGAGCCTCCGTGTCGGTGTCATGCATCATTGAGCAGCGCTCGATGGTCGCCCTGTCCGGATACATCGTGTGGTTCACATGCACGCTGTCCGCCTCTTCTCCGAAGAAATAGCTTGCGTCCAGTGCCTCATACGCCTCGTCGTCCGACATGCTCTCGAGAATTTCCGTACCTCCGATGGCACTGACATATCCGGTCATGTCCATATTGCGGATTGCGTTCTCAGGCTTGCACATGAAGTTGATGAAGTATGAAGCAGCCTTGCGGTTGCGGGCATATTTCGGAATTACCCAGCCGTCGAACCACACTGCGCTTCCCTCCGACGGTATCATGTATCTTAGGTCCATGCCCACCTCTGCCGCCTCGTCGATGGCCCACTGGGCGTCTCCGCTCCATGAAAGGTTCATCCATGCGAGTTCCTTGGTCATCTGCTCCTTTCCAAAGTCAGCCTCCCATCCGCCGATATTGTCCTTGAACGAGTGCAGGAAGTTCTCCACAAGGGCAATGGATTCCTCTGAAGTGTCAAGAGACAGGGTGTGCAGATCGGTGAGACCTTTGTCCAGCGCCTCGCGGTTGAGGCCGATGAGAAGGGCTGTATATACATCCCTGAAAGCGTCCTTCATCAGGACCTTTCCGGTGTATGAAGGGTTGCGGAGGCACTCCCAGCTGGAAGCCTCCTCGTCTGAGACGTATTTGGGATTGTATATGAGTCCTACAGTTCCCCACATGTATCCCACCGAGTAATCGTTTGCGTTCTTGTCGCCTCCCACGATCTGGTCGAACTTGTCCCTGATGTAGGGGGCCACGTTGCCCAGATAGTTCGGTGTGTCTCCGAAATCGGTGTCGATAGGCAGCAGGAGGTCGTTTCTGAGCATTCTCTCGATGATGTAGTCCGAAGGACAGGCCACGTCATAGTCCTCGTGTCCCAGCTCGATCTTCGAGAGCATGGTCTCGTTGATGTCGAAGGTCTGGTAGATGATCTTCACGGGTTCTCCGGTCTGCTCCTGATACCACTGCTCGAATTCTCCGAGGAGTTCCTCGTCGATGTAGTCGGCCCAGTTATAGACCTTCAGGATATGGTCTCTGTCCTCCGAGCAGCCCAGTGCCGCCAGAGCTATGATGATTATGGAAAATATCTTCTTCATTTCGGGGTCCGTTATTTTGCTGCGTTTCTGGCTGCACGTGCCTTTCTGAGGTTGATCACGATCAGAAGGGCGAGGATGCCGATGAACATGATGGTGATCATCGGGCGGAGCTCAGGGGTGAGTCCTCCCTTGCGGGCGTCGGTATAGATGTATGTCGACAGTGTGTCCAGACCGATGGTTCCTCTTGTGAAGAATGTCACGGCGAAATCGTCGAGCGACATGGTGAAGGCAAGGATGAATCCCGAGATCATGCCCGGCTTGAGCATAGGGAGAAGGACCTTGCGAAGTGCCTGGAACGGGGTGGCTCCAAGGTCGAGGGCCGCTTCATATATGTTCGGATTCATCTGCGTCAGCTTCGGAAGCACGCTGAGCACGACATAAGGTGTGCAGAAGGTTATATGAGCCAGAACCACTGTCACATATCCCTGGCTCACGTGCAGGAAGACGAAGAGCAGGAAGAGCGACACACCGGTGATGATGTCCGGGTTCAGCATAGGGATGTTGTTCAGGAAGGTGATGGCCTGCTTGCCGCGTCCCTTCATGTTGTGGATTCCGATAGCCGCGATGGTGCCTAGTATGGTGGACACAGTGGCTGCGATGAGTGCGATAATCAGTGTGTTCTGGATTGCCGCCATCAGCGATCCGCTTCCCTGCATGTCTCCTGTGAAGAGGTTGGAATACAACCTTGTAGAGAATCCGGTCCAGTTGCCCAGGACCTTGCTCTCGGTGAACGAGAAGACCGCGATGAAGACAATCGGAGCATAGAGCACGATCAGCAGCAGCCATATGTAGCATTGAGCAAAAAACCTTTTCATCACACCATTCCTCCACTGACTTCTTTCTTATTGTCCTGCAATAAGCTTGTTATACCGATGATCACCAGCATCACCAGCGACAGGGCGGCTCCGTAGTTCCACATCGAGGAGTTGATGTTTTCCTGGATGATGGTACCGAAGAGCTTTATCTTGTTGTTGGTGAGGAATTCCGAGATCGCGAAGGTGCTGACCGTAGGCATGAACACCATCATCACTCCGCTTATCACACCCGGCATCGAGAGAGGCACCTGCACTTTCCAGAACACCTGCCAAGGCGTCGCTCCAAGGTCTGCGGCAGCCTCGGAATATGACTTGTCCATCTTCTCGAGGATGTTGTAGATAGGATAGATCATGAAAGGCAGGTAGTCATAGACCATACCGATGATCAGCGTCCCCTTGCCCAGCTGCATGCCGAGCATATGGAAGAGTTCTGCGGTCGCCAGTGTCCTCATCAATGCGTTGATCCACATCGGCATGATGAACAGGACGATGGTCACGGCGCTTTTGTTGAGGTTCTTGTTCGCCAGGATCCATGCGGCAGGGTAGCCGAGCAGGATGCACAGGGCAGTGTTCTCTATCGCCACCTCAAGCGAGAGGGCGAAGGTCTCGATGGCATCCTTGTCCGTGAAGAACTTCACGAAGTTGCCGAAGGTGAAATGTCCGCTGCCGTCCCTGAATGCATAGAGGATGATCAGGATCAGAGGAAGCGCGACAAACAGCACCAGAAATATCGCATAGGGCAGGGCCCATGAGCTTCTCTTATTCATCGCACTTGATTATCTTGATGTCCTTAGGGGCTATGTTTATACCTACAAGGTCTCCCTTGTCCCAGATGTCGTTGGTGTCCACCCAGACATGGTCGCGGTCGTCTGTCCTGATGGTCAGGTGGTAGTGGTCTCCCTTGTAGAGAAGGAAATATACCTCTCCTGAAAGCGTTCCGTCCTCCGGGTGGTCTATGAGCTCCACCTTTGAGAACTTCACCTCCACCTTCACCTTCTCTCCTGCCGAGAACTTTGTCTGCGGCTTGCACTCCCACTCCGCTCCGAGGAACTTCACGCGGTCCTCGCTTACGATCTCCGCATCGAAGGTGTTGCATGTTCTTTCCTTATGCATGACCTGGATGTCGGCCGGCCTGATGATCAGACCCACCTCGGAATCCGGCTCGAAGGCGTTGTAGTCCTGGATCATGAGCTCGTATCCCTTGTCGGTGTCCACGAACATCTCGTAGTGCACGCCCTTGAAGGTGCATGACTTCACCTTGGCGGTGAGCTGTGCTCCTTCGGTCTTGTTCATTATGTATATATCCTCCGGACGCACGACCACATCGACCTCCACATCCTCTCCGAATCCCTCGTCCACGCACTCGAACTCGTGTCCTGCAAATTCCACCAGCCTGTCCTTTATCATCCTTCCGTTGAGGATGTTGGACTCGCCGATGAAGTCGGCCACGAATGAATTCTGAGGCTCGTTGTATATGTCCGTAGGCGTGCCGATCTGCTGGATGTTACCGTCATCCAGGACCACGATGGTGTCGGAGAGGGTCAGGGCCTCCTCCTGGTCGTGGGTCACATAGATGAAGGTGATGCCGAGCTTCTTGTGCATCTCCTTGAGCTCGATCTGCATGTCCTTTCTCATCTTCAGGTCCAGCGCCGAGAGAGGCTCGTCCAGAAGGAGCACCTTAGGCTCGTTCACGATAGCCCTGGCGATGGCCACACGCTGCTGCTGGCCTCCTGACAGAGACTCCACGTCCCTGTCCTCGTAGTCGGTCATGCTCACCATCTTGAGCACCCTGCGCACCTTCTTGTCGATTTCGTCGGTCGGAACCTTCTGGAGCTTGAGTCCGAAGGCTATGTTCTCATAGACATCCAGGTGAGGGAAGAGGGCATAGCGCTGGAACACGGTGTTCACCGGACGCTCATGCGGCGGCATGTCGGTGATGTCCTTTCCGTTGATGAGGATCTCGCCGGAATCGGCCGTACCGAATCCTGCCAATATACGCAGGAGCGTGGTCTTTCCGCAGCCGGAAGGGCCCAGGAGGGTGAGGAACTCACCACGTTTCACAGAAATGCTCACGTTGTTGAGGATGCATTTCTCGCCGAAGCTCTTGGAAACGTTCTTTATCTCGATTATGTTCTCTGTGTTTTTCATTCAGGTAGGATCAGGTTATCTGTTAAGTCTGTTGAATATGCTTTTGGCTGCACCGGTGATATCGAATTTCCAGGTCAGGCCTATGTCAAGCGTGTTGAATCCGGTGTTGTTCGAGGTCCATGCGACGTGCGCGCGAATGTCCTTGTCCTGCTTGAGAGGGAAGAACTCCACTCCCGCGCCGTAGAACATGTAGTCTCCTGACTCATATGCCAGCTCGTACGGAAGGTCCTGCGCCACATGCTCATAGCCGAACTTAGCGAAGGCGCGTCCCCATTCCCATTCATATGCCGGGGCGATGAGTGCGGTGAAGTCGCGGGAGAACATACCCTTGAGGTCTGCCGCCCTTGTCATATATTCCAGGTCAATGGTGAAATCTCCGACATAGAACCTGTTGCCGAGGTTCAGGGCCTTGACGTATCTGCCCTTGTCGAACTGCCACATGTTCACGGTCCAGTAGGACTCGTAGCAGTCCCAGTATCCCCGCCAGGCCGCTGCGTATGCGAAGAGGTTCGGCTCACCGTATGAGAACGGCGAGTTAGCCGCCTGGATGATCACCTCGTGGCTGTCGGAAGGATACCACGCGGCCGATACGCCCCACTGCCAGCAGTCCAGCATGTTGTAGAACTGCGAGTTCATGTCGTAGTATGTGTCCAGGTCATACGCGTCGTATTCGAAGCTTCCCACAAGAAGTGCGTCCTTGCCGGCCGTGAACGCAAAGCTGCCGACCTCATAGGTGAGCGTCAGCCAGTTGGTGCCTGCGAAGCCGGAGTTGTCCTCATAGTATGAGGAGGCAAGCCTCTGGTTCAGACTGTATGAAAAATGCGGGCTTATTTTACCGTTTATATCCAAATAAAGACCGTCGCCATAGAAACGACCGGCACTCTCCGCGAAATCCTGCCTATATCCTCCCCGCATATCCAACGATATGTCAGGGATATAATCAGTCATATCCGCTGTTTTTGCATCCCCCCAGGATGACTTCTGCAATGGCGCCGTACTGTCAACTTCCTGCGCTCTGACCGCAGAGCCGATTGTCATGAAGACAACCCCCAAAAAGACAAAAAATCTCTTCATCTATTTAACCAACGGTAAGGTACATAAAGATATGTTAAGGTTAGACTTTCATACGAAAGGAACAAAGGTATAAAAAAAACGGAAATATTTGCAGAAGTGGCAAAAATATGGATATAAAAAATGCGTATCTTTACAGCCTTGAAAATCGGACTTATATATGATAGCTACACTTATAATACTCCTTGTTTCGGCGGCTCTGTTCGTGAGCGGAAAGGTGAGGTCGGACCTTGTGGCCCTGTGTGCCCTGCTGGCCCTGCTTCTTTGCCAGGTGCTGACGCCTGCCGAGGGACTTGCGGGATTCTCCAATTCGACTGTCATCATGATGATCGGCCTGTTCATTGTGGGTGGAGGAATCTTCCAGACGGGACTGGCCAAGATGATCGGAGGTCAGGTCATCAAGCTGGCTGGAACCAGCGAGACCAGGCTTTTCCTTCTCGTCATGCTGGTCACAGCCTTCATCGGTGCCTTCGTGAGCAACACCGGTACTGTGGCCCTCATGCTCCCTATCGTGGTGAGTATGGCAGCGCATGCCGGCACTTCATCCCGCCGTCTTCTCATGCCTCTGGCTTTTGCCAGCAGCATGGGTGGTATGATGACCCTTATCGGTACCCCTCCGAACCTCATCATCCAGGAGACCCTTTCGACAGCCAAGGCAAACGGTCTTGTGGATGCCTCCGTTCAGGATATTTCATTCTTCACCTTCCTTCCGGTGGGCCTGATCACCCTTGCTGTGGGCATCCTCGTTCTCATGCCTCTGACAAAGTGGTTCCTCACTCCGAAGGAGAAGGGAAAGGACAGGAAGAAAAGCAGCAAGTCGCTCAAGGAGCTTGTCAGGGAATATGGTCTTACGGACAATCTGTTCAGGGTTCATGTCAAGGATTCCGGCTCAGCGGCTGTCGGCAAGACTATCGTGGACCTGGACATACACAGGAAATATGGAATCAATGTGATGGAGCTTCGCCGCAGTGCCGGCAACAACCGGTTCGTGCGCACGGTCAGCCAGCAGCTGGCCTCGCCTTCGCTGATGCTCCAGCAGGGTGACGTGCTGTATCTCTCGGGAGATATCGAACAGGTCCAGCAGTTTGCCTCTGACTATTCGCTCAGACTCCTCGACAACCATACGGACGAAATCGAGGGCAGCTCTTCAAATCCGTCTCTGGATTTCTTCGATATCGGAATTGCTGAGATCCTCATAATGCCGTCTTCGTCGATGATCAACAGGACTGTCTTCGAGGCAGGATTCCGCAGCAAGTTCAATGTCAATGTGCTGGGTATCAGAAGAAAGAACGACTATATCCTGCAGGAACTCGGCTCTGAAAAGATTCACGATTCGGATGTGCTTCTTGTGCAGGGAACATGGAAGGATATAGCCCGTCTGCGTAACGAGTCGGACAACTGGGTGGTTCTCGGAGAGCCTCTTCAGGAGGCGGCCAAGGTGACTCTGGACTATAAGGCTCCGGTTGCTGCAGCCATAATGATAGCCATGATCGTGATGATGGTGGTGGATTCAATTCCGGTGGCTCCGGTGACCTCGGTCCTTCTTGCCGCCGTGCTCATGGTCGTGACCGGCTGCGTGCGCAATGTGGAGGCGGCCTACAAGACCATCAACTGGCAGACCATCGTGCTCTTTGCCGCGATGCTTCCTATGTCCACAGCCCTTGAGAAGACTGGAGCTTCGGGAATGATCGCCGATTTCATAATCAATACCTTCGGGTCGAGCGGACCATATCTGGCACTTGCCGCCGTATATTTCGCTACATCCACGATGACCATATTCATAAGCAACACGGTGACGGCGGTCCTCATGGCCCCTATCGCCCTTCAGTGTGCCATCGGAATCGGAGTCAACCCTCTGTCATTCCTCTTTGCAGTCACTGTCGGAGCTTCGATGTGCTTCGCCTCGCCGTTCTCCACACCGCCTAACGCCCTCGTGATGCCGGCCGGACAGTACACCTTCATGGACTATGTGAAGGTCGGACTCCCGCTCCAGATCCTCATGGGCGTGATCATGGTCTTTGTGTTGCCGCTTATCTTCCCGTTCTAAATATAGACCTGCGCCAAATGACGCAGGTCTATATGTTTAAGTGGCTGGTGTTCTGAAGGTTAGATGGAACGTTGAAGGATGACCTGTGCCAAGCCGTTGAAGGTGACCACCTTGATGCTTCGTGCGTCCTGATCAGGTGCAGGGGTCCCCGTCAGAGAGGTCCCGTCAGACGCTGTGGTGCCCTCAGTTGCAGAAACTCCGTATATCACAGGCCGTTCCACATACTGGAATGCCGGGTCTCCGTTGCCCCAGCCGAGAATGGTCCAGCCTTCCGGTGCCGTGTAGGTCACTTCCTGACTGGCGGTCGGCACGAAACGTCCCTTTGAATCGGTCAGGCTGACATTTGCCACCATGATGTCACCGACGGTCTCTGTCATCCACACTTCCTTCACGGCCTCTCCAGTGGTGGCTATACAGGTTTCCATGACTTTCTTCCCAGCCTTGTAGCCCACAGCCTTAAGCGAGCCCGGCTTATATACGGCTGTCCATTCAAGATGTCCGTTAAGCGGCATCTTCTTTCTCTCCAGCTTCTTTCCGTTGACGGTCAGCTGCACCTCATCGCAGTTGCTGTACACCCAGATCGAGACTGTCTCGCCTTCATGTCCGGCCAGATTCCAGTGCGGAAGGATGTGCAGAACAGGTTCCTCGGTCCACCATGACTTGAGGTAATATGCCTCGTCCTTAGGGAAGCCGCAGTAATCCAGGATTCCGAATTCGGAGCTTGTGGCAGGGAAGACCATAGGGTTAGGCTCTCCGCGGTAGTCGAAGCCTGTCCAGTAGAAGAGTCCTGCCAGCCAAGGACGCTCGGCATAGAACTTCCATCCTCTCTCGATGCAGTTATACAGGCTGTCCGGTCCGTGCTTGCTGCGGTTGAAGGCCACCATGCGGCCGTTGCCGGCGTCCACTGCAGGTGGCTGCCAACCTTCTGCCTTTTTCCGCCCGCCTTCTGCCGCAGATTCAAGATCCGGCTCCTTACGTTCAGGGAAATATACACCCCTGGTGCCGCAGCCGGTAGTCTCCTCCGACCCCAGGGCGCAGCGCTCCGGATAATCCTCCCTGTGCTTGTCCACAGGATTCTGGAGTATATAGTTGTATCCTGCAACATCGGCCGGCACCAGAATGGTCGGGCCGCTGCTTGACGCCACCGTCATCTTTCTGGTAGGGTCCAGCCTGTGGCAATATTCCCTCATGGATTCCGCGATGCGGCGGCCGAAGTCGTTCCACTCGATTCCCCATTCCTCGTTGCCCACGCTCCATAGTATTATGCACGGGTGGTTCCTGTCCCTTTCGATCATCCTCTGAAGAAGGCGTGTATGCTCCTCGTTGATTCCCGTGAGACGGTTCTCCTCGATGACCAGGATTCCCAGCCTGTCGCAGGCGTCCAGCATTTCCGGAGTCATAGGGTTGTGGCTTGAGCGGTATGCGTTGCAGCCGAATTTTTTCAGCTGGAGAAGCCTCCATTCCTGGAGCCCGTCAGGAATGCCTGAGCCGACTCCCGCATGATCCTGGTGCATGTTCACACCCTTGAGCTTGACCGGCACGCCGTTCAGGAAGAATCCCTTGTCCTTGTCGAAATCAATATGTCTGATGCCTGTGATGGTCGTGTATTCATCAGTAAGTCTTCCATTTATGAAGACCTCGGTCACTACTGTATATAGATAAGGATCCTCGCAGCTCCACAGATGCGGGTTCTCCACTGTCATGTGCGCCTTGCATAGATGCTCCTGCTTGCCGTTGAGGACGGTTCCTTTGGCCTCGCAGCTCGACACCTCATTGCCCTGGGCATCCTTCAAGGTGTGTCGGAGTGTATATTTGTATTCTGTAGTGGCATTTGCCATGTTGCGCACAACAGTGTTTATGTTCAGGGATGCCTTTGACAGATCAACCTCGAAACCTCCGTCAGGGAGCATGTCTCCTGCAAATCTCGAATGCACGAACGTGCCGAATGGAGCCACATGCACCGGCGCAGCCTTGTTCAGCCACACATGACGGTATATGCCGGCTCCCTCGTAGAACCAACCCTCTTCGAGAGTTGCGTCTGCCCGGACGCAGACGAGGTTCTCTCCTCCGTAGTTAAGGTATTCGGATATATCATAAGTCCTTGTGGCATATCCGCTTGGCTCACCTCCGAGGTAGAATCCGTTCACCCATATGCGCGAGTCGCGGAATATTCCGTCGAACTGGAGCCATATATGCTTTCCATAGTCCTCCTGCGGAACTGTGAATGTCTTCCTGTACCAGCCGACACTTGTCTGCGGGTATTTGTGTCCCACTGTCTTGTATCCGTGGCTATGGCTTGCTTCCTCGGCATATGGAAGGTCCACAACCCAGTCGTGCGGGAGGTCCACCATGGCCCAGCCGCTGGCATCGAACTTAGGGGAGTATGGCCCTTCGTTGTGGATCGAGGCGGCTTTTGTAAGGTAGTTGAAGTATTCGGTGCCACATCCGAAATCCTTTGCAGGGGATGATGCGTCGCCGAATGCGAACTGCCAGTTGTCGTCAAAGTTGATCTTTTCACGTGGTGTCTGGGCACCGGCAGAGATTGCTGCCACGAGCGCCAGGATGGTCATCAGTTTCTTCATAATCATGCTTTTCCGGGGGTGTTATGGTCTTCTTGTCCGGGTTGCATGGCGAATTTAAGAATTTTTGCAGACATATGATAAAGCCGTCCGGAAAATCGCCTTGACTCCCGGACGGCATGCTGCTTTTGATATGTGTTGTCCGGGATTTTGCCAGTTTACCCGGACGGGATGTTAGTAGTTCTCCTTCATCGGCTCAAAATAAGCCTGAGGGAAGAGGCATGCAGGGCATGTCTTAGGAGCATCCTGTGCCTCCACGATATATCCGCAGTTGCGGCACTGCCACCAGATCTTTCCGTCGCGGTGGAAGAAGTCTCCGTCCGAAAGGCGGCTCAGGAGCTTCAGGTAGCGGCGCTCATGCTCAGCCTCCACCTTCGCGATGTTCTTGAATGTTGCTGCGATTGCAGGGAAACCTTCCTCGGAAGCGACTTCAGCGAACTCCTTGTAGAGGATGTCCCACTCTTCCTTCTCACCCATTGCTGCTGCGAGGAGGTTCTCCTGGGTCGTGCCCACCTTTCCGGCAGGATAGCATGCGGTGATCTCGAGGTCTCCGCCCTCAAGGAAGTTGAAGAAGCGCTTTGCGTGCTCTCTCTCCTGCTCGGCAGTCTCCATGAAGACTCCGGCGATCTGCTCATAACCCTCCTTCTTCGCCACTTCTGCAAAGAATGTATAACGTGAACGTGCCTGGCTCTCGCCTGCAAATGACTTGAGCAGGTTCTGCTCAGTTCTTGTACCCTTAAGTGATTTCATATTTCTGTCCTTTTAATTGTTTCTTATTCAATGGTAGACCTGGGCATTGTGCAACTACTGAGCCGGAGTCCACTTGCATCTTACCGGAGACACGATCGCTCCCTCCTTTTTAAGCTCTGCGAACACCTTGTCCACAACTTTTCTGTCAAGCCCAGAAAGTGTTGCAACTTCGCCGGCTGCAACTGGCTTGCCGGCCTCTTTCATAGTCTTCAGTACGAGTTCCTTTTCCATATTTCTTGATTTTAACGGTTCTTTTATAATGCCTTGTGAGGCCTTGCCTCATGTTTCGGATGCAAAGATATGAAAAGATTTTTAATTTGGAATGATTCTAAATTAAAATTTTGATTTTTTTGATGATAATGACTATTTTTGTGTCGCTCTGACAGTTGACGAACGGACCGGACCTGCTCCATCTGTCGCAGGTTTCCAAGCATAAATCGCAGACTGTCAGGAGATTGGGTGACAATGTATAAATATATATAGTATGTTTGAAGCAAATGTATATTCAGGAAGGCGCAAGAGACTTCTTCAGAAGATGGCACAAGCGCAGGGCATCGCAGTTTTTGTCGGCAACGTGGATGCGGCGATGAACTATCGTGGCAATGACTATAAGTTCCGTCAGGACAGCAACTTCCTGTATTATTGGGGTGTGGACGAACCGTGGTTTGCGGCTGTTCTCGACCTGGACAGCGGCGAGGAGTGCCTGTATGGAAACGACGTGGACATAGATGACATCATCTGGATGGGTCCTCAGCCGTCTGTCGCTTCAAAGGGCGAGGCTGTAGGCTGTGCAAGGACTCTTCCTCTGGCGGAGTTCGATAAGGCCGTTGCACAGGCTGTCTCTCAGGGACGTCCGGTGCACTTCCTCCCGCCGGCAAGATATTATAACCAGTCGAAGCTGGCCGAGCTGACGGGAATCCCGTATGACCAGGTCCGCAAGGTCGCACCTATGGCAGCAGACGGCGGGCGTCATGCTTCCGAGGAACTGGTGAAGGCCGTGGTGTCCATGCGTCTTGTCAAGGAGGCCTGCGAGATCGAGGAGATCGACAAGGCCTGCGACCTGGGATATCTCATGCACACCGAGGCGCGCAGAGGCTGCAAGCCGGGAGTCCTGGAGCAGGAGATCGTGGGCCGTATGGAAGGAGTCACCCTTTCGAAGGGCTGGGGAGTGTCGTTCACTACCATCCTTTCCCAGAACGGTGAGACTCTTCACAACCACTCGCATCACCAGATCATCACTCCGGGCCGTCTTCTCGTGGTCGATGCAGGTGCCGAGAGCAACACCCACTATGCATCCGACTTCACCCGCACCTATCCTTGCAGCGGAAAGTTCACCACAAGACAGAGGGAAATATACGACCTGGTGGAGAGCGCCAACGAATATGCATACAGCCTGACCAGGCCGGGAACGACATATTGGGATGTGCATTATGCAACAGCAAGGCATCTTCTTGAGGGACTCAAGGCTCTGGATCTTGTGCGCGGAGACGTGGACGAGATGCTGCCTCTGGGAATCTCCGGTCTGTTCATGCCTCACGGTCTGGGACACAACATGGGAATGGATGTCCACGATATGGAGGATCTCGGAGAGAACTATGTCGGATATGCAGAGGACCAGAAGAGACATCCGCTTCTGGGACTTGGCAACCTCAGGATGGCCCGTCGTCTGGAGCCGGGTCATGTGATCACCGATGAGCCGGGAATATACTTCATCCCTGCCCTGATCGAGCAGTGGAAGAGGGAAGGCACCGACAAGGGCTTTGTGAACTATGAGAAGCTGGCCGGATACTACGACTTCGGAGGAATCCGCCTGGAAGATGACATCCTCGTGACACCGGATGGCGCCCGCCGCCTCGGCTCGCAGCGTCTCCCTATCAGGTCGGCCGACATCGAAGACATTATGGCAAAGGAATAGTGATATGGAAACAGCAATAATAATTCTGGCAATTCTGGCCGGTGTGATAGGTCTTGCCGGCAGCATACTCCCCGGACTTCCGGGAACCCCCGTCAGCTGGGTGGGAATGCTCCTTCTATATATATGGGGAACCGGGACCAACGGCGCAGGTGACCCTATGTCCTTGACCACTCTCATCGTCTGGGGAGTGGTGGTCGTCATAGTGTCGGTGATCGACTATGTGGTCCCGATGTATTTCACCAAACTGACCGGCGGAAGCAAATATGCGGAGAGAGGCGCCATGATCGGTCTGGTGGCAGGAATCATCCTGACTCCGATCGGAATGATCCTGGGTTCCTTCCTGGGAGCCTTCCTCGCTGAGATCTATTGGGGAAAGAAGACCGGAGAAGAAGCCCTGAAAGCCGCAGTCGGCTCCTTCCTCGGATTCATAACCGGCACCGGCATCAAGACCATCGCCGCCTGCCTGATACTCTGGCAGATCATCGTCTATGCCTTCTGATGCTCCGGCCAGTCGTGCCGGCATCAGTTCCACTATAAAAACATTCCAGGTACCCTGTTATTTCGAGAGCACTGAAAAAGTGGATATGATTGGACTATGCTTTTGGAAGGAAGCCCTTCTCGATGAGCTTTTCTGCAATCTGCACGGCGTTGGTTGCGGCTCCCTTGCGGAGGTTGTCGGCCACGCACCAGAAGTTGAGGCCGGACTTCACTGAAGGGTCGCGGCGGATGCGTCCCACGAACACATCGTTCTTGCCCCAAGCGTATAGAGGCATAGGATATACGTTGTTTGCCGGGTCGTCCTGCAGGGTCACGCCAGGGGTCTCCTCCATCATCCTGCGGACGTCTTCGAGGGTGAACTCCTTCTCGAACTCGAGGTTGATGGACTCAGAGTGGCCGCCCTGGACAGGGACGCGCACTGTGGTCGGTGACACTCCGATGCTGTCGTCTCCGAAGATCTTGTGAGTCTCGTTGACCATCTTCATCTCCTCTTTCGTATATCCGGTCTCAAGGAATGAGTCGATGTGCGGAAGGATGTTCTGGTCGATCGGATGAGGATATACAGCAGGGTATTCTCCCCACTTTCCGCCAGCGCGCTCGGCAGTCATCTGGTCCATTGCCTTGTAGCCTGTTCCGGTCACCGACTGATAGGTCGACACCACGATGCGCTTGATCGTGTAGGCCTTGTGAAGAGGCCAGAGCGGGAGGAGCATCTGGATTGTCGAACAGTTCGGGTTCGCGATTATGTAGTCGGACTCTTCGAGAACGTCTCCGTTGATCTCCGGAACCACCAGTTTCTTGGTCGGGTCCATACGCCACTGAGAGGAGTTGTCCACCACTCTTGTGCCGACTGCTGCAAATTTAGGGGCGAGTTCGGCAGATGTGCCGCCGCCTGCTGAAAACAAAGCGAGGTCAGGGCGTGCCGCGATTGCATCCTCTGCGCTCACAACCGTCCATTCCTTGCCCTGAAATGTGATTTTTCTACCTACTGATTTGGCGGAAGCTACCGGAAGGAGTTCCGTCACCGGGAAATTCCTCTCTGCCAGTACTTCCAGCATTCTTGTGCCTACCAGGCCTGTGGCACCCACTACTGCTACTTTCATATAAAAATCGTGATTTTTATATGAAAGTAAATTCCTCTATGCCTAGGGGCTCTGCCCCTATTATACCCCGCGGCCTTTGGCCTTTCGTTCGTTCCGAACACGGCGTCGGCCGGCGCTCTGACGAGCGAAGGATATATCACAAAGGGATTTACTTCATATAATTAAACAATAAATAATAAATAAAACTTCTTCATTTCAGCGCCGGCAGCTGCCGGCAGAATCTTCTGCATTATTGAACTTATCACTACTTTCAGCGTGATGCATGTCTTTCTGTCATTTCTTTCGCATTCGCTTCAGCGACTTCGTCGATTACTTTCGCATTCGCTTCAGCGACTTTGTAGATTATTTTCGCTTACGCTGAAGCGGCAAGCCGATAACGAGCGAAGGATATGTCACAAAGGGATTCCGCAAGCTGGTTCCCTTATTATATACTTACAATCAAAAAACAGCGTCATTTTTTGATTGTATCCTCGGAAAAGTCCCGTTTTGCCAACCATTTGACTTGTTTTGTCCGTTTGGATCAAAATTTACCGGTATTTTTTGATCCAGACTTAGAATACCGAGGGCGGAATCATGTACTGATCATTGAGGATGACCTTACAACGCGGCAGCGAGGTCGGCGATGAGGTCGTCGATGTTCTCGATGCCGACCGAGAGGCGGAGCATGTTAGGATATACTCCTGCTGCCACCTGCTCTTCCGGACTGAGCTGCGAATGGGTGGTCGAGGCCGGATGCACGATGAGTGACTTGGCATCTCCCACGCTTCCCACATGCAGGATCAGTTCAAGGCGTGTCACCAGAGCTGCCGCTGCCTCGAATCCTCCCTTGACACGGAAGGTGAGCACTCCGCCGAATCCGTGCTGGAGATACTTGCAGCCGAGTTCGTGATAAGGATTGCTCTTGAGGCCAGGGTAGTTGACGCTTTCCACTGCAGGGTGCTTCTCAAGGAACTCAGCCACTGCAAGAGTGTTCTCACAGCTGCGTTCAGCTCTGAGTGAAAGGGTCTCAAGTCCCTGGAGCATGAGGAAGGAGTTGAACGGTGACGGAGCCGGACCGATGTTTCTAAGACCATCCACACGAACACGTCCGGCGAAGGCAGCGTTTCCGAACACTTCCTTATAGACCAGTCCGTGGTAGCTCTCGGAAGGTGCCGCCAGAAGCGGGTACTTCTCCGGGGTCCAGTCGAAGTTTCCTCCGTCCACGACCACTCCGCCGAGGGCGGTACCATGACCTCCGATCCACTTCGTCGCCGAGTGAACCGACACATGCGCACCCCACTCGAACGGACGGAAGAGGTAGCCTCCCATGCCGAAGGTGTTGTCCACCATCACGCAGATGCCCTTTTTCTGTGCCAGCTCTGCAATCGGTTCATAATCAGGAATGTTGAATGCCGGGTTGCCGAGGTTTTCCAGATATATGGCCTTCGTCCTGCCGTCGATCAGCGGCTCGATGTCCTGGGCCTTGTCGCTCTTTGCGAAACGGACTTCGATTCCCATGTCGCGAAGGGTGATGGCAAACATAGTGAACGTGCCTCCATAGAGGAAGGGCTGTGCAACGATGTTGTCTCCCGGACCGCAGATATTGGTGATCGAGAGGAACACTGCAGACTGGCCAGAAGCTGTGGCAACTGCCGCCACACCGCCTTCCAGCGCCGCCATCCTCTTCTCGAACACGTCAGTGGTGGTGTTCGTGATGCGGGTATATATGTTTCCGGCACGCTTGAGTTCGAAAAGCTCGGCACCATATTCCATGCTGTCGAAAGTATATGCGGTGCTCTGATATATAGGAACAGCCGTTCCCTTCGACACCGGGTCGATTTCCTGTCCTGCCCTGACCTGCAGGGTCTCGAATTTATAGTTCTTTCCGTCCATAATCTTTTGTCATGACCGTCAGGCAGCTTTTGGCCGTTTTTTCTGCCTGACGGTGCCGATTTTTGTCGTTTTTATTCTGTTTTAGGGACCGACAGGCAGTTTTTTGCCCGTTTTATTGCCTGACGGTCTGTATGTCGTCATCTCTTTCCCTGAGGCACAGGCGATATCATCGATTACGTGCACCCGAAGAGTGCTCTTTTACATTATGATATCGTTCAGCACTCCCGAAGCGGTCTGATAGGCACCGGCACCTGCACCCTGCACCACGAGTGGGGAAGGGTAGAAGTCGGTCTGGATCAGAGCGGCGTTGTCAGTTCCGCAGAGGCTGTAGAGAGGGTTGGTCTGGTCCACGCTCTCCAGTCCGATCTTAGCCTTGTAGCCGAAAGATGAATCCGGATCCTTGACCAGCGATGCCACAAACCTCTGGCGGAGTCCCTTTGAAGCGGCCTCCTGATAGCGTGCGGCGAACATCTCCTCGTTTTCCGCGAGCTTTGCATAGAACGAAGCTACGTCTCCTTCGAAGAAGTCCTCCGGAAGGATCGGTGAGATCTCCACATCCTTTTCGTCTATGCCCACTCCGGCCTCACGGGAGAGGATGAGGAGCTTGCGCAGAACGTCGCGTCCGCTGAGGTCCAGGCGTGGGTCCGGTTCGGTATATCCTGCATCCTGAGCCCTCTTCACGACCTCGGCGAATGTTCCGCCCTCGCCGCCTGCATAGTTGCTGAATATATAGTTGAGGGTTCCGCTGAGCACTGCCTCTATACGCAGGATATCGTCACCGCTGTGGACGCTGCGTGAGATGGATTCCAGGATAGGGAGAGCTGCTCCCACGGTGGTTTCATATCTCAGGGTGGCTCCGATCTCGATGGCCGCCTCCTTCAGGGCCGCATACTGCTTGTATGGAGAAGAGAACGTGATCTTGTTGCAGGCCACCACTGAATATTCCTTCTTGAAGAGGTTCATATACTTGAAGGCGATGTCGGCGGAAGCCGTGCAGTCCACGAACACCGAATTCTCCAGTGAGAGGGTCGCCAGATGGGTGAAATATGCCTCGTCAGCCGAGCTTATACCGTTGTCCAGCTGCTCCTTTATGTTTTCCAGGGACAGGCCGTTCTTGTCCAGGATGAACTTGCGGCTGTTCGAGAGGCCGCACACATGCAGACGTCGTCCGGTGCGCTTCTCGATCTTCTCCCTGTTCTTTGCTATGATGTCCACCAGCGCCTTTCCCACCACGCCGTATCCTGCGATGAAGAGATGGATGTCCTTTCCGCTCCTGCGGTCGAAGAATTCGTTATGGATGGTGCGGATGGCCGCCTCTGCATCCGATGAGGCTATGATTGCCGAGATGTTTCTTTCGGAAGAGCCCTGGGCTGTGGCCCTGACAGGGATGCTGTTGCGTCCGAGTGCGGCGAGCATGCGGCCGGTCGCTCCGGTCTGGTTGAGCACGTCATCTCCCACCAGACACACGATGGAATATCCCTTCTCCACCTTCAGCGGGTTGAGCTTTCCGAGGGATATCTCATAGGCAAAGCACCTGTCTGCCGCCTCACGCGCCTTCTCTGCATCCTTTTCGGAAACTGCGATACACATCGTGTGCACGGAAGAGGCCTGGGTGATGAGGATGATGTTGATGTCGTTCTGGCTGAGGGTCTCGAACAGTCGGCTTGAGAATCCCGGGATGCCCACCATGCCGCTGCCTTCCAGAGAGAGCAGGGCTATGTTGTCGGAGTTGGATATGCCCGTCACGGCATCCTTGCTTCTTGGAGGATTCTTCTCGATCAGGGTTCCGAAAGCCTCCGGGTCGAAGGTGTTCTTCACATAGATCGGGATGCCCTCTGCCACAACCGGCTGGATCGTAGGAGGATATATGACCTTCGCTCCGAAATGCGAGAGTTCGAGGGCTGCCTTGTATGATATGTTGCTGATAGAGCGGGCGGTGGGGACGACCTTCGGGTTGGAGGTCATCATTCCCGGCACGTCAGTCCAGATTTCGAGGATGCGGGCCTTGCAGCCGACAGCGAAGAGGGCTGCTGTGTAGTCGGAACCGCCGCGTCCGAGGGTCGTCGTGCGGCCCTGTTTGTCGGAAGCGATGAAGCCCGGGAGCACGAAGAGTTGTGTGATCGGGTTGTTCTCCACCATCTCGTTCACCCGGAAATATGTCTTCTGGATGTCCACGGTGTTCTTGCCGTTCTTGCTGACTGTCCTGACTATGTCGCGTGAGTCCACCCACTTGGTCGCTATTCCGATGGATGCAAGCTTGGTGGCCAGGATCTTGGTCGACCACAGCTCGCCGAAGCCCTGGATGGCGTCGAGGCTCACCGGGGAAAGCTCGCCGAGCAGATATACTCCCTGGGCGATGCTCCTGAGCGAATCGAAGAGGGAGTCGCAGGTCATTGTGGAGTCGTCCTGCTTCTCCACAGGGAGGAACTCGCGGATGATGTCGTGGTGCTTCTTCTGCAGCTCGTCGATCAGGGTCTTGTAGGTCTCGTCCCTTTCTGCCGCCAGGTTTCCTATCCTGATCAGGGTGTCTGTGCAGCCGCTTATGGCCGAAGTCACGAGTATGGTCCTGTCGCGATCCACCGCCTTGGTGACGATGTCCACTACCTTTGACATGTTTTCTGCGTTGGCTACTGATGAGCCGCCGAATTTCAAAACTTGCATATTGCGTACGTTATTTCTTTGTTCAATGTCTTTTTGTTGCGGTGCATATGGCAGCGGCGTGCATGCATATGCAAGAATATACGTTGCCCTCCACCTAAATCCTCCTCCTCGGGAGGAGGACTTTGTCGCTTCGCTCCGATGCGTACGTTATTTCTTTGTTCAATGTCTTTTTGTTGCAGTGCATATGGCAGCGGCGTGCATGCATATGCAAGAATATACGTTACCCTCCTCCTAAATCCTCCTCCTCGGGAGGAGGACTTTGTCGCTTCGCTCCGATGCGTATGTTATTTCTTTGTTCAATGTCTTTTTGTTATGGTGCACTTCTTACAGCAGCGGGGCGATGATCGCCGTGAGCTGGTCGTTTTCCAGAAGGAATCCGTCGTGACCGAACTTGGAGGTGATCTCATGATAGACCGCTCCCGGCACCGCCTGCGCGATAAGTTTCTGCTCCTGAACCGGGAAAAGCCTGTCACTGTCGATTCCTATCACCGTGCACTCCGCCTTGATTCCGGCCAGCGCAGCTGCCACTCCGCCTCTGCCACGTCCCACATTGTTGCTGTTCACCGAATCGCTCAGGTAGTAATATGAATACGCGTCGAATCGGTCGGACAGTTTCTTGCCCTGATATCTCTGATAGGACCCGGCCCTGTCCGCAAACAGGCAGTCCTCGTCAGCTTCCCACTGGGTTGCATTATATCCCTCATAACTCCTGTACGAGATCAGAGCGATGCTTCTTGCGCATCTGAGTCCGGCCTCGCCACCCCGCAGACTTGCGCACTCCCTGAAAGTGGGATCCGCCTCAAGGGCCAGTCTCTGCGACTCCTCCCATGCTGTCAGCCAAGGGGTTACGCGCGCTCCGCATGCGATGAACACCGCCTTCTCGAACAGCTCCGGCTCCATAATCGTCCACTCCACCGACTGGAATCCTCCGATCGAACCACCCACCATGAGATGGATTCGGGTGATTCCCAGATGTCTGCGTACAAGATCGTTCGCACGGACAATGTCGCGTACCGTAACCTTCGGAAAATCAAAGTAATATGGCTCCCCTGTCGCAGGGTTGATGCTAGCCGGTCCGGATGAACCGTATGCCGATCCCAGCATATTGGCACAGATCACGAAATACTTCTCTGTATCGAAAAGCCTTCCCGGTCCCACAAGCTCCGGCCACCAGTCCTGTGCGTCAGAATTGGCCGTGAGCGCATGGCATATCCATATCACCTTCCTCTCGTCCCCCTTCTGCCACAGCCTGTCCGAGCAGTGATAGACCACGCGGAGTCCCTCGATGCTTCCTCCCGCCTCGAACTCAAATGTCCCTTCGTGTATGTATTCGTGTCTTGTCATAATAATGTTTTCTCTAATTCGCTGTGCAACAGGATGTTATGCATTTGTCCTGCCGTCTTGGGAATGCAGGACAATCTCATAAAGCGCTGAAGCATAGTACTTTCCGCTACACGCCCTGCACATAAGCCCGCAAAGATACTCAATATCTCCGTAAATCGGGGTGCAAAGATGATACAATGCCTCAATATATGCAATCTTTCTGAAAAATTTGGAAAATTATTCTAATTTTGCTGCTGAATGATGGTTTTAGAAGAATAAAATTCTGAAATATGTGAGTGGATGGGTGATGTATGCTGCTGAGATAGTGTCCTGTCTGCAGTGTCTGCAGGCGAAGTAGCGACATCTGTAGGTGATGACTGCTGGTGTAAACATAAAAACATAAGGTGGTATGACAGAGACATTAGACAAGACGGATATCCTGATTCTGCGCGAACTGCAGAAGGATGCCAAGCTGACGACCAAGGAACTGGCCGCCAAGGTGAATCTCTCCCCGTCACCTGTCTTCGAAAGGCAGAAGAGACTTGAAAGGGAGGGGTATATAAAGAGATATGTTGCGGTGGTGGATCCCCTGAAGGCAGGGAGCGGCATCATGGTCCTGTGCAATGTGAGCCTGAAGCAGCACAGCAAGGAATACAGCCGCCAGTTCACATCAGTCATCGCTGACATCGAGGAGGTGGTCGAGTGCTACAACACCTCAGGGGATTATGACTATATGCTGAAGATATATGCCCGCAGCATGCCTCATTATCAGGAACTCGTCCTCGGCACCCTCGGAGAACTCGACTGCATCGGCAGCCTTCACAGCATCTTCGTCATCGGCGAAGTCAAGAACACCATGGCCGTGCCGCTCAGATAAAGAAACCAGTAGCCGCTATTATAATGCATGCTGTACTAATAAAGGAATCCAAAAGCCCATAAAGGAATTCTGTTGCCGGCAGCCACATCGATGTCATCTACTGCGAGAGCAGCCTTGTCCTTGTCTTCATCGCTGATCTGAGACATTCCCTTGCTTGCACCGCCGACTTCTATCACAATGTCATTGTCGATTCGGAAATCTCCGGTTTTCAGGCCGCCATATTCGACCTTATGGCCAGCCGAAGCCAGTTGATTACAGAAGAAACACTCGCGGATTGTGCCGATCTCCGGTTCCTTACTGCAAAGACTGAAAATCTGATTCGTGTTGTCCAGCATCAACTTGTCAGGCTTTTGCAAGTCTGTGATGGTGTCCTGCCTGGCATATATGTTACGTGTCAATTTGGCCTCGGCAAGGTGCTTCATATATCTAAGGAGAGTTACCCTGTCGATTCCGACACTCTTCGAGATTTTTGATATATCAACCTGATATGGCAGCAGACCGGAAACGACTTGCAGGAAAGCCTTGATCTTTCCGGTATTCTCTATACTCACATTACGGTACTTTGTGAGTTCGGTGTCGATGGTATAGTTTATCACATTCTCGATGACTGTCTTGTATGTCCGTTTCTTTTCAAAAGAGAACGGATAGTAGCCGGACTCCAGATAGTCCTGAAAAAATTCCAGCGGTCTGTATTTCTTTCGGACCTTCATACAGAATTCCGTAGGTTTTGCGAGCAGTTCTTCAAGAGTTATCGGAGCGATTTCCTTGCCTGTTCTGAACCAAAGGTATTCTCTGAACGATAGTCCTGGCATATCATATATGTCCTGGCGGCGGGACAGGTCTGCCTCTCCATCATTGAGCTGAATGAGTGAAGAGCCACTCAATACCACCTTGAGATGCTTGAATAGATCATAAATTTCCTTTATCTGCTTGCTCCAGCCATCATATTTGTGAATCTCGTCAATAAACAGATGGGTACCTCCTTGTCTGACAAAAGCAGCAGCTGTATCAACCAAGGTATGTGTCGTGAAATATCCTGTATCTGCTGAACAGTACAAGACGTGCCTGTCTGATACGCCATAGTTCTTGAGAATATACTGAAGCATCAGGGTGGATTTACCGACTCCCTTCGGACCTCTGATAAGAATAAGCCTTGAATCCCAGTCAATGGTTTTCATTAGTTCTCTCTCAAATGAGGTCGGTACCTCGCTAAGGTATTCAAGATGTCTTTCAAATAATGTCTCCATATCTTCGAACCGTTACTTTTCGCAATATTACAAATGTTTATCCTAATAAACAAATATTGCGAAAAAATGTTTAGTTATATAAACATTTGATGAGTAGATTCAGATTATCATCAGAAGGAAGAAAAGATAGTCCTTCAGGACAGTGCGGAGAATCTTCAGTGCGGAGGTGATGTACGACTCCACCGTTCTGACTGAAAGCCCGGTCTGCTGGGCTATATCCTTGTTTGAAAGTCCTGAGAAACGGCTCAGGATGAAGACCTGCCTGTATCTTTCCGGCAGATCCTGAATGGCTTTGCACAGCTGTTCCTTCACATCCATGAACAGACTCTCGTCCGGAGTCTCGAAATATTCAGAAAGCCTTTCGGCTATATAATCCTGATATGCCTTGCTGCTCTTACGGTCGCGGATCCTGTTGAGGCAGCGGTTTCTGACAGAAGTGAACAGATAGTTTCTGGACACCTCTGAGGGGCTCTTCGTCTCTATCAGGTTCGTGAAGATGTCACAGACCACATCCTCTGCATCCTGCCGCGGAACAAAAAGCGAGGCATAGTTGCAGAGGTCTCCATAATGGGAGACGAAGATCGAGTGATATTTGTCCAGTTTGCTGTCCATGGTCTGCAAATATATGCAAAAATCTTATAATGTCTGCTGCTGAATAAAAAATCGGAAAAAAGCACCGTGTTCCGGCCGTGTCGTGTGTTATGTATGTATGCACACAAAAGGAATGACTATGGCAAAGATCAACACAATAAACAGACTGCTTCGCTATCTGAAAGGAGAACTTTCAGCAGAGGAAGCATGCGAAGTCGAGAAATGGGCGGACGAGTCCAAGGAAAATGAGAGGGAGCTGGTGGCTCTGGCAAAGGTGTATCATCTGGGACATCTCGCAAGGAACTATTCAAAGAAGGAGGTCGATGAGGCCTGGGAGAAGGTCTCCCGAAGAGCCGGCGGTGCAAAGAAGCACAGAGTCAAAGCAAGACCTCACAGATGGCTCGTCTGGTCTATGGCTGCCGCAATCCTTATGCTCGTCTGCGTGAATGTGCACCTTATGCTCAACGACGGCCCGGCTCCGGTGCAGGAGGGGTATCTCACTCTGACCTCCGTAAAGGGCTCGCACGTTGTCTATACCCTTCCGGACAGCACGAAAGTGACTCTCAACAGAAATTCCACACTGGAGTTCCCGGTGGCGTTCAATTCTGCGGAAAGAAGGGTGCGTCTGACAGGCGAGGGCTTCTTTGAAGTGGCAAAGGACCCGTCCAGGCCTTTCATAGTGGAGACCGACAAGGACATAAATATCAGGGTGCTCGGAACGGTCTTCAATCTTCAGTCCTATGCCTCGGACGATGTGGTGCAGGTTGCACTGATAGAAGGCTCGGTCGAGGTGAGCAAGGACAACGGCAGCGACTTCTCATATCTCATGCACCCGTCCGAGAAGTTCACCTGCAACACCAGCACCGGAGAAATGTCGGTGGAGAACATGGTGGAAGTGAACGGAAACGAATGGATGTTCGGCAGGATCGTCTTCTCCGACACCCCTCTGAAGGAGGTTGCCCGCCAGCTGACAAACCATTTCGACACAAAGGTTACGGTGGCGGATGAAAAACTCTCAACCATCAGATTTTCAGGCTCTTTCGATAATCACGGGCTTGAGCAGGTGCTGTCGTATATAGAGCAGGTCTGCGGCATCAAGGCAGAGCAGGCAAGCGAAGGAGTGGTGCTGAAACGATAACTATAAAATCCACATATATTAATGAAAAGACTATTGTTATTGCTGATTGCAGCACTGATTTCGTTCTCCCTGCATGCACAGAGTTCGACGAAGGTCAGTCTGCAGGTGTCAGAAACTCCTCTGGCAGAGGTGCTGACACAGATTCATGCTCAGTCCGGCTATACCTTCTTCTACAGTCGTGATGCTGTGGAAATGCAGAAGAAAGTAGATTTCTCTGCGGAGAAGGAACAGGCCAGAACAGCCATCACAAGGCTTCTGAACGAAAATGGAGTGAACTTCACCATCAACGGAACAGATGTCATAATCCTGGCGGCAAAGCCGGCAGCCAAGAGGCAGACTGTCTCAGGAGTCCTTCTTGACGACATGGGCTATCCCCTTCCTGGAGGAGGAGTCATGGTGGCCGGAACGACAGAAGGAGTCGTGACGGACCTTGACGGAAACTATTCCATTGATGTAATCCTGCCATGTGCCCTGGAGTTTTCCTACATAGGTTATGTGACCCAGACCAAGACTGTCAGCGATGCGGCCCAGCCGGTCAATGTGCAGCTGCTGATCAATGCCAACGAACTCAAGGAGGTAGTGGTGGTCGGATACGGCACCATGGAAAAGAGGGAGGTGACCAGTTCAATCACATCCATCAAGGCTGATAATCTCATTCAGGGAGGTGGCGGAGCATCCATTGCCACAGCTCTGAGAGGAGAAATCTCGGGAATGACCATCAACACCAATTCAAGCCCTAATGCCGAGTCTGCATTCCAGCTGCGAGGCGTGTCGTCGATCAACGCGGATGACTCTCCGCTGGTGGTGATTGACGGAATCCCGGGAGGCCATCTCAGTTCGCTCAATCAGGATGAAATAGAGTCGATAGACGTACTCAAGGATGCTTCAGCTGGTGCGATTTATGGAACAAGGGCTGCGGGAGGTGTGATTCTCGTGACCACTAAGAAGGCCAAGGAGGGAAGTTTCAAGATATCATATACCGGTGAAGTCTCCACGGAAGCGGTAACGGCAAGGCCAAGAGTGCTGACCAGGGAAAGGTACCTCAAGTATGACCTCGGAGCGGACTATGGTTTCGATACGGACTGGTATGGCGAACTTCTCAATGAAGGCGCCATCTCCCACCGGCATTCTGTGAGCATGACGGGAGGAACATCAGTCGCAAGGGTATATGCCAACTTCATGACCCAGAATCAGAAAGGTATTGCAATCGGTGACGGCAGAAGGGATTATGAAGGCCGTGTGAACGGTTACCTGGCGACTCCGAACAAGTTCCTGGAGGTCAACTTCCACACTCAGTTCATGCAGGTGAACAGAGACCTGAGGTCATCTGCCGGCCAGTTCAATCAGGCAATAAAGCTGAATCCTACCATCACGCCTTACAGCGAAGACAACGAGTCCGGATATAACGTCCTGACAGGAGGTAACGATACCTACAACCCTGTTGCTGATGTGATGCTCAGGCAGAATGACAGGGTGGAGCAGTGGCTTTCTGCCGATGCCTCGTTCAAGCTGAATCTGCCCTATGACATCAAGCTGCAGGCGACAGTGGGATGGCAGAACAAGAACAGACAGAACACCTCATACTACGACAGCCATCATAAGAACAGCGTGGATAACGGATATCATGGCAGTGCCAGTCATTCATACCAGAAATGGGTGGATGTGTCCACAGAGGCGACAGCCAGCTGGAACGGCACTTTCAATGACCACAAGATCTCCGCCGTGGCTGGATACAGTTTCTTCCAGAGCAGCGGTGAGACATTCGGAATGACAAACTATGACTTTGTCATTGATGGAATCGGTGCCTGGGATATGGGTAAAGGAACATATCTGACAGAAGGAGACGCATCGATGTCTTCAAACAAGAGTTCACGCGAGAGACTCCTGTCGTTTTTCGGAAGAGCCAACTACGCATGGAAGGACAGATATCTTCTGATGGCTTCCATACGTCATGAAGGTTCGTCAAAATTCGGTAAGAACAACAGGTGGGGAACATTCTGGAGCGTTTCAGGAGGATGGCGTCTCTCTCAGGAACCGTGGATGGAGAACATTGAGTGGATCAGCGACCTCAAGCTCCGTGTGGGCTATGGTATCACCGGTAACAACAACTTCGGCAGCGGTGTGACAGTTCCTACATATTCTTCCAACTCATACTGGATATATGATGGCGAATGGATTGTCACATATGGCCACTCCAAGAATGTGAACTTCGATCTCCGCTGGGAGGAAAAATCGGAGCTGAACGTAGGTCTGGACTATTCCTTCCTGAACAACAGACTTTATGGAAAGGTGGATGTCTATAGAAGGGGAATCAGCGGAATGCTCTACAATATCAGCGTTCCTCAGCCACCTGCCATCTATGAGACGACAGTGATGAACTACGGTAACCTTGAGAACTTCGGATGGGAGGTGGAGATAGGGGGAACCCCGGTGCAGACAGAGGCATGGCAGTATTCTACAACTCTGCGACTGTCTCACAGCACTTCCACCATCACTTCGCTCTGGGGCAACAACACATATGCCGACAGAGTCGAGTTCCCTTCTCCAGGAAACCCCGGAACCGGAGGACGACTTGAGGAAGGCACTCGCATAGGCCAGTATTATATATGGAAATATGCTGGAGTGACCGAAGAAGGAAAGTGGCTCATTTATGACAAGAACGACAACATCATCCTCGCAGACAACCGTAAGTATGAGGATAAGAGGTATATGGGTGATGCAATCCCGGCTGTAATCGCTTCATGGAGCCATTCGCTCAGGTACAGGAACCTGAGCCTGAGCGTTAACATGAGAAGCTGGCTTGATTTCGACGTGTTCAACACCATAAACATGTATTACGGCCTGTCGACCAGTGCCGGCACCAATGTGCTGCGCTCAGCATTCATCGAGAACAGACACATCAAGCAGGAAAAGGTGCTCTGCGACTACTGGCTTGAGGATGGTTCGTTCCTGAAGATCGATGCGATATCCCTGGCTTACAATCTTGACATGAAGAAGTGGCAGGATGTCATCGAAAGCATAAACATCTTCCTGACCATGCGCGATGTCGCATGCTTCAGCATGTACAGCGGACTTAATCCGGAAGTCAGCATAAACGGTCTGGATCCTGGATATGAATGGTTTACATCCATCTATCCAAGGACGGCAAGATTTACATTGGGTGCTAAAATTTCATTCTGATGACGCTATGAAAAGAATAATCATATCAATATTTAGTATAATTATGCTGTCAGGATGCAGCCTCGAACCGGTGTTCTATTCATCGGTGACCCCTGACATGTATTATGACAGTCCCGAGACTATATATTCGGCTCTGTCACGTCCTTTCACTCATTGGAGGTGGTTCCAGACGATGGACAGGTGGTTCCTTCAGGAATATACCGGTGACGGAATATGTGCACCTCAGAGATATTCCCATTGGGAAGACGGCGGCCAGTGGGCTGACCTTCTTCATCACACATGGACTCCGGACCACACCAGCATTTCTGAAACCTGGAGAGGTGTCGGCATGGGAATAGCCATGGCCTATGGAATATTGGAGGACCTGAAATCAGTGGATTATGTGAAATGCGGACTCGATGAGGAGACCAAACAGTCGCATATTCAGCAGCTGAATGCCCTTGTGGCATATTTCTATCTCCGTGGACTGGACTACTTCGGAGGAATGCCTATATACAGGGGATATTCTCTGGAGGAAGTTCCGCGATCTACGGCAAAGGAGACCTTTGATTTCATTGAGGAAACCCTCAAGACCGCGATTCCTAGCCTTATCCCATATAAGAAGGGTGACTCTCAGGACGGCTTCATCTCTCAGGGAGCTGCTGCCGCTATGCTGGCTCAGCTCTATTTCAACGCTGTCTCATATATAGGAGAGGACCGCTTTGAGGACTGTGCAGTCATCTGCCGGGATATCATCGATCAGAAATATGGAGAATATGAACTCGAGACTGTTTGGAACGGCCCGTTCGATTTTGAGAATGAATTCTCTCCGGAGAACATATGGCAGGCTCCGTCCGGCAACTCGAAATACCAATGTTCGTGGTTCTTCACCCAGTCAAGCCCATACAACGCGGCGAAGTATTACGATGCTCCTTCCGTGGGTTCATATAATGGCTTCTGCCTCCAGCCATCGCTGAATCCGAAAGGTGAGGAATATTCCTGGAAGATGGGACGACCGTTTGCTAAGTTCCATGACAACGACCTCAGAAAGAAGCCTTATGTCTATAACGGAAAGAAGAAATATGAGGGAATGTTCCTGATGGGAATGCTGAAGAATCCGGTGACAGGAGAGATGTGCACAGGTTCATATGACTATGCGGATGAGGCTATCGAACTGGTGGATATGATCGCGCCGTTCAAGCAGTTGGGAAAGAAATATGTGGATGTGGACCAGTTGCCGTCGGACATCTATTCCGGTGAGGAGAACTCAGGAATCCGCACGGCCAAATACCCGACTCCTAATACGGCGGAGCAGAACTATCGCTGGGATCCGGACTGGCCTGTGATACGTCTGGCGGAAATCTACTATATGCTTGCCGAGTGCAGGTTCAGAAGCGGAAATCTCAAGGAGTCGGCAGAACTGTTCAATGCCGTGCGCAAGAGAAACTTCTCGGGTTCAGATCCGAACCCTGTGACAGAAGGAGGCCTGGACAAATACAGGATTCTCGATGAGTGGCAGACAGAGTTTCTGGGAGAGGGTCGCAGACGCACCGACCTTATCCGTTGGGATGCATTCACCACCGAGCAGTGGTGGGACCACAATCCGAGCAGGGAGGAACATCTGAAGCTGTTCCCGATTCCGACCACCGCACTGTCAAGCAGCAATATGATCAAACAGAATCCAGGATATTAGAATATGGAAAGATTATATAGAATTATGTTTGCGGCGTTCCTGATGTTTATGGCGGCCGCATGTTACAGAGAGCTCCCTTTCCCTGATGATGAGGAAGAACAGTCTGTCGAGACTCTTCCTGCATGGCAGAAGGGATACCTCGATATCCATCACATCAGTACTGGTCGTGGAGACTGTACCTTCATGATTCTTCCGGACGGAACCACTATGATGGTTGATGCGGGAGACCTGGGTTCGGGAACCTACACACAGGAAATCATGAACCGTATCCCGTTCTCAAGCAGAACACCGGGAGAGTGGATCGTGAGATATGTGTCCAACTATCTGACGGAAGCGGGACTTGATTCCAGGCATCTGGACTATCTGATGGTGACTCACTATCACAATGACCATATCGGAATGCCGAGCAACTATTCGATTCCGAGTACGAACGGCAAGTATCAGATGGCCGGTGTCTCTTATGTGGGCAATTTCCTGAACATCGATGAGATTGTGGACAGGGACTATCCTGATTTCAGTTATCCTACTACTGCCGCTCTTCAGAAAAAGGAGATAGAGAACTATAAGGAGTATCTCAAGGACAGAGTGGAGAAGGATGGCAAGGTCACGAAATTCAAGGTGGGAACCGACTCCCAGTTTGTCCTCAAGCATGCCCCGGCGGATTTCCCTACTTTCTCCATCCGCAACATATACAGCAGCGGAACCATATGGACCGGCGAGGAAGACAAGACCAGAAGTGTAGTTCCTGCAGGAACGGACCTCAGCCAGCACGGCAATGAAAATCTCTGGTCATCCGTCATAAATCTGCAGTATGGTGATTTTGACTATCACTGTGGCGGAGATATCCTTGGAGGATATTCGGACTGGAGGAATGTGGAGAGTGCAGTAGGAGCTCTTATCGGCGAGACCGATGTGTATAACTGCGACCATCATGCATATTCCGATGCGATGAACCCGGAGGTCATAGCCCTAACGACCCCTCAGGTGTTCGTCATTCCTGTCTGGGATTATTTTCATCCGGAACCGGAACCGCTTGTGCGTATGCTTGACAAGGAACTGTATCCGTCTGACCGCCTCGTCTTTGCGGCAGGGATGGTGGAAAGCAACAGGATCAGACTTCTGGAGGATGGTCAGAAAATCCAGCCTGACGGCCACATAGTTGTACGTGTGTATGAGGGTGGAAGCACATTCCAGGTTTTCGTTGTCAATGACAGGACCACTACATTCGATGTCGTCCACAAGTCAGAAAAACTCACTTCCAATAAATGACAGAGGCCATGAAGAAATTATTTATAATCACATTTGCCGCCCTGTTCGCCTTCGCATGTCAGCAGGAGGAGATACCGGGAACCCTTGAACTCGCGCAGGAGGTTATATATCTTCCTGCAGAGGCGGATTCAATGCATGTGGAGCTTACTGCGACATCCGAATGGAGGCTTGAGTTCCCGTCTTCGACGGTGTGGCTCAGCACTGACCTTCACGGAGGAAAGGCGAACCGGTGCTACTTCACGGTGAAGTTCGAAGCCAATCCATACACATCCGTAAGATCTTGCGATATAAGGGTTTATACTACGGACAGAAATGATGAGAAGACACTGAGGCTTATTCAGAAGCCGAAAATGCATGATATAAGTTTCTCGAAGTCCAGGATGACGCTCCGTCAGAATGCGGGACTGCATTCGGCTGTCTTCCGTTCCAGCCTTAAGAATGAAGACATTACGATGATCACTGATTCCGAGTGGATCACACTGTCAGAGGTCGCGGAAGGGGATACGGTGCTGAACTTTTATGTGGACAGACTTCCGAGTGTGGTTGAGAAACAGAGGCTTGGCTACATCTTCATGTCTTATGTGGATGATTTCGAGCGTCTTGTGGCAGACACCCTTCTTGTAAGACAGATCGTGTCAGACCCTGAGAGAGCTGAACTGATAGGTTTTTCACAGGCCAAGTCGGTTCTGGATTCAGTGGGAGTCTTTGAGGATAACAAGATGGTGGAAGGATATGTGACAGTGTGTGCGAAAGATGAGAATTACGGAGAGAGCCTTTATGACAAAGGAATGACCGGTTACAGATATATTCTGGAGGACGACGCTCACGAGACCTTTGTCTTTGAATCGGAGAACGCTCTGAACCTGTCCAGAGGAGACAAGGCGAGGATATGGCTTCTTGAACTGGCTCAAAAGACCTACGACGACGGAGGCTTCAGATATTCAGTGTTCTCCGGAGCGGAGGAAGAGCATGTCGTGGCTTCCGAGCCGGGAACATTCGAACCCCGCAAGGTAAGCAGTCTGGATGAAATCAGATATCAGGATGTGTTCACTCTTGTGACTCTGGAAAATGTGGAAATCGCACCTCTGTATGGTGCATTCACCAATTTCAAGGAGAGTTCCCCAAGTGCAAAGGCGACCAGTCAGACCCACACCATATATCATGACTACATAGGTGGAAGGGTCAACTGGATGAAGTCTTTCCCTGAGTATTACCGCTTCTATCCGACCCCTCTCGTTGATGCACAGGGCAACAGCATGTATATGCATGTCAGTCCTGCAGTGGCCTGGGCTCACGAATCCTATCCTCAGGGAAAAGGAAGCGTGACCGGACTTGTGGTGAGGGAGTCTCTGAGCAATTTCGACATCACTTCCGCAGATATGGCAATCAGACCGTTGACCCGGGATGATATAGCTCTGGATGTGGACAGAGGCAATGGGCTGACTGCAACCCTGGTCAATTTCGAGTTTGAGGCGAACGATGCCAATAACGTGGCAAGTTTCGATGGAGTGCAGAAATTCATTCCTAAGGAATATAATGCCGACACTGACGTTCCTTGCACCTTCATGAAGGCGGGAGCGACAAAAATCGGCGGTTCTTATGACGGAACAGTGCAGCTGGGATTCCAGGACAAGTTCAGGGGAGATGTCAAGGTCGGCAATACAGACGGCAATAACTGCAGGGCAAAAGGATTGGTCGGACAGGTGCCGGCCAATACAATCGGAACCTTCATCGTCGAGAACCTCTGTACCAAAGGCATAACATCTCAGATGACCATGGCGGTGGAAGTCAACTCAAATAAGGTGACTGCATCCAACCCTATAAGGGCCATGGTGCATTACAGCCTTGACGGGGAAGCCTGGACAATGGTTGAGGACAGCGAGATCAAGTTCCTCTGCCAGTTTGACAGGGATGGCAACGGAGAAACAGCCAACAGGGAACCTGCCCATATCCCGGGAATGAAGATGTACAGCGTGAAGCTGCCGTCTGAAATCTGTGACCAGGAGTCGGTCTTCCTGAAGATCGAGCAGGTGGCATCCAAGACCTTTACAAAGACAGTCAGATTCGGAAGTCTAACCATAAAATATAATAAATAATGCAAACAAAACTTTATTATTCTCCATCCAGTGAGATTGTTTATGTCGAGCCGATGGAAATCCTGTGCTCTTCGGACGCAGAAGGAGGCTACGCAGCTTCGTTTACCGATTTTAATGAATTAGGAACCCTTGATTTGAATTAACGCTATGACAACAAAGAAATTTAATTCAGTGCTTTGTGCACTTGGACTGGTGGCGGCATTTGCCTGCACAGAAGAGATTGCTCCGGTTGCACCGGAGGTTCCGGAAGTTACAGTCCCCGAGAATCTTGTGGAGATGACCATCACAGCATCTCAGGACGATACAAAATCTACCTTTGACGGCAAGAAGATCGGCTGGGAACTGACGGATGTCGTGGCAGTTTATGACGGAGTGGATAAGCGTGAATTCACTGTGACTTCAATCGATGAGCAGACAGGTGCTGCGACACTGAAGGGTTATGTCGATGCAGATGCTACAGCTTTTCAGGCGGTGTACCCATATTCAGCTGCGGGAGATAAACTTCCGGCAGATGGAAAGATAAACATCTCTGTTCCTGCGACTCAGAAGCTTGTAGAGGGCGCCGTGGTTGCTCCGGGTGCACTTGTGAGTGTAGGAGAGATTCTGGAAGGAAATATCTCGTTCAAGAATGTAGTTTCACTCCTTAAGGTGAAGGTGACAGAAGAAATGACTTCAGTTTCCGTCAAGGGAGTGAAGTATGAGAATATTGCCGGAGATGCGACCGCTACCGTGGCTGCTGTGACCTCGGAGGGAGGAGCTGCAAACATCGTTCTCAAGCCAGTCGGAGAGAAGTTCGTGGCAGGAGATTACTATATAGCATTGCTCCCGACCGCTTTTGCCGACGGATTCACCGTTGCGTACAGGAGGGAATCAGGTCTGGCTGTCCTTAAGAGCGGTGCATCAGTGGAGTTCCTTGCAAATGGTGGATTTGATGTGACAGGAAAGGATCTGAGCACACTTACATGGCTCACCAACCCTATCATGTCGGAGTCCGATCTCAAGACTTATCTTGCAAATCAGGACAGCTATGCCGGAGAGGCTGTGTCCCTCGGTCAGAACATCACTCTCACTGAGACATGGACACCTGCAGTTCTCACGGGAAATCTTGAAGGAGCGGGCTATACCATTTCGGGACTTGATGTAACGGTTGCTGATGCAGGAACACATGGTGCAATGTTCACTGTGATAGACACTGATGCATCGCTCAAGAACGTAACAGTTGAGGGTACGGTTTCGCTCAGTACATCAGCAAAGACCTCATATGCCGGTCTTGCAGGAGAACTCAAGGGTACCATGTACAAGGTCATCAACAAGGCCTCTGTAACAGCAGCATCGACTGGTTCCAGCCGCTGTTATCTTGGCGGTCTTGTCGGAATGCTCAACGGTGGTAGTATGGTTGAATGCCAGAATGACGGGGATGTAACTATGGATGCTACATCCTGTGTAAGCTTCATGGGAGGTCTTGTCGGAGGGATTTATCCTGCAGGCCTTGTGCAGAACAGTGTCAATACAGGCACGGTGACATCTAATTCTTCCAAGGTGGAGGGTCTCGGAGGAATCATAGGTATTCAGCAGGCAGGTACTGTGGAAGGATGTACAAATTCAGGTACTCTCGCGTTGGAAAGTGGAGCAGGTAATTCATACGTCGGAGGTATAACAGGATATGTTCAGAACCAGTCCACAGCAAAGCTGATGGTCAGCAACTGTATAAATAAGGGAATTGTCGGTAATTTCACAACTCCGAAGGCTGTCGGAGGAATCTGTGGAGTGATCCATCGCTATTGCAAAGCTTCTACAGAAATCAACGGATGTAAGAACGAGACAGAGCTGGCAGCAACGATAACCAAGTCAGAATTCTACTTGGGAGGCATTGTGGGAAGAATGGCAAATCCGGGAGATGCTTCAGCTATCGGGGCACATGTCAACTATATAAAGAACTGTGAGAGTGCAGGAAATGTTTCTTTAACTAAAGACGGAACAAATGAGAGTTCTGCTATGTGTGTAGGTGGAGTTTTGGGTGTTATGTTGGGTGAAGTGGAAATGACCGGAAACAAGACTACTGCCCAGACTGTGGCTCTTGTGGATGCAAATTCCAAAAATCTTGTAGATTTCGTAGGAGGAATAGTAGCAAAAGGTGATGATACCCACAAGCTTACAATCTCCAATAATATCAATAAGGCGGCCGTAAGCTGCAATGTAAAAGAGAAAAATATAGAACTTGTGGTGGGAGGAATAATCGGTTATGCACCGGGAACAGTTATTTCTTCAAACAATATCAATTTCGGCAATGTGACTGCAGCCAATGCAGACGGATCAAATTCGAATGCATATGCAGGAGGTGTTGTGGGAGTTGCTAATCTGGCAGCAGATGAAGAGATTACATTGACATCGGACAAATCATTCGGCCACATCAGCTCTTCAAGTGCAAGAGCCGGCCTTATCGTAGGAATATCAAGATATTCTGGCTATGGAACTATCACCATGACCAGTTGTGTAGTGGGAGGAAAACTGAACGATCCTCTAAACAAATATGTGGATATGGAAATTACTGCAGAGAATTTTGATGACAACAAAAATATGTTGATGAGTTATTGGAAGACAGCTACTACGACATTCAATAATTCCGATACGACATTCGGCAAAGCATCAGACTACGACAAATAAAGCAGAATGAATAGACTCAAATTTCTACTGATATTTATGATGCTGTTTCCGGCCGGGCTATCCGCCCAGCCGGAAACGGTGTCTCATGTCAATGCAACCGTAGACGGTTATAGGGGCATCTGGTTCACTCTTGGACAGTTCTCTGAATACGGAGACAAATATTCCGGAGGATTGGGCACCTATACGATGAAACATATACCGATGGCGGTCTATGCTCCGGAGGTGGACAGGACCTTTTTTGTATACGGAGGAACTCCCCAGGACGGAGAACTGTATCTGCAATGTATGGTGGGGTGCTTCGATCATAAGACCGGAATGCTTCAAAAACCGCGTCTGGTGTATGACAAGGGTCAGGACGGAGTGCTCGATCCTCACGACAATCCCACCATTCAGATAGACCGTGACGGATATATATGGGTCTTTGTTTCCGGAAGAGGCAATGACAGAAATGGTGTACGTCTGCGTAGCAATAAACCGTATGATATCACATCCTTTGCCTATATGAACGAGAGCCTGATGGCCTATCCGCAGGTGATGTACGATGATGAAAAGGGCTTTTTCCTTTTCTTTACAAGATATGAGGGCTGGCGTCATCTTTTCATTCAGACCAGTCCCGACGGGAAGCAGTGGTCGGAATACAGAAAGTTTGCCGCAATCAAGGAGGGTGACGAGACTAAGGCCGGTCACTATCAGATTTCCAATATCAACGACGGTAAACTTTACACGGCATTCAACCGTCATGTCAACGGATCTGTAAACACCCGTACCAATGTTTATTTCCTGATGTCAGACGATTGGGGGCAGACGTGGAAGACCATGAAAGGGGAAACAATGGAACTTCCCGTGACAGAAAGGTATAATGCTGCTCTTGTCAGGGATTATCAGAGTGTAGGGAGGAACTGCTACATCAAGGATGTGAACTTTGATGCAGAAGGCAATCCGGTAATCCTCTATCTTACCTCAGACAATCATTATCCAGGCCCCAAAGGAGGTGTACGTCAATGGCATACTCTCCACTGGAACGGAAAGAAATGGATTGAGAGCCAGTTCACCACATCCACACATTGCTATGACAGCGGCAGCATCTGGACAGACGGAGAAGAGTGGAACGTGATAATTCCTTCCGATCCTGGGCCTCAATATTGGGGAACTGGTGGGGAGATAGTGCGCTGGGTGAGCCGGAACGACGGCAAGTCATGGGAAAAGTCCGGTAATCTGACCATGGACAGCAAAAGCAATCACGGATATGTGCGTCGTCCTCAGGGTGCCGCCCCCGGATTCTATGCCTTCTGGGCGGACGGCAATCCTGAGAAGTTGTCCCCGAGCCGCCTGTACTTCTGCACCAAAGATGGAAAAGTCTTCAGGATGCCGTACCAGATGGATTCTGAATGGTGCTTGCCGGAGCCTGTTTGCAAGTGAAACATGATTATGTAAAGATGAAAAAAGTATTAGCCCTATATTCTGTCCTGATTGTCTTGTTCAGTGTGTCATGCAATAATACTGATGTGTATGTGAATGTTGCGCCACTTGCTGTGATGGGTCCTGTCAAGCCGATGAATGCAGCCAACAACGGACCGGTGAAGGCAAATATGGAGAGTTATGCAGCTCTGCAGATTCCATATGCCCGTCCTCACGATGCAGCTCTCACCGAGGTCTATGTCGCAAAGCGTTGTGTGGATGTCAGTGCGGTGTTCCCGGACTGGGACGCGCCGGTGGATGATCCGGCGTCGTATGATTTCGTGAACACTGATGTGCTCATTACCAATATGATAAATGCCGGAACCAAACCGTTCTACCGCCTCGGACAGTCCATCGAACATGGGGCGAAGAAATACGGAATATACCCACCGAAAGACAACATGAAGTGGGCCCGGATCTGCGAGCATATAATCAGGCATTATAACGAGGGATGGGCTGACGGATACCACTATGATATAGAATACTGGGAGATATGGAATGAACCGGATCTGGATGTGAAGGAAGGCCGCCAGTTTACGAACCCTCGCACATGGGCGGGGACATTGGAACAGTTCAATGAACTTTATGTTACCGCGGCCTGTCATCTGCGTTCTTGTTTTCCTGACATCAAGATCGGCGGTCCGGCCTATGCCAGCCCTCTCAGACCGATGGGAGATTTTCTGGACTGCATAAAGAAGCATGGCGCCCCTCTGGACTTCTTCTCATGGCACAGGTACGACAGCATCCCGGAGCATTATGTCAATCGGGCTCTCAAGGTGCGTGAACAGCTTGATGCAAGAGGGTTTGTAAAGACGGAGTCGATTCTCGACGAATGGAATTATGTCCGCAGCTGGACTGAAAAGGATTTCTATAGTGCCAGAGTAAGGCCGTCGGCCAAGGCAGGTGCGTTTGTGGCCGCCGTCATGTGCTCACTTCAGAATGCCCCTCTTGACATGCTGATGTATTATGACCTGAGGCCATATACCTCCTACAACGGAGCCTTCGCTGCATATACATTTGACCCTCAGCCTCCTTATTACGCCCTCTATTATTGGTCGCAGCTGGCGGCTCTCGGCAGTCAGGTCAAGGCAGAGGTCTCGGGGAAGGATATATATGGCTGTGCAGCATCAGATGGAAAGACTGTCATGGTGCTGCTTGCGAACTACAACGACGCAGAAGGGCAGTGTGTTCATGGAAATGTCCGTGTCAATGTGCCGGGTGCATCAGGGAGATGCCGATGCCTGATTACCGATGGCTCCCACATGAATGTGTCCAGGGAACTGCCGGTCCGCAAAGGAAGGGTATCAGTCACCATGGATCCATATTCGATCGTGCTTTTGGAATTTGAATAGCAGGAAAAACTGACGGATTTATTTAGATTCCCAAATCTTTCCTTTACCCTTATGTTTATCGTTGCAGAAAAAACAGCCGCATTTTTCTGCAACGATTGTCGTTTTGGGGGTTGGATGAACTGCGCCCCAAAAGTTGGACACAATGTCAACGGGTATGAAAGATGACAAGTATCAACTCAAAGCACGCGCAGTCTTGATGCGCAAGTCTGGGGTTAGTATTAGAAAGATTTGCAAGGAGTTACGTATTCCTTATAGT
>JAGBAO010000011.1 GCA_017938925.1 Bacteroidales bacterium | reverse complement strand
CCGTCAGGCCAGACTTTTGCCACCGGCTTCCTTCAGATTCCACCTCACGATGGACACCCTTGCCTTTGGCTATATGCTTCCCGTCATTAGGGCGCATTAGGGACTTTCACCCGTTAGAACATGCCCATGCTGGGCGTACCAGAAGACGGCTGGTCAGATTCATATCCGACCAGCCGTTTTTATCTATCCTCTACCCTACGGCGCAAACCCCAAAACACCCAAACGATTGTTCATCAGCACTTTACGCAGTTGTCCTGCATAACAGGGAAGGCAGGACAATCACATAAGACACAGAGTATCAGGCACTTGGGCGTTACGCAAATTCCGTGCAGTTCTACGATTCCACTGGGAGAGTCTTTTCACGCAGCCAGAGGGCGGTGTCGGACGGAAGGAGAGGAGCCAGAGTGGCATAGACATGCTCGTTGTAGGCATTCAACCATACGAGTTCGTCCGAAGACAGGAGTTCCGGCAGGAGCGCAGAGGTGTCGATGTGGCAGCAGGTGAGGGTCTCGAACTCCAGCCAGTCGCCGAACTCGGAAGAGCCGGCCTCGCGGCAGAGCACGATGTTCTCGTGACGGATGCCGTGCATGCCCTCGCGATAGAGTCCAGGCTCGTTTGAAGTCACCATGCCTGGGAGGAGTGGCTGAGGGTTGTACTGCCAGCGGATGCTCTGAGGGCCCTCGTGGACGCAGAGATAGTAGCCGATTCCGTGACCTGTGCCATGGCCGAAATTCCTTTTGGCGCGCCACAGAGGCATTCTGGCCAGCACATCCAGATGGTGTCCTGTCGTTCCGCGCGGGAACACAGCCATCGAAAGGGCTATCATTCCCTTGAGCACAAGCGTGTAGTCTTCCTTTTCCAGAGCCGTGCAAGGTCCCATCGGGACGGTGCGTGTTATATCTGTGGTTCCTGTGAGATACTGCCCGCCGGAGTCCACAAGGTACAGTCCGCACGGACGGATGACGGCAGAGCCCTCGCGAGGAGTGGAATAATGCGGAAGTGCGGCACCAGGGCCGTAGGCCGATATATTCTCGAAACTGTTGCCTCTATATCCCAGGATCTCGGCACGGAATGCAGTAAGGCGCTCGGAGGCTTCCCATTCCGAGACATCGCGTCCCGTAGCGACCTCAGTCTCAAGCCAATGCAGGAAACGCTCCACGGCAACTCCGTCCTCCACATATGTCTGGCGAAGATGTTCTATCTCAGACTCAGTCTTGACCGATTTCTCAAGAATCACCGGCGACTTTCCGAAAACCACGGATTCAGACGGGAAGGTGTCGCATATACAATTATATATATGGTGGTTCAAGGTCGAAGGATCGACAAAGACTCCGGAGCATTCGTTCCCAAGGTCTGCAAGACCTGAATATATTGCATCATAATCCTCTATGTCCACACCGTCTTCGATCAGTTCGGTGAAACTGTCCGCTGTGTCCGGATCCAGTTCGCCGGCAAACGACGGCTTCTTCACAAACCACTTCACATAATCCTGGGTTATAATGAGATACGAGATCACGAGCGGATTGTATTCTATGTCACTGCCGCGCACATTCAGCAGCCAGGCAATCTCGTCCAGAGAGGTAAGAAGCACAGCCTCGGCATCATTCAGGAGCATCCATTTGCGAAGCCACGAGATCTTCTCGGCCCGCTGAGTGCCTCCGAAACAGTCCACATCCAGAGTCGTCACCGGAGTCACCGGAGTCCACGGCCTGTCCTCCCAAAGCGCATCCATCATATCAGGTTCATCCACAACACTATATGCAGGGGCACCCTCTTCCCTATATTCCTCCAGGGAAGCCGACATGGCAGACTCTATCTCCTTCACGGCATCCACATTCCAGCAGAGACCATCCAGAACCACGACTCTGGCATTCTCCGACAGCCACTGAGGGATCGGCACCTCTCCCGGAACGCGGGTCTTGTGAAGTTCCACACCTGTTCCCTCAAGCTGGGTCTGAGCCTGGATGAAATAGCGGGAATCAGTCCAGAGTCCAGCATGATTCATGGTCACCACCACATCGCCCGCCTCCCCGGTGAATCCAGTCAGCCACCTGACCTGCTGCCACCTTGGAGCCGGATACTCACTTGCGTGCGGGTCCGAGCCGCTGATCACCACCGCATCCCAGCCGTTTCGGGCCATAAGCCCCCTCAGGGCTTCGATTCTGTCAGAATATATGTTTGCCATAAGCTCTTGATTTAGCACCTTGCATGTTTTGCAGACCAAATTAGACAAAAATATCGATATATGCAAGGTGGCACACATCTCCCTATCTTCCAAGTGGTTACAAGTTCTACGTGCTCCCCTTTGGCGACACGCATATACTGTAATCCTCTGGCGGGCAGCGGGTTATGCTCCAGCGAAAAACAGCATTGCGAAATGTGACGTACCCACAAAAAAGTTGGACAAAAAACTTTTGGGGGTCATGTCAAATGCCGGGGATTTGTTATTTTTGTGGGGGAATAAGGATTATGAGATATTTTGTTACCATATTATTGATATTCATGCTGTCCGGGCAGGCTGTCGGGGTGGCCGGGCAGAGTTCTCCGGCTCAGGGGGCTGTACGGGCCGACCAGGCAGTGCCGTCCTTTCAGGAGACGGCCGAGGCTGTCGCCCACGACCCTACATTCGCTCAGGCATATGTGGGGATATGCGTCATGGACGGCAACGGCAAGGTGCTGGCCCGGGTGAATGCCGACAAGATGCTGGTGCCGGCTTCCAACATGAAGCTCATCACCACAGGAGCGGTCCTGCATATGCTGGGTCCGTCGCACACTTTCGAGACTTCGCTCGCCTATGACGGGAACATAGAGGGCGGCATCCTGCAGGGAAATCTGCATATAATCGGCGGCGGGGACCCCACCCTCGGGTCGAAGGACAGCATAGCCACTCCGGTGGAAAGGACATTCGCCGTATGGGAAAAGATGCTGCGCGATGCCGGAATCAGACGGATCGAGGGGCATATAATCGGAGACGGGCGTTCGTTCGAAGGGATGATGGAGGAGCCGACATGGCTATGGAACGACACGGGAACATATTACGGAGCGGGAGTGAGCGGGCTTATGTTCTATGAGAACATGCAGTCGTTCAGTGTGTCGGCCGGTCCTGAGATCGGCGCTCCGGTAAACATAAAGCCATATTACCCAGACTGCCCCTGGATGGACTTCCGATATGCCTGCAGCACGGGAAAGGCCGGAACGGGAGACCGTTTATATATGTACACGTCCGACCTTGCTCCCGTCGCGGAGATCCGCGGGACCTTCGGAGTGGACCGGGCGGCGAAGCGGGTGGACTGTGCGAACAAGTATCCGGAATATACCTGTGCGAGATACTTCGAGAACTATCTCAGGAGGAAGGGTATCTCATGCAGCGGCGGGGCTGCTGATTATAAGCTGATTACAGGATGGATGACAGAGAAGGCCGGATGTGCGGGTCTCGGGACTGGAACGGACGGCGGGACTGGAACAGACGGCGGGACTGGAACGGACGGCGGGACTGGAACGGACGGCGGAAAGACATTGATAGGCTCCACTCTGTCCCCTACCCTTGACAGGATCGTCTTCGAGACCAACCACGCCAGCAACAATGTGTTCGCGGAGACACTCTTCCGCACGCTTGGAAAGACTCTGCACGAAAGCGCATGCTACGATTCCTCATATGTCGCATTGAACGATGCCCTTGCGGAACTTGGAATATCGACGGGCAGCGGAATCAAGGTGCAGGACGGAAGCGGACTATCGCGTCAGAACCTCGTGTCACCGGAATTCCTGTGCAGGTTCCTGCATGCGATGAGCCACTCTCCGGCCTTCGGGGACTTCCTTGAAAGCCTCCCGTCACCGGGCTTCAACGGCACGCTGGAATATAACATGAAAGGGCAGCCGGAAGCGCTCAGACGCCGCATCAAGGTCAAGAGCGGATCCATGAACGGGGTGCGCTGTTACTCGGGATACATACTCCCGTCGTCCTCCGGAAACCTCTCCTGCGAGAACGGCCTTCCGGAAGGAACCCTGATAATTTCAGTGATGACAAACAACTGCACCAGCCCGAACTGGAAGGTGCGGCCTCTGCTGGACCGCTTCATGGCAGCTCTGGCAAGAGAAAACTGATTACAAAGGAAGTATTACATTTATATATAAAGGAAAACACTATGGCGACAGGAAAGACAAAGACGGTCTGGTTCTGCAAGGAATGCGGTAATGAGAGTCCTAAGTGGATGGGAAGGTGCCCGGCTTGCGGAGAGTGGAACACTATGGTGGAGGAGACGGTGGCTACCGGGAAGAAGACGGCCGGCGTGCAGTCGGTGAGCGTGCCGGGGTCGTCGCAGAAGCCTATGCCTCTGTCACAGATCGATTCCTCACACGAGCAGAGGATATCTCTCAACAACGGTGAGGTGGACAGGATTCTCGGAGGGGGTCTTGTGGAGGGTTCTCTTGTGCTGATCGGTGGAGAACCGGGAATCGGAAAGTCCACATTGTCGCTGCAGATCCCGCTTCATTGTCCTCATCTGAAGACATTGTATGTGACCGGTGAGGAAAGTGCCAAGCAGGTAAAGCTGCGTGCAGCCAGGATCGGAGGCGACGACTCAGGATGCATGATATACAGCGAGACCCTGATGGAGAACATCATCGCGGAGGCCCGTGCCATGATGCCTGACCTGATGGTGGTGGACTCGGTTCAGACCATGTTCTCCCAGAACGTGGAGTCGTCGCCCGGATCGGTGACTCAGATCAAGGAGACGGCAGCCATGCTGCTTCGTTTCGCCAAGGAGACCGGAGTGCCGGTCATTCTGATAGGACATATAACCAAGGAGGGCAGCATTGCCGGGCCGAAGATCCTGGAGCATATCGTGGACGTGGTTCTTCAGTTCGAGGGAGACAACAGAGGCACATACAGGCTGCTCAGAAGCATAAAGAACCGTTTCGGCTCCACTTCCGAGCTGGCAGTGTTCGAAATGACAGGCAAGGGACTGCGCGAGGTGAGCAACCCTTCAGAGATGCTGATTCCGATGCATGAGGAGGGTCTGAGCGGAGTGGCTGTCAGTGCAATGCTGGACGGCACGAGACCATTCCTTATCGAGGTTCAGTCGCTGGTGAGCACAGCTGCTTACGGAACTCCTCAGAGAAGTGCGACGGGCTTCGACGTCAGACGTCTGAACATGCTCCTGGCCGTGCTCGAGAAGAGGGCCGGATTCAAGCTCAGCGTGAAGGACGTGTTCCTCAACATGGCGGGAGGACTCAAGGTGAGCGACCCGGCCTGCGACCTGGCAGTGATCAGCGCCGTACTCTCGTCCAATTTCGATTTCGCAATTCCCTCTGACGTGTGCTTCGCAGGAGAGATCGGCCTCAGCGGTGAGATCCGTCCGGTCGCCCAGACGGACAGACGTATCATAGAGGCCGCAAGACTGGGATTCAGAAAGATATATGTGTCGAGCTTCAGCAGCCTGGAAGGCGTCTCCGGAGAACTGGCCAAGCTGAAAGGAAAGTCACAGGGGGCAGGCATCGAAATCGTCAAGGTGGCTGATGTGCCTTCGCTTTGCAGGACGCTGTTCAAATAGGCTGGGCGAACGACAAAAAGTGCGTCGCAGTATCCGCCCAGCCTGTCAGACCTGCTGCAGATGGAGCAGGTCTATCTATATAAAGCCTTGTCAGACAAAAGCTTATCTGGTCAGATAATCCTTACAGGTTGAGAATATCTTCTGTGCAATGTACTGCTGCCCGACTGCATCGGGATGGACAGTCGCACATTTGGGCAGCTTTGCACTCTCTCCCACAAAGTTCACATACGGCAGGCCGAAATGTCCGGCGATCTCTATGATGGAGTCCTCATAGACCTCTGTAAGCTTGTCTCCTATGACAAGTATAAGCTGCACGTCTTTGTAAGATGCCTGAAGTTTCTTTATCATGCAGACATATGCACTGCGGAACTCTTCTGTATTGTGTTCATTTATCGACTTGTCCCATTCATAATCACCAATGAGATTGCCTTTATCTTTGGTAGTGTCATTAGTGCCCCCAAAGATGATGATGACATCAGGGTCTTTGAAATCATCTGTACGGTTGACAAAGCCAGCCTGATACTTCTTACCCGAGTATCCTTCACTTTCAACTCCGGAGCGGACTCTCGTTCCGCTCCAGGAACTGTTGGCATCTAAGATTCCGTTATTCATGTATTCGTCAATAAGTATCCGCCACCACAACTTCTCCACAGAATTCACAGCAATGCCCTCCTTCCCGGCCACTCCCACATTGGGGTCCGACTTAGGATACCACTCCTTGTAATCCGGATTGCACATCGATCCTTCAAATGTAGAAATGGAGTCCCCCAGAATACCGACTCTTATCATGGGCTCAGAAGGATATGCTGCCAATATATCCTCTGCCGTGTAGTCTGTTCTGGCACCTTCGGGAATCATCCTGTCTGAAAGGACATAATCTGCACCATTCCCGATGGCACTGATTTCATCTTCTTCCGTCGGGAATATGGAGCACTGTACATGATAGCCTCGCTCCCGTAACCCTGCTATCATTTCCGGCGTGTAATGGAACGGCTTCATGGCAGACACTCCGCAATCACCGCCTATCTGCTCAAGTATCGCCTCGACACCGTCGGCTTGCGATGCGGCTATGATGCCCCACAGAATGGTGCAATTCGATTTTAATTCTGAACGTACTTTCAGAACATTATCCAGATTCTGGCTTGTAAAGCAGACCCAGTTGTCCCCCATGATTTCCTGGGCAAGTTCATATGATTCATAGATTGAACTATGGAGCATAGGTCTCAGTCCGCAACGCTTGCACTCAAGGAGCATCTCTTCCAATGTAGGACATGGCTGGCGGAATGCCGGTTCCGTGGATTCAAAGACATAATTGCTACGAAGTTCATCAAACGTAAGGTCGGCCACATTGACTGTGCTGCTTATTTCCGAATAATCAGCGTTTCTCATGGTCCTGTTTATTGAGGCATCATGCATGACGACCATAACATTGTCTTTAGTGTACTTTACATCGCATTCGATGCCTTCATAACCCATAAGAGAGGCCATCTGAATGCCCGTAAGACTGTTCTCCGGGATGAAATAGTCAGAGCCACTCATACTCCACTTTCCTCTATGGGCAAAGAGATGAAGACCGGTCGCCTCTGCCGGAGGCTCCACTCCATCATCTATAGGATCATCAGATGAAGATGAATCATAAAGAGATTTAGAATATGTCAGTGTAAGAGACTTGATATACGTCTTTGCATTTGTGAATCTCAGATAATACGGAGTCTCCTTGGCTGTGACAACATCACCTGCAGGGAAGACGACTTCCAGCGGCTTGGTACTGGTCGCCCCTGTCGCTTCATATAGGATACTCCATGTGTTGGTTATGAGTGCCAGACCTTTTTCTGCACTGTTCGCGACCTCCATCTTCACAGATTTCAGATATCGCTCCGGCACAGCCGGAAGAGTGATACGACTGTTCTTTCCGGCCATATACAGACCGTTGCCATTCAAGCTATATGTATCTCCATTGCCATATACGAAGAAATCCATATCAAAGGTCATATCCGCTCCATTGAAGACATAGTCATAAGAATATGTATATGTAGCATCCTCACCCACCCTGTTCTGATGGAAAGGCCAGTTGCCAGTCTTATTCCCGGCCTCATCCAATTTTGAGAACACCAGTTCCACCTTAAGTTCATCGGGAAGGGCAACCCTCATACGTTCACCTACGCCTAATATTCCGCTACGTACGGCAGTGCACCCTTCTTCCTCTCCTACTATGCAGGAGGTTGCCAGGCCAGCTGTGTTGTCAATCATTACGCGGATTCCTTTAGAATAGGTTTGTGGGATTATCGGAATATAATAAGTCCCGGCCTTGAAACATCCGGCAACAGTAATTGCATCCGACCCGGCAGCAGGAGTCACGACAACAGATGATGAGCTGAAGGCATCGTCTGCCACCGTCAAGAATTCCTCTTCTCCTGAGGTAATCCTCGCACAATCCACCGTAACATTACCGGCGAGAGGCTCTCCACCTATCGATTCGATTGTGACCGAACTGGCGGTGGAGTCAGTCAGAGACAGTCTCAGCATGGCAAGTGTATTCTTCATCGGATTAAGTCTGTATGCAGTCTTGTTTCCGGTGACCTTTCCTATGCTCGGCATCGAAGCGACAGATTCCCTTTCGCTGACGACACGCATGGAAGGAACGTTGAAACTGACCGTTCCTGCGCTGAAACCCACTTCATCAGACTTAGGATAGACAGCATACAAAGGCTCGGCAGCATTCCATTCATATGAAAAGAATACATTGGATTTGTCTTCGTTGTTCGCTATCGGGACTTCATTGAAGTCCGTGTCAAACAGACGGAGCGTATCACCGGCCGCCCAGTTCAACTCTACCTCCTCATCCGATTCCGGATCTTGAAGGTTTTCCTTCAACGCCGTGATACGTATGAATTCAGGATCCGCCCATACGGTTCCTTCATCTATATCCTCTTCACAAGAGGACATCAGAAGGACAACAGCTGCTAATAACATATATCTTGTTTTCATGATATTATATTTCTTTTGAATTTTGTCGTACTCTCTCGCGGTCATGTTTGTAGAACACATTGGCCGCGAGGAACATCATCACTCCGCATACCACCCAGATCACTGCAAGGATGGTGAATGTCGTGCTGAGGGAGCCGAGGCTCTGTTTCAATGCTCCGAGAATCAATGGAGCAAGGGAACCGATTGCAAATCCGGTCATGCCCATCACACTTGCGCATGAGGCGTGAAGCCTTGGAGGAGTTACATCATAAAGAACTGCATAGGTGTTCGCGTCAAAGAACGCACGGAAGAAGCCCCAGCCTGCAAAGCATATATAGACTATGGTCAGCGACCTGTCCCCACCCATGAAGAAGAGGAATACGGCACCGAGAAGGAGGCCGAGGGCCTGGAGCCACATGCGGTATTTGTTGTCCTTTACCGCGAACTTGTCAGACAGCGAACCGGCGAGGAGGACACCCACGAAAGCTGCCACGTATGTCCAGAACATGGAGTTGAAGCCAGCCTGAGCCTGTGTCTGCCCGAATTCCTCCTGAAGATAGGCAGGAACCCAGGTCATATATCCTGTAATCACGAAGATAAGTCCGCTGAAGCCCAAGGTCAGGGTCAGGGCTGTCGGAGTCGTAAAGACTGCCTTGAAACCGTCCAGGAAGCCAGGCTTGGCAGATTTCTCGACTTCGCTCGAATTGACAGAAGGGTCGCTCGGAGCAGCAGTCTCCACAGGCTTGTTGTTCAGACGGAAGATCATCAGGACGCCCCAGATGAGTCCGAAGCCTCCGAACACGAGAAATGAATATTCCCATCCGATCTTGTCGGCGATAAGGCCTGCAAGCCATCCGGCAAGAATCACTCCGATATAGTATGCGGTCTGGTGGATGGACATCGCACGTGCACGGGTATCTGTGTGATACTGTGCAAGAATCGAGTAGTTCGACGGGCCGAAGAGGGCCTCGCCACCACCTGTAGCGATGGATCTCAACACCACGAGCATAAGGAATGTACCCGCCATTCCCGTGAACATGGTTGCCACACTGAAGAGAAGCACGCTGATGGTCACCACCCACTTGCGGGAGAAGCGGTCACCCATCCAGCCTCCTATCGGCACGAACACAGCAAACGCAAGATTGAACAGAGTGGCGATCAATCCGACCGAAGTATCAGTCAGGCTGAGGGCATCACGGATTGCCGGCAGGACGGTGTTGAACACCTGACGGTCTGCCTGGTTGAGAAGGTAGCCCATCCAAAGCAGGATGAGCACTTCCCATTTATAGAATTTTCCTTCTTTAACTGGTTTCATAGTGTAACAGATTTCTCCATTAGCTTCGCTCAGTCGAAATGACAGCGAGGCGTCTATTATTCGTGTTTGTACTGCTTCATGTATTTACCTTCACGGACGTACCATGACTGGTCAAGGGTGAGGATGTCCTGTGATGTGATGAAGACAGGAGAATCGTATGCAGGAACGCTGTAGACTGTCTTGTCACCCTTTATGGAGATCATGTCTTCAGTGATCTTATATGCGTTTCCTGTGAGCACGTCCACCCATACAGGGTTCTTTACAGGCCCGCCCTCGACTGTCACTTTTGCAGGCCGGGTGACATCCTCTCTCTGAGGCATCCTGGAAGCGTCCCAGAAAAGGACGACAGGAGTTCCTGTTGCCTTGTCCTTCCAGTCATATACTGCCGTCATCGCTGCACCTTCGATCTCAATGGTCGAAGTAGTTGCTGGAGATACGCACTCCCATGCATCGTTGAATACTGAAACGGCATTCTGAATTGCATAGTAAGCTTTCTTTACCTTGAGGACACGGTACCCGTCTGCCTGACCGGTGGTCTTGAGGAGACCGTAACGGAGAAGGCCCCAGTGGCGCTTCACTGCACGGTACTCAAGGTCGCAAAGGTGAAACACCTCTGTGTCATCACCATGTCCAAGGTCGCCGAGAGAACGACGAAGGTCATATTTAGCCTGAGTGTGCTCTGTCCAGAATGTATTTCCGAGAGCACCGTTGCGGCACCACTCGCTTTGCGTACCGCCCTCACCCTGCTTGAGCCTGAGGTTCGGGGCATATTTCGCAACTATCCTGCGGCTTTCCTCGATTTCCTCATATCCTTTGTCCGGGTTATGCTTATAATGATGATATGCAATGGTGTTGAAAAGATGGGCCTTGCCCCTCTTCTGGAGCTCTTTCACGAACGGCTCTATCCATTCAGGATCAGCCTCTGTGAGAGCGAATGCATCGATGTGAGCATCCGGAATGACCTCACGGAGAATCTCTGCCGTTCGGACGGCAAAGTCAGTCGCCTGCTCGATGGTATTGCCGGAGGTCTTACCGTTAGGCTCGTTCCATATGCACCAGTCGACTACCACCCCCTTGTAGTGCTCTGCCATTGCACGCACCCAGCGGTCCCAGGCCTGAAGGCCCTCCTCAGATGACGGGAAACCTGCGTTGAGATGACGTCCGCCGCCACCTTCATAACGAGGATTACCGTAGCTGAGTTCCATCCACACCTTCACGCCCATCTTCTGTGCATCAAAGACACACTGGTCAAGGTAGGCGAAATCATACATTCCCGGGTCTTTCTCACATCTTGCCCAGCCGGCCTGCTGACGCACACGACCGATACCGAGAGGTGCGACATACCCGCGCACTGCACGCCAGTCAGCATGCTCACGGTCCATTCCGCCGCAGTCCACTGTCCAGCGGCTTGTGGAGATTTCAGAAACAGACTTTGGTCTGAGGGTTCCCATTATCTCCATCTGAGGGTCGAGGTCTGACTCCACACGTGTAGGGCTGTCGTCGAGAACAACAGGGTAGATCTGGAGCAGGGAAAAGAGTAATGTTGTAAGTATTGTATTCATAATCAATAAGTTTTCTGGTACATACAAAGACGGCCGCCATCCACGACATGGTTAGTACCGGTAATGAAAGATGCGTTGTCACTGCACATGAAGAGAATCACATCTACGAGTTCGTCGACCTCGGCTGCACGGCCGAAAAGAGTCGGCATATTGTTCATCGCCTTTCTGGTCAGAACAGGTCCCGGTGTTACGCAAAGTGCTCTTACTCCGTGTGGAGCACCGGCCATGGCAAGGCCCTTGACAAAATTGAAGAGTCCTGACTTGGAGGTTCCATACATTGCGCCCACACCGTCACCTTCAAAGCCTGTCACAGAGCCAAGCATGATGATGACACCCGATTCCTTTTCCACCATCTGAGGCATAAGGGTTCGGGAGAAATAGATCGGACCTTTGAGATTTACGTCCAGTCCCCAGTCAAGGACTTCCTTAGGCTGCTCATAGAACGGTACCATGGAGTTGAGACAACGGGCTTCGTAACCTCCGGCACATGCTATAAGATAGTCTGCTCCACCATGCTTTGCCGCTTCTGCAGCAACAAGCTCTGCATATTCGTAGTCACGAACATCCCCGACCACGGGTATGGCACATGCACCGATCTCAGCAACCGCAGCTGCAAGAGCCTGCTCGTTGACATCACACATTATGACTTTTGCACCTAAACGGACAAACTCCTTTGCGCAGGAAAGACCCATACCGCTTGCAGCACCGGTTATTACTGCTATTTTGTTTCTGAATTGGATTTCTTTCATTTCTTATAATTTCTTTCGACAAACTTCATCATATCATCGTAACACCTGTCAAGCTCGGCTTTCTGCATATCAGTAAGCTGAAACTCAGTCAGTTCCCATTTACACTTATCCTCCGGAGCAAGCGAGCCGTTCGGGACAGCCGGCTGCACCAGATACGAACGTGAGAGCATATTATCAAACACACCCAGACGCATCAGATAATACAAGCCATATCCTCTGAGACTGTCGTGAATGACAAACCTCTGGTCTATCATCAGACGGTACATCGCAAATGCTTCTGTCAGACAGTCTTCATCCTCACCCTTCTTCATCTGTTGCCATACGAGGGATGTGATAGGAGCATAGGCTATCTTCTCGGATATGAGTCCGGCAGTACCGATCTGACGCCTCTGGTAGAGCCACTGCCAGCCGCCCCATGCGGAGAACACCGTCTTTACTGCCGGCTTTCCCGCAAGTTCCGCCTGCTGACGTTCGTTTGCCTCCAGCTTGTTGGATTCTTCCTTGATCCAGCCATATACATCAGGATATGTCTGAGCGAGACCGATAAGAAGTTCGGCAGATGGTGCCGGACAGTCTTCGTTCACATAGGTCTGGATGATGACAGGCCTTCTTGCCACAGTCGCGAGAGAATCGAAATACTCCTTGATATCCGTCTCTGTCTTTCCATAATACGGAGGACGGGCTGCAAGGATGAAATCGACTCCCGACTCACTGGCCATTCTTTCTGCCTCGCGGGCAAACATCATCATCTGCTCAGTGTCATCACCATTCACTCCAAGTGTGAGGACTGTCTTCTTCGGGTTGTTCTTCCACTCATCCACAAGGGCCTGCATTCCTGCAAGACGCTCCTCCACCGTAAGAAGGTCAATAGCGTCATTGGACTGAGGCCAGATCACTCCCGGAGTGTCCCACTCAGCAGCAAAGCATGCCTCCTTCACAAGGTTATCATAATTTACCGAACCATCCTCATGATATGGGGTGGAAAGGATGAGAAACGGTCCTTCGATTCTTTCTGTCTGTTCCGGAGCCGGAGCCACACATGAAACAAGGCACACGGCTGCAAATAGCAATATCTTCTTCACATTCATAATTTATTATCTCCAAAATACCTCAACCGGATTCTGCCCCTTGTTAGGGTCATGCAGACTCGGATCCAGATATGGATTATAAGTCAGTTCGTCGATAGGATAGGCATTGATAAGTCCCTTACGGACATCCTCCCAGTTCTCATGATAAGTGAAGTCCGGTCCGTAGTACTTATCCTTGTAACTGAATTCACCTCCTGTCTGCTCCGGTAGATTTATGAACACGTTCTTCGGCTTGGAAATATTCTCGACAAGCCACTTTGCACCCATTCTATGAGTGTCAAAGTACTCATGATGTTCGAACGGCATTTCAAAACACCTTTCCCAGAAGATGGCATTGAGGAGTTCCTCCCTGCTGGAGAACTGCGCTGCTGTCCAGGCTGCCGGCTCAGGCGACTGCTGGATATCTCCATCCTCGTCGCGGTACTTCCTGGCACGAGCAAGGATATGGTTCACCATATCGATTGCCTGAGACTCCTTTCCAAGATACGCACTCGCCTCTGCTGCAATGAGATATACCTCTGCAAGACGCATGACATACAGATCGGCATTACCCACGCTGTTATCAAAGGAGGGATCAAAATATTTCTTATAGTACGGCATGGCGTAGAATTTCAGAAGCGAGACAGACGACAGGGTGATCCTCCAGTTGGACGGATAACACAGACGTGTGGTTCCCTCCTCCGCTTCGTACTCGTTGTAGATCAGATTGACCTTCATGCGGGGGTCCTTGCTATCTACGTATATATTTGAATTATAGGCACCCGTACCCTTTATGCCCCCGTAGGCCTCACACCATTTCTGGAAGAACCATCGGTCCGGCCGGCAACGCCCGCTGTTATCACCGCTTGCCCTGCCCATGTAGTGGCTTGGCAGAGCCCATAATGTCAGGCCACTGCCTGCATCACCGCTTTCCGGTGAACGCGGCATGACCCATATACGCTCCGGGGACTGCCAGTCCTCAGGCTCCGTCCAGCGGAAAAGATCCTCATAAAGTTCTTCAAGACGGAACGGTGTGCCACCTGTTCCCCCGTGTTCAGCCGGAATCACGGTCAGAGCATCAGCAAGAGCCTTTTCAAAGGCATCTGCAGAGGTTGCTATGCCGATTTCGGAAAAGTCAGGAGTACGGTTGACCCAGAAATTGTCATCAGAGTGTTCAAGAAGAGTTCCTATTGTCAGATATACCAGTGAGCGGCATGCTGTTGCTGCATAGTTGCAGACCCTGCCTGACGAGTTTCCACCGGCGACCGCCACCATTCTCTCAAAGGAACGCATCTTTGCCTCCGCCTTATCCAGATCCTTGACTATCTGGCAATATACCGTCCAAAAATTCTCTCGCGGAGCATAGAGATCATCATACTCAGTTGTAAGCGGAGCTTCAAGGTGAAGACTCACGTCACCCCATATACGCACAAGGTAGAAATATGACATGGCTCTTATGAAAAGCACTTCGCCTTCAATTTCTTCGACATATTCAGGATCCACCGGACTTTCCTTCAGCAAGTCCAGAAGGTGATTACACAGATATATGGTCCTGTAGAATTCTCTGAATGAATCATATGCCTGCGGATGATCAGAGTATCTTGTGAAACGGTGGAGCGAAGCCCATCTGTCCAGAGTATTGTCCAGTGCACTTGAAATACCCCAAATGACCAGCCCTGATCCCGGGGCAAGCCATTCACAGAACGCTCCGCTCTTGAACCCGCACTGCCCCATCTGACGGTGGATGCCCAACATTGCTGACTCCAAAGCCTCCTCGGTGGAGATCATCGACTCCTTGTCATAGGATGTTCCGAGGTCTTCCTTCAGGAAGTCCGTGCATCCTGTAAGGAATACGGCAAGAACGGCAGCCGTCAATATTCTCATTGTATTCTTCATGATTAGAAAGTGATCTTGACATCAAACATAAAGGTTCGGGCGGCCGGATAGGAGCCCATGTCTATACCATATTTGAGCACGGTACCATAGACATTAACATCCGGATCATATCCGCTGTAGTCGGTCCAGCACCAGACATTCCTGCATGAGGCGGTAAAGGTCAGGCCTCTGACAAATGACTGCCTGTTCCTGAAAGGGACCGAATAGGACAGAGAGGCATTGGCAAGACGGAGATATGATCCGTCTTCCACAAATCTGTCAGAACAGAGATAGACATCATTGGCATTATACTCTGTTACTGCCAGCCACTTGGAATCCGTATTCTCCGGGCTCCAGCAGTCAAAGACAGGAGCACGAAGCCTGTTGGCCGAGTTGGTCGAAAGATCAGTAAGGATGGCAAGCTGCTGATTATAGACATCATTTCCATATGATCCGACAAACGAAAGAGCCAGGCTCAGTCCCTTGAATCTCAGTGAGGTGTCAAACCCGTATGTAAAATCCGGATTCGGGTCCCCGATGACCACCTTGTCGTAGGAATTGACTATTCCGTCACCGTTGGTATCCACAAACTTCACCGATCCCGGTCTTCTTTCCACACCATCGCTGAGTGTCCAGTCCATAGTCTCGCCCTCCTGCACGATACCGTCGGTAGCCAGACCATAGAAAAGACCCATCGGCTCGCCTGCAAAGAACACATTCAGATAGTCTGCATTGATGGCAGATGATGAAAGTTTTTCTCCTACGAAATACTCCACTTTTCTCAAAGGCTCGCCTTTACGTACATATTTCCACCCTGTTCCGGCACCGCTCGGATCAATCGAGAGTATCTTGTTACGGTTGAGGGAGAAGTTTCCTCCAAGAGTCCACTCCCAGTTTCTTGACGTAACAGGAACGGTATTAAGCGAGATTTCAAGACCCGTGTTGGAGATAGATCCCATATTCACATACGGATTATACACTCCTGCCGAAGCGGCCAGCAGTCTGGTCTGCAGAAGATCCTTGGTCAGTTTGTAGTATCCGTCGACAGAAAGGATGAGGCGTCCCTTGAAGAAGTCAAGGTCGAGTCCGGCATTATACTGATAGGTTGTCTCCCATTTCAAGTCCCTGGAAGGGATGCTGAATGACGACAGCACAGGAATCTTGTTATAGACATTATCGTGTGTCGATGCTCCTGAAGAAGAATATCTGTACGATGTCTGGTAGGACGGGATTCCCTGATTTCCCACCATACCCCATCCAAGACGCAGTTTGGCGGAAGTAAATCCAGGGAACAGGGCCTTGACAGACCAGAACCATGGTTCGTTGTTGATTCTCCATGCCACTGCGAATGATGGGAACTGAGCCCACTTGTTTCCAGCCGCAAATTTTGATGAGCCGTCAAGACGATGGGTGGCAGTGAGTATATATCTGTCATCATAACTGTACACTGCCCTGGCAAAAAACGACAGGAGCTGATTCTTCGACTCCGAATATGAGAGCCAGGCGTAAGGAGCCGAATTAAGACTGGCGGACATCGCCTTGTACTGGACCACATTCGTACCCTCCACCGTCATGGATTTTGTGAACGAAGAAAATGAGGTATGTCCCAGAGTACCGGAGATCCTGTGTCTTCCCAGTTCCTTTTCTGCGAGAAGAAGGTTATCCCAGTTCCAGTTCAGTCTTTGAGTCTGGCCTGTCGCGCCATGAGAGCCGGTTCCCTGACCGTTAAGTCTCGAAGTCTTGAATCTTGTGCGTTCCGTCATACGGAAGTCCGCTCCAAATGTACTTCTGAATGAAAGCCAAGGCAGAATCTTATATTCTCCCGAAATGCTGGAGGTGACGCGGAACTCCTTACGATTGCTCTCATGGTCATAAAGCCAGACATCCGGGCCCATATAACTCGCGGCCCCTTCCTCATTCAGTTCCAGGCCTTCATCGTCATATTCTACAACAGGACGTAGAGGTCTGGTGGTCAACATACTCACAACAAGCGACGTGGCCGGAGTCTGAGATATGCCGCTGCCTACTCCCTGAGTCATTCTGGAGTCAAGCCATGAAACTGCATTCTTGGCCTTGAGTTCAAACTTGCCGATGGTCTTGTCCAGATTGATTCTTGCAAATATATTCCTGTATCCGGTCTTCTTGACTATACCTTCATTGTCGTTATATCCAAGCGAAAAGCGGAAGTTGGTCTGCTTTGGACGACCGGAAACACTGAGGAAATAACGCTGGGTCACGCTTGGACGAGTCACATAATCCTGCCAGTCCACAGGAGTGTATGTTCCTGCTTCGACCCCAGTTGTAAAGACAGAGTAAAACCTGTCGTTCGGTGACACTCCCTTCATATCGAGATATGCCACATAATCGTCAGCATCCATTAGGTCATATCTCTTGGAGATGGTGCTTATGCTGACACCTCCGGAAAACGAGACGACCGGCTTGGATTTTGAGGCAGACTTTGTCGTGATCAGGATGACTCCGTTCGCTCCCTGCGATCCATAAATCGCCGTAGCTGATGCGTCCTTCAGGATTTCCATCGAGGCTATATCCTGAGGGCTGATACCTATCAGACCATTGTTCTCCTCGTAAATTCCGGAATCCGTTCCACCATGGCCGCCCATAGCCACGGTACCCGAAGTGTTAACGATGACTCCATCTACGACATAAAGCGGCTGGGAGTTGGAGTTGAACGAACTGGCTCCACGGATCACCACGCTGACAGCGGCATCAGGAGACGAGTTGGACGATATCACCTGAACACCGGCCGCCTGTCCGCGGAGAAGCTGATCAAGCGACGCACTTCTGTCAGCCTGACCTTCATCGATCTTCACCGAAGCTACCGAACCGGTTATATCGCTCTTTCTCATGGCTCCATAACCCACTACCACCACCTCATCCAGTTCCTCATGATCTTCCTCCAGAACGATGTCGACAACCGTCCTTTTTCCCGGCACCACTGTCTGACTCGCATACGAAATGCTAGAAAACACAAGTGCTGCCTCTTTTTCGGAATCCTTGGCGAAAGTTATCGAGTACTTTCCGCTTATGTCCGTAACCACTCCTGTCGTACTGCCTTCCAGCATGACGGCGGCTCCCGTGATGGGCTCTCCCGACTCATCCGTGACAGTTCCTGTCACAGTCACGGTGCTCTGTGCATAAAGAAAGCCCGAAATAAGGGTAAGGACTACACAAAGGCCAAAACGTATGATTGATATATGTTTCTTCATGGTCGTTCGCTGTTAAAATCTGAAATTCAAGCCCAGCACGATCTGACGGCGGAAAGGATATGAGCCATAATCCACTCCATGAGAGAAGGCCGTCCTGCCGAAACTGTTCACATCAGGATTCCATCCGCTGTATGCGGTCAGCACAAAGAGATTATGTGCAGATAGACTTACCTGAAAAGACTTCATCCATCTTGTCGTCACCGGAATTTCATATACAAGTCCCAGCCGGTCCAGCCTGAGATAGTCTCCCCTTTCCACATCCTCCGGAGAAAGGTAGTCAAGTCCCTTTTCTACAAGCCTGTTGGCATTGATCAGACTGAACCCGGCTGCACCAGAGAAATCTGCCTGAAGTGTGACACCGAAAAGAGACAGAGTCGTTCCGAATCCACCATATACATTCGGAAGGGTCCGTTTCCCGAAAATCTGTCCCACTGACAGACCTTCAACAAGTTCCTGAGCATAAAGACCCTCCACTACGTCGGCAGGTCTGTGATCCAGTGGATCGAGATTCACGATCTGATTGAGATTGTATGCACCACTTGCGCGGACAGACCAGTCCACATCATCGCTTTGGATGAAGATGAAATCCGCATCCACCTCGAATCCCCGGTTCCTGATGGTTGATGTCTGCTCCTGATCTACTACCCAGTTCTTCGTTTCCACCCAATAGCCGTCGCTCAATTTGCCGAAATTGCAAATCCTGAACATGTCAGCAGTGTTCTTGTCATAGTATTTCATGCTGAGATTGAATCTGTCGCGAAGAAATCCCATGCTGAATCCCACATTGTATTCCTTGCTGAGAAGACGATTTACACCGGTGAAGTAAGGTTCCATACCCAGCTCGACTTCCGGAATCCGGAAAATATATGAAGGCATATATTCATATGGCATAACCTTCTCCTTTCCTGCCCAGCCATAACCTCCGCTGAACCGGAATTCTGAGATCACGTCATTATCCCGGAAGAAGATCCGTCCCAGGTCCACGAATGCCTCCCCTGACGGAAGCCATATCGGGTCCTTGTCGTATTTACGGGTGTAGTCACACCGCACAGTTCCCGTCAGACCTGCATATCCGTTGTAATCATAGCCTATCATTGCAAGAGCCCCCATACGGACATGGGTCACGGAGAACTTGTTGACAGCCTGAATACTTCCGCTGGAAGACAATCCCCTTGCCCTAAGTGCAGGATTGGTGAAGTTCGTGCCGCACATCGCATTTGTCTTGTTCCATGAACCGTTCAGATCAGCTGCAAGTGTCACAAGCAGGTGATGTCTCATAACGAAATTACGGTCATACACAAGTTCCCCTCTGGCATTTGCATTCAGCAAAGATGCGTTAAGGATGCTTGCCGCACCTTTGAATTCCTTTCCGAACGACGTACCTGCACCATGCCAGAGATAGCGTGTGAGATTCTGATAGTCGGCACCGCCTGACACCTTAAGTCTGAGAGACTTGAGAATATTGACATTGAGCCACGCCGAGTTGACGGAACGACAATCTACTGCCTCATCGTCATAATGTCCGAGCCAGCCGGAAAGATCGTCACCAGCAAAAGAGTCCGGATAGCGTGACAGCATCATCACGGACGGAGAGCCTATGAAATTTGTTCCGGCTGAGGAGTGACTGCCTCCATAATAAAGCCTCGTGTTGATTCCGAACTGGAATACATGGTTAGCCGCAGTCTCCAAATTGACAGACAAGCCGCCTGAAGTGGAATTTGCATTACGCACCTCGGCATTGTTGTAGCGGATGAAACCGGATACATTGTAGTACGAATCGGTTCCAAGCACTCCTGCTACACCCAGATCATGCGTGGTGATGACGCCAGTCCTGAATGCTGCACCCTTCCGGGAAGAGAAACCGGCACCTACACTGGAGTTCAACCGAACAGATTTTCCCGAGTCCGGTTTTCTGGTCCTGATGATGACCGCTCCGTCGGCAGCCTGCATGCCATACAACGCCGTGGCTGAGACGTCCTTGATGACTTCTATCGATTCGACATCATAAAGATTCAGCCAGCCGAAGTTTCCGATAGGAGCAGTGTAGCTTCTGCCGGAATAATCAGGCAGCCTGTCACCGTTGACGGTCTTGCCGCCTGAAAGGTACCAGGCATCAAGATAGTCATTTACAGCTGTGCCTATGACGGCTCCATCTACAATCCAGAGAGGCTGAGAATCGCCTCTGAGAGTATTCAGTCCTCTGATATTGACATTATACAGTCCGTCGGGAGCACCATCCACCGCCGACACCCTGACTCCGGAGAACTTTCCTTTCATCAGTTCGGCAGGAGAAGCCGCCACCTCCTCCTGGGCATGCATGGCTGCACCTACATGAAGCAGGACAGCTGCAAGAATATATTTCAAGCTGAATTTAAACATAGAATCATTTCCACTCGCCTAAGTTACCGGGCACTGTTTCAAAATTTTCATTGGTAAATGGTGCATTATCCATATAGTCCGTAATCGGATAGGCAGAAGCTGTTAGCAAATACGGACTGGCACACGCCTTGTCCACAGCATCCTTGATCGCATTGATCACCAGGTCGTCGTATTGATACTCTTGAGGTGTATACGTTATCTCTGAGAGATCGCAGCCGGTGAGCACCTTGGCAAAAGTCAGGGCAGCCGCATAACGTCCTTCCCGCAAAGACAGGTGATATCCGTCACGGGTCAGGTTGTCCAGAAGATAGCTCGTGCGAAGATTCTGGATAGTTGTTCCATTAGGAATGACCTTGGAGAACACATCAAGCGGAAGAACCTTTGTCTTCACAGCATTCACTATGGCATTGTACATAGTCATCTGGTTGCTGCCGTAATCAGGGAAGGCAGAATGGGTGGAATTGCCCTGATATGCCCATGTCATATGCCATACAAGCTCTGCATCCGGATTTTCAAGCCTCACAAAATCTGTGAGTTCCCGCAGATACGGATCATAGGTTTCCGGCTTTCCGGAATACTTGCTGCCCTGCTGGATTGTAATGAAGTCCCAGTCTTCCTCCAAAGCCGTATGCGGAGCCATCGTATTCTTCACCCATCCACGCATCTTGCTGTAGTCCACCTTGCCATCGGTGGTGCAGTCCTCAATTGTCAGTCCCTCTCCACCAGTAGCATTGTAATAATATGTGTACTTTGAAGCAGTGTTGTTCCTGAACCACTCGGCATGCTCCTGGATGAGACAACCGGCTTCATAGAAATTTCCGAGAACGATGGTCTCATATCCAAGATCCCTCAGGATACCATAGAGATACTCCATCGCATCAACGGAAAAACTGTTGCCTATCGCCAGGATCCTGATTGCCTTTCCTTCCGGAAAATCATCCGCGGGAGGCGTCGGATCCACAGGAGGCTCTTCCTCTGCCGGCGGTTCTTCACCCGGCGGAGTGGTATCATCTGCAGGGGGCTCTTCATCAGAAGGGTCTTCCTCAACAGGAGGCTCACCTAAGTTCTCGTCCTGAGTCGTGTCCCCGCCCGGGACCTGCTCCACCGGCGGTTGTTCGCCCTCATCCGGCAATGGTTCCGGGGCACACGACAAGGCCATCGCCAATACCGGAATCATTGCCAGAAGAAATAATGAATATATATGTTTTTTACTGTTCATAACATCATGCTGACAGTTATTGCTTACTATTGCCAGTCCCCGCTCTCATAGCCGGATGATACATTTTCAAATTCCTCATTTGTAAATGGGGTACGTCCCGGATAATCTGCCAGTGGATATGATGACATCGTCACTTCAAACGGATTCGCACACGCCTTGTCCACGGCATCCTTGATTGCTGCAACCAGAAGATCGTCATACTCATACTGTTCCGGTGTATAGGATATCTCGGCCAGGTCGCATCCCGTGAGAATCTTTGCGTAAGTCAAGGCCGCGAGGAAGCGTCCCTCCCTCAGAGAAAGATGATAGCCGTCACGGGTGAGATTATCTGCAAGGAAGCTGGTACGCATATTCTGAACCGCTGTTCCGTTAGGAATGATATCTACAAATTCTTCCCTTGCCAGTACCCTGGTCTTCACTGCATTCACAATGGCGTTGTACATGGTCATCTGATCGCTGTCATAACTAGGGAAAGCAGCATGATCCGACTCCCTGTGATAAGCCCATGTCATGTGCCAGTAAAGCCTGGCATCCGGACACTCCCGGGTCACTATGGCAATCAGATTGCCCAGGTATGGTTCAAAAGTATCCTCCAAGCCTGTGTTCATACTTCCCTGCTGCATGGTTATGAAATCCCAGTCCGCATAATGAAGTGCATCAAGAGGCTTGTATTCGAATGTTCTGATCCACTCGCCCGTCGTATTCTGATAAAATGTATAGTTGCTGCCCACATTTCCTGCGAACCATCCGGCATGTTCCTCAAGTGAACATCCTGCCTTATACATATCTCCCAATATGATCTTTCTATATCCAAGATCCCAGAGGATACCATAGAGATATTCCATTGCATCTACAGAGAAGCTGTTGCCTATCGCAAGAATCCTTATGGTCTTATGGTCATCAACAACAATCTCCGGCATGACAAGCAGTGAAGACCTTGAGATGACAGAGCCGTTCATTGCTGTCAGCACGTATTTATGACCGTCAATGTCTGTAATAGTCACATCAAAGCCATTCGTGAAAGTCACAGGCGGAAGGATCAGAATGAATTCCGTGGCTGTATTCAGGTCAAGCTGGACTCCGCCACAATTCAGTATGACAGAGGAAGACGCTCCGGAAGCCATTACCACCTCAGGTTTGGTGTCATCAGCATAGGCTGTAACCGTAGCAGCTCCTGACAAGGGTTCGGAATCCTTTCCTTCGACTTCAATGGAAGCCACCTTTATCGTGCCTTTCAACAGCAACTTGATTCCTCCGCACACATTCTTGAAGGATACGTCTCTATCCTCATCTACAGCGACCATCGGAAAGGCTCCTTCACCGAAACTGTTCTCCGCATAGGTCTGATCCTGAGGCAACACTACTGAAAGTTCGTAAGCAGCATCTGCAGCGGTGCACTCTACATCTTCGTCATAAGGATACCAGATGACATTGTGAGTCAATGACACTCCAGAATCTGAGGTTCCATCCTGCACCCTCATGAATTCTGCGGATGCCGTACCTGCTGCTTCCGGATTGACAATATACTGCCAGAGCGATGTGTTCTGCATGAAGGCTGATACACGGTCGTTTTCCGACCACACCATAGTGCAGTTGCTCTCTCCCGACTCTCCTATCGCAGTCTTGGACAAGGCGCCTTCTTCGATAGTGGCATGGAATGAGTCTCCTTCAACGATCTGGATGTCCTGCCGCCCTTCTTCCGGTCTTGCTTCCTGCTGACAGGAAACAAAAGGCATTAGAGATAGCAGGGCCATAGCCGCTGCTGCGTGCAGCGGCATATGGGAATTTTTGAAAAACATCATGGTCTTATTCTGTTTCGGCTACTGGTTCGGTTGCGGTGTAGTGCAATTCGAGTTTGGTGATCTGAGAAGTCCCGTGAATATAATCGATCGTATATGATGTCCCCTCTTCTGATTTTATAGTGCCGTCCGCTGCAGTCAAAGGGAACTTAAGTTCGGCAACTTTATTATCATTTGATGTTGTCGACGATTCAACCCCATTAATCTTAAAATACTTGCCATTGTTTGTCGTAGTCATCTTTACGACACTCAGATACCTGTCTGCTATTCCCGGCAACACGATACTCTTTGGATTTGGACCAGGATAATTAGAATTGGTGTTCATATACCCATTAGTTTCATTGTATGTGTATGCAGCTGAGCCATTATTTGAAATAACAAATGTCAACGGTTCATAAGTTTCCTTTCCGTTGTATTCCGCCGGATAAGGAAATGTATAGGTGTCGCCATTTTTCGATTGGGCAGATGCGTCCAATATAAGCTCAATGAACGGCCATTTTTTGTCTTCATTATTGAAATTAACAGTCACGGTCATGTCACCTTCAGGAAGCAGACTACCGGATGGAGTTGGATAATCAAACCTATTAAATTCACTCCTTTGATTACGTTTGAGTGAAAGCGGAGTATCGTTAGTGTAAGTGAATTCACGACCCTTCGTATCTGTGAACGTAAGTTCAAATCCCTTATAATCCCCAGGATACACAACAAAGGCATAGCGACCTCCGGTAAAGACACTCTTGCCTTCCTCCGGAAGAAGCGTGATGTATTCCGTGTCACCTTCACCCACTACCGGAAGTTTTGTCTCCTCATCCAATGTTACTACAGAAGAACCAGTAAGTTTACAGTACTCTGTTTCAGACTTTCTCGCCTTAAGCACAACCTTGGTCACCCATTTCGCATGGCCGTTATACATCTGAAACACAAGCACAGCACCGATATTTCTGAATTTGAGTGCATCGTCCTCCGAATATGCCACCGAGACATTCGCTCCTGACTGAAATGTATAATCGCGTTCGCCAACTACTCCCGGCCTCTGCTCCGTAGGTATAGTGACTGTCAGACCTCCATCGTTATACGGATTGGCAGTCAGATGATCTGGTTTATGTGGATATAATGCCAGAAACGACGCCGATCCCTTTTCTGCAAGTCCGTTAAAAGTAGCTGAACCGTTCGAATTGATGCCCGAAATGGTCATCTTGGTTGCCGTTGCATATTCCTCGCCGGAAAGGAGTGTCACTTCATCTTTGTCCTCCCAATTGACAATGTACGAATTCAGTGTTGTCTTTGTCCCATCCTCAACACCACCATCAGTCATCCCCGTGAACTCCACAGGAACAAGGTCAGAATCCTCATTCGGATTCGAATTATCCAATTCGTTCGTACATGCCACAGCGGTCATGACTGCAAAAACCGCTGCAAATATCTTATTCTTTTTCATTTTCATTTAAGTTTAAGCCCAAGCACCTTCATTGTAAGTAATATTCTCAAAATTTTCATTTATAAAGCTTGCGTCTTCGCCAGATCCGCAGAGGACACCCTCTGCCTTGACTTCCATTTGCAGGCATACCGGTGTCCGGTAATCACCTGCCTTGTTCTGATAGTTTTTCATTTTGTAGTCATTATTTCATATATACTATGGTAATTGTTGTAATCTGTGTTCCGGCATCCGTGAAACTCATGAAATACCTTGCACCCGGCTCCGTATCCGCTCCATCAGGTGTCGGGAAGTCAACAACAGCAGGAGAACCCTTGTACGAAGGTGAGAGACACTCTGCTATATCTGAGAAATCCTCCCTCTTGATCTTGAATCCCTTAGGGAAGGAAGCCCCGTTTCTGGTCTCCATAATCACCGACTCAAGACGCATTCCCTCCACGGCAGGGATCGTCATGCGGCAGTTTTTGCTTCCCGGGAAGAAACATTTCTTGCGGACATAGACATAAGGCTCACCGTTGCCTCTGAAAAAGAAAGGCAGTTCCAGTTGAAACTCTTCCTCACCATAGGCAGAGGCGTCCTCATAGGCGAAAGTATATGTATCTCCCAGATACGTTTCACCTCTTTTATTCTGCTCATCTTCGCTCTTGACAGGCTCTTCGAACGGCCAGTCTTTAGTAAAATCCAGTTTCACCACCATTTTTTCAGGAAGGTTTCCTGACCCTTCTGACTGAGCAGCCACAGGGGTCGCCGTCATGAAGACGAGGGCGAGTGAAAGGACAGACAATAAAATAGATTTCATAATATTTATATTTTAGTTTGGTTGTACTTATTTCGTTTTAGGGAAGTTGAAGATTATTCCATCCGCTCGTACCTCAAGTTCTCCTTTTTCGACCAGTTCCACCACCTTCTTCCATTTTTCCGGTTGCTTGCGTATGAGCCGTTCCATCTCTGCAAGATCCACATCCTTGTCCAGCTGAAGTGCATTGATCACCTTTGAAGCAGTCTCGAATGCATACGGGGCGTAAGAAAATCCTTCCTTATCATATAAAGGAAGCATCGAAGTCTCCATTCGGTCCACGAACTCAGGATATGTGGTAGCTGCCGAGCCGCACCACGCGATCTCCGCCATTGCGGCAAGCCTTGGCAGAAGCATTCTCTGGAGATGGTCAAATTCGGAAATATACTCGGTCCAAAGGTTGGCCTGGATGCCTTTTATATATTTCTGCTGTGCCGGCTTCAGTCCCGCATAGGGTTTGAAGGAATATGACTGACTCAACGGGAGCGGACGTTCGCGAAAAGCCATCGGCTCCCCATCGGTGCTGTATGACTGAGGAAAGTCCAGATAGAAATAATTAGATGGAGCCATCACCACTTCATTTCCCATTTTGGCCGCATTGATACCACCTCTGACTCCACGCCATGACATGACTGTTGCCGTCTTGGACACGCCGCCTTCAAGAATCTCATCCCAACCTATTATCTTCTTTCCTTTGCCGGTGAGATATTTTTCAACCTCATTGACCAGATAGCTCTGAAGCTGAGCCTCACTCTCATATCCATTGCGTCTCATCAGAGCCTGACAATGCGGACATTCCTTCCACCTGTTCCTCGGAGCCTCGTCTCCTCCGATATGTATATACTCACTCGGGAAAAGTTCGCAGACCTCGTCAAACACATTCTTAAGGAACTCAAGTGTGGTCTCCTTTCCAGCACACATGACCTCATAACTTCTTGCAAAATCTATCATGACCTCATAGCCTTTGCCTCTGCATCCCAGCCACGGATAGCTGGCAAGTGCGGCCTGGGAGTGTCCGGGAAGTTCTATTTCCGGGATAATTTCGACACCTCTTTCCGAGGCATATTTCACGATCTCACGAATCTGGGCCTGTGAATAGTATCCACCATGTTCCTTCCCGTCATACACCCTTTCCGAACGCGGAGTGGAGTGGTGCGAAAGCATGGTGGAAGGACGTGTCGAACCGATCCTGACCAGATCCGGATACTTTCTGATTTCTATTCTCCATCCATTATTGTCCGTCAGATGCCAGTGGAATACGTTCAGTTTGTGCATCGAAATGATATCGATGAATGTCTTTATCTGCTTCACGGTCCAGAAATGCCTTGAGCAGTCAAGCATCGCTCCACGATACCCGAAGGCCGGTCTGTCTTCCACCGACATGACAGGGAGATAAAGATTCTTCCTACCCTCCTTACGTGCTTGAAGAAGAATCTGATCCAACGTATGACGGGCCCATACGGCAGCACGCTCCGAGCCTATAGTTATCTCTATCATTCCGTCTGGTGTCACCTCAAGCCTGTACTCCTCGGACTCCAACTCCTCGGAAACGGAAACCGAAGGCTCGATGCTGCGAAGACGGACTTCTTCCTGGCCCACCTTCATCACAGAAGGTTGCGGGACAATCTCTATCGCCTTGGCTACAATTGAAACGACCAAGAGAGCCAATGTTGTCAGAATAATTCTTTTCATGTCTGTTCGATGTATATTTATTCCACTACTAATTCATACCATATGGTCCGGTACCGAGGTCCGATGACAAGCAAGGCTTCCCCTGCCTCATTGGAGTCCACGGCAACTTCCTGCATTCTGTTACCATCTGGATCAAGGGCATAGCATCTGACTCTGTCTTTCAGCCCTGACAGAGCAAGTTCCGCCTCAATGCCTTCGCAAAGAATCGGTCCTGTTCCCAGCCTGCCTCCGTCCTTTTCCGAAATGGAAAGTTTCATCGGTTTGTCGGAAACCTGCACGATCTTCATATCAGTATTCTGGACAAGACCGGTGGCGGCAAGCAGATACCTTCCCGGTCTCAAGAGATTGCCAGGCTTCGACTTTTCGAATGCTTCCGTCAATGTCATCGAAAGCGTAAGCCAATCCAGCCTGGTCTTTCCCGGAGTGAGTCTCATGCCTCTGTATATGAAAGACCTGCCACGGACAAAGCCAGAAAAGACTTTGGTGTGCCGTGTATCAACCATGAAGTAGCCTGCACCCTTTTCCTGCCAGTCCCATTTCAGTTCGCCTGTACTGCTGCACATATGCTTATTATGGAAAGCTTCCTTTATGTGTTCCGGAACATCTTCCTCAGTCCTGATTACTGTCCTGCCTTCTGTATCGAACAAGCCGGGTGCCTCCTTCACTTCCACGCCGGAAACGACTGCCAGAGGCAGGCTTCTCATAAGCAGCGACTTATAAAAGCCCTGCCCGTCAGATGCTTTTCTTTCAGCAACCTTCGCGATGTCTGACTTGATTTCAGAAGGGCGTGCAAACACGACATCGTCCTTTCCTTTCTTCACGTCACCTCTGACAAACATTGCATGACACGCCGGGAAATGCACCAGTTTCTGGGGAGCGGAACACATGTCGAACTGGGACCACACAAAGTCCCTGTCATAATCGGTATCAAGAATCCAGGAGAATTGAATCAGAGCAGACCAGTCCTGGAATGCACCGAGAGCGGCCATCATGACATCGGCTTCCGCACTGTAAAAATTAAGATTAGGAATATCGAATTCGCTCACGGTGAAAGGCTTGCCCAACAAACGGGTACGAGCGACCTCAGCGAAGGTTGAGGCCGGATGGCCCCAGCTGTTGACTATTGCCTCATTTCTTACATTGAAATGGCTGTTATCCCATCTGCCCCCCCCAGGGAATGCAGGATGGCACCAATAGCAGTGCATGTCGCAATAATCCATTCCGGCCTGAGCCTGATGAAAACCATATCCAAGCTGGGTGCCCGTCACCGGTTGTATTATGCCAAGATTATCCTTGAGGTTGCCATACATCCTTGGAAAATATGCGTTTTCCAGTTCTGCCAGAAATTCCACGAAGTCTTCCGCTCTTTGACTTGAAACTCCCCAATCCTCCGTATATGGCCAGTCCACCAGGCCTTTTTCCAGGTCTCTGGCATTGACTGGAACCTCCTCACCCCAGGCTTTCTTCAGATTCCTGGTGCCACCATATTTCCGTTTCAGCCAGCCATTCCACTTGCCGATGAATTCGCTCTTGTAAGGTTCCACAAGGGAAGGAAATTTATGCTTCGGCGAAAACCAACTGTGAACGATGGAGTTCTCATTGGCAATCTCCATCATGCTTATGCACGGCTCATCCTTATATGCAAGCCCTGTATATGGATTGACATGCTCAAGTATTTCCCTGTGGAAACGCTGCTGGAGTCCGATCATCCTTTCGTTGACGTTGTCAACTCCATTCTTGTACTTCGGAAGTTTATGGGCGTTCTCGAACCCGTTTATCCTTCCGAACTTTCTTGCAATATTCAACTGGAAATAGACATAAATGCCGTTTTCCTTGAGCTTTGCAATGAAGTAATCGAATCTTTCAAGCTGCACGGGCTCGATGAAAGAATCCTTCACCGGATAGCCATCCTTTGGATTACGATGGCTCACATAGTGCATTCTGACAATGTTGATTCCATATCTCGCAAATTCCTTTGCCAGTCTGTCCGCCTGTTCATGAGTCGGGAAGCATCCTGTCATCCCGCACTGGGTTCCGATGAAGCGTATCTTGTTGCCTGCGCCATCCACGAAATCGTCTCCCGCTGGCGTGACGAACCCTGTGGCACCGGCCTCTTCTTCATGCGCACCTGCCCATGTACGTACATTAGTTATGTTGTCAGGAGCATTGTGAGTCGGCTGAAAAGGAAACAGTGGTGCAAAATCTCCCGACTCTTCTATCAATCTCAAGACATCCGGGCACCCCGTACCGGCATCCTGTGCATTTATGCCGGCACTTGCACACATCAATAAGAGAGCCACCAAGAGACTTGATCTTTTCATGGTCAGAAGAATTTAGGGTTATCAGTCGGGGCAAAGGTAAATGTTTATTTTAATTTTGCAAAATAAAATCGCTGTTTTATATTGTAAAACTCATAGAATCGGGTACCAAAGTATACTTCTCTACTACCCATTGTTTTACATTACGAAATTATTTGTATCTTTGCGACTCATTTGAGACTGCAAGATGATACAGGTAATAGAAAGGGTGGAGAAGATACTCGTGTATCTTTCCGAGAACAGAAAAAGGGAAATTCCGCTGACTGAAATAGCCGACAATCTGGGCATGAACAGGGCTACATGCGCCAACATCCTAAAGACAATGAAAGACTTGGGATTCGTGGAACAGAACTCGTACAGAAAGGGGTATATTCTTGGAGATAAAATATACACAATAGCCGGAGCGGATAACGACCCAGACAGACTGAAAGTTCTGCTGAAGCCTGTCGTTGACAATCTTTGCAATGAGGTGAACGAGAATGTCATGCTGACAGTCATAAAAAATGACAAACGCTATCATATATATAATGCGGAGGCCAGCCATGCCCTTCAGGCAAAAGTAATCTACCAGATGGGAGTCTGGGAAGCAACTACAGCAAAGGTTATCATCGCACAGTACGACAAGGCCAAACTCAACGATTTCCTGAAACTTGCCGGTATGCCAGGAAAGGCCTGGCCTGAAATCCACTCCAGACAAGAGTTGTTCGATGCCCTTGAAGAGATCAGGAAAACCAGATGCTTCACTGTGGTCAACAATCACTTCGCATGCATGGCTGCTCCCGTTTTCAAAGACGGGAAAGTAATCGCCTCGATTGGTTATTACCTGCCTGATATCAGACTTACCGACAGCACAAGACCGCTCCTCGAAGCCAAACTCACGGAAGCGGTCGAAAAAGCAGACAGGATTTTAAGATAAGACGCTCAGGCGACGGAAATATAGAAAAAGTGTTCCAGGTACCTTCTTTTCGAGATACCTGGAACACTTTTATAGGGAAAACGTTGCCGGACTATTTCTGGCAGCAGTCTGTTGCGGTGCTGTCGCACTGCTTGCAGCACTGGTCAGCCTTGTCGCAGTCTGCACACTTTGTAGAGTCGCAGCACTCCTTCTGGCAGCAGTCGTCCTTCTTATCGCAATCAGCGCAGCACTCAGTGGCTGCCTTCTCAGCCTTCTTTGAATTGTTGCAGCAATTGCATGATGCTGCAGCGAACATAGCGGCTACGATAGCCATCGCCATAAATACCTTCTTCATAATCGTCACATTTAATAGGTTTGACTTTATTTTTCCGAGACGAATTTAAAGATTATAATTTATAATCCCAAGGTTTTCTTCAAGTTTTTGCGATGGAAGACACTACACCTCAACGAGTTACAAATTATAAATCATAAATCTTCGATGGGCACAATCAACGATAATTTTAGCAATTATGCCAAAATAGTTTCAAAACGAAAGAGCCAAGAGCGATTATCTGTCGAGTTCGAAAACTTCCATGCTGTGGATCCTGCCCTCCTCGATCTTGAAGCGCAGGGCGGTGCGGACCACATGGAAACCCTGGATTCCGGCTGCTCCCGGATTTATCACCAGCATGTTGCGCTTGGGATCGCGAACCACTTTCAGGATATGGGAGTGGCCGCAGACGAATATATCCGGATGATACCTGTCGATGAGTTCCCTGGCGCGGGAGTCATAGCGTCCGGGATAGCCTCCGATATGGGTCATCAGCACCTTCATGCCCTCACACTCAAAGAAGAGGTGGAGCGGGTGGATATACCTCAGGTCGTGGTTGTCGCAGTTGCCGGCCACTCCTTTGAGAGGCTTGAAGGATGCGATCTCCGCTGCCAGATCCATCCCCCCGCCGAAGTCACCTGCATGCCAGATCTCGTCCACAGGAGCGAGGAAGTCACGGAAGGGGGCGTCGAGCACGCCGTGAGTGTCGGATATGAGGCCTATATACATAAACTGCGGTTTGATAAAATTCAGCCGTCTCAATTGGCTGTCTGTCATTTTCAGCCCACAAAATTATTATATTTGCGCGATAAACATCTCTAGAATATGGAACTTTTTTTCTCTAGCGACATTGAAGGCGGACTGTGCAGGCTGGACAAGGACGAGTCCGGGCATTGTGTGAAGGTGCTCAGGCATCGCACAGGGGATGAGATCTCCGTGATCGACGGGTGCGGAACGCTGTACAGCTGCAGGATCACCTCAGACAGTCCGAAGGGTGTGGAAGCCATGGTTCTTGAGGAGACTCCCGACTGGGGAGGGCATCCGTACAGGCTGCATATGGCCGTGTGCCCGACCAAGAACAATGACCGCTATGAGTGGTTTGTGGAGAAGGCGTGCGAGATCGGTCTGGACGAGGTTTCTCCGGTGATCGGGGAACATTCGGAAAGACGCGTTTTCAAGACCGCCAGGGTGGAGAAGATTCTTGTGAGCGCCGCCAAGCAGTCGTTGAAGGGGGCTGTGCCTGTGGTCAACGAGCCGGTGTCAGTCAAGGAGTTCATTGGGGGGATGGCTGACGGGAGCGGAGTTGGCAGCGTTGGGGGAATGGCTGGAGGTTCCGGAGCTGGCGGTTCCAAGGCTGGCGGTGACGGGACTGGCGGACCGCTCAAACTGATTGCCTATTGCTTTGAGGACGAGAGAGTTCCGCGCAGAAACATAAAGGAGGTTCTTGGCGGATATGAAGGTTCGGATGTCGTCGTGCTGATCGGTCCGGAGGGCGATTTCTCAAAGGCGGAGGCAGAACTGGCCATTCAGAACGGTTTCATACCGGTGCATCTGGGCGATTCGCGCCTCAGAACAGAAACGGCTGCCCTCACTGCCGTCGCCGCCGTCTATTTCAGATATATGGTATAACATTCTGCACATTGGCAGAACTCCTGTCACTTTTTGAGGGAGCTATATGACGGGGCTGCATGACGGGCTATATGGCGAGGGCTATATGGATGGTTATATGGATGGTTATAGCGGGTGCTACATGAAAACAATAAAATCGTGTAGCACCCGTATGTATTTTCCGGGTTTAAGCCCCGTTGAAAGGGCGGGTGATACAAGAAGTAGCGCGTTTCATGTATCACCCGATATAAATCCGACATATTGCGATATTGGAGATGTTACAAAAGACTGCCGAGATTACCATTTTCCTAAAACGCTGATTTCTACCGGTTTGAACAGATTATACCAGAGATCTGGGATCAATCCATGACGGATTGTGTAACGTACCCATGAGGCAGGGGGCGATTCATAAAGGATTGTGCAAAGTATCCGGAGGTCGTGCAGGGCTCCGCAGAGGCGCAACACTCAAGCCGTTAACAATCAAGAACTTGCATAAAGTGCGTGCCGCCAAAGGGGAGCACGCATTTCGAGTAACACACTATGGATCAGAGAGATACGCGCCACCGCACAGCACCACCGTATGGCACCACCGTATAGCACTGTCGTATAGCACTGTCGCGAAGCACCACCGCACAACACTATCGCACGGAACTGTCGATTATTTGCGGATGATTTCGATGCTGTAGTCCAGGCCGACCTTGATGATGGATGAGGACTGGCCTGTGGAGCCGCGTTCCAGTGACGGGTCCACAATGTGGTCCACTGACGACCGGATCTCTTCAGAGATGTCGGCATAGCGCTTAGGGGTCGGCTCGCCGGAGATGTTGGCTGAGGTGGAGACCAGAGGGCGGCCGAGCTTGTGGACGAGCTGCTGGCAGAAATCCATCATCGGGATGCGGATGCCCACAGTGCCGTCTTCCGCTACGGTGTTGAAGGCCAGGGCATTGCGATCCGGTTTCGGTAAGCTCTGAGTTTCACCGGAAGCAACAGAGGCTGCCGGGCGGAGACCCGTGACCGCTCCCGGATATATGATGGTCATAGGCTTGTCGTTGACCTCGACCAGCTGGATGGCCATTTCGGGAATCTCCTTCACATAGCGGGCGATCATATCCATGTCAGAAGCCAGAAGGACGAGCGATTTGCTGTCCTCCCTGCGCTTGATTTCATATATTCTGGCTACTGCCTCAGGATTGGTGGCATCGCAGCCGATTCCCCACACTGTGTCTGTCGGATAGAGGATCACTCCGCCAGCACGGAGGGTTTCAAGGGCCTGCTGTATGGCTTGTTGCATATTCTTTTAATTTATCGGTTCATAGATGTCTCCATCATATTCCCACCTCTGCGACTACAGGATAGTGATCGGAGAGCGGCAGGCGCGGGGTGAAGTGCGTAATCGGGGCATAGGACTCAGGGCATAGGATATAGTCGATCCTGAGCATAGGCCACAATGCGGCAAAGGTTGCACCGAATCCGTTGCCGGCCTCGACGAAGGTATCCTTGCGGTCGCGGGTCATTCGGTAGTATGTATATGACATCGGATTATCATTGAAGTCACCACACACAAAGGTCTTCACAGGACATTGCTCTATATGGGAGAACACCTGGTCCACCTGCTTGGGACGGCGGGTGATGGAACGCCTCATCTTGTCGCCCGTAGCGGAAATCACGGTCGAATCACGCTGGACCAGACCTCTGACCAGACCGGACAGCGACACGTTATAGCTCTCGAAATGACAGTTATATACCCTGAAACTACGGCCCCGGGCCTCATAGTCCGTGTATATCGCCAGATTTGCGCTTCCGTCGAACTTTATCTTACCTTTATCCTTCACCGGCAGACGGCTGAGCGTGACGTTGCCGAAGGCCCCGTGCGCTGTGGGGAAAAGGTAGTACTCAGCCTTATAGCCATTCATCTTTCCTGAAATATATGCCTTTGCCTTGTCGGCAGAAGGGGCGTGGAATTCCTGGAGGCAGATGATGTCGGCATCCTGTTCCTGCAGGAAACGGAAGACCGAGTCGGCGCACTCCTGGCGATTGTGTATTCCGGCCTTTTCGTCATGCAGGGAGAACCGGCCTACATTATATGAGACTATCTTCAGCGACTCCTGAACGTTTTCTGTGCGTGCTGACACTTCTTCCTCTGTGTCAAACCGCACATAGCGACCTACGAAGAAGAAAGCCGGCATCAAAGCCAGAAGAGGGATCACGAAAGACCTGGAAAGCCGCTTCAAGGCCCATAGGAGCAGGATTACGTTCACAATGGAGAGCGGAACGAAGAAAAGTCCGGCAAGCGACATCAGCCACACCTTAGCCGGATTGATGAGTATGGAGAGGTAGGACAGGATAAGCAGCCCCGCCACTATGCTCATAAGCAAGCGGGAGGTCAGTCCGAATATCCTGTTCTTAGACATATGCTAATAGTTTCCGTATAGGGTCCTCTTCTTCTTCCAGTACATGATGAGAAGGAATCCGAAGATCAGACCTCCGAGATGGGCAAAATGAGCTATTCCTCCTCCGGTTCCCGTCACTCCGGTCAGAAGCTCAATGGCAGCAAAGATAAGCACGAACCATTTGGCTTTCAAGGCTATAGGCGGAAAGATCAGACGCATGACTGAATCCGGGTAGAGCATTGCATATCCCATCAGGAGACCGTATATGGCGCCGGAAGCACCCACTGTCGGGGTCATCTTGAGGGCGTGGATGGAAGCCTGTGCCGCCATCGATCCTTCAGCTGCCTGGGACATCCAGTGAGTCATCTGAATCCACTCCACGCCGGTGTGGACCGCTGCCGCACCGAGTCCGGTCACAAAATAGAAGAGCAGGAACTTCTTCATTCCCCAGACCCTCTCCAGGACGCTTCCGAAGATGAACAGGGTGTACATGTTGAAGAACAGGTGCCAGAAGCCCCCGTGCATGAACATGTGGGTCACCGGCTGCCACCAGTGGAAGAATGGCGAAGTCGGGTAGAACAACGCGAAGTTTTCATACATGAAACCGCTTTTGAGGGTGGTCACGAGATAGACCAGAACATTGATTATGATTATGTTCTTCACCGCTGTCGGCACGCTGCTCATGAAACCGCCCCGTCCACCGCCGTTGTTGTCGTAATAGTAGTATCCCATTTCTAAAATTTCTTTTCTATTTCATCCATCTGGATGATTGTGATGATTCTGCGGCCGTTTCCGGTGTACTCCGAATTCCCGCACGCGAACAGGTTGTCAATCAACCTCTGTGCCTCTTCCGGATTTGTGACAGAATCTCCGCTCAGGGACCCGAGACGGGCAAATTTTGCTGCCATATTGGCAGCCATCATCTCTTCCAGAGCGTTGTGGTCCTCTGCGAGAATAAGCAGAAGGTCGCCTATCATGGTCTGGATCTTTCCCGCCTCGGCACTATAGCCTTCAGGAACTCCGTTGACCACTATTGTGTCCGTTCCGAACGGCGCGATGTCGAAACCGAGGGAGGACAGAAGCTGTGAGTGCTCCTCGAAGAGACACATATTCTCCACACCCACCTGGACACTTACAGGGAAGAGGGCTGTCTGGGTCACATGCTCGTTTCCGGACATGGCGTTCAGGAAACGGTCATACATTATGCGCTCCATCGCCCTGCGTATGTTTATGACCATGAGGCCGCTGCGGGCAGGAGTGAGTATATATTTCCCCTGAAGGACCATAAGCGACTTCGACGGGGTCAGCTTGTCCTCGAAAAGCTTGCCGTAGTCGTCGCGACGGTCTATGAAACGGGCTGTTCCGTAGCCTGAACCGCCGTATGACGGTCTGGCTGCCTCCTGGTCGAATCCGTTGCCTGCTTCAGTCCAGTCTTCCGGGAACATCGGCTGCTGGGCCTGGCTTCCGAAACGGGCTCCGTTTCCGAACTGGGCGCCGCCGAATGAGGCAGGGGCCGCGCCGTCGAATGCAGGGGCCATTCCTGCGCCCTCACCGAATCCCGCCTGCTGCGGGAAGGTGTTGGTGAACGGCGAGTCCTCAGACGGGAAGCCATCATTGTCGAACGGGTTGAACGTAGGGTCAAGACCTGGCTGCGGCTCGCTGACCTGATGGAACTCGTCATAGTTCCTTCCGAACGCCGGAATCTCAGGCATGTCTCCCCTCTCGAAATCTATGGACGCTCCGAAAGAATTCCTTCCGAGCGATTCCTTGATGCAGGCAAAAAGTATCTGAAATATGACGCTGTCGTCCTCGAACTTTATCTCTGTCTTTGTCGGATGTATGTTCACGTCCACGGACCGAGGGTCCACTTCCATATATATGAAATATGACGGAGTCACGCCGTCCGGGATGAGGTTCTCATATGCCTTCATCACAGCCTTGTGCATGTACGGGCTGCGGAAGAAACGTCCGTTCACGAAGAGATACTGGTTGCCCAGGCCCTTCTTCGCTGCATCTGGACGTCCGACGAATCCATATATCTTCACCACCGAAGTCTCTGCCTGGATATCCACGACATCGTTGGCCACATTTGCCCCCAGCACATCCTGGATGCGGAACTTGAGGGACTTGGCCGGACGGAGCACAAGCACGTCCTTGCCGTTGTGGGTCAGAGTGAATCCAATGTCCGGGCGCGTCAGGGCGACCCTTGTGAACTCAGCCACTATATGCTTGAACTCAACCGCGTCTGATTTGAGGAACTTCCTGCGGGCAGGTACATTATAGAAAAGGTTCCTTACGCAGAAGTTGGCGCCTCTCGGAGTTGCAATCTCCTGAGTGGCAAGGTGCTGCGAGTCGGCAAACTCCACAAGGCATCCCACCTCGTCCTCCTCCCTGCGGGTCTTGAGGGAGACCTCCGCCACTGCAGCGATGGATGCCAGGGCTTCACCACGGAAACCGAAGGTCAGGATGTTGTGCAGGTCTTCCGCCGTGGCAAGTTTCGAGGTCGCATGACGCTCAAAGCACAGCACAGCCTGGTCGGGAGACATTCCGCATCCGTTGTCGATGACCTGGATCAGGGTGCGTCCTGCATCCTGGATCACCACCGTCACCTGGTCCGCTCCTGCATCCACGGCATTCTCCACAAGTTCCTTCACCACGGACGCAGGTCTCTGCACGACCTCTCCCGCGGCTATCATGTTCGCTATGTTGCTTGGTAATATTCTTATATCCATGTTCTTGTCTTTATTCTTGGACCGGCTTGCCTGTCTGGTCTGAACTTTTCCTCCCGGCTTGCCTTATCCTGCTGGGTCTGCCATTCTCTTCCTGACGCCGCTGTTTACAGATGGGAATCTTTCGGGCCCGGCCTATCTTGACAGGGAGTCGATCAGGATCGGGAAATATTTGTATATAAGGTAAATGACAGCAAACAGGAGCACCATGGTGACCATTCCGATCACCTTCTGATTCCTGGAAATGTCCTCCTTGCGGGAATAGTTCCCGTCACGCAGGCTGCCCTTCACATACTGCCCCGGCACATATCCCTCCTTCTCCTTCGGCTTTGTGAAGTCGCCATACTTCTTCCTGCGCTCCTCGGCCTCAGGGTCGTAGAAACGCGGACGGTAGTTGAACTTCCTCACCTCCTGCTTACCGAAAAAACTGAAATTGAATCCCATTCCTATATACATTTATATTAACCTACAAATTTAAGGTTTTTTATTTACATTTGCGGTGGTTTCGAGGGGGCTGGCGATTTTTTTGTGAAAATAAGGGACGCTTTTATATAATTGGATATATGGATATAAGAATAGGAAACGGATATGATGTGCACGCGCTTGCCCCCGGGCTGCCGCTGTGGCTGGGAGGCGTGCAGGTGGAAAGCCCGATAGGCTGTATAGCACATTCTGACGGAGACGTGGCAATCCACGCTTTGTGTGACGCACTTCTGGGAGCACTCGCTCTGGGAGATATCGGGAAGCACTTCCCCGACACTTCTGACGAGTTCGCCGGGATCGACAGCAAGATCCTGCTCTCGAGGGTGATGACGCTCGTGCGCGCCGAGGGATGGTCTGTGGCAAACGTGGATATAACCATCGCCATGCAGAGGCCGAAGCTGGCTCCATACATTGTGCCTATGCGTGAGTGCATGGCCGGCGTGATGGGGGTTGATGTCTCGCAGGTCTCCGTGAAGGCCACTACTACCGAGAAACTGGGCTTCGTGGGCAGGAGCGAGGGGTGCGAGGTCTATGCTGTAGCTCTGCTCAGGCGGGATTGAGGCGAAGCTGAGGAGAAGAAACTTTGTTCGGCATGACACAGTGGTATTGAAATGAAGGCAGAAATAGAATGAGAAACACCATCATCATAATATGTGCAGCACTCGGGCTCTCGTCATGCTTCGGTCCGGGCTCGGACGGGTTCACAGACCGGGAAAGTGGTCTGATCTGCGAGGCCGACAGCACCATACGTGTGCTGACCATCGAGGACAGCCTGGACCTGGCGGTACTCAGGGCATCGAGTCAGGATCTTACGTCGGGAATGCTGCTCTCGGACGAGTTCAAACGGCTGTCCGAACTGATGATCGCGACAGTCACCCACCCGTCCCAGGACGGAGTCGGAATTGCCGGACCACAGGTCGGTCTGAACAGAAGAGTGGTCGCAGTACAGCGGTTCGACAAGGATGGAGAGCCGTTCGAGGTATATCCTAATGTCCGGATAGTCTGGGCCTCAGACTCGCTGGCCGCCGGACCTGAAGGATGTCTCTCGGTGCCTGACCGCCGCGGGAACGTGCTCAGAAGCAAGGAGATAGTGATCGAATATGCCGATCTTCACACGATGGAGGAACTTGCGGCGACGATGTCCCCGGGAGAGTTACGCCGCCACTTCCGTAGCACTCCACTGCCAATGGTCCGGGACACCATAACCGGCTTCACAGCAGTGATCTTCCAGCACGAAACCGACCATCTGGACGGGGTTCTGTTTATCGACAGGCTATAAAATCGAAATTTTCGCAAAAAACTTTTGGAATTTCGCAAAAAACTTTTGGAATTTCGCAAAACATTCATACCTTTGCAGTCCCAAATTCAAAAAGGGAAGCCAAATTGAGATATGGTGTAATGGTAGCACTACAGATTCTGGCTCTGTCAGTGAGGGTTCGAGTCCTTCTATCTCAACAAAATATTGACAAAAGGTCATGGCGGGATAGCTCAGCTGGTTAGAGCGCATGATTCATAATCATGAGGTCCGCAGTTCAATCCTGCGTCCCGCTACTTCATTGAAAATCAACGACTTACGAATTCATTCGCAAGTCGTTTTTTCTTTTCAAACGACTAACAAATCGACTAACATTTTCGCTTCGGTTTCCAATTTCTACCCTTGTTCTTATTGGCCAGCCACTCTTCAACTTTAGACACAACGAAGACAACAGAACACCCTTTCCAGCTCTGACTGACACATTCATCAAAACCGTGCTTTTTTCTCCACTTGGGGTCCTTGGCACTCTTCACGCCTCTGAAATTATACTTCTGTATCAGTTCCTTATAGGTTATAACTTCATTCTCAATATCGTCCTCTTCATCGGCGGCCAAAAGTCCCTGGTCACAACCAGATGCTTGTCTGGAAATTGTTGTCTGAAGTGAGGCTACATACTCGGTCAAACGATGGATTTCGTCAGTCATAACCTTCAGTACCTCATCACGAGAATTACTACAAGGATAAACGTCCTTTAGTTCAGGATGTCTCCGGAAGAACTCATCCATACCCTTTCTCATCTGTATCGGTAAAACAAGACTCATACATTAACCTCCTCTTTATTACATCTGTATTCCAACGCCCTTCGTACATCTTCCTCCGTCGTAGCATCGAACACTTCCCAGAACAATTTATCTACAAAGCCTTTCTCCACAGTGCTAAATTCATTTTGTGACAGATAAATCGCATCATGTAAGGTGAACGGGTTCAATCCCATGTCCTTCAGGAGAAAACACACCTTACTAATAAGCATCGTTTCAATCCTACTCATATCGGCTTGCAGGCGCTTTGCATTCTTACCCTTTCTATTGCGATATATCGGATATGTAAACAACCAATGACAGATTGACGGAAATAGTTCCTTAAACTTCTTCGCCAGCATAGGATGTTGTGACTCTGCCTGACCATATCTCTTAAAATTCCTAAAACTCTGCATCTCAACCTTAACCCTGTCACGCCTGGTAGTTCCGATAAAAGACAAATAGTCGTCATCGTTATAGTCCTCCTTAACCTCATGTATAAACTGAATGTCATTACCTATTTCCATATAGATATCTCCATCTCGAACAAGTGCTTCAAAACGCCTCAGTTCATCTGGGTCAATTTTATCCGCTAATTGCAACGCTTTAACCATTAACACATAGTAGCAGTTTTTCACATCCATAGCCTCTACCAAAGGACTGCCGTTATAGGTAACATGCTCCCTATATGACTTTGGCAGGCAGTGGAACGGATGCCATAACCTCGACACCGTCGTTATCCGTGCATCATCCATACAATACCTCACCCACTTCTTCAACTCCTCAATGTTGACATTGCCGACCAAGTCTTTCTGTGGTATCGCAGACAGCTCCAGTTCGGAATATTTCGGCTTAAATATCTCAAACCCAAAATCTTGCTCTTGACTCCAGCCATCCTCTCCATTTTCGCATTCGTCGCTGAAATTCAATTCGTTACAAGGATTTAGTAAAGTAGTACGTGCCCAAACATGTAAAGGAACTTTATCATGCTTTCCTTTGGAATGCTTCTGATACAACTCAATAATATCTTTAATAGATAGCATTTTGTCTGGATTCAAGTAAAAATCATAATGAATTTGAACAGTTTTAGATAAATGATCTGTAAGTTGGTATTGTAATTCTATAGAATGCTTCGCGAAATCCTTCCGGAAAGATATTGGATGAAAAACATATTCATATCTCTGTTTTGCAGAGGATGAGTTCTTCGCAGACTTTGAATGCTTCAGGGAGTCTACATACAAAACACTCTCGGCTAAGCCGAAGATATTCCTGGCCTTAACACTACCTCTTTTACATGAAATATTTTCTTTTGAACACCCTTTTAAGCTCCTCTGAAAATCATCGTCACAAAACAAACCGCTCATCTTAAGTTCCTCCAATAGGAACTCATACAGAAAATAACTCTTGATAAAAGCTCTCGTTTCTCCGTCAGAAGTCAAGAAGAAATTAAACACAGGTTTAATGTCTTTTGAAGCTGGCTTTTTAGGCTTTTGAACATCATTGCGACCTTCTGCTGATAAACTCCTATACCTTAGCAAATCACGCTCATATTCAGCCATTTTTATAGCATTCTGGAGCTTAACATCTTCTTGAATGTTTCGGTAACATTCTTCAAGACATTTCATATTTTCCGGGCTGATCTGATACCGCTTAGCCATCATTTCAATTTCCTCATACGCACCAGCATCAACAGTCAGTGTCAGTTTATTCCCAACCAATTGAGTCTTGACAATAGACTTGTTGTGATAAGATACAAATGCAGGGTTAAAGATTGTATAATCGTCTTTATCCATGTGATTTAAATTTATGGCCCTAGAGCAACGACCCTAGGGCCGGATTAATACTTAAAATAAAGGCTGTTCTCTCAACTCATCACCTGGATCCGCGACATCATAGAGCGCTTCGCCATATATAGCAAGGATGTTTTGTTCAATCTTGGCCCTGTTAGCCTTAAAATCTCCATCCCACATCTCAACATAATTTGGCACATCATTCCACTTTGTATCCTTACTACAACGGTAGGCAATGGTGTTTCCATCTGGAAGGGCACCAATTATGGTCACAGGAAGAGTTTTGCGTCTAGATTCTATTTTGCCATAACACAACCCATTTGCCTTCAACACATCCAGATACTCTTTACATTTTGCTTCCATATTATTCCCAACCCTTGAGTCCTCTGGATGCTTGTTTACACAATCTTGATAAGTCTCTACTTCGAGAGCGGATCTAAGTATAGTGGCTATTGAGTCACCATTTGCTGATAACTTATTGAGAAAGTGTTTGACTTTCTGCTGAGTAATTGTTCTATTATTAATTCTCATAATGTTTCTTGGTTAAATTATTATACTTAGTGTTTATTTCGTTTCCATAAATTTCCATGATAGCACACTCCAACTTTTGATATGTTGAATTCTCAAGTCTATCCCATTCCTTTCCATACAAAGGAATTTTTGTTGTGTCCCACAGTTTGCAATGAAAACTGATTTGTTGACCGTTGGGCAGTTCATAGTACATGATGTGGGTCGTAAGTCTGCCAGGCTCATAATGATAACCATAGTCCAACTCGCCATTTTCACGATACAAATGGTTCAATTCACGTATAAGGTCCTCCTTCTTACTGTAATAATCACGCTTATAATCACCCCAGTACCGTTTTGCTGAGACATTAACGTCATTCAGTTCAAGGGCGACTCGCAGGAGTTCTGCGACCTTATCCCCTCTCTTTACCTTTTGATTCAAAAAGACCTTTATCTTTCGTGTACCAACCCCACAGAAAGACTCCCTCATATCGATCTGCTCGTCAACTAGGCACCAATTCTTATAAAGTGCCTGTTCTCTGGATGAATAATTATTCATAGTCCTCATTTTTTAAAGATTCAACATAGGTAACAAAGGCATCCTCGTTCTTGAGATATGGATACACAGAACACATCTTCTGATGTAAACAGTCGCTTACCACATCATCCACCCACCCAAAATCTGGATAGTTCACCCCGATATTTTCACAGAAGTATTCTGAAGTAGCAATGATTTCTGCAACATACTGAATACATAGATTATACAAATCAACCATACTGAAATGTTTTGTTTTAAGTTCCTCTTTATTTGCACACGACAAACAAAAGTTTTGAAGCGCACCTTGCAGAATATCACCAAGAGTCATCTCCTGAATCTCAAAATCTATTTCAGAAACAATTTCTACAATCTCCTGAAAACGTTCATCAAGCTGTTCTAGCTCCCCTGATTCAAGATCTTGCAAACCTTGTCTTCTGATCTCATAAGCATTTACGAGGGTTTCAACAACATCTTCATCATCGTCCCCAAAGACATTAACTCTCATCAATGAGCCATGCTGATACGACAACTCACTCTCATGTTCCTCATAATACTTATTGAATGTTTCAGCATCTTTCAGGTATGGGTAGATCGAACATATCCTTTCATCGAGGTATGCTACTAAAAATTCATCGAGCCATTCCAATTCCGGATTAGCCGAGCAAACTTCCTCATAAAAAAGGTCCACATCTGTTTGCCAATAAAGGAGATTATGCCTACACGTCTCATACAGAACGCTGTCGTCATCAAAGTCCTCAATATCGGTCTGACACTCGTGCGAGTTCATCGCCAACCAAGTTGACTGGTCCATCAACTCAGCGAAACTCATCTCCTTAATTGCGAAATTCATTTCTGAAAGGGTTTCCATTGCTTCAAGAAACTGATTCTCATGTTCTTTGTTTCCAATTTCCTCAAATGTTTCTGTTAAGTATTTAATTATGATTTTATTTGCCATGCCTTTTAAATTTTATGTTAAAGGCGTAGGGTTCCCCTTGACATAGGTATAGCCCTACGCCTTCAACGGATTAATAAATTTACCTATTATCTCTCTAGTCCACTATGAACAGGTGAACCTATGGGATAGGATTAAGCGATACTAGTCTCGCTTCTTGTAGGCTCATATTCGTAGCTACATATAAGGTTGCATGCAAACCTTCTCGCGAGTTAGCTACTCATACTCACCCATCTTTGCTCCCAAAGAGAGTTGTGGAAAACTCCAGACAACTACTATTGTTCGTCGTCTTCTGAGTTTCACGATGCAAATATGTGAGGATTTTACATCGTTTCAAATTTGTTTTTACAACTTTCTAATCCCATCCCAAATTTCTGTAACAATCCCAAGAAAATCCCATGGAATTATTATATATTTGTGCAATAAGATATGTGTATATAATGGAGAATAAAATTTCTAAGACAGACCGTGGTTTTGCTGACTATGAATTGGAAAACATCACTAAGCTACTTAAAAAGTGCAAAAAAGAAAAAGACATATTAGAGCTCTCTGGATTGAGAAAGAAGAACAAATTGGTAGATGAACTATGTGATTCTAAATACTGCACAATCCAGAGTATAAACAACTTAATAGATGTTTTAAATGACGTTCTCACACTGAAGCGCAAATCTAGACATGGTGCAATAAAGCCTGGTAATATTGGAGAAGAGCTATATGAAGTCAATAGGGTTAAATACAATCCTACCAAGGAAAAGGATAACGACATTATAAGACTGATAGACACCGATATTATTTCGTGGCTAGACATGTCTGCGACATCTTGCAACCTTGTATACGACATCATATATAACGACTATTTACACAATAGCCCGTATGATGTCATTGCAACATACTACAACAAATCAACAAATCTCATTTTAAAGAAAGCCTTTATTAGTAGCGCCATAAGAGGGTTCCTTTCTGTCATTTCAAATCTAAAGTCCCGAATTGAGCAATACGAAAAGAAATTTGTGACGATTTATATCCCATTTTTAAATGACTATTGTTGCCCTGCAAAACATGTTCTTGAACTTATCCACACCGCACATGATATTGCCAAATCTATTGAAGCTGGCAATTTTGAAACATTAGATATTTTAAACCCTTGTTCAATAAAAACAATCGGTAGCATAGAACTCGCATTAGAGAATTTTGAATTATATCTATCTAAGGAAAACAATATTGAAGCTAGTTTAATTGTACATAACGAAAGGATTTGTAGGAAACATATCGCTGGGGCTACGTCTAAAATAGATATCTCCGCTTATAGGAGATACTTTACAGAAAGTACATATTATGAAAAACAAGAAAAAATAGAGACAAAGGTTACAGAAACTGCAAAAAGCGAAAGGCGACTGAAATATGACAAAAAAAAGGTCAGAACTGGAGTATTGGTATGTATGTTAAAGTCTGCCAATTGCATCGATGACAACCTAATCAAAAAAATTATCCACTTCGCATTGGATGGCCAAGAACAAATCTGGGGCAAAGGGCGCTCTACCACTATAGATTATTTAAGGAAATTAGATGAAACAATTTTAACACAGGCCAACAAGGAAGATATAGAAGAGTTCCTTAAAGAATACCAGATCCAGCCAAAAGTTATTGCCTCATTACCACATGCAATTAAATAAGCCTTGTAAATTGCTGGTATCTAATCTCTGCATCCCTGTATCTTCCAAATCACACTTCCGATTTGGTCTTCCGGATATAACTCACAAATAGCAGAATGAGCCTCACAACACATTCTGCTATCGTTTTCTTCTTCCAAATTGATTGACACTCAGTAATTTGTCTGCATTTTGGACGAAATTTTCGTCATCTTTTCGCACTTTTTATCGTTTTTTTCTAAATTTTTTGAAGAATCCCCTCAGATCTTTGAAGCAGGCTAAAGTCGTTACTTCAGGAAATATTTTCGCTTAAAATATTCCCGCCTCATCCAGACTCAGCATCGACAAATGTCCACGACGCATCATTCTGGTGATCTGCTATTTCTACAGGAAATATTTTAAGTTGAAATATTACCATCAGATCGCCGGTTCAGAGCTCTCGAAACCAGTAGGTCATCCAACAAGAAAACTGGCCCAGAATAGTTCCTGGGGCCATTCTGTGTTTTTGATTCAATATTTTAAGTTGAAATATTTGCTTCCCTTCCGGCCGGACGTACTGTATCCAGACGCTTCAGCCAGGAGAATATTTTGGCTTAAAATATTTGTAAACTCTTCCTAAGGACCCTGCTGGTGTCGGCTACCCGTGCATTCTCGCCCACATGATTTCGATGACTTTGCGATTGGTTTTGTCAGGCTCATAAGCATTCTGACAAGGTAGCCACTTAATAGCATCCTCCCGCATCTTGTTTAGAACCCCCATATCGGCTCCCCGCTTGCAGATGTTATGTACCTTCCCGTTATTGATAAAGAATGCGACATCCCACCCATCACTTGCGACATGAAAACGAGGATTGCATATATCTCCACGTCTTACATAAACATCAAACTTGTCGCTTGGAAAAATTGAGTCTGCTCCTTCTTTAATATTGATATGAGAAATATCTTCTGAAGGTTTCACGCGCTCCAGATATGATGGGCCAAATTCCGCCCTAAGCTTTTCTTCTATGATCTTAGGGTCAATCTCAATGCACTTTAAGCAATTTGTTTTCATCTTATAATCTTTCTTCTGTGATGGCAGCATTACCATTTGAACACCTCCTCAATAGTGTATAAACCACCATAATATTTTTTCATATCATCCAAAGTGTCAAAAATTAGGTGCCCGTCTATAACTTCTGTTTTTATATCACTGTTCTCGTTTATAGCGAATCGTCTTCCGTTTTCTTTTACCTTACGAAAAACATCGTTAACCTCCTCAATGGTAATTTCATCTCCCGGTTTGAAAATCTTTTTTGCTATATTTTTCTCGTTCTTTTCTCGGATTTTTTTGCATTCTTTTCTTAGGATTTTTCTGGTCTTTTTCTCGAAAATGTCTCCAAGAAAATTCTTGAAATCTTCTCAGAAAGGCAGGTCATCAGGGTCAAAATCGCTATCATCTTCTATTCCGGATGACTCCATTCTTTCAAATCTTACAGGTCGGGCACATCTACCCTCATCTTCTTTAACGTGTATCGTGACTCGCTCCGAGATGTGATGTATTACCCGTAAAGAGGAGCACCAGTCAAAAGCGCTGTCGCTGATATAGATATACTTGTTATTAATCGTCAGTTCTTCCACAGAACACCCACAGATAGCGTACTGTGCTATTCCCACCACGGTATCTGAAAGAATTATGTGCCTGACATTCGGACATAAATCCTTATGAAATGCACTGGGTGCAATCGCTTTTACACCCTCTGGGACACGAACCACCTCATCATCCGAAAAACATAAATGCAGCCTACCCTCGTCATTGGAAATGATAAAATCACCTTCCTGTCTGAACTTTTCAGGATTGAATTCAACGGTCTTTCTTCCTGTCTTTACATCAACAGATACGGTCCTAGCGAGTTCTTCAAAGGTCTCCCAATCGTCTTGATGGAACTCGTAATAATGAGGAAAATATGATTTCATTTCTCATTAATTTTTGTCTTCATTTCGCATACTTTTTCTCCGTCAAACGTATAGCCCTGAACAACGCCATGCCTGCCTTTATCATCATAGTAATACGAGTCCATGATTATCAGGCCATCATCATGGGACACGCCCAAAAATTCTCCACAGGAAGGAAGAAGAATCAGCGAGTCCGAGCCTTCCTTCTCAATATAGGAATAGCATACGGACTTGTTTGAGGCATCCTGCAAGAGTCGAACGAGGGGCTCATCGGGGTATGAAAGGATATGCACGAGAGTGATTGTCTTTACGGAATCCTTATGGACCTTTACGGACACTTCTTCATTAATATGGCAGTTGCATGAGGCCAACATCACGACACAAAGCAACAGTATAAATCTGATCATGATTCAATAATAGTCTTGATGACAAATAAAACAAACGCTGATATTGCTGTGACTGCACCGGCTATCGAGTTGCCATAACGCATTTTCTTTCTGAACACCTCATAATCGGGCAGTCTCCAGTAGTCACGAGGGGCGACGGTCATACCTCCGCTGATAGAGTAGCCGACGAAGAAGCCTATAAGCCCCAGCAGTCCGCCCACTCCGGGGCACCATGAGACTGTCCACAGATATATATCCAATGCAAGCCACCCCACAATATTGAACAATAAAGATAGTAATTTTATGATAGTCATCATCTTCTTTTTTTATCAACAAACCACTCCTCGTGATTATCCACTATACAATATGTTATAAAGACAAAAACGCCCGTCACAACGCACACCAAAAGCCATTTTGCCCAATATCCTGCTTCCGGAGAGCCAGCGAAGAACGCAAAGACAGACAGAAATAACGTTATTACGGCACCGATGAAACAGATTACGACAGGAATCATGCACCATAAATCAGCATAGTAGTATATTCCTCGTTTAATCCTCTGCCACATTGAAGGTCCTGCCTTGGCTTTTATCTTCGTCCCCGCTGTTACTGCTGGCTGAAGACTAGCCTTTGCCGACGGCTTTTCCTCATTGAGAGTCGGCCAATCCAGTTCCTTCTGTATTTTGCCAATCCCAAGGGCTATCCTCTTTAATGTATCGGAAACAAGATCTTCCCGAAATCCACCGGAACGTGCAGTCTCTGAGACAATAGTCCGAATTTCAAAATGCAGATTTCTGCCCTTATTCGGGGAGTCGATAAACCTTTGCATCTGACCTGTCCTTACAAGTTCCCGGACGATTGTCTTGGTCGCAGGCTCTTCTTCGCGAAATGCGCCATAATCATCCAGCATTCCCATAAAGGTAGGGCTACCGACTACATTCTTCCCTTGCTCCTTTATCAGCAACCTGATCGTCTCATGTAAGTTCATCTTCATCTATGTTTTGATGATAATCTCCCTCATTGATAACTCCCGCAATAGACATATCATCCTTGCTTGCCACTGCACTTAGTTTCGGCAGAAACTCCTCCAGCTTAGACATTGTACTTTCTTTACCTTCCTGAACAAAGACATTCAGCAGACCGGAAAAGTAGTTGTGCAGGCGCTCTGGAGCAACATCATAATCTCCGTATGAGTCCTCTATGCCGTCACTGCAACAGAACACAGCCTTCGGGAATGTGCCTGTGCCATCAAAGGCATAACGGAACATCGGAACGGGGTCTGTATTGCACAGTGAGGTAGTCTGATTCTGAAAGCAGTTGCAGTCCCATGGAACTATCTGTCTCCACTCCTGATTTTCGTCAAGAGAGAGCATCCTTCCGTCACCAATATGGAATGCAAACCAGAAGTCCTTTGTCTGTACATAGGTCATAAGCGTTGTTCCATACGCCTTCACCAACTTATGTCTGCCCAGACGAGAGAGTTCCTCTTCAGTAAAAGGGTTCTGCCTGGCATCCTGATGGATCGCTTCCAGCCACTTCTCATATATCGAAGAAAACAAAGCCTGAAATATGGCATCCTGTTCGTATATACCTTTGACCTGCCCGCGAAACTCAAGCCTTTGACGGTACCTCATCCAATCAGTATCAGTCATGTCTTCTTCCGCCCTAGGCAGGGCTTCGCTATATCTGGTCAGAACATCGCTCTCACGGGCAGTCACAGCACCCTGCACACCCTCTATCCAGTCAGAGTCAGGCCTGATATCACCGACCGGAAGGATGAACCTCTTCACAGCTTCCAATGCTATCTCGCCTGCCAGACGGGAACCCACATCACTTCTGACATAGGTATCGCTTCCATGACCATCGCACACCACAAGGACAACCGCGCCATCCTCTTCCGACTGCCAGGCAACAGAATAGTCCTGACACGGTTTATTGTCCTTAACATGGCTTGCACCTAATATGCTGGTATTAAACACCATAATCTCAACATTTTACCAGTTTTCCCAGTCGTCTGTGCCTGAGTTTGCGGTACTGTCTCCCTGATCCACATTCTTCAACGCGTCATCCGTATCAACGGCATTGGTAACACTGCTGACCACCTGACTTTGAGCATCCGCAGGAGTTGTCGAGCCATTGCCAGACACACCGACTGAAGCCGACTGAGATGCCACCTGAGACGCAGTAACGCTGACTGTCTTTATGATCTTCTTGAGCTGATCGACATTATGAACCGTAAGCACTGCCTCCTTGTTGCCTGTAAACTCAGCAAGAATATTCACATTGGTATCGGCATCTCCGATTGCGATGGCAACCTTCACTCCTGCCTTGAACCAAGGATTTCCTTTGAGCTTCTCAAGCGGATGCTTGTAGTCATCGGTAGGCTGACCGTCTGTAAGAAGGATGATTGCAGGGGCCCTCGAACCTGTAGGCTCAGCCATGAATCCATGCGACTTTGACAGTTTTTCGTTCAATTCGCTGTAAGCGGCTCCAAGGCTTGTCAGACCGCTTGCCTGAAGGTCCTGCCATTTGAAGGACTCCGATTCGATAGGCTGAGGATACATCCACTGAGTTCCGCTTGAAAACTCAAGGACTGCCACCTTGATCTGTGCATCGCTGTTATTCTTCGAGATTTCTCCCACGTCCTTGAGGGACTCCTGTACGGCCACATTGAGCGAGGCAATCTTTGCTCCATCCATACTTCCTGAAGTGTCAACCAAGAAGATCAGAGGCATTACACGTCTTGGAACTGCATCGAGTTCAAAAGGATTGTTCTTTTCCATAATGATGTGATTATAAAGTTATTATTAAATAAATTCTCCTGTTTCTCCCTGGCCGAAACGCACCTTCAGCCCTGGCTTTGCCGGCATACCTTCGCCCTTGTTTATGACGCGCACGCTACCATCAGGAAGCATCGCGGTCCAAGGTGTGTCCGAAGTATTCTTCAGGCCTGTCGCACCACCTTTCATGACAACCTCTCCGGCCTTTGCATCCCTATCCTGTTCATCAGAAATAAGACATGAATGTATGGTCTGCTTTTCCACAAGAGGGATTGTGAAGCGTCCCACCTTCAGAGACGGAACGGCTATACCCTTCTGACAGAATATGCAGTGCGGATTACCGGCCATCACATCTATGAAAGTTTCCTTTCCGCAGTGAGGACACCTTGCATACATAGAACGGATCTGGAGCAGAATGTTGTACCACTGCTTGTCCATGAGCCTCTGGGTCGGGTCCTTGATTGCTCCTGACGAGAATGTCTTGCAGAAGGCCTTGCCAAGGAATGATGGATACACACCCCATCGACGTATCACATTGTTGTGAACTCCCGGCACAGGTCTGTTCTTTGTGTTTGTAGGGTCCATGATAAAGACAGACTCGAATCCGAACAGTTTTTTGGCCATCTCGGGATTGTTATCGCAAGGGCAGGCAAGATGCCATGCTCCCTCGAAAGGTCTGTTCATATATATGAGGATGAAAAGGCATACGGCAAGAGAATAATAGTCCGTATATCTGTTCGGCATCGTTGTTCCTTCGACCACCTCCGGTGCCATATATCCCGCTTTGCCGAGGATGCCCATGCTGGTCTTGTCGGGTGCAACGTTATCGTTATCGCAGATGAGCACATCGCCCGTCTTGGGATTGATGAAGAAGTTGCCATCGTTCATATCCTGATAGCTCAGGCCACGGATATGGAGTTTCTGAAAGGCTGTGCATATCTGAAGGCAGGCGTTCAGCTGGGCATGCACATCAGCAAACTTCGCATGGGTCAGGATGAACTTGCTCATATCCTGGTACTCCTTTGGGCGCAGTTCCATCACATAGCCCACCGAGCCGTTCATCTCCTCTGTGACGGCAAGTGGCCATATGAAGTTCGATGCGGGAGCCCCTGCATGAACATTGTTCAGAAGATTTTTGTGGAAGGCCTCTCCCGGGTGCTTGTGATACCACTTCAAGGCCATTTTCTTTCCAGACACCTCGACAAGATAGACAACGCCCTGTCCGCCCTTACCCAGTTCCTGTTTAACTTTGGCACTCGTGCCAGTCGACAACTTTACAATTGTCCCGATCTTAAGTTCACTCATAAAATTTCCGGTTTATATCCACCGCGAAAGTAGATATAAACCGGAAATTCATCCTAAGTCTTTTTGGGTCTTCTAAGAATGGGTCTGATGCCAGAAATACTCCCAGATGAAGACCATTGCCAATGTATCAAGTTCGCAATAACAAAGCAGAGCCTGTTTAAGTGCATCTGTCATTACGGAATCACTGAACTGTAACTTTGCATAAGCTGTGAGCGCAGCGCCTCCATTTGCTATGGCTTCCCCTTCATCTAACTCCATACGTTCAATGGTTTCCTCCGAGACATCTATATACGAAGCAATCGGAGGAAGAAGTTTGTACGGGTTTTTGACAGTAATCCCATCGGAATCCATCTGGATCCACACCTTATCCTTCAGATTGAGACTCGGCATATCAGCAGAACCATACACTGGGCGTGAATATTTATCCTTGATGAAGTCCGATGAATTGAGGACAGAAGGCAGTACTACCTTTATTGAATAACTTCCCTTCATCAACGGATGATAATAGTACTTTAGAACCACATCCGCCAAGTCCACCATTTCACGTTCACCTCCCTTGGTTATATGTTCTATGAAACTCATAAGCTCTGTTTTGTCTGGCTCTTCACTTTGACCCAACTGCTCATGAATTTTGCACAGGATGGTATTTTCATGGTTGGAGTAGCGGAAAATCGTTCCTTCATCACCTTCAAGAGCATTCTTCAATTCGCGGACAAACTGAAAGTTTGGAAAGAAGCCCTTCTCCGTGTTGATATACTGGTTGGCATGACTGACGCTATACCCGTTCCCTTCGGTCAACTCCACTTTATGATGAGAGAACTGGAATGCCACCTGTTCATATGGTTTCATTCCTTTATAGAAAGGAAGAGCCACACCGCTCGTCTCAAAGTCTATGAAATGAAGAGGGAACTTCCATTCCGCCATTGTATCCTTCAGACCATCCGTATCAAGATATATCCCATCATTCAAGAAACTCCCGAACCCTTTTTGCAGACTTGTATTCCGGGTTGCCACCGCAATCTGAAGCCACTTTCTTTGGAGATGATCCAGTCCATCAGGGCATTTCCCCGTTGATCGAGGAATATCGTCTGTGGTAAGTTCCTCCATAAAATATTTCCCCGACCCAACCATCTTGTCCTTACGGATATATTGTCCTGAAAGGTCCTTCAAAAGAGGTCTTGTAAAATCCAGTTCTGAGAAATGAGCCTTCTCTTTCCAGCACTCCATGTAACCATCACGCTTTTCGGGAGCATCTGATGCTGTCTTGTAGAACGGACAACTGAAACACTTTGAACCAAGCCTGAAATCCGAAGCCTTCACTCTGTCGCAGTAAAGAGCGGACATCTTAGCCACAAAAGGCTCGAAAGTCATACCCTCCATCCAATCAGGTGCACCCTGTTCTGCCACATCTCCAGAAATGATTCTGTCGCACAATTCATCGACATCAAATGCACGCAAAACCCTATCGTTTGCTGGGGTTGCTCCAGCCATATCCCATGCCTGGGCATCTACATCAATGAAAGTCCTGCCATTATCCGCCCTACAGATACGAAACAGCTGATTCAATCCGTCTAACGTAGCGATACGCGACTTATCAGCCATCATAAGACGAGCCTTGACGACAAACTCCTGTTGCGGATAGAGTTCCTGAAGAGCCTTGACAATGACATACTTTTGAAAAGCAACATCATACACATAAGGACGGATGGCACTGCGCACCTTATTCTTTTTATCAACAAAACTATCCTCCTGAGGATTCCAGGACTTTGCCTTGACCTCAATTAAGGTAATTTCATTCCCTCTCTTTTCAAGAATATCAGCACGAACGAAAAGATTACCATACCTGAAGGCTGACTCTGCAATAGTGACATTCTCCCTTTCAAAAAGGAGTTTTGTTTCTTCCACTGCCTGATCATAATCAAGGGTCTTTATGTCAGTTTCAGACGTAACTCCGCAATAAATCTTTGCCAGTTCACCCACCTGAAAACCACCCTCTGCCAAAGATTTCAGGAAATCATCATTAAGTTCCTGATTGGCATACAAATTACTATCATAAGCATAAAACAATCGCCTTGGGCACTCCAAAGCGATCTTGAATGCAGACTTGGTAAATAGTTTTTGCTTCATCTCACTGTTTCTGAAGTTCTTCCCATTGAGCGCGCAAACCAGGGCTATCAGCCGTAAGCTCTTTTAGGTTGAGCTCCTCGGCATTCTTATTGGCCAGTCTCAGGTGATCTTCAGACAAAAGAAGAGCCTTCTTGATTTTTTCCAGTTCTCCTATTGTCTTGTCAATACCTTTAACCGCCTCCTGAAACCTATTGCTGGCATTCTTGTAATGCCCCGAGAATATCCGCTTAAACTCATCCAGATGATTCTGAAAATTATTGATATCAACAGATCTGCTCTTTGCCTCTACCAACTCCCTCTGATACTGGATACTCTTTTTTGACGCGTTTACAAGTAGAGTAATAAGTGGAATAAAGAACTGAGGACGAATAACGTACATCTTAGGATAGCAATGAGACACATCTACAATACCGCTATTATATAGTTCACTATCTGATTCCAACAAAGACACCAGCACGGCATATTCGCATTTCTTTTTCTTTCTATCAGAATCCAACTTAGGGAAGTGCTTTTCATTTTTGGTTTTTGCACCTGTTTCATCCATTTCGTTCTTCATTTCAAACATTATGGAAATATACTCAAGCCCGTTGTCATAATCCCTGAAAATAAAATCGCCTTTCGTGCCGTCTGAAGCATCGTTATCTTTACCAAAAGTTGCTGTCGGCATCAATGGTCTAAGAGTCGTTTCATATAAAACGCGACAATGCTCCTCCAATGTTTCACCAACCATCTTGGTTGACAACCTTGCCTTCAAATCCTTATAGCGACTTATCTCAAGCTCCAGATCCTTCACCTTGGCATCATGCTTCTGCACCAGTGCATTCTTCTCAAGTTCAGCCTCTTTGCATGACAATTCCTGCTGTTTCTCTAGTTCGGCAATACGCATCTCCTTTTCTTGAACATGCTTCAACATCTCCTCACGTACTTTCAGGATAGCATTTTCTGTTGCCGACGCACTATTATCTATACGACCCTGAAGCTCCTTAATCTCAATCTCCTTCTGGGCCATTGCCTCTCTCCTCTCCGCATCCTTCTTCTCTTCTATTCCTGCCAAATCCTTCCTTAACTCCGCCAAGACCAACTCGTTTTGTTTAAGTTGCTCATCTTTTTCTCTTAACTTATCCGTGAACTCAGCCTCAGCCTTAGCTTCTTCAACCTTCATCTTCTCCTTATACAAGGCATCGACATCCTGCATCCTCTTCTTCAGTTCGTTCTCAAACTCCTGATTCTTCACCTGGCTTACAATAGACGCGTAATCAGCCTCATCTACCGTAAATACACTCCCGCACTTGGGACATTTCAGTTCTTTCATAATTATATCTTTTGTATCCTTCCTTGAAAGTTTGGACAGTCATTAACTAATAGCCTAACATCCTCTGGGCAAATAACCTTTTTCAGATTTTGACAACCTACAATTGTCGCAGAACTTAGTCCTTTAGGTATTTCAAGTTCTTCAATTTCATTGCAGCCCTCCAAACGTATAGTCCTTATTTTATGAACAATATACTCTGGAATTATACATTTACCCTCTTTGGTATGTTTACGAAGTACGAACTTGGTAAAATGCTCCCATTTTATTATATATGGCACTTCCACCTCAGTCACGGAACTACATCCTTTAAATGCATCTCGACGCACCCTGTGACGTTCAAGCGTTTGCAAAGACTCCCCATACTTCTCAGCAATTGTAATTTTTTGAAGATTTATACATCCTTCAAAAGCTCCGTATCCAATCGTGCTCACAGATTTTGGGATCGCAACTTCATTCAGTTCCAAGCAATCTTTAAATGCAGAATTTGGAATAGCATTAGCTCCTTCTGGAACATTAAGTTTACCATTTACAACAAAAGTATGGGGAGCAATTTTCCATTTAATAACATCAGAGGCGATTATGTCAACAACTGAATTACAACCTTCAAACGCATTATTAGCCACACTGGATACAGATTCTGGTACAATTATTTTCTTGAGATTTACACATCCGCTAAACGCCTCATCCTCTATTGTATGCACCGACTCAGGAATAATCACTTCTGTTAGTTCCAAACAATTCTTAAATGCTGAATTTGGAATAATCTCAACCCCATTTGGGACATTAGGTTTACCGTCAACGATAAATTTAGATGCATTTGCATAAAAGAACACAGCATCCCTCTCTTCTGCATTCCATTCGATTAGGTTCCCATCACCATCCGGCATTACTATACTGACTAATGACGAGCAACCTTTGAATGCACTCAAATCAATTTTAACATCGGAATTATAAATTTCCACTTCCTCTAGATGAGTACAACCTTCAAATGCGTCTTTGCAAATATGTTTTACGTTAGCCGGAATATGTTGAAAAGTATCATCTTGGTGGATTGAATATCTAAGACAATTTGAAGGAATTTCCTCAATCTTTTCAAAAGGGAATTCGTAGTCGTAATAGATATTGTAATTTTCTAAGATCCACTTTATCTCCTCATTGTCAACTTCAACATCATCAGGAGAACAAGTTATTTCAGACCCTAATTTTATATCTGTTTTGCCATCAATTATAATCTTTACACCATGATACCAATCATCAAATGTATTGAACGCACAGTCGCCAATTTCTCTAACACTTGATGGTATTCCTATTTCTACTTCAATATCATCATCTACGACAGTATTAACAAGCCAAATTACCTCTGCAAAGGCTTCGCGTCCTATTTTTTCCAATGTGTGCGGCAAGTCAGCTTTCATAAGTGTTCTATGAGCAAACGCATATTCACAGATTTCTTCCACACCTTTAGGAATATAACCATAATCACATCCTTCAATCAGTTTACCTGTTGCCGTTTCGATAATTGCATTGCAATTGTCTCTAGAATCATATATCGAATTATCCTCATCAACGATTACCAATTTACATGTTCCCGGTAAAATTCTTCCGTCAATCTGTGTCACTGATGCTGGTATGTACAAGCCTTTTATATTAGTCCGAGCGAAGGCACCCTCACCAATCTTTTCTAAAGACTCAGGGAGGTTGACTAATGGCCTATAAAACGAGCAACTAGCAAAAGCATTTTTGCCTATTGCTTTTAATCCTTCCGGTAAATTTTTAATAGTGACATTTGATTCACCGAATGCACCATCTGCGATGTGAGTAACATTTCCTGGTATTTCTATTACTCCCACTGCTTCCTGCGAGCACTTCTTTAGAACAACATCCTCTCCAATTTGTTCTATGGTTAGCCATTGGTTATTCATTAGTTCCTGTTTTAGAAGGTTATAATATGTCTTGGTTGCTACCGTTGATTTTCTCTGCTTTCTATAGAGACAAAGTATTCGATTAGGGATTCAATGAACGGTGTCATCTGTAAATCTTCATCATTCACGAGTGACTCGCAAAGTTCATTTGCGATATTCCACCTACGACATTCATCTAATACTTCTAAATCTTCATTTCCGTCTCCCACAATATCCTTTACATCAATCCCTATCTCCTTACACATGTCCTGAATGGAAGTTGTTCCGTTACTCTGATTAGGACCAAATCCATTCAGAGGTAGGGTCATTGAAGACATACTTGTAACTCTTCCCTCATAGGAATCCCAACTCTTAAGCAATGCTTGAGCCGCTTTTATCTTACGCTCACGTGGAGACAATTCCGGCATGTGGTTCAGAAGCAAGTCTGCAAGACAAGCTATATTTCGTAACTTCAGCAATGACGCCCCATTATATACGGCAGAAGCCAACCGTTGCTTAGCGATATTCAAACCTTGCTCTTCTGATTCTAGTTTTATGTTTCCTTCAAGAATATTATGGGCATACGCAGCTTCTGCCATATAACATTTACTAGAGTGTTCTAAGAAACATAAGGCAAGTTCTTTGTTTTCTTCAGACAACTCAGCAAAATGCTCATACAAAAATCCTTCTAAATAAAAGAAGGCATTTTCTGCTTTTATCCGATAGACTTCATTGCGCAGGATTGACACAATATGTTCTTTGAAAGAAAGAAAATTATTGTATATATCGCAGAATGCGGTATCTATATTTGAATTTACTTCTCCGTTCTTAGGAAAATATTTCTTGCAGATGTCACGATGTCTTTCATTATAATAACTACTATACTCATCTCCTTGGAGTTCGGATTGTTCAAATTCGACACCATTTACAACCAAGGTTTTCAGGCTACTACCCATAAAACTACCTGCACATATTCCTGGTATCAATTTTGGCAGACATACAGATGTCACCTTTTCGCATAGACAAAATGCATATTTCTCAATGCGAGTAACATTTTCCGGAACCACAATAGTCCCTTCTGCTTCCTGTGAGCATTTTTTTAGAACAACATCCTCTCCGATTTGTTCTATGATTAGCCATTGGTTATTCATAAGTTTGGGTTTAAATTTCTTGGATGAATGCCTAGGACGCGCACAACTACCATGTTTGCCCAACCCCAAGCGAACAGCATAATATTTGTGGTTATAAAACACGAAAAGTGTGGAGTTGTCCGCATATTTGAGTCGAGGCCTGGTAAACCTATTTCCGAATATGCACTCCACACCCGAACGTATATCGAGAACACGATATAGCATACGAGAATAAGAGTGTATTCGCCCCGGAAATTAAAAATTACCAGTTTTCGACTCAGGCACGAAACACTTTTCAATATGTCAAGTGCAAATATAAAGAAATAAGTTCAAAACCAGGCCCCTTTATACTCAAATATTTGCTTGCACAAATGTAGGTAAGGTTGATGAATTTCGCCTAAGTCTTTTTGGGTCTTGTAAAGTATATTCGAAATCGGGCGGGAATCAGACAAAATGTCCAATTCCCGCCCATCTTCAAACACTTTGTTCACAACAAAGGTCATAAATCGTATTAAATCGAGTCCCAGTTAGTGAAATCCCTATATCTGCGCACTCTTCCATCTTTCAACGTGACTACCACTGCTTCACCAGCCCACATCGCAGATGCTGCACCACCGCCACTGGAACCGACAAAGATAGGAGTTTGGTTGACTTTATCACAATAAAGACGGACATTGGCACAATCATCGGAAATCTTAATGACCCCGAAATTCCTGAATTTTGCATCGAATGCCATGACAAGAAACGCTGATTCGTGTCGCGCACAACTTTTAGTCCACCCAACTCCAAGGCAGAACAACTACATAGGTTGAAAACACGAAAAGTGTGGAGTTATCCGCTTGCGGAACACTTTTTAATATGTCAACACAAATGTAGGTAAGGTTGATGAATTTCGTCTAAGTCTTTTTAGGTCTTCTATAAGCAGTGGGGCATGCGGATATTGCTAATCAGATAAAAAATCACCACTTTTGTGCCCATCGTTCAAACAAGCATCTATCATGGCTATACCATCTGACTCACCACGCATTGCACTTCTGAAGCTGAAATTTGAAAAAGCATTCGGAACGCCGATAAGAACTCCAAAGAACTTTACGGATGCCTCTTCGTTTGTATTTGAAAAGACAAAAGATATGATTTCAGATAGTACGTTCAGGCGGTTATATGTAGAAACAAAAAAATATAAACATGTCTCTGACGACATTCTGAATATTCTCTCAAAAGCCATCGGCTACAAGCACTTTCAGGACTTCTGTGACTATCTGAGTTCGTCGGGCATCAAGGATTCGGAGCTGTCCTGTGGGGAGCATCATATCAAGGCTGACGACCTCGCTGTCGGAGACAGGATTTATATCGCATGGCTTCCTGACAGGGAGTGTTCTCTGAAGTATCTTGGGAACTATCGTTTTGAGGTGGACGAGGTGGTCAATGCGAGCATAGTGAAGGGAGATACTTTCTCATGCAGGTGTTTCATTCAGGGAAGGTGCCTTCTGGTGGATGATCTGGAACACGAGGGAAAACGCATCGCAAGTTATACCATGGGAAAATGCAATGGGCTTACTTGCGTGAAACGGGTTTGAAAGGCTTATAGATTGTCTGACTCGAATAATATTCTCTTTCCTCTTCGGAGATTTCTCCCTTGCTGAAAGCATCTACTATTGATGGTTTTGCCATCCATATCTCTAAAAGCTGGTTATAATACTTTTCCAAGAAAGTCCGACATTCCGGATGATATTTTTCAGGGACGGACTCTCTCGTCCATTTTTCCACGCGCCTATACCACGCCAAACCATAATTGTACCCGAAATCCTTGTACGGCACCTTGTCAGGATCCTCCAGAATCTTCTTTGTCTCAAGATACATTTTCCTTATATCCTTCTCGATTTTGGCAACATAAGCAGAATCCTTCTGTAACTGCTCCAACCGTCTTTTAAGTTCTTCCACTTGCGGGGACGATTCCACAATCACGGTATCAACGACGGTCTCGTATGTCACCTCATGTTTCGTGGTCAGCAGGGTGTCATAGATGGTTTCATGGGTAACTTCGTGCTTGGTTGTCACTAATGTATCATAGACCGTCTGGTAGATGGTCTGAACGACGTTCTGAGTGGTCAGCAGAGTGTCGTATATGACTTCATGCTGGATTTCATTCCTGAGGGAATCGAGCCGATGTTTCAAGGACTCCTCTTCCTGCAATCTCTTCTGGTGATATGAATATGCCGACATCGCAATAATCGCAACCGCACAGAACACAAACGGAAGCGAAATCAGGAATCTGCGCAGATGGTCTGCATTACGCAGAGCCTTTTCAAGAGAAACAATGTCAGGGTATCGGTCCTTAGGATTCTGCCTGCGACATTTCCTTACAATGCCCCTGTATCTGCTAGGGAACATTATCCGGATGATATACCCCAACGACCACACATCGGAAGATGCCGTGAAAGGGACATCAGGATTGTCTTCAATCACTTCCGGAGCAGAACTTCCGTCCGTACCCCCAAGACGCTTGATCAGATATTCCGCATCTTTGTCTGACAGACCAAAGTCAATGATTCTGATATGGTTTCCAATATTGCTAACCAGAATGTTATCCGGCTTCAGGTCGTTATGGATCAGCCCTTTCTTGTGCAGATAATCCACCGCATCCAGGATCTCCGCGAGGAGTCTCCTGAGGACTTCGTGTGACTGTCCCTTGGCGACAAACTCCGTCAGAGTACACCCTTCGACATATTCCATCACAATGGCAGGACCGACTGGCGTATCTTCTGAATACCGGAGAGGAGTAAGGATATAGGGATGCTGAAGATTGCAGGATATGTCGTACTCCCTTCTGAGCAGAGAGGTCAGGTCCCCAGGAGTCTTGAGCAGACATTTCTTCCCGTCACAAGTCGCTTCGTACAGATTCTTCGCAAACGGCTTTACATCACCAAACCCTTCGGCATGGTGAAATCCCAAATCTTGTCTTATCGGTCCGGATGTCTGCATGGTGCAAAAGTAAGTCTTTTCTCTTTTCCGAGCAACACTCACCACCATCCTGATCCACAAAACATTTTAAGTTAGAATATTTTACCTTGCCATCTTCAGAAGAGTCAAAATCCAAGGCCCCAGCTTAACCGTATTCAAAAATGTACTGTATTCAAAAAATGATTGTATTCACTTTTGCGGTGCACTCTATTAAATCAGAAGTGTGGTCAGATTTATCAAAGAATTATTTGCATAATTGCCGGATTTTCAGTATATTAGATCAGTAAAACACATCAAGATGAAGACAGCAGTAATATACGCAAGAGTCTCCTCTACTGGAGATAGACAGACAACAGAAAGACAGGTTACAGACTTAACGAAGTACATAGCCATCAACGAAATGGAGTTAACAAAAGTCTTTGAGGAAAAGATGAGCGGAGCAAAGGAGAATCGTCCCGTTTTGACGGAATGTATTGAGTTCTGCATCGCCAATAGAGTTCATACACTATGCGTCAGCGAAATCAGTCGTTTAGGGCGTTCGACCAAGATTGTTGTGAATACTCTTGACAAGCTGACAAAGGCAGGAGTGAATGTGTATATACAGAACCTGCCGCTCTGCACCCTTAATGAGGACGGGCAACCGAACCCGATTGCAAAGATGATTACCGCGGTACTCTCATCCTTCGCAGAAATCGAACGGGACAATATCAAGTATCGTCTCAACAGCGGACGGGAACTTGCCAAGGCAAAGGGCGTTAAAATGGGCAGAAAAGTCGGTTCTGTTAAGTCCAAAGAGAAAAAAGCAGAAGAATATGCCCCTGTCATACGTTCACTGAAGAAGGGTAAATCCATCCGCGACACAGCAAAACTCTGTGATGTCAGCATTAGTACGGTCCAGAGAGTCAAGAGAGAATTCGCACTGTAATCTTAAGGCAAAGATTTGGTGATAAAGAAAAAATCCTTACCTTTGCAACATACTTGAATAAAGGCAACATGCCTTGTTAGGAAACGAAATAGGTGTTCAGCCCCAAACTGAATACCTTTTTCTTTAAAATAAGACCCTAAAGCCGAGGGACGTACTTTCAAATCCAAAGCTTGTTTTACAAATCCTAACAAAACGGCTATGATGCCCAAATTTATTCAAGTATGAAAACAAGACTTTCGATTATGCTGAAGCTTCGTATCGAAGCAGACGCTACAGAGAAGCTTGTCAAAGTCAAGGCACACAAGCGCATTGTCAATGGCAAGACCGTGAAAGTTCGTTCGCATTACCGTCGCATTTTGGGAGCGTAAGGTGATTTTGAATGAACAATGACCGTTTTCTGGCGGTGTCTCCTTCCCCTCGGTGTTCATAGCAGAGATGATGCCTGACGGTATCGTCTCTGTTTCATTATCATTCGGTACGTCCGAGGACATCATCAATAAGATTAGATGCCACATCCAACACTTGATTTGTCACCGTGTTGAAATATATCTTGGTTGTTTCCACATTCTTATGACCGAGCAATGACATCATCTGCTCTGCTGTAGCACCTTTAGAAATCATCAAAGACACATAAGTATGCCTGATGTTATATGTCGTAAATGGCTCCATGCCCAAAGAGTCACATATCTCATGAATACCCTTGTTGATTTTCTTCAAAATACGTGATCGCGTATTCTTGAGGGTCTTTTCAGACATGTCTGCTCTATAAAACGGGAACACATAAGCATTAGGTTTATCCGGATTCAACACCCCGCCATTGCCGACTATCAATTCCCTTGTGGAATCTGCTATAGGAATGGCTACATTAGAGTCAACACGTTCTGTTTTCTGACGCGTAAATGAAATCCTGTCCTTTAATATATTCCGGTTTTTCAGAGCTAGAATATCAGCCATATTTGCTCCACTCATGGCAAACGATAGCAAAGCAAACTTATGCGCAAACTCCATTCTACTTCCTTCCTCCGGAACAAAATGCACAAAACGCAACCATTCGTCCAATGGGATTGCCCGTTTCTGACGAAGTGCCGTAGGGATCGGCTTCTTGAACGGGTTTTCAGTCAACTGGCCAAGTGTTATGGCGTAGTTACAGATTGCCTTCAATGCACGAAAATACATAGCTATGGTATTGACTGACATCTCCTCTCCACACTTCTTCATATGGGTCCTTTTCATATAGGCTTTAAGACCTTCAATGAAACCTTCCGACATATCGGAAATTCTTGCAGAAGGCTGATACCTAAGCACCCATCTTACCGCAGCTCTACAACTGTCACAGGTATTCGGTTTTAACTCTTTCCTTTTAAAGTAAGCATCTAAAAGCGCATCCCAGTCCCATACTTCGGGTTCGTGCATCTTATTCCAAATTCTCTCGTCATAGAGACGATTAAACTCGGGCATTGTGAAATTTGCTCCCAACTCTTCACAAATCTGCATAGCGCACTCTTCCGCCCGCTTGGCTTCCTTAAGAACTTCCTTGGTTTTCTTTAGATTTGTATTGTTAAATTCTTCTTTTGTCAGAAGCGTATCACATGGTATTGCCTTATACCTTGGAACGCGGTTGAAAGTAATTCTAAGACGGACTGCTCTTTTCTCTGACTTACTCTGAGAGTCCCATACGATTTTTACAGTTGCATTATTCTGCATTTCATTTATACCTTAGTTTTAAAGTATATGCAAATATACAACAAATAACCGGTATTATAAAATCAAACGACTAACAAAACGACTAACATTTATCCTGAACGCACCAGAAAGAACCCGAATAGAAAATAATATAATATTTATTTACAGGCACTTATAAGCACTCTTAAGAACAAACCCGAACAAGGCGACCCCTATTCATAATCATGAGGTCCGCAGTTCAATCCTGCGTCCCGCTACAAGAAAGCACAGCAAAACGCTGTGTTTTTTTTCGTTTATATACCCGGCAGGCCACGCCCCGAAGGGGCAGGACATTGGCGTTTCGGGCGCTGAAAGCTTGCTTTCAAAGCGACGGAAACGACGGTGGACAGACAGGGAGCGAAGCGACCGGTGGCCTGACGGTTCCGTAACCAGAAACATCACAGGGATTCCCCACACGGCTTTCTTGGGTACCATGCGACCGGACAGAAAGGATTAGAAGGAGCCCCTGGGCGACTGAAACATCCTGCGTCCCGCTACTTAAAATCAAGCACTTACGAAGTTTTCGTGAGTGCTTTTTTCTTGCCCGTGAACACCGAATCTATTTATTTCATTTAATTTTCATTATTTCCATAGGTGCGTTAGAGGGTGTTCCAGAGCTGTTATTTTACATACTGAAGTCTATCACGCCAATCATCAAATATTATTTGAAATATTTACGATACTCTGACCTAAGTGTACTGATCATTTCCGAAAGAGCTTCAATTTGCGAGTCCAGTGATTTCGATAATTGCCTAAACAAACCGATTGCGTTCTGCTTCAAATGCTTTATCTCTTTGTTATCTTCTGTAAGTCCCTGGCCTTGAAGTCTCACTGCTTCTTGATCAAGCTTACCAAGCTCTGTTGTCGCATGATTAATTTGCTCAGCTGAACTTACCAAGTTATGTTTTTTCTCTATATCTAGCGTGTCAAAGTACAAATATAAACGATTAAGTTTTTTAGGCGTATCCAAATAGAGATTATAGGCCTGAATAGAAGATTTCATGAATTTATCCCAAACAACTGGGTTGTTCTCTTCACTCATCTCTTCACATGCAATTTGCATCATTGTATAGCAGTCAATGCTTTCCTGAAACCAGGCTACAGCATACTCAGCTATCTCGATTCTTCTTTGAAATGCAATTTTACGATCATCCCTCTTGGCACGATACACCTCTTTAAGATAATCGAAAACTGCTGTGAAAAATAGAGTAATTACTGAGCCGATAGTTCCTGCGATAATTAAACGGTAGTTTTCCATATTTCTAGAACTTTGAATCCGGACATTTTCAAATATTGATCCAATTTAGCACTCACGGTAACAAGTCCCCTAAATTAAGGTGCAGAATTTTATGCCACATAATTTCATATATGCAATTTTAATGATATATTTGCATATTAAATATACAAAAATGAAAGAATATAACAACTGGAGTCCTCAATTAAAAAGGTACCTAAAATCAGAGATGATCAAAAGGGGTATTTCTTGCGAAGAACTACAGGTCAAATTATCAAACAAAGGGTTTACCTATACAAAATCAAGTGTTGAAACTAAGATTTGTAGAGGGAAATTCAGCGCAGTATTCTTTGTTCAGTGTCTCTGGGCCATGAACTGCAAATCAATTGACATAAAAAACATTGCAGAATTAGTTCAAGACAATGAAAATTAGCACACTTATAAATAAACTAAAACTGGCCTTTTCAAACAGCACACAACTTACTCATAGCGAGGCCAGCATTTTCGTTTCCGTATGTTTTGCTGCAACTTTTGCAAGCAAAACAAATAGAGGTTGCATTGACGGGATATCTCAATTTCGCACCCTATATCATAGATATGAAAAAACATTGGAGAGAATTGGAGGTAATGAGTTGCTCTTAATAAAAGATGCAATATTTCAATACTGCCAAAGTATTAATTCATACTCTAACGAGGTATCTTGGATATATCAGGGATTAAAGGGCGACCTCGAACGCATTGCATTTAATAAAGCGCTCAAGGAAGGAGTCAAGTTAGATGGGTTAGAAGGATTAGCCGCTACGCAATTCTTCACCGACAGCTATATGGTTGACCATCTTGTTAAAAATATTATCGATTGGAGTGGAAGCGACATCACGAACACTTGCTTCGTCGACCCGGCATGCGGAGGAGGAAACTTTTTAACAAAAGCATTTGACTATCTATTTAATTGGTACTCCAAAAACACAAATTACACGCGCAAAGAAATAGTTGAACGGATAATTAAGCATAATATCATCGGATATGATCTAGACTCCACATTAGGAGAAATTGCTGCGTTATCATTATACATACATGCATCACAATATGAAACCCCAGACGCTAGAATAAATATATTCGGTGGGGTTGAAAATGACAAATATGGATATTTGGCATCTGAGGTCATTTCGACAAAAAAGAGTCAGAGCACATTCCAAAGTAAACTCAAATGGGCAAAGAAAGAAAGTAGGATAATTTATGTTACCAACCCCCCATTTATGGGAAGAAGAGATATGAACATAGATCTGAAAGAATACATATCTGCAATCTATCCAAATGCAAAAGGAGACCTTTGTATTAGCTTCTTAAGCAAACTCCTGTCAGAGATTCGAAACTCTGACAGAATAGGTATAGTGTCTCAAAATAGTTGGTTACATTTAAAATCATATAAAGATTTTAGATATTCATTCCTTAAAAAATACCATTTAATTCAATGTGTTGATTTGGGTAGTAAAGCTTTTGAAAGAATCAACGGCGAGAAAGCGAATGTAGTGCTCCTAATCATAGGAGCTAAAAATGGAGTCTACCCTCCTACATGCGAATTTATCAATCTCAAAGACACAACTTACCCAGACAAGGTAAATGCTATTGAAAATAAAGCATACAATGGCATTCAAATCAATTGTGATACTTTTTTACAAAATGCCACATACGAATTCAACTATGCGCTAAGTTCACCTGCAAAACAATTATATACAAGTTCAAAGTATGGAGTATTTGCATCTTGTATGCAAGGAACCTCCACTGGAAACAATAAGGATTTTGTAAAGTTTATTTGGGAACTGCCGAATTCAACAGAATGGAGACTCGTAAGCAAGGGTGGCGGTTTTAGCAAATGGATTGGACTAAATTACCACATAGTAAAGTGGGGAGAAAATGGATCACTGATTAAAGGAAACAAAGGAAGTGCACTGAGAAACATCGAACACATACCATATTCCGACATCGTATATAGCGACACTGGAACTTTAGGACTTAATGCACGAATAAGATTAAACGATCAAGTATTTATTGCATCTGGTCCAGGTATACGCATTAAAAATGGAAACGCTTTATGTCACCTTGGATTTCTAAACTCGAGGTTTGCATCATTATGGATTAAAAACACTTGTCCAAAACTAACTATTAGCGCTGGGTATATAGAAGGAATACCGACAAGTCCAGAAATTCTCTGCTCGGATACAATATCAGCACACGTGCAGAAATGTTTAGAAAGCAAAAGAAATATAATTGAGCACAAACTTCCAAATTTTGAATACTATTACACACTCCCTACCAATGAGGATTGGGAAGATTTCATCACACGTAGCATCAAAAGCGAATTTAAAAATTGGAGGGTCATATACGATTCCGAGATGGCAATAGAACATGAGATTATAAAGAGTTTGAAAATTGACACTCTGACATTCCCGGCATTAAACCATGCAATCGGTAACGATCTCAACACAAAAATTGATGACAGCGTAACACCACACATGATCGACGAGTTAATATGCAAATACACAGACTGCAATTGTTTCACCATTTCTAAAAAACTTAAAGGATTACCGATTGGCAGCAGCAATATACTAGAAATTATCGCATATGAGGTAAACATCTCACCTCGTACCTTATATAGTTATATAGAAGAAAACTGCACGCTGTTCTCTAAAACCATAGAGAAGTACAGATTGGATATTATACATAAAATCATACTTAACCTTATGGGCATTAACGACATAAAGCAAAAGCCAGTTGATAACAAAATAAGCCTAAAGCAGCTATGCGATATACTAAAAAAGGAGTACAGCAATTTGCTATGCAAACAAACTACAAATATCGAAAGGCTTGTGTTAGATATAATAATAAAACATCATAGTAAGTCTTTTTACAATAGGCCATTGCTTAGCTGTTTAGGAAATAAGATTATAACACTTTAATATGATGAATACCCATATTAACACATATATAGACATTCAAAATAGGGTAATTGCATCTCTTAATGATTGTGAAAAGACCGATCCTGCACAAATCATTAAGGCATGCTTTTATACTCGTGCACTATATATATCATTTATATATGCATACTCTCACTATCATAACACCACTCTAACCGTAAAAGAGTTGCATTCATACATCTGCACAAATATCAGCAGGCACTGTACACTAGCTAAGGTTATTTCAGAGGTTCCGGCAAATATTTGTAACATTTTCGACTCCACCTCTATTCCTCAATCTACCGTCAATATCGGAGACCTGTATCAAGAGTTACTTGAGCACGTTGCCTATGATTGCACTCAATTAAATAATTTGCATCGAAAAGAGTTAGGGAGCTATTATACGCCTCGTATTTTGGCTCATTCTCTGACTACGGAATGCTTGAATCACTATATTAATGACAATGGACTAGAAAGCCTGTTCTCAGCTAAAATTGCAGACTTTGCTTGTGGAGCCGGCATATTTTTAACTGAGACGTTAAACTATATTGATTCCATCAAAGATATAAGCACGTCAGATAAAATTCGCATTGCAAAAAATCTTCACGGATTCGACGTCGACTGTATAGTATTAGATCTTGCTATTCTTAATATTATTGAGCATTGTGACAATCAATGCTCATATGATGAGCTTAAACCAAATTTTACGCATTGTAACTTCTTACTTCAATCAGATGAAGAAATAGACGCTGATTTATCTGTCTCGGCAAATGCTTCTGGGTTTGTATACCACACAAACCTAGCAGTAAGTACAAAGTCTTTACAGAATTTTGATATAATTCTGGGAAATCCTCCGTGGGAGAAGATTCGATTTGAAGAGAAAAAATTCTATCAGATTTTTGAAAACATACAAGGCTCTGATGCGTTCAAGAAATATGTTGTAGAGTATTCTCATGAAATAGAGAACGCAAAGAAACAAATCAAGAGTTCACCTTTCTTTGAAGACGGAAACTATGGTGAATTGAATACCTATGCATTGTTTACCAAAGCAGCACAGAATCTATTAAGCACAACTGGCGTTTCTGGACTTATAGTTAAAAGTTCCTTAGTAACATCATCTGTATACTCTTCATTCTTCAACAAATTAATGAAGAATATAGTATCCATATACGATTTCACAAACAAAGAAAACATCTTTAACATTGACAATAGAGAACGCTTCTGCCTATTAATATTTAATGGACAGAAAAGCAAGGACATTAAGGTTGCCATGAATATTACCAATGTTGAGGGAATATATAACAAGTCTTTTGTCATTAAGCATGATGATTTATCTGTCATCAATCCTATAACGCACACATTACCAAACATATATACCGCTCGAGAATTTTCTGACTTATTGCGACTTCATAGGAACAACCCTTGTTTTTACACAGTGTTTCCAGATATAAAATTTGGGAGACTCGTACACTTTACAAGCCACAAAAAAGATATCATAAAAGAGTACCTTAGTGGATATCTTCCTATTTACGAAGGGAAGTTCATATCTAATTTTGACGCAATGTACTCCGGCTTTAATAATGTACCTATTCAAGATCGATACAAAAACAAAGCATCCTCTAAACGGCTCAGCGATGCAGATAAGGCAAAAGGTATCATACCTGAGTCTAGGTACTTTATTGCAGAGAAAAAATGGCTAGAAATATCTAAAAACTATAATGCGTGCTATATGCTGGCATGGCATAGCCTTACTTCTGCTACAAATAACAAAACATGCGTCGCTACTATATTGCCATTCATGCCAACCTCTCAGTCAATTCAATTCTTGATAAATACAGATGAATCTGAGCTACTATATTTAACCGGCTTGTTTAATTCCGAGATTTTCGACTTTGTTCTCAAAAACAAACTCAACGGAATTGATTTAACACGACCCGTAATTGAGCAAACACCTATCCCTAGTAGAGAACGTATGCTAAACACTTACATTAATTTGGGGGACAGCAAACTTAAAGCAGTAGAGCTAGTAATGATTTCAGTTTCCAATCTACTGAAAAAAGACCCACGGCTTACAAGTTTAACAGACAAGTATTTAGGGAAGGACAACTTAATAGATAAATTTAATCACAACGAGTTGTTAGCCTTAATAGATATTGCGATTATGAAACTATACGACATGACCGAATGCCAACATTTGACGAGAAAGCTACTTTCAAATGATAGTGAATCAAAAAATATCACTCAAATCCTCAGGTCAAATTTTGATGTAGCCCTTAAAAATTGGACGGTATAACATTATTAAAAGGTTAACTTAGATTGGAATAAAATACGATATTGTGACACGCCCCCGAAAGATATACAAAACTTTCGGGGGTCATGTCATTTCTATGCTTGAGGATTAATAAATCCATATTCTCTACCTATTCCTGCAGTGCCACTTCCTCCCCATTCCGAAGAGGCCTCAATCAACATATTGAGTTCATCCATTGACGCAATAGACAACTCATATGTGTCAGGCTGATCTAGTTTGTGAAAAAGCAATATTTTGTAAGCGAATCCACCATCAAATCCAAGATAAGGCCTGGAAATATCTGTCAACTTAGATCCATCTAACGCTTCTCCTTTAAGCTGAAGTCTCCAATTACTATTTCCTATTGCATATAATAGCGAATTACCGTAATACGCTTTGCCATTATAAACAATGACTATATTTTCATTTTTATAATCCTTCAAGTTAGGATCATCTACAAAAAAGCTAACGCTACCAGATATCAACTGACCTGCCCTCTTTCCGTTTTTAGACAAATCCAATATATTACGAGAACCTCCTGTCATTTTACCTGTACACACCCACATTGTATTAGAGCGAATTGGAGATCTTTCATAAACGACTTGTCGTTCTTCTAGAAGTGCACCGCTTATTATCTCTGCACTCAAAACTCGTTTATACCCTTTTTGCGGACGAACTACCTTCAGCTTTGAGAATTGCTCCTCCAACTTCGTTTTAGAAGACAACGATGCTTTATGGTGCTTTTTAGAAATTTCATTAGAAATAGCGATATTCGCTTTTTCGCTTATAACAAGACCTCCATCTACCAAAAGTTCTAGCAACTCAGCATTTAACATCCTACAAATTGTCGAATTCTCTTGGAGAACTAAATTGAAACTTTCATACACATCAGATATAAACGAACGCATCTCATCCGCGTCATCATTATCACCGGATAGCACTACAGAAGCCTCTACATTCTGATACAGTCCAGATACTGTAAGATTCGACGATCCTATTAAAAGTTTCTACCTATTAGCACTTTCAAACGCATATATCTTGGGATGATACACTATTCGGTTTGAAGAGTATACTATATATGTCGGTATGCCTAAGTCCAATAATAGTTGTAAAGCCTCTTTTGACGTTCCATGCATATCTACTCCGACATACAATCGTATGTCTCCACCATTACCTCTAAATGACAATAGAGATTCTTTAATATTCTCAATACCCCCTGCACTTACAAATGCAACAAAAGCAGAAAATCTAGTATAATCTTCCTTTAACGAAGCATTGATATAATTACCGGCGGGCACATAACTATCGCTATCGGACTCTATGCCCTGCGATATAAATTTAACATTCATGATTCTTGATTTACCTTGCGATGACAAATTTATATTTTTAGGCAGATAAATCAAATATTGAAAGCATCTATTATTCAACAGACGCTCTCTTCATTCCAGAATTTAGTGTAGCAATTAATTCTTTTTGATTATCAAGAATTAACTCTCTCTCGCTTACCTCCTCCTTACTACTATATTTGTCTATTATATTAACATAAATATCTTCTAAATTCATAACATGCTGCTCCACTTTTGATGATAAGGTCACATCATACGACTCAACTAGAGCTATTATCTGATCAAAAAAATCATTTATATCCTTTTTTCTTCTCGCCTTTAATTTGGCGAGGCTAATCACATAATCCTCATACAACCCGCTCGCCAGAGAAGATATATAGGACCTATCTTCTTCTAATCTATTGAAAAGAACGTGATAAAATGAGTTTATCGGTTCAAGTTGTGGCAATACAATAACATTTAAAAACCATGTTTCTTTTTGATTTTGTTGATCTTGATCACGAGAAGCTTTTGATGATTTCTTATATTGATGTATTGCCAACCATAAGCCCAGTAAAGTTCCAAATAAAGATAACAAGTCACCAATGGACACAGTTGCATCAAACCAATGAGTAGTATCATTAACAACATTGGTACATTGAGTACAAGTTTCTACCAATGTAGAATCTATTAATAAAGATAATGCCACCATATTAATCCAGACCAGTCAAACCTTTTAACTCATTCTTTGCCTTACGCTCACATTCATCGAGGTCTTCTTTAATCACAGTTTTTAGCTCTGCGGCCATATTAGACAAATCAAATACGTATTTGCGCGAAAACTTATCCCACCCTAATTTCTTTATACTATCGAAAAACAAACCCAAGAAAAAAGAAGGATTAAAAGATGTTGTATCAGAAGGCAGTACAACATTATATTCATTGTCTGATAAATCGAATGTGTCCAAATTTAATTCAGAACGAACTGCCTTGCCTTCCGGTCGTCCAGTAAAAGATGTTGTTTTAACACTTCCTCTATGAGCTTCCGTTAAACTAATTGTATGTTTCTGCTGTTCCATTTGCTTTAAGTATATTTTGAGTATGTTCTTTATTCAAATATATTTTACATTCCAATATAGTACCAGGAAAATATTCCTGATTATATTGCAAATAATCCTTATCCGGTAGACTTCTAATAGAGCGATCTTTATTTAAAGATATCTTGCGAAAAGTACCGTCTTTATATGGCTTATACTTATTGTCGCACGTAAGTACGCTATGTCCGGAAATAATATTTAGCCTTGGCTGAAACTTATTATTAATTTCCCCGAAAGATCCCAGTTCTATAAAAGCTTCTATAAAATTCATTGTTCCATGCCCTCTACTATCATCCAAATATTTCAATCGGCTGATACCTTCATTTAACATATAGAGCATAAACATTGACTCTCGACTAAAGACTTTATTGGAAGGAAACTTTTGGACATGTTCTTCATATAAATCATCCAGTTTATTATATATACTGATATTTTGCTCTTTTGTTTCCTCAAATCCTCCATACATTGATAATCCCACATTCATAATGGAAAGATTCAATTCTATAACATTTACATCTTCTTGTACTTCATTAAAAGCAATGCCATTAACAAACCACTCACTTTTAGCCAAGCTATGATCTTCCGCATTATTCAAGACCTCGGATGTAAAACCTTCTAATGAGTTTTGTCCATTTACTGATAAATCTACATCCATAGCCCTCACCGATTCTCTCACAAAATCAACAATTTGAGATACAGCTATAGCCTTCATATTTTCTTTGTATGACCTTCTATTTCTACCTTTAAAAAGATTTAAAGGTAGAAACTTACTATCATCACAGAATTCTTCCTCCAACTGGTGATATTTAAAGGCATGCAAGTATTTATTAGTTTTACCATCATACTTTGAACAAACACATTTTATAAACTTATGGGTAGGATAGTGTAATCCATAATTATATCTCTCTTTTAATTCTACTAGCGCATCCACTAAAACATTTAGCAGTTCAAAATTTGCAATATCTGCTTTCTTGCATGATGTAAAGTTGAGTATTACATGTCCTACACCTAGTATATACGACGACAGTAACATTTTATAAACTAATATGCTATCATCAAAATTTGATTTAAAAGAGAATATCTTTGGAATATCTATTACCTTCCTAACATACTTCTGCTGAATATAACCATTCTTATCAAATTCTTTAATCAGCAGTGAATATGTTCTTCTTATATGACTACCATACCGAAAAGAGTGTAAAGGATTAGATGATTTATGATGTCGACGCTTAATAATGCGTCGGCGCTTAAAAATTTTAAACTGCAGTCTTGCATTTGCTTCCCTATCTAAATCCCCAAGCATATTCATAACTTTATTCTACAAATTTAGTGTTTTTATCATTATTATGTGGCACAGTGAACAATAAAAAAAGTATTATCAGTATTTATACCAAATATACAACATATGACAATATGACTGTCTCATTTTCCCCGTGTTCGTGACACGTACACACATCTTGCAATCCGGACTAACGCTCAAACGAAACTGCGGCTGGAAGATCTGTTTTGAAATCTTGAAAAATGGCGTGATTCCGGAGCGTTTTCGGCCCCAAAAGGCGGTAAAATTTGGAGGGAGGAAGTGCCTTGGATAACTTTGTTGAACACACTAATATACTGGCGCACAAACACAATAGGACATTGACAGATTGACGTATTCACACATTAGCACATGCATAGTCACGTACATTAACACATACGTACACAGACACATTAAGACACACGAACATACATGCATTAACACATAGACACACACGCACATTAGTGCATTAGTATATTTTCATATTAACACAAAAACACATTTAGACATGGGACAGTTAGAGGATTTTCGAGCATCTTTGAAGAGGAAGGATTCGGCGGTGAGCAGTGAGGGAGAGATCCTGGTAAAGAGTATCGCAAAGGCAAAACAGGAGAATATGAATGATACGATCCAGGAGATGATGAGGGTGTATTACAAGAAATATCCGGAGGCGAAGGAGTTCGTCGAGAAGTTCTGTGAGTGAGGGATCCCCGATCAAGTCGGGGATGACGGCAGAAGTGGAGACGCGACTTCGTTTCCTGCCTCGACTTCATTTCAAGGTATTCCTCTACTGTCATCTGCACTGTCACCATCGCATTGCTTCCACATTCCTACCTTCTCATAATCACTGATTTCAATAAATTTCACATAATAAAAGCCATGTCAATCCGAGAACTGACATGGCAAATTAAACAGGTTGTTTTGGAAGCGCAAAATTTTGTCGATTTAAACCTCATCCTATCATTCATCCTCCTCTAAAACAGCCCAATCCTTGGATGCACATTCATTAGTTTTTCGTCATTTAAATTACGTTCTTTTGCAAAATTGCAAAATTTTGTCGATTAACTGGATGTTTTTGCAAAATTTTGTCGATTAATTTCCCACAAAGGGCAAGTTTCAATCTTATGAAATAAAATGTTGCCAAAATGGTTATAAGCATACAACCTTTTCAGCAACATTCAACACATCATTGAAGAGCCTAATCCTCCTGCTCATAATAATATGAGTAGTCGATACCCTTCATAAATGTCTCACGATCGTTGATCTTATCTGTGAGGGCTGATGCCAGGAGTCTTTGAACTGGAGCTGTATTGACAACGCTATCCTGCATCGCCTGGAGATATTCCTTCTTATTGATCCGGCTCCAGTCAACGCATTTCCGAAGGCGCTTCTTGAAAATAAGATCAAGCCAGATACGAGTAGAACGGCCATTACCTTCCATAAATGGATGAGCGACGTTCATTTCAACATACTTTGCCACAATCTTGTCGAAAGTATCCTCCGGCATTGACTCAATCTTCTGAAGTTCACGACCAAGATACTCAGCAAGACAGAATGTAAAATCGCCTTTACTGATGGTTTTAGTGCGAATCTGACCGGCAAAATCGTAAAGACCGCCGAAAAGATAGCCGTGAATCTGCTGAAGTCCTTTCACCGTGCCGACCTCAATATTGTCTATAAGACTGCTTTCAAACAGGGCATATGCTTTCGACTTACTCCTTCCATCTATCGTCTCATCGCTATAGGTAAACCATTCCACGAAGCGCGAAGCCCGCGCGTTAGGGAAACTCTTTGCTAACAATATGACACCATTATAGTCCAGTACATCGGTAAGGTAACGTTTCCCATCAGCAGCTGTCATTTTGAGTTGGTTAGTGGCACTAACCAACTGACTTCCTTCTTTCTTTAATTTGGTCTTGAGATACTTCCAGTAGTTCCTGTTCTTCGTATAGTCATCCTGAGCATTGAGAACTCCCACAACATCAAGCACAGAGAACCACCACTTGGAATTCTCCTCATCCCAAACGGCCCTGACCTCCCGGTCATTGAAGAATCTGATGGAAATCCTACTCATAAATAATCAATTCTTCTCTTTAAGTTTCTTGATCTCCCGGTCAAAGTCACTTTCAAGCATCTCCATTTCCCTCTGGCGATAAATCTCAAACTCCTGCTCTGCTTTTTTGATCGCTTGAGCGTGCGAGACCATCCCCTTTCCTATCAAAACCTTTCTCTTGTGAGCGGTTATTTGACTATCCAGAGCCTCAATCCAATCCTTCATAGTCATCGGATTCATCTCCAAAGCCTGGAACTCCGCAAAGTCCAAGAATCCGGATACGAGAAGATTCAGCCTCTGCAACTCCAATTCTGAAAGATAATTCTTGGCAATCTTCACATCGTCCTTGGTAACATAGTTACCCTTGAAGTTAGTCATACCAACGAACGGCTTTTCATTATCCACACGATTATAAATAACCTCCGCTGCGGTATTCTCATGGACCGCATAATGCAATTTATTTTGTACAGTCGCGAAGAAAGTCTTAGTCATATCACTGCGAGGATCATAGTCGACTGCGGTCGCATATATATCCGTCACCTGCTGATAGAAGTTACGCTCACTACTGCGGATGTCCCTGATACGCTGCAAAAGCTCACGGAAATACCGGTTTCCGCCCTGCTTCAGCCTCTCATCATCCATCGCAAAACCCTTCTGGATATACTCATGAAGCCTCTGCGTAGCCCACCTACGGAAACGCACAGCCACCTGTGACTGAACACGATAGCCAAGAGCGATGATCATGTCGAGATTATAGTGGACAATATTTCTCTGCACTTGACGGTTTCCTTCCTGGCGAACCGTCAAGAAATCCTTGACAGTTCGATTCGGATCCAACTCCCCATCCTTGAGGATATTCTCAATATGCAGGCTGATATTCTGCTTCGTGGTATCATAAATCTCCGCCAACTGATTCTGTGTCAGCCACAAATCTTCATCCGCAAATCTCACAGCCACACGAGTGATCTCGTTGTCGTCCTGATATAGTATGATTTTGTTCTGGTCCATATCCGGTTTCTTTTGCCCACCTCTAAACGTATTATATGCAAAAGTAGTGAATTATCTGATACACCATGTCAATCCGAGAACTGACATGGCAAATTAAACAGGTTGTTTTGGAAGCGCAAAATTTTACGAGTACTTTGCCGAGTTTATTCTGACCTTTTTACAAGAGAGGCGTCATATAGGCAGGAACATAAAGTGTTTCCTCTTCGCGGGCAAAGTCCTTAGTATAGATCAGATATCTATCCTTTATTCGGCTGGAGTACTTCGCACTAAATGCGTCCAAAGATGCATGAGCCTTATATCCTGATGACTTGACTTCAACCGGGCAGAGTTTCGCTCCTCTTGAAAGGAGAAAATCCACTTCGTAATAATGCTTTTCATCCTTTGGCCATGTATGGTAGAAGAGCTTGTTTCCTGAAGCCACCAACATCTGGGCGACAAGATTCTCATATACATATCCCAAATTCACCGGAAGCTTATCTGTCAGCAACTTGTCATATATGACGTTCTCGGTAAAGTCCTTATCCCAGAAAGCAAGAGTGATGAAAAGACCTGTATCGCCCACATAAAGTTTGAACTTATCATAATTGGCTGTTGTAGGCAGACCGACATTCGGATCATCAGCATGATGAGACATATTTACGGTCTTGCTATCTTCCAGACTCTTCAGAAGTTCCATCTTCTTATTTTCTTCCACCTCGCCTATTACAGATGACGGGACATAACGAGAAACATTACGAGCCAAGATAGACGGTATTGACATAAACAACTTTGAGACTCTCTCGGTTGGATCTATTTTGATGAAATCTTCCTCATACAGCCTTATGATTCTCCTCTTTGCCTCATCTACCGCCTGCAGGTTATTGGTATCAAGATAGGCGTTTACTGCCTGTGGCATTCCTCCGACAAGCATATAAAGCCTCAGATTCTTCTGAGCCTCTCTATGGGCTGCACCCAAAGGCATCTTCTTATCCCAAAATATCTGCAATAAAGGGAAGGTCGCAGTATCTCCCAAAGCCCACCTGAACTCCTCGTAGTCCATCGGGTACATCTGAATACGATCTTCTTCGCTCGGAATTGTTATGCCCTCCGTATTCTTCTTGATGCTTATTAAAGATCCTGTCTCGATATAGTCATATCTTCCGTCTTGAACCAGATACTTGATCGCCTGTCGCGCCTTAGGACAAGTCTGCACTTCATCAAATATGATTACAGACTGCCTGTCATAAAGAATCTTGGAATAGATTTGCTGCAAACGAAGGAAGATGAAATCCAGATCCATCAAGTCATTGAACAAAGACTTCACCTCCTGGCTTGCCTTGTTAAAGTCAATCAGGATATATGAGCGATATTCTTCCTGCGCAAACTTTTCAACTATAGTAGATTTACCAATACGACGAGCGCCTTCAATCAGAAGCGCAGTCTGGCCATTGCTCTTGCGTTTCCACTCTCCGATGGCATTATAAATCTTACGTTTAAAGACTCTTTTTCCCATATCGCTCATAATTTATCAGCAAATATAGTGATAAATTACAGATAATCAACAACTAACAAAAATATTTCCCGATTCCCCCGAGATTTTATACACCCAAATCCCCGATTCCCCCGAGATTTTTTCTATCAAAATCCCCGGTTTCCCCGAGATTTCAAGAACATTTTGAATAATCAGCAGATCAGGACCTCAGGACTTACGACGCTTGGGATTGGCCGGGAACCAGCCTTTCTTCACCCTGTTTTCCTGCTCGAAGAGTTCGTGGATGGACCAGAAGCTGGAGAAGGCGGTCACTCCTGAAATGCTTGCCCACAGGGTGCTGTCAAGGAACAGCGACAAGGCTCCGAAGAGCACGCCGGCAAGGGCGAAGAGCCACCAGCAACGCTTGCCGAAATGGTACTCAGCCTTGATCACTATCGGATGGAAGAGACCTATTATGAGGAAGGTCGCGAAACCTATGATTATGCCTGAAAAATTCATGTTCACCGATGTTAAGAACGTTTGGGTTTAAGTGCAGCGGCGATCTCGCCATATATGCCGGGCCTGATCTTATAGGAACGGTCTGCGGCAAAGAGGGCCTGCTGGGCACGTGCATATGCAGCTGCTGACTCATTCATTAGGTCGAAGGTCTTGGCCACATAATTCCCTATACGCTTGGACTCAAGGCGGAATCCTGCCTTCTGACGCAGAATGCGAAGAGCCTTCTGACGGGCAAAGAAACCGGCACCCGTCCAGATTTCATAGGTCCTTTTTGCGCAGTCGTGGAGATCCGTCATAGTCCCGAGACGGTCCTCAGCCTCCTTCAAAGCCTTTATGAACGGCTTGAGCTGTACATCCGACTCCTCCCTCAGCTGATTCCCGTCATATGCTGCCGACAACTTGTCCGAGCATTCGGAATATGCAGACAGGAATGCCTCAGCTGAGGCTGTCATGCCAGCCCGGGCATCATCTTCGGAGGCTGTGCCACAACCGTCCGTAACCACCTCGCCAGCAAGTACTTCCAGAAGATATTCCAGAATATCATATGCCCTTGTCTGAGCATCCAGAGTCATTTTTCCATTATGCACGGCCTCCCTCATGTCGGCAATGCACTGTTCCAGTCCGGCTGAAATCATTCTGTCCATATTACCGCTGTTTTGCATGCGAAGATACAAAATTCGAAGGAATTCCAATTTTTTTAATACCTTTGCACCCCGATAGTAAATACACTTACTATATATTAAGATACAATATATTGATTTACCATATTAAAAGAGAATTGCACTTATGGATAATTTCATGATTTCCGGAATCCAGCAGATCGGAGTCGGCACGGAAGACTTCAGAAAGTCCTGGGACTGGTATATCGACATGTTCGGCATCGACGTGAAGATTCTGGAAGACGACACGGTGGCGGAAAGGATGCTGCCATATACCGGCGGAAAGCCTCAGCAGAGGCACGCGTGCATCGCCGTAAGCCTTCAGGGCGGCGGCGGATTCGAGATCTGGCAGTATTCCAAGCGCAAGCCTGTCGCCTGCCCGTTCACCATATCGGTGGGAGACCTGGGAATATTCGCAGCTAAGCTCAACTGCTGCGACGTCGCTGCCTTCCACCGCGAACTGTCCGTCAAGTGGGAGCACTGCACCAGCCCGGAAGTCCTTCCGGACGGCACTCCATGCTTCTACGTCAAGGATCTCTACGGAAACATATTCCAGATTGTGGAGAACAAGAATGTATTCATCAACCAGGGCCGTCTTACGGGAGGAATGGCCGGTGCCGTGATAGGAGTCTCCGATATGGAGGCCTCCGTGAAGTTCTACAGCGAGGTCCTCGGATACAGCATCGTCAGGAGCGACTCCACCGGAATTTTCAGCGAGCATGACATCATGCCTGGAGCAAACAGGAAGTGCCGCCGCGTGATCCTTGCCTCTCCAAAACGCAAGGGAGCGTTTGCCGAACTCTTCGGCGATTCGACCATCGAGCTTGTCCAGGCTCTGGAACTGACCCCGCGAAAGATATATGAAGGACGCTACTGGGGAGACCCGGGATTCATCCAGGTCTGCTTCGACGTCACGAACATGACTGCCCTGGGAGAATTCTGCAGGGAGCACGGCCATCCGTTCACGGTGGACAGCTGCCCTGACGGAAGAAAGTTCGACATGGGAGACGCTTCCGGCCATTTCACATATATCGAAGATCCGGACGGCACTCTTATAGAATTCGTGGAGACGCATAAGGTGCCGGTGGTCAAGAAGCTGGGCTGGTTCATAGACATGAGCAGCCGCAATCCGGAAAAGCCTCTTCCAAAGTTCCTGTTCAGACTCATGGGACTCGTATCAAGACAACGTAAATAACCATTAAAACATAAACCGACATGTACACAGACATTTTTGACAGAATAAGGAAATCGACCGGAGGCCCTATCGGCCAGTACCGCGAGAAGGCAGAAGGATATTTCGCATTCCCCCGTCTGGAAGGCGAACTCGGTCCGCACATGAGATTCAACGGACAGGACGTGCTGTGCTGGAGCCTCAACAACTACCTCGGCCTGGCAAACCATCCTGAAATCCGCAAGGCTGACGCAGAGGCAGCAGCCCGCTGGGGTCTTGCATATCCTATGGGAAGCCGAATGATGACAGGCCAGACCCATCTCCATGAAGAACTTGAGCGACGTCTTGCCGCTTTCGAGAAGAAGGAGGCCGCTTTCGAGTTCAACTTCGGATATCAGGGAATCGTCTCTACCATCGATGCCCTCGTGAGCCGTCACGACGTGATCGTCTATGATGCAGAAGACCACGCATGTCTGCTGGACGGTATAAGGCTGCACATCGGAAGCAAATACAAATTCCGCCACAACGACATCAAGGATTGCGAGAGAGTCATTGCAAAAGCATGCGAAGAGGCGGAGAAGAAGGGCGGTGGAGTACTTCTTATCACAGAGGGAGTATTCGGCATGACCGGAGCACTCGGAATCCTCGACCAGATTGCCGCCCTCAAGAAGAAGTACCAGTTCCGTATCATGATCGACGACGCCCACGGATTCGGCGTAATGGGAGAGCATGGCCGCGGAACGTCGGAGCATTTCGGCGTGATGGATGAGATCGACATCTATATAGGTGCATATGCCAAGTCCATGGCGATCATCGGAGGCTTCGTCGCAGCGGACAAGGACATCATCGACTACCTGAAATACAACATGCGTTCTCAGATATATGCAAAGTCGCTTCCTATGCCTATCGTGGAAGGATGTCTCAAGAGGCTCGACATCATCGACAGCCCTGAGGGAGACGCCCTCCGCGCCCAGCTCTGGAAGGTCACAAGACGACTTCAGGAAGGATTCCGCGAGCTTGGACTCGAAATCGGTCCGGCAGAAGCCTGCGTGACACCTGTTCATGTGAAGGCAGGAGTGAACCAGGCTGCGAATATCGCAGTCGCCCTTCGCGAGGAATACCATATCTTCTGCTCTGTGGTGATCTACCCTGTGATTCCTCCGGGAATGGTGATATTCCGCGTCATTCCGACTGCGGCACACAGCATGGAGGATGTCGAAAGGACACTTGCCGCATTCAAGGACATGAAGGAGAGACTCGACCGCGGAGAGTTCGACAAGGAAATGCCAAACATGGCTCTGCTGAGATAACTGCCATGGGATTCGAAGGAACAAGATATAACCTTATGAATGTGGCCGACGGCCACGAATTCGAAGACAAGGGATGGACTCTTGCCGATCCTCAGGCGGAGTCCCCGTCTCTCGTGCGTGCGGTCTATGAAAACCGCCGGTTCACTCCTCGCGAAGACCTGGACGGACTTTACAGATATGCAGACTGGCTTCCCGTGAAGAGGACGCTGAAAGGGTCCTGCGCTCCGGTAACATATAAAAGCGAAGCTCTCGCTGCCGAACTCGGGCTCAGCAATCTGTACATAACATTCTCTGGATGGTGGCCGGAAAAAGGGGCAAGGATGAGGACCTGCTCATTCAAGGAGACAGAGGCCTATTCCGTATGCGGAAGGCGTGATCCTGCCAATGAAAGGATCCTCGTCGTGGCTTCTGCGGGCAATACGGCCCGGGCATTTGCCAAGGTCTGCTCGGACAACCGCATTCCTCTTCTCATCTCCATACCTGAGGACAACATGGATGCACTGTGGTTCAGCGAGCCGTTGAATGACTGCGTGAAGATCATCGCCTCCCCCAAGGGATCAGATTATTTCGATGCCATAGCCCTGTCCGACAAGGTGTGCACTGATCCGGCTTTTATGGCCGAAGGAGGAGCGAAGAATGCTGCCAGACGCGACGGCATGGGCTCTACCCTGCTGTCGGCTGTGGAAAAGACCGGAAGGATTCCTGATGCATATTTCCAGGCCATCGGCAGCGGAACAGGCACCATTGCGGTGTGGGAGAACAACCTCAGACTGATCGGAGACGGCCGCTGGGGATCGCATAAGATGCGTCTCTATCCATCCCAGAACGATCCGTTCACCATCATGTATGACTCGTGGAAACAGCATTCCCGCCAGCTGGTGGAGATGACTCCCGATCAGGCCCGCAAGGCTGCAGCCGACATCGACGCCAAGGTGCTCTCGAACAGGAAGCCGCCATATTCGCTGGCCGGAGGCCTCTTCGATGCCATGGAAGATGCAGGAGGAGACATGTTCAAGGTCACAAACGAGCAGCTCAGATTCTGGAAGAAGAGATTCCAGGAGCTTGAGGGCATAGATATCCACGACGCACCGGCAGTCGCTGTAGCATCACTTGCACAGGCGGTCAGGGAAGGTGCCGTGAAGAAAGACGAGATGATTATGCTCAACATAACAGGAGGCGGCGAGGAACTGGCCAGATCAGGGCAGAAGGTGGTATATGCACGTCCTCAACTGATTCTGGACCCTGACCTTCCGGCAGAGGAGATCATCGCTGCAGTGAAACAGCTGTTCTAAAGCTCAGGAAGATACATATTGTCACTGATCTTGCGCAATATGGTCAGCAGGGTGCGCTGTTCTTCTTCGGTGATGCCTTCCAGCATCCTGTCCATGATCAGTATGCCCTTGCGCTTGGCCTCCATCTTCAGATGCTCGGCCTTTTCGGTCAGAACCAGCGTGTTCGACCTGCGGTCCTGGAGATTGCGACGTCTTTCGACAAAGCCTTTGCGCTCCAAGGCATCAACCAGCTGCGTCACGGAGTTCTTGTCTTTCTGAAGCTGGTCTGCAAGCTGCTGCTGGGTCATTTCGCCCAGATTCCACAGAAGGTCGATCAGCATGAACTGCTCCGGCGTGAGAGGAATCTCCTCTTTTCTGAGCATGAGTGCGATATACTGCCTGAGCCTGCAGCCGGTAAGATGGATTTCGACGGTGACTTCCTTAGATAGTAACATAGGTATACAGTAAAGAATTTTTACAAAAATAGATAAAAAAATGAAAACATCATTATCAAAACTCTGGAAAACAGAAGATTGGCTGGCCGTCTGGCTCGGTTTCATCATAATTTCCGCAGGTATCATCTCCGTACTGACAGGAGCATTTGACTTCAGTGCTGCTAAATTTTCAACCTGGCATCTGTGGGAGAACGTGGCGGAGAAGAAGTCCCTTTTCGATCAGTTCACCGCTCCTTTCTGGATCAAGTTTGCACGCACCTTCCTTGTGCTGGGTGTGCTGTTCACAGCCGGCGTAAAGCTTCAGGGAGGAAAGATCAGGGAATATCTTCCTGCATTCGCCGCGTTGTTCGTGCTTGCCGTTGCCGTACGCCTTATCAGCGCCGAATTCACCCTCAACAGATATCTTGAGTGGGCATTCTGGGCACTTATAGTGGGACTTCTGATATCCAACACCGTGGGAGTGCCGGCATGGCTCCGCCCTGCTATCCGCACAGAATTCTACATCAAGACCGGTCTTGTGGTGATGGGCTTCAGCGTCCTTTTCAGCAATATCGCAAAGTTCGGTCTCTACGGCCTCGGAATCGCATGGGTCGTCACGCCGATCGTGATAATCTTCATGTGGTGGTTCGGAACAAAGGTGTTGAAGATCGACAACAAGCCTCTCGTCATCACAGTCGCGTCCGCAACATCCGTATGCGGAACAAGTGCAGCGATCGCCACAGGAGCTGCAGCAGGTGCAAAGAAGAATGATCTGGGAATCGCCATTTCCATCTCCATCATCTTCACCATCCTGATGATGGTCTTCGAGCCTATGATCATCAAGGCTGTTGGAATGAGTCCGCTCATGGGAGGAGCGCTGATCGGAGGTACCGTGGATTCGACCGGAGCAGTCGTGCTTGCAGGAAACGCCCTCGGACCAGAAGGAGAACAGGCTGCAGTACTCGTGAAGAGCATCCAGAACATCCTGATCGGATTCATCGCCTTCTTCGTGGCCCTATTCTTCGCAACCAAGGTCGAGAAGAACTCTGACAGGAAGGTCGGCGCAGGAGAGATCTGGACACGCTTCCCTAAGTTCATCATAGGATTCTTTGTCGCTTCTCTCGTTGCGTCATTCGTGATCCAGCCGCTCGCAGGAAGTGCAGATGTCAAGGCCATCAACTCCGTGCTCGACCAGTACAAGAACTGGGCGTTTGTCCTGGCGTTCACCAGCATCGGACTGGACACCAACTTCCGTGAAATAGCAAAGCAGCTCCACGGCGGCAAGGTTCTCTGGCTCTACATAGTCGGCCAGCTGTTCAACATAGCTCTGACATTCTTAGCCGTATGGCTTCTGCTTTCGGGCGTCATCTTCGAAATCCCTGTGCTTGAACTGTACAAATAATGAAACATAAAGACAAGATTCTGCCTGCGGTCACGGCCATAATGGTCGTGGCCGTAGTCATTTGCGCGATAGTGATCGCAGCAAAAGGGCTGGGAGTGGTCGAAGGCTACGATTTCGGAGCCGGAGCATATTACTACGCAGACATACCTGGATTCGAGAAGATCATCAACGACGACGCCTATAAGACCTCCGTACCTCTCTGGCTGCACATAATCCTCTTCCTGGCCTGGGGATGGCTCATGTGGCGTCTGTGGGTCTGGATCGACCGCCGCGGTAAATAACAAAAAAAAGAGGAAATTTCTTTCGAAACTTCCTCGTGTGAAATGGAGTGCGGTGGTATTACAGATTATCGAACTTTCAGGGAGGATTTCCGCAAATGCGCGGAGTTTGTAAGGTGGTTGAAAGAAAAAACAGAGGGGTGAGATAGTCAGCCTTTCGGCTCAGTCTTTGTCATCGTATCAGATACCCCAATATCTTCTATAATGACTGCGGACTTTCTCTATCTTACCGAGGCGAAAACGCGTGTACGCCCTCACCTTGATAAGCACAGGGTAAACCATCTTGACAGTCACCCTGACCTCTAAGCAATCTGTTCTTTTGGTCATCAGGTTATACAGCGTAAAGAACGATTTGAAAGAGGTTGTTGGGACAGTCCCCGAGGTGTTACGATATGCCCCCTCTGTTAGGTTATGGGTAAAAGAAAAGACATCATTGGGGTGATGTCTAATCTAATGGGTTGCTGTATAACCCTGATGACTTGTACTGCAAAGGTACGAACATTTCTGAAATCCGCAATACACCGCTGAAAATTTTCTCCACCTTCACAATGATGCGGTCTGCCGGAATTTCGGATCAAAGGAAAAAGTCGGTTGGTAAAATCAGTCGCTGGACCGACAGGCGCTGTTTTGTTCAAAAGTCTGCCTGATGGTGCCGTTTGAGATGCCAAAGCCATGATATTCAGGACCGACAGGCAAAGTTTTGACTGAAAAGCTGCCTGTCGGTGCCTTTTGTCTGCGGAAACTGGCATATTCGAGATTCACAACAAGGGATCAACGGAAAAAGCAGGCTGGTAATTTAACTCTATTACCTTGAGGGCATGGTAACCAGGACTTTATTAGAGACCGTTTTTCGGATGAATGGGCAACAGAGCACCATGCCACAGCATTTTCAATCAAAAAACACGACGATTTTTTGATTGAAACTCACGGAAACTGTCGAAAATATGCGATTTTGCATGATTCACAGAGTCTGGATCAAAAAATAGGCGGATATTTTGATCGTAGGACCATTTCTTCCGGCTTGAAAAGATATTTTGCAGAGTGCAGGGCACCGGAGCTGGCAGATACGACAGCCAGCTGCTCAAAGCAAGCTGCGCGAGCTACGCCAAAGGGCTCCCGCTCGCAGCAAAGGTCCACCGGACCATTTGCCTACCGCTCGCTATACATGCTTTGTGCCGGTGATGAAGAAAATCCAAAACAACCGGGATTTTACATTGATCCCGAAACACATTCTTCGATATAATCGACAGATTTACAGCAGGTTGTATAAAAGAAACAGAGGAAAAACCTTTCGATTTTTCCTCTGTCGTATCGGGGTGCGGTGGGCGAGACTCGAACTCGCACAGGATTACTCCCACTACCCCCTCAAAGTAGCGTGTCTACCATTTCACCACCACCGCTTTGTTTTGGGATTGCAAAGGTACGATAAAAAATTAAACCTGCAAACTTTTTTGAACATTTTTTGAAATTTTCAACCGATTTCTTCGATGACAAACCTGCTCCATCTGCCGCAGGTCTGCAAATGTTATTGGAAATTAAAGATTTATTCGTATCTTTGCGCGCTTTTCCTCGGGTAGGAGAAGTGTAGGTAATATTATTAAACATTTAAAACAGATTCACAATGGCTGTTAAAATTCGTCTCCAGCGCCACGGAAAGAAGAATTTCGCATTCTTCCACATTGTAGTGGCTGATTCACGCGCACCTCGCGATGGTCGTTTCATCGAGCAGCTCGGCTCTTACAACCCTAACACAAACCCTGCAACCATCATGCTCAACCACGAGCGTGCTCTTGCATGGCTTAACGTAGGTGCTCAGCCTACCCTCACTGCAAAGCGTCTCCTCTCTTACGAGGGTGTACTCCTTGCAAAGCACCTTGAGGGTGGTGTAAAGAAGGGCGCTCTCACTCAGGAGCAGGCTGATGCCAAGCTTGCTGCATGGAAGGCAGAGAAGGCTGCAAAGATCAACGCAAAGAAAGAGGGACTTAGCAAGGACGCTGCTGCTGCTTACAAGGCTGCAGTTGAGGCTGAGGCTAAGGTAAATCAGGAGAGAGCTGAGGCTATCGCCAAGAGAAAGGCTGAGGCTGAGGAGGCTGCTCGTGCAGCTGCCGAGGCTGCCGCTGCCGAGAAGGCTGCACAGGAAGCTGCTGCAGCTGAGGAAGCACCAGCTGAAAGCGCTGAGTAATTCTGCCATGCTGCAGGTAGCTCAGGTTCTGAAATCTAACGGTACCGACGGGGAACTCGTATTGGGTTTCCGCGAAATCGCTCCTGAAGATATCAACCTACAGGAACCGGTGTTCATCATATTCGATGGACTTCCGGTTCCTTTTTATATCGAATCATTCCAGAAGAGGGGCAACACCAAGGCCCTTGTCCGCCTGACAGACATCTGCTCTCAGGAAGATGTCGAGGAAATTGCAGGAAAGGCGGTATATATAGAGGAAGACTGTCTTCCTGAAATGTCCCTTGAAGAGGACGGATTTGCAGCGCTTGTGGGATGGGTGCTGCTGACTCCGGCGGGGATCCCCGATCAGGTCGGGGAGGAAGAGGAGATGGAACTATACGAAGTGGGAGAGATCACCGACTTCATCGACATCCCGAACAATCCGTGCATAGAGGTGGAAACAGAAAATGGAGCAGTAATGATACCGCTCCATGAAGATCTGATACTTTCTGTCGATCCCGAAAACAGGGAACTCATCATGGAAGTTCCAGAGGGTCTGCTTTAGATCCTGTCCTTTACGATAAAATAATAAACCGCAAGACCGATCCAGCTGAAACAAAGCAGTCCTAAAGTGATGAGGACCTTGATAAGTGTGTCCACGTGGGACTTGCTCCATACATCCTTGATGCACCAGATGCAGCAGATGACTCCTACGAGCCAGACAATAAATGTAATCATATTCTTTAGGTTTAATAACTGATTGTCACTGAGGTCACAAAATAGTCCAGGCAGAAATCCGCAGGGACATCCTCCCTGGTGGAAATCACTTCAAAATCCACAAAATCCACATTTGCCAGATTGTTGAGGTCGAACTTGGTCCATGTCGATACGATCGAATCCTTCTTAGCGGAAAAATCCGCCAGTTCCATCGAAGCCTCTCCTGTCTTCACCCCTTTGAGATATCCTGTGGCCTTGAGGGTAAGACGGTCTCCGTCTTCAAAAGTCTGCGCCACCTTATATGCCACATAATTAGTATTGTTCACATAGCACCCGAGCGGCTGGCAAGTACCCACATTGGCTGCAAGAAACTCCACATCATGCTTCGGCATCAGAGTCGGATCAGGGTTCTGATGATACACGAGATAGGTTCTGCCAAACAGAGGATCTGCACCCGAATTCGCCCGGAACCTGTTGTCTGCATACATAAGGCTGTCGCTCTGAGCCATTGAAAGGCTGTCAGTCGGGTCAAAGGTCTTTCCTTTCAGATATGACAGCATCACACCTCCCTGAAAAATCCAGTTGTCAGTAACGGATGTGTCCACCTTATGCAGGAAAGCCATATACTCCCAGCCGAGACCATATCCAGCATCCGACTCAAAGAAGAGACTGTCCTTGCCAAAAAGTTTTGTGTAATCCATCCCGGAATATTCGAAGGTGGCATAGACCGGCCTTGTGTCCGTAAAACCGCCGTCCTTCAGGCACGAGGCCAAAGAAAAAAGTGCAATAAAAATAAATAATGTCTTCTTCATCTATACTATTGAATTAACGGACGCAAAAATACATAGTTTTCCCGAAGAAGCAAATCAAATTTCATCTATTGTCTGGACTCCGTTGCGTGTCATGGATATCCGGAACTGGTGGTATTCGACCTCCCCGTCATGCTGAAGCTGGAATATCACATGCACATGATATATCTTCTGTATCGAATATGTGGTGAGGTTTCCGTCTGCATCCACAGTGTCTATCGGCACCTCGGCATTGTCCATCTTCTGGGTGAAACGGGTCAGGTGCAGACGCATGATCTCGTTGATCCCCCGCATAGGATAATCTGCATTTTTCGCCATGGCCCTGTCGTCTATGATCACATGCTTGCGGTACAGCATGACCTTTTCTTCGAATATCCTCGACTCGTCCTCGACTGTGGAAGCCTTGTCACGCATGTTCATGACCTCGGAAGGGGTACGGGACTTCGAAATGAAGTCGAATCCTTCCTTGATCACACCCACCCGATTGTTTCCTATGGTCACTGTCGCCTTCTTGTCGAAATACTTGTCTCCCAGACGATGGGCGAAATAGTAGCGCAGAAGGTCCTTGATACGGTCCTTGAGCATGTAGCTGACGACCAGGACGACGAAAAGCGGCCACGTGATGTTTCCATATCTGACCTGCGTATGCCATGCGACCGCTGTCGCAAATATCATAGCCACACCGGCGGCTATGCTGTAGTATATCTGCTCTACCGCAACACCGTCCTTCTTCTTGTCCAGACTGATGTAGAGCTCGCTTTCGATGAATTTCTTCAACATTCCATGGTGGTAGACCAGATCTCTGTCATGGTCCGGTCTGCCGTTCAGACGCCCATATCCCATCCGGGCCATATATTCCCTTTCCTCTGCCAGCAGTCCCGCAAATGCCGACCTTATGCGCGCGAGGGAGGCAGATACGGCTGATGCATCCACGACCTTGATCAGGCGGATGGTCCTGAGCTCCACCATATGGCTCATGAACTCGTCGCAGAGCCGGAAATAGCTGCGGGTCTTGTCTGAGACAGTAGGAACGTCTATTATCTTATATAAGGAACGGAATTTCACCAGGACCAGCTTTGCGTTGCCGACATAGTCATCGACAAGATATTCCGCTGACTCCAGCGACCGCACCGACCTCAGATGGGAGGCATGGTCTCGGAGAGCGCTCTTGAATATCGCCGCAAACATCTTGAGATGGTACTCGTATGAGTCCAGGTCACTCTGCTGAGGATTGTTCACCACCCTTTCCAGAGCCTTTTTCAGAGAGGTCAGCGGCATGGAAGTGTCCTGCGCGATGTCGCGAAGCAGATACACAGGCGTGATCAGGCGGACATTGGACTTGATGTCGCGGTAGAACTGCTTCTTGCCGTAGTTTTCCGGATTTATGTCCAGACTGTTGGGCACGAACATCCAGGCGTTCACGGAGAAGTCATCCTTGACGCCGTCCTCCCTGCAGTTGAATCCGAACTTGAACTCGACCGAGAAGTTATCGTGTTTCTTTGCCTGTATCGATATCATCAGAATAGCCCAGGAGTATAACCTAACCAGTGCAGTACGGTTTCACCCCAAACCATTATCATAATCCATGCTATGACCATCATGGTGATACCGAATTTGAAGGTATCGCTCCAGCTGTAATGGTTTGTCGTATATAGCAGCGCTGCCGGCTTGCTGTTGAACGGCAGCACGTAAACGTGTTCAATCAAAAGTGACACAGGGAACGAGAGGCTGAGCGGCGGAAGGCCGAACTGCTGCTCGACACCTATGGCGATAGGGACGAATACCAGCGTCCTCATGTTCTTCGACTGGAAGATCAGAGCGCTAAAAAGCATAAGTCCAGTTAGGAGAATATACAGAACTATGAAAGGAGTCTGCGCAGTGATGCCGAGGGCATCCATTCCTGCTCCGACCATCATGGCAGGAAGGTCGGTGGCATTAAGGCCGGATCCGATCACATAGGCACCAGCCGAGAAGATCATCAGGTGCCAAGGAATATCGACGTCGTTCCATTTCACGACACCGATTCCAGGCATGAGGGCGATGATGGCACCGATAAGAACCACCACCTCAGCAGATACGCCATGCCAGTTCTCGGTCACCCACATCACGAGCACACCCACGAATATGGCAATCGACTTATATTCCTCTCTGGTCATCTTTCCCATGGTGACGAGTTCCTGACGTAGGCGTTCCATACCGCCTTCGATCTGAGGCTTCTTTTCCTCCGGCTTGAGAGGGAATATCACCTTCACACCGATGAACCAGCCGATAAGGAGCAGGATCATGGCAAGAGGGAAAGCAGCCACAAGCCAGTCAGAGTAAATCATCGTGACTGAGCTGTAGGCACCTGTAAGAAGGGATATTGCAAGGAGGTTCGCGCCCGAGCCGGTCATGAAGGCGCTTGCTCCGACATTGATCTGGAAAAGGTTCTGGAGCACAAGGTTGCGTCCGAAATTGTTACGGTTGCCCTGGCTTGCTCCGAAGATGGCCGCCACTACCATGAATATAGGAAGAAGGATTGTAGCCTTCACGGTGGTAGCCGAGATGAACATTGAAAGGACAACGTTTATGACAAGGAAGCTGAAGAAGATGCCGCTCGCGCTCTTTCCGAACTTGAGCACGAACCACAGGGCGAATCTCTTGGCCACCCTTGTCTTGACAAGCATGCTGGCAAGAACGAAAGACAGGATGTTGAGCCACATCACCGGATGTCCCAGCTGTGCGAAGGCATCCTTCTGGGTGGTCACGCCGCATAGGATCACGGCCATGATCACCATAAGTGAGGTCAGGTAGCTCTGGACGGCCTCTGTTATCCACAATACTATCGAGGCGCAGAATATGGCGAGCATGGCATAGCAGGCCCTTATGAAGGCTGCTTCACCGATGACGTTCAGCCTTGCCTGAGCCTTGCCCGACAGTCCGGAAAAGTCCATGTTGTCGAAGAGCGGAATGTCCACCACCCAGTAGATGAGGATGAAGACAAGGGCCGCTATAGGTCCGCCAAGGCGTGCCATCCACTTCTCGAAGCCGGATTTCTCCATCTTCGGAAGCTTCTCCACCTTATAGTTGTTCATATCCAGCGGGTCAAAGACCTGCTCCTGGTTCAGTTCAGTGTTCTTGTCGGTCATGGTTGTTGGTTTTAAAGATCCCCGGTCAAGCCGGGGATGACGTGGAGCCATCCCCTGTCGGCTTATGACAGACGTCATTGCCGGTTACGACAGACGTCATTGCCGGTTACGACAGACGTCATTGCCGGCTTGATCGGCAATCTCAAATTATTTAGCCCAGTTCTTATATGGGTTCTTCATAAGCATGGAGTTGTAGTACTTCACATCTCCGGTAACCTCCTCGCCGAGCCACTCAGGCTTTGCAAAAGCCTCGTCCTCGGAAGAAAGCTCGACCTCAGCCACTGTGAGGCCTTCGTTGTCACCGTAGAATTCATCCACCTCATAAGTGTGCTCGCCAGCCTCAACGAGGTAGCGTGTCTTGTCGATCACGCCTGGCTCGCAGATCTTGAGAAGTTCCTGAACTTCAGCTACAGGAATCTCCTTCTCCCACTCGAAACGGCTTGCACCGCTCTCAGAACCGATACCCTTGATGGTGATGAATCCCTTCTCGCCCTTCACGCGGACGCGGACGGTGCGCTCAGGAACTGAGCTGAGGTAACCCTGAGTGATGCGGGTAGCCTTCTTTGCAAACGGCTTGAAGTCGCCTGCAACCAAGAATTTTCTTTCGATTTCCTGTGCCATGGTACTATTCGTTTGCAAGTGGTTTGTCAGACATTCCGATCACGCGTTTGATAGCCTGGAGGTAGTTGATGTTCTCAACACCCTCGAGACCGCAGTCAGCGATGGTCTTCTTGATATCCTCGATTTCAGTAGACTCAGAGTTGATGGTAACTACCTTCGCACCGTTGATGAGAACGTTGCCCACCTCGCAGATGGTGTCATTCACCATATAGCCGAAACGCTGCTTGTGCACACGTACAGCCGCAAGGTCAGGGTTAGCCTTCACCATAGCGATGAACTCGTCGTAGGTGTACTCATCCTTGTCAAGAGCCGGCATCTCCACCATGAACGCAGGGAAGACCTCGTTCTCGAGAACTGTGCGGGAGATAGGGAACTCACCCTTCATGAGAGGATTCCACTGCTCGAGACCGTCAACAGTCTGGACATATGTCTTGATGTCCATCTTTCCGTTGCGGATCTTGGTGTTGTTGATGTCGTTCTTGCGTGAGATGATGTAGATCTCGTCGCTTTCGCGCTCCCATACCTTTTCAGGTACAGGAACGGAAAGACGGGCCATTCTCTTGTGTGCCTCACAGAAGCACTGTCCGAAAGAGCGGAACTCGAAGCGTGGCTTCGAGATCTCGCCGATTTTCAATTCTGCCATAGTTCGTTTACTATATGCTTTAATTACATTTCAGGAGCCTGCTCGATGTCAGCAACCTTGGCACCGTTTGCCTTACCCTTTGTAGGATCTGCGTAAACGAATGCACCTGTTCCATCCGGAACGCGTGAGAATGTGTGCTTCTTGTCGTTGTTGAAGCCAGATACCTGGTTCCAGCCGGCACCTTCCTCACCACGCTTGAACTCGCTGAGCAGCTCATCCTTTGCGCTATAGAGCTCGATGAATACGTTCTTCTTGCCAGAGAGACCACCCTTGAACACATGGTCTGCGCTCTCATATTTATAGTTAGGATCTCCACCTTCAGCCTCATCAGCAAGGTCAGAGCTCTCAAGCACTACATAACCCTTGGCAGCGATCTTCATGCCTGCCTTTCCTGTCCATGTTGTGCTCTTGCCACCCTCCTTTGAGCTGTCATACTTCACGAGATAGCATCCCTCGAGTGAAATCTCTGCATCGGTTGTGTTGTAAAGTTCAATGAACTTGTCAGCACCTGAAAGCTCGTTGAGAACAAGACCTGCAGAACCCTTGTATGTATCGTTGTTTCCGCTTCCCTGAACCTTGTTGGTATCATCCTTAGTACAAGCACAGAATGAGATGGCAGCAGCTGCTGCGATTACAAAAAACTTTTTCATGATCTAAAAAATTAAAGTGTTAATGTTATTGGTTGTTGTGTTTATGATTTTAGAATGCTACCTGGAAACGGCATGCAAGCATATGGTAGTCGATACCTGAGCCTGACACGATGTCTCCCGGATAGTAAGTTACGTTGCCTGTTGCATCGTAACCTGTTCTGTAAGGTCCCTTTGCAGTCTTGTCTGTTCCGTCCTGCTCGCCCTTTCCGTTAGCGAAGATGTCGTTATCGTTATACTGGTAGTTGATGACGAACTTCACGTTCCTGGTCACATGGAAGTTAAGACCGATCGAGTAGGCATATGCAGAACCACCCATGCAGTACTGCGAGATGTTAAGGTCGCAATACTCCACACGTGCACAAAGTTCGATGTCGCCCCACTCCTTGCCAGCATTCACGCGAGTGTACTTGGCTCCGCCAGCATCATAGTTCTGCTTTCCGCCAAAGAGGAGGTAGCCTGCCTGAACATACCATCCCCAAGCCGGCTTGATGTTTGTGATCTGGCTCTTTGATGCGTCGACATACGGAAGACGAGCGATGTATGCACCTTCCCAACGGAGACCCTTCCAGTGACCTGCAAGTTCCGCAGTCCAAGCAAGTTCATGATCCAGATACTTGATCGCATCTGTATCAAGGAACTTCTTGCGGTTCACCGATGTGGTGTTACGGGTGCTGTAGCGCACTGCGTTGTAACCGTCTGTTGAAGAAGTCTTAGGATTTCTGTAAGAGAATGCACCACCGATATGGAGAGAAGCATCCTTCATCTTGTGAAGCGGACGATAAACGATCTTACCTGTGTATGACATACCGCAGTTCAGGCCATAGTCCTTGTTTCCATCCTCGATCGCGGTGTGAGTCTCAGCATCCTCAAGAGCCGGTCCGAAAGCACCTGCGCTCACCCAAAGAGCCGGCATAGAGTACTTCACATTGATACCAAGATGGCGTGAAGGAGCAAGATAAGTCACCATAGGACGCTCCATGAACTGGAGATAGCGCGAAGTGGTGTTTCTCTGAATGGAGAAGTTCTCCTTGAAGTTACCGATCTTGATCTCGAGACCCTTTACTCCAGTGAAGCCGATATAGGCGTCCTTGATCTCAGGAGTACCGCTGGTCCAGTCAGTGTCGAGCTCTCCGTACCAGTTCTTGTCCAGCTGCGCCTTTACAGCAAAACGCGCACGACGGATGTTCATGCCGTTACCGATCTGTGTCAGGTTCTTGTCGTAGCCGAAGAATACGGCTGCATCACCCTGCACACGTACGTCGAACCACATCTTGTAGTTCTGATTCTTGTTCTGGAACACAAGGATACCATCCTGTACAGTAGCATCTACCGGATAGGAATTGACCTTCTGTCCATACTGGTTGACCTCAGTCTGCGCAGTCTCTGCCTGCTGAGCGACAGCAGCAAAGGATGCCGAAAGGGCCAGAAGTGAAATTAAAAATACCTTTTTCATTGCTATTAAGGTTTGTGGTTAATATTGTTTTATATGGATTTGATAAAATTTACAAGATTGGTGCCCTTGGACAGTCCCAGTTTCTGGCGGAGGCGATAGCGGCTTATCTCCACGCTCTTCGGGGTTATGTTCATCAGGGTTGCTATATATTTTGAGGAGAATCCGAGTCTGAGCAGAGCTGCCAGCCTTCTTTCCTGCTGGGTCAGGTCCGGGAAGTTCTCCGCAAGCTTGGCATTGAAGTCCTCGTGAAGGGATTCAGCCTGGGAGTAGAAATATTGGGAATCCACCTCCCTGTCATGAGAGAGTCTCTGTCTCAGGGAAGACCTGATCTCCGCGATGAGACGGTCCTTCTCCGTCGGATCGTCCGTCTTGGCCAGCTTCTCCGCCATCTCGCTCAGCGATTCCAGATAGTCCCTCTGCTCCACGATGCTCAGAGCCACGTTCATGACCTCCTGGCGTTTCATCTCCACCGCATTGTGCAAAGCCTGGTTCTCCGAGAGGACCACCTTCAGTTCCATGTCGTTCAGGGCTCTGCTATGCTCGTATATCTGCTGTTGCTGGGTATATACCAGCCTGTCGGTGGCTTCACGCTGGCTGCGCTGACGTCGTATATATCCGAGGAAGAACATGGCGGCAATCGCCGCGGCTGCCACTGCCATGACTGCGAAGTCATCAAGCTGGTCCTGCTCATCTATATCTATCACGAACAGGAGTATATATGTCACGAAAAACGATGCTACAGGTGCAAGGATAAAGGAGGCTGACTCCATCCAATATTGGTCATCATCCACAAGGCGGGATTTCTGGGCAAGCTCGGTGCCGGCCACAGCTGCAATCATGAGTGCGGAAACCGAAAGGGGCACAGGCACCAGACCGACAAGGGACGTCGTGGATTCCAGCGAGAAGAACAGGAGGGTAAGCGCTACTGAAAATCCCACAGAAATCACAGCATATATGGAAAAATCCGCAAACATTCCGGAAGGCTCCTCCGCATCCGAATTCCTCGTTGTGGCTGCCAACGGCAGGAACAGGATTATTCCAGCAAGTACTACGGCAAGAACCGTATAGGTCCCCACTCCCTCCAGCAATCCGCCTAAACCTAAAAGAAAGCCGCCCCAGTTAAGTCCCAGTGCAAATGCGGCAAGGACGACACCCAGTATCACGGCAAGCCGCATATAATGAGACAGAGTTATGAGATGGATACTGTATCGGTCTATGATGGCCCTCTGAAGCAGTCTCAAGAAAAACCCGAGGGCAAGAGCCACCACCGGAGCAGCTACGATCGACAGCAGATGGAGCCAGTTGAACGAATCTGTTCCAGTCCATAGAAAAAAGGCTGCCAAAGATCCGAGAGTCGCATATACGACAGATCCTCTGAGCGAGAAAAGCCTCATTCCGCCAAGGACCATGAAGGACGACAGAAGGATGATGATAAGAGACCGACAGTCCACATTTGCATCATGGGATCCTGCTGCCAGAGAATCTGCCCCCAGATAGAAGTCAAGGATTACACCGCAAACGACCGCAGTCAAGAAAAGGTATGGGAAACGCGAACGCCTCACCGCACATGTCGGGTAATACACCCCGAAGAACCTGTCGAACTCATAGTGATAGAACCATAGCACGACAGCCGTCATGAGCAGTATGAGGCACAGGAGTTTCATATCTACAAGGTTCTGCGTATCGCCATCACAGCCAACTGGTCAGCAACATTTTCTGCCGCCTTGGAAAGGTTCTCGATATGGAGGGCGAAATATCTCAGATGGAACTTCTCACTGAGTTTCAGAGAAGGCATGTTATGAAAGACCGTCCTCTTGATGGTCTGGGAGTACTTCACCGCCTCCTTTTCATAGAAATATGCCCTGCTGATCTTGTCCGGAACAGTTTCCGGAGCCTTGAAATATGCCTTCGCCGCAGGGACCACGGCCTCGACCGCAAGAGTGGAGAACTCCGTGAGCTTGAAGAATTCCTGATTGAGTTCAGACGGAATGAAAGGTGTCTCGATCTCGAACTGCAGCAGGCTCTCGTTCAGAATGTCCGTGATGTTTCTTGTCTTTTCGAAAAGTCTCATGATATCCGCACGGGAGCGGACCAATGCAGTCTGAGTGTAGAGAGCGTTTTCTATTTCCCTTCTCAAGACATCAGACTCACTGTCCAGCGATGACATCTTCATAAGGTTGTCATTGAAGCCGGCAGGGTTTGAATATAGATAATTTCTGACTCCCTCCTTGAAGACAAGGACCGCCTGATCCATCAGGTCGAAGTACCTGTCGATATCCTCTATGAGTTTGTCAGCCTTTTTGCGTCCGAACATATAATTCTCATTTGTTAACAAAACAAATATAATAAAATTCGGATTGTAGAGGAAGTCCCGTGATTTTCACTATCGGCACCAAATGTATGGCATACACTACATACCAGCCTGTATAGCAACACGTTACGCCAATATCACATTACCGGCAGTAACATCGTTTTGAGAGTTATTGTAGAGTTTTTTGTAGAGGAAAACCAGGCCTTAGAAGATGATTTCACAGACTTTTACAGCAGGTCCCGTGAGGTGGACATCGCTTGCAAGACCATTTTCTGTCGGCATGAAATCGACTGATAGGCAGTCTCTCTTTGCCTGCACCCTATAGTATCGTCTTCCATCTCTTCCGATATAGTCATGGGACGATCCTGTGACATATGCAGCAAGAACGGAGGCCACAATTCCTGTTCCGCAGGCAAAGGTCTCGTCCTCGACACCTTTCTCGTATGTGCGGACTTTCAGGACTCCGTCTGACGGCTCGACAAAATTCACATTGGCTCCGATCGGCTGAAGTTCCTGTGCGTTGTACCTTATATCTCTTCCTTCACCCACGACGTCATATGAGTCTACCTCTGTCACAAGACGGACATAATGACGTGTGCCTGTGTCCAGGAAAAAGCCATCGGAAGGAACTGAGGTTCCTGTGAGAGCATCATAGTGCGTCACTTTATCGACATCCTTCATTCCGAGTCTGACGGTCTTTCCTGACGGGGTCGCCTCCAGAACAAATGCCTCGTGAGGGCCATCCGCAGCTGTAAAGGAGTATCTGACAGTTCCCTGTGCATCAACCTTTTCCCCCGGGACACCACAGTCATATGCAAATGCCACGATGCATCTGCCACCGTTGCCGCACATCATTCCGCCGGAGCCGTCGGAGTTGAAATAGGTCATATGGAAATCAGTGGCTTTGTCTGCCGGGAGCGGGCTTGCTGAAGTGGGTACTGAGGTCAAGGTTCCTGCATCAATCCGGGTTCCTGCATCAAGAAGCATAAGACCGTCTGCACCAGCCCCGTAACGGCGGTCGCACAGATCGGATATGGCTCTGGACCAGACAGTTCCGTCTTCAAGGACAGCTGTAAGGATTCCGTCCTTCCCGGTAATATGGCCGTCTCTGTTGTCGGCTATCAGGAAATCATTTCCTGCACCCTGGTATTTGTAGAATCTCATCATAATTTCGGTGGCGCCTATCTTATTAGCTATCAGCAACTTCCAAGTTTTGCGTGCCGCCAAAGGGGAGCACGCACTTCGCGTAAAACATTGTGGATCAAGCGATTTCGTGTCGCAGCAAATCGGCCAGCAGTCTGATGCCCTCGGTGATTCTCTCCTGAGACATGAAGGAGAAGTTCAGACGCATGGTGTTCTTTCCGCTTCTATCCGGATGGAAGAACTCTCCTGCCACATAGGCGACACCTGCATCCAGGGCTGTGTCATAGAACTTCACGGCATCAAATCCGTCCGGCATGGTCAGAAAGAGGAACAGGCCTCCCTCCGGATGCGTCCAGGTCACCCCTTCCGGCATATGCTTTTCCAGCAGAGAGAGCAGAAGGTCACGCTTGCCCTTGTATAAATCTATGCTCCTGGCAAGGTTCTCGTCCAGACGGCCTGAGGTCAGGAACTCGGCAGCCACATATTGGTCGAATATCGGAGGGCAGAGGTCCAGAGACTGCTTGCAGACATATATCTTGTCCAGGATATCCGGATGTGCTATCGCCCAGCCCAGTCGGAACCCCGGAGCGAATATCTTGGAAAAGGACCTCAGATGGATGACATGGTCCGGAGCCAGAGAGTACATGGTCGGAATATGCTCCCCCTCATAGCGGAGTTCGCGGTACGGACTGTCCTCGACAATCAGAAAACCGTGTTCCTGAGCAAGCGACACCAGCATCTTCCTCTCTTCCAAGGTCAGGGATTCTCCTGAAGGATTCTGGAAATCGGGTATCATATACAGGAACTTCACCTGCTTTCCTTCCGCCTCGACCTGGGAAAGAACAGTTTCATATGCCTTTTTAAAAGTCTCCAGATCAGGATCATGTGATATTCCCCTGATGTCCGCCCTGTATGAGCAGAAGGACTGAAGTGCACCCAGATACGAAGGGTTGGATGTCAGGATCACGTCACCGGGATTCACGAGGATCCTCGTGCAGACATCGATTCCCTGCTGGGAAGAGGAGGTAATCTGGACACGCTCCACCGGCACGCCATACCTTGCCGCCACAGCCTCCCGCAACTCGGGAACACCCTGGGTTGCGCCGTACTGGAAAGCCTTTCCGGCATATTTGTCTATGACCTCGGACATTGTCCTGCGGATCTCCTCCATAGGGAAGGTCTCCGCAGAAGGATAGCCTCCCGCGAAGGAATATATGGAGTTGAGATCCACCCTCTTGAAGATCTCCCTCACCGGGGAGCGGAAGAAGGAGGAGACGTCCTCGGAAAACTTGTTATCGTACATATTCATCATAAAGATTCTTCACTACACTTCGTTCCGTTCAGAATGACAGCCCTGACATGGCATCCTGAGAAACCTTTCACCTGTCATCCTGGGAGACAGCGAAGGATCTTTTATCGGAGCATGTCCTCAAGAGTGATGGACCCGGCAGTCTTCTGGTCACGGTACTTCACGATGACCGGGCAATAGAGATGGATCCCCTGCTCCGCTCCAGGTCCCTTGCTGATCGGACGGCTTCCCGCCACAACCACCGCACCGGCCGGAACAACGATCTGTCCGTTCTCATTGGCACGTATATACTCTCCTGTCGTCGCATCGAATATCGCAGTGGAAGCATTGATTATCACGCCAGTACCTATCACCGCATTCTCCTTCACGATGGTTCCTTCATAGATTCCGCAGTTGCCGCCGATAAAGACGTTGTCTTCGATGATGACCGGAAGGGCACCCACCGGTTCCAGAACACCTCCGAGCTGGGATGCCGCAGAAAGATGAACATGCTTTCCGACCTGAGCACACGAGCCCACGAGGGCATGAGAGTCGATCATGGTTCCCTCATCCACATACGCACCGATATTCACATATGCAGGCGGCATCATGATCACGGACGGAGCCAGATATGCTCCGGCACGCACACTGCTGCCTCCGGGAACGATACGCACTCCGCTCTGTTCGTTGAACATCCTGGTCGGAATGGTATCCTTATCAAAGAAGGAGAACTGGCCCTGGGTCATATCGACCAGCTTGCCCAGGCGGAATCCCGAAAGGATGACCTCCTTGACCCATGAGTTCACCTTCCACTCGCCGCCGATCTTCTCGGCAACCCTTATCCTGCCGGCTTCAAGGTCGGCTATCGTCTGATAGAATCTGTCTTTTTCTGTCATCATAATCAATTATCTATAAAAGTCCCAGATTGCGGACAGTCGCCGCCATAAGGTCATATGTCTTCTGCTGAGCCGGCACGAGAGGCAGACGGAGTTCATTCTCTATCAGTCCCATTGCAGCCATCGCCGCCTTCGCCGGGATCGGATTGCTTTCCACAAAGCAGTTCACGAAGAGAGGAGTCAGACGTGCCTCCAGTTCACGGGCCTTCTCCCACTCGTACTTTCGGATCGCTCCCACAAACTCTGCAAGAAGTTCCGGAGCCACATTGGATGCCACGCTGATGATTCCGGCACCGCCGTTCTCCATCATCCAGAGAGTGTCGTCATCGTTTCCGCTCAGGACCTGAAAGCCCTCCGGCGCATTGCGCAGGATCTCCATGATCTGCTCCTTGTTTCCGGACGCTTCCTTGATTGCAACCACATTATCGATCTCCGCAAGTCTGAGAGCGGTCTCTGCAGTCATGTTCACTCCTGTGCGGCCCGGCACGTTATACAGCACGATCGGCTTGTCAGTCGATTCGGCCACCGCCTTGAAGTACTGATACTGTCCTTCCTGGGTCGGTTTGTTATAATACGGGACCACAATGAGGAAGGCATCCACCCCGTGCGGCTGAAGCATCTGCATGCTTCTGATGGTGTGCTGAAGGGAGTTGGTTCCGCCTCCCACCACAATCGGGAGCCCGTTGCTGTGCTCTTTCGCCACCTGCAGCACCTTGATGCGCTCATCGTCTTCAAGGCATGGAGTCTCACCGGTCGTTCCAAGAGGTACGAGCACATCTATGCCGGCAGCCACCTGCCTGTCCACCAGGGAAGCGAAAGCATCATAATCGACTTCCCCGCCCTTGAAGGGTGTTATCAGGGCTGTTCCGCAGCCTGAAAGGTCTATATGTTTCATATTCTCAACTGTATTTCTTCTAAGTCTATGTCTCTTAACCAAGAGCCTGTTTTGCCAATTTTCGGAGACCGACAGGCAGAGTTTTGACCATTTTACTGCCTGACGGTACCAGCCAGCCCCAGAACCGTCTTGAATTCACGGACTCCGGTCAGGCCTTCCGTGCGGAGGGCAGCCTCGACAGCTCCAGCGGCAAATCCCTCACGGGAGAATGCCTCGTGGGTCATCGTAATGCGGTCATTAGCTCCCTCGAAACCGATGGTGTGGATGCCGGGAATCTCGCCACAACGCACCGACTGGATGTTTGTGTGCGTTCCCATATTCGCGTCCACTATATCTCCCAGCGAGCGGGCGGTTCCGCTTGGGGCATCCAGCTTATGGCAGTGATGCATCTCGACCATATACGGACTGTAGCCGCCGGTCTCCCCGAGAAGTCTGGTGACATAGTCGGTCACGGCAAAGAACACGTTCACACCGATCGAGAAGTTCGAAGCCCAGATCATCGGGGTGCCGCATTTCTCGAAATATGCCACGACCTCGTCCTTTATGTCTGCCCAGCCGGTGGTTCCCACAACCACCGCCTTGAAGTTCTCTGCCAGGAACCTGTAATTGGCCCTGAAGGCAGCCGGAGTTGTGAAATCGATGCACACGCACTCCTTTGCAAGGGCCGGGTCCGTTTCGGTGATTGCCTCGCTCCAGCCGGCATACTCTATTCCACGGGAGAGGACGATCTTCTCGATCATCTTGCCCATTTTGCCGTAGCCGCTTATCAAAATTTTCATATTTTCTAACCTTATATTTTCAAATCAACTTCAATCAACTCTGAAACTTTGTCCGACAGGGTGCATAAATATGAAAATATCTTCATTTCACCCTTTCCCTAAATCCCTTTCCAAAGAAAGGGACTTGGTCGCTGCGCTCCGAGTTTCTAACCTTATATTTTCAAATCAACTTCTATCAACTCA
>JAGBAO010000026.1 GCA_017938925.1 Bacteroidales bacterium | reverse complement strand
TCATGTTTTTTACAGAAATCAACAGGATGATGACCGAAGGCGTTGACATCACGCTGGTCATACGAAAAAGTGGCGGTCAGATGATAGTATCTGCCTTGCCGAAGGCTAACGGTCTCAAGGACGAGGCTCAGAACCGTATCATCCCGCTTACTATGACGGGAACACCGGAGGAAATGGACGATGGCTTCCTGGATGCAGTGTCGAAGCCTCTGACAAAGGCAAGCGGACTGCTGACCAATATCGCGGAGTTTGAACGTCAGGCGGATGCTGCTGCACAGAACAGCAAGGCCGTCAAGGAGGCTAAGGCAGCCGAAGCAAAGGCGAAGAAGGAACGGAAGGAGAGTTATGACAGGCAGATAAAGAAGGCTGAAGAACTTATCGCATCCAAGGACTATAAGGCGGCGATGGCAGTGCTTCAGCAGGCTCAGAAGGTGGCCTCCGAAGCAGAACAGAAAGCTCTTGGAGAAAAGATGGACAAGATCATGGAGGATATGAACCAGGGTAGTCTGTTCGGTGATGAAGATGTCTCACCATCTCCAGCACAGGATGCTGACCACGGTCTGGCCCCAGAGGAGACATGTGAAGATGATGACGACCTTCCTCTTGACTGAAATGAGACTTATACAAATTATATTTAAACAAACATATTATGGCACTTGTAATCAATGAAATGACAAGATCCTTTACCTTCAAGAAGGGTAATGAGAAGATCACTCTTGCAGATCCGAATCCGAATGATACGCCGGAGATGGTGATGAACTACTATTCCAACATGTATCCAGAACTCACGACAGCAACGGTTCATGGACCGAAGATCAATGAGGACATGGCGGAGTATGAATTCAAGACCACAATCGGAACAAAAGGATGATGATATGGAAACAGACAATAAGGAGGTCAAAGAATGCACGAGGTTAAACGCTTATCAGATGGAGTCGCTATCCAGGCTCATAATAGAAGCATTGGAGAGGAACCACCGTATAGGGGTTGTGAGGCAGGAACGGATTACGGCGCCGAGCGGAGCCGTAATCCTTTTCTAGAGGAAACATACACCCTCAAGGCGAAGGACGAACTGGTCTGGTGCAGTTGGAACGGGGAATCACACAATCTGATAACCCGGGAAAACTACGAGTACCTGCGGGACTCATATCTTCGCTACGCCTGTCTGCTGGGGAAGGACTCCCGGCATTCTCCTGCGGAGTCTATCGGAGTCGGGATCGCTAACCTGTATGCAGAGATGTCCTCGCTTCTGGGAGATGATATGAATGTCAATCTGGAAGAACGTGATGGCAGGCTCTACTTCAATCTGTGGAAGATGCACAAATGGGGAGACCATACTCTGTATTACTTCCCCATACGCTTCACCGAGAAGCTTCGTCCACGTCTCAGGCGGATAGTCCTGACCTTCTATCATGAGTTCATGAAGGCTAATGGGCTTTCCACTATCAATGACGATGATGACGCGTTCTGGGCGCAGGACATCCTTTTGGACTCTTGTTACTGCGAGGATGAAGATCCGTCAGAGCGTAGAAGAAGACATCGTCGCATCCGGTCATATGAATCGGGAGGAAGGGTGTACAAAGCGCTCGCAACGCTTGAATCCAGGTCCTATTATACGAACTTGTGGAGGGCACTCGAAAGATATCCTTGTGCCGATGAGATGGAACAGACTCTCATTGATCTCATAAAAAAGGGAATGAAGTTCGTGTCCAAGGAAAAATCCATCATGAACTATCAATACGATCCTTTCTACGAGGAGGATTCGGATTTCACACCGATGCAGATGTGGCAGCAGATCCGTATTGTCTATGACATAAACGGAGATGTAGAAAACGAGATGGCAGACCTGTTCAATTTAAACAGCAGGGAAACCTACGAACTGATACCGACATCGACATTTGAACTTACACCAGACACAGACAGGGTCTTTGTTCTAGAGGATGACTATCCGGAAAGATTCTTCGAGTGGGCTGATGAGTTTCTGTGTTTTATAAATCTGACATTATGCAAACAAACGAATTGACTAGAGAGATAAATACGCTCTTGCGTCCGCGGGCAGCACTTCTTGCCTATTCCACAGATGGTGGAGGCTCACACTATCTTGAATTAAGGAAAATCGGTCCGGACGGCAGGATGTGTGAAGGGGTTCCTGTTACCACTGAATTCATAGACAAGCTGATAGAAGGTTACTCCGAGCACCGCAGCACAACACCGTATGGAAAGCTGCCTGAGAATATGCTATGGAGCAACACCCGCAAGGGCTGTGAGAAATATGTGTGGTATAACCCGCCATGTAAGAGGGTCATGTACTTCCATACCTCCCTTGGAATAGAGGATGGAGAATACAACCTTCCGGGGGTAATCTATTGTGTCAGCGGCAACAGCCTTGACATATATGCCTACAAGGATGAGACTCTCACTCCGGAAACACCCCTGTATGCAGCCCCGTTCTTCAATGTGACGGGATCGCGTGTGTGTCTAGGAAATGCAGCGATAGCAAAGCCGTCAGACCTGACATACGAGCATCTGATAGAATACTGGGAGAAGAAATTCTGGCTTACCGAGTTCCTTCATCTTGGTGGAGCCGGTAATCCTACCCGCAGCAATCTTGTGCTGGTTACAAAGGCAGCCGGAAAGGCTCCGTTCAATACGGATGAACTTATACCGCTAGGAGAAATGAAACTTAAAGACATACTGAAATGAAAAGAGTACATTTTACAGAAAGTTACCTGCTCAATCCACGTCATCGTGTCACCGTCAATCTCATCGGCTGCGGAGGAACCGGTTCGCAGATGCTTACCTGTCTTGCCAGGCTTGATGTGACCCTGCGAGG
>JAGBAO010000010.1 GCA_017938925.1 Bacteroidales bacterium | reverse complement strand
AACATACGTATCTGACTCTACCAGTGGAAACTACTCAGACTACCTCTGGACCACCTCGCGAGCCTCAGAAGTCCCCACACCCACAGATATGGCCATAGAAAAATCGGGGGGGGATGATGCTTAAGGTCAAATCCGGCAAGAAGATGGAACAGATACCTGCGGTACTTGGCGAATGGACTGCAAGGAAACTATATTGCGTTCCGGGAGTCTCCATCAAAAGCCTTTCAACCCAGATCGGGATCAACAGCAACTATCTCTCTTTTTACTTCAACCACGTACTGGGAGCAAACTTTCATCAATGGCTCTATACCCTCCGTATCGAAGAAGCCAAGCGGATCATCCTCCACAATCCGGGCGTAAAGATATCCGAAGTCGCTTCTGCAGTCGGAATACCTGTCATCTACAATTTCTCCCGCTGGTTCAAGTCCATCGCCGGAATGACAGCAGTCACCTGGCGTAATATGTGCCGTGCTGAAATTGCAGAAAAATCTGAAAAAAAATCGTGAAATTGTGGAAGATTCGGATATGATGCATTAAAATTTTGGGACCAATTTGGAGCCAAAACGAAAAAATCGCCCTCCCAGATATCTGAGAGAGCGATTAAAGTGATTCGGTTGGGATTCGAACCCAAGACCCACAGCTTAGAAGGCTGTTGCTCTATCCAACTGAGCTACCGAACCGAGCCTTGTTGCTTTTCGGAGAGCTTGGGGGCCGCAGTTTGGGAGGCTGATGCCTTGGTGGCGGAGCCAAGATTCCGAAAGTGGGTGCAAAGGTAATTATTTTTTCTTGAAATGCAAGAGGTTGGCGGGCGGAATGTTTTGCTTTTGCATTTCGCGGGGTGCTTAGAATCTCCAGCCGATAGTCAGGAGGACTTTCCAGAGGGAACTCTTGTTCAGGATCTCCGGAGCGAACTCTGCCACGTTCCCTTCTGCGTCAAAGATGTAGTCTTCGTATGGCATGAAGTACTCGTCTGGGATGAAGCGGGTCTTGGCTGCAACATCTGCGAAGAACGAACCTTTGGAACTGAATCCGAGGCCGAATGAGGCGGAGTGGTTCAGCAGAGGCTCCAGCTTGTTGTTCCAGATGTCAAGTTTCTCTGCACCTGTGCTCAGGTTGTATCCGGCTCGGATTGCGAGTTCCGGAAGAGGCTTGACCTCCACACCTGCCCTCAGCATGTGGGCTGTCCCGAATCTTTTCCTTATGTCGTCGTTAACCTCCTCGAAGTATGACCAGTCAGTGTTGTTGGTGTCGTATCTCATCTTGCTGTAGTCGCACATCTCGTAATCGACGCTGATCAGTCCGAGACTTCCTAATGTGTAGGCTATTCCGAAGTTAGCCCTGAGCGGTGAGCGGAACGAGTACTGTGCTTCAATATATGGGCTGACAGCACTGTAGGACTCATTGGAGAATCTGGTCTCTCCGTCCTCCGCCCATGTCTCCGTCATCGTGGTCAACGTCGGGGTCTGGACTGCTGCTCCGATACGCAGGCCGAAGCCAGGCGTCACAATCACACCGAACTTTCCAAAGACTCCCGTGCCGTTGGCATTGTAGCTGTACTTGTACTTCATCTGCTCGAAGAACATGGACTGGCCGTTGTCAAGACCGATCTCGAAGTCTGCCGGATCCACAGCCTTTTCCATGAAATATTCGTCGTAGCTGTAGGTGATCGAGTTTATCCCGAGGTTGGCTCCTATATACACAAAGTCAGAGATGTTGGCACCGACGTTGAAGGCATATTCATACTTTCCTCCGTCGACCCTTCTGCCGTAAGTCTGCTCCAGCGGACCTCCGACCACGATTTCTGTCTCTCCTGTAGCAGTGTTCTCGAATATAAGTTCGCTTGCTCCGACATATTGGTCGTCATAGCCTCCGAAAGTTGAGATCATTCCGCTCTTATATCCGGTTACAGCCTTCCAAGGCAGGAAGTCATATGCGTCTTCTGCCGCCAGATCAGCCGCAAGGTATCCGTTGTTGGTGGCGTCCGTAGCCAGCGCTCCCATGAACGAAGTCGTGGAGTTTGTTCCGTTGGCGTAGATGTCTTCGTTCCAGCTGTTTGTCTGGTTGACTACAAATCCGAACGTGATATTCTTGAATCCGCTTTTCCTTCCGGTGTCCCAGTTGTATGTTACTCCGACATTCGGCAGGTCGAATGTGGTCATCCTGCTCTTCATCGCCCTCTGGAAATATGGCAGACTGCCGTCAGTGTACGGCGACACGCCCTGGGCAGTGTTTGCCGTAAAGGTCAGTGACGGGGTGATCGTGATCTGTGAGTAACCGGCCACTGCACTTCCTGCCGGGTTGATGGTGACAGCTCCAAGATCTCCTCCCAAAGCGGTGAAGGCATTGCCCATGGCCACCGATCTTGCTGTCCCCTCGTAATTGTTCTCGCTGAACATCAGTGCATCGTATGCCGTCTGTGCCTGCAACGCTACTGCTGCCAGCGAAAAGATGATTGTGATTGCTGTCTTTCTCATATATATGCCTTTATGAATATATTATCTTCTGTAACCGCCTGAGCCTCCGCTCCTGCTGCTTCCTCCGCCGCCACCGTAGCTTCCGGAGCTCCTGGTGCTTCCTCCGCCAAAGCTGCTTGAGCTGCTTCTGTTATAGCTGCTGCCGCTTCCGTAGTTTGATGAAGAACTCCTTGTCTGGCTTGAAGAAGAACTCCTGCTGTAGCTTGACGCCGCGCTGCTTCTGGATGAAGTGCTTGACGATGAACTGCTTCTGTAGCTCTTGCTGCTGCCGGACGACGAACCGCGTGAGATGGAAGACGATCCTGAGCTGGAAGAGGAACTTCTGCTGGAACTTACGGTAGCAGGTCTCCTATGGTTTGCGGCTGCTCCAACGGCACCTCTTGAAACTGAAGAACTTCTGCCGCTGGTCACCGCACTGCCCCTTGAAGCTGTCGGCTTTGTGCCCGAAGGTCTGGAAGAACCCACCGCACTTCTTGTGCCGGAGGTCATGCTGTTTCTTATGCTTGAGGTACCGCTGCTCTTGACAGCCGTGGTCCTGCCCGAAACCGTCCGTCCTGCTGCAAGTCCGCTGCCGGATCTTCTGGTTGAAGTCGTGCCTGACGACACGGCAGAGGCGTTCCTTCCTGTCGTATTCCTCACGCTGGAACCTCCTCTGAGCGATGTCCTGCTTGAGAACACTCTGTCTGATCCTGTCTGGTATCTTTGGCCTCTGAGATGCCTGTTGTGTCCGTGTCCGCCCGGCTTGTCATGGATGTGTCCCGGACCATGTATGTGTCCGTGTCCATGATGAGGATACCAGCCTCCGTACCAGCCGCAGTAGTGCGGGTGATGATAATAGCCGTACCAGTGATTCCAGCCCCAGCCTCCATAGTACCAAGGGTCGTGGAATCCGCTGTAATACCATGGGTCATACCAGCCTCCCACATAGAACGGGTCATACCAGCCGTGATATCTCCATGGTGCGTAAGACCATGTGTTCCAGTACCATGGATCATAGTGACGGCTCCAATACCACGCGCTTCCCACACTGTATGGCGAGTAGTAGAAGTCTATGTCGTAGTTCAGTGCGTATGGGTTTTCTGACACTGTCACGACGGTGCCTCCTGTCTGACGGTCATACTGTATCTTGGCAGACTGGTTGTCGGCCAGCATTATGGTGTCCTTCCTGTCTCCGAACAGGTATATTTCTGATGCTTTTGTCTTTTCTACCAGGGCATCAGTGGCAGCCAGGTCTTCGGCCTTTTCCTCCTTTGAACGGAATGAAGGGGAGCTGCCGTATATGCCGTCCTGGAACTTCTGTCCGTTGTCGGACGAAGCGGTCAGAGCGGCTGTTCCGCATGACGAGAGCACCAAGGCCGCCGTAATCAGTAGCATAGAACTCTTTTTCATGTTCAAGTCTCCTATTATTTATAATAATTTCGTATCTTCGCAACCTGTTATATTCTGCAATAAGCATACCGCGCGTCATGAGGTTTGACACCTGTGACAACCCGAAGTTTATCGCAGGACACAATAATAGGGATAAAATAATTAAAAACAAAAATACAATGGCAAAAGAGGTAACAAAAAGGTCAGATAACTACTCTCAGTGGTACGACAACCTTGTGGTGAAGGCGGATCTCGCCGAGCGTTCGGCTGTCAGGGGATGTATGGTGATCAAACCATATGGTTATGCAATCTGGGAGAAGATGCAGGATGTCTTGGACAAGATGTTCAAAGATACAGGGCACCAGAATGCATATTTCCCGCTTTTCATTCCGAAGTCATTCCTTAGCCGTGAGGCGGAGCATGTCGAGGGATTTGCAAAGGAGTGTGCCGTGGTGACGCACCACAGGCTCATGGCGGATCCGAACGGAAACGGAGTGGTCGTGGATCCTTCGGCTAAGCTCGAGGAGGAGCTCATCGTCCGTCCTACATCCGAGACAATCATCTGGAACACATACAAGAACTGGGTGACATCATGGAGAGACCTCCCGATCCTCTGCAACCAGTGGGCGAATGTCGTGCGCTGGGAGATGCGTACCCGTCTTTTCCTCCGCACCGCAGAGTTCCTCTGGCAGGAGGGTCACACCGCTCATGCAACCCGTCAGGAGGCTGAGGAGGAGACAATGAAGATGGTGAACGTATATGCGGATTTTGCAAGAAACTATATGGCCGTCCCTGTCGTTGTCGGCCACAAGAGTCCTAACGAGCGTTTCGCCGGTGCTCTCGACACAATGACCATCGAGGCTCTCATGCAGGACGGAAAGGCTCTGCAGGCGGGTACATCCCACTTCCTCGGACAGAACTTTGCCAAGGCCTTCGACGTGATGTTCACCAACAAGGAAGGCAAGCAGGAGTATGTATGGGCTACATCGTGGGGAGTTTCTACCCGTCTGATGGGTGCCCTGATAATGGCTCACGGAGACGATAACGGTCTTGTGCTTCCTCCGAAGCTCGCTCCGATCCAGGTTGTCATGGTTCCTATCACAGGAAAGGACGAAGCAGTCAACAATGCTATCCTCGACAAGATGGACTCATTCAAGAAGGAACTTGAGGCAAAGGGAATCAGCGTGAAGATCGACAGCCGCGACACACTCCGTCCGGGATTCAAGTTCGCAGAGTGGGAGCTCAAGGGAGTTCCGGTGCGTCTTGCAATGGGTGGACGTGACCTTGAGAACGGCACTGTCGAGCTGGCACGCCGCGACACATGCGAGAAGTCGTCTCATCAGCAGGAGGGCATTGCAGACGTGATCGCCGCTCTTCTTGATGACATTCAGTCAAACATATATGCCAAGGCCCTCAAGTTCCGTGATGAGAGCATCCGCAAGGTGGACACCTGGGAAGAGTTCAAGGAGGAGATCACAAAGGGAGGCTTCCTGCTCTGCCACTGGGACGGAACTCCTGAGACCGAGGAGAAGATCAAGGAGGAGACAAAGGCGACCATCCGCTGTATCCCTGTGGACAGCGCAGTCTGCGAGGAGGAAGGCACATGCATCTACTCCGGCAAGCCGTCGAGCCGCCGCGTTCTTTTTGCAATTTCATACTAGTAAATCCAAAGACCATGAAAAAAATATTTATCTCATTCATCTGCGCGGCATGCGCAATGGTGTCGGCGTCAGCTCAGGATGCTCAGACAGCTGCTGCAGAGGCGGCAAAGGCAATTACAGAAGCTCCGGAAGTGGCTCCTGAGGTCGAGAAGCCTAAGTATTGGACCAATTCCCTGATGACAAACCTCAATGTCGGTCAGACATCGCTTACCAACTGGGCAGCCGGTGGAGACAACACCGTGAGCTTCCAGGGATTCATCGACGGAAACGCCAACTATGCAAGGAACGAGATGTTCTGGAACAACCGTCTCCAGCTCGACTACGGTTTCCTCTATGCTTCGTCAAAGCCGATCCTTCAGAAGAGCACTGACCGTATCTACCTTGAAAGCAAGTGGGGATACAAGGCATACAAGGATGTGCTGTTCTTCTCTGCAAACTTTGATTTCAAGTCTCAGTTCACTACAGGATATGACTATAATACTCCGGGTACTCCAGACGGTTACGGCTCTCTTGAGGAAATTGAGGATAAGGGTTTCCTCAAGGACCTGTGGAAAGATGCCCGCGTTCTGAAGTCAGGTTTCCTTGCTCCTGCATACACTAATCTCGCACTCGGTATCGATTACAAGCCGACCAAGTGGCTGTCAGTGAACTTCGCGCCTCTCACCGGAGGTTATGTCATCGTCCGTGACGACCTCCTCAGGAAGAGCTATTCGATGAATCTGAAGAAGTCTACCACAGATGATATGCTCGGCGCTGCCGAAAAAGCTTTGGCAGATGCTCAGGCGGCAGGTGTGAAGGAAGATGTCGAAAAGGCTGCAAGTGCTCTCGGAAATCTGTATCAGAGTGCAAGATTCGAGTTCGGTGCCCAGCTCAAGGTCGACGCTGCAGTGAACGTGAACGACAACTTCAAGTATACGACCCAGGTCGTTCTCTTCTACAACTACCTCGCCGGTCAGAACACTGTGGGAGGAAAGTGCCCTCGTATCAACTGGGACAACCGTATAGACTGGAAACTCGCAAAGTACTTCTCGCTCACACTCACCACGAACCTTATCTATGATGACACCATCATGATAACCAATCCTAAGGATATCGACAAGTTCCCTGAAGGAAAGGCGCGTGTGCAGTTCAAGGAGTCACTCGCATTCGGATTCACCTACACAATCGCATCTAAGAAATAATGCAGAGGCATTTTGCTCAGGCGATGGAAAGGATAGAGGGGCTGATCAGTATTTGGTCGGCCCCTTGTGCTGTGTCGCATACGGCTTCCGACGGACTGACCGTTCCGGGATCAGGAAGGTCAAGGGCTCTGCTGGCAGTCAGCGGGGGAGTCGATTCCATGTGCATGGCAGATCTTTTTCTCAGGAAATATGGCTCTGACGCCATTGCACTTGCCCATTGCAACTTTCATCTCAGAGGTGAGGAAAGCGACGGGGATGAAGCTCTTGTGCGTGCCTGGGCAGATGAGCATGGTGTAATCTGCCATGTGACTGACTTTGATACTGAGGAATATGCAAGGGAGCACGGGGTGAGCATAGAGATGGCCGCCCGTGATCTCAGATATGGCTGGTTTGCCCGCTTGTGCAGGGAACATGGATATGCAGCAGTTGCTGTGGCACATAATGCGAATGATAATGCGGAGACGTTGATTCTCAATCTTTTGCGTGGTACTGGTATGAAGGGACTCGGGGGAATGTCTCTGATTTCGGATCTGCCGTATGCCGCTGATCTGAAGCTGATCCGCCCTTTGCTGGAGTGCACCCGCAAGATGATCGAGGGATACGCCTTCGTCAATAAGGTTGCATATCGCGAGGACAGCACCAACGCATTGTCAGATTACAAGCGTAACCGCATCCGCAACGAGGTGTTTCCGGTCTTCGAGAAGATCAACCCGTCGTTCATCCGCACTCTCAACCGTGAAATGGGATACTTCTGTGAAGCCTCGGAAATAGTGAAGGACTATTGCAGCTCCGTCATTTCCGGCTCCCAGTCCGTCATTCCCGGCTCGACCGGGAATCTCTCCATCCCCACAGCCCCCCTGCTCTCCCACCCTCACTGGCGATACCTTTTATACTATATCCTCGAACCATACGGCTTCAATCATCCTGTCCTTGCCTCCATTGAAGATCTTCTCGCCTCCGACCGCACAGTCTCGGGTAAGCGTTTCGAGTCGGACACACATGTCCTGATGACAGGAAGGGGAGAGTTGACGATAATCCCTCGCGAGGAGAACCCAGATCCGTCCCGCCACTTGTCAGACACCCGGGCACCGCTGACCCACGGCGATGATTTCATGCCGGTACCAGGTCCCGGGACCTATCATATATGCGGAAGAAGGTTTCGTGTGGAAGAACTGGAGCGGACGAAGAATATGCCGTTAAAGCAGCCTGAAGGCGTGCTTCAGTTCGACGCCGACAGACTCAGATTCCCGTTTGCCCTGCGCAGATGGCGTCAGGGAGACTGGTTTGTGCCTTTCGGGATGAAAGGAAAGAAGAAGGTCAGTGACCTTTTTGCCGACCTGAAATATGATGCCTTTGAAAAATCTTCAGCCGTGATGCTTGCGGACTGCGCGGGAGCCATGGAAAACCGTGTGGCTGCAGTCCTTTGCGTAAGGATGGATGATAAATACAAAATTAACGATGCCACAGGACGTGTCATCAGAATAACTGAAATGAAATGATGAAAAAGACATTGACAGCGATTCTTTCAGGAATTCTTTGCCTGACAGGATGTACCACTCACTTTATCTCGGACAGCTCATACCGTCAGCAGGTCGGACAGGACCTTGCCACCAGACAGACGATACTTCAGGCGGCTTCCATAGACCTTGATGCAATGCAGCTCAAACCCGACGAGAAGGAGGCTCTGGAGTTTCTCTATGCATATATGCCGCTTGGAGATATGCTGAACATGACTCCGGAGTACTATCTCGACCATTACAGGATGACCTGCAGGGCTTTGGACGAAATGCCTTGGGGAAGCAGGGTGCCTGAGCGTGAGGTGCGTCATTTTGTGCTCCCGGTCAGGGTGAACAACGAGAATCTGGACAGCTCGCGCTATGTCTTTTATGAGGAACTTGCTCCAAGGATAAAGCATATGGGAATGCGCGAGGCCGTGCTTGAAGTGAATCACTGGTGCCACGAGAAGGCCATATATATGCCTTCCGACATCAGGACAAGTTCTCCGTTGGCTACGGTGAAGACTGCCTACGGCCGCTGCGGCGAGGAGTCGACCCTTCTTGTGGCGGCACTCAGGTCAGTAGGTATCCCTGCACGTCAGGTCTATACGCCTCGCTGGGCCCACACCGACAGCAACCATGCCTGGGTGGAGGCCTGGGTGGATGGTGAATGGTGCTTCCTGGGTGCCTGTGAGCCGGAGCCGGTTCTGAATCTCGCGTGGTTCAATGCTCCCGGCAGCCGCGGAATGCTCATGCACACCAATGTCATAGGCAGATATGACGGACCGGAGGAAATCGTGCAGCAGAATCCTAATTATACGGAGATCAACGTGATAGAGAACTATGCTCCTGAGTCGGCTAAGGTCATCATCACTGTTGTGGCGGAAGACGGAACTCCTGTTGAGGGTGCCAAGGTTAATTTCCAGATATATAACTATTCTGCCTTCACCAATGTCGCATATAAGAAATCCGATGCGGAAGGACGCACCTGGCTGACAGCCGGACTCGGGGACATGATGGTCTATGCTGCCAAGGACGGAAGATTCGGCTTTGCAAAGGTGTCTTATGGAAAGGATAAGGAGGTCACCATCGTGCTTGACAAGAAGGAGTTCAGCCAGATCCCTCATCTGGAAATGGAGGTCGTGCCGCCAGTGGAGAATGCTCAGATTCCGGATGTGACCCCTGAGCAGGTTGCGGAGAACCTGTGCAGACTGGAATATGAGGACTCGCTCAGGAATGCCTATGTGGCCACCTTCTACGATGAGGCGAAATCACATGAATTTGCACGCAAGCATGGCTTGGATTCAGAAAAGACAGCCCGCGTGATGGTGGCTTCAAGAGGAAATCATCCGGAAATTTCTGCATTTCTCTCAGAAGCCTCTACAAAGGGGATGGGAGCCAGGGCTCTGGATCTCCTGCTGTCGGTTTCCGAAAAGGATCTTCGTGACACTCCGGCGTATATTCTTGCAGACCATCTTTATAATACTGATCCTGCATCAGAGGCGTCAAGAGTGTTGTGCCCAAGGGTGAACTGTGAGCTCCTGTCTCCTTATCGTTCTTTCCTTCAGAACGCTGTGCCTCAGTCACTTGCTGATTCGGTACGCATGAATCCGGCTCTGTTGGTGGACTGGTGCAGGGACAACCTCACCATGCGTGACGACATCAGCGGCTATTACATCCAGATACGTCCTCAAAGGGTCTGGGAAACAAGGACTGCCGACAGGAATTCAAGAGAGATCTTCTTTGTGGCGATGTGCCGTTCGTTCGGAATTCCGGCATGGTGCGATGCCGTGACAGGAGCACTGAAATATGAAAAGGACGGAGTGGTCTATGATGTGGACTTCAATGCAGAGGAACAGGTGGCCGGCCCTAAGGGAAAACTCCAGCTGCGTTATTCGGAGATTCCTCTTCTCGATGATCCGAAGTACAAGACTCACTTCACGATTTCAAAATATGAGGATGGCACCTTCAAGCTTCTGAATTATGGCAAGGGAGTGTGGTCGGAGCTTTTCAGGAAGCCTGCGGAAATGGACTGCGGCTACTATATGCTGGTCAGCGGCTCCAGGATGTCCGGTGGAAATGTCTTTGCAGATATCACTTTCCTTACAGTCGAAGAGGGTAAGACCACTGTGGCAGACCTCGTTATGAGGGACATCAAGGATCAGATCCGTGTCATAGGAAGCTTCGATTCGGAGGCAAAATATCTTACTCTTGATGGAAATGAGAAGTCTATTCTTGAAACCACAGGCCGCGGCTATTTCGCCGTAGCCCTCGTGGATTACGGAACTGAGCCGACGAATCATGCCTTCATGGATATATCGGCTGCAGCTGCAGAACTGGAGGCCTGGGGACGTCCTATAGTGATCATATTTGCGACTGAGGATGACTGCAGGAAATTCCGTTCTGAACACTTCAATCTGCCTTCGACTGTGAAGTTCGGCATAGACAAGGATGGAAGTATCCGCAGGATGATCGCGACCGAGATGAAGCTTGAAAAGAACGGCCGTCTGCCTCTTATACTCCTTGCGGACACCTTCAACAGGGTTGTGTTCTTCTCGCAAGGCTATACGATCGGCCTCGGCGACAGTCTCGTCAAGACATCAAAGGCCTTATAGGAGGTGAGTTTATAATCCGACGATAAGATTGAAAAGAGGAACAGCAACAGCTGTCATAACCCCCATCAGGGCTATGGCAAGGCCGCTCACGGCCCCTTCAACCGCTCCCATCTCTATAGCTCGGGCTGTTCCCAGGCCATGAGACGCACAGCCCATGGCGAGGCCCTTTGCAATAGGGGATTTCATACGGAAGACTTTCAGAATCAACGGGCCTATGACTGCTCCGATGAAACCGCAGAGCACAACAGAAACAGCTGTCAGGGACTGGTCTCCACCCAGGAAGGTGGATATTTCGATGGCAATAGGTGCAGTCACTGACTTCGGCTCCAGGGAAAGGAGAAAGACTTCATCCAGCCTCAGCATACGGCACATGGCATATACACTTGCCACGCCGACAACACTTCCGGAGGTCACGGCGGAAAGGATTCCGACAAGATTGCGACTGATGATTTTCCTGTGGTCATACAGGAGGAGGCCCAAGGCTACGACGCAGGGCCCGAGAAAAAAGTCTATGATGACGTTTGATTCGATGTAGAAACTGCATGGAATGTCAGTGACCTTGAGAATGGCGATCACTACAGGGACACTGATCAGGAACGGATGCAGCATGGAAAGTCCTGATTTCCTCTTCACCCAGACTCCCAGAAGATAAGCTCCTGTTGTCAGCGCAAGCATAGCTGGCATGTTCATCATCAGTTCCTTCATATCAGTCCTCCTGTTTGATTATCTTCCCTGTCTTGTCTGCATGAGCGGCCTTATGCCTTGAAACAAGCCGTTCCACAAAAGTCTGGGTCAGTCCGGAAGCCAGCATCACAAGAATTGTAGTGAGGACCAGAACCGCTATCCAGGCCCATAAATCCATCTTCACCACACCCCACAGGTCCATGATACCCATGAAGGCGGGCATGAAGAATATCATCATGTTGTCTGTCAGGAAAGTCGCAGCCTGACGTACCCATTTGTCCTTGATCACACCTGTCAGAAGCGACAGGAACAGAAGAAGCATTCCGATGACGCTGCCGGGAATGAAGCCTCCCAGCAATGCCGAAAGAAGGTTTCCAATGACCAGAAAGGCCAGAATGATGAAAAGTCCTATAAATACATTCATTTCCTTATTGTTTCGTATGCGTATGAGCCCAGGCCGAAAAGGATCTGGGTTATGGCTTGAGACGTATGTGAGAGCGTGGCATATACGATTCCCATCTCCACCGGGATGCCGTACATTGTCGCCAGGGTCATGCTGATGATGAAATGGAAGGCACCGATGCCTCCCGGAACCGGAACGGCGAAGCCGAGACCGCCGACCAGCGAAAGGAAAAGGGCATCTATCAGGTCGAGATCTCCGAGGAAAGGAGCCGCCCACATCGTGCTTGCCGCCATCAGCCAGTAAAGCATCCAGATGAGGGCGGTGTAGGCAAAGAACAGCCACTTCCTGTCCATCTTGAGGCAGCTTGCGAAGCCCTGCCACAAGCCACGGAAAATGCTCCATACCTTTCTGCAGAAACTGTTGGCGTCCTTATATGCATATATGGCATATACGCCTGCCGCTCCTGCCGCAGCGACAGCGAGGACAATCCACCAAATGCTGAAATCCAGGCTCTGAGCCATAGGATTCCAGATCTGTTCAAGGAAGAAGTTGCCGAAACGCTCGAACCCTCCGACAACGACTATGGCAAGCATCAGAATCATCACAAGAAGCTCCCAGCCGCGTTCCAATACCACAGTTCCCAGCACCTTGTCATAAGTCGCCTTCTTTACAGACGGGTCGTTAGGGTCAGCTGGTGCTGAACGGCGGGTGATGACTCCGCAACGAACAAACTCTCCGATACGCGGGAATATATAATTGGAGATGTTGCCTATATTGACGCCGTTGAAGGCTGTTGTGCGGCTGATGCTGTCGTCGATGGGAAGGAGAAGCTGACGCCAACGGAGCGCTCGGATCAGGAATGCAGTGCTGCCTGCTGCCATAGAAAGCAGGACAAAACCCCATCTGCAGTCCTTGAGCCCGTTGATGAAGTCCTTCCATTCAACCTCCCTGAACGACACCCAGAGCAGCAACGCCGCCAGAGCCAGGGAGGCTATATATTTCATTATCTTCTTTATATTCTTCATAACAGGCTGCAAATTTATCCAAAAAACGACAAATACGGAATTTTTCAGTAACTTTGCTTGGTTGTATCAAAAACTTTGACCTTATGGCATCGATTCTAGGCATCGGCAATGCGTTGACCGACATACTTGCAGTCCTTCCGGACGACACGTTTCTGAAACAGTACCATCTCCCGCGTGGCAGCATGCAGCATGTGGACATGGAGACCGGCGACAAGATCTGGCAGACCCTCAAGCCGATGGGTGTGCAGCTGGTTGCCGGAGGTTCAGCTGCGAATACCATCACCGGTACTGCCATTTTCGGAATGGAATCCGGATTCATCGGCAAGGTGGGAGACGATGACCTCGGTCACCTCTTCAAGAGTGACCAGGCCCAGTACGGCATCAAGTCGGTGCTCCTCAAGGGTGTCCATTCGTCAGGAAGGGCAATGGTCTTCATCACTGCTCCCAATGCGGAAAGAACTTTTGCCGTGTATCTCGGTGCAGCTCTGGAACTTGTTCCGGAGGATCTCAAACCGGAGTATTTCGAAGGATATGACTACTTCCACATCGAAGGATATCTTGTTCAGAATCAAGCGACTATCCGTCGTGCGGTGGAGATGGCGAAGGCAGCAGGCTGCAAGATTTCCATAGATATGGCTTCTTACAATGTCGTGGAGTCGAACCGCGTGTTCCTGCATGACATCGTCGAGAAATATGTCGATATAGTCTTTGCAAACGAGACTGAGGCCAAGGCGTTCACCGGTCTGGAACCTCGTGAAGCCCTGGATGAACTTGCGCGCCACTGTGAAATAGCTGTCGTGAAGGTCGGAAAGGATGGCTCGATGGTAAAGCAGGGCGATGAATATCATTTCATCCAGGCCTGGCCGGCGACTCCGGTGGATGCGACGGGTGCAGGTGACACTTATGCTGCAGGATTCCTCTATGCCCATTCGCTCGGCATGCCTCTGAAGGTCTGCGGAGAGATTGGATCTATCATTGCTGCCAAGGTTGTGGAGGTGGTCGGAACAAAGATCGACATCCCGCGCTGGAAGGCGGCAAAGAAGGAGATCAGGGAACTCATTGCAGCCAACACCCCTAATGTAGAGTAAGCTTATGTTTGACAGGATCATAAGATATTTCCGCGACAGAAAGTTGCGAAAATATGCAAGTCCTCTGGCGACCGGACTTGTTCCGCTTTCCGAAATCAGGACCGTCAATGCAGTCGTTGATGTGGAGGAGACCGGATTCGACCTTCTCAAGGAGGACATTCTTGCCTGGGGCAAGTCGAATGGCCTCAAGGTGAACATATATTTCTTCGACTTCCGAAAGCTGGGCAAGGACGAACTTCTGCTCACGACAATAGACAAGACCCTTCTGCGCAAGGGGCTGGACTGGCTCGGCACTCCTAATGTGGAAAAGATCTCGTCTCTGATGGAAGAGAAAAGCGACCTGTTCATTTCGCTGGTGGACAATGGTAACTTTCCGATCGAATTCATGAGCAAGTGCGTCCGCGCACGTTTCAAGGTGGGACGCTGTCCTTTTCCCGGACATGCCTATGACATGGTTGTCACAGGGACTTCTGCCGGTGACCTGAGGTCGGATTCCCGCCAGATCTTTGCGGAGTTTACCGAGTTTATTCAGAAAGTTAAATAGTAGGGATTCAAGATGAGGAAATTTAAAGATTATCTGTTGGTCAGTGTAAAAGGTGCGTGCATGGGAGCGGCCGATGTCATTCCTGGCGTTTCGGGCGGCACTATAGCATTCATAATGGGCATATATGACGAATTCGTGGGATCCATCGCGCGTGTCGATTCGGAGGCAGTGAAGCTTCTTCTTAAAGGACGCCTGCGTGATTTCTGGAAGCATATCAACGGCTCCTTCCTTCTTGCTATTGTCGCCGGAATAGGCGTGAGCGTCGTGTCACTTGCCGGACTTATGCAGATGCTCCTGAGTGACTTCCCGATCCAGACCTGGGCCTTCTTCTTCGGCCTTATCGTGGCTTCGTCGATCTTCATCTTGCGCGGAATCTCCGGATGGAAATGGAGTGACGGACTCTTTCTCGTGCTGGGCTGCGTGCTTGGCATAGTGGTCTGTACGCTTTCACCCACAAAGACTCCTGACGCTCTGTGGTTCATATTCCTGAGCGGTGCAATCGCCATCTGTGCAATGATTCTTCCAGGCATTTCCGGCAGCTTTATCTTGCTGATTCTCGGAAAGTACCAGTATATAATGGGTTGCATATCCGGTCTGGTCGCGGGTGAGGATTTTGCTGCGAACCTTCTGATCATTGCAGTTTTCCTGGTAGGTGCAGTTGTAGGTATAATTTCATTCTCCAAGTTCCTCCACTGGCTGCTCGCACGCTGGCATAAGGAGACGCTTATCGTTCTTGCCGGCTTCATAATCGGCTCTCTTGTGAAAGTCTGGCCTTGGAGCAATATGGAGGCAATCGTATGTTCGCAGTTTCCTGAGGTGGCCTTGCTCGCCGAAGCTGCCGAAGCCTCCGGCACGGAAACAGCCCTGGCTGCTCTTGATGCGGCAGTCGTGGCCAATGCCCCGATGACTGACCCTCACATCCCTGGCGCGGTAATCTTCGCCCTCATAGGCTTCGGGCTTGTGACCGGAATAGAAATCGCCGGAAAGATGATAACTGAAAAGAATCAGGCATAATCATTGAATCTGCACCTGTCAGAACAACTTGACAGGTAGCACTATGAAACGTCTGATTTTCCGTCATGCTGCCATTATCCCCTTGATGGCGGCATTCTTTTTTGCTACGTCCTGCATATATGATGCGCCTGACGACCGCTTCTACAGGACATTGTGGACAACCGAGGAATCTCCTCTGGAAGGTCTGACCATCGAGTTCCTATGCGGGAACGGAATCTCCGCTCAGTCTGAGTTTTCTGCTTCCGGTTCGTACGGAAGCTATGAAACTCATGAACTGACAGCCTATTTTACGGGCTTGAGCATAACGTATGATGCTTTCACGGCAATAATTGAAGAAGCCCATAGGACTGATGACCTTCTTCTTATCAGCTGGCATGTCGCAGAACCTCTTTCAGCATCACAGATGAAGATGGCCGGTCGTCCTGATGTCTCGACAGGCGTCTCCTATACGACCCGTCTGCACCGTCTTTCATCTTACTGAATGTCTCTGGCACCAGTTTTGATTGTCGGGCAAGTCGATCTTAACATCAATAGCCATGAAACTCAATATCAGACACCAACATGACAAGCATCGCTTTGCGACGACTGTCGAGGGACACGATGCATTCGTCTCCTATCTCCTGAGCGGGAATTCACTAATAATCGAACATACCTTCGTCCCGAAGCCGATAAAGGGACGCGGCATTGCAGCGGAACTCGTAAAGGCCGCATATGACTATGCACATGAAAACGATCTGGTCTGCCAGGCCACCTGTTCTTATGCTGCATCATGGCTCGCATCACAGAAGCACTGAGTCTGGCACGCCGTTTGCAAATACAGGATTACGGTTAGTTTAGTTGTTAATAATAGGGTTATAGTTAGTCCGGAGCCGGTCGTGAGATCTGCTCCGGATATTTTTTGCTAGAATTCAGACAAAATTTGAAATTATTTTGGGTGATAAGTCGTTTCTATACGTCATTACTAAGTAACACGAAACTGATTATATGCTCAAAAGATTCCTTGAATTCTATAAGGTGAGCGGACCTTCCGTGGCAAAAGTGCCTGCGGAGAAGTCGGACAAGACCTATAAAAAGCTCCGTACCCAGGCGTTTATCGCCGCGACAATCGGATACAGTCTGTATTATGTGTGCCGCACATCGCTCAATGTGATGAAGCAGCCTATAATTGATGCCGGATTTCTAGATGCCACCCAGCTCGGTATCATCGGAGCCTGTCTTTACTGGACCTATGCAGTCGGCAAATTCATCAATGGCTTTCTGGCCGATCATTGCAACATAAAGAAATTTATGGCGACCGGGCTGATTCTGTCGTCTGCCGCAAACTTCATCATGGGCTTTCTCGGTGTATGGGACGGTCTTGCCGGAGTCACAGGTGGAGTCATGTTCCTGATGTTTGCCATTATGTGGACAATCAACGGCTGGTCCCAATCCATGGGTGCCCCACCTGCAATCATTTCATTGTCAAGGTGGTATCCTCTCAAGATCAGAGGCACTTTCTATGGCTTCTTCAGTGCCTCGCATAACTTCGGAGAAGGCTTGTCCTTCGTGTTCGTAAGCCTTCTGGTAGGTGCTGTCGGCTGGCAGTGGGGATTTTTCGGTGCTGCCCTTGCCGGTGTGCTCGGTGTCTTCCTCATACTCCTGTGGCTGCATGACAATCCTGAAAGCAAGGGACTTGAGCCTGTGGAGGTCCTCGCGGGAGAGAAGAGCAGAGAGCAGCTTGAGATGGAGGCAAAGGCGAAGGAGGTCGGCGCAGCAGATGAAAAGGCCGAGTCCGGACGCATTCAGAGAGCAGTTCTCCGCAATCCAGGAGTGTGGATTCTTGCTATGTCAAGTGCTTTCATGTATATGAGCCGCTACGCCATCAACGAATGGGGAATGTTCTTCCTTCAGAAAGTCAAAGGTTTCGCTCTTCAGGAGGCTGCCTTCATCATAGCTGTCAACACGGTCATGGGAATCATCGGTACGGTGACTGCAGGATGGCTTTCAGACACTATCTTCAAAGGAGACAGGAAATGGCCGGCACTGGCTGCCGGAATCCTGGAATCGATTGCACTGCTGCTCTTCCTTTACGGAGGTGACAGCTGGATTGTCAATGTTCTGGCAATGACCTTGTTCGGAATTTCCATCGGGGTTCTCATATGCTTCCTCGGCGGTCTTATGGCTGTGGATCTTGTGCCGAGAAAGGCAACGGGAGCAGCCCTCGGAATTGTGGGACTTGCTTCATATGTGGCTGCCGGTCTGATGAATGTGATCAGCGGATGGCTAATTGACGGTCAGGCACTCCGCGACGAGGTCACAGGAGAGATAGTCCGGTATGACTTCACATACGTATCCCTCTTCTGGGTAGGTGCAGCGGTGATTTCCTTCATCCTGCCGATATTCAATTGGAAAAGAAGACAACAGGAAATATAATCATAGAAAGATGAAAAAGGCAGTATCAGCGATCATCGCATTGGTCGTTTTTGGTTTCGTTGCATGTGAACCACAGATCGAACAGCCGGAAGAACCGGATCAGGAGCAGACTGATACAACTCAGACTCCGGAACAGGATACAACCCAGACCCAGAAACCGGAAGTGGGGGACAGTCTCGAGATTAAAGACGGCATGACCAGATTTCTCCTGCAGGATTCCCCTTTAGTGGAGGCTGCGGGCGGCAGAACTGACTGGACCAAGGTGACGGTCACCGTGAACGGTAAGGCATATGTGCCTGCCGTACAGGATGACGGGAAGGTCTATGTGGATGTGGAGGAATCGGAAGCGGCAGTTTATGAAGCCGTAATGGCCACGGAGGAGACGACAAAATATCACGGCGACACACCTCTGGAAGATGTCGTGCATCCTTTTGCATATGCGTATCATACCATGGGAAATACCCTGGCTGCTCTTCCGAAATATGCATCCTACGATGAAGGAAAAGGCAATCTGCTGTCCTTCTCGGCAGGACTTTCAATGATCGGACTGAAGATTCAGGGAACGGCGGACATATCATCTGTAAAGGTGACGGACCCTCAGGGAACCGTCCTCGGAGGAACAGGCTCTTACGACCTGCAGACGAAGACTTTCACGATGGGAAAGGGACTGCCGTTCATGGTTCTGAACTGCACCAACAAGGGAGCCTTTGTCCCTTCGGCAGGAACCGTATTCATGATTCCGGTCAGTGCGGGGCAATATTCCAAGGGCCTGGAAGTCACCATATGCAGTGCAGACCACCTGATGTGCCGGACAAGCATACCTTCGTTCACCGTAGACAAGGATAAGGTCCACTCCTGCACGGTGACATGGAAGCCGGACAAGAATCTTCTTTTTCATGAAGGCTTCGACAACATGGTCTGGGGCGGTGATGTGGTTGCCGGAGAGAACTCCTTCGGAATGAATCCTGTGGCAGGTGATGTGACGACAAAGAGCGGCAGGACTCTGAGCGGATATGAGACACCTCTCCATCCTGTGTCATATGCGACGGCTGGATCCGGGTATGTTCAGGAGTCCAACCTTTCGGCAACGGAAGGAAAGGATGTGGCCGGATCGAGATATCTTTCGGATTCATATATCAAGAGCCGCAACATAGGCGGATATCTCAGTCTTTACCGTTGCCAGGAATATCAGGGCTATATATCCGTGGGTGATACATATAACGGTATTGTGGAACCTGTCTTTGCCGGAGAGATCTCGGATGCTCACAGGGACCTCGTCATCAGTTTTGACATATGTGCGGCCTCTGACTTCGATGATGACCTGTCGTTCAAGGCAACTAACGGTGGAAATATAATATCCTGCAAAGTGGACGGAACCGAACTTCAGGAGACTGCCTTCACCCGCAGGTTCTCCAAGACCGGATCGACTGCGGCACTCGACAGATCGGCAGTGACTCTTCCTGCATCGGACGGCAGATGGCATAATGTGGAACTCACGGTCAGGAACATGAACGACAAGTCTGCATTCACTCTGACCACAGCTGCATCCCACTCCAAGACAGGAGCATATCGTTTCTATCTTGACAACTATCAGGTAAGGTCCCTCAAGGACCACACAGCCCGTAACAATTCCACTCTCAGGGTCTTGTCCTGGAACATCCAGAACGGAATGTGGTCCGACCAGGACAACAATTACCGCAATTTTGTTGAATGGGTGAAGAAATATGATCCTGACGTGTGCATGTGGTGCGAGGGTGAGACCATATTCAACAAGCTGGGTGACAAGGTCTATGGTACCAACAGAACCTTCCCTCGCGAGTGGGCTCAGTACGCTGCGAAGTATGGCCACAACTATGTGAGCTATGTCAAGGGATCCAATGACAACTACCCGCAGGTAGTGACATCGAAATATCCTATTGAAAAGGTCGCTGAATTCGGCCAGATCGGCACATCCTCCGACTATGTCCAGCACCGGTCAGGCCTGTTCAGGATCAACTGCAACGGTCGTGACGTGAACTTCGTGTCCTTCCATGCCTTTGCTCACGCATATGATCCGAAATATACCAATTCGGCAGATCAGGCGACATCCGCAGCAGCCCACGAAGGCGATTACCATCGTGAGAAGGAGATCAGCTGGGTCTGCGGACAGACTGTCCTGAACTCCGCTTACAGCAGTCAGAGCGACTGGTTGATGATGGGAGACTTCAATGCGGTTTCAAGCAGGGATAAGAATATTTACACTCAGGAAAAGAACGTGTATAAGGTGCAGTCCGAAACCGAGTGGCTTCTCCACGACTATATACTTGAAAACACCGATCTTGTGGATGTCATCTCCGAGTGGAATCCTGAGGGTGACTTCTTCTCGACCATCAACGGTGACACAAAGAGGATTGACTTCATGTATGCCTCACCGTCAATGTACGGCCGTATTGAAAGTGCCCAGGTTCTGATCGATTCCTGGACCATACTTTCTCAGGATCAGTCCCTCAAGGATGCAGGCAAGGGATATTTCTGTCACCCTTCCGATCATAGACCGATTCTCGTTGATTTCAAGATGAACTGATATGAAAAGACTTGTCATCATGGTGCTTGCGGCTTTCCTTTCGCTGGTTGCTGCCGATGCACGTGGAAAGGATCTGAAGATCCTCTACTGGAACATTCAGAACGGCATGTGGGCCGGCCAGGAAGATGATTATGAAGCTTTTGTCAAATGGGTGAAAGCTCAGAATCCGGATATATGCATATGGTGCGAGGCCGAGACCATATATCATACGGGCAGCAACAGGAGACTGCCCCGTGAGGAACGATATTTCATATGGGATGAGGTTGCTCCGCGGTACGGACATAAACATGTATATGTGTCCGGACACCGTGACGGCTATCCGCAGGTGATCACGTCAAGGTACCCTATCGAAAATGTGATGAAAATAGTGGGTGACGACCAGACCGTGGTGACACATGGAGCAGGATGGGCCCGTGTCAAGGTATATGGAAAGACCTTGAACCTTGTCTCCCTGCACACCTGGCCGCAGAAATCCCATTTCAGATACAAACAGGCCTCCAAGGAAGAACGGGATGCAAGTGCTGCACGCAACGAAGGCGATATAAACAGACTTGAGGAAATTCAATGGATATGTAGGAATACCATCCTCACTGACCCTCAGGCGGCAGATAATCTCTGGCTGATGGCGGGAGACTTCAACGCTGTCTCTCCGAAAGATAACTGGGTGTATGGATTTCCGGAAGGGGATTCAAGACTCCTTGTTCATGAATACATCCTGAAGAACACTCCATATGTGGATGCCGTATGGGAACGCAGCCAGCGTAACTTCTATACTACCACTTTCGAGCGGAAGAGGATAGACTTCGTCTATCTGACTCCGGCTCTTGACAAGATGGTGACTTCTGCGAGAGTAGTTGAGGATGCATATACCAAGCCGAGCAGACATCCGAAAGTGGAAAATTTTCAGAATCCCTCAGACCATTTGCCCATCATCGTGACATTCAAATTAAAATGATACTTATGGAAAAGAAACTGTTAGCTTTTATCCTGCCTCTCTGCGTCGCTTTTGTGGTACCAGGCTGCGTCAAGGATGACCCCAATGCTCCACGTGAGGAGGTTATTCAGGTGCACGCTGCAGAAGATTGCAGTGATGAACCTCTGGATGCCTGGTGTGTGGATGTGAAGGAGGGAGGTGCACAGCTCTATGTCAGGACTTCCGTGAAGGATTTCAAGGTCTCATGGCAGGATGCGGCTCCGACTCCGTGGCTGAAAGTGGCTGCCTGTGAGGTAACTGATGTGCAGGATATATGGAAAGTGACGCTGCAACATGAAGCGAGGTCGGAGGATGTCGTCTATTCACGTCGTTCCGGCACCCTTCTCGTGACCAAGGCGGAAAACAATCTTGGAATTTTCTTCCCCATCCATCAGGGAGCCATTGAGAGGACTTATGAGAATTTCTCCGACTTCAAGTTCGGGAGTTGGTCTCCGGATGATACACAGGAGGAGATGGGAATAGAGGAATGGACTGACGGACTGCTCAATAAAGGTTTTGCCTCAGAGCCTGTTGCTCCAGCAACGGAACCTGTATGCCTTGCAAAGAACGGTTATCTCAAATTAGGTGATGCAGAAGGCAGGAAAGGTGCCCTCCTTACTCCTGTAAACGGTCTTCATCGTTATGATTCGCTTCTTATGGTCACCTTCAAGGCTGCCTCATATCCCGGAGACGACAGATTCTTCAAGGTGGAGGTTCTGGGAGGAGGCGTAATCAAGGATTTCCTGAAGGAAAGAAAGACTTCAATGACGCTTGAGACGACTGACATCAATGTCTCATCCATCACACAGAAAGGTCTTTGGGCTCCACAGACCAATTTCATGATCTTCATAGAAAGCACTCAGGAAAGTCCTGTCGGGGTCAATACCCGCCTGAAGATAACCTCCGGAGCATCAGGCAGCGGCAATGCACGCCTTTACGTCGATGACTTTTGTGTCATGAAACTTGTCGATGGCCAGGATTTCGACTACTTCACTATGAATCAGGGAAGCGGACAGGACAGGATCCTGGCCGCCAGAAACAACTAAACTGAATAAGATGAAACAGAACAGAATCATGAGACTCTTCGTCTCGATCGCTCTTTCAATGGGCTCCCTGTCCGTCTTTGCTCAGACTCAGGTGACCGGTCATGTCTATGACAACGCCGGTGAGCCGCTGATCGGAGCGTCTGTCATGATACAGGGAACGACAGTCGGAGCTATCACTGACATAGATGGAGCATACTCGATAAGCGTCAGGTCCTCGGATATTCTGGTAGCTGAGTATCTCGGCTTCATGCCTTCGACAGAGACCGTAGGAACCCGCAAAGTGATTGATTTCAGACTCTCTGAAGACCAGAACGTTCTTGATGATGTGGTGGTCATCGCATATGGTGCCGCCAAGAAATCGGATCTCACCGGTTCGGTGGCGAATGTAAAGATGGGAGACATCAAGGACACTCCGACACTCTCTATCGACAACGCCCTTCAGGGACGTATCGCAGGAGCCGACTTCATGTCCACGGACGGTGCTCCAGGCTCCACCACAACCATCCGTATCCGTGGTACAAGATCCATTTCAGCATCCAACGAGCCGTTGTTCATTGTGGACGGCATCATGGATGCCATACATGACCTGAACGATATCAATTCAGATGACATTGCCAGCATTTCCGTCCTCAAGGACGCCTCTTCCACTGCCATCTACGGTTCGCGTGGTGCCAACGGTGTCATCATCATCACCACCAAGAAGGGATCCAAGTCCGACGGAAAGGTGAATATATCATTCAAGGCGGACGTCGGACTGTCCCAGCTGCCACGCTCGCTCGACATCATGAATGCAGCTGAATTCGTTCAGTACAGGAACGACTTCGCATATTTCGGAGATGACAAGAGTCACGCGAACGTGAACGCCACCACCCCGCTGTCAGGTTCGGTATATGCCGATCCGCTCAGTTACGGAGCCGGCACCGACTGGATCAGGAACATCACCCGTAATGCCTTCACCCAGAATTATGCTCTTTCGCTGACAGGAGGTGGTGAAAAGGGATCCTTCTATTCATCCCTTGCCTACAATGACACAGACGGTATCATCGACGGCAGCGGTCAGAAACGCTTTTCCGGCCGTATCAAGGGCGACAGACAGATATTCCCTTGGCTGAAAGCCTCATACAACGGCTCATACACATGGCGTCATACAGACGAGAACAAGGCTACCATCGGTGGAACAAGCTGGTGGAACGGTGCCCAGTACTTGTCGCCTCTGCTCAAGGTTACGGATTCGGAGAACCCCCTCTACAACCTCGGTCAGAAGATCAACACGCCGAGGGCGATGATCGACATGAACACCAACCAGACAAAGAGAAATTCGATGAACCATGCCATCAGCGTGGACATAACCCCTGTCGAGGACCTCGTGATCTCCAGTGTGTTCTCATACTATCTCTATTTCAGACAGAACTACCGCTACTTCCCGGGCTCCCTCCCTGCAAAGACAGAAAACGAGGGCGGACAGGCATACAGGGCTGACTATAGTGAGAATTCGATGTCTGACGAGACCACGATCAGATACAAGCTTGAAAAGAACGGCCACACCTTCCAGCCTCTCCTTGGATTCTCCCTCTACAGATTCTCCGCAGAGAACTTCTCGCTTCAGGGACAGGGATATATGGATGACGAGGTGATGTGGAACAATATGAATGCAGTTCTTGACAAGGAAACATACAGTGCTGGAACCTCGTTCAGCAGCAAGACCAAGATGTCTGGATTCGCCAGAGTGGACTACAACTGGAAGTCACGTTACTATATCACTGCCACAGGCCGTTATGACGGTGCATCCAATTTCGCTGCGAACAACAAGTGGGCCTTCTTCCCGTCTGCAGCCTTGAGGTGGAACATCTCGAATGAGAATTTTATGTCCGGTGCATCGTGGATCGACGACCTTTCGCTCAGATTCAGTGCCGGACTCACCGGTAACGACGCAATCAGTGCGTACTATTCCCTCGCCAAACTCGACAGCACCACAGGAGGATATCTCTTCGACAGCTCGCAGCCTGTGGCCTTCTACAGAAGCCGACTTGCCGAGCCGGGCCTGACCTGGGAGAAGACGGCCTCATACAACCTCGCCCTGGACTGGAACATGTCCGGTGGCAGGCTCAACCTCACGGCGGAGGCATATCTGTCGAACACGACTGATCTTCTTCTTCAGGTGCAGGTTGCCGAGCAGACGGGATATGACAAGCGTATGTGCAACCTTGGAGCAATATCCAACAAAGGTGTCGAACTTTCTGTCGAAACCCGTAATATCGAGAGGAGAAACTTCCAGTGGACGACTTCCTTGACCTTCTCGCACAACACACAGAAAGTGCTTGATATCGGTTCTGAAGACTTTGTGTCTGCAATGGACTGTCCTGGAAACAACAAGTACATGATGTATGGATATGTGAAGGGATATCCGCTCAACTCGCTCTGGGGTTTCAAGTATGGCGGAATATGGAAGTCGGAGGAAGAAAGGGAGAGGAACAGGCAGACCAATGCATATGCCAGCGAGAGTACTAAATGGGCTGACGGAACTCCAAGATATTACGATATGAACCACGATGGAGTCCTCAATCAGGATGACCTTGTATATCAGGGAAGTGCCGATCCTATCCTCTACGGAGGTATGCAGAACAGCTTCTTCTACAAGAACTTCAAACTCGGAGTATATGTGGCCTACTCTCTTGGAGGAAAGATATATAACTATGGCGAGTTCTACCAGGCCGGAGGTATGTATACCAACCAGTTCCGTTATATGCTCGATTCATGGCATCCGGAAAGAAATCCGGATTCGAATATTCCGCGTGCTGGATATACGGATGTGGCTCTGCCAAGCGACTTCATGATTCACGATGCCTCTTACATCAGACTCAAGAACATAAGCTTAGGCTACACTCTCGACCTTTCGAAGAAGTGGAAGAACGGAATCAGGGACATCACCTTCACCCTCTCAGGAGAGAACCTCTATCTGTGGAAGAACTACAACGGTTTCGATCCTGACGTTTCCAGTGAAGGCTCAACATCGACTCTCCGCCGTGTGGACCTGGGAGCATATCCGAAACCGCGCACATTCACATTCAGCATTCAGATGAGGTATTGACATAAAGAGATGCAGTTATGAACAATATATTGAAAAAGACAATTGGTGCGGCCCTGATGGCCGTTGTGATGACGGGTCTCCTGTCCTGCTCTCTGAAGGAGGACACCTCGTCCATCTCCACTCCTGACAATTTCTTCAGGAACTATGCGGAATGTCAGTCTGTCGTGAACAGCTGCTACATCCCTCTCAAGAGCATATATACATATCAGTATTTCCTTGCGGTGGAATGTGTCTCCGACATAATGTACTGTCCTTCCGGAACTCTTGACGCCCAGCTGGACATCAGTCCTGTGAAGCCCCGTTTCGGAACCACCGTGTGGAAACAGTGCTATCTCGGAGTTCAGAGGTGTAATTTCGCCATTCCTGGCATCGAAAACTGTGAAGAACTTACTGAGGCAGAAAAGACGGAACTTCTGTGCGAAGCCAAGGTTCTCAGAGCCCTTTACTACTGGCATCTTACCTGCTTCTTCGGTGATGTCCCGTTCTATCTATGTGATGTTTCTGATACACAGACACTTCTCGAAGTGGCTGAACTCCCGAGAATGTCAGCGGACTCGACAAGAGCGGAGCTCATCAAGGACCTCAATCAGATAGCGCCTCTGGTGGCCCAGACACGTACGAGCGACAACAAGGAACAGCGTCTGGGTGCGGCTGCCGCATGGATGCTTGTGGCCAAGTTTGCGGCATGGAATCAGGACTGGAATGAGGTGGTGAGTGCCTGCACGAAGCTCGAAGCCATCTATGGAGACTTGAATCAGTATCCTCTTTCGGACATTCCGTTCAGATACAAGAACACTCCTGAATCCATATTCGAGATCCAGCATACATACACTGAGGGAGGACTTGCCTATGTGTCCAATGTGGCCTGCGTCACAACCCCGGTCAGAAGCAAGGATGACATCTATGATGGAGTACAGATACCGGAGCTTGGCAAGACAGCCAAGACATGGCAGCCGGCATATGCCAATGTATATTTCTGTCAGGGACTCATGCCTCGAAGAGGAAGAGACCAGCGAAGCTACTACAATGTGGCTTGGGAATGGGAAGGCAAGGCCTTCGAGAAGGTCACCTCAAGACCATACCCCGGTCCTAAGTTCTGGTGCCCGGACATGAAGGAAGGAAACGACGACAATAATTATAAGGTGTTTCGTTATGCAGACGCCATTCTCCTCAAGGCCGAGCCCCTCTGTGAACTCAACCAGCTTCAGGAATCTGTGAGATATCTCGATATGACCAGAACCCGTGCGGGCCTTTCCGGCTATGTCCTCAGAACCCAGTTCCGCCTCAGGGAGGAGATCCGCAGTGAAAGGGCAAGAGAGCTTTTCGGAGAGTTCCAGCGCAAGTATGACCTCGTCCGATGGGGCATATGGTATGAGGCGATGACAGACTATAATGACTATTCGACCCTCGTCTCCAACATGAAGCCATGCCACAGGTACTATCCTATTCCGGATACTCAGGTGGTCTATTCGAAGAACAATCTTGATAATAAGGAATATGCCCTTTACGGCATGTAAAAGCAGAATCTATGAAGAAAGTATTGATTATAATTTCAGCCATGATTTCTTTGGTTGCGTGCGACAGTCCTTTTGAAATGGATCTGCCGCTGTCTGTGGCTCAGCGCAAGATATCTCTATCGAAGGAAGCAGGCGCAACTCATGTCCTCGTATATGCAGACGGCGAGTGGACGGCAACCTTCACCGAACCGGTGGAGTGGGGAAGCCTCAACAAGGTCTCAGGCTATGGCAACAGCGACCTTGTGTTCTCATACAGTGCAAATTATGCCATCACCCGTCAGGTCAGCCTGGTGCTGGCTAAGGATGAACTTCGTGACACGATTGTCTTCACACAGGCCGGCATGATCACCACTCCGGTGTTCGAACCGGCGGTGAAGGAAGTTCCGCTGTTCAACACAGCAGGTACGGCGGTCATTGACGCTTCCAGCAATCTTCTTTACTGTGCAGACGCCATATATGCATATGCTCTATACCCGGCAGCTGACGGCAGCGAGGAGACAATCCTGATCGACGGCCATGATAACGATCCTGCTCATTGGATCACAGCCTTTTCTCCCGGGCATGATAAGTTCACCTTCAAGGTGGCGGCAAATGCATCCGGTGCGGAGAGGGCAGCCAAGTTGAAGATCACCATTGCCAATCCGTCCGGCTCCGTCTTCAATAAGTATGTGACCGTGATCCAGAAGGACGGCAAACCTGTCTTTACGCTTCCTGCCCTTGGATTCGGTTCATATGGCCCTGACGCACAAAATGTGCTTGTTGAAACACCTGAAAACAACATCTGGCCATATAGGGAAAACATGACAGTCAGCATGGGTACCTGCGACTGGATATCCGATGTGTATCCCGTGCCGGGCGGTCTCAGCATGATGCTGACAAAGAACACTTCCGGACAGGTCAGGACTCAGGATATATCCCTGACATATGTGTCAGATGCCGGTGAAGTGATATCCGGAAAGTTCACGATCATCCAGTCAACCAAATAATATAAGAAGAAATGAACAAGAATATCATAAGAATGCTGTCAGTTGCCCAGCTCTGTGTTGCGGCCGTGTCGTGTGAACTCGATGAGACAGCTGATATCCGTCTGGTGGAACTCGGCACACCGCTTGAGGACAATGTCTGCATTGTCGAGGCCGGAGGTGGAGAATATGAACTGGAAGTTTATTCCAACGGTGCATATCACGTGGAGGTCCTGACTGAGAATGACTGGCTCTCGCTCAGCTCGATGTCGGGAAACGGTGACGGCGTCATCAGACTGACTTACAAGTCCAATGCCGAATTCAAGAGAATGGCTTCATTCGCCCTATGCAGCGATGTGGATGAGCGTAGGGATACCGTATTTGTGAAGCAGAAGGGACAGATGAATGCCGAGCTGTCTATGGAGAATACCTCTGTGATACTTCCAGGAAAGGGTCGCGACACAAAAGTCGCTCTGAACACCAACATCCCGTTCGAGTATTTCGATCTGACTGTGGATTATGATGACCCGACAGAGGTGGGCTGGATCAATCAGGATGCCATTGCAATGGCTGATGAAGGAAACAGCAAGGTTCTGACTATCAATGCTGAACCTAACTCTAATGAGGTCTCCGTACGCACGGCGTCACTAAGGCTTTCATTCATCGACGGATGGGGTGACGAGGTCTCGCTTGAGATCATCCTCATGCAGAGGAATCTCAATGAGCAGCTGGGCGTGATGAAGACTTTCCAAGAGATCAGGACCATATATGCCAATGGCGGGGATGTGGATACGGACTATATCATCGAGGGAATAGTTGTCAGTAACACAGAAGGTGGAAACGCCGGTGAAAACGAGCAGGTGAGTGCATCTGCCATCGACTACACAGGATCGAAGAGGACCGTGTACATTCAGTCTCTCGACGGAAGTCTTGGATTCGCAATAATCACTGATACAGAGGAAGATAATATCTTCAAGCAGTTCAGCAAGGTGCAGCTTCTCCTCAAAGGAACCGGTATATACATATCAGACGGTCCAGCCCTCTATTATACGATCAAAGGCCTGCAGAAGAGGATGATTGCTTCCAATGTGAGGGCCTCCGAGGCGGAAATCGTGAAGAAGGAGAAATATTTCAAGGAACTGACCGATGAGGATATATACACTTATGTGACTTTGAAAGATGTGGAGTTCCCTGTGAGAAAGGGATCCATATGCCCAATCAACGAGGGCTATTCGGCCGCCGGAAATTCCGACCGTATCTCGAAGTTCCCGCTTCTGGTGCGTGACATCAACGGTGACAGCTTCTATATGTACACCAACACAGTCTGCATGTACAGAAATGACGGTACTCGCGTGCCTCAGGGCTCGGGCAAACTGTCAGGAGTTATTGTCCACGAGCGTTTCTCACGTTTCGAGTGGAAGAACGGAATGGACCTTCTGGATATGGAGGAAGACCCCGAATTGGGAAATATAGGAAGATATCAGATCCGTCACCAGACCAAGGAAGACATCTATCGTGATATGAACATGGATTTCAAGGACGGTTTCTCTGAACTTCTGACAGAATACAGATATTGGAATCCGGATACAGAAGGCGGAGTGCAGAGACCGACCTACGGAGACAACGGCTGGTTCACCCATACCTATCAGAAGAAATATACAGGAACAGAGGCCAAGGAATATAAGGAGGAGGTCTATGGACAGCATATGTCTGCAGAAGTCTGCTTCTCATATCTTGGTCCGATCGGAGTGGCCAAGTCCATCTTCGGTGCAAACAAAGGTAATGTCAATGGTCTGGGAATCCTCCTGGATTCTGATAAGGACAGATATAATCCTGAGATGGAAGAATGGGTGGGCAACGACAAGGGTGTGCCGGAATGGCTAGCTCCATCGACGTCGCAGGCTGATGCTGAAGTACCTCTCCGTGTTGCCAATGACGGAGGAAATGCCGGTAAAGGCTGGTGCTCGTCTGACTGCTACTGTTCATTCCGTAGTCTCAAATGGTGGGACTTCGACCAGAACAGAGGATATGCCTGGATGATCAATTTCTCGACGGAAGGGATTACTAATCCTCTTTCCATGCAGATTTCTGTCCTGAACTCTTCGCAGAGGTTCTATTCTCCTCGCTACTGGAAGGCAGAATGGTCCGAGGTGGATTCCATGGACCCTGCCATGGATGACCAGTGGCATCCGATCGGGGAATATACGGTTCCTGACATCTCCCAGTGGACAGGAACCCTCTTCTCGTCAGTCGTGGGCTACAAGGCCATCAACCTTGACCTTCCGGAGGAACTTCTCGGCAAGAAGAACGTATATGTGCGTCTTATGCCTCGCAGCAACGAGTGCAGCAGCGGTGGAGACTACACCGATGCTTTCATTACCAACGACGAAGACGGTGACAAGCATGCAAGTTCCATCGACTACATAGCGATCCGATATAATAAATAAACCAATAAACAATAACAATTATGACTAAGAAACATTTATTCCTGGCATTGGCAGCGACGCTGCTGGCCGTATTCACATCATGCAAGGGTGAAGAAGAACTTGATCCGCAGAATCCTCAGGACCCTCAGGGACCGCAGGCTCCGGAACTTGTTAGCATCACTCCGGACACTGGTATTGCCGGTCTTTCTGCGACCATCTCCGGAAAGCATTTTTCCGCGACCAAGGAAGAAAACAAGGTGCTCTTCGGCGAGGCGGAGGCAACAGTGGCGGCTGCAACTGACACCACCCTCGTGGTGCTCGTACCTGAGAACGAACCTGGCGAAGTGAAGGTTGCAGTGATTGTGGGCGAACTCACTTCCAACACTCTCAAATTTATTTATGAGGTTCCTGTTGTGGAGGCCAAGGTGACAGCCATCGAGCCGACTCATGCAAGTGTGGGTGATAAGGTGACTCTCAAAGGAGAAGGCTTCGGTGAGAGCAAGGAGGGATATATGGTCCTCTTCGATGAGACCGAGGCTGTGATTGAAAGCGTAAACGACACTGAGATTGTTGTCGTTGTACCTGACACCGAGGATGGTGAGGCCAATGTCATCCTTCAGAAAAATGGAGGCATGGTGCCTGTTCCGCAGCAGTTTTCATTCGATTTTGCAAAGATATTGACAATGGGAGAACTTCCATGCACTATCTTCGAGTCAGGCAAGGACTTCGAAGTTCCTGTGGAGAACCTTGCTTCTGATGATGAGGTTGCCGTGACCTTCGTCGGTGCCGACAAGATTGTTGAGGCAGAGGCTGTTGCTGGAGACGGAGTGCTGACCGTGTATGTCCCTGAAAAGCTCAAGGGCGACTACAAGCTCAAGGTTTATGTAAAGGGCTGCCTCCCTGTAGAGTCTGCAGCAGAGTTCGCAGTATACTATGTTCCTCAGTATCAGCTTGATCTTACCGATCCTGCCGGATATATCGGAGGATATGGCTCAGGTTCGCACAAGGACGGTGTAGGTTCTGAGGCAAGATTCAACTCAACCAGCGGCGTGGCTTTGGCTTCTGACGGTTCGTTGTGGGTGACTACCATCGGTGGAACAATTTCAAACAATACCGGACACGCTATCCGCAAGGTCAATCCGACTACAAAAGAGGTTACAACAGTGATTGAACCAGATGTGTTGACCCTTGGCAAAACACAGAATATCTATCCATACCACGGAGCTTTCGCTTCAAACGGTGACTACTATGCCGCTTGCAAGAACGGCAAGTTTATGATCGGTAAGGTATCTGCTGCCGACAATACCTGGTCAGTATTCGAGTGTACAAACACTCCTGCAAAGTACAATGATTCAAAGGACATCCACTTTATGAATCTCATCCTTGATGCTCAGGACAATATCTATGTATGCGACCGCGACCAGAGCCGTATCCTCAAGGTGAATGCAGGCTCTACTGACGTTGCTGCCACAATCCAGGTCAAGGCAACAATCAACGGTGAGGAGAACAACATCCAGATTAACCATTTCGTTTGGGGAAAGAACAAGGAGCAGTTCATTGTTTCAGGCGCTGATGACCTCGTGCTTGTTCTCGCGGATATGAGCGGAAACGGAACAGTAATCGCCGGAAATGGTCTGAAGCCTCATTATTATGATGGAACTAATACCAACAACTCAGGAACTACACTGAATTTTACTGACGGCGAGCTGGGTAACCCTCTTTCTGCAACAATCGGTCAGATCGGAGGCATATTCTACGACGAGGCAGACGGTTACATCTACTTCAATGATATCAACTCCAAGGCATTCAGAGTGCTCGTGCCAGGTGTAGGCGGTGACTATACAAAGGGTGCTGTGAAGACTCTCCTCGGAAATCCGTCTCTGTCAGCATCTAAGGAAGGTGGTCTCAGCAATCTTGGCGGACTGGTAAGAATGTCTGACGGTTCTTTCTATATCGCAGCAAACAAGGCAATAAGCAAGGCTTCTCCAATTGCTGAATAATAAAACCGTATTCGTATGAATATCAGAATATTGGCAATTTCGTCTGTCATGCTCATAGCGGGCATGACAGGCTGTTGCCGTTGTGACGACACATGCTGCGATCAGACATTTAAGGTTACGCAGGAACATAGGGACAGAGCCTCAGCACTGGTCGCCAGGATGACCCTTGAAGAGAAATGCGACTATATAGGCGGCTCCAAGGACGGCTTCTATATCCGTCCGGTCGAACGTCTCGGCATTCCTCTCATCCGTATGGCGGATGGTCCTCAGGGAGTCCGCAACAACACCAGGAGTACTCTCTTTGCCTGTGGAGTGGCGGCTGCCGCATCCTGGAACGAGGATGTGGCATATGAGATGGGTGTAGCCCTCGGCCAGGATTCCCGCGCAAGGGGAGTGCATATCCTTCTGGGCCCGGGCGTGAACATCTGCCGCAGCCCGCTTTGCGGCAGAAACTTCGAGTATATGGGTGAGGATCCGTGCCTGGCCTCAGCGACAGCAGTCGGCTACATTAAGGGTGTGCAGTCTCAGGGTGTGATGGCCACAGTCAAGCACTTTGCTCTGAACAACCAGGAGTTCAACCGTCACCATGTGAGTTCAGATGCAGACGAGCGTACCATCAATGAGATCTATTTCCCGGCCTTCAAGGCTGCGGTGGATGCCGGTGTGGCTTCCGTGATGAGCAGCTATAATCTCGTGAACAATGTCCACTCTGCGGAAAACAGATGGCTTCTTACGGAGACGCTCAGGGAGAAGTGGGGCTTCGAAGGTTTTGTCATGTCCGACTGGACATCGACATATTCGACTCTCGGCTGTGTACGCAGTGGACTCGACCTCGAGATGCCGGAGGGATTCTGCATGAACTATGCTGCCATCAAGCCTCTTGTCGAAACGGGAGTCATCCGTGAGAAGGATATCGACCGGAAGGTGGAGAACATCCTCGCTTCCCTGATCGCCTACGGTTTCCTGGACCGCCCTCAACTTGATACAACCCTCAAGGAGGATAATCCGTATTCCCGTGATGTGGCCTACAGGCTCTCATGCGAGTCGGCTGTCCTTCTCAAGAATGATTCAGTTCTTCCGCTAAAGAAAGGCAGTAACGTGGTTCTGATGGGGCCTGGTGCGGATATAATCCCTTGCGGTGGCGGCAGTGGCTCCGTGGATCCTCTCTATTCAATCTCTCTTTATGAGGGTATGATCCGGTTGGGAGAAGACTTCCCTGTGACCCTTGTGGGTGAAGACTACCGGAAAGCGGTCCGTACCTTGAAGGAGGCGGATGCAGTCGTGGTGTCAGTCGGATTCGACAGACAGACCGAGAAAGAGGATCACGACAGGACCTTCGCTCTTCCTCAGGGACAGGACGAACTCATCGAGTTCGCTGCAGAGCACAACGACAATGTGATCGTGGTGATATATTCCGGTGGAGCCGTGGATATGAGCCGTTGGCACGACAAGGTGTCGGCAGTTCTCATGGGCTGGTATCCGGGACAGGAGGGCGGACTTGCCATTGCACGTATGCTTGCCGGCGAAATATCTCCTTCCGGACGCCTCCCGATCAGCATCGAGTCGAGGCCGGAGGACAATCCGACATATGACAACTACTATGTGGAGAATCCGATGACCAAACGCGGACATTCCACTCTCAATGTCACATACGGAGAAGGCATATTCGTGGGATACAGAGGATATGAAAAGAACGGCGTCAGTCCTCTCTATCCGTTCGGACATGGTCTCACATATACTTCGTTCGAATACTCGGACCTCATGGTGAGCGAGAAAGGAGACGGAGTGGATGTGACTCTCACTGTGATGAATACAGGAAACTTTGATGCTGCCGAAGTGGTTCAGATCTATGTGGGCGAGGATAACCCATGCGTCGCCCGTCCTGCCAAGGAACTCAAAGGCTACGACAAGGTCTTCATCCCGAAAGGGGAGTCTGCCGTCGTCACTGTCCGTCTGCCTCGAAGTGCCTTTGCCTTCTATGATGTGGATATCCATGACTGGCGTATCAATCCTGGCACCTTCACCATCATGGTCGGAGCCTCGTCTCAGGATATAAAACTCAAAGAACACATAATTTTATAATCAAAATCATCAGTATCATGAAAGTAAAAAAAATGATAGAGGAATACGTTTCTCCTTTGACAAAGTACCTCGAAATCGGATTTGAAGGCGTTTTATGCTCAAGCACGATGAATACAAGTTTTGAAAACTATTTCGGTCTCTCTGACCAGCAACAGGATATTTTCTAAAACATGACAATTATGAAGACTATCAAATATCTGGCTATCGCAGCAGCAGTTCTTGCTGCATCATCATGTCTGAATGAAAGTGCGGAACTTCCTCAGACTGACGGAAAAGTATTTACAGCAGCCTTCGCTGACGGAGAGACAAAGGCTGTGCTCAAACCTGGTGTCGAGACATCAGCTGTGGAGTGGGAGACAACTGACCATGTCAGCATTCTTGCCGGTGAATCCAACTGGGATTATGCAGCCCAGACTGCGGGCACTGCAACCACACTTAAATATGTGTCGGAGTCGGCACAGGGTGACAAGTTCTATGCTCTCTATCCATACGATGCAACTGCAACTCTGGCAGACGGTGTAATAACAACTGTTCTCCCGGCTGAGCAGACAGCTGTTCCAGGCTCGTTCTCTGCACATATGGCTGTGGCTTACACAGAGACGAATGCTCTTGCATTCAAGAATGTCTGTGGCCTTGTGAGAGTGAAGGTCATGTCTGAAGGTGTAACGAAGGTGGTATTTGAGGGAAAGAGTGATGAATATGTTGCAGGAAAGATTGCCGTGACCGTGGCTGACGAACCTACATGGATTGCAACTGCCGAGTCTTCAAAGACCGTCGCTCTCGTTGCCGAGGAAGGAAAGACTCTCGCAAAGGGTGACTACTACCTCGCAACTCTTCCCCAGAGATTCTCGGCCGGATTCACCGTGAAGGTGTATTGCGGAGAAACTCTTGCCCAGACAAAGGACGTTGCTGCTGACCTTACACTTCAGCGTTGTCAGGTGGTTCCTGGATCTGTAGGATTTGATGTAGAGAGCATAGCTCCGACAATCGCAACGGTGGGTGAGACCATCACAGTGACAGGATATGGCTTCACAGCGGATACCAAGGTGAAGATCAATGGTACTGAGGCAACTGTGTCAGTAACCTCATCCTCAAGCCTCGCAGTGACCGTCCCTTCAGGTCTCTCAAAAGCGACTGACTACAAGCTCTCAGTGGAAGTCCCAGGCTTTGACGCCGTCGAAACCGAACCTTTCCGTTACTTCTATCTGCCGGAATATACATCAAAAACTATAAGTGTAAAATATACTCTCAATGACACAGAGAAGACTTTAGTGCCAGAAGGATTGGCTTTGACTTCGGATGGATATATGTGGATTACTGATAGAAATAGCTCTCCTCATGTGTTGTTAAAGGTTAAGCTTTCTGCAGATTCTTATGAAGTTGCACTGGTTGTGTCTGCTGGGAGTTATCCTTTCGGTTGTGATGTGGATTCTAATAATGATATATATGTGGCTGCCAAGACTGGCAAGGGAGTTGGTGCAGTTGTTAATGGCAGTTGGTCTATCACTCAGTATACGGAGTACCTGAATAATCCGATGGATCTAGTGTTTGGCGATAATGACAATATGTATGTGGCTTCCCGTGATAATGGCAAGATTGTATGCTTGACAGGTACTCCAAAAGTCTATACTGTATATAGACCAACTGCGTTGGCCCTTGATCATTCACAGACTAAGATCTTTTTCGGTACAGGAGCAAAGGCTGAGACCGATACAGACGCATGGTACCTTCATATGTTGGATTTAGAGACAGGAGAGGTGACGCCAGTAGCAGGTTCAAATATAAAGCCGAAGTCGGGAACATATACTAATGGTGCAGTTGGAAATACTTTGTCTGCCGTAGTGGGAAATATAGGTGGAGTATATTGTTGCTCTGACGGGTACGTCTATTATACCGATCAAGGTAGTCATGCTTTGCAGGTTGTTATACCTGGCGTTGGAGGTGATTATACAAAAGGCATCGTGAAGACCTTAATAGGTGTGTTGGGATCAGCTGGATCTGATGAAATCGGAAGTTCTGCAGCTCCTACCGGTAAACTTAAGACACCTTCTGATGTGGAAATTGATGCCAATGGAGTAATATACATAGCAGGTAACAGTAATAAAGTTATAAGAGTCTTGACGCCGAAAGTCAATTAGTTGATTCCTGATCGTCCTGTGTAAGGCACGGCAGACCGTGGCCGCCCGCGGCCTCGTGAGCGGGAGGGGCCCGCTCCGAAGGAGTGGGAGGGATGAGGGACGAAGTCCCGAAGTCTGCAGTGCCTTGCATTGGACAATATATATAATGAATAAGATGCTTAAAAAACTGATTTTAACGGGCTGTGTAATTTTAACCGCATTGACAGCATCGGCACAGACTATCAAATATGTCGATGCTGCAACGCTGAATGTCATCGGAAAGGCTTTGCCGACCACCAAGGCGTTCACCCGCATTGACACATCTGCCTACAAGTTCAACGACAGGACGATAGACAGATATGCCTGCTATTCCACCGGTCTGGCAGTGCTGTTCTCCACAGACAGCCGCACCATACGCGCAAGATGGACAACCGGTGAGGATAATTCAGGTTCTAACATGGCTGCCATAGGGCAGAAAGGTCTGGACCTGTATATAATGAAGGACGGCAAGTGGGTGTTTGCCGGAGTTGGAACTCCAGACATGGACACGCCTCCATATGACAGCCATGAAAGTACGATAGTCGCCGATATGGCGGAAGGACAGAAGCAGTGTCTTTTGTATCTTCCATTGTTCGACAAGGTGGATGACCTTCAGATAGGCATAGAAGAAGGGGCTGCGGTCAGTCCTCTTGCCAATCCTTTCAGACATAAGATAGTGGTCAAGGGATCCAGCATCACGCATGGAGCATCCGCAAGCCGTCCCGGCATGTCCTACCCGGCACTTATAGGCAGAGAGAACGACTGGTACTGCATAAATCTTGGATTCAGCGGCAAGTCCAGGCTGGAAAAGGAATATGCTGAACTCCTTGCAGATATTCCGGATGTGGATGCCTTTGTGTTTGACACATTTTCCAATCCTTCGTCAGACGTGATATATGAGCGTTTTGATTCATTTGTCGATACCATCAGAGCTGCCCATCCGGGAGTTCCGATGATCTTCCTTCAGACGGAAAGACGCGAGGCCAGAAACTTCAGCCTATCCCGCGAAGATTGGGAATCCGCAAAGCAGACAGCTGCCGAAGAGGTCGTAAGACGCAGGATGAAGACTGATAAACATATATACTTCATATCTTCGGAAGGCTTTCTCGGTGATGAACACATAGCTACGGCTGACGGAACGCATCCGACTGACCTTGGTTTCCGGTATATGGTGGAGACCATATCACCGAAAATCAGGAAGATTCTGAAGAAATACGGAGTAAGATAGGCAACGTGTCAATTCTTATTGTCAGAGGCAGCATCCCACAAAGGGTGCTGCTTCAGTCTTTTGTTGAGGGTGAGTTCTCTGGCAGGGATGGGGAGGACTGTGTATCTGGAATCCACGCCGACTGTCTTTTCGTATCTGCCTGTTCTGACCAGGTCGAACCATCTGAATCCCTCACCGAACAGTTCCAGCCTTCTTTCATCAAGGACAGCATCGAGGAACTCCTCTTCTGAGGCTGGAGCGGCAGGGGAGAGTCCCCTGTGGACTCTGAGTTCGTTGAGTCTGCCAAGTCCTTCCGGATATCCCTGTCCTTCTGCACTGATAAGATACATCTCGGCAAGCCTGACTATGTAGAGCGGATCGTGTCCGGCATCTCCACTGCAGTATTTGTTCAGCACGGGATTGCTGCCCTGATAGTCCACTGAGACGCTCTTTCTTGAATCGTCAGGCCCATACATGTCCATTGCCTCCTGAGTCGGGCAGAAATTATATGCACCTCCCACCGGCGACTGCTTGGTGTAATAGTAGGAACTCATATTCACGCTGCTTTCCTGAACGAGATTCGCAAAGGAGAAGATCTCTTCCCGGTTGTACCCTCCTCGGAAGATGCTGTTGAAGTCAGATAGTGCGAAGTTTCCGTCAGCTATGACTTCTTCTGCAACCTGTGCGGCTTCCTTCATCATTCCCATAGCCAGATATGTCCTGGCAAGCAGAGCCTTGGCCGCCTGATGCGAGACATGGTTCTTGTCCTGAAAGTCACTCCCGAGCCTGATGGCTTCCTTGAATTCCTCTGCCACGAAGATCCATGCTTCTTCTTCCTGGGTCTGAGGCACATCGGTGTCGATGGTAGAAGTCACGATGGGAATATTTCTCCACCGTGCCGTAATGTTATAGTAGTACAATCCCCTGAAGAAATGTCCTGCTGCCAGCATCTCGTCTTTTTTCTGGGATTGCGGCAGCTGTCCGATCTTCTCAATGAAGACGTTGATCTGGTATAGTCCGGCATAGAATCCGTTCCAAGGACTCGCCACAATGCTCTGGTTCGGAGTTATGCCCATGGTGACCAGCAGTTCCGGTGTGTTCATGCCGGATGCTCCGGTGCGGATGATATCTCCGCCGATTAGGTCGAACAGAGCCCAGCCATTGAATGTCGGTTTGTACTGGGCGATGTTGTATACACCCGTAAGAAGCAGCTGAGCATCCTCCTCGCAGATCAGCTCACTTGAAATGCCGTTGTGCGGATACTGGTCGAGATTTCTGTCGCAACAGCAGAGCAGCGGCAGACATATGAGTATAGGTGTGAGCATTATTTTCTTCATGTCATCAGAACTTTACGGTTACTCCAAATGTGAATGATCTCGGCTGAGGTGTCCACATGCAGTCGAGTCCCATTTTGGTGGCGTTGAGACTAGTGTTCACTTCCGGGTCGATGTATCGGTATGGAGATATCAGGAAAAGGTTGTCCGCAGCGACATATACCCTGATGGAAGTCATCCCCGCCATTCTGCTCTTGTCAGGAGGGATGGTGTAGCCAAGCGACAGGTTGCGGCATCTCAGATATGAGGCGTCATGCAGGAAGCGTGTGCTCTTGAATTTCGTCGAGTTCCAGGACATTCCATATATCGCCCTCGGCACGCTGCGGCTGGTCCCCGGCCCTGTCCATCTTGCCAAAGCCTCCGACCTTTGTGCTGGCCATTCGCCGTTTCCCAGACGCAGACCGCCAGTCCATGTCTGGTATATCTTGTTGCCGTATGAAAACGTCAGAAAGAGGCTGAGGTCGAACCCCTTCCATGATATGCTGTTGTTAAGTCCTCCAGAGAAGACCGGGTTGGCAGATCCCACAAACTGGCTGTCGTTCACTGTATCTATCTCTCCGTCTCCGTTCACATCCTCATATATCACATCTCCTGCACGGACACCCTGCTTGTAGAGAGTCTCCGGCACCTGACTGTCGTCCTGATAAATTCCCAGCATCCTGATCATATAGAAACTACCCACTTCTTCATCCACCTTGAGGGCATGGTAGTCGTCAGTGGTCACGATGTCATTATCATCAAGCAATGAAGTCAGACGATTCTTTATGAATGAGATGTTGAAATCTCCCTTCCAAAGGATGCCGTACCCGGACAGTTCTGAGCCGATGGTGAGTTCTAGTCCTCGGTTCCGCATGGATCCGATGTTGCTGGTCCTGTACGTGAAGCCGCTCACGGCTGATGTCGGCTTGTTGTAGAGAAGGTCCTTGGTGTCTTTCTGGAACAGGTCGGCAGATACTGTCAGAGCTCCTGACCAGAATGACAGATCTGCTCCGATGTCATATTGGGAGGCCTTCTCCCATCTGAGATCGCGGTTTCCCTGGGTCATTAGTGCTATCCCGTTTTCATTCAGATAGTTGTATCCTCCGTTTGCCAATGCCTGATAAGCATATGCCCCGATACCTCCCTGGTTTCCTGTCAATCCATAGCTGGTTCTGAGCTTGAATTCAGTTCTATGTGCAGTCCAGAACGGTTCCTTGGATACGACCCATCCGGCAGATGCTGACGGAAAGAACCCATATCTGTTCTCCCTTGCGAATTTTGACGATCCATCGGCTCGTGCAGTCAGTGTTAGGAGGTAACGGTTCTGATATTTCAGAGTTGTCCTGAACATAAATGACTGCAGAGCCCATGAGGACATTCCGGAAGTGACATCGGTATATTCGGCAGCCACTGAATTCACGTCGAAGTCCGAGGATGGAAAACCTTGTCCTGTCTGGGATGCGGTGGATGAAGCATCCTTCTGGAACGAGTGTCCCAGCATAATGTCCATAGCGAAACCTCTTGTCGAACTGCAACCATATGAAAGTATGTTGTCAATCACAACGGAGGTATATGCCTTGCGGGCATCTGTGAGCAGACCGACGGAGTTGCCGTACATATGCTTGGCAGTGTAATATATATGGTCTTCCGCATACATGAAGTCCCCTCCTATGCTGGTCTTGAATTTCAGTCCCTTGATAGGAGTCACCGAGAGATATGCGCTTCCGAACATTCGGAAGTTCCTGTTATATACATCCTGCTCATTGATGGCCTGGATCAGATTGTAGTGAAGAAGGTCCACATCCTTGATCGTGTATGACCCATCCGGATGATATGGAGTGTCCCATGGACGGTGTTCTAATGCATGGGTCAGGATCGAAGTACCCATATTGCCGTCAGGTACCCTGTCTGAGTATGTGTGGCTGGCAGTGAGGTTCATTCCGACCGAAAGCCAGTCCCTTATGTCTGAGGTCACAGTTGCCTTCACTCCGTATTTGTCTAAACGGCTGCCGATGACCGTGCCCTGGTTCTGACGTGCGTTGGCTGATATGTAGTATCTGTTTCGCTGCGAGCCTCCCGAGACTGAGAGATTGCCATTCCATGTGAACGCTGTACGGAAAACTACGTCTGTCCAGTTGAACTGTGCTCTGTCAGGAAAAGGATTAGAAAGATGAGACACAGAGGAACCTGTCTGACGGTTGTAGTTGTCGATTGCCTCGTTCTGAACCTGCAGATAAAGGTCTGCATCCGCCACAGCCAGTTTCTTGAGGTTCGGGATATATGATATACTTGTGGATGCATCCGCCGTTACTTTCGGGGCACCCTTGTAACCCTTTTTTGTGGTGATGAGTATGACTCCATTTGTACCCCTTGAACCATAGATGGCTGCCGAGGCCGCGTCTTTGAGTATCTGGATTGATTCTATGTCGGCTGGATTGATGTCTGCAAGAGGACTCAAGGTTTCTCCGCCCCATTCTCCGGCATCTGCCGATGTGTTGCTCAGCGGAATGCCATCGACCACATAAAGAGGCTCATTGCCAGCAGTGAGAGAACCGATACCTCTGATACTCACTCTGTTCCTGCTGCCAGGGGTCCCGGACGAAGCCGTGACATTCACGCCGGCCACTCTTCCTTGCAGGAGAGCATCGGGACATCCGACCTGCCTTTCTCCCTTTTCCAACGGCCGATATGTGCTGATAGCTGAGGTGATATCCTTCTTCTGCATGGTACCGTAACCGACCACAACAGCCTCTTCCAGCATGTTGACGTAAATGCCTTTCTCGTTCTTGGCAAATAGACTTTCTTTCTGAGCTTTCTCAGACAGCACTACGAGGATAAGTTTGCCTTGGAATATAGCTTCCATACCTGTTCCGTGCAGCAGAATCTCCATAGCACAGCTTACGGTTTCCGACTTGGGAGGGGTAACTTTCTTATTTACATCCAGCAGGTCTTCATTATATGCGACAGACAGACCGCTCTGTGCCTCTATCACCTCGAACGCTTTCCTGATTCTGAGTTTCCCCTGAGGGAATTCTACGGTCTGGTCTTGAGCTGAAAGAGTCAAAGTGCAGATTAGTCCGGCGATGACGAGCATCGTGTTGATTGCGGATCTCATGAAGGGCTCTTATCTGATGAAAATGTCCTTTTCTTCGATACTGTATTCCATTTCAGGCACGAGTTGGCGGATGGCTGCCATTATTTCGTGCAATGTTTCTCCGTTTGCGAATTTGGCTGTCAGGACTGTTTCCTGATGTTTGTCTGTGAGGAAGTGTATGTTCACACCGAACCTTCTTTCCACCATCCTTGCAGCCTGCTCCAACGTCTGAGACTTTATATAGATATGTCCGCCTGTCCAGAGCGTAGCCTCGGCAGCGTCAATCACCTTGACTGTGACCGCTCCGCTTCCCTTATCATATGTATAAGTCTGGTCAGGGCTGAGTGTTGCCGCTTGGACCCTCTTCTCAGATCTTTTCACAGCGACAGAACCTTTGCAAAGCGTCACTGTTGCACAGCCGTCTTCAGGATAGTCGCAGACGTCGAAAATCGTTCCGTGGACTGTTATCTGAAGTTCCTCTGTCCGGACAATGAACTTATGCTTTCTGTCTGCTGTCACATTGAACAACGCCTCACCAGTGAGTGTGACAACCCTGTTCTTTGAGAATTCATCCGGCCATGTCAGAGCCGATCCGGAGTTAAGCGTGACCATGCTGCCGTCCGGCAGGGTGATCTCCTGAATCTCTCCGTGATCTGTAGTGAGAGAAGATGTGGCCATAAGGTCCGTCTCCTCATTGTTCATCATATGATGGATGGCCAAAGGCGATGCTATCAGAATCAGGGCGGCTGCCGCATACATTATGATGCGCATGACCTTTGCCCTCTTCACGGCCTTCTGCCTGACTTGATATGCCGCCTCTATCTCCCGGGCACTATGCATGACGGCCTTGAAGGCAGAATCCGTCTCCTCACGTGTCACCGATGACCCGTCTATGTTTTCCCAACCTTTGAACTTGTATGCAGACATAGGTTTATTGCTCTATATATTTGACGAAAAATCCGATCATAGCCCCCAAGCCTTAAATAAACAGGGCCATCACTGATATTATCTTTCTTAATTCCTTTAATGCCAGGTGTATATGATTTTCCACCGTTTTTCTGGTTATACCCATCTTTTGAGCAATCTCCTCATACGACTTTCCTTCCAGACGTGACATTATGAATATCTTTTTCCTCTTTTCCGGCAGTCCATTTATTATATTGGTCACCTGGATTTCAGTTTCTTTGGCAAAGAACTCACTTTCAGACTCATACTCTCCTTCATTGCCCTCTGTGAAAGGAATCTTTACTTTGTACACCCGCCCATAGTCAATGGCTGCATTCCTGCACATGGTGTACAAGTATGCACCGAAGGATTTGATTTCTCGAAGAAGCACTCTTTGAAGCCAGATCTTGATGAATATGTTCTGGGCAAGGTCTCTGGCATCCTCCTCGTTATGAATGAACTGTCTGAGAAAGCACTTGACTTTCGGATAATAATGCTCGAAGACCTCCCTGAAGGCTTTTTCGTTACCATCAGCAAGGCCTTGAAGCAGAATCTTTTCTCTCTTGGACGTCATGACCAGATTCCTCTATTTCTGTCTGAGGAACACCTGCACAGGGCAGCCGAGGAAGTCGAACTTCGTGCGGAGCTTGTTCTCCAGGAAGCGGCGGTACGGCTCGCGGATGTACTGCGGCAGGTTGCAGAAGAATGCAAATGACGGAGAACGGGTAGGGAGCTGGGTCACATACTTGATCTTGATGTACTTTCCCTTCCATGCAGGTGGAGGATAGTTCTCTATTTCCGGAAGCATGGCCTCGTTCAGTTCCGATGTCTTTATCTTGCGTGAGTAGTTCTCGTAGACATGTGCCGCTGCGTTGAGCACATCCATGATCCTCTGCTTGTTGATTACGGAGGTGAAGATTATCGGAAGGTCGTTGAAAGGAGCCAGGCGGGCCTTTATGGCCTCGACATATTCCTTCATGGTGTTGCTGTCCTTCTCCACTGTGTCCCATTTGTTCACGACCACGACGCAGCCCTTCTTGTTTCTCTGGATGAGGTTGAAGATGGCCATGTCCTGTGATTCGATACCTGTCTGGGCGTCGATCATGAGGATGCAGACGTCAGAGTGCTCGATCGCACGGATCGACCTCATCACGGAGTAGAACTCCAGATCTTCGTGTACCTTGGTCTTCTTTCTCATTCCGGCTGTGTCCACCAGCATGAACTCATGTCCGAACTTGTTATATAAGGTGGCGATGGAGTCACGTGTGGTGCCAGCGATAGGAGTCACTATGTTCCTTTCCTTGCCGAGCAGGGCGTTGGTCAGTGATGATTTGCCGACGTTAGGCTTTCCGACGATGGTGAAGTGTGGAAGCTCAGGATGCTCGTCCTTGTCGGGGTCCTCCTCCGGGAGTTCCTTCACGATGGCATCCAGAAGGTCTCCTGTGCCGCCTCCGTTGGCAGCGGATATGCTGTAGACCTCTCCCAGTCCGAGTGAATAGAACTGGAATGCGTCGTACATCTTCTCTCCCGAGTCGATCTTGTTCACTGCAAGCACGACCGGCTTTCCGCTTCTGCGCAGAAGGTCGGCGATCTCCTCGTCATAGTCTGTGATACCTGTGCCGGCCTCCACCATGAAGAGCACTACCGATGCCTCCTCGATGGCGAGAACGACCTGCTTGCGGATCTCTTCCTCGAAGATGTCGTCCGAGTTGGAGGTGTATCCTCCTGTGTCAACAACCGAAAATTCAGTTCCGCACCACTCGCACCTTCCATAGTGTCTGTCGCGCGTAACACCTGCTGTTTCATCTACAATGGCCTGTCTCATTCCCACAAGCCTGTTGAAAAGTGTGGACTTACCTACATTCGGACGTCCAACGATAGCTAATAAGCTCATAAATAATAAGTTTAATTGTTAATATCCCGCCTCACGGCGATGATTGCCTGTCCCTATCCGGAACCGTAATATACCCTGAAATCCCCATGCAGGGGATGCGGGGCAGACTATCTGCAGGTCGAGGCAGAGCCGCAACTTGCACATCCACCCTCGCTGCATTCAGCAGGGGTGCCGTCGGGGTTCTTCTTTCCCCAAAGCTTTATTTCCTCTTCCTTGGCGCACTTGATGCCCCTTTTGCGCATTTCCACATTGTTCTCTATCTCTGTCTCAGGGAACTTTCCGTCCTTCCTGAAGATGATGTTGAAGCACAGGCCGAACACGCACAGGCCCACAAGTACCAAAGCTGCAAGCAATACTTCCATATAAAAATCAATAAATTCCGTCGGGAGTCCGTTCTCCCGGCGGAATCTGTATCAAAATCAGTTCCTTAGTTGATGAAGCTAGGGCTGATCGAGTCGTAGTTGTAGACCTTGTCGATGATGTCGGCAAAGATTTCTGTCATCGAAAGGACAGTGATCTTGCTCTTGTCCTTAGCAGGGTCATTGCTGAGAGGAATCGTGTCTGAAACGATCACTTCCTCAAGAGCGGACTCCGCGATCCTGTCATATGCAGGGCCTGAGAACACAGCATGTGTCGCGCATGCACGCACGCTTGCCGCTCCCATCTCCTTGAGAACGTTAGCTGCCTTCGCAAGGGTTCCGGCAGTGTCGATCATGTCGTCAACTATCACGACGTTCTTTCCGACAACGTCACCGATGGCTGTGATTGAGCCCACTACGTTTGCCTTCTCGCGTGACTTGTGGCAGATTATGACAGGGCACTGGAGATATCTTGCATATGCGTTTGCCCTCTTGGCGCCGCCCATGTCAGGGGCAGCGATCGCGAGGTTCTCGATGTTCATCTTCTGGAGATATGGCAGGAACACTGCACTTGCATAGATGTGGTCAACAGGGAAATCGAAGAATCCCTGGATCTGGTCTGCGTGAAGGTCGCATGTCATCACACGGTCACATCCGGCTGCAGCGAGCATGTTCGCAACAAGCTTTGCACCGATTGAAACTCTTGGCTTGTCCTTGCGGTCCTGGCGTGCCCATCCGAAGTACGGCATGACGGCAATCACCTTGTGAGCGGAAGCCCTTTTGGCCGCGTCAATCATCAGAAGGAGTTCGAAAAGGTTGTCTGTAGGAGGGAAAGTCGATTGTACGATGAATACTGTCGCTCCTCTGACACTCTCGTTGTAGCATGGCTGGAACTCACCGTCGCTGAAGGTGAGGACATCGGAATTTCCGACTTCAAGGTTGAGTGCCTTTGCCACCTTCAAGGCGAAATCCTTTGATGCCTTGCAAGTGAAAAGTTTGATTTTGTGTTCGTGCTGCATATTGTTGAGGGTTTAGTTTTTGTCAAGTGTTTCAAGTACTGATTCGATGTAATCCAGAATCTCCTCCCTTCCTGCTCCGGTCTCTGACGAGCTGATGAAGGTCGGGGGAAGTTCCTCCCACAGTTCCAGGATCTGGTTCTTCATCTTCTCGATCTGTGCCGCGAGTGCCACGGGACCGCTCTTGTCTCCCTTTGTGAAGATTATTGCAAACGGAATCCGGCTCTGACCGAGTTCGATCAGAAAGTCCATGTCCACCTGGCCGATGTCGTGACGGGAATCGATGAGGACGAAGAGCATGACCATCTCTTCGGAGAGATTGATGTAGTTCCTGATCACCTGCTCCAGTTTCTGCTTGCCGGTTGCCGACATCTTGGCGTAGCCGTATCCCGGGAGGTCGACGAGATACCACTGCCTGTTGATGAGGAAATGGTTCACCAGTCTTGTCTTGCCGGGCTTGCTGGATGTCATGGCCAGCTTCTTGTTGCGGCAAAGCATGTTTATGAGGGAAGACTTGCCTACATTCGACCTTCCGATGAAGGCGAATTCCGGAAATTTCTGTTTCGGCTTTTCTGAAATCCTCGTGCTGCTGCCGGCAAAAAGCGCTTCTGTAATCTTCATAAAACTGCGGTTACGGAATCAGTCGGCAAAGATATTAAATTTATTTGATTTTTTCTTACGAAAATCCCTATGTAAAATAAGGAATTTTTCCTTAAATTTGTGACGTTTGAAAATGAGCCGTATGGAAAAGGAATTTATCGATCTCTTTGCACTTCAGTCAGCGCTGAAACAGGGGGTAGAATCGCTTTTTCCTAAACGGGTGTGGATCAAGGCCGAAGTGAGTGCAATCAAGGCACGTAGCGGAGGCCATTGTTATATGGAACTCTCTCAAAGTGACGGGAACGGGCTGATTGCAAAGGCGTCAGCTATAATCTGGAGTTCAAAATACCGTTTCATAGCCCCATATTTCGAGTCCGTGACAGGCTCTCCTCTTGCCGAGGGAATGGCCGTTCTGGTGGAAGTACAGGTGAATTATAGTCAGCTGTATGGCTTGTCGCTGATAATCAATGATATAGATCCGGAATATTCTGTCGGAGTGAAGGAGCTGGAAAGGCAGAAGACCATAGAACGCCTTCAGAAGGAAGGACTTATGGGACTGCAGAAGGATCTTCAGCTGCCTCTTCTTCCATACCGTCTGGCGGTGATTTCCGCTGAGGATGCCGCCGGGTATCGCGACTTCATGAGGCATGTGGAGGAGAATCCATATGGCTTCCGGCTTGACATAAGCCTTTATCCTGCCCTGATGCAGGGTGCTGACTGTCCTTCATCGATAATAGCTGCCATGGATGCCGTGATGGAGGATGCCGATGGCTACGACGCAGTGCTGATTCTTCGTGGAGGCGGTGCGAAACTCGATCTGGCATGCTATGACGATTATTCTCTGGCAGCGGTGATCGCCCAGTATCCTCTCCCTGTGCTGACTGCCATAGGTCATGACCAGGACTATCATGTCTGCGATATGGTGGCTCACGAGTTCGTCAAGACTCCGACCGCTCTCGCGGATTTCATCATAGGGATATACGAAACGGAAGACGAACGACTGTCGTCGCTCCAGACCAGGATGAGTCTTGCGTTCTCGAACAAGATATATGCGGCTGAGTCTGCCCTGAACTCGCTTCAGGCAAGGGTAAAGGGAGGATTCGCCTTGAAGATAGCGGCAATGGAGGCGGCACTGAATGTGCTTGAGGCCAGGTTCAAGGCTGCCGATCCCCGGGTTATTCTGGAAAGAGGATATGCCCTTGCGGTGGATGCTGAGGGCGTTGTCCTCAAGGGAGCGGCGGGACATTCGGCGGGAGACAAGGTGTCGGTGATGTTCTGTGACGGCACTCTCGACTGTACGGTTGATTCGATTAAGATGAATTGATTATGGAAAAGGAATTTGATTATATAAAGGCAGTTGAAGAACTGGAGGCGATGGCCGCCAAGGTCGAGGACCCGCAGACGGGAATCTCGGATATAGACAGATATATGAAGAGGTCTCAGGAACTCATCGAGGCCTGCCGTGCCTACCTCCGTGGCGCTCGTCAGAAACTGGATTCGATGTCATCCTGAACGAAGTGAAGGATCTTTAATGAACAAGAAAAACAAGGAAATATATGGCAAAGAAAAAGCAGAAGATGATCTATGATCAAGACAAATGGCTCAAGCCCTACAAGGAGGTCATTGACCGTCGTCATAAGATGATTCTTGACCTGAGGGACCGCTATTCGGTGGACGGCTCCCTGAGCAAGGGCTTGAACAACCATATGTACTACGGACTCCATCGCGATGAGAAAGGCAACTGGGTGTTCCGTGAGTGGGCTCCAAATGCCACCAAGATATATCTGATCGGCGAGTTCAACAACTGGAAGCGTGCCGAGGCCTATGCCCTCAGACCGATAGGCGGCGGCAACTGGGAGATCGTCCTCCCGTCCATGTTCCTGGATCACGGAACGTTATATAAGCTATATATAGAATGGCCGGGCGGTGGCGCGGAGAGGATTCCTGCATACGTGACCCGTGCCGTACAGGATCCGGTGACCAAGGCCTTCTGTGCCCAGGTCTGGGATCCGAAGCCATATGAGTGGAAGAATCCGGTACCGGGAAAACGCCCTCATCCGCTCATCTACGAATGCCATATAGGAATGGCAGCAGAGGAGGAGAAGGTGGGAACCTTCGAGGAGTTCCGCCTGAACGTCCTTCCTAAGGTGGCGGAACTGGGATATGACACCCTTCAGATAATGGCCCTTCAGGAGCATCCTTATTATGGCTCCTTCGGCTATCAGGTGGCAAACTTCTTTGCTCTGAGTTCGCGTTTCGGTACTCCTGAGGAGTTCAAGGCCCTTGTGGATGATGCCCACGGACTCGGTATTGCTGTGGTGATGGATATAGTTCACTCCCATTCCGTTGACAACGAGGCGGAAGGCCTTGGCCTGTTCGACGGCAAGGAGACCCTTTATTTCTATGACGGCTGGCAGGGACATCATCCTGCATGGGGATCCCGCTGCTTCGACTACGGCAAGGACGAGACGAAGCATTTCCTTCTTTCCAACTGCAAATACTGGATGGAGGAATACCACATGGACGGTTTCCGTTTCGACGGAGTGACCAGCATGCTGTACTGGGACCACGGTCTGGAGAAGGCTTTCGTGGGTTATGAGAACTATTTCAATCAGGGCGTGGACGACAATGCGATAGCATATCTCGCCCTTGCCAACATACTCATCCATGAGATGAATCCTGATGCCTTCACCATCGCTGAGGATGTCAGCGGAATGGCAGGCCTTGCAGCTCCGCTTGAGCAGGGTGGTGTCGGCTTCGACTTCCGCATGAGCATGGGAGTGGCTGACAACTGGATCAAGTGGATAAAGGAACTGAGCGATGACCAGTGGAGCGTCGGAGAGATATGGTGGCAGCTCACCAATAAGCGTGAAGACGAGAAGACCATCAGCTATGCGGAGTGTCACGACCAGGCCATGGTCGGCGACAAGACCATCGCTTTCCGTCTGATGGACAAGGAAATGTATTTCTCGATGAACAAGGACTCCCAGTCCGATATCGTGGACAGGGGAATGGCCCTGCATAAGATGATCCGCCTTGTTACGATGGCGACCTGCGGCAACGGCTACCTCACCTTCATGGGCAACGAGTTCGGACATCCTGAGTGGATCGACTTCCCTCGTGAAGGGAACGGGTGGTCCTACAAGCATGCAAGAAGGCAGTGGTCTCTTGCGGAACCGGACTATCTGAGATACAGATATTTGAGAAATTTTGACAAGGCAATGATACACCTGGCGCAGCAGGAAGGCGTTCTTGACGAGAAGCCGGAACTTTTTGTGCAGGATGAGGAGAAAAAGATACTGATTTTCAAAAGAAAAAATTGTATCTTTGCGCTCAATTTCAACCCCACCGCTTCCTTTGCCGATTATGGCTTTGCCGCTCCGGCAGGAAAGTATGAGGCGGTACTGAATACAGATGAAAACGAATTTGACGGCTTCTCCAGACTTAAGACTGGGGAGGTGCATTTTAGTGTACCTCGCAAGAGTGAGAACGGAAACGGGAAATATGACGAGACCCTGTATCTCTATCTCCCTGCCCGAACGGCTGTCGTTCTGAAAAAACTGGACTGACGTCCCCTGTCATCCCGAGCTTGTCGAGGAATCTGAAGATAAAAAATTGAATATAAAACATATAGTTTATGGCATTTCTGAAATTCAACAAGTCCGAACTCGTGAACCTTGAGTACTCGCTTAAGCGTGAGCTCATCGTTGCCAACGAGACGGGAGCGTACTGCAACACGTCAATCGTGACCTGCAACACGCGCCGCTACCACGGACTGCTTGCCGTTCCCGTCGAGGAACTGGGAGGAGGAAAGTTCATGCTTCTTTCCGCACTCGACGAGAGCCTCATTTTGAGAGGAAAGCAGTTCAACCTCGGAATCCATTGCTACGGTGACACTTATGATCCGAAGGGACATAAGTACATCGTGGATTTTGACGCTAATCCTGTCCCTGTCGTGACCTACAAGGTGGGTGGAATCCTTTTCACGAAGACCATCATGATGGTTCCCGACACAGACCAGGTCCTCATCAAGTACGAACTTCTCGAGGCTCCGTCAAAACTTACGCTCAACCTCAAGCCATTCCTTGCATTCAGAAGTATCCACAGCCTCACAAACCAGAATTCTGAGGCATACACAGGATACGACGAGGTGGCAGGCGGCGTCGCATTCCGTCTTTACAACGGATTCCCTTACCTGAACATGCAGCTTTCTTCACCGGCAGCGTTCAAGTATCAGCCTTACTGGTACAGCGGTGTGACATACTCGGATGAGTATCGCCGCGGATTCGACTGCAGGGAGGATCTCTTCGTTCCGGGCTCGTTCTCTCTTGAGATGAAGCCTGGTGAGTCTGTAGTCTTCTCCGCTTCTGTGGCAGAGGTGAATCCTAAGGGACTCAAGAGGAAGTTCACCGACACTCTGAAGAAGATGGAAACCATCGATTCTTATGAGGACCTCCTTGTTCACAATGCCAGGATGTTCAAGCTCCAGAAGGGTGACAAGGCCCGCATCAACGCCGGTTTCTCATGGCTTGAGACAGGACTTCTCAGGGAGACGGTGATGTCTCTTCCGGGACTGACTCTTTACGCTGACGGCAGCTGCGAGGACTTCGAGATGATTCTCGATACGCTCATTGAGGATGAACAGGAGCGTCTCTTCCGCCGCACGACCCAGTGCGAGGCTCCTCTCCGCCTGACGGATGCCATCCAGCAGTACATCCGTTTCTCAGGCAAGGAAAAGCAGATCTGGAAGAAGTACGGCGAGACCCTCAAGAAGATCATAGAGAGTTATGCTCCGGGATGCAGAAAGGAAATCGCAATGCATCCTAACGGACTTCTCTGGGCACAGATGGACGGTGTCGCACTTTCATGGATGAATGCATATGTATATGGCCGTCCGGTGACGGAAAGAGCCGGCTATCAGGTCGAGACCAATGCATTCTGGTACAATGCCCTCTGCTTTGCGATCGACATGGAGAACAAGTACGGAGCAAAGAAGAACAATGAGTTTGTGGCTCGCTGGACTCCGGTACGTGACCTTGTGAAGGAGAACTTCCAGCCTACATTCTGGAAGCCTGAGTGGGGATATCTTGCAGATTATGTGGGCAATGGCCCTGTGGATCCGGCGGTTCGTCCGAATCTTCTTTTCCCGGTATATCTCGAGTACTCGCCGATCGACGACGAGGTGGCTTCAGAAGTCATGATGACAATCAACGCAGAACTCGTTACAAAGAGGGGACTCAGGTCACTTTCACCACGTAATGAGGCATACAGAGGAGTATACGAGGGTTCACAGATCGACCGTGACCTCGCATATCACCAGGGTTGTGCCTTCCCTGATCTCCTCGCACCTTATATAGATGTATGCTTCCGCATGATGGGCAGCACCTTCTATGGAAGGGCAAAGTATCTGGTCGAGGGATTCTTCGAGGACATCAGCAAGCACGGAGTGGGTGCATTCTCCGAGCTCTATGACGGTGACCCTCCACACGAGCCGCACGGAGCCATAGCTTCCGCTACCAGCACTGCCGCTCTGCTTCAGATCATACATATAATGAAACAATATAAGAAGGAGGACAGATAATGAGAGTATTGATGTTTGGATGGGAGTTTCCTCCTCACATTGCAGGAGGTCTCGGAACAGCCTGCTACGGTATGACCAAGGGTCTTGCCTATAACGATGTCGACGTGCTTTTCGTGATGCCTTCCGCTTCGGGAGATGAGGATGAGAGCGCAGTCAAGATAATAAACGCCAGCGACGTGGCCATCGACACTGTCAGCGCGACAGTTGATGAGTTCCTCGGCAAGGTTCAGTTCGTGCACATAGGCACCAACATGGTTCCTTACGTGGATCCTCAGGACTTCACCAAGATGGTGGAAGAGGAGCGCAAGAGGCAGATCAAGAGCTTCCGCGTACAGTATGGCCAGAAGTATAAGTTCTCCGGAAAATATGGAGCGAACCTTATGGAGGAGGTTGCCCGCTATGCAATGGTGGGTGCGACAATCGCTCTCCAGTACAAGGACCAGTTCGACGTGATCCACGCTCATGACTGGCTCACATATCTTGCCGGAATCGCAGCAAAGCAGCTCACAGGAAAGCCTCTCGTAGTGCATATGCACGCGACTTCATATGACCGTGCGAGCGATGACCAGGTGGATACACGCGTGGTTGACCTCGAGACCAAGGGTATGATGGCGGCTGACAAGGTGATGGCTGTGAGCGAACTCACAAGAAACATCTGCATCAACCGTTACGGAATTGATCCGGACAAGGTGGTTGCAGTTCATAATGCCGTGGATTTCAGCGGACGTGAGAAGCTTGAAGTCGAGAGGAACGTTAAGGAGAAGGTGGTGACCTTCCTCGGTCGTGTGACCTATCAGAAAGGTCCGGAGTATTTCATAGAGGCTGCCGCCAAGGTGCTCAAGAGATGCAATAATGTGCGTTTCGTGATGGCCGGAAGCGGTGACATGCTCAACAGATGTATCCGTCACGTGGCACGTCTGGGCATCTCTGACAGGTTCCATTTCACCGGCTTCCTTCGCGGAAAGGAGGTGCACAAGATGTTCGCGTTGTCTGATGTCTATGTGATGCCTTCGATTTCAGAGCCGTTCGGAATCTCTCCTCTTGAGGCAATGCAGACAAACGTACCTTCGATCATTTCAAAGCAGTCCGGCTGTGCGGAGATCCTGAAGTATGCCCTTAAGGTGGATTTCTGGGATGTGGACGCAATGTCAGATGCGATCTATGGTCTGCTTCAGTATCCGGCAATCTCGCAGCTTGCTGCACGTTGCGGATACGATGAGGTGAACAGCATCAAGTGGAATGATGTTGCTGCCAAGATCAAGGGTATATATCAGGAAGTTATTGACAAGAATAAATAAAAGCTAAATATCATGAAAAAGAGTATTTGTCTGTATTTTCAGGTCCATCAGCCAGCAAGATTGAGACTGTACAGATTCTTTGACATCGGAAAGGATTCGCATTACTATGATGACTTTGCGAACCGTACCATTCTCCGCAGGGTGGCTCAGAAGTGCTACCTTCCTATGAACGCACTTCTTCTTGAGCTCATCGAGGCCAACAAGGGTGCCTTCAAGGTGGCATTCTCCATCTCAGGTACTGTCCTCGAACAGTTCGACAGATATGCACCAGAGGTGATCGAGAGCTTCCGCAAGCTTGCCCAGACAGGCAGCGTGGAGTTCCTTTCAGAGACATATTACCACTCTCTGGCGTCCCTGGCTTCTGAGGCTGAGTTCAAGCATCAGGTCCTCAAGCACAAGGCTGCCATCGAGCACTACTTCGGAGTGACTCCTAAGGCTTTCCGCAACACAGAGCTCATATATTCAGACGCTATCGGAGAGATGGTTCACGAGATGGGATTCAAGACCATGCTCACAGAGGGTGCAAAGCACGTTCTTGGATGGAAGAGTCCTAATTTCGTTTACACATGCGCCCAGGCTTCTGGCCTCAAGCTCCTGCTCAAGAACTCGGGACTCAGCGACGACATCGCGTTCCGTTTCTCAGACAGGGGATGGTCAGACTGGCCGCTCACAGGTGAGAAGTACCTCGGATGGCTCAAGAGCGCCGCTCAGAACGACGAGATCGTGAACCTGTTCATGGACTACGAGACATTCGGCGAGCATCAGAAGGCAGCAAGCGGAATCTTCGATTTCATGAGGGCCCTCCCTCAGATCGTTCTTGCTGATGGCGAGTTCGAGTTCGTGACCCCTTCACAGGCAACCAAGAAGCACCGTCCTGTGGGAGAACTTGATGTGTTCGACCCGATCTCATGGGCAGACGAGGAGCGTGACGTGACCGCATGGCTCGGAAACGAACTGCAGAACGACGCATTCAACAAGCTTTACGACCAGACAGAAAAGCTCGGTCTTCTGAACGACGAGGCTCTCTGGGCTGATTTCGGCCACCTCCAGGAGAGTGACCACTTCTATTATATGTGTACGAAGTTCTTCTCGGACGGAGCTGTTCATAAATATTTCAACCCGTATGATACTCCATATGAGGCGTTTATAAACTATATGAACGTTTTAAGTGATTTTATTTTGCGAGTTGATGATGCAATTTCCGTTTCAGATGTTAACTTTGCAGCCGCAAAGGAAAAGAAGGCTCCGGCAAAGAAGGCCGTGAAGGCTGAGCCGAAGAAGGCCGCTGCGAAGAAGACAGTGAAGAAGGCGGAGCCTGCAAAGAAGGCTGCGGCAAAGAAACCGGCAGCTAAGAAGACTACGAAGAAGTAATAGACATTTAAAGTCTATACTATGATATTTTCCCCGGACGGAACCTGATGAAGGCTCCGGCCGGGGTAACTAAGTAAATTTATTTATATAAATGAAAACAGAACTTATCAAACCTGATTATCTGTTTGAGGTTAGTTGGGAAGTGTGTAATAAGGTGGGCGGCATATACACCGTCATCGCCACAAAGTCCCTTTATCTGAAAAGCGAGTACAACCGCCGCCACATCATGGTCGGCCCGGATGTATGGATGAACGAGGAGTCAAACCCTGACTTCATCGAGGATCCTACGCTGTACAGGGCATGGAAGGTTCAGGCCGCATCAGAGGGACTCAGGGTCCGCATCGGACGTTGGAACGTGCCGGGCAGACCGACAGCAATTCTCGTGGACTTCAAGCAGTTCCTTACACGTCAGAATGAGATATTGACAGAATTCTGGAAACGCTTCCGCGTGGATTCCCTGACTGGAAACTGGGACTACCGTGAGTCGGCGCTCTTCGGCTATGCTGCCGGAAGGGTTATCGAGAGCTTCTATCAGTTCAATCTGGATTCGTCTGACAAGGTCGTGGCTCAGTTCCACGAGTGGATGACCGGAACCGGACTCCTGTATCTCAAGTCAGCCAATGTCCCTGTAGCTACTGTATTCACAACACATGCTACCGTGATCGGAAGGTGCATCGCAGGAAACAATCTTCCTCTTTATGATGGTCTTCATGGATACGATGCCGATGAAAAGGCAAGGAACTTCAATGTGGTTGCAAGACACTCTCTTGAAAAGAAAGCAGCTGAGAACAGCGATATATTCACAACTGTGAGCGACATCACGGCTCAGGAGTGTCGTCAGTTCCTCGGCAGACCTGTGGATGTGGTGACTCCTAACGGCTTCGAGCCTAGCTTCACACCGTCAACAGACGAGGAGTATGATATCAAGCGTGCTGCTGCCAGAGCCAAACTGACGGAAGTGGCTTCTGCCATGAGCGGCGAGGAAGTCCCTGAGAATGCTCTTCTTGTGGGTATCGGCGGCCGTTACGAGTGGAAGAACAAGGGTATCGACGTGTTCATCGATGCTCTCGACAAGCTCAATCACACTGATTTCAAGGGCAAGTGCGTGCATGCCTTCATCATGATTCCGTCAGGACATAACGGCCCGGACAAGCAGCTTCTGGCCAAGCTTTCCGGAAACGGTTCGACCTATGTCACCAGGATTTCACACTATCTGATGAATCCTGAATACGACAACGTCACAAGGCGTCTGAACGAGCTCCATCTGAACAACGCGCTCGGAGACAAGGTCAAGGTATATTTCATCCCTTCATATCTGAATGGAAACGACGGCATATTCAATATGTCATATTACGACCTCCTTGCAGGTCTTGACCTTACGATCTTCCCGTCATATTATGAGCCATGGGGCTATACTCCTCTTGAGAGTCTTGCCTTCAGAGTCCCTACTCTGACAACGACTCTTGCAGGATTCGGCCTCTGGGTCCGCACTCACTACGGAAAGAAGCATCCTGGCATCACAGTGCTTGACAGAAACGACTCCAACTACTTTGAAGTGGTGGACGGCGTGGCCCAGCGGGTGATCGAGATGGCGTCCCTCCGCAAGGACAGCAGGAAGAGATATATGCAGAACGCCAAGGAGGTGTCTGAAATAGCCCTTTGGGAAAACAATATCGTATATTACAAGGAAGCCTACTCCAAGGCTTTGGAGAAATTAATATCGGTCAAGGGAGCGTATCCTATGGCCAAGAATGAAAAAAATATGCAGTACAAGAAATTTGAAGTAAATCAGCCGACCTGGAACAGTGTGATCGTGACTCGTCACCTTCCGGATTCACTTAAAGACCTCGAAATACTTTCCAAGAACCTTTGGTGGTGCTGGAACGAGTCAGCAAAGAACCTTTTCGCATCAATCGACCCACAGGCATGGGAGGCATCAGGCCAGAACCCTATAGCGATGCTCGACAAGGTAAGCCTCAAGAGATATCAGAAACTCGAGAAGGATACGAAGTTCCTCTCTGACCTCAAGACTGTGATGGATGAGTTCAACGCTTATATGGCACTCAAGGCAGAGCGCACTACTCCTTCAGTTGCATACTTCTGCATGGAGTACGGTCTGGACACATCACTCAAGATATATTCAGGTGGTCTCGGTATTCTTGCCGGTGACTACATCAAGGAGACTTCCGACATGAACACCAACCTTGTCGCTGTCGGTCTTCTCTACCGTTTCGGATACTTCAACCAGAAGCTCACCGCTCACGGAGAGCAGGTTGCAGAGGACGTTGCACAGGACTTCAACAAGATTCCGGCAACCCCAGTACGTGACGAGAACGGAAACTGGATCACCATCAGCGTGGCCTTCCCTGGACGTAACCTCAATGCACGTCTGTGGAGAGTGGATGTGGGCCGTACAGAGCTCTACCTCCTCGATACCGACATCCCTGAGAACCTTCCGGAGGACAGGTCAATCACCTACAACCTCTATGGTGGAGACTGGGAGAACCGTCTGAAGCAGGAGCTCCTCCTCGGTGTCGGCGGTATCCGTGCACTCCGTCAGCTTGGAATCAACCCTCAGGTATATCACTGCAACGAGGGACACGCTGCCTTCATCGGACTTGAGCGTCTTCGTGAGCTCATCTCAGAGCAGCACCTCGAGTTCCAGGAGGCCCTCGAAGTCGTAAGGGCATCATCACTCTTCACTACCCACACACCGGTTCCTGCAGGACACGATGCATTCGACGAAGGTCTCCTCCGCAAGTACATCGGCCACTATCCTGAGCGTCTGAAGATCGACTGGGAGACTATGATGGCTCTCGGAAAGAACAACGGTGCTGACGTGAACGAGAAGTTCTCGATGTCAATCCTCGCAGCAAACATCTCGCAGGGCGTGAACGGCGTGTCATGGCTCCACGGTGAGGTCAGCAAGGATATCCTCGGTCACATGTGGCCTGGCTATCTTCCTGAGGAACTTCATGTAAGCTATGTGACAAACGGTGTCCACTATCCTACATGGACAGCTCCGGAGTGGAAGGAAGTGCACGCAAGAGTGTTCGGCGAGGAGTTCAAGACACACCACTACGACAAGTCATGCTTCGACGGCATATACAAGGTGTCTGACGAGGAAGTATGGAACATCCGCACTTCACTCCGCAAGAAGCTCATCGACGAGGTGAAGAGAAGACTCTCTGACCCTGCTGCTGCAAACCACTACTCACCTAAGCAGGTCGTTACAATCAAGGAGAACCTTCGCGATGACGTCCTCACGATCGGTTTCGCACGTCGTTTCGCTACATATAAGAGAGCACACCTGCTGTTCCGTGACCTCGACAGACTCGCTGAGATCGTGAACGATCCTAAGCAGCCTGTACAGTTCCTCTTCGCAGGTAAAGCTCACCCGGCAGACAAGGCAGGTCAGGACCTGATCAAGATGATCGTGGACATCTCGAAGCAGCCACGTTTCATCGGCAAGATCGTCTTTGTTCCTAACTATGACATCACAGTTGCAAAGTACCTCGTTCAGGGTGTTGACGTATGGATGAACAACCCTACACGTCCTCTCGAGGCATCAGGTACTTCCGGAGAGAAGGCTGCGATGAACGGTGTGATGCATTTCTCTGTCCTCGACGGATGGTGGGTTGAAGGCTACAAGCAGGGTGCCGGCTGGGCACTCCCTATGGAGCGTACTTACGACGACCAGAACTATCAGGACGAGCTCGATGCAGCAACAATCTACAACATCATCGAGAACGAGATCGCTCCTACATTCTACAACAAGAGCCTTTCTACAGGACGTTCAGCAGACTGGATCGAGTATATCAAGAACTGTGTGGCACAGGTGGCCTGCAACTTCACTACCAACCGTATGCTCACAGACTACATCGACCAGTACTATGTACCTCAGGCAGCACGTGTCGACGGCATCGTAGCAGATGACTATGCACAGGCTCGTGAGATCGCAGCATGGAAGAAGAGACTCCGTCGCGAGTGGAAGAATGTCGAGGTGGTTTCAGTCAGCATGCCTGACAGCAACAGCGACAGCATCGCCATCGGAAGTGCATTCAACGGCGAGATCGTGCTCAATATCGGAGACCTCAAGGCTGAGGAGATCGGAGTAGAGCTTCTTTTCGCGACATTCGACAAGAAGGGCAAGCTCCACATCCAGGAGAAATATGACTTCCAGCCGGTAGAGTCGGTAGATGGCGTGGCCAAGTATGTCGCTTCTATCAATCCTGACAGGTCAGGCCTCTATCAGGTGGCAGGACGTATCTATGCAAAGAACGACAAACTCCCTCACAGACAGGATTTTGAACTTGTAAGATGGTTGTAGCAACCGGATTTTTCGACGGTGTCCACGTCGGACACCGTCATGTCATAAGGCAGCTCGTTGAAGCTGCTGCAGTACGCGGGGATGAAAGCACGGTCATCACTTTCTGGCCGCATCCCCGTAATGTGCTGCAAAAAGGAGCCCGTGACCTGAGGCTTCTTACGACTCTTCAGGAGAAGAAGGACATCCTTCACGGTCTGGGGGTCGATCATGTTGAGGTGCTTCAGTTCACGAAGGACTTCAGCGCCATGACCATGAGGGAGTATCTCTGCATGCTCATGGACAGGTTTGGCGCCAGGACCGTTCTGCTTGGATATGACAACAGGATAGGCTGTGATGCCGCCGGTGCGGATGAGGTCGCCACCGCCGCTGCTGAACTCGGGATAGAGGTCATAAGGACGGATATGGTGCCTTCGGAGAAAGGGTATGCCGTAAGCTCCACCAAGATCCGCGAAAGGCTTGAGGCGGGTGACGTGCAGGAGGCGTCGGCAATGCTTGGATATGATTATTCCCTTCAGGGAGTGGTTGTGGCAGGCAACAGGCTTGGACGTACTATAGGCTTTCCGACAGCCAACATGCAGCTTTATGAGCCTTTGAAACTCGTCCCGGGCAACGGAGTGTATTTCGTAAAGGTGCGTGCGCTGGATAATGAGTATTTCGGAATGTGCAATGTGGGATGCAGACCGACCGTCGGCATTGGCAATGCCCGGACGATCGAGACCAATATATTCGATTTTGATGAGGATATATACGGCCTCGACCTGGAAGTGACCTTTGTTTCCCGAATAAGGGCGGAGGTCAGGTTCGATTCTCTTGAGGACCTCAGGGTCCAGTTGGAGAAGGACCGGGATGCCTGCCGTAAGGTGATAAGACATCTTTGTGTCATTCCGAGCGGCAGAATGGAGTCGAGGAATCTATAAACCATAGGATTATGGAAGATATAATAATAACCGTACTGGCGCTTGCCCTTGGCCTTGGATTCAAGGTCATCGAGAAGAAGCTCAAGTCAGCTGGAAAACCGGCTAAGGTTGGCAGATTCAAGGAACTTGCAGACCTTTTCGGTGAGGAGGGTGCGGAGGTCTTTCCTCCAGTGGCCCCTTCTGAGGACGCGGAGGAGTTTCCGATGGGACCGGTAGCACCTGATGCCGAGCAGTCCAGGCAGGTGAGTGTTCCAAAGCCTGTGGCTATTGAACCGGTAGCTCCGGCTCCGGTTGTAGCTCCGGTTGAGGAGGCCCCTCGTTCGGTGAAACCGGTGACTGCACCGATTCTTCAGGAAGAAGAGCCTGAACAGAAAGAGAGGATAGATCCGAAGAAACTCATTGTGTATTCGGAGATAATGAAACCGAAATATTTGGAATAGAATGCTTTTCTAAGATAAATTTGCTATATTTGCAAAGAAGTCAAAGGGTTCTGTTTCACGACAGAACTCCTTATTTATTATGTAATTAAATAAACATCAATAATTATGGCACTACAGTATATGACCCAAGAGGGTCTGGACAAACTTAAGAAGGAACTTGCGGAGGCGATTGCCCAGCGTCCTGTCATTTCAGCAGCTATTGCTGAAGCACGTGATAAGGGAGACCTTTCGGAGAATGCTGAATATGAGGCGGCACGCGAGGCTCAGGGACTTCTTGAACTTAATATCGCAAAACTTCAGAATCTTGTTGCCAATGCCCGTGTGATCGACGAGTCGCAGATCGGAACCGACAAGGTGCAGATGCTCAATAAGGTGAAGGTGAAGAATCTCAATACCAATCAGATAATGAACTTCACCCTTGTGAGCGAGCAGGAGGCAGACTTCATGTCAGGCAAGCTTGCAGTGAAGACCCCTATCGGTCAGGCTCTCATGGGACACGGAGTGGGTGAGACAGTGGAGGCGAAGGTTCCTGCCGGTGTGATCAAGTTCGAAATCCTCGAAATCACCTTGTAATATGTCAACGATTTTTACCAAAATAGCCGACGGTGATATCCCTTCATTCAAGGTGGCGGAGAACGATGATTTCTACGCCTTCCTGGACATCGCTCCGATGGCTGCGGGACACACTCTCGTGATCCCTAAGAAGACGGAAGAGGACTATATCTTCAACCTAGACTCCGAGACCTATGCCGGTCTCTGTGACTTTGCCAGGACTGTTGCCCAGGCAATCAAGGCGGCCATTCCTTGCAAGAGGGTAGGTGTTGCAGTACTTGGAATGGAGGTTCCTCACACCCACATCCACCTCGTGCCGCTTCAGTCAGAGGCTGATATGGATTTCCGTAAGAAGAAACTGGAGCTTTCTCCTGCAGAGTTTGCACAGATCGCTTCGTCAATCTATAATGAATATGTCAAGATTCAGTAGGATATTTGCAATTGCAGCTGCGACAGTGTTCGCGGCTGCGTGCTCTGATGGAGCAAAAGTGGAAGGCGTACTTGAAGGTGCGGCTTCTTCAGACGTCGTTGTCAAGCTCTTGAATGTCAACAGGTACGAGATTCTGGATACTGTGAAGACCGATGCTTCCGGCCACTTTGCATACAAGGTCGAGGTGGAGAAGGGACAGCCTGAGTTTGTGTATCTTTTCCACGGCACCACCAAGGTGGCTTCGCTTCTTCTTGAGGCAGGGGACAAGGTCTCCGTGCAGGCAGATACTCTCGGCAATTTCTCGGTGAAGGGCTCGGAGGAGTCTGTGAGACTCGCTCAGGTTGAGAAGGATCATGCAGCAGCTCTTGCTCAGCTGAATGTCCTTGCAGATAAGCTTCAGACCGCAGCTGCCAATGAGGCAGAGGCGCTGAAGAAGCAGATGGGACAGGCATATGTGGAGCACTACAGGAACTGCGTCCGTTACGTGATGGCAAACAGCCGTTCGCTCACTTCTGTTCAGGTTCTGTTCCAGAATTTCGGAGCGGAACTGCCGGTTTTCGGACAGAACACGGATGCAATTCATTTCAGGAATGTCGCTGATACCCTCGAGACGGTATATCCTGATTCGAAATATGTGAAGGCACTCCGGAATGAGGCAGACAGACGTTTCGGTTATATGGAGCTTGAAGCTCGGCTCAGTTCGGCTCAGGAAGTGGGATATCCTGAGATTGAACTTCCTGATATACAGGCGAAAAAGATCAAGCTCAGCGAGGTTGATTCAAAGGTTGTGATGGTGTATTTCTGGAGCGCGGCAGATGCATCCCAGAAGATGTTCAACCTTGATGTCCTCAAGGGTGTCTATGATGACTATCACAAGCGTGGATTCGAGATCTACCAGGTGGCGATGGATCCCGACAAGGCTCTCTGGGCCAAGGTCGTGAAGGAGCAGAAGCTTCCTTGGATTAATGTCTGCGATAGCCGCGGTGCCCAGTCTCCGTATGTCCTTACTTATAATCTTGCGGCTCTTCCTGCCGTATATATAATAAGTGACGGCGGCCTTGTGGACGGTCAGGCGGTGGACGAAAAGTCCCTCCGCAAACTCCTGAACGATCTCCTGAAATAGCCTTTTTAAAAAATACTGCAGACCTGCTCCATTGGATGCAGGTCTGTTTTTGTTTTGTGTTGATTCGCAGGATGTTACCTGTGCTTTTCCTTCTTGGATTTCTCGGATTTGCGTTTGTCGATGACAATCTGTACGATGAGGGCGATGACAATCACGGCGGCCATGATCAGCCAGAAATAATCAGCATTCATATTCTTAAATGTTATGGTTGCCTCTTTCCATTGCAACAAGCAGTCCAAACATTCCTACTTTCTCTTTTCTGTAGTACCCTGCAAAACAGACTAAGAAAAAGCAAAAATGATAAAAAAGAGAAAAATGTGACGAATGAACTTGTCTTTGCCGGAAGAGATTCAGAACTTCGGGCAAAAAGGCATGGAGAATGATTTGAAGAAAGGAAGGCTAAGGCTGAGCCATATGGAAAACGGCCCCTTGGAGACCGGTGAGATTGTCGTGTATCAGCCGGATGAAATCACCCGCTTGGAGGTGAAGGTGGAGGATGATACTGTGTGGTTGACGCAGGCGCAGATGGCTGAATTGTTCGGAAGAGAGCGTACAGTCATTACAAAACATATTCGTAAGATCTTTGAGGAACATGAGCTTGATGAAAAAAGCAATGTGCATTTTTTGCACTTTGCAAATTCTGATAAACCGGTCAAGATGTTCAGCCTGGATGTAATAATTTCCGTCGGATATCGGGTGAAGTCGGCGCCTCCCTGAAAGACCTCGGTAAGAAACTCTTCGCCTTTTCCAGGATGACCATCCCGCCTAAGATGGTGCTGTAAAGTTATGTTGAGCGTCCCTCTAGAAGAGTTTCTTCTTGCTGACGGTGGCGACGAATTCCTTGAGGTAGAATGGCTCGAAGTAGGCCACGTCCTTGAAGTTGCCGGCGCGAAGGGCCTCGAGGGCAGGGGAGAGCATTGAGGATGCTTTTGGGTGGCACTGGCAGAAATGAGCGTTCGGATGCTTTATGACATCAGCACATTTGCCGGCGCCGTCTCCTATAAAGAGAACCGGTCCCTGCTCCAGATATTCTGCAAAGCTGTTTTCGTCAACTATTACCGGTGCTGTTTCGGTGATCTGTTTCATGCAGTGACCGCATTCTCCGGCAGCTGCGCGCCCCCACACTGCTGCGTACACCTCCATCCTGCGGGCATCGATCATCGGGATTAAGAAACTGTATGGGGAACTTCCGTCATTCCCGGCTTGACCGGGAATCTCTCCCGCCTGTGCAACCAGGGTGTCCAGTGTTCCGACGGCAAGCAGCGGCTTTCCGCTTCCGAAACACAGTCCCTTGGCAGTGGATACTCCCACGCGGAGTCCGGTGTAAGATCCCGGGCCCATGCTCACGCACACTGCGTCGCAATCCGCAAGAGTCACACCTCTTTCTGCAAGCACTTCCTGCACGAAAACAGCTGTGAGGGACGCGTGGGCCTTGGGCTCTGAACTTTCGCGGTATGCGGTCACTGCACCGTCTTCTGCCAGTGCTACGGAGCAGAGTGCGGTCGAAGTCTCGATGAGTATGATTCTTTCCATCTTATTTGAGCTTGAGCAGGGACTTCAGATATGGGAACACCGCATCAGCAAGGTCCTTGACTACAGGGTACAGTACGGAGTCCTTCATGACCTCCGGCTTTATGAATCCGAAAGTTGCGTTCAGGGAATCGAATGCCATCACGACAAGTCCCATGATCAGGAAGCACTTGATCAGGGAGAAGCATACTCCGAGCAGTTTGTTCACCCATCCGAGCATGACAAGTGACAGAACCTTCTCAAGAAGTCTGGCCAGCAGGCCGAGAGCGACAAACACTGCCACAAGGATGATGGCGAAGGCCACGACCTTGAGAACCTGCTCGGACGCCGTGATATATTCTGATATCCAGTCGCCGACTATATTGGCGAATTTTGCTGATGCCCACACACCCACGATTATGGAAATGATGGATATTGCCTGAGAGATGAATCCCTTTCTGATGCCCTGTACGATCGCAGGTACAAGGCAGATTAAAATAATGATATCCAGTATATTCATAAATATCCCTAAAATGTGTATATTTGCGGATTGAAATTTCCGGGCACATGTCCCGACTGCAAAAATAAGTAATATTTATGAAATTCAGAGAATATAAAGGTCTTGATCTTGTCGATGCAGGCAACCAGATGCTGGAAAGATGGAAGAAGAACCATGCGTTCGAGAAGTCTCTTGAACTGAGGGAGGGAGCTCCTGAGTTCATTTTCTTCGAGGGACCTCCATCGGCTAACGGAATGCCGGGCATCCATCATGTCATGGCGCGCTCCATCAAGGATGCGATCTGCCGCTACAAGACCCAGAGCGGATATAAGGTGAACCGTCGTGCGGGATGGGACACTCACGGTCTTCCCGTGGAGCTCGGCGTGGAGAAGATGCTGGGCATAACCAAGGAGGATATCGGAACGAAGATCACCGTGGAGGAGTATAACGATGCATGCCGCAAGGAGGTGATGAAGTACACGGCCGAGTGGGTGAACATGACCGAGCGTGTCGGCTATTGGGTGGATATGAACGATCCGTACATCACCTATGACAACCGTTACATCGAGACCCTCTGGTATCTCCTCAAGAAGATCTATGACAAGGGACTGCTCTACAAGGGCAAGTCCATCCAGCCATATTCACCGGCAGCAGGAACAGGTCTGAGCACTCATGAGCTCAACCAGCCAGGCTGCTACCGTGACGTGAAGGACACGACTGCTGTGGCTCAGTTCGCAGTAGTGCGTGACGATAAGTCAGAGTTCCTCTTCAGCGAGGGTGCTCCTGCATATATCCTTGCATGGACCACAACTCCTTGGACTCTTCCTTCGAACACCGCCCTCTGCGTGGGTCCGAACATCGACTACGTGAGAGTGCTTTCATTCAACCCATACACAGGCCAGCCTGCCCTTTACGTGGTGGCTCAGGCCCTGGTGAACGCCCATTTTAACCCTAAGGCTGCGGAGGTGGCATTCGAGGACTATAAGCCAGGCGACAAGCTTGTGCCTTTCAAGGTGCTTGAGGGAACGCTCAAGGGAACAGACCTGGTCGGCATAAGCTACGAGCAGCTCATCCCTTGGTTCAACCCAGGGGAGGGTGCTTTCAAGGTGATCCCTGGTGATTATGTGACCACTGAGGACGGTACCGGTATCGTGCATATCGCGCCTACGTTCGGTGCGGATGACGCCAAGGTCGCACGTCTTGCAGGAGTCCCTGGCCTTCAGGTGGTTGACCGCAACGGTGACCTTCAGGCTCAGGTGGACCTCAGGGGCCGTTTCTTCCGTGTCGAGGACCTCGATCCGGAATATGCTGCTGCCAACATGTCGGCAGACTATGCAGAGTGGGCAGGACGCTATGTCAAGAACGCATATGATCCTGAACTACCGGAAGATGCTCCGACCCTTGATGTGGACATCTGCGTGATGCTCAAGCAGCAGAACAAGGCATTCAGAATAGAGAAACATACCCATAACTATCCTCACTGCTGGCGTACAGACAAGCCGGTGCTCTACTATCCGCTCAACTCATGGTTCATCAAGACAACAGCGGTGCGCGAGAGAATGATGGAACTCAACGAGACCATCACGTGGAAGCCGGAGTCTACCGGTACAGGACGTTTCGGAAAGTGGCTGGAGAACATCCAGGACTGGAACCTCTCAAGAAGCCGCTACTGGGGAACTCCTCTCCCGATCTGGCAGACAGAGGACGGCAAGGAGGCCAAGTGCATCGGATCCGTGGCTGAACTATATGCCGAGATCGAGAAGTCTGTCGCAGCAGGTATCATGACAGAGAATCCTTTGAAGGCAAAGGGCTTCGACCCTGCAGATATGTCAAAGGAAAACTATGACAAGATCGACATCCATCGTCCATATGTGGACAATATATACCTTGTTTCCGAGAGCGGCCGCAAGATGGTGCGTGAGCTCGACCTGATCGATGTGTGGTTCGATTCGGGTGCCATGCCTTATGCTCAGGAGGGACTTCGCAACATCGACAGTGAGAAGTTCGGAATCACGGCAGATTTCATCGCTGAGGGAGTGGACCAGACACGCGGATGGTTCTACACTCTCCATGCAATCAACACGATGGTAAGCGACAAGTGCGCTTTCAAGAGAGTAATCTCGAACGGTCTCGTGCTCGACAAGGACGGAAACAAGATGAGCAAGCGTCTGGGAAATGCTGTGGATCCGTTCTGGGCTCTTGACACTTATGGCGCTGACGCCCTCAGGTGGTATATGCTCACCAACTCCCAGCCATGGGACAACCTCCGTTTCGATGCTAACGGTGTGGATGAGGTGCGCCGCAAGTTCTTCGGAACACTCTACAATACATATTCTTTCTTCGCCCTCTATGCGAACATCGACGGCTTCGATCCTAAGTCGGAGGCTCTGCCTATGTCTGAGCGCCCTGAGATCGACCGCTGGATCATCTCGCTGCTGAACACCCTCGTGAAGGATGTCGTGGCGGCATATGAGGACTATGACATCACCACTGCGGGTCGTCTGATCCAGGATTTTGTCTGCGATCATGTCAGCAACTGGTATGTGCGTCTGGGAAGAAAGAGATTCTGGGGAGGAGAGATGGATGCAGACAAGCTCTCTGCATATCAGACACTTTATCAGGTGCTCGTTGCGGTGTCAAAGCTCGCTGCTCCGATCGCTCCGTTCTTCATGGACCGTCTGTACCTCGACCTCGTGGAAGGCGAGTCAGAGTCAGTTCACTATGTGGCTATGCCGGAATATGACCCGGCTGTAGTGGACAAGGACCTCGAGGAACGTATGGCGCTTGCGCAGAGGGCTACTTCAATGGTGCTCGCGCTTCGTCGCAAGGCTGAGATCAATGTCCGCAAGCCTCTTTCGAAGATCATCATCCCTGTGATCGATGCAAAGGTGAAGGAACAGCTCGAAGCAGTGAAGACTCTGATTCTCAATGAAGTGAATGTGAAGGAGGCCGAGTTCATCTCTGATACGGCAGGTCTTATCACCAAGAAGATAAAGCCGAACTTCAAGACCCTCGGAAAGATCTATGGAAAGCAGATGAAGGAGATTGCCGCGGCATTCGGAACCCTCTCTCAGGAGGTGATCAACGGAATACAGGCCGCCGAGACTTCTGGCACGGGATATGTTTTGAACCTGCCTTCGGGAGATGTCACCTTGAACAAGGGAGACTATGAAATCTCGTCCGAGGATATGCCGGGCTGGCTCGTGGCGACAGAAGGTGCGATGACAATCGCGCTCGACATCACCATTACAGAGGAACTAAGACAGGAGGGTGTGGCACGTGAGCTCATCAACCGAATCCAGAACCTCAGAAAGAGCAGCGGCTTCGACGTGACTGACAAGGTGAATGTGAAGATCTATGCAGACGGTGAGGCAGGCGAGGAGATTGCTGCATCACTTGCAAACTTCGCCGGATATGTGGGAACGCAGACTCTCGCGCTTTCGGTTGAGGCAGCACCTCTGGCAGAGGCAGGAGACGCCCCTGAGGTCGAGTGGAACGAAGGAACTATCCGCATATCTGTAAGCAGAAATTAACTATAAAACTAAAATACTATGGCAGAAGAAATGAAGAACGCACCAGAAATGAAGGTACGTTACAGTGATGAGGAACTCCAGGAGTTCAAGGCCATCATTCTTGAGATGCTTGAAAAGGCAAAGAAGGAATATAAGACTCTCCGCGATATCGTGACACATGATTCAAGCAACGACATCGAGGACACGTCTCCTACATTCAAGGTTATGGAGGAAGGTGCGATGACCCTCTCCAAGGAGGAGGCCGGTGCACTTGCACAGCGTCAGTACAAGTTCATCCAGAATCTTGAGGCTGCGCTCATCAGAATCGAGAACAAGACTTATGGAGTGTGCCGTATGACAGGCAAGCTCATCCCTAAGGAAAGACTTCGTCTCGTGCCTCATGCAACCCTTACAGTTGAGGCTAAGGAGATGATGAACAAGAACAAGTAATCCCTTATGAAGATATCAAAGGGAACGAGACTTCTGATTCTCGGTGCCGTTCTTGTGGTCATCGATCAGATCATCAAGGTTCTCGTCAAGACCAATATGGATCTTGGCGAGACCATTGACGTTTTAGGAGACTGGTTCAAGCTTCATTTTGTCCTGAACAAGGGCATGGCCTTCGGAATGGCTTTCGGCGGCCTTGTGGGCAAGGTCCTTCTTTCGCTTTTCCGCATCGTGCTCTTCGGAGGATTGTGCTGGTGGATCAGCAAGCTGGCAAAGAAACCGGAGACTCCTGTTGGAGTCCTCGTGGGCTTGACCATGATCACGGCAGGGGCTTTGGGAAATATCATAGACTGTTTCTTCTATGGTCTGATATGGCCGGAAACAGTAATGCAGGGTGCTCCTTTTGCCTTCATGTTCGGACAGGTGGTGGATATGTTCTATTTCCCACTGTTCGAATATAAACTTCCGTGGATGGAATATCCGCAGATATTCTTCGGAGCGGTCTTCAACTTTGCAGACAGCTGCGTCACATGCGGAGCGATATACTTGCTTCTCTTTCAATATAAGTACTTCTCCAAAGAGGAAGAAAAGAAATAAAAATCACCCGGTCCTGTTCAGAATGATCTGCAGACCGGGTGATTTTTTGTTATGCGGTTCAGGATTTAGAAAATGTATTTGACACCGAGAGTTGGTGAGAATACGTTGTTGAATCCGAAAGTGATATCGTGAGAGACCGCCTTTGATGTAACTCCAGCTGTGTCTGTCTTGAGACTTGTGTTGTTGTAGAAGAGTCCTCCGATGCTGAAATCGAATGCAAGATGCTCCCAAGGCTTGATCTCAAATGCGAGGATGTCGAGTCCGAGAGTGAAACCGAAAGGCTGCTTCAGTTTGTTGGTTGTCTCTTTGTTCACCTGCTCCTTAGCTGAGCGGAATGCGAAACCAAGCTGGAATGCAGGCTTCCAGAAGAATGTGTCGCTTCCGAGAGGAATGTAGTATGCAACCTCAGGCTTAATTGTGAATGAACTAGCTGAGTCATAGAAGTTGGTGTCCTGTGTGCTGTGATTGTTCTTCTCCCTGTCGAGACCATAGTAGAGTCCGAGGCTCACCTCAACATTGTCCATGATGAAGTATCCGAATCCAGCGCCAAGATTGAATGCAAATGGATTGGTAGACTTTGAAGTCTGTGTACTTCCGCTGGCAGACATTTCGACCTTAGTGCTTCCTCCTGAAAGAAGAAGTGTACCGGTTACACTCATCTCGCCCTTCTGCTGAGCAGCCATTGTCAGACCTGCTGTAAGGGCTGCAATCATAAGAATAATCTTTTTCATTATACTTTGGTTTTATTGGTTATAATTCGATATGAATTACAAATATATGTAAATTCTGCAAAAGATGTTCGTTTTTATGGCTTTACTTTCCTCCTTGTTAAAATAATTCAAAAAAAATTTGCAAAGAATGATTTTTTCACTACCTTTGCAATCCCTTTCGAAGGGAACAATATTGGAGAGATGGCAGAGTGGTCGAATGCGGCGGTCTTGAAAACCGTTGATCTTAACGGGTCCGGGGGTTCGAATCCCTCTCTCTCCGCAGAAATCGTCTAACGAGTTGAATAACAACAAGTTAGGCGATTTTCCCGTAAAAAACGGGGCAGTAACGGGGCAGTCTCACGATTCTTTGTATAGCACCTTGATGGAGCTGTGCAAAGAAAAAAAAATGTCTTTCTTCAAACCTACACCACACATCGATTATATTCCACCAAGATTGGTGGAAGGCAAGGATTGGGTCATACTTTATTATGTCAAGGATCCATTCACCGGTAAGATGGTCCGTTGCCGAAAAAAATTCAACAAGGTCAAGCCCATAACACAAAGAAGGAAACAGGCCAGGCAACTAATGGCATACATCCAGGAGAAACTTGCCTTGGGATGGAACCCTCTTCTGGAGGTGTCCGCATCGAGGGCCGGCACCAGGCTTTTCGATGCCCTTGATGTATTCCTGGCAGTCAAGACAAAGGAAGCAGAAGAAAATTCGTTGCGTAGTTACAGGTCATATATAAAAACATTCAGGTCCTGGCTGGAAGCGAAAGGAGTCGGCCCGGATGCTTATGTCTGCACTGTGACAAGATATGTCGCAATGGAGTTCATGGATGATATCGATGCAAGGCCCAATGTCGGTGCCAGGACATACAATAATTATCTTATGTTCTTCCGGCTGCTGTTCAACTGGATGAGGGAAAGGGAGTATGTGGTGGACAACCCTTTTGATGATCTGAAACGCAAACCTAAGAAACTGACCAAGAAAAAGAGACGGGTATTCACCAGCCACGAATTGAACACACTGTTTGAGTATCTGTCAGCGGAAAACAGGAACTATCTATGTCTGTGCCTGATGACTTACTGTTGCTTCCTCAGACCTAAGGAATTGGTCATGATCAAGTGCGCCGATATAGATCTTGATAACCAGGTTGTCCATATCAGCGAAGATGTTGCCAAGAACGACAATGACAGTTTCAGGACAATCCCTGATGTTCTGATCCCGGAATTGAGACGGCTTGACCTTTCCAATAAATCGTGGTATGTGTTCGGGGATTCTGAATATCTGTTTGAGCCTGGGCCGAAACAGATGTGCAGCCGGAAGATTGCCAAGTTTTGGGATTCCTATGTGAGACCGGCCTGCGGATTCGGCCAGGATTTACAGTTCTATGGTTTGAAGGATACAGGGGTTACAAATATGCTGAGCCAGAAGGTGCCTATCAATCTCGTACAGAAGCAAGCAGACCACCACAGTGTGGCTATGACTGCAATATATGTGGGAGCGATTCCGGAAGCAAATGAGCAACTGAAAGTGGTTGATATCGTATCCTCTGTAAAAGCGCGCATTTCTGAGAACTATGGAACTGACGGGGCGAATGACGTTGAAAACAAATAAGATAGACAGTTCTGTGACTGCACTCTTGGGAATACCTCACAGAACTGTCTGAACTGTGGGTTATTCCTTCACAAGCATTATATCAGTGAAGGTACTCTGATAATTTAATTTGTTCTGCTGCTTCCTGATCTCAACCCCCTCAAAAGGATTCCCGATGCTGGCATTCTCCTTAATCCATTCGCAGAGTTCAATGAGCTGGGATTTATTGCTGGTGAAATAGATGTACCTGGTACCGACAAGCAGTTTCAGGACTTCCAGATAGTCGCTCAATTTCCAGTAGTTCTCATATGAACCGCAGTCGGTAGAAAGATATGGCGGATCAAGCAGGAATAGTGTGCGCTTGTTATCCTTATGCAGTTTGAATAAGTCCCTATAATCCATGTGAACGATTTCCAGCCCGTCAAGATATCCGCCCACCTCGTAGTCGGTCTGTTTGACCTTGCTGTACATCGATTGACTGATTAACTCATCATGTGTCTTTGCCCATTTCCCGCTGAACAGAAGGGATGAACTAAGCGTGATATAGTCCAATGGGGGGGGGTAACTATTCAAGATATTCACGACCTTGTGTCGGATATCTTCCGGAATCCTTTTGTCCGGGGCAAGTGATTTCATCAGTGGCCTGATTCTGGAAAGAATTTCATTGGTGATATCTACCATTCCAAGCCTGTCACAATAGTAGTCATAGTCGTTATATATGACCCGTAATTCCGGGCGGGTTCTCTTTGCAATATGGGATAGAAGACCACTGCCTCCGAATAGATCAACGACTGTATCGATGTCATCAAACTGTGTAAGCACTTCCTTGAAGTCGCTTATAAAGCGCCTCTTTTGGCCCTGGAAGGGAAGAGGCGCTGATGTATATACCTTGTTACACATTGAGCTCAAATTTTACCCCGTCTTCACCTTTCAGAAGCCGTTCGGTGTTCTGCAGGTTAGTTTCGTAGATATGAACATTGCCAAGGGTTAGAGTGATGGACTGTAATGGCAGATCGATCTCTCTTGAAATAAGATATAAATGATAGATATCTGCTGGTAGTCCGAGGTTGGCATCAGAACTGCGCTGATACGCAGATATCACCAGTTCCCCATTGTCAATCTGGAATTGTACCAGGCTGAGACATGGTGCCTGATTGCTTTCCGCATCTGTCGAGCCAAGGAATAGGACATAATTCTTTGAATTCCTTTTCTCGGCATTGATCTTCTTGATCAGTGAAGGTAACTTTTCAAGATAGGTGGGGTAAGAGTTCACAAGGATAGGCCCGCAATAATCCCACCATGTGATACCTGCTTCACGATATCTTTCGGTGAGTCGTTCACCAGAGGTGAATAGTTCCAGTTCCTTTTTGAGTTTCTTCCGGGCGATACTGTGCCCCTCAAAAATGTCGAGAAGATCTCCAGGAGTCAGACTGAGCTGCTCGTTAAGAAGGTATCTGATGCTCCCCTTCTTGTTGGTCTGCTGCTTTCCGGATGTCATGATCCGGTGTAAAAGCTGGTAGTACTTGTTCATTTTACCTGTTGTTTTGAGGTTATTATTAAAATTTCCTACCTTTGTGCATCTCACTCAAATAGCGACAAGATGCACAAGGAGGCTTCCAGCCCTGCCCTTGCGTTTTGTCGCTATTTGTATTTGGGTGAGATCTTATACTTATAATGGGGTGGGGCTTTTTTATACCCCGATTTTCTACCGTTTATTGAATCGTAGAAAAGTGACCTTTGTTCCAACACCTATGTACGGGGTGGTTGTGGGGGCGAGTGACGGATGCCAGGTTCTCTGGACTCCGATATCAAAGTGAAAATCAAATGGGCCAGTACAATATGACAATGATGCCCCTCCTGATACGGAGGTGACGGGGAAAGAATAATCAGCATTAGCAAATCCAGCCAATGACCACCCTTCGATAGGCTTATATACTGTTTGAGTTATTCTCCGTTCTGGAACACTGAACCTTAATGAAGTGAGGGACGGCTGAACACCTGTCACAGTAGCGGTGTAGGAGACACCGGAAAGGGTGGAATCCCTATATGTGACAGTCTCCTTCGGGGCCTCGATGGATGACGAATCGGCTGAGACTCTTACATCCTGGATAGGAATGTCAATTTTGTCTGTGGAGTCCACCTTATGCTCTGCCAGGGAAGGAACAGGAATATCTATCTCCTGCTGCACATAGACTGTATCTGGAACTGCTGATATGGTGTTCCTGTTTATATATGAGCGATGCAGACCCATCCCGGCAAGGAGACCGAGAATGAATATCAAGATAGCAGCACCAATCAGGATCTTATTTCTTGTCGTCATTCTGCAAATCCTGTTTAATCCTGATAACTGCGGTCCGTGCGGCATACTCAATGCCCAGAAGTGCTCCGGCGAATGTGAATGTTTCTCCTGCCCCAATCAGGACTGAGTTATGAATCTCGCCCTTAGGGGCTACCGCAAAACCCATGAATAGAAGCACTATCCCGGCAAATACCAGAACAGATGCAAGCACTACCTGTATCGTCAGTTTAGTGTCTTTGGATATACTTTTCATAATGCAAAAAGGTCTGTGTTCCTACTGCGAAAGTAGTTACACAGACCTTTTTGTGAAAGGACAGATTTTGCCTTATTTTTCGAGCGCTTGTCGTGCAATCTCTTTGGATTTTGTCCGCCAAGACTGCATCTGCCTCATTTCCTCTGTAATGACCGAATCCAGCTCCGGATCAGGCTCCCTGAGGGATATGGCCAGATAATTATTTACGATAGCCTCCATTTTTGATGATGGGTACCTGGATGAAACCAATGCATCAACGATACTGTCATAATTGAATTGCCCTGGGGCTATCTCAATGCTTTCAAATTCATAACTTCCGTCTTCGAGTTCTACGACGTCGAAGTTGATGATATGGCTCTTCTGCCGAAAGGTATTGAACGAAGTCTCCACTGTCAAGGGCTTGGTAGTAGCTGTTCTCTTCATCTTTCTGGGATATTAAAATGGTTTGTACTTTATATTTCTTCCGGATTCGGACGATGTGGCAATTCACGATATAGCAAACTTTCCAGAATGCGGTAAGAGTACCTATCGCTTGGAGTTTGATGTTCCGGGATGCGGAATGTTGCAGGAATCCAAACAACGAATTGACGCTGCTGACCAGATGCTCAAGCATCAACGCCTGTTGCACCGTGACATCCCCGTTTATGATCTTCCGGCAGTACTTATCCAACTTATGCATGGCATTATGGAAGTTCCCTACCGTCCTGTTCCCCGTATAGTTCCTACCGGGCTTAATGATCCTGCCTACGAACTTAACACCATGACGTGCAGGTTGAATATAGAATTTATCCGGATGGACCTTCTGATGTAATGTCAATGAAAGGTATTCACATAGTTCTTTCCGGAACTGAATCAGATCCTCTTTTGAAAGACCAGCAGTGAGGATATCATCCACGAACCTGATGTATATCATTCCTCTTTCCCTGCAAAACCCCACTGCCCACTCATCTATGAAAGACATAAGGAAGTTGGCAAGATCCTGAGAGGTTATATTGCCTATGGCCATGCCGATATCTTCCAAGGCATTCAAAAGACTTTTCCAAGGGTCGAGACGTTCCCGAAGACTCAGATTGCCCCTAAATTCACAGTCTTTCTGTGGTGCATGCATTACGACTATCTCAGTAACCCAAAGCAGGGTTTCAATCTTTGTCGCAGGATATTCTGCCCTGATGCGCTCGGCATTGTGGGCTATGAAAGATCGAAGGAATGACCATAGTACATTTTTGTCGATTGTCATGAAGAATGACCAGATATCGATCGTGGCCACCCATCCATCTTTTTTGTAACAATCTGTCAGATCTGCAATAGCCTGCTGTGCTCTGTTGGCAGCAGCGATAGTTCCATAACCAACCCTGCCATTGAAGGTGACATTCCCATGTGAAATGTACCTTTCTTCAAACAGGAAACGCAGACGGAGACATATCCAGTGCTGAACGATTCTATCACGGAAAGCAGCTGCAAAGATTTCCCGGATGCGTGGCACAGAAACGATAAAACAGATGCTTGTGCCTGGTTTATATGCAGCCAGGATTTCAATCTGGAGTGCCAGGATAGGAATGTCAACGGATGCATTCAGACGGTATTCTGTACAATGTGCAGATGATTTTTTATGAAGACAGCAATCCTCAAATGCTTCCACCCATCCTTCCAGGACTTGTTGTTCGAGTGCCACGAGGCCACGCGCCAGGTTTGAGTTGTTCTTGTTTGTGTTGTTACAATTGCCGGAGCCGAAATTGACGATCCAATTGTTGTTGTTATTATACTCCGACGAAGAACCAAACCAGCTGGCCGCCTTTGCGCTGATTGGTGATATAACTAAGCCAAGAGGCCCAGTACAGCGCCCATTCAAATACAAGTCCAGGTTCCTCATAATCGCAATCAATCAGAACCGGATCCAGCCCTACCCGCTGGCGCTTGTAAACCCACGATATTTGATTTACGCCAGCTGTCTATCTCCATTTGGATGATAGCATAATCCCTCATATATGAGGCATACTGATCTCTGGTGAGAACCCTCGCCTGAGCATTGGCAGGCTTGGATCTTTCCCGGAGTTCCGTGATATGAGTGTCAAGGTCTGCGAGATAGACATCAAGCATCTCGATGTGTCTCAGACGCTCTTCACCCTTAGGGGCTTTCAAGGCAAATTTGGTCACAAGGAGAGCATTGTTAAGATCATCCATGATGGCCTTGCCTTCGATTTGGTAAGATAGACTTTTAGGGCAACGATCTACAAGAGATGATGCCCATAAATGAAGCAGCTCTAACTTTCGATAGATTGAGGATTGCCTTGGCTTCATAAAATTTTCAAAAAAAATTGGCTTCGCCAAAGATAGTTCTTTTCCATCACAGGGCAAAAGCCCTGTGATAAAAAGTTAAATTAGAATGCCACGAGGCCACGCGCCAGGTCCGAGCCGTACTTGTACGTGCCGCAACAACCGCCGGAGCCGAAATTGACGACCCAATAGCCGTAGTTAGTACACTCCGACGAAGAACCAAACCAGCTGGCCGAAAATGACGTCATTATTCCGGCCTGAACTGCGTTCGAGAAGATTGCGTGTTCCCCGCCTTCATAGCCTTGGAAATGGTGCCAGCAAATTCTGGCGAGTTCTCCCTCTGATGGAAGGAACCAGTTGCCAGCCTTGAATTTGTCAGAAAGCACCTCTGAGGCTATGACAGTCGGCTCATAAGCAAAGATTCGTGATGCCATCGGGTAGTAGAACTGCTTGTACTTGGTCAGTCCACCGGCTTCCTGAACAATCTGCGCCAAGAGTTCATCAAGCACTTCCAGTTCAGTCTTGTCGGCAGTAGCAGCTGGGATTGGATGGTTAGTCTCAGCGAGGACTCTGTCACGATGATCAATGATTTCCAGAGTCAAGTACTGACCCCAAGGAAGTTTCTCGCCTTTTTTATGGCCATGAAGATCTTTGGTGAGTTCCACTAAACCAATCTGGGCACATGCAGTGCCGGCAGCCAGTTTCCTGAATCCGTCCGGAGTACCATTCTCACTCTCATCACGGTAAGTGGCATCGGAAATATAGCTGGCTGTTCCTCCCTCTTCCGTTACGACAAGTCCGGATGATGTCACATTGGTAATTGGCAGGTCATATGGATCATAACCGCTTTCAAGTACGATATCATAAATTGAGTAGTCGGGATAGTCTTTATGCGAGAACAGACCATAAGGCTGGGCGGACATGTCTTTCAAACCGACAGCAAGCCTCAGGGTAGGGTCTTCCTGGTCTATGTAGCAGCAAACGCCGATACATGTCTTTGTGCCGTCATGACGATCTGAATAAGTACCGTCGGCAAAGACGAAATCACCAAGGCGGGCACTTCTCTTATACAGTCTGATCACTTTCGTTGTTTCAAGTGTAGAACCGTCTTTCAAGGTCAGAACCGCTTTGACTGTTGCCTCAGGACCGTATCCTGCTGCATCCTCGACACCGATGGCAGATACCGTTACGGTTCCTGACTGGTCAATCGAGGCATAGGCATTGTCTGAGATAGACCACGCTATATTCTTGACAGTGTTTCCATACGCTGTTGAAATACCACCGGCCGTTGCCGGTGTCACCGAGTACTTGAATGTTCCGGGCTCCTCAATGCTGTCGGTACCAAAAATCAATGCATTGACAATGGCTCTTTCCGAGTATTTCACTGTCAGACCATCAGCACCGCTGTCGATATCACCCCATTTTTCAATCATGGCCATCTTCATCGCAAAGGTCACTTCCTGATTTCCTCCGGAGATAGTAATCTCACCTGCCAACTGGCAAGTCTTGGTGTTGGCTAATGAGGAAATGATGGTGGATGCAGCAGCCGGCCATGATACTTCATCGATGATGACAGACTGTACAGAAGAGGATTCTGTCATCAGTCTATGTACCATTGTGTATGTGTCCAGACCAGGACAACCGATGACAGACAGGGACTTCATAACCTCATAGCCCTCTATGCTGAAATTCTCAGAAAGGGATGGGAGATTCTTCAAGTTCAGTGCTGTCAAGGTCGCAGGAAGCCTGAGAATGACAAGCGAATCCGTTTCCGGAATAGAAATACCGGAAATAGGTGTCTCCCTGTAATCGATTTCCTGTATGACTCCGGAGACTATTGTCTGAACTGACACGACATTCACGAGCCTTCTTGCAATCAGTCTTCGTAATAGACGGAAGTTTGATACATTCCATCCGGCATCATCCTGTTTGGTGTTTCCTCCTTCTATTCCGGAATAGTCCATCACAAGTTCACGGAGGCGGACCATTCCCGTCATACCCGTCTGGAAATATACCTGGCCAAGTCCTTCGAGTCCGGATTCGATGATGTTGCCCAGTGCATCCTGGGTATAGGTCCCGACATGGGTTATGAGATCATTGTTGCATAGAACAAAGACCTGCTCACCACCGGAATCTGTGATGCCGTTTGGCATTAGGGCGGGTTCCCCGGCAATGATGCTTCGCTGATTTACATAGTTGCCAGAGCCCCATGCGATACATGCGTAAATAGGGCAGCAGTGGCGTAGTGATACACCCTTCCCGGATGTGAACAGTCGGATCATGGTGTTGTTAATAGTACACTGCCCGGACTTGAATTTGCTGTCCAGATATCGGCTTCTGTACTTGGTGAAGTACTCAGACTGCATGAGTTTGTCTCCATAAGCCATAGCAAAGTTTCCAGTGTTGGCATAACCCATTGCATCGGCATTATAGAGGTTCTCACACCAATACGACCAATAACCCCTGTACCACTTCATCAAGGTGGCAGCATCAAGACCATTGGCAGCCATCTTGTCATACATGGCTTTTACATCATCGGCCCAGCACTGGTCAACCAAATCCCATAGTCCGGAAAGTCTTCCGTTGAAGATTTCAGATCCAGCGGATGTCTTCAAGTCGTAGGACTGTGTCTGTGCATTCCAGACTTCCCCTGTAATCCTACCAGTCGTATCGGTGTTGGCATCATAACTGTCACCCCATTCGTGCCAGTATCGCCATGCCCTGATGCCACTATTGTTGAATAGCCATATAGTATCACTGTCACGAGGGAAGATCCTGGCAAGAGGGGCAGCAGCTGTGACATCATCAAACGCAACCGACATGTTCTTATCCATCGAGTCGGTACCAAGGAAATAGACAAAGAAAACGAAGTAGAAGATAGCATCCTGTTTATACATGTAGTTCTCGGCCTCTTCCTTGAACATAGCCTTGCGGTATGCCGGTGTGTCCTTGGTGTATGTTACCGAACCGAACACCCTTGAAGTGTATCCGTCCTGCTCGATAGTAAGTGTGCGATAATCCCCGTAACGGGCATAATATCGTTCTGCGACATTCGGGTTACATTTGTAAATGAAGTTATGGAAGCGCTTCAAGACAGCAAGTTCAGAGTTAGCCTGGTCGATATCTGCAATAGAACCAGGAACTCCGAGTTTCTGACCAGTAACGGAAGACTTCTTTGGTACCCTCGCATAATAGAGAGGAATATCCACTGCATTGGATTTGAATAAGGTGTCAATCATGGAGACGGCACCCGTATCAGGATCCTTCACCTCAATGGCCTTGTGGTAACTGTCAAAAATTTCCTGGCTGAAAAAATTCTTGTTGTCATCCACTTCCCATATTTGAGCCTTGGCATGATCTTTCGGGAAGCCGAGGAAACTTCTGCTATACTTGTTGTTTATGAAGTTGTATATCGATAGGAAAGACGGGTTATTCTGACCGCCTTTGGTATTCTTTCTGAACCCGATTTCAGGGAAACCGGATAGGGATTTCCTGAAAGTGATAGGGTTGCCAAGATCGCTCTGCTGCTGCATGAATTTGGTGAGCAACGACTGGAATGTTCCGTTTGCGCATGCAAGAGTCAGATGCTGATAGAAGTTCATCGTCAGCATATTGAATATCTTTTCGCAGCTGGCGAAATTGACCTTGTGAACAAACTCTGTTTCACCTCCATCTATTCCTGGAGTGATGCTGTATTCTTCCACTTCCACTGTGCCTTCCGAAGCAAGCTGCAGAACAAGTGTGAAGAATTCCTCTGCCCAGTTCTTATATGGCAACGGATAGTTATTGGAACTGGTACCGTCACCGTTGATGAGATGTTCCCCTGATGTAAACGGCGCACAGGCACGGCCATAGTCCTCTGCGTTCCACTCCGGGTTGATGAATTCCGTTCCGGTGATGGTGCGTTCGTCACTCTTTGAAGTTGGGAGATTCTCCAGATCCCACACGATTAAAGGTGTGTTCGGAAGAGCAGCCTGTACCTTCTGGAATGACACTGTTCCATCGGAATTCAGGATATCATTGCGTTTGGCAATGGCAATCTTGTCAGCAAGGTTCGGGGTGTCAAACGCAAAGTTTCCGTTCACCTGCTTATATGTCAGAGATTTGTCATATGCCCTGATGGAGTACAAGATAACCTCACAGTCATCTGAGCCGAAAACAATTTCTTTCGGATTGTCCTGTGCCCAACTTGCCGTTTTATAGTCGAAGATCCTGACACATGTACCGTTTACATAGAGATATGCGATATTGCACCAGGCATCGAAGTTGGCCGAGGTGTTTGCATTTCCAGTCTCGGCCACACAGTGAGTAGCCTGGCCATCGATGACAATAGACATCCTGATTCTTGCCTGATCCGGGAACTCCGTATCAATACCGCCACTTGCGCTTGGGCATTTTACGACAAGACGGTTAGGATAGATTTCAAATCCGGTATTTCCGTCCATGCAGGAAACGATTGGCGTATTCATGTCAGAACACAGCCCGGCCTCCATCTCGATCTCCAATGTCCTTCCTGTTCTGGCTGTCTGATCCTCCGCATTGGCACCGAAATCAGCACCGAACATCAACCAGTCTTTCAGAGTGACCTTCCTGCCGGCAGGGATTGTAAAACCGTTTTTGGTGATGAACCCTCCGAAGGAATTCAGTTTGAAATTCTCGGATCGAACGAGCCGGCTGGTCTGCTGGCCATCATAGGTGCTGACAAGATTTTCAGCATCCTCATCACTGTTCGTTCTGCCGGCAAATGAATAATACACCTTGCATTCATCGGCTGCTGACAGAGAGACCCCAGCCGAGGTGATTGTCAGGATGTGCTCCACATAAGCGCCGCCAATCGAGATGCGCAGTGTTATATCATTGTTCACATATGTATCAAGGGAAGGAACAAATGAAGCCATTTGAAGCCCGGAGGATCCTGTGGCGCTTACCGGAACGATCTGGCTTGTCAAGGTCTCTGTAAGAATGCCGTTGTTGTCATATATAGCCAACCCCACATTGACAGATTGCCCGGCTAATGCACCAGGTATATAGAAGAAATACGGGATGGATACAGTGTCGTACTGCGGGGCTGAAATAGGGGCTCCGGAGCCGATGGCCAGGATAGTATTCTGGCTTCCGGTCTTGATGAACGAAGATGTGATGATTTCGGTGGTAATCCCGTATTCAGCATTGACCGCCCAGACTGAGACCTTATGTCTGCCGGCAGCGAGTGATCCGTCCGCATCGATCACGAAGTTATATGTCGAGGATGCAATATGGACCACCTGCTCCGAATCAGGATTGTCATCAATCATCAGATGCACATCTGCCTCGGTACCGAGACAGGAAACACGGAGTTCCCATTTGCCTGAACGGGGGATGGTCTGGTCATAAGAAGCGTCAAAAGACAGGTTGATTGACTTGGTCGCAACAGTGAAATCCCACACCCTCGATGTGCCGTGAGTGTTGGATATAACCAGTGTAACAGTATTCTCCTCTTCTGTGAGATACTGACCGATATCCACTGTATATTTGCTGTTCTCATTGCTTCCAGTAGCCCGAAGTGATGTGGTGAGGGCTGTGATCAGCGTACCGTTGATCATAAAAGATGCAGATCCTGGCGAAGTGTCCACATCGGTAACGTCGGAACCATAGTAACAGTTGTATTCAAAGGATATCGGACATGATGCTCCTTTAACAAGGACCTCCGGAGGGGTGGTCGTAACCTTGGCCACCATCTGATATGTGTTGCTTTCAGAAGAGTACACCAGGTGCAGAACGCCGTTACTGTCCGGGGCGAATGTCGTTCCCTGGAAGGAAATCTTTTTCACACCCCCGAGTGCCTCGATCAGTGCGAGAACCAGGGTGTTGAATTCCTGGGCAGAAAGTGTTCCGGTTTCGTCGGCTCCGTCGTTCTCGACCTTGCCGGTCATTGCCATGAGTTTATTGATATCAATTGCCATAGTTATACGAATGTGAATGGGAATGTATATGGGAATCCTGATGAGGCGGTCTGTCCTCTCTGACCGACAAGCAGACCGTAATAATATATTCTGGTCAGTCTATATTTCTTGTAGTCCTGGAACACGAAGTACCACATCGGTTCCAGTTTCTTCTGCTCTTTAAGGGCGTCATATTCGGCCTGAGTTACATCCTTGTGCAAGATGGAGTTTGTCAGCCGTTTAGTGATATCCTCAATGCCTGATTGCATTTCTTCCTGTGTATCTGCCGATGACTGGATAGCCTTCTGGATCTGGATAAGTTCTTCACTGATCCGTTTGACCCGACCGAGAAGTTGATCCAACTCCGTTCCGGTGTATTCGCTTTCATGCAGTTCTCTGTTCATGTCATTCCTCCTTTACTGATAAGATCTTACCGTCGGCCAGCAGAATATATTTCCCATCGGCTGTGATAAAGTTGGAATAACACGGCATGGGAATAACCTCATCGATGTAATGGGCTTCTGCCTGAACTGCTGGGAGCGGGGCTGCAATCAGGCATACCCCGACAAGGAGGTTGCTGAGAGTACGGATACCGCGAATCAGAGAAGCACTGGAACAGATTCTGTCTGAGATAGGTACTGCTGATGCTTCAATGACCCTTATTTCTGCCGATGCGGAAATAGGCTGATATGCTATTTTGGTTTCGATTGTCATTATACGATAGTTACTTTGGTGTCGCACATGTCGATATCTTTACGCATGCCATTATCGAAGGCTTCATCAGGGATATTGGCTGTGACAATCATAGTGACATCACCTTTACCCAGTAAGCCTGAGTTCAGTGGCGCTATGTATCGATTGCCCGCATCAGTGACAACTACATGAAGATCCGTTTTAGTTTTAGTCACAGACTTACCCCCGGAACTGAACACACAGGAGAAATCAACATTGTCCATGCTGATACCTTCTGGCAGATCACGGAGGATAACTTCAAGTTTGAAATGGGCTGGTTGGACTACTTGGAATCGTGTTCTCATATCAATGTTGTTTTGGATTATTAGATTTCGTAAGTTTCACGATCTTCCGAATACTGGTAAGTGAAAGAAAGATTGTGCAAGGAATCATCTGAATTGATTACAGGAGTGCAATCCTCGATGATGATTTTTCTCCATGTCTTGTCAGCGGTTAGATGGTAAATGGCAGGTGAATCCATCAGGCTCATGAGCGCAGCTGCTGTCTTTCTGGTAAGGTTCCCGGAGTTCTGAGTGTACTTCCTGCTGATTGCGCTGACACCTTTGCGCCGTTTCCCTCCCAGAGAGGCGTTGCTGAACTCCATTTCAGGGGATAGTGTCCTCCTTCCGTTCATGGCGATATTATCCCAAGTCCCGAGCCTGTTATAGAAGACATACTGCTCGAATGCACCTTCAACGATGTGATATATTGGGGACAAGCATGAACCGTCTTCATGGTCAATCTGCACATAAAATGCTTCTGGGCTTGGCGCCCAATCGCTCGCTTTAAGGAAAAAGTAATTACATCCTAAGCCGGAAGCATTGGTCTGTAATTCATGCATGATATCCTCGTCGTCTTCCCTATTGCTCTTGATGCATCCGTAGAGTATTTCGAGATCCGGATATCCGACTGGGATGTAATAGTCCGACGGGACATTCATTTCATCAATATCGCTCATACTCTCAAGGGAACGCTGTGAGAATAGATTGACATTGATGGATATTTCATCACCGTATTCAAACTCCTCTATTTTCAGGGAAATGTAATTATATATATAATTTGCACGATCGTCGAAAACAAAAGACGGAACATAGCAGTCTTTGATTATCGGTTTCAAGTCGATTTCCAGTCTGCCATTCCAATCTGGCCATAACCTACCATGAAATAACACATCTCCATTCTTTGTGTTGGTAAGTCTTACTTCAAAAACGGCTTCCGGTTCCCCATCAAGAACCAGCATTGGGAGATTCGGCAAGAAATAGGTGGCATTATTTACAAGATTCTCAATCATACTCAATATGGGAAATAAGGGGTTTTGTTAAATGAGTAAACGTATTCGGGGATAAGTTGCAGCTTTGCCTGCCCATAGGCTACACCGGCATCTGACAGTGTGTATGAAATGGATTTGATCAGGACTTTGTGCCCCTTGTATCTCTTCGGAATACTCAGGTCAAGATCTTTCAGCATACTATACGGAAGATGGACTGTGACCGAAATCTCTTGGGCAGTATTCACCAACATATCGTTGTACTTCTGCCAGCAAAGAGTATAAAGACCAGTCGGGGAAAGTGCTGGCAAAGGAAGGTCGTCAGGGCCGTATGTCAAGCGGTTGCCGTTGGCATCGTAACCACATACGGTTCCACAACGTAATCCTCCGGAATAATATGCCCAGCATATCATCAGCGGATGGTTAATCTCCTCTTCCTCTTCGGAATCCTTGATTGCAGTATGATAATGCGTGACTGGTCCAACGAAAGGTGTTGCTTTTGATGGCTTGTAATTGTTAAGAGGATACATCGGTGTGTAGAGATCATCCGTCTTCAATGATTCTGTCTGTATGTTCCAAGAATAACCACCGTTGAAATTAAAGGCTTCTGATGTAATCTTGATGGTTCCATCCGTTCCCTTGTAGTAGAACTTGCCGAGATTCTGTACATAGTAATATATACCGGTGTCCTTGACAAGGTTATAATTAGCAACAGTTGTGAAATTCCCGACAGTGTGAACTGCATTGTCATATGTATCATCGACAGGCTCTGCTGTATCAAGAGAAGTATCAAGGGAGATAGACACAGAAGACACCTCAGGGATACTGATGCTTTCATCATCATCGGCGAATTCTGTCAGATCGATGTCGAATGGGGAGTCCAGAACACAGGCGAGGATGACAATGCTGACCTCCTTCCCAGACACAGTTACGACAGCGCCGAACTTATTATATAGCCATTCCAGAAAATCAGACACATTCATATCCGGCACCATATCCTTATAGTATAGTTTCCCAGCACAGATGGCGTCTGCTACATTATTTATTAGTACTATATTGTAGAACGGCTGCTTACGGAAATCATTTCGTACGACTGTGTAATACATTCGCTTGAACAATTCTTCCAGGATATATGCCAGGTACGGGAATGCGGTTATTCCATAACCTTTGGGAACATTGTAGGTGTCTTCTCCAACCTTGATGCTGCGGGCTGCATATTCAAAGTCACCGTATGAAATACCGCCTTCATCAGAGATGTCTATCCTGCCATTCAGCCATAGACGATAGGTCTCAGCAAACATCCCGACAACAGGGAACACTGCAAGTTCCTCCGGACGGTAGTCATCATCTTCTGGTTTGGATATGGTGCTTTCGTTATTGTGCTGGAGAAGTTGACAAAGTGTATCGACTGTGGAATTATAGATATATACATCGGTGCCGAATATGTTTTTTAGACTGGCATCCTTATATTCCTTATATAGTCCAGATTCAAAGAGGATGATGCTACCTGAAATGCCTTCTTTGGAAACAGACGACACGACAAGGCGTCCTCTGACCTGATAATCCCCGTGCTGCAGTACACATTCGTAATCATTTTCGATTGCATATTTACGGGCAAGAGCTTCGGGGTTGTCGGCAACGAGAAGATTATCTTTTGTTGGTGGGAGTGTAAATGGCAGGGTGCCGCTGCCTTCATCCGAGAATATCGGGTTAGTCCGTTCAATTTCAAAACTGAAATCGGACGGAAGAGCAAATGTACCGCGTTCTGTGAAAAGTTTCATCTGTTATCCTTTCAGTGATGTGAGTCTCTTATGCTTGTTCCATTCTTCCTGCTTGGCTTGCCATTGTGAGAATACGATATATGCTGGTATCGGTGTTCCTGCGATCTTTACAAGCATGTCATATATCTTGGCCAACAGGTCTGTGTCTGATGAAGGGGTAGGACTGTCTGTGTATCCTCCGTCAGCGTAACCCGGCAGGGCCTTCCTGCCGTTCAACCTGGCAATCCTTTTACGCTCGATACGGGCCACCTCTCTGGCAACCTCCGGATCCCGGAGTTCTGGAGCAGCCACGACATATTCCCCTCGATGGACTATGCCAGCCGGTTCCAACCTTCCACCATTGCCGGTGTAACCTCCTTCCGAGTATCCTGTGACTTCTCTGGTGAATGTCTGCCCGGAACTGCCGGAAGATGATGAGGATCCTGATGAACTGACAGAAGAGTTCTTGATGGCATTCCTCTGGGCAACGATGGTCGCCACCTGTGCAGCTGTGGTAACTGCTATGACTCCGGCCATGATACCTCCGGCAATAGGACCCAACTGTGCAAAGGCCTGCATCGCTGCCAATGCCCCGGATGCGATAGTCTTGGCTATGTTAATTGCCATATCAACATCCGCATACTTCTTTTGAGTCTCCAGTTTCTTGGCCTCGTACTCCGCTTCAATCCTTTCTCGTTCCTCGGCATTGTCTCCGGCTGCTGCCAGTTCCGCCTGCATCTGTGCATCCAGGTTGGCGAGTTCGGCATCACGAAGAGAACCGACCATTTCAGATGCAGCATCAAGGAACTGGTTGGCCACACTGAACGAATCCTGCCATGTCTGCATGTTGATTTCGGCAACAGTCTTGGCGTAGTCCTCATTCAGTTGTTGTTTTCGAGCCAGGTATTCCTCCTCGGAGATAAGCATCAGGTTGTGCATATCCTCCAAGTCGGTCAGTTCTGTGTTGTAGGATGATTCTGCCTGTGCCAGTTTACCTTTTCGGGTTGCTGCCGGCTCGTTCTTGGCCTTATCTGCCAGGCGGGATAAGTTATTGATAGGGTCGGCAGGGTCCGCTTCCATCATCGCCTCAATCTCGGCCTCGGTCTCAGCCATCATTGACTCTATCAGTTTCTCCGTCTCCCTTTCCATCTCGGCATTCATCCTTTCCATCGTGCGTTTGAAATCCGCGTCACTCTTTGCGAGCGCATCAGACAAACGCTTCTGGGCAGCAATCTGTTTGTCCGCAATCTGATTCTGGAGATCGACGACATCCTTGCCATATGACTTGTTGATTGCAATCTTATTGTTGAGCATTGCGATTTCAGCAGCCTCGCTCCGGACACGGTATTCTGATTCCGTGATTTCTTTAGCAATAAGGGCGTTTTTAAGGGCGAGAAGTTCCTGCTTATATGCAGCATCCGCTGCCTCCAAACGAGCGCGATATCTGGCTTCTCTGGCTGTTTTTTCCTCTGCCTCTAACTGTTTGGTGATGGTTCCCTGCAAACGGGAATACTTGCTGGCAAGCCCGGCAGGGTCGGCATCAGCAGCTGCTTGGATTCTATTGGCCACAGCATCAACAAAGGCTGTGGTGGTAGGGTCGTTTCCGAGGTTATATTGACGGGTGATGTCAGCGTATCTGATGACTTCGGCTGTAAATCCGGCCATTGCTTCTGTCGCAGCATCGAGTTTTGCTCTTTGCTCTGTATAGAACCCAATCGATTGTGCCGGGGCTCGTAACGAAGCCTCCGCATCGGTCTTCGCTTTCAGATGTTCGTTGTAGGCATTGGCAAGATCCACAAGACCATCCTTTTTAGCCTTGATATATTCGGAAACATAATATGTTGCCTCCTCCCTTTCCAGGGCAGTCTGTTTTTTGAATGCGAGATAAGCGACATCCTCCGTCTGTTGGGCTATCAGAAGCCTGTCTGCTGCAAGGCTCGCTTCGGCCTCCTTCATATCTTCAAGGGCAGCCATCCTTTCTTCTGCCGTCTTGGATGAGTCACGCATGATGGCGTTTGCCTCATTCATCTGTTGGGTAGTAGCTGCTGCTGTGATCTTGTAAGAATTCTCCAGTTCAAAAAGTTCGTCAGATAGCAGGACAATCTCTCTGGAAAGTTGGGCCACTTCCTTGTATGACAGAGTGATTTCATTACGGCCTGCCGTCAGGTTCCTGAGGAAGTGCGACCACTGGTCGTTGATGATAGTCATCGACATGTTGAACTGGTCGCCGACGACCTGAGTCTCTTCCTTCCAATCATGGAAACCTTTCTTTGCAAGATTGGCAAGTCCGCTGATAGCCTTCAATGCGAGCCCACCAGCCGTAATTCCCCCGGCAAGTTTGGCCATGCCTTCAAGGGATTTTCCGGTCTTTTCTCCGTTGCCTTTGAGTTCTTTGATGCGTTTGTTGGTCTCCTCCAGTTCCTTGTTGTATTTATCCCACAGTTCCGGATTGGCGTCCTTATGCAATTTGGAAAGGGCTGCTCTGACTGTCTTTGCATGCTTCTGGAGTTGTGACAGTGACATTGATCCCAAGCCCAGAGCCTCGGCATATTTGTCAGCAGTCTTGCTGACTTCCTTCAACGCTTTGGAATCTGCTTCAAGAGACCTCTTGTGTGCAGCAAATTCGGCGCTGGACTCCTTGCCTTCCTCTCGGAGTTTTGCCATCTTCTCCTGAGTCAAGGCTATGGATTTACGGAGGGCATCCGCAGACTTCTCACAGTCTGAAAGACCCTTCTGATATGCGGCGGTATCCTGCGGATCCAGTTCGATATCCGCAATGAATTTCACTATTTCGTTCTGAATGGACATACAGTCATTTGTTTATTGCGAAGTTAAGGAAGAGGGCTCCGGCAAAAAAGGACACATCCGTTACTCTTTTCGCCCGGTAAGGGTGCCGTCAATGGTCCGGACCATCAGTTCAGGAATGTGGGCGTTCAGCCAATTTCGGATCCCGGCAACGATGTATCCCCATACAGGCCTGCTGTATATATCCACCTTCTTCTTTCGCTTTCCGTTCCTTCCTTTCTTCATATCGAGGAAACGGATATACAGCGGGTACTCCACCGATATCTCGGCATTCTGGATTGTCGGTTTAGTCTGGAAGGATGAGGCCAGCGTTCCTGTCCGTTCCCGGAGTTCAGAAGCGGAAACCGCATTCTGTTTGGCAAGCAGGGCATCACCCTGAGCGTTCATCACGCTCCTCAGGTCGTTCTTGTATTCGTCAGTCAGCATGGTGTATCATTTTGAGTGCAAGGTAAAAGAAAAGACCTGCCCTCGAAAGGACAGGTCTGGGGTTGGCAGTACAGGGAAGGAAATGTCAGAACCTTCCCGTTTTTCTATTCTTCCGTTGCCTTGTATGGCTCCGGATCCGGTGATGAATGCTGTGTCTTGTAATAGTGGCAGATCGCCACAGGAGTACCGTCGGCACCTATGATGATGAATCCACCGAGGTTACGGGGCATCGTGCCCTGTTTCATCATCTTCATAAACTTCCGGCCATGATAGGTGTCTATGCTGGCCACAGACTTGTGGCTGCCTGGTATGGAAGACTTCTGCTGAATTGACTTGCATTCCGCAGTGAAATAATGACACGCCCGGGCAAGAGCCTCCGAGCGGTAGCGGTCTATCGTTCTGATCATTGCTTGCTCCTCCTGTCCGAATGATAGTAGAAACACACTGCGATATCGGCACCACTGTCAAGGCTTACAAGGAACCCGGGAAGGTGCTATGGCAAGGATCCTCTTCGCATAAGTTCAACCAGGGCGTGATTCATCTTATCCTTGGCTGTGACTGGGATCTCGGCATCAATCACATTGTACTGGGGCATGTAGTCTGCCTCGAAGTTCAACATGTAGCAGTTGCTGTTGTGATAATAGGTGCAGGCCCTCTTCATCGCTGCCTCCCTGAAATAGTCGAGGGTGATTGTAGGTGTCTCTGGGATCATGACTGTGCCCTCCTGCCTTCCTTGGCTTTTTCGATGTGCTGTTTGAGTGCAGCATCGACCTCTTCCTTTGCTTCCAGCTGGGAGATCTGGAATTCCAGTTCTGCCTTCTGGATAAGAAGCTGGCGGTTGGAGACAGACCAGAGGTCCTTCAATTCGGACATGCGCTGCATGTCAATAGGACCGCCGACTTTCTTCATTGCCTCTTCGAGGTACATGAATGTCTTGTGGAATTCTGTGGATCCTTCGATAAGATCCTGGATCAGGTCTGTGCAGGACTCCAAACTCTTCTTGGAGTAAGCTGCGGTAATGGTTTTTGTGGACATAATATAAAATAAAAAAATCCCCAGCTTAGGTCTGTCCTACACTCCCATTACCGCGAGTAGTCTCAGGTTTCCCAATCGACGACCATACTGGAGAATAAATCTCTCTAATTGCTAAAATACCCTTATAAACAAAAAGGGGCGGCAATGAAATAGAATGTAGGACAAGGGCAAAGGTATGAAACATTTTTTAATATGCAACAAGACTTGCCGAATTTTCTGACAAGTCTATACCAAAAGTGCCCTGCGGAGTATTGCAGGGCACGATTGACTTAGGACAGACTTGTGACAGACGTCAGCACATGTATTTCTTATTGCCGAGATTCGGGTTGATCAGCAGCAGTCTTTGGGCTTCCTCCTTACGTTTGTCCTCAATGAGGTTACGGGTCAGAGTAGCGAGTTTGTCTTTATTGATCTTTTTCATGTCAATAGTGTCAAGATGATGTTCAGCAGCAGCAATCCGACAGTGGCAATGGGTGCCCAGTCCTTGATTGTATTGAGCAGATCCGTCTTCAATCCGGAGGCGAGATAGTCTCGGCCATGTTCGGTCAGCAGGATCACTCTCTTTCCGAGGTTGGTCGTAGATACAACCAGTTTCTTCTCTTCCAGAGAGAATACCGTTTCACGGAACACTGTTTCAGACATATCTGCCGGGCAGGTTATACTGGCAGTCTTGGCTGTCGTGGTGAAGCTCTGCATCACCTTCTTTTCATTTGGTGTGAGTATCATATCAATTGGGTTACAAAGTTACTGTTCGTAAAGAGAAAAAACAAGGGCACGGGAACCATCCCGGCTGCCGGCCCGAATCAAAAACACAAATCACTATTAACGGTCGAAATGGCAAGAGTATTCAGGTGTTGCATCGAAGCATGGGCATTCCTTGATTCTTTCGTACGGGTCTATGACCCCATTCTTGTTCTTGTCAGGTGAATAATCACGATGTCCTTTGACTGTCATGGAGCCACCCCCGGGCATATTGTTCCTGATGGCGGTGATAAGCCACAGGAGGGAATCTTTCTGTTCTGCAGTTCTGGTATCTTTCGCTTTCTTGGTCTTCTTTTCAAGCCCCCCGATATAGCAGATTCCTATGCTGCTCTTGTTATGGCCGGAGACATGTGCCCCGGCAGACTCCAACGGCCTTCCTTCCTCGATAGTTCCGTCAAGACGGATGACGAAATGGTATCCGATCCCGCAGAAGCCTCTTTCCGTATGCCAGACATCGATATCAGAGGCGTCGAAATCATCCCCCTCTTCCGTTGCTGAACAGTGGATCACGATTTCCTTGATCTTACGTACCGAAGGGTTGAAAGCCTGCAATCTGGTTATTATATGCTGTCTTTCCATAATGCTGTTGTTTATCTGTTGATATATGTGACATCGAATTCCATAGACCATCCATGCGAGTTGGCCAGTGCTTTTGATGACCAGACCGTCAGCGTGGCTGGGAAGTCCATCCAAACTATGCCACGCCTGAGGTCATCGTCATCTCTCATCTTGGCTCTGATAGTCTCGATGAGGGTGAAGCATCTTTCCTGGTTCAATGTGCAGGAAACAAGATCAAGGTTGTCAGGCTCCGGAACTGCGACGGTGACAGAGATCTTGAAGCGGTTGTCCTGACGGTCCACTTTCTGGTTTATGGTGGTGGTCACTCTGGCGTATTCCACAAAAAGATATGTGCCCTTGACATCGCTGATTCTCTGTTTCAGTTTCTCGGGGTCGGCTCCGAAGACAAAGTCCTGTATGCCTTCAAGCCTTCTGTCTGAATGAAGGGAAAGAATTTCCTGACGGAATGCGTCGTATTCTTCACCGGAAGGCATCTGGAATGTCTTAGCCAGAGCCGGCAGTGGAACGAAGGCGGAGAAGTATTTGAAGAGTTCTTTAATCATTGTCTGAGTCGCTGTCTGTTATTGTTGTGAATTGAAGCACCTGGTCTAATGTCAGATTCAGTTTCTCTGCGATCTTGCCAGGTTTCATTCCGGACCCTTGGAGTGTGTGAATGCTGTCCACCGTCTGCTGGACCATAGCACTGAGGAAACTGTGGATTCCCATTCTCCCAACAGTCTCGACATCCCCGAATCCGGCTTTGGTGAGTGAGAATATCGCACTCTGACTGCCGGTAGGACTTGGCTCTGACTTGTGCCCGGCTTTGCGGAAGATAAGATCATAATCAGGATCCTTACGGATGCTTTCCAGTATGCCTCTGAAATTGTAAAGCATGGCGACCTTTTCCTCTTTGGTGACGGTAGGCATCTTCTTGGTGTAATGAGGCTTTATAGGGTAGAGTGTGGCAAACATAGGAGCAAGGATTGTCAGCGCTCCCTCTGGATCGCTCCGTAACAGTGTGGTGAAGAAATTGAGAAGATCCACAGCCTCGGAATACTGTGATGCGGTAAGATCCGCATCGATGATCCCGGTAGATGAGGTTTCATACTTGTATCCCTTGATTCCGCCTATTTCCGGAAGGAGGTTGTTGTTTAGGCAGATTTCAGTATATACATATATTCCTTTGGCGGTTTCCTCAATCCTGTACGGGAATGTCAGGACTTTGGTTAGTGTGTACAGGTTGCATCCCAGGACATCGGATATCTCCGTTCTGCTGATGTTCAGGTTCAAAACCGCAATGACGATTTCCAGTTTGAACTGGTCAAAGTCAGTCTGTCCTGATTCATATCGGAATATAGCATTACACAGCCGGACAAACATGTTCCTGTCTGTCACTTCATCCCATTTGGACGGGATAGAATACTTTTTGTCTTGAATGGTCAGTGTGATCATAGAACGGAAACGAATTTATCTGATTCTTTTGTCTGGCTGCCCTGAATGATATTGACCCCCGAAGCGGACACCTTCATCCTCTCAATAGATGACATGGCAGACTCCACCTTTGCCATCAGTTGGTTGTACAGTGTAGTGCGCTGTTGGATATTGGATCCTTTGCTGTATTCATGATTGTAGTCGTACCGGATGGAACGAGGAAGTTCGGTGATATCAAATTGCATTACAACCTGTGCAATCACCTGATAACAAAGTGCCTGCTTTGCAAGTTCCGTCATTTTTTCGGTAGGAGCTTCAGGTAGTGCCGGGTGGATTGACTGCTGCCATACCTGACGGACCAGGTACAGAATTTTCTGGAAGAAGAATGAGGACTTTCCAATGCCATAGTAGAAATCAAATTCCGAGGCATTCTTCACAGGGAGTTCCTGACGCCTCTTGTATTCGTCTGTGTCAGACCATTTGCCGACAGATGGATGTGCATCAAGCCAATCAAGAAGCCTGTCCATTGCAGCCCAGTATGCTTCCTGATAATGTGCCTTGATCTCTTCGTGCTGATACTTGTACATCGAGGCTTCTGAACCGTTCTTTTTGACGGAAGAAAAGATCTGATATTTACATGCAGCACCATTGGCCACCGCCGTTTTCAGCAGTTCTGCTGCTTCCTCCATATCAAGATCTTTGTCGTTCTCCGGCACAGTTGCATTACAAATGGCAATATACACATCGGCAGTTATGATCTTAATGATGTCGTGTGATATGGTCCGGATAGACGGGGTGAGCTGTTCGAGGGAAGTGTCTGCTATCATCCCGTCTGTGTATGCCTGAAAATCATTCAGGTCTTTGAAGATATCTGTGCTTTTCATTACTGCTGCTGATTTTTGAGTCTGTCATTAGGTGATATTTCTTCCTGCCTCTGAACTGATGGCCTGTGGAATCCGATTCTGATACCGGACGCATATTTCTCAGGAAAGTTCAGGGAAATGGCAAAATTCAGATCCGCGCAGACAACATCTTCCGGGATAGCCTGTTGGGTGAGGTAAATGATATAATTGTAATACGCATCAGCCCCGGATTTGCTGATGGTACCGTCACTGGTGATATTGGATATCGATGGGTCGATTCCCTTGGCAGACAGCAGCACCATGTCTGCGCGCTTATCATAAGAAATCAAGGCTTCAATATATTCCTTGTACTTCTGAGGGATTTCCTCGATGATCCACTTTTCAAGATCACCGGATTCATTCATGAATGATCTGGTGGCGTATGTCTTGCCCTGGTTCTTGCCCCTTCCGGAAAGGAAGTTGGTCAGGTGCTTCAACTCCATGTTTACATATTTGTCGAGCAATACAGCAGAGTATTCTGTACCGACCTCGATTTCATCATCCCCGACCTTGATCTTGATCAGTTCGCTATCTTTGGCACCCTCTGCCTTTTTCTCGGCATTCTCTGAACAGAGTTCCTCTAATGCTTTCTTCTTGGCGTCATACCATGCATTAGGGATGATGATATGATGACGGGCAGACAGGCTGTTTTCAAGGAAACTGTTTATATATTCTGGGGTTGCATTACAACCTCTTATCCAGCCCTTGATACCCTCGAAAAATACATTAGTGGCATAGATATCCGTCTCGTAGTTAGAGTTCTTGGAGTATGATACTGCCCCATTACGGGATAGCGGATTCATCGGATCGAAACGAGGGAAGACCTTGAATTCCTGCTGTGAGGATTCCGCCCAGTTGCCGATAAGAACCAGGTTAAAATCACTGTCCTCGATATCCTTCCTTCTGGCGATATCCTGTACAGTGGCCAGTCTGACACGCAGCTCAGAGATATGTTTGAGTCCTGCAACTGGAAGGCTGCCTTTCAGCCCTATCACAGTGCCTTTGCTGAGAAGCCACTGTGAGAAGATTCCCTCACTGTAATAGTATGATCTGATATTCTTACGCAGATATTCCTTGTATGAGTTAGGTATGCCAGCCTTCTGCCAGCTTTCCAGCCATGCCTCTATCTCAGGATCCTTCAAGTAGTGCCTGCTCACTGTGCCATCGTCGTTAATCTTCTCGGTGTAGAGCATCGGGCCAGTTCCATACAGTATGGCCACCTGCTTCTCTATGAGACTTGGCAGGAGCCTGTTGCCCTTGATGAGTGCAGCACATACATCAGGGTCGTTGTTGTTTGGGCCAGCTGGCCAATATTGATAGTTGCCCATCCTCTTGGCAGTAAGGGATGGAAGTGTGGCAGATGCTTGTTCGTTCTTGCCTGTATAAGACATGGTCGGTGCGTTCTCACCTATCTGATAGGTCAGTACTATCCCATTGCCAGTGTATGTGCCTAATCTATTCATACCAGATCACTCTATATAGTTTGTTGTCTTCGTCGGAGAATCCTATCGCCCGAATCAGTGAGCGGTAGCAGGAGCGGGGCTCGTCCTTGTCATTCAGGAACAACAGGTAGTGCTTGCCATCGATGTCGAACTTATCCTTGGGCAGTGGGGTTCTCATCCTGCAACCGGAGTATGTCTTCATCTTGATTCTGTCCGGAATCGCCTTTGTTCTGGAGTACGGGAAGAAGGCGATACTGAATGTACCACCCATCTTGGAAAGCGTTTCCGCCCTTTGTAATGCAAGCGTGCCTTTGATTGTCTCCATCGTGTACTGTTTGATGCGAAGGTAGGAGTTGCCACCCTTCTGCGAAAGGACAGAATCGGGCTGATTCCGTCATATTTCAGTCGTTTTGCCATCGTGTATTACAACCTCAAAACTTAGCGCCGTCGGGCATTAGAGCCGCAGATTTTTAGAATCGAGTTAAAATTTTTCGCTTAACTGCATGATACCCATGCGGTTGTTTGTTTTATAAATAGCACAAACCCCCAGAATCAGCCTACATAATTCGGTAAAATCGCCCCTTCTGACGTGTAATTCCTCACTCCTGGGAAGTGTTTTTCAAATAAACCCCACACTAAATAGGTCATTGCTGATGGAATTTGAGGCGTGAGTCCGGCCTGCAGATCGATTCTCACTTTCACCTCCGGGGATTTGTCAAGTTCCACCGGGGAGGATCCTACTACCTTCTTGCAGCAGTACATTGCAGACACGAGGTTAGGACATTCGTTTGCATCGATGCGGATTCGAGGGATTGACCTTTCGTTTTCAGCCAGCAGTCTTTTCCACAGAAGGTGATGCTGCCAGTAGTAGATGGTGGCCTGGCCGATGTTCATCAGTCTTACGCGCCATCCGTATTTCTCCAGTTCCTTTTTGAGTTTCTTGGCATCGGTCTCGGCTTCCTTTTCTGCCTGTTTGTTCCGTTTGTTGGCAGCGCGGTCATAATACAGGTCAATCTGTCTGTTGATTGCGGTGTCACCATAGAATGCATTGACCATTCGGGCGATATCGGCAGCATCCTCCGGAGGATAGACGAAGAATTCTTTGAAGATTCTGAGGGTATTTTCTCCTTTCAGCACCTGCCCTGACACTATGGATCTGAAATTGCCGGGGTCATAGCCCAGCAATAGTTTTTGTGTGGGCACATAATATTTCAGATGCTCGGCTGTGACGGTAAATGTCTCTTTCAGATTGAGGGAATTGATGACAGAATACTTGTAACTGTCATCAAAGGTATGTTTTTCCTCATCCCACAGCTCAAAAAAGAGGTTGTCTCTGTTCCTGTCTCCGATTGAACAGATGGATGACAGGAACTCACTCATCCCGAGAATGTCTTTCTGCGTCTTGAAATACTCCAAACCGAGTACATCTCGGTTCACGAAGGTGCTTGCACGAATGAAATAAACGGCCTTTTTTCGCAGTTTGTTGAGCAAGGGTGACCACTTGGCTAACTTGGCCTCTGAATACCTTATTTTGACCCCATTATGCAGATTTACCGCATATTTATTGAGTTCAAGGGCAAGGGTCAGTATGTCGGCGATGAGTTGCTGGTCAGTTTCCTGTTCGTAATCGAGGAACCAGTTGTGTTCGCCCATGCTGACCCGTCCGATGTCTGACACGCCTGTAATGCCTCCATGCAGATGCGACTTGTGGGCAGCGGATCCGGAGCCGATTCGTGAGGTTCTGATGGCCGGGATGATTCGTGTCCGGACCTTTTCGCCATCGCTGTATTTCATTTCTTCCAGGAAAGCATGAACGATGGATCTTCCGGCAACAGAATCAGCCCTATCGACAGCGACAGCCTGTAAAACGGCACCATCGGCAAAGACTATGGATCTTTCAGGGTATAGCAGCGGGTATCGTGGCTGCACAAAGTGTTTCGGCAGGTCCTTTTCCCCGACACAATAATCCCATCCTTCAATCAAAAGAGGACGCTGCGTACCATCCGGCATGGTAATCTCGGAGCGAAAGGACTCCAGCACCGTTGGCAGGACATTGGTGAACAGTGCAACGAATGATTTGTGAGAGATAATCGAGGTTTCACGAGGCATTTCAGAGGCTACACGTATTATGCGCCTGGCTGTGATGTGCGAGGTCTTACCTCCTCCTCGACCTATGACCGCAAAAAGTTTGTTCGGATCAATGATATTGACAAGTGCCTGTACCGTGTTCTGGTACATCTCGATGTAATCCGGCTGTCTGTTATTGCTCTGGTTCATCTTCGTATTCGTTATCTTCCACAATGACTGCATCCTGAATGTCAGCGTCAGCCAGCAGTCGTCTTTTTTCTGCCTCGGTGGTTTCAAGGCCGAGGATCATTGCCTTAAGCTCGGCATCTTCTGCTCTACGGGCAATATCCATCAGCTTCTGTGAAGCATATCCGAGATCCTCCGGTCTGACATTAACATTGATGTAGAAGTTCGGCGCTGCCCACTGGTGGTTATCGCTTTCCCTCTGCTTGGTCCTGAGCTCATGGGCCTTTGCATAACATTCTTTTGCAGTGGCCATCTTGTCGGCTTTGATAGCGACTCTTGCAAGATCATCAAATGCATCCGCGTATTTGAGATCCCACGCCCTTGCACTGATGAAGTCATCTTGATAGAAGTATTCAAGGGCATCGCGGTATATCTCTCTTGCCTGAGAGATAGTCAATTCCGGCCATTCCTTACGGAGACATTCAACCGCCCGGGAATAACTGTGTTTGTGATAATGGAATAGCCTGGCCATGCTGTCCAGCTGGAGGATATAAGTCTGCATATCCGCAGGAATTATTTCGGATTTCTTATGGCTTATCAGATGCTGTATGTCGTCGGCCTTGTATGTGGCCAGAAGTTCAAGCCGGTCCGGTTTCATAGGTCAAACAATTCAGATTTTATACTTTCAATACCTTTGCGCCATTCCACTTTGGATGCCAGTTCCAGGGCATCGACATCCCCAGCTGTGGCCAATGTTGTTAGGGCAGCATCCATGTCTTCCTCCCAGTGTGATCTTGCAATCAGGTATGCAGATCTGAGAGGATGGTGTTTGCTGTTGATGTCAAAAAGGAAACGCGTCCTTTCTGATCCAGAAAGGCCCATTCTTTCTGCAATCTGAATGGGATATAGACCGAGGACAGCATATTCTTTGACCTGAGCGATGAACTCACTGGTATATGTGGTGGTTACGATTTCTGACATACGAACTCATTGAAAATGTCTTTATACAGCTGGAGCGTTGCTTGGTGTTTCTCCAGGTTTTCACGAGCTTTGTCCTTCTTTTCTTTGGAGACGGTTTTGCTGTTCAACTGGCTGGAGTATCTGGATATATTCAGTTCTATATTCTTCCTTTCCTGGAAGTAGGTGTCAGGGGATGTTCTGAGGGTTTCCATTATCCTTGTGCGTTCATCTTTGGCACTGATGAAAGGGTGCTTGCCAAGGAAGGCCCCGGAGTCATTGAAATGGCGAAGTTCGGAGAAACAGAGTTCCATCCGGATAGTAAGCCGGATGTATTCCTCGATATCTTCTTTGGCTGCGGTCTCTTCCTGAGTCTCGGCCTCCAGCACTTTCAGCCTTGCCCAGCAATTGATCCTGTCGGAAAATATACTGTCCGCCATTCGGATAAGCGGATTGTCAAGGTCGTTCCATTGGATGTTGGGGTACTGTTCATGCTTTGAAACTTTCTTCTTTTCGGGTTTCGTTGGTGGCGACACAGGAGTAAGAACGGACTGTATTACGGGCTGTCTGTCGTCCGGTTTACAGGCTGTAATGATTTCCTCTTCTGTGAAGTGTTCCAGAAGCGTATATACCAAAGAAACAGCTAATGCTTGCCGGTCTTTCATTATGATTCCTGCCGCCGGCAGACCTCGTGATGCAAGCAACTGTCGGTATGTGTCGATGTGTTCTGATGATGCGATCTTCTTGGATATCGCTCTCTTTTGCTGAAATGAATACATGCCTGAAATTATGAAAACAGGGCCGTCACTGGGGCGGCCCTGTCGAAATGTAGTCTGATGTTATTCCTGCTCCGCAGTCTGAACAGAACCAAGGTATTCAAGAGGCTGGAATGGGAACGGGCTTGTGAAGGTGACATCACAGCTGGAGTTGTCCGAATTCTTTCTCTTGTCATGGTCGGTGAAGATGTAAGGGCAGCGAGGACGTCCGTAGATGTACTGCTTGCCGGAAATACGGTCGGAAGTAACGATGTAGAAACCAACACCGTGATAGTTCTCGATGAAGTTGTCGATTTCTACTCTGTCTCCGGCCAGAGTTCCGGACAGGGAATTGGTCACCTCGGTAGTAACATCACCATTGCTTCCCTGAGATGTGGAACCGGTGGTATGCTTGGCGAAGTTGAACTCCTTGATTTCTGCACCAGCCTTCAACGGAAGGGCAGCCATTGTTCTCGCCTCGTCAGTGATTGTGATCTCCACGTCCTTGGTAAGATCCACATCCTCTTCCAGGATCAGGTGAATCTTATTGAAGATTCTCTTACCTGCTGATTCCAGGTCTGATACTCCTATGATATTGGGAACTTTAACTTTTACCATAATGTAAGGGGTTATGGGGGCATTTCTGCCCCCTGATTATTAACCACGCTCTACCTCGTAGAACTTACCGCCTTCAAAGTAAACCTCGATGTACTCACCGACTGCGGTAGGTACCCAGTCGGAAGCAATCTCGGAGAACTTGTCAGCCTTTGAGATCTTAGTGGCGAAAGCTGTGTCACCACACTCGATGAGATATACAACGCCTTCACGAGCATTCTTGATGTCAGTGAGAGCGGTAGCCTTTGTGTTGGCCGAAGTCTTGATCAAGAAACCAAGATCCTCCAGTTCTGCCGTCTCGACATCAACGGTAGTCGCGTCAGCAGCTGCTGGGATTGCTGGCCAGTTCATGAAAATAAACTGATCACGTCCTTTGCCTGCCAGGAGTTCTGCACGTGTCTTGTACTTCGGTCCGACGAATCCAGCACCTGCACCCTCCATCCAGTAAGAGTATGCGATCACCTCTTCCAGATGTCTCTCAAACTTGGTGTCGTACTCCTCGCCAGGTTTATTCTGGAGCAACTGGATGTTGCCGTCAGGTGTCGAGAAGATGAACTTGAGGTTGCCCATGTTAGGCACCCACTTGATCGGAATCTCGTGGTAAGGTACCTTGCTGTCCTCACCGCCCTTGAAGTCGGTATCCTTTCCGAACTTGTTGCGGTACCACTCCAAGAACATTGGCTTGTGGTTCGCATTCAGGTAGATAGGGAACGACTTGTAGTCGGCAGGACGACGTGCCACGACCTTCTTGGCGAAGTAGATGACAACATCACCGAAATTGGCAACATCGTAGTCACTCAGTTCCTCATCGGTGAATGGAAGGAGCTGGTTGTTCTTGACATACGAAATGAGGCGATGGATCACGCCAGTTGATGCGAAGTTAGCATGACCAGCCTTGCCCTTCACCGGCTCTACACGGCGTCCTATGATTGAACGGCTCAGGCGCTCGTTGTTGAGCTTTACGGCCAACTGGAGGATGAGCCATTCCAGCAGGTTCCACTTTACCGGGTCAGAGCCTTCGCGGTTCAGATAGTTGATGTATGCTCTTTCAAGGGCAGTCATGTCCTCGAACTGAACCTTGGCCATAGCCTTGTCCACAAGGGCTTTTTCCGGGAGGAATGTCACATTGCCCTTGAAGACCTCACCAGCCTGGTATGCCTGTGAAACGTCTGTGAAGAGAACGTTTGTGATGACCTGACCGCTCTGGATGTTAGATACGGTATCGAAGATTCCTGCAAGACCTGGGAGGGAAACGATACGGGCGATCACCATATCCTGACGGATGGTGAGCTGGCGTGTTCCGATTTCAGTGTCAGCGTTGAGCTGTGAGTAGTCCACAGAACCCTGCTTGAGAGCCGGGATCAGACCCAGTCTCTTCAATTCACCGTAACGCTGTGAGAGACTGCGGGTATAGGCGGTGAAGTCCTGGTCCAAAGTAGCGCAGTCAGCCTTGGATGCCTCCTCTTCGAGGGCGCGACCCTTGATAAGAAGCTGGTTGTACCTGGTGTCGGTTGAGAAGAACTTGTGTTCGATACCGAATGCATGGGTCTCGGTATGCGGACCGGTGACAGAAGGGGTTGACACTACTGTTGCAGTAGGATCAGGAGACAGAGCCTGGCTGCTGAGTTTGTTGATGGTTGCCTTAGCCTCCTTCAACTCGTTCTGGGTGTTCTCAACACCGCTGACGATCTTAGCAAGTCCGTCCGCAGACTGTGCGGTTTCCTGGCTTACTCCGGTCATTCCGGCAAGTGCCTGGAGTGTTTTGGCGATTTCGTCTTCCTCCTTCTTTTTCTGGTCTTCCCAGGACTGCTTGTCAGTGAGGAATGATCCGTCACCATGAGCCTTGTTGTAGGCGTCAAAGATTGCTGCATTCTCTTCTGCAGTCAATTCTTTTTTGTTGAATTTCTCTGTCAGGCCGAGGGAGGTGACAATGGCCTGAAGATTGGTCACGAATTTGTGCATGAGTTAAAACTTTAATTTGTTGATATCTACGGATGGACTTTTCTTCTTTGGCTGGATTGCAGTATGCAGCAGTTCCAGAACTTCATCAATGGAGTTTTCCCCATCGATCAATCCGGCTGCCATAGCTTCTGTTGTGTAATAGGTCTCACCTTCGAGCGCTTCCTGCGAAATGGATGATCTTGATGCCTTGACATCATTGATGAACTGCTCTGCCAGAGGATCAAGGAACCTCTTGATGTATTCATCAGCGTCGCCATGTATAGCATCAGTTACAACTTTATTCTTACGAGGTGAGAAGTTGCTGTAATACTTGTGGCGTTTGATGCCCTCGTTTTCCAGCGCCTTCTCTGTGTCGTAGAGAACGCCCATTACGCCGATGCATCCAATCTCCGAGAACAGGGAGGAGGCAAAAATCTTGTCAGCAGCGGAAGCAATGTAGAAACCTGCCGATAGAGCCGAACTCTCAACCAGAGCGTAACAAGGCTTTTTCAGGGCTTTGACCGCTTCCCATGCCTCGTGCAGCCCGAATGATTCTCCACCCTGCGTGTCGATATGAATCAGGTGTGCGGAAATGGCTGGGTTCTCATCAGCAGCCTTGATGTCCTCGATGAACTGTTTGGTTGAGAAGTTCCACCAGCTGTTGTATGTGATGAAACCGAATACAGGATGATAAGCGATTGATCCGTCCTGGATCTCGCTGTCAGAAAATGTCGATGGATATGTGAGTGAGGTGTCCGGGGGGATGACGATTCCATCCCTGTAACTCCTCCTTTCTTCCTCTTCCAGAATCACGAACTGTGAGGCAGCCTGGGAGGGAACCTGTGCGAGAAAGAGTATTGAAGGATTTGTGATAGGTGGCATCTTATACGATTCTTTTCGCCAAAATTATGGTGAAAAGACTGCATAAGATAGGACAGAAAGCGTTACAGAACCATCGGTTTGACTGTGCGGAAATCGACAGAAACGAGGTAAGATCCTTCTTTCGGGGTCACGCAGATCAGAGGAACCTCGGATGCAGTACCGATGACCCTAAGGGAACCGTCTGACATGTGGATAGCGACATAGGATCTGGTGCCATTATGCCTCATGATGTCTTTATCTGTGGTGATCGCTTCAAAAGTCTGTATCCAACAAACCCCACTTTCAGAGGATTCGGGTTGCTGATCAAAGGATATCTTACCGGTGCAAGCGAACTCCTGTGCCCCGACTGGAAGAAAATTTACCTGTTGCATCCGGAGGTGTTCTCGTATGAGGTCAGGTCGGATCACTGAAAAATGGGATGAAAGAGAGGTGTTCATAATTGTTTTATCTTCATTATTTTACCCCCGGAATTCTGGGACTTCTTGGGAGATACTTTTTGTGAAAAATTTGTCAAAAATCCTTGTTTTCTATCGGAACAACAAATCCGTCCGGTATCCTCTTCCTGAAACGGAACCAATCTTTGCGGAGCATTTCATATGTGATGGTATCCATGCTGATCCGATATAGTTCGCAAAAATTATAGATGGCGTCGTGAATACTGAGTTTGGGGTTATTGCTGAGAGCCCCCGTCATATAACTTCTGAACGTGTGCTTGAAGGAGTGCATCAGGTAGTCGGCCACAGCCCGCTGCCCAGCCTCGGTAAGATGGTTCCTGAACAGGGTATCAACTACCATCGTCCTTTTCCCGCTTTTACTGTATTGCCAGCGGTGTACACGGAATATTGCGACACGGATGCATCCTTCCTGTCCGGATACAGGTATGGGTACATAGTCCTGAGGAATCAGATCAAGATGCATTTTGATGATTCCCCAGAGCTTTGATTCCCTGCCTGGTATGATCACATCAGAACCATCGTTGATGGCCAGGATGTATTCACGCAAACTGGGCAAGACTTTGACCGTTACTGTCTGGAGTTCTCTGTTCTTCATGCTTCAAAGGTAGTGAGCCGGGCTGTCCCGAAGTGGGACTGCTGCAAGTTATAAAGTTACGAAAAATCGGGCAGAATTCCTATGGGTTTGACAGCATTATACTTGTGGAAATTGACCCCCTCTTTGTTAAAAATGCCATTTCCGCAGAACTACAGAACTGAGGGGATAAAGTGCTTGATATTTAGTCTTTTACGTAGCACACTTCGAGAGTGCTGAACGTTTAGAGTGCTTGAGAACTGTTTTGTGCTACTACTGAACTTTAGAGTGCTGGGACAAAACTTTGATTATCAAAAAATTGAGGGACATCAGTTCCGTAGTTCTCTCATTTTATATTATTTATATAAGTGTCTCTTTTTTGATAAGAAATATATTATACTCTTGTGTGCTGACCGCTGATTTTCACTGTGTTATGCCCATCAGTTCAGTTCTTTATTTTTTGAAAAAGAGGTGGGGAAGCGGGGAGGAGGGACCAGAACAGAACTGAAATGTCAGCACTCTTGAAGAGTGCTTCTACAGAACTGAGCCTTAAAAGGCTCGAAAAGCGGTCTATTTTTCGCTTGAATATCTCCTGTGAACACTGTTCCGGATTTGTTCTGAAAGTGCCAAAATCAGCCCCGTTTCAAGCGAAAAATAGCTATTAAATAATTTGGTCACCCCATATCTGAGGTGACCAAAAAAACGATGCTTCGATATAGTTTGGATCCTACCAGTCTTCTGCAGCCTGTTTTACTGTCATGGCCTTGGCAAGACTGGCAGAAATGGTGTTCTGGAGACTTTCTGCCTCTTGTTGGGCACGGTTCCATATCTTTTTCACTCGGCCACCCCCGAAGAATCCTTTATGCAGGTCTGTTGTTTCTGCTGTCGTCAGGGTTCCAAATTCAAATTCTTTGGGGTTTGTCATCCATCTGGTAGTAAGGCATATCTGGCTGAGAGTCCATCTGTATCGGCCATCCCTGCATTCCACTGTGAGCATGAAATCAAGGCAGTTTTTGCACTGGCCGTCTTCGTAAAGATGTTTTGCCTTGATAATAACCTTGTTGTCAGCAGACATCTGGGTTACATCCTTGGCACTGTTGAATGATGTTGCAACCCAAGTGTTGCAGTTGCTGAATAATTCTGAGGCTGTGAGACCTTCCGCCTGTTGCACGCCTGAATACAGGAGTGCATCCTGTGCGTTTGCCGTCATAATGGACAGCATAACTGATAAAATTACTGCCAATCTTTTCATAATCTGGTGTTTTAGTGTGGCAAATATACAAAAAGCCCCGGATTTCTCCGGGGCGCTGATGCATTATCGAGTAGTTTACCAAACATCACGCGAAGACTGCATCAAGATCTTTTGTCAGACTTAGGAACCCAGCTTTGATTTTATCGGCCTGCGCTTTGCGTGGCTTAGTGCCGTTGGTGTAAGCCCAGAGCTGTTTCTGATTTATCCCTGTAATCTTCTCCAATGCAGCAAGGGAAAAGATCCCTGCATTGATATAGTAGATCATCAGGCTGAGGGCGTCGATGGAATAGTCTATTATATATTCTCCATCAAGAAATTCCGGATATTTGAAACCCTCGGTCACCGCTGTTTCCTTATAGATGGCCATTTGTCGTGCCATATCTGCCTTCGCATCTTCAATGGTTTCTCCCATGCCAGAGAAGATTTCATCTTTACAATAGACGCTATATGTACCGTCTGCTGCTCTTTCAATAATTGCTGTTATCTGTTCCATGATTGTGTGTTTTTGCTATCGTTTTAAGGAAGGGGCTTATTTCAGCCCCATTTCCTTTCTCATCTTCTTTTCAAGCCCTGTGCCGAGTTCTTTCGAGCCGTGATAGGGAACCGGGTAGGTTTGTGAGCCTTTCTTGTAGATGATGTGGCTTCCTGTCTGTCGGAGAACCTCCCATCCGTTTGCTCGGACCAGCTTGTGAAATTCTGTTGTCTTCATATTGCGTGTTGTTTGGTATTGCAAAGATAGTGAAATTTCTATTAACTGCAAATAATTTTAATGGAAATTTTACTATTATTTCGATTTTTCTCCATTTTTTTCAGACCAAGGCCATGAGAAAATGAAAATTAACGCCTTAATGGTATGGCTTATTATCAGCACTGTTGTTGTAATGGGCCAGCTGAAACCCATGATGATGCATGCTTCAACATTCAGTTTGCGGTTCTTGTTGATCCTTTTCCCGGACATGATAAACCAGACACTTATTAGAATGCTGATCAGGATATATGCTATGATGAGTATGTATTTCATGCTATAAAGATTATGGCTGTGGACGAGAGCCCACAGCCGAAAAGTGAAAAATTATAATGCCACGAGGCCACGCGCCAGGCTTGAGTTGCTCTTGCTCGTGCTGCCACAACTGCCGGAGCCGAAATTGACGAACCAATGGCTGCCGAAATAAGCCGACGAAGAACCAAACCAGCCTTCAAGAAGGTCCCCTCCGTGTTCGGCCAGAATTTCATTGATTTCGTTCCTTTGCCAGTATAGGATGTGGGAGTCTTCTTTGGTCATCCATTCCTTGCCAGCTTGTTCGGCCAGTTCCTTGTTCTCCCACCAGTTCCGGGGCTGGTCTGAGAGGTTTTTCAGATCGAGGACTTTGTTGAGCAAAGGGATCACCACCCCATTATGCTCCGGGCTCCAATATGGAGCGATCATTTCTTTGAGTTCCATTGTATTTGTGTTTAAGGGTTGTTTGATTGTACCTGGCTGATGATCTCGTTTACTGTGCTATCAGCAGCCTTGTTCCCAAGAAACTGAATGACTTTCCTGATAGCAGATGGTTGTTTGCTGCTTTTGGTCAGAATAGCCCTGTACTCATTGATCAGGAAGTCAGGGTCAGAATTGATTTTGTCAATTGGGGATGCATTCCTGACCTTGCCGAGCCTGATTGCCTTCTTATGCTGAGAAATCATATATCTCGCATAATTGGTGATGTATTTCCTAAATACATCAGATTGAGTGACATCGATGGTGCCCTCAAAAGAGAAATTCTGTTGCTGTTCTTTCATAACTTTGATATGTATTGATCAAATTCTTCACTGGTAATTGCTCCACGCTGAAACTTAGTCACATCGTTGTTCACCGTTAGGTTTATTTTCCCATCGATGTGAAGGATGCAGAGAAGTCCGATGGTGTCTTCTTCCTTTCCTGGTCTTATTTTGAGTTCCAGCCAGGTATATAGAGGCTTGTTCTGGAACCATTCCCGGTATGCCTCGTAATGCTTCGATATAAAGTCTGAGTGTTCTTTCCGGAATCGCTGTTCCTGTTCCCGGGTGTATAGCAGGAATTGGACTCGATCCGTTCCATTATTCTGGCATGTCATCATCTACTTCCGGAGGGTATTCGCTAAATAGGGAAGGTTTATGACGCCCGTAAAAATCCATAGTGCCGACGGTGAAGTACTCGGTACCATTGCGCTTGATACTCCTGTCTGGAATGCCATCCGTGCTGACTTTGATGTATTCCATTTTGCGAGGGTCGAAAATCTGAGGGTTAAAGATGAATCCTCGCAACTCGCAGTACTTGATAAGTTTTGCCTTGAAGGTCTTAGGCTGGTAATAACTCCGGCGTGATGGCCCGATATATTCAAGGAAATTGTTGTAGATGTCCCTGCGTGGTATATCCACTTCATTGAGGTGGCAAGGTTTCCCTTCCTCAGTCGATGGGCTGTAATACTCATCTGCCCACAGGATGAATTCCTCACCAATGGACTGTATGAGTTTTCTTTTTTCAAGACGGTCTCCGGATGCCGGAACATACCCATACTGGAAGTAAATCTGAATAACTGTGGCCACAAGGTTCCAGAAAAGGTTCCACTGTTCACTATCCCATTCGTCACTGAAAAAATGCCTTCCGAAATCATGGATCGGCTTGTGTTTGGCATTGTAATAATCAGAAAATGCGAGGAGCCACTGCCGATCCTCGAAACTGTCACCATCGCCAGTGTTGGCATGGTTGGTAGCTTGATAAATTTTAGGACTGGATTCCCAAGGGATGGAAAATGGGGTGCGCCCTTTGGGGTTTACAGTCCAATCCCCGGATGTCAGCGGGAAGAATCCTTCAAAATCGAAGTCTCTTGTCGTGTCATCAAGGAATGCAAGGCGCGTCCTGCATGTGATACCATCCCAAACAAAAGGCGGTAGTATGCCACCCCTGAATTCCTTACCATTCTTGTATAATGTGTTCACAACTTGACGACAGGCTTCTCCAAGAAGGGACTTTCCGGATCTTCCGTTACTGACTCCTACCTCAGACTGCTTGCCATCCATGCCGATTACGGCTTTTGCTATACTCTTATCTTTGACGGAGGTAAGCAGATAGCCAAAGGCGGCCAGTTTGCTTATGAAATGCTGGGCATTCTCCTTCTTATCTTGATCCGTAGGGCTATCTTTTCGCCAGGTGAAGTTGGATGTGTTTTCCAAGAAGACCAGGAAGTCACATTTGCGCCCGATTTCAGTGATCTCATATGACCAGTCATCTTCACCATTTTTACGGATCTTTATCAATTCTGGCAACCTCTGAACATCAAAGTTCTTTCGCTGACTTTCCCAAATGCAGTAGGCCAATTGTGTATAGTTCTTTTCTTTGACACCGCCTGCAGAAATCTCCCAGATAGTATTGTTGAAGAACAATCTTTCTGTGCCTCGTGTCGGGGCATCGAACTGTTTGGTGAAGTAGTCCAGCATAGACAAAGATACCTGCCCGAAATACTGGGCAGCACCTTTGTAAAGCATTTGCCTTACAGCCTTCGGTAGTGTGTCTTTCGCAAAATCCTTCACGAAGTCTGCAATCTGATGGGGCTTGACCTCCCTGACGATGTTATCTTCCACGCGGATAAACTCGTATTCGTGGTTCATCGTCTCGTAGCGGAAAAAACCTCGGTGTTCGAGGAAGTTTTTGCACCCGTCGTAATCGAAATAACATTCTTCCGAACCATCCTTCCTGGTCGAAGTTGTCCAGAACTGTTCATCAGGCTCAACAGGTTGCGCGCTTTCAAATTCTCCGGAATCGTTGAACTTGTAACGGCGTTTGCCAAATGTAAATTCTGGCATGTCTTTCAACAGTGAGAAGTATTGCTGGGCAAAATCCTTTGCGTTATGCAGATGCCATATCTCCATCAACTTGTTGTCGGGCATTGTTGTGATCTTGTAAAGCCTGACCCATTTGCCTTCCATTGGCTTGCTGTTCCTGGCAGTATTAAGATCTTCAAGCAGTTCATCCTCCTTCCCTTTCAAAGTGTTGGACAGGAGATCGTCGATACCCTTATCCTGTGCATCATTCTTCAATACATGGCCGAAGAGAACATCGATATAGATGCGCTGGTTTTTCAGGCTATCAAAATACTCTTTGAAATTCCTCACTGCATAGAAGAAGTTGCGAGGTCTCTTCTCGATAGGCACATTTACCCTGAGTTCGGAAGAGAGATCCATGCAATCAGAGTCGAGCATGAAGACGACTTCTTTGATTTGGCAGACATCGATGAGCTTTATGAGATCCTCCGGAAGTCTGCCCCCGGAGGCGATGTTTTGTATTCCGGAAACGGCAACGCTGAGAATGCCGTGTTTACATGCCTTTTCAGCCTTCTTTTCCCCTTCCTGGATATAGAGGCGGTCAATAGGAGTTTTCTTCTCATAAAGCCCTCTGATAGCCTGCGGATAATAGATAAATGCCGGGGCCCCATAAGGAGTCCGGTATTTCATTGATTTCCCTTCTGTCTTATCCTTGTGCAGTTCAGGGTTCTGATATCTTACCCTGTAATACTGCCTCTGTTGGCCTTCTTTGTCGCTCTTTGGAACATACATCACAGGACGGCCATCGAGATCGTAATACTCAATGATGCAGTCGTCTCCCGAAATAATATCGCCTTTCGGTGTCATGGATCCGGCATAGAAAGTCTCTCTATTCGTTGTGCCTGAACCATCCTCTGACTTGACTTTCGCAGTGATGTCTTGCCTGGTCAGCCCGGACCCCTCCAGCATCCTTTTCCAGAAATCATTCTTGCTTCCTGTCTTTGGCTGCCTTGCTTTCGTTTCCTCATATTCTATGGGGATACCAAGGTAGTGGGCAAGTTCTTCGATGGATTCCATTGATGTCTTGCCCTGGGCAGACATCATATATTGGTAGGCATTCCGGCCACTGACCTGTTTGCAAGAGAAACAGTTGAATCCTTTTCCTGGGGTGATGACCAGTGCATGGCTGTGACACACCGGGCATTCTGTTTTGTAAGATGCGCCTTCTTTCCTGAGTTCAGAATAAGATTCCGCTATATGCAGCAGAACATCATCTGCATTCTGACGATCCATGATCTTTTGGAATACGGCTTCCTTAATTTTGGGCATAACTTAATATTTTAGTTTTATATCTTCGAGATCTTCCAACAAGCGTTGGTACTCTATCAGTTTTATTTGATCCTCACAATCGGTCAGGGAAACAATCTTGTCGCTGACGGCCTCAATGATGAGATTTAGATTCTTATATGAAATGTCCATAGATGTCGATGTCATCTTTTCTTCGTCCGTTTCTGATGTTCCTTTCGGTTCTTGCTCGACGGGCCGGCATGTCGTGGTCGATATCCATAAAAGTATGGGGCAGGATGATGATAAGGAAGATCAGTGAATACAACTCACGTCTGAATGGCGACATGGAACTATCGACCCCGCAAAAATGGGTGAACCACCAGGCCGATAGTTCGGACGCCTTGTTTATATGTATTTTAGCGAAAATGTTGGCAAGGATGTTCTTAACCGTATTGACAGAGATAGTTTCACCCCCGTATAATCGTTTCAACCAGTCCGGGACTTCCTTGTAAGAAGCACCCCAGGCGATGATTTCAGCGACCTGCCTCTCACGATTTGTAAGATTTACTTCCGGTTCCATGTTTGGGTACTATTGATGATGTCTCTTTGTATAACTCCACAGCAGAAAGGAATACAGCTGCGATTTGGGGATCCCCGGACATTGCATTGAGTAATGTCTTGATCAAATCATGGATATTTTTACCCCCGGCCAGTACTTGACCGATGCCGTTCTGATCCTGAACGATCATAATGGCTGCTGACGCCCCAAGTTCCTTGAACGGAACCTTTGAGAGATCTTCCAGCATTTTCGATAAGTTGATTTTATCAGCCATAGTTAAATGATTTTGAGTGGTGGGGGCAGCAGGAATCGAACCTGCTCTGTTGCCGAAGGCGAGGATACGAAAAGTTGCAGTCCAGATTATGATTTCTTCACTTTCCCGTATTTGACCCTTCCGGATACCATTTACCGGGCTATGCCCCCATTTAGGGCAGGAGACTCCTGTGAGTCGTCACCACTATCCAGTAGGTGCCTGCCCTGGTGTACTAAAACGGTTTATTGCAAGGGTGCGTCTTCTGTCGCACCGACAAGCCAGTTATACATGTCGATTATGCCCTGCTCATAAGTCATGTCTGGGAAAAGGCTCCCTGTCTCAATGGCATCGCCGGCTTTGGTTAATTGCTCGACCACTTCGTCGTATGATCTGACCAGATTTTTTTTCATGTTACCTGAATTGATATGATTCACAGACTATTGCATGACCGGCAATCCAGTCATAGTTCAGTCTTGGAACGGCATTATATAGGTTAGTGGCATTTACATTCAAGGTAGATTTGGTGTATTTGCCTTCTTCGTAGATCAGCATGATCTTATTATCTCTCAGGAATACCATTTCGACCAGATCGCATTCCAACATTTCATAGAGTTCTTCCAGACGGAAATGCCTGCCATTCTTAGGCTCCACCTCGATAATGGTACCGTCATCTTTATATAGTTTTGCCATTATCCCCAGATTTCAGTGATTCCTAACTTATTAAAGATTCCTGTAAGAGCCTCAGCCTCAGATATGGTTGGCTCTGGTACTCCTCGCATCCTATTGTAGAACTGTGGGTCTGACTTGATGTTCAGAGCGACCTTGATGGCTTGTTTTGTTTCGGCCAATTTCCCTCTGGGGACTTGATTCCAAGCCTTAATAAAAGCGTACTTTGCCATAATTAGTGAATTTTTACTATTTTTGAAAGTTTAATTTCATTGTACTTTTGTGTTATCAAATAAAATGTTTGTTTTATGGCACAAAAATAAAATAAATTATTTGATAAATCACACAAAATGTTTGATAAAATTTGATTCTTTTGTTATGGAAGTTGAGCAAAATGCTGTATATCAGCGAATTGAAGTCTTAAAAAAATATTTGTTAATTTCTTCTGACCAGGCGTTTGCTAAGGAATTGGGCATGCGATCAGCACAGACCATCTATAATATAAAGAAGGGGATACAGAGTATATCCAAGACGATGGCGAATGCTATTGTCAAGAAATGGCCTCAAATCAGATACGAGTGGCTCATGGAGGGGGAAGGGGAAATGCTCGAAGCAGATAAAGCCGAGACAGGGGCGGAATATGTGCCTATTGAAAAAACAGTATTACAGACTATAATCAGTCAGCAGGAAACGATAAGGATGCTGACTGAGACAGTTCATTCCATGTCTTTGAAAAAAGAAACCGATGCCCATCAGGAAGGCGATGCCGAATGTGTCGGTGCTGTTGGGGCATAATCAATAACGAATTCACGATCATACCAAAACACAAATCATTATGAGTTTCAAAGAAGTAAACTTGCAGGAACGGACCGTTTATTTGAACACGGATTTGGTTCAAATTGTAGAGCGAGGCGAGGGTGGTATGGCTGTCATCACGATGGCTGATGGTGCTATTCTCCAGACTAATGAGGACTATGAAGAACTCCTACATTTATGGCGTATAGTTATAACAAATGAGGGCAACAGTGTAAAATAAAATGCTGGCGGAGAGAACTTTACTCTCCGCTTAACAGTGTCAAAAACGGGGCAATGTGTTGTCTATAATAGCAAACCGAGTAAATATATAAAATTGAATATCAATGGCTTGGGTGTCTCATCATAAGGCGGAAAGAGTCCCTCTCTCTCCGCAAGTTGAAAGGCCGGATGACGAAAGTCATCCGGTTTTTGTGTGCAAATAGGTCGCTGGAAAGCTTGCTTTCTAAGCGACCTATTTGCACACAAATCAGAGCGTTAGCTCTGGCCTTTCAGCTTGCAAGGGCCCCACCGGCGAGGTGCAAGGGATGTCGGAGCGCAGCGACGAAATCCCTGAGAGAGCTCATATAGGTCTTCTTATCTCCAGCAAAGTCATGTCATCGTCCTGCCGAAGATATAGAATTCCTCCAAAAGCGAAGTCTGATGAATGTTTAGTCCGATATGTGTAATGGATGTTGTGATGTAAGGCAGTAATTTTGCCTTACGAAAATAAACGGCATTAACAATGGATAAGAAAGCACATCAACTGGGTATCAAGGAAACATTCAGGACATTTCTGACCGACCCATTCAAGGGGCTGTCTTCTGAGGAGGCCCAGGCAAGACAGGCACGTGACGGATTCAACGAATTCGAGAAGACAAGGCACACGACCCTCTGGCAGAAGTTCATCAGCCAGTTCAAGAGTTTCATGATCATCGTGCTGATATTCGCCGCCATAATATCCGGTGTCACTGGCTATATGAACGGTGAAGGCATCACAGATGCAATCATAATTCTGTCCATCCTTATAGTCAATGCCATAATAGGTGTCTTTCAGGAGGCAAAGGCGGAAAAGTCCCTGGATGCGCTGGAGAAGCTTTCCGCTCCTCATTGCAAGGTGATCCGAGACGGGGAGACAAAGATCATCGAGTCCCGTGATCTTGTTGTCGGAGATATCGTTGTCATAGAGACCGGTGACCATGTGCCGGCCGATCTTCGCCTTATCGAGTCTGTCAACCTGAAGATTCAGGAGGCGGCTTTGACGGGAGAGTCAGTCCCTGTGGAAAAGGATGCTGATGCACTTCTTCCGGAAGACGCTTCAATCGGAGACCGTATAAATATGGCATACAGTTCCAGCAGCGTGACATACGGGCACGGCAAGGGCGTGGTTACGGCTATAGGAAATCAGACGGAAGTGGGAAAGATCGCCTCGATGATCCAGTCGGTGCCTGATATCCGTACACCGATGCAGATGAGGCTGGACAAACTGGGAAAGACTCTGGCCGTGATCTGTCTTGTGGTCTGCGTGGTGATCATGATAATCGGTCTGTGTTACGGACGGAATCTTCTGGAAATGTTCATGACTGCCGTCAGTCTTGCTGTGGCCTCAATCCCGGAGGGCCTGCCTGCCGTTTCCACTGTCGTACTTGCCCTTGGGGTCCAAAGGCTGGCGAAACAGAATGCGATAGTCCGCAATCTCCCATCTGTCGAGACCCTTGGAAGCACGACTGTCATATGCTCTGACAAGACAGGCACATTGACGCAGAACAGGATGACCGTGACTCATATATATGCCGCAGGCAAACTGTCGGACACATCGGTGCCAGCCCCGATAACTGATGAACTCCTGAAGATGTCAGTCCTTGCCAATGATGCTGTCCTTGGCACTGACGGCCATTCCATCGGTGACCCTACGGAGACCGCATTGATCGATGCCGGAGTGAAACATTCGATCGACAAGAATGCTCTCGATGCTGAACTGCCGCGAATAGCGGAGATTCCGTTCGATTCCGAAAGGAAGCTGATGACGACCGTACATCAGAGTAATGATAAAGACTACCTGGTCGCAGTCAAGGGAGGACTTGACGAACTTCTCGCCAATTGTACCAGAATAAATGACGGAACAACGATCAGACCTCTTACGGAAAAGGATATCGAAAATATCCACAAGGCCAATGTGGAAATGGCATCTCAGGCTCTCCGTGTCCTGGCTGTAGGATATAAGATTATTTCGGAATTGCCTGCCGCATTTGTTCCGGCAACTCTTGAGAATGAATTCATATTCCTCGGAATGGTCGGCATGATAGACCCTCCTCGTGAAGAGGCTAAGGAGGCAGTACGAAGATGTAAGGAGGCAGGTATAAGGCCTGTGATGATAACTGGAGACCATAAGATCACGGCAACTGCAATAGCCAGGAGTCTGGGAATCATTACGTCAGATGAATGTGTCCTGACAGGAAAGGACGTCGAGATGATGGACGATGAACAGTTGAAGGAGATGGCCGGCAATGTGGCAGTGTTTGCACGTGTCGCTCCGGAACACAAGGTCCGTATAGTCAATGCGTTCCAGAGTCGTGGCAATGTCGTTGCGATGACCGGTGACGGAGTGAATGACGCTCCGGCATTGAAACTCGCCGATATAGGTGTGGCAATGGGAATCACGGGAACAGATGTGGCAAAGGAGGCTGCGGATGTGGTCCTGGCCGATGATAATTTTGCGACGATCGTATCCTCTGTGCGTGAAGGACGAAGGATATATGACAATCTGATGAAGTCGATCCAGTTCATGATCTCGACCAATCTTGGTGAAATCGTGGTTCTCCTTATTGCCGTGCTCGCAAATCTGGATATGCCGCTGCTCCCTATCCAGCTGCTCTTCATCAACCTTGTGGGAGACTCCCTCCCGTCTCTTGCCTTGAGTGTAGATCACGCTGACAAGGATATAATGAGACGCAAGCCTATCGACCCGGACCAGGGGATATTCACAAAGCATTTCACGACAAGGGTCATCCTGCAGGCTTTGATAATAGGCCTTACCACTCTTGCAGCCTATATGATAGGAATGAAGACTTCGGTTGATGTGGCCAGGACAATGACCTTTGCAACTATGGTGTTCAGCCAGTTCACGATAATATTCAGCATCAGGTCCGGACACAAGTGGTTCACCCACAAGATGTTCACTAACAGATGGCTCTGGCTGACGATCGCATTCGTGACTGCACTCACATTACTTGTCCTCCTTGTACCGGGAATGCAGTCGCTCTTCAAGCTTGCCCCGATGACATCCGGACAGTGGTGGACGGTGATCGGGCTCTCATTCGGCGTACTCGCCATGAGTGAATTCTTCAAACTGTTTACACGTAAGAAAGGCAGATAGCGAATGCTTACAGCACCGGTGAAAATACTCTGGCGACAGACTCCTTGGCCTTGTCGATGAACGGACGTCCATCCCATTCGAGCGGGTCTATCAGTTCCGCATCCTTCTGGTCATCGATGACCAGGGTCTTGGTATGCGTCTTTGTCGGTCTTGTCTGCACTAAGAGTTCCTGTAGTCTGTCGGTGTCATTCCCGTGTGTGCCTTGAAATATTTGTAGAAGACCGTCTGGTTGGAGAAATTGAGCCTGTAGACGATCTCCTTTATCGGCATGTTAGAATATTTCAGAAGATGCTTTGCCTCAAGCATGACGTATGAATCAATCCATTCAGGAGCAGGTTTGCCTGATACCTCCTTTATGAGTTTTGAAAGGTATTTCGGGCTCAGACACAGTTTGTCTGCATAAAAGGCCATCTGCCTCTGCTGAGAGTAATTCTCGGATACAAGTCTTTGGAACTGTTCGAAAATCAGCCTTTTGTGATTGCTTCTCGAATCCTTTCCTGCTCGATTCATTGCTTTCATGTTACCCACCTCTGCGAACCATTGGCTTCCAAGTACGGACACGAGAGACGAGACCAGAGATCTCACGGAATCCTTATACAGCTCCCCTTTGTCGGAAGCGATCTTCGCGATAAGTTTGAGATGGTCGCCAAGAATTTCCCTGACCGTTTCAGTCAGCCTGATGACAGGGGTGTTCAATGGAATGATACCTTCGTTAAGGATGCGCTTGAAATCTATCCTAAGGTCAGAGGCGAATCTATGCGACATTGCAAGCATTACAAAGTGCCAGCTTTCCGCCCCTGAAGTTTCCGGTCGTGAAACCTTTACTATATCGCCATCCGTACATATGATGAGTTCTCCCTCCTTTATCTCATAGTCGTTAAGATTTACCGACAGCCCGATGGACCCACTGATGCAGAAAAGCATCACATTACCATCCAATCTGCACGGATATCCGAAATTTTCCTGCCTTTTATCATATTGGATATCCATAAGACAAAAATCCTCGTCGATATCAATCTGACTGGATTTTGGAAGCTTCTCTTTGATGGTCCTGATGTTCACCTCGAAGTTTTCTTGAATTGTCCTCATTTTGTTCTTTTTCTTCCTTTTGTTCTTTTCCCTCCTTTTGCATACAAATATCTCTCCTTTTGGTTTTAAAAGAGCTGCTTTGCGACCTTTTGTATAATTATAGTGTGATATTGAACAATCTGTCCCGGACCGATTCTCCAGCCGCCCGATTGGTCCGCCCTATATATGAAGTCATGTCCTCGCATTCAGCAAGAAGGGCCTTTTCTGGAAATATGTATGACGAGGTACAAGACCCTAACCTTATCTGTGCCCTCACCGGTCACAAAGAGGGCAGCAAGTCCTTCGCCCGCTACCGCAATATAAACGAGGATACCAACCGTAAGACCATCTCATTGTTGGAGTAGGGATAGGGTTAAATATTAGCAATAATTTGATTTGTTGCCGAAATTCATCTGGAATATGAATCATAGATCAATGTAACGCAAAGTGGTATGTGTAAAATGTGCACATACCACTTTTGCTGTTTACTGACAGTTTCAAAAATGGAAAGAGTCGTTATTCGGTAATGAATCTTTGACTAAAGAGATTGATGTCTCTTTCTTGAGCGCCCAGTCTTTTGGCGACTTTCGGCCAATCTTTAAGTGCATCCTTGACACTCTTGATGATTTCCTCGGCTTCAGTTTTCGGGATGAAATAATCCTCTGCAGCTTTTAATAGGGCATCAAGATCTGATTCGTTGGTGTCTCTGGTAATCATAATTCCCTGATATCTGTTGATTGTAGGGTTCAGATCAAATGCCGGAGCCAATGTCCATCCTTTCGCCGTAAGCAGGAAACCATGATTACGGAAATGATCATCTGAGTTTCCGATACAGATGTTGAATGCGACACGGCGATATAACTCTCTTACATTCTTTTCGACATCTGTGCAGTTGCGGATTATGAAGTCAACGATATCAAGGTATCCATAGCCATCTTCAGAGCCATCTCCGTCTTTAAGACCCAGCATAGTCAGAGCTGAAGCATAATGAACACGTTCACCATCCCTGGTCCTGTCGAATCTTTTTGATAGGAGAGTATGATATTGAGACCCGACTTTTACAATTCTAGTTTCTGCTACATTGATTTGTGCCTTCTTGGCCAAAACGTGGGCAATATGCTCCCAAAGCTCCACATCGATGGTGTCGTTACGAGAAGGGAACTTTGCCATCTTCATGAGACCGTCCTCGTCAATGACATTAGCCTTAGGTCTGGCTCCACCAAGTGATGTTCCTGGTTTATGGAGTTGGTGTATCCATTTCTGGTCCACTAGGAGGCCCTTTTCTTCTGCTTCTTCAATTGCATGACTGGCAGCAATCAGCTCTCGCAGACTGATGATTGGTGGAACAGAAAGCCTATCCGAGGTATTTATGAACTGGCCATCGGGAGATTTCGAAAATCTGAACCCTCCCATTCGGGATTCATCTTCGATTCCCATAATCATGTCGAATGATGTGAGGTTTCGTACTGCTCTTCCTTCTTCTTTTGCTAAGGTCTGTTCTCGTCTTTTCAGGAGAGTTGTTCCCCATCTGTCAGGAAGTGAGTCCGAAAAGCATCCGAAGATTTCTTTACCAGGCTGTGTATATTGTACACCAGGATAGTTTCTGATGTCTTCACTCAGAATTATACTCGCATGACGGTTAAGCCACTCCGGAGAGTATTTGAAGGAATAACTCTGAGAACCCCTGATACTTTCGTATCCGAGTTCTCCGACTAGCATCGGCTTCTCCAGCCAATTGAAATCTGCATATACATATAATTTGTCCATATCCTCTACTTCTTAGATGCTCGTTCGCGGTTAATCAAGGCTATATCCTGGAGTTCCTTGCCAAGCTTATCTTCCTTAGCAATGAATAATATGTCGTCTTCAAGTTGTAAGGCATACAAGACACGAAGATATATGCCGATAGCTACTGTCGGACTTCCTTTCTCAACTCGAGCTTCGGTCAGTTCAGAACACATAGCGCGTTCAGCAACCTGCGCTCTGCTGAGGTTACGTCTGAGTCTGGCAAGCTTGATTTGCTCACCTACAATCTTCATATTTTCTTCCAATCTTCTCGGAAGACGTGTTGCCATAGTACTTTTGCCCATAATGAATGCTTAACATATCATATAATATGCAAATGTAGTAATATTTCTTAATTTTATGATAGGTTGAGTTATTTTGTTCTACAAAATCAGATAAAAACACGTTGAATTCTCAGTTTTTGAATCTTAACTATCAAATATGTGAAAATTTCACATAAAAGTGAGTTGAGTTTGCGATTTTGAGACTTTAACTCGAAAATCTGCGAAAGTTGGTTCGAATAAATTTAAATCTCGTTTTGCAAATTCGGCGGTCGCTAACCGCCGAATTGAAGTGGTTGTTTCCAAAATGGAAGTAACCAGTCATATAGCTTTTTATATCTTTAGATATAAACGATTTCGCTCTTGAAAAAAGTTGGCTGAAGGTGTTTGAAATGAGGAAAAAGTCCTTACATTTGCATCCGCAAACCAAGAAAAACCATGAGATATTCAATGAACATAATTACTCTTGAACCGAAAGTCAGCACAGGATGGATCCTGGGTTGCAGAGTGCGATATGCTCATTGTAGTGGTAACTGATAGATAGATCTGTCAAGACTATACACTGAGGTGTCGCAACAACGCGGCTCCTCTTTTTTTTGCCCGTTATTATCCACAAAATATTAACCCAATTAAAATTCAAATCAAGAAATGAAATCAATTATCAGAACATCTGAATGGCTATCTGTGATAGCCCCGATGACGCAGGGAACCTGCACCCGTGACACATTTACCATTAACCCAGGAGCCTTCAAGCGAAAGCGGCTTCGCAACCGACGAAGTCGCTGAAGCGAATGCGAAAGAAACCGACGATGATCATGAACAAGATACTTTTTACCGCAGACCTTCACTTTGGTCACACTAACATACTGAAACACCAACCAAACCGTCCTTTCGCTCAGGAGGTAGATACCAAGGCGCATGATGAGTACATGCTGGACTTGTGGAAGTCCAGTGTCGGAAAGCGTGACCTGGTATATATTCTCGGCGACCTCACATTCTTCAAGAGCGAAGATGCCCGTCATCTGTTGGAAAAGCTTCCAGGACAGAAATTTCTCATACAGGGCAATCACGACGGTTCAATAAGGGCATATTCCAACTATTTCAAGACTACGGCACAGATTCTCGATCTGACCGTCAAGCCTACCGCCTGCCCTTCCCTGTCTGAGAATCTGATGCTGACCCTCTGCCATTATCCGATGGTCACATGGAATCATAAGCCATATGGCTCCATCATGCTCCATGGTCATTGTCACGGCAAGCTCGACGAGCATAACCGTCTCTCAAACGACCTTCGTTTCGACGTAGGCATAGACGGAGAACTCGCGAAGAGAGCCGGAGGATTCATCCCATTGGAACTCATCTATGAGGCAGCTATGGAGAAGACAGGAGGCGTCCCTTTCCACCAGTACGCAAAACAGAACTATCGCTCGGAAGTAAGATAATGATGTGTCCTATGTTGGCACATTGAAGAGGTAAATTTGAACCGAAAACCGGCGGCTATATAGATACTATACTAAGATTTAGTATAAGTTTTATATATAAATATATATAGTAATCTTATAGATATTATATATTTATATATAAGCAAAAAGTCGCTGAAAATCAATGTTTTATATTTGATTTTTGTTTCATAGATTTGCCTTTGATGACGATGTTTTACTAGGCGAACCTGTTCCAAAAAGGAACAGGTTCAGGCGAAAAATAACTTATAAGATTATGAAGAGATTCGTACAACCAAATATGTATAGACTGCTACGGAATGGCAGTCGGGATGAGTACCATCTTGCTGACCTGGCGGAGGAAATTGCTTGGGAGTTACACAAGGTATTGAGTGTTTTTGAGCCCTGTGGCGATGATGATAACAGGTCAATATGGTTGGAGGTTCCAAGAGGAAAGATTACTGACTGGATGACCTATGATGATGCTAAGGAATATGAAGATGTTACTACCAGGGAGGAGTATGAGAGGACTTGGAAGGAGTGTTATCCTTGCGAGACTCAGTGGGTCAGGCTCACCACGGCAGTATATGAGAACAATGTGTTTCTGCACCTGTCAGATGGGGAAAGAGGCTACGCCCATTATAGAGGTGATGAGCAGGGGCATTACCTTGATCCGGTATTCTTTGAGTATTTTGAGATGCTTCTCAATGAAGTTCGCATTCTCGTGCAAAGGGTTCTCGAAGATGTGGATGCGTACAACGTCTATGTGGAGGAGAATCTGCCAAAGCAGATCAGAGAGGGACGGATTCTGAGGAAAGATCTATATAGGATTCTTCCTTGGAGACGTCCGGAATTAGAGAATAAGGACGGGATTGTTAAAATGCTTCAGGATTGCAAGACCTATAGTGGAGAACCTTTGGATAAGATGACCATCAGGACATTCTGTAAGTATTACAGAGTGGCATATGAAGCATATCGTGATTGGGATACTGAAGAAGATTTTAGCGACCCGAAGGACGATGTTGAATTCTATAGGGAGCGGCATTTTAAGCTGGTTTCAGACAATCTGGATCTGGACTCGGAAGAGGATTTCCGAAAGTTTGATCATGACCATTATGGTGAGCTTGGTTTCTCTCGAACTAATGTGTTGGCAGATGATTATACTGTGCCAGGCAAGTGGGTTATCAGGGTGTCTGTGGGCTATTCCTCGCAGATCTGGGACGGAATGAAGGTCGCCCTTGCTTTATATGAGGCTGGAGCACCCTTGCATGTCGATCACGCAGAGAGGCTGCTGGCTGCAGTAGAGGAGACTGACTATGTGCGTCTGATCAGCTATACTTTCCATAATTACCTAAACTGGCAGGAAGAGACCAGTGTGTATTCGCTTCCGTGGGAGTATCAGTGTGATTATAAGGAATATGGAGTTACTCGCGAGCAACTGAAGGAACTGATTCGTTGTTCGGAGTGGATGCCGGAGCGAAAACTAAAGATTCAGCATAAGGTACCACTTGAGTCACCATTGTACGATCTGATGCGTGAAAAGGTATCTGAACCGATGTTCCTGTATGATATCCGCATGATGATGTGGAAGGACTATGATGGTTATGTAGGAACCTTCCATTATTCGGAGTTTGCAAAGAACGGATATAGGCCTTATCTAAACGAATCTAAGATACAGCAGGTGTATGCTACTTGGTCAGAAGCAATAACTGTAGGATTGTTGGAACTGATAGAAAGGAGGAAGAATGATATATAAAATGATTGTTTTATGAATAACGATGTTGTGATTTATCAGTCAAGTGACGGGCTTGTCAAGATGGAGGCGATAGTTGATGCATCCAATGAAACCATATGGGCTACGCAGAAGGCGATGGCTGAGTTGTTTGGGGTGACTGTGCCGAATATCTCTTATCATATTAAAAGGATATTCGCAAGCGGAGAATTAGATGCTCAGACGGTAATTAAAGAAATTTTAATTACCGCTCAGAGTGGCGTCAGAGGCGTTTCTGAGGAGAAAATAAGGTACTATAACCTGGATGCAATTCTTTCACTTGGATATAGGGTGAACTCCGTACAGGCAACTGCTTTTAGGAAGTGGGCAACCTCCGTTCTGAAGCAGTACATGATCAAAGGTTACGCCGTGAATCAGAATGCTGTTTCAGAGCAGAAATACGAGGACCTGAAGCGTGCCTTGGGCTTGTTGGAGAATGTCTTCAGTCAGAATCTGATTATGGCTGAACAGCAGGCTAAAGAGCTGTTTGCAGTAGTCAAGGATTATACCTATGCGCTGGATACTCTGGATGCCTATGACTATCAGAGCCTTGAAATATCTGACACTACCCTTCATGAGAAGTTCCATGCGACATATGAGAGCGCAATTGATGCAATTCAAAGTCTGAAGGAGAAGTTCAAGGAGAGTCAGTTGTTTGGAGTCGAAAAGGACAAGTCCTTCCATAGCAGCATAGGCCAGATATATCAGACATGGGATGGTCAGGAACTCTATCCAAGCGTAGAGGAGAAGGCTGCGATGCTTCTGTATCTCGTTGTGAAGAATCATTCATTCGTGGATGGAAACAAGAGAATTGCCGCGACTCTGTTCCTATGGTTCCTGCAGAATAACGGCATCCTCTACCGTCCGGATGGCACTAAGAGAATCGCTGACGGCACCCTTGTCGCATTGACCCTGATGATCGCCGAAAGCCGGATGGACGAGATGGACATCCTTGTCAAGGTGGTCGTGAATCTTATAAATAGAAAACAATGATATGAAGATATTTGAATATAACGAAGCGAAGCAGGTAGTTGTCTGCGGCGATATACATGGGGCGTTTGAAACCCTTGTGTATAGGACTAGTGTTCAGTATGCGATGACTGATACCGTGATTATCGTTGCTGGTGATTGTGGATTCGGGTTTGAACGGCCGAACCATTATATCAATCTGTATAATGGTCTGGCCGGCAGGCTCAAGAAGGCGAATAACTGGATCGTGTTTGTCAGAGGAAATCACGATGATCCGTCGTACTTTCAGGAGGAGAAAATCTGTTATGGGCGCTTCCGTTGCGTTCCGGACTACTCCGTAATCCAGGTCTGCGGACTTGACATCCTTTGTGTTGGAGGAGGTGTCAGTATCGACAGATTGGCTCGTCAACGGGAGGATGCCAGATATATCCGTAAGGAAACAGCTTCTTACTGGGCTGACGAGATGCCGGTCTTTGATGAAGATAAGATCAAGGAGATCAGTGACTACTGTCTGATTGATACCGTAGTGACTCATACAGCCCCGTCATTCTGCCCTCTTCTTGACAAGAATGGTCTGAGAAGCTGGGCTGCATATGACCCGCAACTCCTGGTGGACTGCGATATGGAACGCATTACCATGGACAGGATATACCAGACATTGAAGAAGAACGGGCATCCGGTGAACAAGTGGTATTACGGCCATTTCCACCAGAAATGGACCTGGAAGTATGAGGACACTGACTTTAAGATGTTGGATATAATGGAGTTCTCTGCTGTCAGAACAATAAATTTTGAAGAAGATGATTAATCCGAAAATACTGATCCTGCCGGATATACACGGCAGGAAGTTTTACTGCAAAGCTTTATGTGAAGCAGTTGATAAGGGTGCTGAGATTGTATGTCTCGGTGATTATCTGGATCCATATCCGAGTGACCTCTGGCTTCGAAAGAACAGACATGGCTATGGAGGAGAGTTCCGCCTCATCACGGCCACCCTAGGCAACCGCATGAACGAGCTCATCACCTTGCTTGGTGAGGGGCATGAGAAAGATGGCTGATGCTAAAAATGCGGCAATGGTGTGGAATTTGATATGAAAGTTGACAAATTAAAATAATTTACCTACTTTTGTAAACCAAATAACAAACATCAAGAATTATGAGCACTTTTAACGAAATATTCAGCGCCCGATTGAAGAGAGCTAGAATAATGCGCAATCTTTCAATGGACGCCCTTTGCGAAAAGATAGGTAATGCTGTTTCTAAACAGGCCATCTCAAAGTATGAGAAAGGAGAGAGTCTCCCTGGCTCACAGATTCTGATTCTGTTATCGCAGGCCCTCGATGTCAAACCGGATTACTTCTTTAGAGAATCGCAGTTTGCAATCAGCAATATCGAGTTTCGAAAGAAGGCTAAAATGGGAGTAAAAGAGGTTGAAGCGATAAAGGAGGAGATTCGTGATATCATTGAGAGGTATCTGGAGATTGAGGATGTATGGGGCTGTGTTCCATCTTTTGCAAATCCTGTCAAAGAGATGCTTGTTGTTTCTGATGATGATGTTTGTGAGGTTGTCAAGAGGTTGAAGGAGGCTTGGAATATCGGTGAAGATGGTATTCTAAGCGTTACTGATCTTCTTGAGTCAAAGAATATCAAGGTGGTAGAAATTAAGGCAGACTCATCTTTTGATGGCCTTAGCGGATATGTTAACAACGACGAAAATATGCCATTCGTCGTTGTTAACAAGTCTTTCGATGTCGAGAGGCTTCGTTTTACCGGCTTGCACGAACTTGGGCATCTTGTGATGAACCTACCCGAAGAAATGGAGAAGAAAGAGAAGGAAAGACTATGTCATCTTTTCGCTAGCGAAATGCTGATCTCTCGCGATACTTTTGTGGATGTCTTAGGAGAAAGGCGCAGCGATATCTCATTGCAGGAGTTAAAGGTGCTGCAAGCTGTGTATGGTATTTCTGTTGATGCTTTGATGTTCAAAGCGAAGACCGTGGGTGTGATCAGCGAATCCAAGTATACTTCTTTCTGCATAAGGAAGAACAAGAGCCTTGCATTCAAGGACGCAGTGGAAAGATCATCTTATCGAGGAGTAGAGGAGTCTAGTCGTTTTGACCGCCTCGTGTATAGAGCTTTGGCCAGTGATATGATATCTTGTTCTAAGGCAGCTGTTCTGCTTAATGAGCCGATGGAGGATGTAAAGAATAAACTTGAGCTGGTATAATGGAGATAATAGTAAACGATACGAATATATTCATTGACCTGCACTCTTGTGGTCTTCTGGACAGTTTCTTTAAACTGCCATATAAAGTCCATACGACGGACCTGGTCATGAGCGAATTGACGAAAGGGACTCAGCATAAAGATGTTGTGACCTTTTGTGAACAAGGTCACTTGACTGTTAAGTCGTTTTCATCGAAGGAGGTTGTTCGCATATGGGAGTATTATACTGAAGCTAAGAAAGTATGCAATGTATCCATTGAAGACTGCTCGGTGCTGATATATACAAAGACGCTTGAATGTGCCAGGCTTCTTACAGGAGACAAGACCTTGAGAAAAAGAGCAGAAAGGGAGGGAATCAATGTGTCAGGAATCCTATTTGTCTTCGACGAGTTGGTGAATCATAACATCATTTCTCCTAAGGATGCCGCGGTTCATTTGGAATCACTTTACGAAAGTAATGTCCGTCTGCCAAAAGAGGAGGTTGAGAAGAGACTTGAACAGTGGAAATAACAAGTCTTCAATATTCCATAGATGCTGCCTACAAATTTCATATGCACGTCAGACAACTCCGCTTCATCGGAGCTGCCCTCGGCGGCAAAATCGAGTGGCTGATCCGGTTTATGGAAGGGAAGAGGCCGGAGGTGATGGAATAGGTGGAATGCAGTTATGGCTATTGTATAGCCCGTGCTTCAGGTAGGTCGTCTTTTGTAAATGGCAATGAAATATCAATCAAGTGGTATAAATCCGATAGGGCAATTCCGTCGTTTATTTTCTCAAGGTCTCGTATGAGATTGTATGCGTATGTGTGCTCTACCTTGTTGGGCTCAAAATTAAGTATCGGCAACTTA
>JAGBAO010000009.1 GCA_017938925.1 Bacteroidales bacterium | reverse complement strand
GTACTCTCCGAAGATAGCATCGATGAGCTTGCCCTTTCCGAATGAAGGGTCGGTCTCCACGTGGAGCTTCTTGCAGGTCTCGCGGAGCTCGTCCTCAGACATGCCTGCAACGTCCACTCCTGCATATTCCTTGATGGCCTCGAGGATAGGGAGGCGGCGGAACGGCGGCTTGAAGTCCACCTGGTTCTCTCCGATTGTCACCTCTGTCTTGCCATGAAGCCTGAGGGCGATCTTTTCGAGAAGCTTCTCCACGAACTCCATCATCCAGATATAGTCCTTGTATGCCACATAGATCTCCATGCATGTGAACTCCGGGTTGTGGGTCTTGTCCATACCCTCGTTGCGGAAGTCCTTTGCGAACTCATACACTCCGTGGTATCCGCCTACGATGAGTCTCTTCAGATAGAGCTCGTTTGCGATTCTCAGATAGAGAGGGATGTCGAGAGCGTTGTGGTGAGTGATGAACGGACGCGCAGTCGCACCGCCAGGGATGCTCTGGAGGATAGGGGTCTCCACCTCAAGGCATCCTGCCTCGTTGAAGTACTCGCGCATTGTGGCCACGATCTGGCTTCTCTTGATGAAGGTATCACGCACCTGAGGGTTCACGATAAGATCCACATATCTCTGTCTGTACTTGAGCTCAGGATCCGAGAATGCGTCGAACACCTCTCCGTCCTTCTCTTTCACGATAGGGAGGACGCGGAGTGACTTGCTCAGGAGAGTGAGCTCCTTTGCGTGGATGGAAAGCTGTCCGGTCTTGGTGATGAATGCGAATCCCTTGATTCCCACGATATCGCCTATGTCGAGGAGCTTCTTCCATACGGTGTTGTACATAGTCTTGTCTTCGCCAGGGCAGATCTCGTCGCGGTTGACATAGATCTGGATACGTCCTGTCTCATCCTGGAGTTCGCCGAATGAAGCGGCTCCCATGATACGCCTTGACATGATTCGACCGGCGATCACCACATCCTGGAAGTTGCCCTTTTCTTCGCTATATTCCGCCTTTACCTGTGCTGCCGAAGTGTTGATAGGGTACAATGCAGCTGGATAAGGCTCGATTCCGAGTTCTCTGAGCTTTGCGAGCGATTCTCTTCTGAAAAGCTCCTGCTCGTTGAGGTCCATGATACTCATATTCTGTTATATGTTTATATTGTTATATATCCGTTTGACGCAAAACATGCAAATTTAGTTAAAAAATATGATATATGATAGAATTTCATCGAACAACGGGTAAAAGGCTCCTATAGTCTTCCTATCAGATATTCCGCTCTGGTGTTCTCCATCAGCGTGAACCCGAACCACTTCATCCCGAGGTCCTTGATTGACGCTCCGATGAGGTACACCTCATCATCGATTATCAGAAACCTGTCGTGGGCCTTTGAGAAAGTCCTGACCTCGATCGGGGAATATTGCGCGTTATGCCTGTCGATGTCCAGCTGCAGCTGTTTCGAGATCTTACCGGTATATATGGTGGCTTCCACTCCTGCTGCTCTTTTGGACAACAGGGTCAGTACCGTGTCGTCTATATAATTATCAATCAGGACGATCCTCTTCGTCGCCTTCCTAATTAGCTCCGCCACAAATGAATAGGCATCATATATCTGTCCGTCGAAGAATATGCCTTGTTGTGGAATCCTCTTGTCGTTATCTATCATTTTCATAATGCTTCCTACTTTGGATTCTGTTTCCGCCAGCCGCATTTCGAGTATGTCCATTCTCTGAAACATATAGGAATTCTTCATCATGAACTGCCGGAGTTTTACAAATGACTCCATGATACGTATGCTGACAGATACGGCGGTCGGACTTCGTAGTACAGATGAAAGCATGGCCACCCCTTGTTCTGTGAATGCATGGGGCATATTGGAGGAATGTTTCAGTTTTTCAAACCGGTCACAAATTGTGACCAGTTCCATAAACTCTTCCTGTTTGAGTCGAAACATGAAGGATGGAGGAAACCTTTCAATATTTCTTTTAACTGCCTGATTCAACGCCTTTGTTTCAACCCCATACAGTTCAGCCAGGTCCCTGTCAATCATAACCTGCCTGCCCCTGACGGAATAAATTCGTTCATCAATCTTCAAGTCCCGTTCAATTAAATCCATAATACGTTAATATTTATATGGTTATACTTTCATCTGGTTCCATAAAAGCAAAACGCGACACAGGTACGACTATACCTATATCGCGTTGTAGAACTCTTCCTTCCGATCTACGGCGTCCAGACTTGTATGCAATGTTAGTGATTTCCTTCATATTTCCAAACATTTTTCATATCTTTGTATGCTATGCCGATTGAAAAGGAATGGAAATATAGGGAAAGCGGTGATCCTGCGACAGTAAGGCAGCTTTCATCTGAACTGGGAGTGGACCCCGTACTGGCGGAACTTCTGGTCCAGAGGGGTGTGTGTACTTTCGAGCAGGCACGTTCCTTCTTCCGTCCCAATCTTGACAATCTTCATGACCCGTTCCTGATGGCTGACATGGACAAGGCTGTCGAGAGGGTCCATCAGGCGGTTGTCTCGCAGGAGAAGATCCTTGTGTATGGAGACTATGATGTGGACGGAACCACAGCGGTGTCGCTCGTATATTCCTTCCTTCACCGTCTGACCCGTCAGGTGGATTTCTACATTCCAGAAAGATATGACGAGGGCTACGGCGTGTCCTACAAGGGCATTGACTGGGCCTCGGAGAACGGCTTCAAGCTCATCATCACCCTCGACTGCGGAATCAAGGCGAACGAGAAGGTGGAATATGCAAGGGAACGTGGCATAGACATGATCATATGCGATCACCATCTTCCTGAAAACGAACTTCCGAAGGCTGTCGCTGTCCTTGATCCGAAGAGGGAGGACTGCAACTATCCTTTCGATGACCTTTCCGGTTGCGGAGTCGGCTTCAAGCTGGTGCAGGCTTATTCGGTCAGATACGGCATCCCGTTCGAAACCCTGATACCGCTTATGGACCTTCTGGTGGTCAGCATTGCCTCTGACCTCGTGTCAGTCACTGACGAGAACAGAATCCTTGCACACTTCGGTCTCAAGCAGCTGAATTCGAATCCTCGTGAGGGCCTCCTTGCGATGATCCAGCTTTCCGGTCTGGAACCTAACCACCTCACTATCGACGACATAGTCTTCAAGATCGGACCACGCATCAATGCGGCCGGCCGAATGGAGTCGGGAAGAATCGCGGTGGAGCTTCTCACAGCTTCAAATGCGGCTGAGGCGATAAGGATCGGAACGGAGATCAACGAGCACAACAACGAAAGAAAGAACATAGACCGCCGCATCACCCAGGAGGCTCTCGAGATGGTGCGTAGCGGAAACTGCCTGAGCAGCGATAATGCGACCATCGTGTATAATCCTCTGTGGCACAAGGGTGTGGTGGGAATCGTAGCCTCACGTCTTGTGGAGGCCTTCTATAAGCCAACCATAGTCTTCACCAAATCACAGGGCGGTCTGGTGACCGGTTCGGCACGAAGCGTACACGGTTTCGACCTGTATGACGCTATTGAAAGCTGCGCTGACCTTCTGGAGAACTTCGGAGGGCATCTCTACGCTGCCGGACTGACTCTTAAAGAGGAAAACATCCCGGTTTTCTGCGAAAGAATCGAGAAGGCGATCTCCGGCACCATCATTCCGGAAATGCAGACTCCTGTAGTGGAGATAGACGCAAGTCTGAACTTCTCCCAGATCACACCGAAGTTCCTCAGAATCCTCAAGCAGTTCCAGCCGTTCGGTCCGGGCAACCATGCTCCGGTATTCCGAACAGACAACGTATATGACAACGGAATGGGCCGCAAGGTGGGAGCTGAAGGAGGCCACCTCAAGCTCGAGCTCATTCAGGAATCGCATCCATATCATCACATCTCGTCCATAGCCTTCAATATGGCCGACTTCTATGACAGCATCAAGGCCGGCAACCCGATAGACATCTGCTACTCCATCGTGGAGAACTACTATCGCGGCACCGCCAACACCCAGCTCCGCATCAAGGACATCCACGAGCGCGAGGAACTGGTATAGGAGTCTATAGAGCCAATTCGGGAACGATATTCCTGAGAATCCACCATGACACGGTAAGAACAGCAGCAACGATGATGCTGGTACGGCTGTATAGAATTCGGCATAGCCTGCTGTCTCGTGGGATCACCTTAATGACACACAGGAATACGAGAATGAGGTATGGGGATATTATATATATGTATGGATTGTAGTGGAAGGCATCAATGAAATCGCCCCTAAGCAGGGCCCAGACTGAACGCTGGAATCCGCAGAAGGGGCAATCATATCCTGTAAGGGCCTTGATCAGGCATCTTGGAGCATGCATTATGGCCTGTTCTTGATGAACTTTCCTTCTGCATCAGTGAAGTTACCCATGCAGATGACGATGAAGTCTATAAGCGTCCATATTCCGCAACCTCCGCATGTGATGAGCTGTACGATGGCTGTTCCTGTCTTTCCAACATAGAATCTATGAATGCCAAAACATCCTACGAAGAAACAAAGAAGAAGGGTCACCAGCCAGTCCTTGCTGCTTCCCCCATTAACTGATGGCATTTTCGGCTGGTTGACAGCACATCCACATTTGATGCAGACAACGGCATTATCGTTGACCTCTGCTCCACAATTACTGCAATACATAGTCGTTACGTTTTATATTTATCCGTTCAAAGTAACAAAATTTTATAATCATTGACAAATATTTCAGCGCGTCACATCCTTTAGTGCATATATTGCATGTCAGCCAGAGAAACCGGTTGCGTTTGAGGGGAAAGACTCCGGTTATCTGATTTTGACTTTTGTGGCGAGAGTCTGGGCGATCTCGTCGATGGAGAGGTCGTCGGTGTCTATGGTTATGTGGGCGGTGGCCTCGTAGGTCGAGGCGCGACGGGACATCAGGGATTCTATTCGAGAATGGAGAAGTGCAGCAGACTCATTTGGGGAGTTGTTGCCATCATCCCCTGGATGAGATGCCTGGTCCAGCAGCGGCCGGCCTTCTGCTTCTGATGCAAGTCGGCATACCAGCGCGTCGACGGATGTGCGAAGATATATGCACAAAGTCTTTTCCCGAACCAGTTCGGCGCACTCCGGCGTCATGACAGTCCCCCCGCCGAGTGACAGGACGATAGGGGAGGAGCCCGCAGCTCTGCTGTGGGAGGGGGCCAATGGAGCACTCTGCCTCTCAACCTCCTCCAAAATATTCTTCAGCGTTTCCAGCTCCATCTGCCGGAAAGCAGCCTCACCTTCATTAGTAAAGATATCGGGAATGCTTCGCCCTGTCCTTTCCTCTATGACCGAGTCAAGGTCCATAAAAGGACAGCAGAGCAGCTGTGAGAGTTTCCTCCCGACACTGCTCTTGCCGCATCCCATAAATCCTGTCAATGATATTATCATGTCTTAGAACAGACTCAGCTGTGCATCGTCGCCAGGGAAGTCGATATCGATCGGATCCTCCACATCGCTGTTGTCGATCTCTCCTGCCTGGTTCTCCGCCTCGGATGCCTCCTCGACGATGTCGTCCTCAGGCTTGTGCAGTGGCTCGATAAAGGCTACTGCCTTCACATCCAGCGAGCTGACCTTCTTGCCCTTGGCCTGCAGACCTTTCTTTGCGATGAACTCCTCGGCATCCACCTGCTCCGGCTCCCTGTTCACGTTCTTTCCTCCGAAAGTGATCTCGAACTGAGGGTGCAGGTCGTCTGAGACAGCCACCAGATATGACCCCTTCGAATCAGAGATGAAGCTTACAGGGGTGTTGTCGCTCACGTCGAACGAGAATCTCTTCACATAGAACGATGCCACGGACTTGTCATAGTACAGAACCGTATAAACCTTGTTCGCATCCAGTTTCTCGATCTTGAGAAGCTCTCCCTGATACCTGTTGCTCAGGTCGAACGAAGTCGTATAGTATGTTCCGTCCTTGAAGATCGCGAGGATATGGTCTTCTCCAGTGAACTGTCCAAGGTGCAGACCGCGTCCGTCCTCGTTGAGTCTCTGGATGTCCTCGTCGAACCATACGTCCTTTCCTCCGATGGTCGAGATACCTTTTGACTTGAGGGTGATCTTCTGGATCGGGTTCTTCGACACGAGGTTTCCTCTTGCAGCACGTCCCTTGATGGCGAGCTGTGAGAAGTCGTATTCGTCCGTCGTCTTCTTGAGCTTCGGACGAGGTCTGAAGTTGATTCGGACGGTCTCCGCCTCTCCGTTATGGTTGACGGTGAACCAGAGTATGCTCGAACCAGGTGTGCCCTGGGTGATGTCATATTCCTTGTCACGGGTTATGCTGGTGACAGCGAACCTCTTGGCGTAGCTGACAGAGGTCTTTCCCTCTCGGTAGATGACGTTGTATATTGTCCTCTGGTCGTTCCTGTCGAAGAGTCCCACATAGAGGATGTCCTTTCCGAAGAAGGCTTTCTCCGAAACCTTGGTGACCACATATTTTCCGTCCTTATGGATGACGATGATCTCGGAAAGGTCTGAGCAGTCGCATACGAACTCGGCATTGTCCTCCTTCTTGAGTGCGATTCCCACGAATCCTTCCGCCTTGTTGGCATAGAGCTTGGCGTTGTTGCTGACGACACGTGTGCTCTCGATGTTCTCGAATTCAACAAGCTCGGTAAGACGAGGATAAGCCTTTCCGTACTTCTTCTTGAGGTTCCTGAAGTAGTTGATGGTATAGTCAGTGAGGTGATCCAGATGGTTCTGAACCTCCTCCATCTCGTCCTCGATTCCGCGGAGCTTTTCATCCACCGCTTTCACGTCGAACTTGGAGATCTTGCGCACAGGCTTCTCCACGAGGCGGTTGATGTCTTCCATCACGATAGGCCTCTTGAGAAGTCCCTGATATTTCAGCATCTCGTCGAACACTTCCTGCAGCTGGTCCTCCCAGGTCTTTGCGTCGCCTTCGAGGATCTTATAGACCTTGTTCTCGAAGAATATCTTTTCAAGGGAGTTGTAGTGCCACTCGTTCTCCAGCTCGCTGAGTCTGATGGAGAGCTCCTGACCCAGAAGGTCTCGGGTGTGCTCCGTGCTGTAGCGAAGCATGTCGTTGACACTCAGCACCTGAGGCTTGTTGTCAAGGATCACGCAGGTGTTAGGGGTGATGGACACCTCGCAGGCTGTGAATGCATAGAGTGCGTCAATGGTCTTGTCCGGAGACACGTCGTTAGGCAGGTGGATCACGATGTTCACCTTGTCCGTGGTCAGGTCATCGATCTTCTTGATCTTGATCTTTCCTGTCTCCTTTGCCTTGAGGATGGTCTCGATCACCACAGGGGTGGTCTTGCTGAACGGCACCTCAGTGATGGCGAGGGTGTTCTTGTCGATCTTCTCGATCCTTGCGCGTATCTTGATCTTGCCTCCCTTGCGCTTGCTGCTGTATTTCGAGCAGTCTGCCGCACCTCCTGTCAGGAAGTCCGGGAATATCTCGAAGTCCTTGCCCTGAAGGATTGCGATGGAAGCATCGATGAGCTCGTTGAAGTTGTGAGGGAGGATTTTAGATGCGAAACCGGCACCGATACCCTCTGTACCCTGGGCGAGCAGGATAGGGAACTTCACAGGAAGCTCCACCGGCTCCTGGTTACGTCCGTCGTACGAGGTCATCCAGTTGGTGGTCTTAGGGTTGAATACGACCTCCTTGCCGAACTTGCTCAGACGGGCCTCGATATATCGGGGAGCTGCATTCGAGTCACCGGTCAGGATGTTACCCCAGTTTCCCTGGCAGTCCACGAGATAATTTCTCTGGCCGAGCCATACGAGGGCTCCCAGAATGGACTGGTCACCGTGCGGATGGAACTGCATAGCCTGTCCGACGATGTTGGCCACCTTGGTGTAGCTTCCGTCATCCATGCGCCACATTGCATGCAGCACACGTCTCTGAACCGGCTTGAAACCGTCGATCAGATGGGGAACGGCCCTGTAGAGCACAGTATATGACGAATAGTCTATATACCATTCCCTGAACATGCCGGAAAGCTTGTATTTCCTGCTGTTTTCTCCGAAAAGCTTGTCGAACTTTCCCGATGGAGCGGATTCGCCAACTTCCTCCTCGCCACCTTCTTCCATGCCTTCTTCGTTGATGTCCTCCTCAGGGAGTTCTATATCCTCAAAACTCATGTTTTACCTCACTTATTCAATATGTTATCCACGATTTCTAGTATTCGTATCCGAATCTTCTGAGCTCCTTCTTGCTCTCCCTCCAGTCAGGATCCACCTTCACGAACAGGCTCAGGAACACCTTCTTCTGGAAGAAGTCCTCCATGTCTATACGTGCCTGTGTGCCGACCTTCTTGAGGGACTGGCCGCCCTTGCCGATGATGATTCCCTTCTGGGTGTCGCGCATGACGTATATCACTGCGCTGATGTCATATCTCTCGGCGCCCTCCTTGAATTCCTCCACAACTACCTCGCAGCTGTACGGGATCTCCTCCTTGTAGTTGAGGAAGATCTTCTCGCGCACGATCTCGGAAGCAAAGAAACGGAGGTTCTTGTCAGTGAAGACATCCTTGTCGTACCATGCCGGAGCCAAAGGAAGATTCTCCACGATGGCGTCGAAGATATTGTCCAGATTGAACTTCTCCTGAGCGGAAGCAGGGAATATGATTGCCTCAGGAAGCTGCTCCTTCCACCAGTTCATCAGTTCGAGCACCTGGTCCTGGCTGCTGATGTCGATCTTGTTGATCACCAGCACGACAGGGCACTGTATCTTCTGCAGCTTTGCTATATATTCCTCGTTCTTGTCGCCCTTTTCCACAGTGTCGGTCACATAGAGGATGATATCTGCGTCACCGATGGCGGTGTCCACGAAGTTCATCATGCTCTGCTGCAGACGGTAGTTCGGCTTGAGGATGCCAGGGGTGTCGGAATATACGATCTGATAGTCGTCTCCGTTCACGATACCCATTATCCTGTGCCTTGTCGTCTGAGCCTTGGCTGTGACGATGGAAAGCTTCTCGCCCACGAGGGCATTCATAAGCGTGGATTTGCCCACATTCGGATTACCAATGATGTTGACAAATCCTGCGCGATGCTTCTTGTTCTGTTCAATCATATTATAGTCTTGTCATGTCGAGCCTGTCGAGACATCTATATATATTAAAGGTATGCCCCCATCCTGAGAAGGTTGGTCTCGCCCTCAGTGAGGTAGCGCCACTCGCCCCTCTTGAGGCCCTTCTTCGTGAGTCCGGCGAAATACACCCTGTCAAGAGCCTTGACCTCATATCCGAGAGACTCGAATATGCGTCTTACGATGCGGTTCTTTCCCGAGTGGATCTCGATGCCGAGCTTGCGGTGGTCGTCCTCCTCGATGTACTCGAGTTCGTCTGCTGCAATGATTCCGTCAGAAAGCTCCACTCCGCTGAGGATCTTCTCGAAGTCCTCCTGCTTGAGCTTGCTGTCGAGGGACACCTGATATATCTTCTTCTTGTCGTATGAAGGATGAGTCAGCTTCTCTGCGATCTCACCGTCGTTGGTGAACATGAGGACACCTGTGGTGTTCTTGTCAAGACGTCCCACCGGGAACACTCTTGACGGACAGCCCTTCATCAGGTCCATCACGGTCTTGTCTGCATGAGGGTCGCTTGCTGTGGTCACATAGCCCTTAGGCTTGTTCATCACGATGTAGATCTTCGCCTCGCCCTTGAGTCTCTCACCATTGAAGCGGATGTCGTCGGTGTTGATGTTCACCTTTGTTCCGAGCTCAGTCACGACCTCTCCGTTCACGGTAACAACACCTGCAAGGATGAGGTTGTCAGCCTCTCTTCTTGAGCATACGCCCGAGTTCGCTATATACTTGTTAAGACGGATCTCCTCCTTGATAGGAGCCATCACCATGTCGTTGTCAGAGTTGTATTCTGCGTCAAGCTGCGGCCTTCTGTTGATCATTCTGCTGATTCCGCTCTGCTCCTCGTCGCGGAAGTAGTTGAGATCCTTCTTGTTGAAGCTCTTGCGGCCTGAATTGAATCTTGATCCTGCCGGCTTCCTGTCGCCGAATGATCTTCTCTCTGAACGCTCTCCGAAAGGTCTTCTTTCCGTGCGGTCACCAAAGGTCCTTCTTTCAGACCTCTCTCCGAACTGTCTTCTCTCTCCGCCCTCAGAGAATGACCTGCGTGGCCTGTCTGACTGCGGTCTGTCGCCGAACGATCTTCTCTCTGAACGTTCTCCGAACGGTCTTCTTTCTGTGCGGTCGCCAAAGGTCCTTCTTTCAGGCCTTTCTCCGAACGATCTTCTCTCTCCGCCCTCAGAGAATGACCTGCGTGGTCTGTCTGACTGCGGCCTGTCTGAGAATGTCCTTCTCTCCGGACGTTCTCCGAAGCTTCTTCTTTCTGTTCCTTCTCCGAACGATCTTGATGATGATCTGGAGATACGCGGCCTCTTCTGTGAGGCATCTCTGCTGCCGTACTCTCTACGGCCTTCTGTCCTGCGGCCATTGCCGCCTCTTTTGTTGTCTTCCATTGTATTACGCCTTCTCGGCTTTTAAAGTGTTAATATATTTGGCTCACGCCAATCTTTCGTCGTTGCAATGTCATGTCGAGCTTGTCGAGACATCTGCAACATCAGTTCAATTTGAATATATAAGTTATCGTTCCTTCCTGCAGCACCGGCGCATCGGCACTCATGTTGAAATGTGCTCCGAGCGCAGCCTTGCGCGCAGCCTGCCAGAGAGTCTTGTCAGTGACTGTCGTTCCTTCCGCACCTGCCACAGCCTTCTGCACGTTGCCGTAGTTGTCCACCCATATGCTCACAACCACCGTTCCCGATTTCTGCACTCCGTATGACGGCCTCGGCAGTGTTCCGTTCACGCTTCTTCCTGCCAGTTTTGCATTAGGCTCTCCGGAAGTCTCTCCGACCCTGGTGTTGCCCTGGGCGTGTCCCGCCTTGAGGGCATCGCTTACTTTGTCTGCCGTCTGCATTGCCAGAGTATCCTTCTGGGTCTTGTTGTCCGCGGTGCGGAACAGAGCCCTGCGGTCTATCGGCTTCTCCGGCTTAGGGTCCGGTGTCTCCACGTCTCCGAAATCATCGACCTTAGCTTCCGGTGCCTCATTGGTCTTGGTTCCCTCGTGCTGGGCTTCCGACCTCTGGACTAGGTTTATAGGTTCCTTCGGCTTTGGCTGGACAGCTCTCGGCTGGGTGCCGTTCCAGACCTGCTTAGGCTTCTGGATCTCGACCTGGTCAAACTCTATCAGAATCTGTTCCTTTTCAGGCGGAGGCGGGTCGAGATATGTGAATCCCGCATAAAAGCATGTGGCAAACATGGCCAGATGCAGGGACACGGTAAGACCGATGCCGGTCAGTTTCGACCGCACCGCCCGTTTTTCACGTTCCTGTATGTATCTCTGGTCTGCCATGGTGCCTCGACTTTGATCCTATTCCGGTGATGTCGCCATGATCACCTTGTAGTGGTTCCTCTTGGCGATGTTCATGACCTTGACCACTTCCTTGATAGGAACGGTCTCGTCTGCATATATAGAGAATGTCGGGTCCTCTTCAGTCTGCAGCAGCTCTATCAGCTCGTCCTCGATCTGATCGAACCTGACAGGCTTCTCGTTTCCGTTGATATGGAATGAGAAGTCGTCGGTATCCTGCCAATGCTTGATCGAAACACTCACCGTCGCCTTTGCCGACACCTGACCTGTGCTCTTCGGAAGGAGCAGCTTCAGGGCATTGGGGTTGATGAGCGTCGAAGTGACGAGGAAGAAGATGAGCAGCAGGAAGACGATGTCGGTCATTGACGACATCGAGAAACCCGAATCCACCTTTGTTGTTCTCTTGATTGCCATTTCACTTTCGCTTTATTTGCCTGACGGCTCGTGGAGCATGTCGATGAACTCGATAGTCGTGCTCTCCATCTTGAATACGAGGTTGGAGATCTGTGAGGTCAGGAAGTTGTATCCGAAATATGCGATGATACCCACGAAGAGACCTCCCACAGTCGTCACCATGGCCTCATAGATACCTCCGGAGAGGAGGGTGATGTCGATGTTGTTTCCTGCTGTCGACATCTTGAAGAATGCCTGGATCATACCTGTCACTGTTCCGAGGAATCCGATCATAGGAGCTCCACCTGCGATGGTCGCAAGCATAGGAAGACCCTTCTCGAGTCTTGCAACCTCCACATTTCCCATGTTCTCCACCGCTGTCTGGATGTCCTGGAGCGGACGTCCGATCCTCTCGATTCCCTTCTCCACAAGGCGTGCGACAGGGGAGTCGTACCTCTGGCAGAGGTCGATGGCAGACTTGATCTTGCCGTCGTGGATCATGTCACGGATGTCGTTCATGAAGTTCTTGTCGATCTGGCCGGCCTTGTAGATGAGCCACCACTTGTTGCCGAAGATGTAGATCGCGATGATGGAAAGAAGCAGAAGCACGATCATGAGCCAGCCTCCCTTGGCAGCAAGGTCGATGAGCGAGAGCTTCATCTCCTGCTGGAGCGGAGCCGCCTCCATGAGAGTCGTTGTGTCAACTGCCTGTAATAAGCTGAAAATCATAGTTATACTGTTTTGTTTATTTCACGGTTTGTCACGCGCCCCCACGCATACGCGCAGAATCGTGCAAAGATAGATATTTTTTCCGGAAAATTAAATTTAATTCTCAGTGCAGAGCCAGGTCAATCTGAGCAGAGCCAGGTCAATCTGACTGAAAATGTAGCAGTCAGCAGTGCTCTGCGATGCGTACTGGATTGTCTGTCAGCTGATTAGCAATTTGTCCTGCCGTCCAAGGATGGCAGGACAATGGTGTAAAGTGCTGATGGATAGCTATTTGTGTGATTCGGAATATTCCGCTCCCGAGAAGAACAGCGCCTTGCCGGGAACGGATTGCCCGGCGTCCGAGCGGTTGCCGGATGCTATGAGGTCTGCGATCCAGGACGGGGCCTTCTTTCCGCGGCCGACTTCGATCAGGGAGCCGACTATGGCTCGGACCATGTTGCGCAGGAAGCGGTTTGCTCTGATTCTGAACACAATATAGTCGCCTTCTGAGTATGGGAATCCCATCATCTGGACATGAGTGGGCTTATAGACGCTCCATGAGGCTTCGGTCACTGTGCAGACCGAGGTCGTGTTGTTTCCCCCGACCTTCTCGAAACAGCTGAAGTCGTGCTCTCCCAAAAGAAGTCTGGCGGCCTCGTTCATGGCCTTGATGTCCAGCGGATAACGCATTCGGTATGAGAACTTTTCGCAGAAAGGATCCTTGCAGAAATGCACGAAGTAGTGGTATTCGCGCGACCGGGCGTCAAACCGGGCATGGAATTCATCGGAAACCGCACATACTTCGTGAACTGCGATTTCTCGCGGCAGCATGGCATTTAATTTGTAGCAAAGCTGCTCCGGATTTATGCTGACGTGGTCAGGAACATCGAAGTGTGCGATATAGTTTATGGCATTGACTTCGGTGTCCGTGCGTCCGGCTCCCACCACTGAAACAGGGCTTCCCAGCAGCGTGGAAAGGGCTTTTTCAAGTTCCCCCTGAACTGTCCGGGCGTTGTTCTGGATCTGCCAGCCGCAGAATGCGCTGCCGTCGTATGAAAGTCTGACCGAATGTCGCATATAACGAAATATTGAGTAAATTTGCAGGTTTGAAAATGCAAAAATATTAAAAACATATTTATGGATAGCATAAACATCAAAGAATTGAACGAACGTATCCAGAGGGAAAGCTCGTTTGTGGACATCCTGACGATGGAGATGAACAAGGTGATCGTAGGTCAGAAACAACTTGTAGAGAACCTTCTGATCGGACTTCTTGCAAACGGACACATCCTTCTTGAAGGTGTGCCTGGTCTTGCCAAGACTCTGGCGATCAACACGTTGTCTCAGGCTGTAGACTCAAAGTTCAGCCGTATCCAGTTCACTCCGGACCTTCTTCCTGCCGACGTGCTCGGAACTCTGATCTATTCTCAGAAGACGGAGCAGTTCCAGATCAAGAAAGGTCCGATTTTCGCGAATTTCGTGCTTGCCGATGAGATCAACCGTTCCCCTGCAAAGGTGCAGTCGGCTCTTCTCGAGGCCATGCAGGAGCGTCAGGTGACCATCGGAGACGAGACCTTCAAGCTTCCTGAGCCTTTCCTTGTGATGGCGACTCAGAATCCTATCGAGCAGGAGGGTACATATCCGCTTCCTGAGGCGCAGCTCGACCGTTTCATGCTCAAGGTCGTAGTGACCTATCCAAAGAGGGAGGAGGAACGCCAGATCATCCGCATGAACAACACTGGAGAGTTTCCTAAGGCATCGCCGGTGCTCAAGCCGGAGGATATCGTAAGGGCACGCGAGGTCGTGAGGGATGTGTATATGGACGAGAAGATCGAAAGATACATCGTGGACATCGTGTATGCGACAAGAAAGCCCGAGGATTATAATCTCGGCAAGATCGCAAACTTCATCTCATATGGCGCTTCGCCTCGTGCCAGCATCTCGCTTGCAATGGCTTCAAAGGCGTATGCGTTCATCAAGAGAAGGGGATATGTCATCCCTGAGGATGTCCGTGCGGTGTGCTATGAGGTGCTGCGTCACCGTATCGGCCTGACCTACGAGGCGGAGGCGGAGAACATGACCACCGACCAGATCATCTCTGAGATCATCAATGCGGTAGAAGTTCCATAGGAAAGATTGCCGGTCAGGCCGGCAATGACGTTTATCATCCCCGACCTGATCGGGGATCTTTGCCGAACGGACCTTTATAATGATTATGAATACGAATTTATCAGCAAACGACCTTCTGAAAAAGGTCAGGAAGATAGAGATCAAGACCCGTGCTCTCTCGCACCAGATCTTCGCCGGTGAGTACCATTCGGCCTTCAAGGGACGTGGTATGGCCTTCAGCGAAGTGCGTGAGTATCAGTACGGTGACGACGTGCGCAACATGGACTGGAATGTGACAGCCCGTCTGCGCTCGCCGTATGTAAAGGTCTTCGAGGAGGAGAGGGAACTCACCGTCGTTCTGCTGGTGGATGTGAGCCGTTCCCGCCTTTTCGGTACGGCAGGAAACAGCAGGAAGGATGTCCTGGCCGAGATTGCGGCAGTCCTGTCCTTCTCCGCCATCATCAACAACGACAAGGTCGGCGCCCTGTTCTTCAGCGACAAGGTAGAGAAGTTCATTCCTCCGAAGAAGGGTCGCAGCCATCTGCTGCACATCATCAGGGAGATAATCGAGTTCGAACCGACCACTGACGGAACCGACATTTCAGAGGCTCTGAGATATCTGACCAACGCCATCAAGAAGAAATGCACGGCCTTCCTGCTTTCTGACATGATCGATGTCAACGAGGACGGAAGCCCGCGCTATGAGGAAGCTCTGAAGGTGGCCGTGAACAGGCATGACCTTTCGGTGTTAGAGGTCTATGACCCTCGCGAAAGGAGCATTCCTGACGTTGGTCTGGTGCATATAAAGGACTCTGAGACAGGCAAGGCTGCATGGGTGAACACCTCGGACAGGAAGATGAGGCGTGCCTATGAGGAGTGGTTCCGCAACATGGAGCAGACCTCTTCAAGACTTTTCATGAAATATAATGTGGACAAGGTCAGCATAGCCGTGGATGACGATTATGTCAAGGGGCTGATGACCCTGTTCAAGAACAGGTAATATATGCGTAAGGCATTCATATACATATCGTTGCTTTTTGTGCTGCCGGCAGTATCTCTGGCACAGGAGCCCGTTGCACCCCTGTCTCAGGACGCTCCGGCGATGCAGGGCAAGGTAGTGCAGATGACTGGTTCATATCTCCAGCCTCTGCAGGAAAGGGATTCCGTGCTCATTGCCGACCAGGTGTTCTATGGTGTGGAACTCCCTCAGGTTGAGGAGGGTACAAGGTTCGGGTTCCCGCAGTTCAAGGACACTCTGATGACCAATATCAGGATCGTGGAGCAGTGGACCATGGATACCGTCAAGGTGAAGAAGCAGGGAAAGGGCAGGCCGAAGTTACTTGACCTTAAGGGCGGAATAACCATAACATCCTTTGACGAAGGTATATACTATCTCCCGCCTCTGGCTCTGCAAAGACTGAGCAAGGACGGTGTAGTGGACACACTTGTCTTTGACCCTCAGAAACTTGAGATAAAGACAATGCCTGTGGACACCGCGACATTCAAGCCGCATGACATAAAGGGACAGATCCGCTACCCGTTGACTTTCAAGGAGGTGGCTCCTTGGGTGGCCGGCGGACTTGCACTCGCTGGTCTTATAGCCCTTGCCGTCTGGCTGATTATAAGATACCGTCGCAGCCATGACCCGCAGTACATGCACAAGGATCCGCCACATATCGTGGCCTTGAGGAAGCTGGACAAATATCGCGGAAACGCCATGTGGGTTCCGGAAAGGCAGAAGGCATTCTATTCGGGAATAACTGATGCGTTAAGAGAATATATATCAGCAAGATACGGGATCGGGGCGATGGAGATGACAACTGCTGAGATATTCGCAGACATGAAGGAGACGGATGCTCCGGCTGATCTTCTCATTGAGCTGAAGGATCTGTTCGAGAGGGCCGACTTCGTGAAGTTTGCCAAGTTCGTGGCTTCCGATGAGGATAATGCCTCTTCTCTTCCGGTTGCAGTGAGATTTGTCACTTCGACCTATCAGGCGGATGTTGAGGACGGCTCATCGGCTGATGCCGGGGCTGATGCGCAGGAGGACATTAAAGAAGGAGGTGAGTGATGTATTTTGAATATCCGAAATTGTTGTGGCTTCTGGTGGTGCCGGCTCTGCTGGTGCTGCATTATATATGGCTGGAACTCGCCGGCAGGCATCCTCATCTGAGGGTATCTACAGCGGTTCCATGGAAGCTTCGCGGCACGTCGTTCATGGCAGTGCTGCGTCATATGCCGTTTGTCCTGAGGATCTTTGCTCTTTGCATGATTGTGGTGGCGATAGCCCGTCCCCGTTCATCGGAAAAGATGGAGAAGATTGACACGGAAGGTATAGACATCGTCCTCGCGATGGACGTTTCCACGTCGATGCTTGCCCGCGACCTCACTCCGGACCGTCTGAATGCCTCGAAGGATATAGCCATCGAATTCATATCCCAGAGGCCTTCCGACCGCATGGGTATAGTGGTTTTTGCCGGCGAAAGTTTCACCCAGTGTCCTCTGACTACGGACCGTGCCACCCTGATCAACCTGATGAAGGAGGTACAGACAGACCTGATCGAGGATGGAACCGCCATCGGAAACGGTCTGGCCACTGCTGTTGCCAGGATGAAGGATTCGGATGCCAAGAGCCGCGTGATCATCCTTCTTACCGACGGAGTGAACAACAGGGGAGAGATTTCCCCTCAGATGGCTGCGGAGATCGCGAAGACCTATGGCGTCAGGGTATATACCATCGGAGTCGGCAAGGAAGGCATGGCGCCTTACCCTGTGATGACCCCTTGGGGTGTCGAGATCCAGCAGGTCAAGGTGGAGATTGATGAGAAGCTGCTCTCCGAGATTGCGGAGTCCACGGGAGGCCGCTATTTCAGGGCGACGGACAACACCAAGCTCGCCGAGATCTACAGCGAGATCAACAAGATGGAGAAGGCGCGTACCACTGTTGACAGCTTCCCTATATATAAGGAGCTTTTCGGAAGATACGCCTTGCTGGCCTTGCTGGCACTTCTTCTGGAACTTGTGCTTAACTGGTTTGTAATCAGGCGTCTGCCATAATGAAGGAGGAAAGGATATGATTAATTTTGCACAGGCACAATATTTATTTCTGCTGCTTCTGATCCCGTTCTTCTTTCTCATTCAGGCCCTTGTGTTGAGGCTCAGGCGCAGGAGGATAAGAAAGTTCGGCGACGAGAAGCTTGTCAGAGAGCTCATGCCTTCATATGCAAAGGCAAAGGTCTGGGTGCGGCTTACGCTGTTTTCAGTCGGTTTCTTCTTCTTTGTGATAGGACTTTCGCGTCCGCAGATCGGAGCGAAGCTCAAGGAGCATGAGACCAAGGGTGCGGAGATCATGATAGCTCTGGACGTCTCCAATTCAATGCTTGCAGAGGATTATTCCCCTAACCGTCTGGAACGTGCCAAACTTGCCATATCCAGACTTGTGGACAAACTCCGCGACGACCGCATAGGACTCATCGTCTTTGCAGGAAATTCGTTCGTGCAGCTGCCGATAACGACGGATTACGTCTCTGCCAAGATGTTCATGAATTCCATATCTACGGAGTCGGTTCCAGTGCAGGGAACAGCGATAGGCGAGGCAATCAACACGGCGATGAGAAGTTTCAGCTCCCAGAGCGAAAAGAGCCGTGCCATCATAGTGATAACCGACGGAGAGAATCATGAGGATGACCCTGTCGCAGCGGCAAAGCAGGCGGCAGAGATGGGTGTGAGGGTGTTTACGATAGGTGTGGGCTCGCCGGAAGGAAAGCCGATTCCGATGGACGGGGAACTTCTCAAGGACAAGGAAGGCAATATAGTGGTCTCCCGTCTGGATGAGAGCGTGCTGCAGGAGGTGGCTCAGGCAGGAAACGGAGTGTATGTACGTGCCGGCAACAGCGAGTTCGGTCTCAATCCGATAATCGAGGACATCAGGAGAATGGAAGACGAGAAGTACAGTTCCATCGTCTTTGAGGAATATGACGAGCAGTTCATGTATTTCCTGGCCATCGCCCTGTTCTTCTTCGTGATCGAGATGCTTGTGGGGGACAGACGCTCGAAAAGACATTTATTCAACAGATAACACTGTCATCCCGAGCTTTGGCGAAGGATCTTTATATAATGGAATATGAATAAATATATAATAACAGCTTTTCTGCTTTGCGTAATATCCTTCCCCGTATGGAGTCAGAACGACGGGGATGATGTGCGTGATGTCAGAAGGGGCAACAGGGATTTCAAGAAGGAGAATTACCGCGAGGCCGACATAGACTATCGCAAGGCCCTGGTTAAGGATTCCACCTCGGTTGCCGCAAACTATAATCTTGCGAACACATTGTACCGACAGGGTGATATGGAGCAGGCCAGAAAGATGCTGGACAGGGTGAAGGAGACAGCTCCTGCTACGGAGGCTGCTGCAGACTATTACTATAATCTCGGTGATGTGGCCATCGCCCAGCAGGACTGGCAGACGGCTGTGGATGCTCTTGAGCAGTCGCTGTTGAGGAATCCCGGGGACCTGCAGGCCAAGGAGAACTATATCTATGCAAGGAAGAAGCTGCAGGAGCAGCAGAATCAGCAGCAGAACAACCAGGACCAGCAGAACGATCAGAACGATCAGAACCAGGACCAGCAGGATAACAAGGACGATCAGCAGAATCAGGACAAGAACGACGATCAGAACAAGAATGATGATGACCGGCAGGATCAGAAAAACGACCGGCAGGACAATCAGGATCAGAACAATGATCAGCAGCAGGATCAGCAGAAGCCTCAGCAGTCCCAGGGAGAGCAGCCGAAGATAAGTCCTCAGGCGGCTCAGCAGATGCTCCAGGCCATCCAGGCGAAGGAGAAGGAGACTCAGGACAAGGTGAACAAGGAGAAGGCAGCTGCTCTGAAGGCAAGGCAAAAGGATAAGAATTGGTAGTGAAATGAAGAAGATATTTTTGACGGTATTATCATTGGTGGCGGCCGCGGTGGCATTCGCCCAGACAGAGATCAAGGTCGAGGCTCCTAACGTGGTGGCTGCGGATGAGCAGTTCAACGTGACATTCATAATAGAGGGTGAGGACAGCCCTTCTGATTTTGCGTGGACTTCGGGTGAGGAGTTCCAGATCCAGTGGGGCCCCCAGCAGGGTAAGTCCACCAGCATCCAGATTGTGAACGGGAAACGCAGCAAGACGGTTCAGAGCACATATACCTATGTCCTCAGACCTGTCAGGACAGGACGTTTTTCCATTCCTGCCGCTACAGCCAAGGTAAAGGGTCGTCAGATATCATCTCAGACAAAGACAATCGAAGTCGCCTCTGCCGGAGCGGCTTCCGCCCAAAGACCTCAGACCGGCCAGCAGCCCCAGCGCCAGAGTGCGGGAGTATCTGACTCCGACATATTCATGACGCTCACTCTGGATCGTACGAAAGTGGTTGTGGGTGAGCCGATTACTGCGACGCTGAAACTGTACCAGAGAGTGAATATCGCGGGGTTTGAAAACGTGTCATTCCCGACATTCAACGGATTCTGGAGCCAGGAAACCGAGGCACCGACCAATATAGAGTTCAATCGTGAAGTCTATGACGGACAGATATATAACGCGGCTCTTCTGAGAAAGTTCACCCTCATTCCGCAGCAGCAGGGACAGGTGACCATCAATCCGGCCGAGATGACATGCCTTGTGAATATCCGTGTCTCTTCAGGCGGAACCAGCATATTCGACGGATTTTTTGATGACTACAGGACTGTCAGGAAGAAAGTGTCCACGAAGCCGGTTACAGTGACGGTTTCTCCGCTTCCGGCAGGTGCTCCGGCTTCGTTTGCAGGAGGAGTGGGCGAGTTCAGGATTTCAGCCAAGGTCAGCAAGGATACGCTCAAGACACATGAGGCGGCATCTCTCCTTGTGACGGTGTCAGGAAAGGGTAACGTGTCTCTTCTGGAAGCGCCGAAGGTAAATTTCCCGCCTGATATGGAAGTGTATGACACAAAGGTGTCTGACAGGATAGACAAGACCGGACTTTCCGGCAGCAGGACATACGAATTCCCGTTCATTCCTCGCAGCTACGGTGACTTTGTGATCGAGCCGGTGAAATATTCATACTATGATGTGAATCAGAAGAAGTATGTGACTCTGGAAACGGCTCCGATATCTCTTGTGGTGCTCAAAGGCAATGAGACGGAACATGCAGGAGTGATTGTCTCAGGACCTGTGCAGAAGGATGTGAAGAATCTTGCAAGCGACATCCGCTTCATCAACGTCAAGGATTCGACACTCGTCCCTCAGGGCAGCTTCTTTGTGGGGACAGCGCTCTTCTGGGTGCTGCTGGTCGCATTGTTCCTTGTTGCATCTGTTCTTTGGGCGGCACTGCGCCACCTTGCAGCAAGAAGGGCGGATGTGGCAGGAACCAGAAACAGGAAGGCAACGAAGATGGCTCTCAAGCGTCTCCACCTGGCAAATACCTTCCTCAAGCAGAATCTCTACACTGCATTTTATGAGGAACTCCATAAGGCTCTGCTCGGCTTCATATCAGACAAACTGAACATCCCGGCATCAGAACTTTCAAGGGACAGGATCTCCGAGGCCCTGGCCGAAGGCGGTGTTGATGCAGCCCATGCGGAGACCTTCATAGGCATTCTTGATGCATGCGAGTTCGCAAGATATGCTCCGTCTGCAGGTAACGATGCCATGGCAGCCCATTATAATTCAGCTCTCGAAGTGATATCATCAATAGACTCCAATATGAAATCCCGCAAGACCCTGCCGAAGACAGCGATGCTGCTTGTCGTCCTCCTGCTGCTCCCGTTCGGGAACCTGGCCATGGCCCAGGATGCCTATGTGGATTCCCTTTGGAATTCCGCAAATCAGGCCTATGTGGAAGGACGCTGGGGCGATGCCGTGACAGATTATGAACTGATTTCCGGAATGGGGCTTGAGTCAGCGGCACTGTACTGCAACACCGGTGATGCATATTTCAAGGAAGGCAACGTCCCTATGGCCATACTCTTCTACGAGCGTGCACTCAAGCTGGACCCTTCATATTCGGATGCAAGATACAATCTGGAGCTGATGAACAGCATGATCCAGGACAGGATAGATCCGGTACCAGACTTCATCCTCAAGGTCTGGGCAAAGGACATCTGCTACATCATGGATTCCGACGCCTGGGCAGTCTGCTTCCTTGTGCTTCTGGCCCTGACTCTGGGACTTGTGCTTCTTTTCCTCCTGGCTCCTACTGCTGCAGGACGACGTACAGGGTTCTTCACCGGAATCGTGACACTTCTGCTTGCCGTGGCGTCTCTGAGCTTCTCCATCTGGCAGAAGAACGACTATATGAGTGCCGACGAGGCAATCGTGATGCGCCCGGTCACCTCCGTAAAGAGTTCTCCTTCTGCCGAGGCTTCCAAGGACCTCTTCATACTTCACGAAGGCACAAAGGTCACCATACTCGATTCGGTCGGCAGCTGGAACAACATCGAACTGGCAGACGGCCGCCAGGGCTGGATACCGTCAGCTGACATAGAGACGATATAAACTATAACCACATAATTATGAAAAGATTAGTAGTGGCCTTGGTTGCCGCTTTTTCGGTCGTGGCATCAATGGATGCAGCGAAGATAACTGAACTTCCTGATTGGCAGAATCCTCAGGTCGTACAGAGGAACAGGATTCCGATGTCGTCTTATTTCGCGACTGACGGACTTAAACTCATGTTGAACGGTACCTGGGATTTCAAATGGTATGAAAGCACAGAATCCCGTGCAAAGGATTTCTATGCTATGGATTATGACGCATCCGGATGGGCTTCGATGCCCGTCCCCGGGATGTGGGAACTCAACGGATACGGTGATCCGGTATATAAGAACATAGGCTATGCATGGCATGGCCATTACAGGAACAATCCTCCATTTCCTGCGGACTGGCACAACTATGCGGGACAATATCGCCGCACCTTCACTCTCACAGACGAGTGGAAGGGCAAGGATGTATTTCTGCATATAGGCTCCGCAACTTCCAATGTACGTGTTTGGGTGAATGGTAGGGAAGTGGGATATAGCGAGGACAGCAAATTAGAGGCACGATTCAATATCACTGAATATGTCAGGACAGGCGAGAATCTTGTGGCTCTGGAGATTTTCAGATGGTGTGACGGAACATATCTCGAGGATCAGGACTTCTGGAGACTGACAGGTATCTCCCGTGATGTATATGTGTTTTCACGCGAAAAGAACAGGATCGAGGATATCAGGGTGGATGCGGCGGCATCCGGAGAGGCTGTAGTGAAGGTGGAGGTAAGTCGGCCGGTCACCTCAGTACTGTTCGAGATATTCGATCCTCAGGGACGCAAGGTGGTCGTGGAAAATGAGTCGGCTTCTCCATTGAAGGAACGTACGGAGAGGGGAAACACTCTGCTTACCTATACATTCAAGGTTCCGCAGGTGCTTCAGTGGTCTGCCGAGACACCATGGCTCTATGACCTCAGACTCACAGCCTTCGACAGGAAGGGCAGGACAGAGCGGACAAGCATTGCCATCGGCTTCAGGGATGTCTGCATCGAGGGTAGTCAGCTCAAGGTCAACGGCCAGCCGGTGCTCATCAAGGGTGTCAACAGGCATGAAATGAACCCGTATAAGGGATATGTGGTTTCCGAGGCGGATATGATTCGTGATATTCAGATAATGAAACAGCTGAATATCAATGCTGTACGTACCTGTCACTATCCGGATGACCCTCTCTGGTACTCTCTCTGCGACCGCTATGGACTTTATATCTTGGATGAGGCGAACATCGAGTCTCACGGAATGGGCTATGGCAAGGAGTCGCTTGCCAATGATCCTGCCTATGAGACAGCTCATATCGAAAGGGTGAAGAGAATGATCCAGCGTGACTATAATCATCCGTCTGTGATAATGTGGAGTCTTGGAAACGAGGCCGGCTACGGACCAAACTTCGTCAAGGCGTATGACATGGCAAAGGCTCTTGATCCTAAACGCCCGGTTCATTACGAAAGAGCCGAGGGCGCACCTCATACTGATGTGATCTCCATCATGTACAGCGATCCTGCATGGTGTGAGAAATATTCCCTTTCACAGCATGAAAGACCGCTTATCCTCTGCGAATATGCTCATGCCATGGGCAACTCCATGGGTGGCCTCAAGGAATATTGGGACCTCATCAGGAAATATCCGAAGTTCCAGGGTGGATTCATATGGGATTTTGTCGATCAGGCTCTCTGCTGGCCGGCTGATGCCACCAAGTACGGAACCGATCATGTGTTTGTATATGGAGGTGACTTCAACGACTATGATCCGTCTGATAACTCATTCTGCTGTAATGGTGTGATTGCTGCAGACCGCTCGCTGCATCCTCATGCATATGAGGTGGCATATCAGTATCGCAATATACATACTTCTGGTGCCGGTGCGTGGAACAAGGTCAGCGTATATAACGAAAACTTCTTTATCGACCTTTCACGCTATATGTTGGAGTGGGATGTGGAAGTGGACGGCCGTAAGGTGCTCTCCGGAGTGGTTCCTGTCCTTAGTGCAGAACCTCAGACCACGGAAATGGTTGCTTTGGGATTCACTGCGGATGATGTGGCCAGTGCGGCCGGTGTGGAGGATCTCATCGGATTTGACGTGTATCTTAATGTAAGATATGTCCTGAAACATGCTGACAGTCTTCTTCCTGCCGGAAGCGAGGTGGCATATGACCAGATATGTCTGAATGAGGCGGACCTTCCGGTCTTCAGGAACAGATCCGGACGTCCTGACTATTATGCTGACGGTCATATGCATATGTTTTCCGGACTTATGAATTTTGAAGGAGCCGGTCACGACCGTGTCACTCCTTGGACTGTCGGGTTTGATGCACAGACAGGAGCGCTCGTCAGCTATACCATGGGCGGCAAGGAGATCCTCAGAGCCCCTCTTACACCGTCAGTGACAAGGGCTTGCACAGAGAATGACCTCGGCGCCGGATTCGACAAGGGTAGTTTTGCCATCTGGCGTTTTCCTGAATTCAAAGTGGCAGGATTTGCTGTTGAGCCTGCACAGGACTGCTACAAGGTAACAGTGGACTATGTTCCGTTCAAGGAGGTCGCTTCAGTGCGGATAGAATATAAGATATATGCGGACGGCACAGTAGCCGGTACTGAGTCTCTGCTGGATGCCGGGAATCTAGATCCGCAGAAGGTCCCTTTCCTGCCTCGTTTCGGAATGCAGATGGCTCTTTCGGGGGAACACTCTACAGTCGAGTTCTTCGGCCTCGGACCTCATGAAAACTATATAGACAGGGCAACTTCAGCCCGGATGGGCCATTATGTTCAGAGAGTCGAAGATCAGTATCATTACGGATATGTCCGTCCTCAGGAGTCTGGAACAAAGACAGGGCTCAAGTGGATGAAGGTGGTGGATGACAACGGATCCGGTTTCAAGATCACTTCCGACTTCAAGTTCTCTGCCTCAGCTCTTCCTTTCAGCACATTGGAACTGGACCTCAGAGCACAGAATAACAATCAGGCTCACTCGTTGGAGCTCAAGCCGCTCGCTCATGAGAATCAGAGGTCGCTTGGCAAGACCTGGGTGTGCTTCGACCTTATTCAGCAAGGTCTTGGCTGCATAAATTCATGGGGAGCATGGCCTATGGAACAATATCGTGTCTCACCTCGTCCGATGACATTCAGCTTCGTTCTGACTCCGGTCGAAAATTAGACTCTCAGAGATCCTGGACCGGGGACGGTATCCCCATAAAAATGTTCCAGGTACCCTGTTTTGGGGTATCTGGAACATTTTTATGGTTTTTGTCGCTGATCTACGGACTAGTATCTGTTGAGCGGCATTCCGTTGGTCTTCATGCGTACCTGCTTTCTTACAGATGCAAGAACTTCCTCGTATGCCTCGCGTCCTTCCTCTGTCTTGCCAGCGATGAGGTCAAGGTTCTGGGATGCGGCTGTGAGGACGGTGTCGATAAGGTTCACGATAGCCTCCATGTCCTTCTCCACGAAGCCGCGGGATGTGATTGCAGGAGTTCCCACTCGGATTCCCGAAGTCTGGAACGGCGAGCGTGAGTCGAACGGAACCATGTTCTTGTTCACGGTGATGTCCGCCTTCACGAGTTCCTTCTCTGCAACCTTTCCGGTCAGTTCAGGGAATCTGGTACGGAGGTCGATCAGCATGAGGTGGTTGTCTGTGCCGCCGGATACGATCTTGTATCCTCTTGAAACGAAAGCCTCTGCCATTGCCTGGGCGTTGGCGATCACCTGCTTCTGATACTCCTTGTACTCCGGCTGAAGGGCCTCGTAGAATGAAACCGCCTTGGCTGCGATGCAGTGCTCGAGCGGACCACCCTGAACGCCTGGGAACACGCTTGAGTTCAGGATCTGGGACATCTTCTTCACGACGCCCTTAGGAGTTGTGAGACCCCAAGGGTTGTCGAAGTCCTTGCCCATCAGTATGATACCTCCACGCGGACCGCGAAGGGTCTTGTGGGTTGTCGAAGTCACGATATGTGCATATTTCACAGGATTGCTGAGCAAGCCTGCCGCTATGAGACCGGCTGTGTGGGCCATGTCGATCCAGAGGATAGCTCCCACCTTGTCGGCGATCTCCCTCATGCGGGCATAGTCCCATTCGCGTGAGTAAGCTGATGCGCCTCCGATGATGAGCTTCGGCTTGTGCTCGAGGGCTGTCTTCTCCATCTGGTCATAGTCGATCATGCCAGTAGACTCCTTCAGGCCGTATGCTACGGCATTGTAGAGGATTCCCGACATGTTGACAGGGGAACCGTGGGTGAGGTGACCGCCATGCGCAAGGTCAAGTCCCATGAAAGTCTCGCCCGGCTTCAGGCATGACATCATCACCGCCATGTTAGCCTGAGCTCCTGAGTGCGGCTGAACGTTTGCATATTCTGCTTCAAAGAGTTCACAAAGGCGGTCGATGGCCAGCTGCTCGATCTGGTCCACCACCTCGCAACCTCCGTAATATCTTGCTCCCGGATATCCTTCGGCATATTTGTTTGTGCAGATTGAGCCGAGTGCCTCAAGCACCTGCTCGCTCACGTAGTTCTCCGAGGCAATAAGCTCGATTCCTGATGTCTGTCTGTCCTCTTCCTTTTTGATCAGATTGAAAATCTGTAGATCCTGTTTCATAGATTCGTTTTTTAGTGGCTGCAAAATTACACATTTTTTGTTTTTATATTACCTTTGTGTCGATAACTTTTATCTTTTTATGCGCAACAGGAAACTTTTGAATATAGAACTCGGCAGAGTGACAGCTCAGGAATACAAGGAGCTGCCTGATTCGGGCATAGTCATAGTACTTGACAACATACGCAGCGCACATAATGTCGGCTCCGCGTTCCGCACAGCGGATTCGTTCAAGATCGACAAGGTGTGGCTATGCGGAATATGTGCCGTGCCGCCTTCAGCCGAGATTCATAAGTCGGCCCTGGGCGCGGAGGACAGCGTGGAGTGGGAATATGTGACAGACACCATGGATGCGGTCCGAAGGCTGAAGGAGGAGGGATATACGATTGTGAGTGCAGAGCAGACTGCGGAATCTGTCATGCTTGACGGATTTGTCCCGGAAAAGGGGCGGAAATATGCCGTTGTCTTCGGAAACGAAGTCTCAGGCGTCTCGCAGGAGGTGGTCGATGCATCAGACTTCTCTCTCGAGATTCCTCAGTATGGAACTAAGCACTCTCTCAACGTTTCGGTCTCCGTCGGCGTGATGCTGTGGCATTTCAGGCTGATGATGAACAGATAATTCCTATATTTGCAATCTCAAAAACTAAAACCAATATATGATGAAAAGATTTTTCAGCGTGATTGCGGCTTGTGCCGCCCTGATTTCCTGCTCACAGAATTGCGGAGTCAAGCTTTTTCCTGTATCGGATTTTGAAACTGTAGTCGATGGCAAGGAGGTGTCTCTATATACCCTCAAGAACGGCGACCTCACCATGCAGGTGACGAATTTCGGAGCTCGCGTGGTGGCTCTCTGGACTCCGGATAAGGACGGGAATATGGAAGATATCGTCTTAGGATACAATAATATAGACACATATCTGAACAACCCTGGCGAGCGTTTCCTCGGAGCGGTTGTCGGACCTTATGCAAACCGTATTGCAGACGGAACCTATACCATCGGAGACCAGACATATACCTTCCCTCAAAACAACAACGGCCAGACTCTCCACGGAGGTCTCAAAGGACTGGACATGGTGGTATGGGATGTGTTTGCAGCCGATGACAGCACTCTTGTCCTGACTTATACTCATGCTGACGGCCAGGAGGGAATGCCGGGCAATGTGGACATCTGTATGACATATTCCCTCACAAGCGACAACGAGTTCAAAGTGGAGTATCTTGCCCAGACAGACAAGCCGACTCATGTTAACATCTCCCACCATTCGTTCTTCAACCTCAAGGGAGAGGGTAACGGCACCATCAATGATCATGTGCTTTATATAAATGCATCAAAGACCACTCCTGTGAATGCAGTTCTCATTCCGTCCGGAGAGATCGTTGACGTGACAGGAACCCCGTTCGATTTCCGTCAGCCGAAGGCCATCGGAACAGACCTGGGAGTCGAGAACGAACAGCTTGCAAACGGAGCCGGATATGACCACAACTGGGTGCTTGACCGCCAGACTCCTGACCAGCTCGAACTTGCAGCCAGCGTGCTTGAGCCTGCTTCAGGACGTTACATGGAGGTGTGGACAGACCAGCCTGCCCTCCAGTTCTATGGCGGAAACTTCTTTGACGGCACCACAACAGGAAAGTACGGAAAGACTCTCAACTACCGCGAGTCCATCGCTCTCGAGACCCAGAAATATCCTGACACTCCAAATCACGACAACTTCCCGTCGACTCTCCTGAATCCTGGCGAGGAGTACTCTCATGTCTGTGTGTACAGGTTCGGAGTGAAATAAACTGTCATAAGAAATATGACAAAATGTCAGTCTCTCGGGACTGGCATTTTGTTTGTCCGATATCTATCCGTCATCCTGAGCGAAGCGAAGGATCTTTAAACCAGAAATTCAACAAAACATTAAGATAATTATGATAAGACCATTAGCAGACAGGGTCGTAGTCGAGCCAAAGGCCGCAGAGACCCAGACAGCATCAGGACTCTACATTCCTGACACAGCGAAGGAGAAACCACAGCAGGGCACAGTCGTTGCGGCCGGCCCGGGAAAGAAGGACGAGCCTATGGAAGTGAAGGTGGGCGACGTCGTAATATATGGAAAATATGCAGGCACAGAGGTGTCTGTGGAGGGAAAGGACTACCTCATCATGAAACAGTCCGACATATTGGCAATACTTTAACGTCATCCCCGACCTGATCGGGGAACCAACAACAGATAATTATGGCAAAGGATATCAAATTCAATATGGATGCGCGCGCCAAGATGAAGGAAGGCGCAGACGCACTTGCAGATGCAGTGAAGGTGACCCTCGGTCCGAAGGGTCGCAATGTGGTGATCGCCAAGAAGTTCGGCGCGCCTCAGGTGACCAAGGACGGCGTGACTGTGGCAAAGGAGATCCAGCTTGAGGACCAGTTTGCGGACATGGGTGCCCAGATGGTGAAGGAGGTCGCTTCAAAGACCAATGATCAGGCGGGAGACGGTACTACAACTGCAACTGTTCTTGCCCAGGCCATCATCAACGTCGGCCTGAAGAACGTGACTGCAGGCGCCAACCCTATGGACCTCAAGAGAGGTATCGACAAGGCTGTGGCAGCCGTGGTGGAGAGCCTTCGTGCTCAGAGCCAGGAAGTTGGCGAGGATTATGCCAAGATCGAGCAGGTCGGCACAATCTCCGCAAACAATGACAACTACATCGGAAAGCTCATCGCCGACGCGATGTCCAAGGTGAAGAAGGACGGCGTGATCACAGTCGAGGAGGCCAAGGGAACTGAGACGGAGGTCAAGGTGGTTGAGGGTATGCAGTTCGACAGAGGATATATCTCTCCGTACTTCATGACCAACGGAGACAAGATGGAGGCGGTTCTTGACACTCCATACGTGCTTCTGACAGACAAGAAGGTGTCCACAATGAAGGACCTCCTTCCAGTGCTTGAGCCTATCGCACGTGAAGGCAAGTCACTTCTGATCATTGCAGAGGACGTGGACGGCGAAGCACTTACCACTCTTGTCGTGAACAAGCTCCGCGGCACCCTGAAGATTGCTGCCGTCAAGGCTCCGGGCTTCGGTGACCGCCGCAAGGAGATGCTTCAGGACATCGCTGTCCTCACAGGAGGTATGGTGATTTCCGAGGAAAGAGGCTTCACTCTTGAGAACACCACTCTCGACATGCTCGGAAAGGCTGAGAAGGTGGTCGTTACCAAGGACAACACCACGGTTGTGAACGGAGCTGGTGCTGCCGATGCGATCCAGGAGCGCGCAGACCTCATCCGCAAGCAGATCGAGACCACGACATCTGACTACGACCGCGAGAAGCTTCAGGAGCGTCTTGGAAAACTCGCAGGCGGTGTGGCCGTCCTCTATGTGGGAGCTGCAACCGAGGTCGAGATGAAGGAGAAGAAGGACCGTGTGGAGGATGCTCTCAGTGCGACACGTGCCGCTGTCGAGGAAGGAATCGTTCCGGGTGGCGGAGTTGCATACATCCGTGCATCCCAGACGCTTGCTGACCTCAAGGGAGTGAACGAGGACGAGACTACCGGTATCCATATCGTGGCACGTGCAATCGAGGAGCCTCTCCGTCAGATCGCTGCTAATGCAGGTGTCGAGGGAAGCGTGATCATCAACAAGATCCGCGAAGGCAAGGGCGACTTCGGATATAATGCCCGCACAGACGAATATGTGAACATGTTCGAGGCCGGTGTGATCGACCCGACCAAGGTGTCCCGAGTGGCTCTCGAGAACGCGGCGTCAGTTGCCGGAATGTTCCTCACCACTGAGTGCGCGATCGCAGACATCCCTGAGCCAGCTGCCGCTCCGGCAATGCCGGCCGGCGGAATGGGCGGCATGATGTAGACCGGCGACGAAAAGCATCATAAGCGTGCCAGACATCCTGTTTTTCGGGGTGTCTGGCATGTTTTGACAGGGGGCACCGGACACCGATAGCTCAAGCTCTCATATGCATAAATCAGTATATCACATTTTGTGATTTCCAATGTTGAGTTGCTTCAGTCGTCAATTTAAATATTTATAATTATTTTTTTTTGTAGTTTTGTAGAAATTAGACTCACAATGAAAAATATTTCTGAGAGACACCTCTATATAAAGGAACAGCTGTACAAGAACGGTTTTGTCACCGTGCAGGATCTTGCGGATCAGCTGGATGTGACTGGAGCTACAATCCGCAGGGACTTCAGGATCATGGAAAAGGCTAATCTGCTGCGTAGAAATCATGGTGGTGCCTCTATCGTTCATGAGAAGCTTATAGAATTGTCTCTGAATGACAGGAATATGGAGAATCCGCAGGAGAAGGACAGGATTGCCAAGGCGGCGGCAGCCCTCATCACTCCGAATGATTCCTTGGCGGTGACCTCCGGATCCACTATTGAAGCTTTTGTGAAGCATCTTCAGCCTCAGGGATCTCTCAAGGTGGTGACACCTTCGGTAAGGCTTGGATTTCTGATGTCGGAGATGTATGACATAGATCTCTGGACGCTTGGCGGTCACGTCAATCGCAACTCGATGTCAACCAGAGATGAGTATACCATTCACGGCCTTCGTAATGTGAGGTGCTCGAAATTATTCTTCAGCTGTGGCGGTTTCAGTGTCGAGGACGGAGTCACCAGTGCGATTATCGAAGAGGCACGTCTGACTGAAGCGATGATGGATGTAGCCCAGCAGAGAATCCTTCTGGCGGATTCATCGAAGATAGGAAAGTGCGGAATAGGCCGGATCTGCTCGATGGAAGAAGTGGATATCCTGGTTACGGATGCCGGAATAAATCCGCTTGTCAAGGACAGGATTGAAGCCTTGGGAGTGGAAGTGATTATAGCAGAGTAAATGGAATATGGGAAGTCCTCTCAGACTTCCCATATTCCATTTTTCCCGAAAAGGTGTTCCATCAGGCCTGGCATGAAACCGCATCGGTAGATGATGTCGATGTTCGCAAACCGGCTTCGCATGTACGGGATATAGGAGAACGTCCTGCGCATGCGTTCGCGTGAAACACCGATGTGCTCCGGCTCATATGGGGCACCTGCCAGACGGAGGTTCTCGCGGACCTGGGCATACGGGATGATCTGTTTGCGTATGTCTTCTTTCAGGGCGGGCCATGCGGCCTTGAGGCTTTCCAGCTGTCTGCGAAGTTCAGTCTTGTCGACATACTTTTCACGGGATTCCTTCAGGCCGCGGGCTATGTGACCCGGCATGCCGTCAAAGACATTGCGGATTTCCTTTTCTTGCTCTTCCCATGACTTCCATGCAGCGATGCATCTGTCTATGTCCAGATTTTCTATATCCTGCTCCAGCAGGTATTCCAGCGATGCGGTTGAGGCTAAAGTGCCGATTCCGACCTTGAACCCATGTGATACGTGCTTTCCTTCGAAGCAGAGATCTTCCATATCCCAGCAATGCGAGAATTGATGTTCCGTGCCTGAGGCTGGTCTGCTGGACTGAATCGCCTGCATGGCAAAGCCGCTCATCAGCAGTCCTTCCGACAAGGCCTCTGTCTTGGCGATGTCTCCGGCAAATACGGCAGCGGGATCGCCAAGAGCATCATGCAGGCCATCCTGCACAACGTCCCATGCGAATCGGTCGACAGGCTCGTTGCCGGTGGCGTCGGCAAGCATCCAGTCGGCACCGGCCGGAATCTTTGCGATGAGGTCGGCATATCCCGATGCGGCAAGTTCCTTAGGAGCGGCAGCTGCTATTTCGGAGTCCATTACAAATCCGTACGGCGCCGGACAGTCCACTGTCTGTTTGTTGCCGTTGATGGTGATCGAGGAGCCGTATGCAGTGTAGCCGTCCATGGAGGCAGCAGTGCCGACGCACATGTATCTGCGTCCGAGTGTGTGGGAAACGTATTTTGTGAGATCGTTTATCACGCCGGATCCCACGGCGACCGGTATTGCATTCAGACCGCGCAGGTGTGCCTGCAGCTCCTCTACATATTTCCACTCGGCATACAGATCTTCATCCATGAATATGAACGGCTCTTCCTGTTGTACCGAAGCCCCAGCCAATGAATTATACACAGCTTTGCCTGCCACTTCCCAAGTGTTGCGGTCTGCCACAATTACAGCCTTCTGTCCTGGAAAAAGTCTGGTGAACATTTCAGCTGTGCGGGACACCACGCCGGCTCCGATAATCAGGTCTTTCGTGTCGGTTGTGCGTTGAAGTGCACTTTCAATTTTCGTCATTGTCTTTGCGTTAAGTTATTTCTTCTGGCCATAATATGCGTTTGCACCATGCTTGCGCTCATAGTGTTTTTCCACCAGGTCTGCATTCATCTCCACATTCGGATTCAGAGCTACTGTAATGGATGCCATATGGGCGACTTCTTCCAGCACCACCGCATTGTGGACTGCATCGGATGCGCTTCTGCCCCAGGTAAAAGGTCCATGGTGTCTGACAAGTACAGCAGGAGTGTGCATCGGATCCATTCCCTTGAATGCGTCGGCAATGATGTCCCCGGTAGCGGCCTCGTATGCCTCCGAAATCTGTCTGCTGCTCATTTCCCGGGTGCAAGGTATATCGCGATGGAAGGTGTCCGCATGTGTGGTGCCGATGTTCGGGATGGGCAATCCTGCCTGTGCCCATGCGGTCGCATATGTGGAGTGTGTGTGAACAACTCCTCCGACTTCCGGAAAATGGCGGTATATGGCCAGGTGGGTAGGTGTGTCTGATGACGGGCGCAGACTACCTTCCATCACGTTGCCGTCAAGGTCAACGACGACCATGTCCTCTGCCTTCATATCGTCGTATCCGACTCCGCTCGGCTTTATCACGACAAGACCGGATTCCCTGTCGATTGCTGATGCGTTGCCCCATGTCAGGACGACAAGGTTGTGTTTTACGAGGTCAAGGTTCGCCTTCAGGACCTCCTGTTTCAAATTTTCCAACATGATTATAAAGATTATTTGATTCCGTATTTCTTCAGGATCTTCAGGAGTGGCTTTTCGATCGACTTCGCCCAGAGCGTGTAGCCATAGTTCCCGGGATGGACCCCATCTACTGAAGTCTCTTCATGGGCATCCGTGGCATTGGTCTGGATGAAATATATATTCTTATATTTCCTGCAGGCCTCCTTCATCATCTTTTCCGCCATCTCCTGCTTTGCCTTTTCCCTTTTTTCGGATGCCTGGTCGAAATTGCGCTGTTCCCGGTCTATGGTCTGCTGAAATATCAGCGGAATGTCCGGATGAGCCTTCTGTATCTGCTCGATGAAGGGAAAAAGTCTCTCCTGGATCATCTGTGCATTAGGATTGGAGAATGCGTCAAAGACCAGAGCGTCCACCTCCGCATCGCAGAGCACATCAGCGAAGTATGGCTGCATCTTGCAGTTTCCGCTGCAGCCGAGGCTGAGGAACTGCAGTCCTGTCCATCTCATCAGCTGCATCGGGTAGCTCATGCCGGCACGGCTGGTGCTCACTCCATGGGTGTAGCTCGAGCCGAATATTCCGATGCGATGACGGAACGGGGATTCCATATATTCCAGGACAGCCCCTTCTTCCACACCGATCTGTACTGAATTGACTTCCGAATATATGGGAAGATAGAGCATGCATTCCTTCATCTGGCCGTCCATGTTGCTGATCAGCACCTTATTCTTTCCATCAGAACCGAAATCGTGGGCTTTAGCTGCCGCAAAGCGCCATTTTCCGTTGTCTATGATATATAGGTCGTATCCGCGGTAAGCGAGCGGAGTGGTGGTAAGGCCTTCATATTCCCATCCGAATGTCGTCTTGACCGAGATGGTTGTGGAGTTGGTCTTGAAAAGCACCGCAAGTCCGGCCGGACATCTCACCTGACGGTTTTCCCTTTCTGTGAATCCCTTATATTTCACTGTGTCCACCCTGTGATAAGGGTTTGGGGTCTCTTTATGGATCTTTCCGATCAGATTGAGCTCGGATGCTTCCGTGAAGACGAACTTTGTCTGAGCATTCGCCAACGTCGTGAGAAACGTCAGCACTACAAGGAGAAACGTTTTCATAATGTTTATTTGTTTATTGCGCGGCAAAAATATGAAAACTTTTGCTATTTTAATGTTTTTAAAGTGAAAAAAGATAAAAACTTATTGGCTGATTTTGGATTTTTGTTGAAAAAACATGAAAAATATTTGCGTTATCCGGATTTCTGATTACTTTTGTGAAGATTTGAAAAACCTGGAATTATGAGAAAAATGCTCGCTATCATCTGTGCATCGATACTGCCTCTGACGGCAGGGGCCCAGATTCATTATCAGGATAGCAAAAATCCCGAAATTCTCCGCCATATGGGAAAGGTGGAACCGTTCAGGCAGGAGATTATACTCCCGACTGTCAATGGTTATAATGTATATAAAGCTGACCTTCACACGCATACGCTCTTTTCTGACGGTTCAGTCATGCCGAAGTTCCGTGTCGAGGAGGCCTGGGAGGACGGACTTGACATTCTGGCCATGACGGACCATATCGAAGGCCGTGTCGTGGAGGACATCCTTGTGGAATATCTCCAGAAATATGTTTCAGACGAATATCCGAAAGGAGTGAATACGTTCATCGCCCTGGAGCCGACGCCGAAGGGAAGCATAATGGTGGACCTGAACTTCTCATCCAGACTTGCACAGAAGGAGGCTGAGAAATATGGAATTCTTGTGATTCCTGGTACGGAAATATCCAGATGCGGAGCCACAATAGGCCATTTCAATGCTCTCTTTACCAAAGATAACAACGAAATCTACGATCCGGATCCGCTGACCTCAATCCGCAATGCCAAGGCTCAGGGTGCGCTTGTGATGCACAACCATCCCGGGTACAGACGCACTGACATAGACTACACCGAAGTCGAGAGAGCGGCTTATGACGAAGGCCTGATCGACGGTGTGGAAGTCATGAACGGGTCTGCCTTCTATCCAGGCATCATCGACAGGGTGCAGGACAGAGGACTTTTCATCGCCGCATGTACGGATGTGCATGCGGGCACGGCGAGCAAATACAGAAACGGTGGCAACATGCGTCCCATGACTCTTATCCTTGCAAAAGACAAGACCATGGAGTCGGTCAGGGAGGCACTTGAGGCAAAGCGTACCATTGCCGCCGGTTTCGGAACCCTGTGTGGTGAGGAACAGCTCCTCAAAGACTTCTTTGCTGCCGGCATGAAGATGGAGATCATACGCAGGACCAGCTCCGGCACGGAACTGCTCCTGACGAATCTCACATCTATACCTTATATAATCCAGTGTAAAAACGCGAACTGGCAGCGCCTGAACCCTTTCACCTCTCTCAGATTCAAGGTCGGGAAAAAGGAACATGCGTTGAAGTTTGAGGTGCTCAACATGTACTGCAGGTCGGACAGGCATCCTGTGGTTGAACTACCGTTTTGATTATTCAAAAAAAATATTAACTTTACGTGTTGATTTTCAAGGGTATGGATTTTAAACTGATAACCACGATTCTGATTCTGCTGTTCCCGGGGCTGCTTTCTGCGCAGATCACTCAGCAGCGGATGCTTGATGATCCGAAAGATGGAGCAGGCATCTACAGACCTTATTTTTCTGATAGGGGGGCAGACTTATTCTGAACCTCTAAAAGGCTATAGACCTTTCTATATTTCCCATTTCGGAAGACACGGGTCCCGGTATTTCTCCGGACCGCATAACATGAAACCGACTCTCGATTGCTTCGAGGCAGCGAAGGCCGAAGGCCTGCTTACTGCCCGAGGCGATTCTTTGTATTCGGCAATAGCTGCAATTCATGCCGAGCATGCCGGGATGTACGGAGAACTGGCCCCTCTTGGCGGAAGGGAGCACAGGGGTATTGCATCCAGGATGTATGAACGCGAAATACCTGTGTTCACATCCGGAAAAAGGACGACAGTCCGCAGCATAAGTTCGATATATCCGCGCTGTCTCGTCAGCATGGCTAACTTCACGGAAGAACTCTCAAGCCATGCTCCGTCTCTTGACATCACATATCTGGCAGGGAAACGTTACAACGATGCCTACATAAGCGCCAGGACTTCCGACGAATTCATGCCGGAGGTCGGCAGGATCACGGATTCGCTCAGAAGGAGCACCTTCCATCCGGAGACTCTTTTTGCCCAGTATTTCACCGATCCTCAAAGAATGATGGGATTGGTGGATGACCCTTACAAGGTGGAGATGGGTCTGTATTACTTCTGGGCTATTGCCTTCGACCTTGACTTTATGAATATCGATCTGACTCCTCTGATTCCGATAGAGGAACTGACCGCATGCGTGGCAGTCGGCAATGCATACAGGTATGCCAAGGTGGGACTCTCGACTGAGTACGGGAAATATAACAGCCTCAAGGGAGAACGTCTCGCGAATGACCTTCTGGACAAGGCTCAGGATGCATTGAAGGAGGATTCCGATGTGGCGGCAGATCTCAGGTTCATCCATGATTCCGGTTTCACGCCGCTGTGCACTCTGCTGGGACTGGACGGCTTCCCTGTCTTTGAGGTGGAAAGAGCCCATAAGGAATGGAATGCTGCTGACGTTGTCCCTATGTGTGCAAACCTTCAGGTGATCTTCTATGAAGCCAAGGGCAAGGATGTGCTGGTCAAGGTTCTGGTCAACGAGAAGGAATCCCGGATCTCCGGCCTGACTCCGGTTCAAGGTGTATATTACAGGTGGGATGATGTGTCCAAGAAGATAGAAAGCAAATTAAACAACTAAACACAAATCATATGATTAAAACTGACAACCATGCAGGAATGAAGAAGCCTTCATACTGCCGTCCAGAGTGTAATGCTTTGGATATCAATTCAGAAGGAGTCCTCTGCTTCAGCCAGACGGGTTCTTCTGCAGACAATCTTACCTTGGGTGACGAGCTCACCGATTTTGATCAGATATTCTAAAACGCAACGCTATGAAAACAATCAGAAATCTATTTTTTGTGGCGTTTGCCGCAATGACTGTCGCCGGATGTCAGGAAGAGCTGGCGAATCCGGATGTAAATACTGACATCAACGCAGGTGCGCAGCCTGAAGGCGACCTCGTCACATTTACCGGCTCATTGGATCAGGTCGAGACTAAGACTACGATCTGGTATGATGAGAATGCAATCCAGGAAGGAGAATGTGAAACGATGTTCATGTTGGGTGACCATATTTCTGTCAATGGTGTGGAATCCGAAGATATTATAAAAGAGGATGGCACAACAGGTGCTGTCATATCCTTCAGTGTGCAAGGAGTTTCAGCGCCATATCACGCTGTGACTGCCCAGCATGTATCCAGCTATTCCGACGGAGCATACATCATCAAGGTCAACGGTACGTCCAATTTTCAGGATTACAGACTTGTGAAAAATGACAAATCTGCCGTATCATTTGACTCTGCCGCAGATATTCTTGCCGCATATAGCGATGATGAGACATCCTTGAAATTCAAGCATATGTGCACTTTCCTGGCGATTACTGTCAATTCAGAAGGAAGCTCTGTAAAAGACAATATCAAGTCTGTTTACATCCGTCAGGCAGGTGAGCAGCCTAATATCGCCGGTAAATGGGATCTGACCTACGATGGCGAAGGGAACGCCCCTGTTCTCACTCCGAATGAGCTTACCGAGGTGATTGCCTATGATTGTACTGACGAGGGCGTAGCGCAGGGCAAAGCCATGATTATAGGAATTCCTGCATACAAATATGCTGACGGACTTATCATCACCATCAAGGATGTGAACGGAAAGTTTGCTTCATACAAGATACCAGCATTAAAGACAGACTTTACTGATATGGGTGGAGTAATCACACCTTTCAATCCAGCCTTCAATCCTGGTTCCGGTGAAATCATGTCGGCGCAGGATTGGAACGATTTTGCTGATGCTGTAAACAGTGGAAAGGATTGGGAACTGTACAGGTGGCTCGGAAATGGCACAGTGAAGCTCGGTGCAGACATCAATGATGACGAAGTGGAACTGAAATCTGTTACATCTAAATTCAAATACGTCTTTGATGGAAATGGAAAAACTATTACCAGAAAGAAAGCAACGTCATCTCTATTCTCTCTCCTTACTGGAGAAATTCGCAATCTGACACTTGCTGGTGAACTTAATCTCACTAATGCAGAAGATGCTCCTTTTGTTAAGCATATTCATGCCGGTGCAAAGATCACGGGATGTACCAACAATATGAATATAACCTTTGATATCAAGACACATTGTTATGTTACAGGTATAGCAGCAGTTGCTGTAAGAAATGACATAGAAGGACTTGAGGTTCTGGAAATATCTGACTGCACCAACAATGGTAAGATTGAAGGAACAGTGGATGTATCAGCGGCAAACTACAACACCGCAGTAGCCGGAATCTTAGGTGATATCCGTGCTTCTGTCGGAGATTATGATTATGGTCTGGTTCTTACAAATTGTAAGAATACGGCTCCTATTACTCTCTCTCCTAAATCTGGCGAGACCAATGATTATGGTATGACTGTGTGCGGCGTGGGAGGAATCATCGGTTATGTAAGAAGTGCAGCATCGATTACTCTTACAAATTGCGATAATTCTGGAAATATTACCGTGAAGGCTGATTATATCGCATCTAAAACTGGTCTGAAGGCTACTCCTACTGCTGTAGGTGGTATAATAGGCATCGGAACCGGACATTCCGGTGGAATACTTCCACTTACAGGAATAGATTACACCCTGACTGACTGCGACAACACAGGCACAATCCACAATTGTATGGTCAATTCTTCTGCAGGAACAGAAAGTAGTAACAAGGTCTATACAGGAGGCCTTGCAGGTGCTCTTGTTGGTAAATCTGGTGAATATGCTACAATAACTTCGTGTACAAACACTGGCAATGTCTATTCTTATGATGTATGTGGCGAAAATGCTGCAACGACTTCCGCGACCAGTGCTGTAGCTGGTGGATTTATCGGCTTTGGAGGAAATCTTAACATGGATCAGTGTAATGTTGCTTGTCAGTTAGGAAACGGAAAACGCCAGTCTGTGGCTTGGGGAGGTGTCATAGGATTTGCGATGAGGCCATTCAATCTGACAGGCAGTACAGTTAATGTGGTAGGATATTTCAATAGAATTCAGGAATACAATATGAATAGAGCTGTCCTCGCGGTCATTCCTGTTAAATTTGGTAGCAAGGGCGATCCGTTATCACCAGCACCTTCGACCACAGGTAGCACCATTTCAGGCTCATTGGTAACATGTAAAATGCTGACAACCGGTAGTTATCCTGCAGCCGGTCTGACCGACAATCTGAGAGATCTTAATGAGACTTATCCGTTTAGTTCAGATCCGTTTAAGCCAACAAGTACAAATGATAAAGTAAAGAACAATCTCACTTGCGGTGTAGGATCTTCTGCTAATGCTGTCATTACAATCGGTGAAGGAAATACTTTCACACACGGTACTTTGTAAATAATCCAACAAGCACCCGTGACGGGCGGGTGCCTTAAATATATAACCTTAACAGCATGAAACTAAGACTAATTTCGCTCGTCACTCTCTGCGGAATGCTTTTTTCAGCCTGTCTCAAGGAAGAGTCATCCGGCGTTCAAGACAATGCCGGTATGGCTCTTCGTGCATGTCTGCCATTTGTGCAGACCAAGACCTGGCTGGACTATGCCTCGGGCGGAAGTCCTCTGAAGGTCTATTGGTCTGACGGAGACCGGATCAATGTGAACGGACAGGCTTCTCTGCCGGTTGCCGTTGCTGATGGCGAGAAGAAAAGTGAGGCGGACTTTCAGCTTCCGGACCTCGCTGCACCATTCAATATCATCTACCCTCATGAAATCGTCAAGGAGTCCTCTTACGATGCCAAGGGAACAATTGCAGTGGAACTGCCGTCTGTGCAGGCATACGATTCAGGATCCTTTGCCAATGGTGCGGCTGTGATGTACGGTCATGCGCAGACACCGGATAAAGTCACCCTGCACAATCTCTGTGCGGCTGTGAGGGTGAACATAAAGGGAACCGATGACATCGTGGAAGCGAGACTCTTCTCCGCTTCGAAGGATGCTCCTCTGTGCGGAAGTTTCAGGTTCTCGCCCGAGACCGGTGTACTTGAGGCTGTCGAAGGGAATGACGAGCTGAAACTGGATATCAAAGAAATCTCTCTTAACCAGGAAAAGGGAACTGACTTCTATTTCTGCATCCCTGCAGGAGATTATCCGGAAGGGCTGACCTTCTTCTTCACCCGGAAGGGAGACCGCCGGCAGATGCAGAATATATGGCATCCGGAAAGTGCTCTGGAGGCCGGTAAACTGTATTCATTCAATGATGTCGACTATGTGCCGATGGCCAAGGATATCGAGACAGTGGAGGAATGGGAGGAGTTCGCAGCTGCCGTAAACTCGTCAGATGATTTGAGAGGCTTTCTGTATAAGGGTGGCTTTGTGCGTCTGGGAGCGGACATCACTGCTGATGACCTTACTCCGATTACCAAGGAGTTCAAATATGTTTTTGACGGGAATGGCAAGACTATCACCCGCAACAATGCGACAAGCTCATTGTTCCTCGAGGTCTCAGGAGAGATTAGGAATCTGACACTTGCCGGAGAGCTCAAGCTTGACAATTACGGTGCACCGTTTGTCAGGACTCTTGATCCTGGCGGAAAGATCACGGACTGCACCAATAAAATGAATGTCACTTTCGAACTTGTAGATAAGGCCGCCTATATTGCAGGTTTTGCAGCAGTTCTCCCGACAGCAGACGTTGAAGGGGATATTGTTACAGAAATCTCAGGCTGCACAAACAGCGGTGCCATAACAGGTACGGTGACATATACCGACGGTGAAAAGTACAATGTTGCGATAGGAGGTGTTGTCGGTGATGTAAGAGCAGGAGGAGATGCTCCGTATAGCGTTGTCCTTGACGGCTGCGAGAATTTAAAAGAAATCAGGTTCACTCCTGTTCCCCCAGCTGACCATGAGACGCCAGGAATGGCATTCACAGGCATAGGAGGTGTCGCTGGTTGGATAAGAAGCTGCAGATCTGCTACTTTAAAGGACTGCGACAATTCCGGAAACATAACCTTGAGTGCAGAAGAAATGAAGACGTCCAACGGAATGAAGGCCTATTCCATCTGCATGGGAGGCATTATCGGTTGTGGAACGGACTGCAGCGGATTGGGACTTACCCTCAAAGGGTATGATATAAGTCTGACAGACTGCGACAACAGCGGAGTGCTCTACAACTGCGGTGACAATTATTCAAAGACCTCGGAAAGTAACAATAAGGTATATACCGGAGGAGTTGCAGGATCTCTTGTAGGCTTGTCTGAAGACCACGCTTTGCTCAGCAATTGCTCAAATACAGGAGATGTAATAACATATGATCTGTGTTCTGATGATTCCCCTGTACCAGATGTCGTATCTACACGTCCGGCTTACAATGCTGTGGCAGGCGGCCTTGTCGGTTTTGGCGCTTACCTTGATATGGATGCAATCACTGTAAGCTGCCAGATCGGAAACGGTAAGCGTCCGATGGTGTCTTGGGGTGGAGTGATAGGTTACGCGGTCGGACCTTTTAACCTCAATGGTGGGACTCTGAATCTTGGCGGATATTTCCAAAGAATATCAACTTATAAGTTCAACAGAGCAGTTGTTGCTGTGGTTCCGGATGCAACAACAGGACTTACTCCGGATGTAAATGGGTCAAGTATAAAAGGTTCATTGGCTGTTTCAGGTATTTTGTATAGTTCAGGTGGACTCCTTAGCAGCGCATCCGTAACGACAAATCTTGTTAATACGCTCACGGTCAAGCTTTTCAATACTGAAGCTAAAGTGAGTTCAAATCTTATTGGTGGTGGACAGTCAGCACAGACTACAGCATCGGGTGCCGGGGTTGAGGTTTCTGCGACTATTACCTATACTGCAGCACAGTAACACAAACCATTCTTACTAACCCTAACGAGATGAAATTCAATATATCAGCATTTATTCTCGCGGTTGTGACCGTGACGGCCGGTTGCACTGAATATAAGGACAAGGAGTATCCCCCTGTCGATGACAGCGGCTACACCCTTGTGGAAGCGGATTTCAAGGCCCTGCTGTTTTCAGACAAGGATATGGTCTGGCCTGAAGGAGCATCCATCGGCGTCTATGGCTCCGAGCAGGGATATAATGAGCCGTATGCGATAAAGAAGGCAGGCGTGGGCCTTGGCCAGGCCTTCTTCTACGGGCCGGTGGTAAAGGGAACGCTTGCCGCCTACTATCCGTACAGTCCTTCCTATATAGGTGATGCAGCAGCCATGCCGTTCCTTATCGAGTCGGAGCAGGTGTATGGGGAGGATCCTGTGGAGATGTATCTGAAATATACTCCATCAGCATTCGCCCATATGAACGAAGGCAAGATGGAATTCCATTATCCGAATGCCTTGCTTCGCTTGACAGTGGGTTTTGCTGAAGCAGTCAAGGTGAAGGGCCTGCGTCTGGATTCCGAAAAGTCGGGACTCTCCGGCCTTGGAGTGATTATGCAGGACGGTACGATCCGGATGACGGAAAATGCGGATAACCATATTGTACTGAACTGCGGCGAGGGAGTCCTTTCCAGGTCAGATGATGGCTCCCTGACAGGATTCTGTCTGGTGATGCCGCCGGGAACATATGACGACCTGAAGGTGACCCTGCACATTGACGGATTCGACTCATCATTCGTGTGCAGTGTCCCTGAAGTGGTTCTGGAGAAGATCGATGCATCGGATATGAGTGTGGCCACCCTGTCTTTCAGTCCATCCGGCGGACCGGACGGTTTCAGCGAGGTGGAAGTTGAGTTTGATAAAGATGAATAAGGAGGTCGGTATGAAGAAACTCTTATATATTATTCTCTTGGGTGCTATGATATCAGCCTGCACCAAGAATGTGGTCATCACCGATCCTTATTCTCCGGGAGTCTGCGTGGGTGAGATCATCTTGGGAGCTACGGAAGGAACAGTCTCCGTGTCGGTGGAGACTGAGGGTGCGTGGAGAATTGAATCCGATCAGGACTGGCTCAGGACCGATGTGAACGGAAGGAGCGGCAACGGTGCATTCACGGTCTACTACAGCTCGAATGTGTCCGACATGCAGTCTCTGAAACAGGCCCGCACTGCAAGGATTGCCATATCCCTTGAAAAGACTATGACCGTCGATACCCTTGTTCTGGTGCAGAGGGGAATGCATCATGTGGAACCGTCTCATGAGATTACTGCTGATCCGGCTCTGAAACTTGAGTATGCAGCAAAGGTGGAAAAGGAGGCTACACTGCTTTGTCTGTCTTCGGAAGGAACGGCTGACGTGGCTGCCGTGATTGCCGGGCAGGCTGCTGATGTCGTGGTTCTTGACGGAGTCGTGACAGGAGGTGTCGAGGGAATCAATGTGGTCGGCTGCAACTATGCCGGCATGACTTCCGATCAGGAGTACGAAGCTTTCAAAGGACTCATCGGACAGACGTATAATTCCGGCCCTTATGCCGGTGACAAGTGGATATATGCCGGTCAGATGTACCATCTGTCCTCCATGCAGATCGGTTATGAATCCACTCCTGAATGGTATCCGCAGACCACCACGGACGGTGCCTTCCGCTCGGATATATATGCCTGGCAGAACAATCTGTACGACTGTGTGTGGATGTATATGCAGGATTATGTGGAGACTTACACAGATGACCAGTCCAGAAGTTATGCGGCGGATTATGTCTATGTGTCGGCGTCCGTCTTTGCCCTGCTGACATCAGTTGAACTGCTGGATGTGGAAGGACTGTCTCATAAGCCGGTCAAGCTCACCCTAAAGTATTGAAGCCATGAAGCATAGGATATTTGCATTTATCATATTGTTGCTGTCGGCATCAGCCCAGCTGGTCGCGCAGCAGAAGATCACAGTGTCCGGAGCGGTCACTGACAAGGCAGGCCTTCCTCTGGAGGGTGTGGCGGTCATCGAACGTGCCGCGGCTGCCAATGGCGTCATGACAGACTCTCTGGGACGTTATTCGATCTCTGTGGAGTCAGAGGCTATTCTCGAGTTTTCATGTATCGGTTTCAAGAGCATTGTGGAGCATGTGAACGGAAGAAAGGAGATAGACATCACTCTCAAGGATGACAGCGAGCTGCTTGAGGCAACGGTGGTCATCGGTTATGGTACTTCCAAGAAGGGTGACCTGACAGGTACCGTGTCGGTAGTCAATATGGAGGAGATCAGCATGGCGCCTGTCACAAGTGTGGCTCAGGCCCTGCAGGGAAAAGTGGCCGGTGCGGAATTCAGTTCCGGATCCGGTGAAGTCGGCGAGTCAGGCGAGATCAGGATCCGCGGAAGCCGCTCCATCACTGCGGGAAACAAGCCTCTCATCGTTGTGGACGGGGTTCCCGATGCTGTCGAGGATCTCAACGAGATCAATCCGGCAGACATCGTGAACATTTCTGTGCTGAAGGACATTTCATCCACCGCCATTTACGGCAGCCGTGGTGCGAACGGAGTGATCCTTGTGACGACCCAGGATGACAGGAAAGCAGCCGGAACATTCAGTGTGCGGTTCAAATCGACATTGAGTTATGCCCATATTGCAGGATCTCTGGACATTCTGAATGCTGAGGAATATGCCACATGGAGAAATATGGCTGCCTCCAGCTTCAGCAGCTTCGATCCGGATAATCTGCCGTTCAATCCGGCCGATTACAAGGACAAGGGAACCGACTGGATCGATGTGCTCTCACAGGAGACCTTCACTCAGGACTATTATCTGAGCGCGTACAGAAAGGTGGGCGGAACCTCGTTCTCGGTCACTCTCGGCTACAACAACACACCGGGAGTGGTCATAGAGTCGGGCATGCAGAGATTCACCGGCCGCATCAACATAAACAGCACCCTGACCAAGAAGCTGCACCTGAATCTCAAGGTCAACTACACCCATACGGACAGGGACAGGGCGACGGCTGCCATTACCGGCACAAGCACTTCTGCTGCTGTGTATCTGTCACCTCTTCTTGAGCCTGAAGCGACATGGAACAGGTACGGAGACCAGGAGTCTTCCGGAGGTTCTGCCTTCAATAGCCCTTATCTCGTCGCGAAGAACACCATCAACAAGTCGTGGAACAACTATATAATGGCGTCGCCTACTCTCAAGTATGACATCAACCGCAGGATGAATCTCAAGCTCCGCCTCGCAGTGACCGACACCAGCACGGAAACAGGCTATTATTCGCCTTCGTACCTTGCAGTGGCCAAGGTCAACATGACAGGAGGAACTGCACGAAGCAACGAGAACCGTCTTACCAAGTATATCGGAGAACTCACATGGAACTATGACAGGAAGATCAAGGCGCATGAGTTCAATGCATTGCTTGGCTTCACAGGCGAGCACTGGAAAAGAAAATCCGAGAGCCTGTCAGGCACAGGCTATACGAATGACAGCCTGACATACAAGAACCTTCTCGGCCTTGTTCATCCGGACAGCTTCACGGCTTCGTCCTATGTTCAGTATCAGGACAAGCTTTCCGCACTTGGACGTTTCAACTATAATTATCACAGAAGATATTATGTGACCCTGACCCTCAGAGGCGACGGTGCTTCCAACTTCGCGCAGAACCGCAAATGGGGTTTCTTCCCGGCTGCCGCTCTCAGGTGGTCCATCATGAACGAGAAGTGGTTCAGCAAGTCTCCTTGGCTCAACGATCTCTCGCTCAGAGTCAGTGCAGGACGCTCCGGAAATGACGCCATAAGCCCTTATATGTCTCTGGCAAGCTTCACGTCGTCTTATTCGAACTGGATATTCGGTGATGACAAGCTTCTGGCCTACACGGCATCCAAGCTTGCGAATTCCGATCTGACCTGGGAGACCACGACTTCCTATAATCTGGGATTGAGCTTTGCCGGCTGGGGAAGCCGCGTGGTGCTTGAGGCGGATGCCTATGTGTCTGACACCAACGACCTGCTTCTTGCGATGAGAAATACGCAGACGACTGGTTATAATACATATTATGCCAATGCCGGTTCGACCAGGAACATCGGTCAGGAGGTGACTCTGACCACCCGCAATGTCGTGACGAAGGGCTTTGAGTGGAACAGTACTCTGACCGTAGCTCACAACAGTCAGCTCGTGACGAGTGTGGGTTCGGAGTCAGAAGTGGTTCCCACCTATCTCAACCCGCGTTCGACATCACCTCAGTATATCTACGGATATAAGACGGGATATCCTGTGAATGCCATCTGGGGCTATAAATATGAAGGTGTATGGCATACGGATGAAGAAATCGCATATAACGAAATCACCCGTGCCTATGTGTCGTCAATCAAGACGGGAGCCAACGGCACCGGACTGGGACGTCCGAAATATGCCGACATGAACCATGACGGACTCCTCGACGAGAACGATGTCGTGTACCTCGGAAGTGCGGATCCTGTGGTTTACGGAGGCTTCCAGAATAACTTCCTCATCGGAAAGGGACTCTCGCTTGGCGTATATTTCACATATTCGTTGGGAGGTTACATCTATAACATCTCCGAGCTGTTCGCCGCTTCCGGAAGCTCATCTCCTAACAAATACAGGAAGATGCTCGGAGCCTGGACAAAGGAAAATCCGACAAGTGACATATGCAAGGCCGGTTTCGATGACACTCTGGCATCGAGCAAGAGCGTGTATGATGCCTCATGGCTGAGGTTGAAGGCTGTCAGTGTCAACTACAATATCCCTCTCTCCAAAAAGGCTAAAAAGGTCATCAAGGAGCTATCCTTCGGCCTGAGCGGTGACAATCTCTGGCTGTGGAAGAGATATCCGGGATTTGACCCGGACGTGAACACCTCATCGTCCGTCTTCCGTCTGGATAACGGCTCGTTCCCGAGATCACGTACCTATGCGTTTAACATTCAAGTAAGATTCTGATAGTATGAGAGCAACAAAAACATTGATATTTGGTCTAATGGTTCTTCTTCTGTCAGGGTGTCTGAACGAGAAGAACGAGTCATACACGACGACGGACAATTATTTCCGTAACACGACCCAGATTCTGACGGGACTTAATGGCTGCTATAATCCTCTCAGGACCATCCTTCAGAGGAGGGACTTCTGGGAAATGACTGACGTCGCTGCGGATCTCCTGTATATGTCGGGTTCCACAGTCTATAATGCCAACTGCGACGTTTCGCCGGCCCGTCCCGGTGTGGCAGCCCAGGTGTGGAGATATGGCTATGAAGGTGTGAAGAACGCCAATGAGATGACATCTGCCATTGATGCGGCGGTGAAGAACGGGTATATTACAAAAGCTGAGGCAGCTCCTCTTCTGGCTGAGGCTGCTGTGCTGAGGTCTCTGTATTACTATCTCCTTACATGTACTTTCGGGGATGTTCCGTTCTACTCGGAGCGTGTCACGGAGGAGAACCGTGAGAAGATCGCAACTCTTCCACGAATGAGCGCTGTGGCGACCCGTGACTTTTGTATAGAGGAGATTCACGAATGGATAGTCCAGCAGAGAGCCCTTCCGATGGTCCGTACATATGAAGGCAAGGAGTACAGGGCTGGAGCAGCCGTAGGACTCATGCTTGCCGCAAAGATGTGCATGTGGAACGAAAGATGGGACGACGCCATATTGTTCATCGAGGAACTGGAGTCAATCTACGGACATTATGCCGACTCGCCTGAGATGTTCGGAGCGGATTATCCTCTTTCAGATGTTCCTTTTGCAAAACGCTACGTCAGGGAATCCATCTTCGAAATGGCCAATGTGGTTCAGGATTTCGGTATCCAGACCTCCTCAATGATCGCTTCGTCAAGTCTTCCTGCCCGAACTTCTAAGGCTGTTATCGAAAGCGATACGGACGCTGCTGAAGAAGACGTGGATGAGGAATACACCGAAGAAGACGGAGAACAGCTGGATGACAATTCCGGTTTTGACTGCTATGCGGGAATATGCATTCCGGAACTGGGCCAGGATGCAAAACCGGCAGCTGGAGTCAGGCCGAATGCGTATCTGTACAGTCGTCTGCTTCCGTATTCTTCCAAGGATCTCCGTACAGGTGAGTATTCAAACGGGGCAACCGAACCACGTGGAGGAAGCGGCACGCTTGCATGGCGCTGGGTCGGCTATGAACCTACGGATGAACTCAGAACGACGCCTAAGGTGTATTTCTTCTGGACATCATCGACGTCGAAGGCACGTCTGACTGCCGCCAAGAAACCATGGATGGGCAACAAGTTCTGGGCCTACAACATGCACTACACCAAGGATCCTAACAACTACAAGTTCTTCCGTTTTGCCGATGCACTCCTGATGAAGGCAGAGGCATATCTGCAGAAGAAGGAGAACGACAACGCGTGCTCATATCTGAACATTACCCGTGTCCGTGCAGGGCTCGATCCTCTGACTTTTGCAAGTGTGCACGGCGAGCCGGACGCTCTTATGGAGGAAATCCGTATGGAGAGGGCAAAGGAACTGGTTGGAGAGTTTCAGAGAAAGTTCGACCTGGTGCGTTGGGGCATATGGTATGAGAGGACAGTGATGTATAACGAAGGTCAGTATATCTCAGGATTCATCAGACCGTGCCATCGTTACTGGCCTATCCCGGCAGATCAGGTGGCTTACAGCGGAAATGCACTTGATAACAAAGAATATTCAGAATAGCTATGAAGAGATACATTATATATATTGTGTTATGCCTTGCTGCCGTCATTTCCTGCGAGCAGATGCCTGATGATGTCAGGATTTATGGCGTTGGCTGCAGGATGAGCGAGGTTGCGCTCGGAGTGGATGCCGGTGAGTATGCACTTGAGGTGTTTGCTGACGGAGAGTTCACAGCTTCTCTTGACGGGCAGGACACCTGGATAAGATTCTCCGGCCAGGGTGATGCGAGAACTGTTTCCGGCAGCGGAGACATGACCCTGAACGTGTCTTATGACATAAACAAAGGTATTCCCCGTACTGCTGTTCTGACGCTGACAAGAGGAACGAATGTCTTTGAACTCTCATTCAATCAGGATGGAATTCTTGAAGGAGGAATCGATATAGAGCAGAAGAATATCTCAGTTCCTTCAGAGGGCGGACAGTTCGGTGCCAAAGTCATCACGAAACTCTCGGAACAGGATCTGTCCTTTGAGGTGACCTACAAGGAGGAGGAAGAGGTGGACTGGATCAGCGGAGTCGGCCTCAAGAACAACTTCATCTGTTTTGACGTCAAGGCGAACCTGTCTGAAGTGATAAGGCACGCAGTTATCGTCGTCAGACATGACGGCAAGGACGGTTATATACAGATTTCGCAGTTCTACGACGGCTGTCTGACAGAGACTGTCGGAGTCAGCGGACTCAAGGAACTTCTGGACAGTGAAGGAACATATGAAGTCGGAACCCATCTTGTTCTCGAAGGAGTGGTCATCAACGACAATCAGGAGAAGAATGGAGCAGAGAACCGTATGATCAGCCTTGAAGCTCAGGATCTTACCTATGCGGAAAGGATACTCTTTGTGCAGGATGAGGAAGGAACAGACGGCGTGAAGCTGATATTCAAGGAGCCGTGCACTGATGTTGTCGCGAGGTTCGACAGGATATCGGTGGATCTGTTTGGGATGACTGTCACAAGAGAGGACAATCCGGTGCGTTATTCGATAAGCGGAGTGCCGGTATCAGCCATAATCTCGACCATGGCCGGTGATGAGATCCAGCCTGCACCTAGAACCCTGGAGACTCTCTCTGACGACGACCTCTTTACTCTGGTTACGATAGATCAGGTGCAGATTCCTGTGCGTAAGGGTAATTATGCCCCTGTAGATATCCGATATGTCGGTACCATGGTCTCATATCCGATGGTGATCCGCAGCAAGGGAGGAGCGACCGGACACATGATGGTGAACATCGACTGTCCGTGGTCAAGGGACGGCAAGGAGCTTCCTGAAGGCAGCGGCTCCATAACCGGTGTCCTTGTGCATGAGACCTGTGACAATTTCGAGTGGAATCCGGCTGAGGAGAAGAAACTGAAGGCAGCAGGAGTCACCTCCAGCTATATAACAGGTCTGGGAAGGGTCGGAGACTACCAGATCCGTCCTTTAAGCAAGGATGATATAAGACTGTCGGATAATGCGGATGAGAGCTTCTCCACCCTTATGTACGAGTGGGCCTACTGTGATTCTCTCGGAGTCAATCTTGTGAACAACTATGCGGACACTACCCTGTATCCGACTTACCCTCCTGTAGATGACCCTATGAGCCTGGATGCGGCGTTCTACTGCATGGAGGCTGATGAGAAGATTCATCTTCGTCTGTGCAACGATTTCACTCATCTTGGACCATATACGTTCGGCGGAAAGATAACTGACCCGTCCAACGGTAACGGAATATATGACAGCAAGGGCAGGAGCGCCCACTGGGATCCGTATGGAAGCACAGCGACAATCGGCGTCCTTTATTCATACTATGCCAAGGATGCCAAGAACAGATGGTCTGAAGAGTCCAACAACGGATCCGGTTCGAACGGATCGGCGTGGTGCGTACCGGGCTGGAGTGAGAACAGATATTGGTGTGCGGAGTTCTCCACTGCAGATCTTACCTCTGCCAACAGCCCTCTCAACGTGACGTTCGGTACAATGAACCATATCAATGCATTCGGTGCTCCGCGTCATTGGGCGGTGGAGTGCTCGGCAGACGGACAGACATGGGAACGGGTAAGCACCTATACTGTCCCGGATTTCGTCAATACAGCCAGTGTACGCATATATCAGCTTCCAGGTACCAAATTCATCACGGTGAGTCTGCCGGATGCCTTGCTTGGAAAGCAGAAGGCGTATGTGCGTCTTGTACCTGCTTCGTCTGCGACGGGTACCTCGTCTTCTTACGATGGCGGAACCAAGATTACAGCGACCAGCTACAATGCCGTCAACTATTTTGCAATAAGATATAACAAATAAATATTATATATGAAGAGATTGTTTTTAATGATCAGTGCCCTGATGGCATTGGTTTCCTGCTCTGCAGAGAAGGAGTATGACATCTGTATTTACGGTGGTTCCGCATCAGGAGTGGTTGCTGCCTATTCCGCAGCCCAGATGGGAATGGATGTCCTTGTCATCGAACCGGGAATCAGAATCGGAGGTCTCACCACAGGTGGACTTGGCTTCACAGACATAGGAAACAAGCAGGTTGTCAAGGGTGTGGCCCTGCAGTTCTACCGCAGGCTCGGAAAGCATTACGGAAACCTCGAGCAGTGGGTGTTCGAGCCAAGTGCTGCTCATGCCATCCTTTCCGATTATCTGGACCATAAGAACATCAAGGTCGTTATGGGATACCATATCTCAGATGCTGTGATGGAGGGCACCGATATCGCTTCCATCAGGGTTGCAGGCGGAGAAAACAGCCTTGACACCCTTTCCTTCAAGGCTGACTGGTTCATTGACACTTCCTATGAGGGTGACCTCATGGCGAAGGCCGGAGTGTCATACCGTACAGGCCGCGAGGACTGCTCCGAGTATGGCGAGACCTGGAACGGAGTGCATATGAGACACCTGCACCAGTTCCCTGACGGAGTGGATCCTTATGTCGTGCCTGGCGATCCGTCCAGCGGTCTGCTCTGGGGCATCAGCGAGCAGACTCTTGCTCCTCAGGGTTCAGGAGACAATCTGATCCAGGCATATAACTTCCGTATCTGCCTTACCGACAATCCGGAAAACAGGATTCCTATCGAGAAGCCGGAGAATTACGATCCTTCGAAGTATGAGCTCCTTCTCCGAGTATATGATGCTCAGAAGGATATGAGGGACATCAACCAGTACTTCATCTGGAGCATAGGTCCTAACCGCAAGACAGACGTGAACAACCGTGGCGCATTCTCCACAGACATGATAGGAATGAACTACGGCTATCCTGAAGGAACATGGGAGGAGCGCCAGGAAATCATCAAGGCTCATAAGGACTATACTCTCGGCCTCCTGTATTTCGTCGCCAACGACCCTCGCGTTCCCGCCGAGCTTCAGAACTACGTGAAGGAGTGGGGACTCCCTAAGGATGAGTATCTCGAGAACGGTCACTGGACACCACAGCTCTATGTGAGGGAGTGCCGCAGAATGGTGGGAGAATATGTCGCTACCCAGGCGGACTGTGACAACAAGGTCATCGCTCCTGAGGGAATAGCGTATGCTGCATACACCATGGATTCCCACAACACCCAGAGAATCGTCATCGAGAAGAACGGAAAGAAGATGGTCAAGAACGAGGGTGATGTGGAGATCGGCGGAGGAATGCCTTACCCTATCTCATATCGCTCGCTCACTCCAAAGAGAGAGGAATGCACCAACCTTCTTGTGCCGGTGTGCTGCTCGGCATCTCACATAGCCTATGGCTCGATCAGAATGGAGCCTGTGTTCATGTGCATGGGACAGGCTGCCGGAATGGCTGCAGCTCTCGCACAGCAGCAGGGGCTTGAGAAGATCCAGGACGTGAACTATCAGGATATCAACGACATCATGGCGGTAAATCCTTATCTGGACGGCAGCTCGCCAGACATAATCATCGATGATAACCAGGCTGTAGCCAAGGGAGGAAAGTGGCTTGGTTCAAAGGGTCCGGGCGCACCGCTCCCTGACGATAACGTAAAGAGGGCGGATAACGAGCATCTTTCAGAGGATGGCGTATATGGTCCGACCTGTCTTGTCGGAAGGGCAGACGAGGGCAGCGTGGAGTACAAGGCTGTGATTCCTGAGGACGGCACATATGATATCTACACCTATCATCATACCTCAGGCGGACATTGCCCTGAAGTCTTCTTTGACTTCAGCGACGGCACGACAGAGTCAGTCAAGAGCTCGGATGTGGTTATAGTGGGACAGTCTGTGAGCACATGGCACAAGGTGACCTCACGTGAACTGAAGAAGGGTCAGGAGTTCATCACGAACCTTCGCGGTGACGGAAGCAAGGGAAGCGTATGTGCAGATGCCCTGATGCTTGTAAGACATCAGTAAATAAAAAGATATGAATATGAAGAAATTTGTACTGCTTTCACTATTGCTTCTCATGTCGGTGCAGCTTGCATCCGGGTGGGGTGGCGTATGTCATAGGGCTATTGCCCAGGTTGCAGAGAATCATATATCGAAGACTACAAAGAAGGCCCTGAAGAAATATCTTCCAGGAGCCACGATTGTGGAAGTCGCTTCGGATGCCGACAAGTTTTACTACCAATGGAGCAGGGATATAGGTTTCGAATGCTCAAATCCGAAGATACTGCGTCGCCGGCCTTCCGATCTGGATATTCAGCCTACCAACATCGAACCATGGTGTCACTCCTACACTGTGGATTCCCTGTTCAACACCTACCGTCACAACCGTGAGGGTGATGTGTATGTGCGCAATGCCGTGATGGATATTGATTTTCTGATAAATGACCTGAAACAGAACAAGGACAAGATGGAAAAGGACGAGTGCATCATGAAGATTTCCGTCATTGTCCATCTCATAGGCGACATGCATTGTCCGATGCATGTCCTGTATGTGCCTCAGGATCCTACCGGAGGAAAATATTCGTTTTATGTGAACGGCAAGAAGATCAACGCGCATTCCTACTGGGATGGCGGTCTTATGAAGATACTTGAGCCGGACTGGTCATATTATGAATTCTCGGAGGCAGTGGATACAGCTTCAGCTGAGGAAATCGCCGAAATACAGAAGGGAGATGTGTATGACTGGGGCAAGTCTTCAGCTCAGACCTGTTTCCCCGCTCACTGTCTGTACCCGACAGGTGGCGAGCTCTCTCCGGATCAGCCTGAGAAGGACAGGGAGCTGATGAACATACAGCTGAGAAATGCAGGATACCGCCTTGCAAAGGCCTTGAACGACATTTTTGATACACAGAACTGATATGGTATTCACCCAGGCAATGAAGTATATCGCTCTTCTTTTACTTGCTGCTCTCGTCTCCTGCACGGAGGTGATCGACAGCCCTGACATTGACGGAGAGTCTCAGGAGTCTGCTGCTCCCGAGAATGATCCGGTGTGTGTCTTTGATTTCATTGATGAGAATGATGAACCGATAGAAGCGGTCAGAGTGCTCATAGTTTCCGATGTGCTGGAGGAATCTCCTGTTCTTGTCGAACCGGAGGAGCCTGCCTCACAGGTCAAGGTGGAACTCAAAAGCGAGGTCAATCGCATATCCACATATCATTTCTTCCTGACGGATGTACAAGGAAGGGAATACCGCCTCGTCAAGGATTTGTATATTCCTGGGAACAGACGCTATGAAAAGACCCTCGCCATGGCCGACCTGTGGAAACGCAGGGAGATCAGGGATGGCCTGGTGTGGTATACCCTGGAAGGCCTGGAGCGCATCACACTCCAGAACCAGGTGGTCAACGTCCTTGAAATGGATCTTGACAGCGAGACCATGAAGCTGGAGTTCCTTTACTATCCTGAGAGGGAAGTGATTTCAGAGGTCAGCAAGCAGAATGCCGACATCATTGCATTGACAAATGCAAGTTACGGTTCCGGCTTCTCAGGCTCCGCCCCGGTGGATAACACCTACATCAGGGTTGATGGTGTCAACTATAAGGAAATAAGCATAGGTCCGGAAGATGGCGGCAACTGGTGTAAGCATGAGGCAGCAGTGTGGTATGACGGTGACAGGGAATTAGGTTTCATAAGCATGGCCGGTGATCCAGTCGGTGCGATTGAGTTCTACAAGGGAACGACCTACAGGAATCTGTTCTCAAGCAACCAGATGCTCGTGGAGGATTCTTTGAAAACGGATCTCAGCAAATATTCCAGATCCTATGCGGCTTCCACATCACAGGATCCACGTACTGTTCTTGCCGTGACCAAGGACAGGAAGCTCCTGCTCATTACGGTTGACGGCAGGTGGAAGGATAAGGCCGAGGGCATGAGCTATGTCCAGCTGCAGGAGTTTCTGCTGACGTATATCAAGCCATGGTATGCCATAAATATGGACGGAGGCGGTTCCACAGGCATGCTCATAAAAGACAAAGGTGTGGTGAACTATCCTTGCAACGGAGTGTCAGACAACACTTTTGCAGAATACGAAGGCTCCATCACGGAACGCCCTCTGATAACATACTTTGCGATAAGGGAAAGATAAACATATAAAATAACTTTAATCAACTATTCTAACGATGAAAACAAAATCTTTGATCATTCTTCTCGGGGCGATGTTTTTTGCTGCTATCTCCTGCGGAGAAAGGAAGACAGCACCGGAAGGAAGCGAGCAGAAAGTCTGGACATATTCGATGAACAGGATCTGCAAGGAGTGGGACGGCCAGTGGCAGGGCATCATGGTGGCATCAGACGGGAACTGCTATTTCGGCTCGTCTACGCATTCCAAGAGCCATGGTGCAGGCTTTCATAAGTTTGACCCGAAGACCTATGAGGTTACGGTACTTTCCGACGACATGACCGAGGTCTGCGGTGAAGCAGATCTTCCAGGTCATCCTCAGCAGGGCAAGATCCACAGCGATATCCAGGAGTGTGACGGATGGCTTTATTTCTGTACACACCTTTCCAACTATTGGAAAGAAGGAATCCAGGCTTATCCTGGTGCCCATATCATCGGATATGAAATGGCTACAGGCAGGTTCAGGGACTTCGGCATCCCGATGCCGGGCTATTCGATCTATGCTGCCATCGCAGTAGACAAGAATGCCAAGAAGATATATGCATTCATGACTCCGTTCAAGCCTGAGGACAGGGAGAACGACGGATGTCATCTGTACAGCATCGATATAGAAAGCGGTGAAATGAAGGATCTCGGCATGGTGGTAAAAGGCAAAGGATGCTCTTTCTATTTCTACATCGATGATAAGGGAAATGTATGGTTCACCCTCAAGAAGAGAGGCTTTGCAAAGTATGAGCATGATCATGGCAATCTGTATGTTTACCGTCCTTCGACAGAAAAGATCGACACTCTCCAGAATGTCCTTCCGATGGGACAGCTGATCGACGGAACAAGAACAACTGCAAAACAGGATACACAGCGCTCATGGACCTGGCTGACTCCGATTGACGGAGGAAAGAGGTGTCTGTTCATCATGGGACCGTTCGGAGGTGGAGATGAAAGGGCATGGATCTTCGATCCTGCCAAGGACATTGAGTCAGGAGAGGCATTCGAGCCTATAGCAAACATGGGTCCTAGCTATTTCCAGACAGCATTAGGTGGAGACAGACTCTATTTCGTGCAATACGAAAACCTGCAGGATGAGAGAACACTTAAAGCAGAGGATGCACGAGAAATGACCCCTGACAGTTCTGATTACGTTGACTATAAGATGCACCTCAGGAGTGTATCCCTGAAGGAGGGTGACGACCACAACATCATTACTGACCATGGACCGCTGGTGGATGCAGAGGGCAGAAAAGCCACAATGATCTACGCACTGGCAGCTGATGAAAACGGTCTCGTGTATGTCTATGGAAGCTGGACCGTAAAGTCCCCTAAGGAGGCAACATTGCAGTATCAGTTCAGAGCCTTCCCGAATGGTGACATGTTCAAGCTTGCGCCACGTGGAGAATTCTTCGCAGTTGTGAATACGAATCTGGACTAAGGCATGAATTTGAAACGATCGGTTTGTGGAATCCTGTTCTTGCTGGCAGGGGGATTGTTCGGCGTGGAAGCGTCTGCCCAGGAAGCTGACAGTCTGAAGACAGGTGGAGACAGGGGAGTCATGCTCAATGCCGAGACGGCATCAGTGCCACGCGACATTTCAATTGGTCTCCCGACAAGCGATGGTGGCGCTTCCATCTGCGAGGATGGAGTGAAGCATTCATACAGCTTCGTGAAAGGACGCTACCACTGGGCAGGAGGAAATTCATATGAGACGGTCAGACTCAGAAGTCTTGCTGAATCCATAATCAAGACCGGAGATATCGGTATTGTCGTGGAATCCATCAGCAAGACAGGAGGAGACCGCGTTGAAGGAGCCTTCTCGTTCAAGACATCGACCTTCGGACAGATAAACTTCGACGGATGTGTCAGCGGCCCGATAAGGAAGGGCTGGTACTATGCTGTGGGAGCCTACCTCAATCTGGATCCGACAAGTGTGAATGCCCCTGGGAAGGTCTTCGTGGACAACAAGCAGATATTCAAGCTCTCTCTCACAAGGAGATGGTCAGCTGCAGAACTCAGTGTCTTCTACAAGTTCTGTCTGAACAAGGACAGTCTGGGCGGTTATGGCGAAGCTCCGTTCATCTACAACGGCGACGGTTCGGTCAGTGCCCTTGACGGATATAAGATCGGACGCTCCTGCTATTTCCCGGCAGATGACCACATCACCTATATGGACCTGATGACCGGTCAGATGAAGACGGGGCATATGGGAAAGATGGATGACAGGCGGGTGCATGACATCATCGTCAAGGGAAAATATGCCCACGACTCAGGATGGCTCTTCAAAGGAACCCTTCATGGCTGCATCTCGCCGAGGGACAACTGGGCGAAGTCAGTTCTTTCGGGAATCGACATCGCCGAGGGCGGTCTGCTCAAGAACGGCAAGGAGGTCACTCTTGCAGACGGCACTCCGTACAGCGGCAGCATTCAGAACAGGGTTGTGAGCATAGTGGATGCCAAATCTCTGGATTTTACGGCCCTTTTCGAGGCTGGAAAGAAATGGAGAAAGCATGAAGTCGATCTGGGACTTGAACTGGTCACTGTGCACCAGTATGAAAGGACTTCTGCCACAAAGATGGCTCACACGGTGAGCGCGGATCCTGTGCGACTGTATCTTGACGATCAGGAGACTTGGGGGCATAACATGAATGCCCAGCTTGTTTCCGGACACAGAAACACTGCCACCGTGTACGGTTTCCACAACTGGAACATAACCGACCGTTTTTTCGTAAAGACAGGATTGAGGGTGAGAGCTTTGAACCAGAGCTGCGACGGTGCCCACAATCTGAATGGAAACACATTCAACAAGAAGACTGACGGATTCCACCTTCAGAACGGAGTCGCTCAGATCACCAATGTCACGCTGAACAGGGTTGAGGCTTCAGCGACGCTGTATGGTACCTATCGCCTGGCTGACGGCCTCTTCCTTTTGGGAGAGGGCTTCTACAGCAAGACCAACAAGGTGATGAGCTACTTCAAGACTACGGGTGTTCCCGCTCTGAAGGCCATCGGCAATGCCATGGGACGCGGAGGTCTCATGTATCAGAACAAATGGATGGACATCACAGGTATGGTGTCGTATATCACCTGCTGGAACTGTGCTGCAACGGTTTCTGTGACAGAGCGTATCAATGGCCAGAGCGAGACCCTTGACCACACAGCCCAGTACGGAATCGGAAATCTCGGATTCAACATGGACGGAAACCTGCATTGGGGCGGTTTCAACCTGCATCTGATGTGTACTGTCCAGGATCCGAAGTACAGGAACTACGACAACACCTTTGTCTTCAGTGACGGTTCCACAAAGACCATTTCATATAACGGAAAGTACACTACGGGAATTTCCCGCGTGGAACTGGAAATAGATCCGTCATATACGTACAAGGACTGGCGTTTCTGGCTCAGTGCCAGATATTTCAGCCGCCAGTATGCCTCAAGGACCAATCTTGCGTATTTTGACGGAAGGTGGGAGACTTTCGGTGGCGTAGACTGGAAGATCCTTCCTGATCTGAAACTGTCTCTTAATGTGGTGAACTGGCTGTTCCAGACAGGTCCCAAGGGCAGCATCGACTCTGTCGATACCATATCGGATCCTGCCCAGCTGCAGGGAATCCTGATGTCTGGAAAATATATGAGGCCTTTCGAGGTCAACCTCAGTATTTCGTATAAATTTTAATAAGTAGGACAAACAGTTATGAAAAGACTTTTTTCTGCACTCCTTTTTGTGGTGATGTCTGTGCCGGCTCTGTCGGCCTATCCGGCCGATGAAGCGGTTCCGTGTGCTTCCGGGAAGGCCATGGTTCTTGCCGGTGAGCATGCAAGGTTCACTGTGCTGACACCTCAGCTCATCAGAATGGAGTGGAGCGAAGATGGCATTTTCGAGGACAGGGCTTCACTGACCTTCATCAACAGGCAGCTTCCGGTTCCGGAATTCAAGGTCAGCAGGACCTCGAGAAAGGTGGTAATCAAGACATCTGACCTGGTTCTCACATATCATGTCGGCACCGTTCCGTTTGATGCTTCCAATCTCAAGGTGGAGTTTGCGACTGCCGGTGTGAAGACTCTCTGGACTCCGGGCATGGACGACAAGGGGAACCTCATGGGTACGACCAGAACTCTGGATAATGTGGATGGCAGACTTCATACTGCCAAGGATCCTATGGAGAAGGGCCTTGTCTCACGTGACGGCTGGGCTGTGGTGGACGACACAAAGAACTACCTCATGGATGAAGACTGGTGGGTCACTCCACGACCGGAAAAGAATTATACCGACTGGTATCTGTTCGCGTACGGTCATGAGTACAGGAAGGCCCTTGAAGACTATTCCAAGGTCGCTGGTTCTGCTCCGCTTCCTCCACGCTACACCTTCGGTTACTGGTGGAGCCGCTACTGGCAGTACTCCGACAGCGAGCTTAAGGACATCATAGACAGGCTTCGCTCCATAGATATCCCGGTCGATGTGCTTATCATCGACATGGACTGGCATGAGACATGGGGCTTGTCCAATAATCCTCAGATCGATGAGTACGGCCAGAGAGTAGGCTGGACAGGCTACACCTGGCAGAAAGAGCTTTTCCCCGCTCCGGAACAGATGTTCCAATGGGCACATAGTGCCGGTCTGAAGACGGCATTGAACCTTCACCCCGCATCAGGTATCCAGCCTTATGAAGAGTGCTATGACCGTTTCTGCAAGGAATACGGATGGGACCAGCCGGGCAAGTCTGTTCCGTTCCATATCGATGAGAAGAAATGGGCAGATGCATATTATAAGGCGGTTCTCAAGCCGATTGAAGATCAGGGCAATGACTTCTGGTGGCTTGACTGGCAGCAGTGGAAGGAGTCCAAATACAATCCGGGCCTTTCCAATACGTTCTGGCTCAACCACGTGTTCTACAATTATGCTAAGGACAATTATCCGGGTCTTCGTCCGTTCCTGTATCACCGTTGGGGCGGTCTGGGATCGCACCGCTATCCTCTCGGTTTCTCAGGTGACACCATCATCACATGGGAATCGCTTGAGTATCAGCCTGAGTTTACGGCTACATCGGCAAATGTCAATTACGGCTACTGGGGACATGACCTCGGCGGTCATATGTTCCACGGCCACAAGGGTACGGAAAATCCGGAGAGATACACACGATGGCTCCAGTACGGTGTGTTCTCACCGCTGTACAAGATACACCCTACCAAGCATCCGGACTGCAAGCGATATCCATGGCTCTTCCCGGATCATCTGTTCCAGATGGTGGAGGCCTTCCATCTGCGCTATTCGCTGATACCATACATATATAATGCTGCCCGCAGAAACTATGACACAGGTATCGCCATGTGCTATCCGATGTACTATGACTATCCTGAGGCGGAAGAGGCATACGAGTTCAAGCGTCAGTTCATGTTCGGAGAAGACATTCTTGCAACATGCGTAAGCAAGCCTGCAGACGAGATTACAGGCATCGCCACAATCGACATGTGGTTTCCTGAGGGTAACGACTGGTTTGACATGGCTTCAGGTACTATGTTCAAGGGCGGTCAGAAGAGGGATATAGGCTACTCGATAGATGATAATCCGTGGTATGTGAAGGCAGGCTCGATTCTGCCGATGAATCCGGCTCACGTACGTTCTGTCCAGAATCCTTGTGACACTCTCGTTCTGACAGTTGTTCCTGGTGCGGACGGTCAGCTTGCCTATTATGAGGACGACGGAGTAAGCCAGAGGTACCGGACGGATTACACCATCACGAAGGTGGACCAGAAGAGAAGTGATGACAGGGTTGTCCTGACTGTAGCTCCACGCGAAGGCCAGTATGAGGGAATGAAGGCAACAAGGAGCTATGAGCTCAGATTCCTTTGTACACGCACTCCTGAGAAGGTCCTGGTGAACGGCGAAGAGATTCCTTACGACAGGTTTGCTAAGTCCGGACAGTGGACGTACGATGGTTATAATCTTGCTCCGGTGGTCTATCTGAAGGATATTCCTGCGGATGAGACCCTTACAGTGGAACTCGTTTTGCCTCAGGGACATTCTGACTCTGAACTGTACGCCCTCAAGGGACTCTTCTCACGTTGCAACAGGATTGCTGAGCCATACAAGAACGAGCAGGGCCTCAAGGACAGGAGACTGATGCTCCCGATAGAGTATCTCAAGGTATCCCAGTGTCCTAACTTCATCCTGGCGGATCCTCAGAACATCTTCCGGTATGTGGAAGATCTCAAGGAGAACTTCGTCAAGTATGAGGAATACCTTGAAAAGGAAACTCCTCTTATTTCAGATGAATTCAAGGCTCGTCTGAAAGCCCATATTATCGACGGATACAAGGAAAATAGAAAATAATCCATATGAAGAAAAATCTGATCTTACTGTGCCTGCTCCTTGCGGGATGTGGCACTCGGAACGGTAATGTGACTGTGGGAGGAATGAGTGAGTCGAAGTATGTGGAGAAGACTGCTCAGACCATTGCGGATGAAGGACTCGGAACGCACACCGTGCTTTTCAGAAAAGGCCCTTGGAATCCGGACATGTTGGAGCGGGTGATCAAGGTGTGTCGCGAGAACGGGATGACCCTCACCATGGATGAGGCCACTCATCGCCAGAATTATGGCCCGAACACCGGATATGCGGATTCGCTTTCACAGATTGTAGAAGTGCTGCAGAAGAATTCCGATATAGTCAAAGGTACTCTTCTGCTTGGAGAGTTTGCTGGAGTTAATTTCGCCTGGCCGGCTTCATCTGCAACCAAAGGAAAGGATGTGATGCCTTCGGTGTCGACTTATTCCGAGGCAGACGCCTTCGTCAGAGAACGCGTAAGCCGTCAGACTGCCTATGCTGATTCTGTAGGGCTTCCTCGCCCGTTCATCAGCATCGAACCTGCTCCGGGCGGATTTTCACATCTGCTTCGCTCGGGCATAGACAGAGTTGATGTCGAGATGGTGTTCGGAGACGATACAGAAAGGCGCTATGCTTCAGCAATCGGAGCGACAAAGGCCTTCGGCAAGGGAACTTACGGAGTTGATAATGCCGCAATGTGGTACGGGGGTGAACAGCAGGACGAGCTGTGGTTCAGACGCTATCGCACTTCCTGGTATCATGCCTATCTGCGTGGAGCGGATCCTATTTATGCGGAACATGGTGTGATGGACTACAACGCCTTCGGCAAGAAACTCACGACTGATGATCCGTTGGTAGTGAGATTCCGCAAGGAACTCGGAGATTTCGCATCGTGGGCGGCAAGGAATCCTCGCCCGGAGGGACTCCCGCGTGCAGCTGTCGCCTTCATGCAGGGCCGTATGGACGGTTTCGTGGGAAGCTGGCAGACACATCTTTGGGGACAGCGCAGGAATGATGATTTCCGTATCGGTGATGACGAACGCTCATGGAAGATCGTGGACCAGTGCTATGAGCGGGAAGGCTGGAGCAGCCGTGATCTGAACGGAGAGGTGGACCTTTCTGCAAATCCTCCTCTCGGAACCGTGGATGTCGTGCCGTATGACATACCGGAAGACCTGCTGGCAAAGTATGAGATAGTCGTTTTCCTTGGCTTCAATGCTATGGATGATGCACTTTACGAGAAACTTGTGAATTATGTGTCCGGTGGCGGCACCCTTCTCATGGCTGCAAGGCATCTGGACACGGCTGACAGTCCTCTTGAGGGATTCAAGCCATATAACGGAGGAGACTGGACTGAACTGACCGGTCTGAAGGCCCTCGAAGGCAGCCGCAGGATGAAGTATGGGGTCAAGTTCACTGCAAATCCTTCGTGCGGCTGGAGATTCCATATGTATGGAACAGCCTGTGACCCTTGGTTTACGGACGGAGGCTTCGTGATGCCTGTCCTTGAGAATCATGGGGCAGATACCCTGGCTGTAGGTGCGGATGTGATGTGGCAGAAGAAGTTCCCTAAGGACGAATGTCTGCTCTTTGAGCACAGGATAGGTGATGGAACCGTTGTGTTCTGTCCGTCAGTCAGCCCGGTGGGCTCACCGGAACTCTATCCGTTCTACCTTTATCTTGTGCGCCGTGCCCTTGAGTCTGTCGATGTATATCCTAAGGTGGAGTGCACGGATGTCGTACGCTGGTCCTGCTATGAGGACGGGACAGTCCTGCTGCTCAACACGGAGTACAATCTCAAGCAGCATGCTGTAGTGCATTTCGGCCCGTCATCATCCCGCAAGGTACGTCTTGCTCCGGGAGAGTTGAAGATCGTCAGGTAGACCGGTGTGATCTATAAGCGGTTCGCTGGCACAAAAAAGCCACAAAAACGTGCCAGACATCCTGTTTTCGGGGTGTCTGGCACGCTTTGATATGGAATTCGTGCCAACGACTGATAATATCAAGAGACACTATATCTTGAATCCAATCTTGTTTCGAGGCTTCTCTGGCTCTTTTGATTTTATTGCTAATTCAGCAATCGCTTGAAACAGGTTATCAATTTCACGTCTGACATCCTCTGATAAGTCATTGATTGCTTCAAGATTATCCTCGTCATTCTTTTCGAGTAGAGCTAATTTGACGCGCATCTCCGCCAACTCCGACGTAATCTGTCTTGTGGTAGCAATATAATTTCTCATCGTTACAAAAGCTCTCATAATCATAATGTTGGCATTAATGGCAACATCGCTGTTAAGAAGTCCGGACAGCATTGCTACTCCTTGTTCAGTAAATGCATTCGGGTTTCGCCTCACTCCCATTGTTATAGATTTGGATATCACATTTTGTGATTTCCAATGTTCTGTTTCTTCCGTTGTCAATTGAAACATAAAATCTGGAGGGAAACGCTTGATATTACGTTTTACCGCTTGATTCAACGCACTTGTAGTTACTCCATACATAATAGCTAGATCTCTGTCAAGTATTACCCATCTGCCACGGAGTTCAAAAATCTTCTGCTGTACAATTGATAATTCACTCATAAAATAATCATACGATAAAGTTTGAGTAAATGTATCATCTATGCATCAAGCTTCCAACTTCTCAGAGAATTATTGTCATGTCATTCGTCACATTTTTCTCTTTTTTATAATTATTTCTTTTTTTTACGGTTTTTCTGGGGTAACGACCTGCTTTTAGTCAGTGGCGCCGTCGCGCAGATCAGGATACTGGTCCTGGACCGGCTGGGTGCCTCCGGTGTTGTCGATGATGGCCAGGTTGGTGTTCTTCTCGCTGGAGGTGAACCTCATAAGCCACCATCCGTCATCTGCCGGCATGTTGAAACGGAATGCTGCCGGAACATTGCTGGCGGTTCCTCCGTGGAATCGCACCAGAGGCTTGTTCAGACGGCGTGTGTCAGGATTCGAGAATCCCTCTCCCCAGAGTTCCACACGGCGCTGGAACCAGATTTCGTCTTCGAGAGTCCTTCCGCCGGCATCAGCAGAATACGATGGATCGCGATAAGTCCTCACAAAGTCTTCAAGAACAGCCTTGCCCTCCTGCGTCTGTCCGCTCTTCACCAGACCTTCCGCCCGGACCAGAATCATTTCCTCAGCCCTGATGAAAGGCCAGTCTTCGTCGTTGGACGTGCCTCCTACAGTGAACATTCCGAACTTCACGTTGGTGTAAGGAAGGAACGGAGTCTTCACATTGTCGATCTCAAGCGGTCCCACAGCGTTACCGCTCACTCCGTCCCATGTCACGCCGGCCAGAAGAGGGGATTCGAGTTCGGAGTTTACCCACCATCCCTTGCGCACGTCAGTGTCCGGAATCCTGTCATAGAGAAGGCTGTTGCAGCATGAATAGACCTGTGTCCCTGCAGAGTATCCGTCTCCGGAGAACGACCTGAGCCAGGCGCTGGAGGTCGCATAAGGATTCTCCATTGCCACGTCGGTCTGCATGTCATAACCCCAGATCCAGTTGTGCTCGTTGATGTCATAGAGGAACGGCTTCGAGACTTCCGTCATGGTGGCAGGGGAGTATCCCTCCAGTGCCTTTTCTGCATCAGCGGCGGCCAGAGCCCATTCCTGCATGTTCAGATAAGCCCTTGCACGAAGTGCATATGCCACCTGGACGTCGATTCTGGACTTATTCGGACGGACATAGCCTTCAAGATTCTCAATGGCATATGTGAGGTCGGATATGATGAGCTGATAGACCTCCTCCACTGATGCACGAGGATTATCGGTGAAGTTCTCAGTATCCTCTGTGACTATAGGCACGCATGGCAGGTCGCGTCCCCCGGCTGCATATCCGAACTGGAAATACGGCGCCAGATTCAGGTAAGCGAACGCCCTTATGGCATGTGCCTGGGCAATGTTGTATATGGCAGCCTGGTCGGTAGTGCCTTCGGGATATGATCTGATGACCTCGTTGGCGGCAGCTATCTCGTTATATGGCGCCGCGTAACGGACATATGGGTTGGCATAGTCTGCATTACGGGATGTAAGGGCTCCGCAGGTGGAGAACCAGTTGTATCCGCTGTTCACCAGCACCACGTCTGCCGCCTCGATGTCTCCTGAGAATCCTATCATCAGGAATCCCCAGTCATCAGGACGTCCGCTGCCGAACACGCTGTCCGGTGCACCCAGCTTGGTGAACATTCCGTTGAAGGAGGCATTGATCCTGGACGGAACGGTCTGGTTGGTCTGCAGCACCTGGGAGGTGAGGGAATTGCCGCCCTGTGGCTCCAGCTGGTTCATCTTGTCGCAGGAGGCGGCAATCAGAAGAGCGGCTGCTATCGATATGTATATATGTGTTTTCATCTTTCAAAATTTATTGGTTCATAGATATCTCGATTCCGGCCTTCGGCTTCCGCTCGATATGACAGAGGTCAGAAGGTGAGAGTGATTCCGCCGGTGACGGTGCGCATGGCCGAGTAGGATCCGCTGTTGAGTCCCGATCCGGAAGTGAACGAGCCCAGTCCCATCGAGTATCGTGGGTCGACTCCTCTGCGTGCCGAGACCACTGCAAGGTTATCTCCGGCCACATAGACTCTGAGCCCGGATATCTTCATCCTTGAGGTGACGGTCGCCGGAAGCGAGTATCCGATGGTAATGTTGTTGACGCTCAGGAAGTTCGAACTGATGAGATAATTGTCCACGGCAGTCTGACCGACGCTTGTGTCACCGTCCAGTCGAGGCACGTTCGTGTCCGGATGCTCAGGAGTCCATGCCTTCAGCGCATCCTTGTGCCATGCGGTTCCGACTCCGGAGGAGGTGTGCATCAGGGCCTGATAGGTGCCGTCATAGTAGCGTCCACCCAGCTGGAATGAGAACTGGGCCGATATATCCAGACCGTAAAGGTTGAGTGTCGTCCCGAATCCTCCATAGACCTTCGGAAGCACGGAGCCGATCTCGTACTGGTCGGCCTCGCTGAAGACCTCGGTGATCTCGGACTCTCCCGTCCAGACCCCTTCCGGGTCCAGCACTTTCCTGTACCACTGTGCCTTTCCGTTCTCAGGATTGACTCCGGCGAACTTTCTCATATAGGCCTCGTAAAGCGAGCCTCCTACCTTATATATATAGTTGCCGCCCTTGATGCCCTCCTCCGACACGCTGCTGTCAAGCGACAGTATCTGGTTCCTGTAATGGCTCAGGTTGACGTTCCAGTCCCACTGGATGTCGCGTGTGCTGATGAAGAATCCGCCGAGGGATGCCTCGAAACCGTCATTCAGAATCGAGCCCACGTTCACGGGGTAGTATCCGGTCGGGTTGCCGGAAGACAGAGGCACATCCTTGCTGTAGAGCAGATCGACTGTCTTGCGGGCGAAGTATTCCACACCTCCGTTGAGGTAGCCTCCGAAGAACTCGAAGTCCACTCCGGCATTGAACGAGTGAGATGACTCCCAGGTCAGTTCCTCGTTGCCCTTGTATGCAAGTTCGAGGGAGTATTCTCCGGTGGATTCGTTATATGTGTGGGTGTAGTTGTCGGAATATGGATAGTACTTGCGTGCATATCCTGCAGATGGATAGAGATTGTCATTTCCCTGCACTCCGTAGCTTGCCTTGAACTTCAGCATGTTGACCCATGCCACGTCGCTCATGAAGTCCTCATCGCTGATGAGCCATGCGGCTCCCACGCTTCCGAAGTTGCCCCAGCGGTGTCCGGGAGCGAAGCGGGATGAGGCGTCGCGGCGATATGAGCCGCTGAGGAAATATCTTCCGTCATAGTCATACTGCACCCTCCCGAGGAAGCCCTGGGTGATGTAGTCGGCAGTATATGACGATGTCTTCTTCGACTTGGTGCCGTCAGCGTTTCCGAGTTCCCCGACAAAAGGATTGTAGAGATGGTCGTTCTCGCCTTCGAGGAACTGCTCCTTCATGCTGTAGAGCTCATATCCGGCCAGCACGCTGAAATTATGGTTGCTTCCTCCGAAATCCGTCTTGTATTCAGCGAGATACTGCGTGTTGACCGCGAAGTATCGTGTGCTGCTGACATATGCGAGTCCGTCGGTGGCACTCTGCGAGCCGAACTGGCTGTAGAGGGCGTTGTAGCGTGAATTGTCGTTGGTCAGACCCACATTGGCCGTCAGGGTGAGACCCTTCACAGGGGTCAGCACCACTCCCATCTTGCCGGTCACCACGTCAGCGTAGGTCTGTTTCCTGTTCACCTCGTTGTCCCTGACAGCGTTGCCCACGAATGCAGGCCTCATGAAGCCGGTCTGGTTGGAGTCATAGACTATACGGCCGTCCTCCTTCATGATGTTTCCTTCCGCGTCACGCACATATAAAGGATATATAGGTGCCATCATGTTGGTCACATAGAAGACATTGCCGGACGAACCGAAGGTGCTGGTGTAGGATGCCGTCTTCGAATCGGTGTGGGTGTAGCTCATGTTCGTGGTCACCTTCACCCAGGACTTTGCCTGGTACTCCGCGTTGATTCGGGCTGTATATCTGTCGAATCCCGAATTGTTCACGATGCCGCCGTCATTGAGATAGCCTGCGCTTCCGTAATATTTCAGCTTGCCTGCGGATCCGCTCACGGAAATGTTGTATTCCTGACGGAAGGAGTTGTGGAAGGCCTCCTTGTACCAGTTGTCCGGACGGTAGTAGTATTTCCCGTCAGTGTAGCCCAGGGTGGCATTAGGGTTCATCCTGAAGTCCTCGCCTATGAACTTCTCGCCCTCAGGAACGGTATAGACCTGATATCCCAGACCTCCGTTATTGTTGTCGAAGAGATAGGCGTCAGCATATGCATATGCCTCTGCCGGAGTCTTGCCCGCATATATCTGCGAGTTGTACATCATACGGTAGTGGGTTTCGTAGTACTGGGCGGGGTCGGAAATCACGTCATATTGCGGGATCAGGCGTGAGTTGGAACCCCATTTTGCATCGAATTTCACCACTGCATCCCCGCTGCCTGCACTCTTGGTGGTGATCAGTACGACTCCGTTGGCTCCGCGGGCTCCGTAGATTGCAGAAGCCGCGGCGTCCTTCAGTACGGACATCGACTCCACGTCGCTCGGATTGATGTCGGCGATGTTTCCGTCATAAGGCATGCCGTCCACAATATATAAGGGAGCATTGCTGGCACTCATCGAGCCTATGCCTCGGATGCGTATGGACGGCCCCGAAGAAGCCGGGTCGCCGGAAGATGATATCACCTGCACCCCGGGTGTCGTTCCGGCCAGGGCACTGGTGACGTCAGTGGCCACTCGTGCCTCGATGGTTTCGGCCTTCACCATTGAAGCGGAACCGGTGAACGAGCTCCTTGTGGCTGTTCCGTATGCCACCACTATGGTCTCGTCCAGGAATTCGCTGTCGGGATCAAGAGCCACATTGTGGATTCCGCTGGATGACACGCTCACTTCCTTGGACTTGTAGCCGATGGATGAGAACACCAGAATTCCGTCATAAGGGACGGACAGAGAGTAATGGCCTTCGGAATCCGTGCTGACTCCGATTGTCGTGCCTTCAAGATGGACGGAGGCGTAGGGGATGGGCGCTCCGTCTGACGAATCGGTTACATTGCCCGATACGGAGATGTTCTGTGCAAATGCCACAGAAGACATCATTACTGCAATGGATATGCAGATAAACCGATGAATTGTAAGCATTTTTGTCTGTTTTATTAAGTTCGTAACGACCCGCAAAAGCACGAATTATGCCATAATGAAAGAGACCGGATCCTTCTCAGGGTCCGGCCTCTCGTCAATATTTATGTAAATAACCAGAAGGTGCTACAGCTTTTCTGTTATTACAAATATCTGCGGAGCAGCTCCGAAACTACCGGCAGATACCGTCCACTCAAAATTGAGAACGAAAGTGTCGTCTGCATAAGTGGCGTCAACGGTATTTGCGGTGATCATGCCGTAAGTCGAGTCTTCCACACCGGTCGTGTAGGCTGCTGCCATCTCTGGATTACCCTTTCCGTCCCATTTGAATTCCACACTGTATCCCGGATACCATACGTCAGGGAAACGGTAGGTGTCGAGAATCTCGGAATACTGAAGTGCCTGCTCCCACTCGGCAGCCTCTTCGCCAGCATACATGAAGTAGTCAATCCAAGTACCCTTTGCACAGGTCTTATAGTCTTCCTTGACTACATTCAGAGCAAAGCGAGGATATACGTCGAGGGTATCATATGCGTTTGTGAGTTCCTCCGGAATGGAAAGTCTTACAGGATAGTTGACGAACATGGCAAGGCTGTCAGTCGTCTTTATCTTATATTCCGCAGTTGCTGCTCCAGCCGCAAACTCCACTTTTTCAGGAAGCTCGAAGGCTGCAGGATGTGATGTCCATGCTGTTACAGGAACTGTCAGGGCATCAGTCGAGTCCATTCTTGAAAGGAGAACAGTCACTTCAGTCTCATCCACAGCGAGAACAGCCGAAGTTCCGTTGTCAGGACTGAAATATACATTGTCATTCTCCACAGTCGGCTTTCCAGGAACATATGTATCCTCCTTCTGGCATGCAAAAGCGAGAAGCAATGCTGCCGACAAAGCCATGAATATTATATTTCTTTTCATTTTTCAGCGTTTTAAGAGTGATACTTAGTCGGTAACACCGTCACGAAGGTCAGCATTCTGATCCTGAACAGGTGAAGTTCCGTCTGTGTTGTCAACGATTGCCAGATTGGTGTCCATCTCGTCCTGAGGGAAGCGGAGAAGCCACCATCCGTCGTCATTCTTCAGGTTGAAGCGGAATGCTTCAGGGAAGTTGCTGTTCTCATCGTGGAAACGCACGAGAGGCTTGTTCAGACGCCTTGTGTCAGAGTTCGAGAATCCTTCACCCCAAAGCTCGATACGGCGCTGGAACCAGATCTCGTTTTCCAGGGTACGCTTGGTCACTGCAGGGTCGCATGAATATGCCGGATCTCTGTATGTCTTTACAAATCCCTCGAGAACCTCCTTGGCCTTGGCCTCGTCACCATTCTTGAGGTGGCATTCTGCCTGAATCAGAAGCATCTCCTCGACGCGCATGAACGGCCAGTCTTCATCGTTGGTCGTGCTGCCGTATGTGTTCATTCCGAACTTGACGTTGGTGTAGGGGAGGAATGGCTCCTTTATGTTTTCTATTGCGAGATCCGCCACGTCATTTCCACTCACGCCGTTCCAAGTGACTGCAGCAAGAAGAGGAGAGTCGAGGTTCTCGTCCACCCACCATCCCTTGCGGACGTCGGTTGCAGGAATCTTGTCATAAAGGATGACATTGCACTGTGCGTACACCTGGCAGGCAGCTGCATAACCTTCTGCAGAGAACGATCTCACCCATGAACTAGCATTGGCATAGAGATCCTTGAGCGCGATCACTCCGGTCATGTCATATCCCCACAGCCAGTTGTGCTCGTTGATGTCGTAGAATGACGGCTTCGAAACCTCAGCGACAGTTGCCGGCGTGTAGCCTGCTGCAGCCTTCTCTGCATCAGCAAGGGCCTCAGCCCATTTGCCCATATTCAGATATGCACGGGCGCGGAGTCCGTATGCCACCTGCTGGTCTATCTTTGCCTTGTCAGGACGTGCATATCCTTCGAGTTTCTCGATCGCAAAGGTGAGGTCGCTCAGAATCAGGTCATAGACCTCCTTGACGCTGGCACGAGGATTCTGGGTGAAGTCCTCTGTTGTCTCGGTCACGATAGGCACACATGGCTTGTCAGATGCAATCTGATAACTGAACTGGAAATATGGAGCAAGATTCAGATAGGAGAATGCACGCATCGCATAGGCCTGAGCCATCTTATAGACATTCTCCGGATTGCTCTGGTCCATCTTCGAATATGCCTTGATTACATCATTGGCTGCTGTCACCTGATTGTAGGCAGAAGCATATCTTATGAAAGGATTTGCGTAGTTTGCATTTCTGGAAGAAAGTTCTCCACAGACGGAAAACCAGTTGTATCCACTGTTCGGAGTCACCATGTCCGCACCTTCGAGGTCATTCGAGTATGACATCATGATGAAACCGAAGTCATCAGGACGCTCATTGCTTGGAAGAGCTCCCCATGGCATGCCAAGCTTTGTGTACATACCGTTGAAGGCAGCATCAACTCGTGTGGGATCGGCATCATTTGCCTGGGCAAGCTGAGAGTCGAGGAGCGTACCGCTTTGAGGCGCCATCTCATCCATGTCGGAACAAGCTCCGAAAGCAAGTCCGGCAAGTGCTATTAAAGTGTATTTGTTGAGTTTCATTGTATGTTCCTTTTAGATGTTAGAATGTAAGTGTCAGACCTCCTGTGATGGTTCTCATGGCAGAGTATGCTCCGCTGTTCAGACCTGAGCCTGATGTATATGATCCGAGTCCCATAGAGTAACGAGGGTCAACGCCTTTGCGGGCTGTAGCCACAGCGAGATTCTCTCCTGAGCAATATACCCTGAGACCGGCCACCTTGATCTTCTTCATCCACTTCGCCGGGAAGGTATATCCGATTGTAACATTGTTTACACTAAGGTAGTTGGAACTGATCATGAAGCAATCCACAGCTGTCTGTCCTACGCTTGTGTCTCCGTCAAGACGAGGGATGTTGGTGTCTGTGTTGGTCTCAGACCACGACTTGAGGACATCCTTGTGCCATGCGGTACCCACAGCAGTAGAGGTGTGCATGAGGGCCTGATATGTTCCGTCATAATACTTTCCTCCGAGCTGGAAAGAGAACTGGGCTGAAATGTCAAAGCCATAAACATGAAGTGATGTTCCGAAACCGCCATAAAGCTTAGGCATCACGGAGCCGCATTCATACTGGCTTGCCTGGGTGAATACGTCAGTGACCTCGTCCTCTCCTGTCCATTCTCCGTTTTCGTCGAGAACCTTCTTGTAGAAGAGAGCCTTTCCGGTCTGAGGGTCAACGCCTGCATACCTGCGCATGTAGGCTTCGTAAAGCGATCCGCCCACCTTGTAGATGGAGTTGCTGTATTTGATTCCTTCGCCTTCCACATCCTCGTCCAGGGCCAGGATGGTGTTCTTGTAGTGGCTGGCATTCAGATTCCATGTCCAGTTGACATTGCGGGTCCTGATGATCTGGCCGTCCAACGACACCTCCACACCATTGTTGAGGATCGATCCCACATTTGTCGGGAAGTATCCTGTAGGGTTTCCTGAAGAAAGAGGAACAGGCTTGTTGTAGAGAAGGTCGGAAGTCTTGCGTGAGAAATACTCCACACTACCGTTGAGATAGCCTCCGAACAGCTCAAAGTCGACGCCGGCGTTAAGAGAATGTGATGACTCCCAGGTAAGTTCATTGTTGCCCTTATAAGTCAGCTGAGTCGAGTATTCTCCACTGTCCTCATTATATGAATGGGTGTACTGATCCGAATATGGATAGTATGACAGAAGGTTGTCATTACCCTGTACACCATAGCTGGCCTTGAGCTTGAGCATGTTAATCCATTCGGCACTGCTCATGAAACCCTCGTTGCTGATAAGCCATGCTGCTCCTACGCTACCGAAGTTTCCCCACTGATGACCAGGTGCGAAACGTGATGAGGCGTCGCGACGGAAAGAACCGCTTATGAAATATTTCTCTGCATAGTTGTACTGTACTCTTGCGAGGAGACCCTGAGTCATATAGCCGAGAGTCTCGGAATCTGTTTCCATATTGCTTTTTCCATCGGCATTTCCAAGTTCGCCTACGAACGGATTGAAGAGGTGGTCGTTGGATCCTTCGATCAGCTGGTCCTTCAGTTTGTAGAGTTCATAACCGGCCAGAATGTCGAAGCTATGCTGACTGCCGCCGAAGTCTGTCTTGTATTCAGCCAGATACTGATTGTTAACGGCAAACATACGCGAATGAGCGGCATATGCGGCTCCGTCAACGGAAGAAGACGATCCGAACTGGCTGTAGAGGTAGTTGACTCTCTGGTTGCTGTTCATCAGACTGACGTTTGCCGTGAGGGAGAGTCCCTTTACAGGAGTGGCTGTAACACCCCATTTTCCAGTCAGAACATCAGTATACGACTGCTTCCTGTTGAGCTCATTGTCCCTGACAGCGTTACCCACAACGCTAGGACGCTTGAAGTTGGTCTGGTTGGCATCATACACTGGAAGTCCGTTCTCATACATGATCTTGCCGTCTGCATCACGTACATAAAGAGGGTAGATCGGACCCATGTTGTTGGTGATGTAGAAGATGTTTCCTGACGATCCGTAAGTGTCTGAATAGGAAGGAGTCTGAGAATCAGAGTGAGAGTAGCTCATGCTGGTCGTGAACTTCAGCCACTTCTTTGCCTGATAGTCTGCGTTGATACGGGCAGTATAACGTTTGTATCCGGAATTGTTGACGATACCTCCGTCATCCAGATATCCCACGCTGCCGTAGTATGAAAGCCTGTCCTTGGAGCCGCTTACGGAAAGATTGTATTCCTGACGGAATGAATCATGGAAGGCCTCGTTGTACCAGTCGTCCGGCGTATAGTAGTATGTGCCGTCAGAGTATCCGAGAGTAGCCTTAGGATTGAGCTTGAAGTTGGTGCCTATGAACTTCTCTCCCTCAGGAACGGTATAGACCTGATATCCCAGACCTCCGTTATTCTGATCAAAGAGATTGTTGTCGGCATATGCATAAGCTTCAGCGGCAGATTTGCCTGCATAGATCTGCGAATTGTAAAGCATGCGGTAGTGGGTTTCATAGTACTCGGCAGGATTGGTGATGACGTCGTACTGAGGGATGAGTCGTGAGTTCGAGCCCCATTTTGCATCAAACTTCACCAAAGCATCGGAACTTGAGGCTCTCTTTGTGGTGATCAGCACGACTCCGTTTGCTCCGCGGGCACCATAGATTGCCGATGCGGCTGCATCCTTGAGAACCGACATGGATTCAACGTCATTAGGGTTGATGTCTGCTATGCTTCCGTCGTAAGGCATGCCGTCAACGATATACAAAGGAGCGTTGCTGGCACTCATTGATCCGACTCCACGGATTCGGATAGATGCTCCATTATCAGCAGGGTCACCGGATGACGAGATTACCTGAACTCCAGGAGCGGTACCCGCCAATGCCGTAGTCACATTTGTAGAAACGCGTGCCTCGATGGTCTCTGCCTTGACCATTGAAGCAGATCCTGTGAACGAACTCTTGGTGGCAGTACCATAAGCCACCACGATGGTCTCGTCCAGGAAGTTGTGGCCTTCCTTCATGACCACTCTTACCGGGTCGGCCTGAACCGGAGCCGATGCTGTCGTGAGTCCGAGGAAAGTGACGATTATCTCCTTCGCATCAGCCGGAACGTTTCGGATTCCGAATTCACCTTTGTCATTCGTGATGGTTCCGAGTGTTGTTCCGTTCACAAGAACATACGCTCCTACAACCGGTTGACCATCACTTTCCGTAACGACCGTACCTGTAACTGTCAGGCCTTGAGCCGCAGCGATGCCCATGCTTGCAAAAAGCAGAGCGATCATCAACAATAGGGATTTTTTCATAGTGTTGATTTTAGTTGTTAAACATAAATATTGAATCAGTGTTACACTACACCAGGGTATTGCTGAATTAAACGAGCGTTTATTTTACAGGACATGACAAATCCTGTCGCAGAACTCATGCAGTCTGCAACATCAATGATGAAATGTGACTATGGAAACGAGCGTTTATATATTCGTATGAAAATCAATAATCATATATAATCATGTCAGTATATGCGTATATCAGAGTGAGCACGGAGATGCAGAATTACTCAAGTCAGGAATATGAAATCAGGAAATACTGCTGTTCCAATGGTATCAAGGTGGACCATTGGCTCTCGGAGTCGGTATCAGGAACTGTGGCAGTAGAAAAACGGACCTTGGGAAGGACCATCAGGAAGATGGATAAAGGTGATCTGCTGGTGTGCACCGAATTATCAAGGCTCGGCCGCAACATGCTTATGATCATGGGAATTCTGAATATCTGTGCGTCAAAAGGCGTGTCAATCCACACGATAAAGGACAATTTCGACCTCTCTGACAATATCAACTCGAAAATAATTGCCTTTGCCTTTGCTCTTGCGGCAGAAATTGAGAGGAACCTGATATCCCAACGGACAAAGGAGGCCCTTGCTGCCAAAAGGATGGAAGGCGTAGTGCTGGGGCGCCCTGTCGGCAGTTCAAGAAAGTGGGAAATGTTTTTACGCAATCGCGTAGAAATTGAAGATGTTCTCAGGAAAGGAGAATCCTTGTCTTCAGTAGCAAGGAAATACGGACTCCATAGAAACACACTTTATAAATATCTGCATACAATGCAACAAAGTAATAATCAGCAATAAGAGCATTTTGCCGGTATTTTTGGACTTTATATGCTATAAAATGTGAATTTTGTCGTTTTTATAAAATATTACCATTTTTAAATTTCTACTTTCAATTCGAAAGCGAAAATTTAAAAATAAAAGACTAAAGATAACACAAAAGTGCTAAAAGCCTGAATATACTTAATATAAGGGTGATTTTGTTGCATTTGGAATTGTAATTTATGATTTATAGCTTTGTAAGCGAGTGGTGAAATAAACGCTCCTTTAATTCAGCAATGATAACCTGATAAAGATAAGTGTAGTGTAACACTGTTTCAATATTTATGTTTAACTGTAAAAAATCAACACTATGAAGAAACATTTATTGTTGTTGATGACCCTACTCTTCGCGAGTATCGGTCTGGCGACCGCCCAGACAATCACAGTGACTGGTACTGTTGTCGCCGAGAAGGATGGTCAACCGATTGCCGGAGCCTACGTATTGGTCAATGGAACCACTATTGGTACCATGACTAACGAACTGGGTGAATTCGGAATCAGGCAGGTCCCAGTGGACGCCAAAGAGATCATCGTGACTTTTCTTGGGATGACCACAGCTTCGGCTCCGGTTCAGGCTGAGCCGGTAAAGGTGGTGATGAAGGAAGACATGAACTACCTCGATGACGTGGTGGTCGTGGCTTACGGTTCGGCCAAGAGAGAGGCTGTGACAGGATCGGTTACTTCTGTCAAGGGCGAGAGCCTTGCTTCAACTCCGGTCACCTCTGTGGACAAGGCCCTGTCAGGTAAGCTTGCCGGTGTGCAGGTTACTGCCGTTTCAGGACAGCCTGGTGCCCAGTCACAGATCCGTATCCGCGGTAACTCATCAATCAACGCTTCCAACGCACCTCTCTGGGTTGTGGACGGAATTCCGGTGATCATCGACGGTACAGGTGAGATGACCAACGAAGGTGCATCTGGTGGTATTACATCCATCAACCCTAACGACATCGAGTCGATTACAGTCCTCAAGGATGCTGCTGCAGCTGCCGTCTATGGTTCACGTGCTGCAAACGGTGTCATCCTCGTGACCACCAAGAGCGGTAAGGAAGGAAAGGCTCAGTTCGATGCACGCGTGAAGTATGGTGTTTCATGGCTTCAGAGCGACAGCGGCTTCCGCATGATGACAGGCTCAGAGCTTCTCGGATACCAGAGGGATGCAATCATCAACGCAGGTCTCGATCCTGACAATCCTGCAGGATCTTACTATCGCCCGATGTCACTCCTTTCAGGTGACACTTCAAGCTGGCTCGAGCATCTGACTCGTCCTGGACAGCTTCAGGAGTACGAGATCAGTGCAAGAGGTGGTAATGCAAAGGGAAAATACTACTCTTCAATCTCTTATCATAAGAACGACGGTGTGTTCTACGGCATCGACTACTCACGTTTCCAGGCTCGTGTCAATGCTGACTACAAGCTTCTCAAGAACCTCGAGACAGGTATCCGCGTGAATGCAGCCTACACCGATCAGAACGATATCCCTATGCAGTCGCTCTACTATGCTAACCCTGTATGGGCCGGTATGACAATGCTTCCTTGGATTCCTAAGTATGACGAGAACGGAAACCACAATGTGGATATCCCTACAAACTCATATCAGAACCCGCGTGCGACTGCAGAGTATGACGACCAGTGGTCGAAGTCATACAAGTTCAACGGAACAATGTTCCTCAAGTGGGAGCCTGTAAAGAACCTCGTGATCGAGACCAGGAACTCTGCCGAGATGGCTTTCACCCAGGACAGACGTTATTGGAATCCTCTTTCACAGGGACAGCCTTCTGATGCAACTCTCCAGACAACAAAGAGCCAGTATACAAACTATACGACTTCTAATACGATCAACTACGCAAACGTATTCGGCGGCTACCACTCAATGAGGGTTCTCCTCGGTCAGGAGGCTACTGCCTATAAGTATGAGTATTCTTATGTATCTGCTCCGGGCGTAGATCCTCAGATTCCTTATCAGAACACAGCTCCTCAGTCATCTGTAGAGTCTGAAGTAGGATTCAGAAATCATACGATGATGTCATTCTTCGGAATCGCTGACTACAACTACGACAACAGATATTTCGTTCAGGCTACAGTCCGTGGTGACGGATCGTCACTCTTCGGTGCAAAGAACAAGTGGGGACTCTTCTGGTCAGCTTCAGCTTCATGGAACATCAGCAATGAGAAATGGATGGACAGCACTTCAGGCTGGCTTGACCTTCTCAAGATCCGTGCGAGCTACGGTGTGAACGGTAACAACGGCATCGACCCATATCAGGCATATGGTGTCTATTCAAGCACACAGTACAACGGCGTTGTGGGTATGCTTCCGGCTCAGCCTGCAAACGACTATCTCTCATGGGAGAAGAACAAGACCTGGAACGTGGGTCTCGACTTCGGATTCCTTGGAAACAGACTCAGAGGTAGTTTCGATGTTTACGAGCGTCTCACAGACGATATGCTTCTCGATGTCAAGGTGCCTCAGACAACAGGTTTCAGCACCAACTTCATGAATGCAGGTTCGATGAAGAACACAGGTGTCGAGTTCCAGTTGGATGCAGACATCATTGCTACTGAGGATTTCCTTTGGACAGCAGGCTTCAACCTCGCACACAACAAGACCGAGATCCTTGACCTCGCAGTGGATCCTGATGCAAACGGTCTCGAGAAGATCGAAGCAGGAAGTTTCACGCACTATGTTGTGGGAAGGTCTATGTACAGCTTCTATCTTCCTGATTACTACGGAGTCAACCCTGCAAACGGTGAGGCTCTCTGGGTGACTGAGGACGGCTCGCTTTCAAACAACTATGCAGATGCAAGAAAGTACTATGCAGGTTCACCTGAGCCAAAGCTCCTCGGAGGTTTCAACACGACATTCGCATGGAAGGGTCTCTCACTCAGTGCATTCTTCGAGTTCAAGGCCGGTAACCATGTCCTCATCCTCAATGAGCACAGCTACCTCAACTCTGACGGTAAGGAAATGAACATGAACCAGATGGCTTCTGCTCTCAACTACTGGAAGAAGCCGGGTGACACAGGTGTGAACCCTAAGCCGATCGCAGGTAATGCAACCAACTCTGCGACTGCCCTCAGCGACAGATGGCTTGAAAGAGGTGACTACCTCCGTATCAAGGACGTGACTCTGTCTTACTCTCTTCCTAAGGTGGCTCTCGACAAGATCCACGTGAAGGGACTCAGGTTCTTTGTCAGCGGACTTAACCTCTACTGCTTCAACGATGTCAATTTCTGGGATCCGGAAATGGGTGTCAGCGGAACAGGTGCGGGAGTCTATCCTTTGACAAAATCTTTTGTAGGTGGTATTGAATTGTCATTCTAAACGAAAATGAGTATGAAAAAGTATATATTGATACCGTTAGTCGCAGTTGCTGCGTTCACAGGATGTCAGGATTTCCTTGTGGAGGATCCCGTTCTGGCGCAGAGCAACGAGCTGACTCTCTCGACATATGAGGGTCTTGACAAGGCTGTTGCCGGTGCATATTCACCTCTTGCTTCGGCATATTGGTATGGAGCAGACTTCATCATCTATAACGAGCTCAAGACATCCAACGGAAAGAAATGGATAGGTTCCACTTGGGACTCAGGCCGTTGCAACGACCTTTACAACCTTAACTACGATCCGAACAACACATCATCCCTCTGGGGTTATGCATATTTCGTGATCTCTTCAGTGAACAACGTTCTTGACAATCTTGAAGGCAAGGAGACTCCTGATGTGACTGCACAGGATCTGAACAATCTCAAGGCAGAGTGTCTCTTCCTCCGTGCTCTCGCACATTTCGACCTTGTGAGGACTTATGCTCAGCCATACTGCTACGACCAGAACGGAGCTGACGGCAAGGGATCTCATCTCGGAGTCCCTGTAGTGCTCAAGACTGACCCGGCAGGAAAGCCTGCAAGAAACACCGTGAAGGAAGTCTATGACCAGGTTATCGCAGACCTTCTTGAGGCTGAAAAGGCTATCGATCCTTCTTATGTGAGGGCTGGCGTGACAGACTCAAAGGCAGTTGTGACTCTTCCTGCAATCCAGGCTCTCCTGAGCCGTGTATATCTCTACAGCGAGAACTGGCAGGGTGCTGCGGATTATGCTTCAAAGGTGATCAACGATTACGACTACAAGCTCTGGACTCCGGAGGAGGTTGAGGATGCTGCATGCTATTCTGTAGATGTTCCTACAGGTGGTGAGGTTATCTTCGAGATATATGGAAACAAGTCAAACTCATATGACGGATACCATGACGGCCTCTCTCCGATGTGCGGACCTGACGGATATGGTGATGCAGGAGCTTCGACGGACCTCAAGAACCTTTATGAGGCTGACGACGTTCGCGGAACCCTCTTCCAGGAAAAGGACGGTGTCCTCTGGACAGCTAAGTACATAGGTAAGGGCCTTGCAAAGCCGGACCTCACAAACGTGATTGTTCTCCGTCTTTCAGAGATGTATCTCAACCTTGCTGAGGCTGTGGTAAGAGGTGCTCAGGGCTACAACGCTCCTCAGGCTCTTGCTGACCTCGCTGCACAGAGAGGTGCGACAGCTCAGAATGCCACACTCGAAGGTGTATGGCTCGAGAGGCAGAAGGAACTCGCATGGGAGGCACACTACTGGTTCGACCTCGGTCGTACTAAGAGAAACATGACCAGAACTGACTTTGTCGGTGATGCAACAGCAAAGGATCTCGCATGGGGACAGCACAAGTGGGCTATGCCTATACCTCTCAGGGAGATCGGTGCCAACGGCAATCTCGTTCAGAATGTAGGTTATTAATGAATAGGAGGAAATGTTTATGAAAAACATATATAGATTTACGGCTTGCGCTCTGGCGCTTACAGCTGCACTTTCATGCAGCAAGCTCAATGAGACTCCTGTGTTCGAGGACGGCAAGTCATTCGTGGGATTTGCTCAGACATCATATACTGTGAATGAGGATGCAGATTCACTGGTTATCCCTGTGACTGTGGCTTCACTGGATCCTGTGAAGGTGACAGTGGCTTATTCGGTTGCTGACAGCACAGCTAAGAAGGGTACGAACTATACTCTTGCAGATGAGGCGGCTGTTCTCGTTTATGACGGGGAAACACGTACTCAGAACATCGTTCTTAATATCGTGAACATCGCGACAACAGCTGAGAAGAGCGGTTACACAGGTGACCTCCTCTTTACTGTGACTCTCGAAAGTGCCGGTGACCTGGATCTGGGATATAACAAGACTTGTACTGTGAAGATCGTTGACCTTGACCATCCTCTGGCAGCAATTCTTGGAGATTACAAGGTTTCAGCACAGTTCTACACTGGCTCTCCTGCTGAGTGGACACTGTCATTCACCAATGATCCTGACGATGTCACTGTAGTTTGGATTGACAAACCGGTGTACCTTACATCTCTGGCTTCAACATGGGGCGGATGGGCAGTTTACGGAAACGTTTCCGAGGACCTGAAGACAATCACCATTCCTTGCGGTCAGACCTGCGGTGTGAATTCTGAGGAACCGGCTTGGCATGACGATCTTTCCGATACGTTCTCTTTCGGTACATGGGTTGATCTTGGTGGTGGATATCTTGACCTCGTGGATTCAGGAGTCGTGACCTTCACTATGGGCGCAGACGGAGTCTGGAGGACAGAGGATGCTCCTGCTGTATGGACTCCAAGTGGCAGCTATCTTGCTGCTCAGGGAGTGATGACCAAGGGAACAATGACTTTGACTAAACAATAATCTGAAACATCATGAAAAAGATATTTACATATTTAGCAGTGGCTGCACTCGTGGCCGTAGCATGTGATGACATGTACGGCCCGGTGGAGACACCGGTCGCTCCCGACAAGGCCGGAAGCGTAGAGATTCAGATCGATACTCTCGGTGATGATACATTGGCATTCACCCTCTCACCAGTCGGTGATGCTGCGTACTACTCATATTTTGTGGCTGCAGGTCCTGCTCAGGCAGTTGATTCAGCGGCTGTATATCAGTGCAAACTCGATGGTCTGATCAAGGGTACTTTCAAGGCTGCTGAGGATTCTGTGGCACATCTTGCTGTCGGAGAACTTGCTCCTAACACTCCGTACACCATCTATGCTGTTGCGGGAAGCCCTATGGGCATTGCAGGAAGCATTGCTGTGAAGGAAGTCGTTACTACTGACGGCATCACCGTTAAGCTGGTTGACTATGATGATACTGTGTCTGACAGTACGATTGTCCTGACATTCTCGGAGAAGGTGTACCTTGGAGAAGGCAAGGTTACTGCCACATACTATGCTCGTAACCTTGAATATAAGGAGATGGGTACTGTAGAGGCTGTCGCAGATTCAGTCCTTGTGGAGGGCAACACCGTTACAGTGCAGTTCGCCGGTCTTCCACATGGTGCAGACTGGTCGATAGCATGGCCTGAAGGAACTTTCACCGACAGTGCGAAGAACAAGGTGAAGGCACTCGTGGCAGGACAGTGGGCTAAAGATGAAAGCGGTAAAGATGTACAGGTAGGCGTGTGGTCAAGAAAGGACACAGTCGCGTTCGCTCTTGAGGATGCTTTCCCTGAGGAGCAGCAGATGTTCAATGACTGGCAGACTGCAATGTTCTCTGTGGGAACGGCTGTGGACTCAACCTTTGCAACAACAGGTAAGGCGAAGCCAGTTGTCAACTATGTGACTCCAGGAAAGGTTCTTACAATCGATCTGACCAAAGACAAGACTTATGGATTTGGTGTAAACAGCGAGGGTAAGAGCGGCGTATGGATGGTTTGTCCTGAAGAACCGGCATTCGGTACTACACTTGTATTCTCTTATCCTCAGGATTCATTCCAGGATATCTGGGGCAATCCTACAAAGGCTGCTGAGTATGCTACTCTTTATGCATATGACTATACAATTGATACTGTTGTAGGATACTATAATGTAGAGTATTTTAGTAATTTCTATGGTGAAGCCTATGGATGGGAGAGTACATCAATGAAGATTGAAGCGCTTCCTGACAGCGAGAAGGGAAATGTAAAGATTGTGGAGTTCTATGGTTATTCTTGTAAAACCCCTATCGTTGCTACCTTTGATGCAGCATCAGGAACACTTACAATTCCGAGTGGTCAGTATTTTGCCGATGATTTTGATTATGTCTATGGTGCGGATGGCTATCCTGTAAAAGATGAAAACGAAGAGTATCTCCTGATACCTGTTACTCTCAAGTTTGAAACATATTCAGGTGACCCGCTTGTTATGAATATGCCTGAGGCAGGTATTCTTAAATATCAGACTCAGACCGCAGATGGACTTTTCGGTATCGCTGATTACTATCAGGATGAATTGTACAATTATATCGATTTGTTTGTCGCATTCAGCGCAGAAAAGGGCACAGAGCCTGCTGATGAAGAAGGTGGGGAAGAAACCACGACATTGTCAGTAAAGAAAATCGCTAAGAAGAACATTCTCTAGATAGGATAATTTATATCAAAGGGACGGGCGGTGAAACGCCCCTCCCTTTCCAATAAAACAATAACCAGAAAGTCATGAGACGCTATATCTTGATTGCATTGGCGTTGATCATATCCTTTGGCAGGATCTCCGCCCAGACAAACGAGCCCACCACCACGTGGCCGTATCTGTATTCTGATTTTCAGACAGGGGAGCTCAAGAAACACTCTGGTGCCCCTGTGTCGGGACTTTTCAATATCCATATCATGGAGAGCCGCCTTCATTTCATCGAAGGGGAACTCATTCGCGAGGCTCTTGCGACAGAAGTCTTTTCCGTGAAGATCGGAAATGATTACTATGCCAATGTCGGAGGCCGCATGATGAAGGTACTGGCAAGCTCAGACAATGGATTCATCGCTGAGGAAATGCTGGTGGATGTAGCCAGACTCAACACCACAGGCGGCGCTTACGGTTCATCTTCCAACTCCATTGCCACTCAGGCCCTCAGTTCTATCGAAGGACTCGGCGGCACAAGATCCAATATGAATCATATGGAGCTCAAGAACTCCAAGCACGACGGCAGCATTCTACCGGTCACCGTCAGGAGGTATCTTGTCCTGCCTGGTCGCGTAATCTATGCGGCAAAGAAGGATGTGATGCAGATTGACGGAATCGACAAGGATGCTCTCAGCGCATTCCTGAAGGGAAACAAGATCAAGTTCAAGAATCCTCAGGATAATCTCAAGGTTCTTGATTTCATTGCAGATAATCTCGGAAAGTAATGGAAAGATATATATCATTTGTGCTCATGGCCCTTCTGGCCATAGGCTGTACCAGGGAACCCCTGCCTGAATCTGAGCAGGAGGAGCAGCAGGAAAAAGTCCAGGCGATAGTGCCCGGACAGGCTGTCGTGCAGTTCGATGACTCGATGATAGAACTTATTGAGGCGGATCTCCAGAGCGGCAGTCTGGTGACAAAGTCTTCTGAACTCAATTCCATGAAGGAGATGCTCGGCATCAGTTCAATGGAAAGGGTCTTTTCACATGGCGGCGAATTCGAAGCAAGACGCAGGGCTTTCGGACTTCACAGATGGTATAAGCTTACTTTCGATCCCGAGGTTCCGGTCACGAAGGCCTCTTCCGATCTGGGCTCTGTCCCTGGAATCATAAGCGTTGAGCCTGTGAGGAACATCCGTCGCACCTCCACATTCAATGACCCTCGCCTCAAATATCAGTGGCATTATATCAACGACGGTTCACTGGACGCCTCTCATAAGGCAGGAGCGGATGTCAACGTCAAGTCTGTATGGGAAAACTATACGACCGGAAAGCCGGAGGTGATCGTGGCCGTTGTGGATGGCGGAATTGACTATGAGCATGAGGACCTCAAGGCAAACTATCTTAAGGGTAAAAGCTTTGTGGATAAGCAGTCCAAAGTGGTTCCGCACTCTCATGGAACTCATGTGGCCGGAACGATTGCCGCTGTGAACAACAATGGAATTGGAGTCTCAGGACTTGCCGGAGGTGACGCTGCTGCCAAGGTTCAGGGTGTGAAGCTTCTGTCTTGTCAGATTTTTGCTCCTAATCCGGACGATCCTCAGAAGGATTTCGGAGGCGATGGTGCAGATGCCATAGTGTGGGGAGCCGACAATGGGGCTGTCATATCCCAGAACAGCTGGGGCTATGTCTATGAAACGGCAGAGGATGCGAAGAAGGCCAGTATCGAGGGCACGGCCCTGGCTGCTGCCATCGATTATTTCATAGCAAATGCGGGAAAGGATGCAAATGGGAATCAGACGGGTCCGATGGCGGGGGGAATTGTCATCTTTGCTGCAGGTAACAGCGGCTGGCCGAATGATCCGATCTGTGAATACGAACCGGTTCTTGCAGTCGGTTCGATAGCGCCTAACTTCACGAGGGCTTCCTATTCCAATTATGGTGACTGGGTGGACATCGCAGCGCCTGGTGGATCGGTTGATTATGCTCAAGGAGAGATTCTCAGTACTATCCCTGACAACGGATACGGATATATGCAGGGAACTTCAATGGCATGTCCTCATGTCTCCGGTGTCGCGGCTCTGGTCGTTTCGCACCACGGAGGTCCGGGTTTCACACCGGCAAAACTCAGGGAAAAGCTGATCAAGGGAGCGAATTCGTCAGTGATGTCCAAGAATGCCAAGATAGGTCCTCTTGTGGATGCGATGGGTGCCATGACCTACGGAGGGAAGACGCCTCCGGTGATGGTCGCCGAGGCGGTCGCTTCTGTGCTTTCCAACAATGTCAATCTCAAGTGGAAGGTGACCTCCGATCCCGATGACAACAAGGCTTGGGGATATAGGGTGATCGCTTCCAGGAATAAAGATGCTTTTGCCGCTTTGAATCCAGCGTCAGTGCCGTCTGATATGAAATATGCCGATGTGCTTACGGGCTCTCTGAAGGTCGGGGATGATATGACCGGAACAGTCCCGGAACTTGAATTCGAGACGGAATATCATGTGGCTGTGGCTGCGTTCGATTACAGACGTAACTATTCCGCTCTGTCTCCGGTGTACACGGTGACCACGGAAGGCAATAACCCTCCTGAGGTGACGACAGACTATGACGGTGACTTCAAGGTGAAGTCTCATGAGGTTCTGGAAGTGGCCTATGTCATTGCTGATCCTGACGGCCATAAGATCACATACGAGTATGAGCCGGGAAGCAAGGCTGACTCACTGAAGCTTGCGAATGACGGCAGGTATGTATTTAAAGTGACGGGAAATGCAGACGAGCCGGGAGAATACAAGGCAACCATCAAGGTGACGGACAGCTATGGACTGTCTTATACTCATGATATTGAATATGAAATATTGGAAAATCATGCTCCTGTAATAGTCAAGGATGTTGAGGATTTCTTCTTCGATCAGGAAGGCCTCAGATTCTCTCTTGACATGTCGGACTATCTTGATGATCCGGACGGAGAGCAGCTTGCGTTCGAGATCAGGATGACCAACAAGAGCATTCTTCATATCAATCAGGCAGATAATGTCCTGCATGCAACTACTCTCATGTTCGGCACGACAGATGTGACAATTGTGGCCAAGGATTCCCGTGGCCTTACATGCACCCTGCCGTTCAAGGTGGTTGTCAAGGATCCTGAGAAACCGCTTGAAGTGTATCCGAATCCTGTGGTTGACTGGCTGAACATCAGCACCCTCGATGTGGAGCCTACCAGGATAAGCATCCTGTCATCAACCGGACGAACGGTCTATGAGGCGACGATGGATGTCGGTGCGGTCGAGCCTGCACGGATAGATATGAGCCAGTTTGCCCCAGGAGTGTACAACCTTAGCGTATCATTCTCCGGAAATGAGTACCGCCGCACAATCGTGAAACTTTAATGTCCCCTGCAAGCATGAAACGAATATTCATATATATATTGTTCCTGTTGCTGCCCCTGGTGGCTTCAGCTCAGGCTCTGCCTTTTGCTGCCGCTGATTTTTCCGCTGCTGCTCTTGCAAAAGCTGGAACTTCAGCAGTGGAGACTTCTTCGACAGCCTTCTCAGCTTTCGGGAATGTTGCGGCTGTGCCTTATTCCGGTCTTCAGGGGGACTTTGCTGCAGGCTATTCGCTTTGGCAGCCGTCGTCTGCGAAGACAAATGTTCTGGTCCTGGGGGGATCTTACAATATAAGACAGAAGATAGGTGTTGCCCTGGGCGTAACTTACGGTATGCATCCGGGATATGAAATCTTCAGCGATCAAGGAACATCAAAGGGCACATTCAGCCCGTCAGATCTTCAGATTAAAGCCGGCTTTGCCTGGCGCTTCCTGCCTTTCCTCTCTGCTGGAGTCAACCTTGGCTATGCTTCAAGTTCTCTTGCTGAGGGAGTGTCCTATGGAGCCTTCATGACAGACATCTTCCTGATGTCGAAGTTCAGCGATGTCAAGGTTGCTCTTGGCGTTTCTGATCTCGGTACCGCAGTCACTTCTGCCACCGGTCTGAAATATGCGCTGCCCTCTGCCCTGACCCTTGGAGCAGGATACGAAAAGGTCTTCGCCGATGTCCATGGCATCGATGTGTCAGCGGAAGCGGATTATTACTTTGCAGGGGCATTCGCCGCTTCTTTAGGAGCGGAATACATATATGATGAGATGGTTTCTGTCAAGGCCGGGTACAGATACGGAGGAACTTCTGTCCTTCCTTCATATGCGTCGGTAGGAGTGGGATGCCGCTTCTTCGGAGTCACCCTTGACCTTGCGTATGTGATCCCGACAGGAAAGTCTCCAATGTCAAATACGCTGGCTCTCTCCCTCGGCTATTCATTCTAAGCACCTTCTGGTTATTTACATAAATATTGACGAGAGGCCGGTCCCTGTGAAGGAACCGACCTCTACCCTTTGTAATGGTCGAGATGACGTGACTCGAACACGCGACCCCTACGTCCCGAACGTAGTGCGCTACCAACTGCGCTACATCTCGATTTTAATTAGAAAGTGGCAATCCGTCGTTGGACCGCCACTTTCCAGCTATAAGAAAACCCTTAAAAGGGAAACTTTCTTTATGAGAGTTTGTTGATATAGACTGCGATACCGCTCTTGAGGTTCGCTGCCTTGTTCTTGTGGATAACACCGATCTTAGCGAGCTTGTCGATCATTGCATACACCTTAGGTGCGTTTGCCTCGGCTGCTGCCTTGTCGTTTGTGTTACGGATCGCACGGATTGCGTTCCTTGTTGTCTTTGCATAATACTTATTATGCAATCTGCGCCTCTCGCTCTGGCGATAGCGCTTGTCTGCTGAAGCGTGGTTTGCCATTGTTCTTATTTTTTATATTTTTCGTAGTCGGTAGGGGAATCGAACCCCTCTTGCAAGAATGAAAATCTTGAGTCCTAACCGATAGACGAACCGACCAAACTTACCATTTTTCACAAATGGACTGCAAAGGTAAAAAATCTTTTTAAACTGACAAAATATTTTTACCTTTTTCTCCGGAAAATGCTATTTCTTCTCTTCCGGCTTTGCCCACTCGAATGAATATATGATCGACTCCACCTGCCTGAGGTAATGTCTCTTGTCATACTTAGGTGCATACACGAATCCGAAGATCTCGATCATCTCCTTGCCGTCAGGGGAGTAGAATATGTGTGAGACGAACGGACCGCCCATGTAATCGTTGTGCACCTCCCAGAATCCTCTCATCTGAGCGAAATCGCGGCCCTTGTATCTCATGTACTCCAGGGATGGACGTGCGAAGTCTGTGATGGTCATATGTGTGTTCTCGAACATTCCCGGAACATTGTCCTTGAGCACGGTGTTGGTGTTCCTGATGATGTTGTCCAGATCCATCATGTTCTCGCCTTCAACTACAGGATATTTGAACATGAGTATGCCCTGCATCGTGAACTGCGTGTCGTATGTGATCCATACGAAGTCGTCCGTCTTCTTCTTGAGCTGGTAGCCTGAAGGGAAGTGCGGAGTGCCTCCGAAGAGCTTTGTGACTATAGGGCGCAGCTTGAGTTCCTCGTATCTGGTGGCATTGGCGATCACGCGGTCTCTTTCAGCCTGCTCGAGAGTGGCCTTGATCTTGGCGCTGTAGTCCATGATGAGCTGTGCCGCAGATTCGGCATTGATTGCATTCACATAGATCACACACTGGGGTGCCGCCCAGACGTCTTTCTTGAACACTACACCAGGCTCTGTCACGGTGTTGCTGATGTCCATCACTATTATGTTGCGGTGCACCTGGAACAGGCTTGTGAAGCCCGCTGGAGCCACGTTCACCAAGGTGTAGAGGGGCTCACGCTGTGGAAGGTAAGGGCATTCGCAGGCCAGAGTGTCGCGAAGTGTGTTGCCGACCAGTCCTTCCCAGTCTGCCTTGCCGATGACTACGATGACCTCGCCTGCCTTTCCGCTGATGTTCGGAAGGAGGACCTTCTTTTTTGTCTGTTCGTTGCATGAGATGGCAGCAAGGGCTGCGAGAACGACTGCGATGTATTTTGCTATGCGTTTCATATGGATGTGTGTTTGTTATCAGAAGAATCTCAATATGTCGTTTCCGATTGCCAGGAACATAAGTCCGAGAATCAGTATCATTCCTATCATCTGGGTCACCATCAGGAATCTGTCATCAGGCTTCCTGCCTGTGATCATCTCGTAGAGGGTAAAGACTATGTGACCTCCGTCAAGGGCCGGGATGGGCAGAAGGTTCATCACCGCCAGCATTATGGACAGCAGGGCGATGATGCTCAGGAAGGCGTGCCAGTCCCATGCGGACGGGAAGATCTGCCCGATGGCTATGAAGCTTCCGACTGACTTGTATGCTTCGGTCTTCGGTGTGAAGACGAGCTTGAGGTCCTTGAGGTATCCTCCGATGGTGGAGAAGGTCTTTGTGAAGCCGGCAGGGATTGCCGAAAGGAAGGTGTATTCCCTTGTCTGTACCTCGGGAGACTGGAGATAGACTCCCAGCATTCCGGAGGTATCCACCTGCATTGTCCTTGTGAGTGTGTCAGCCTGTCTTGTTATTGTCGCCAGCACCTGCCCTCCCTTCTTCTCTCCAAGAATCTTCCAGGCGTCCTGCACGAATTCCGTCCGCATGCTGTCTATTGCGATGATCCGGTCTCCGCTCTGCAGGTCAGCTTCCTTGTTGAGTGAGTTCTCTGCAACAGAACTTACTATGAAAGGATGGGCAAGAGAGAACATGCCGGGGTTCTGGAGCACCTCTCCGATCATGTTCTGGTCTATATATATATTAAGTGTGTCTCCCTGTCTGAGGACTGTGACCCTGTGGGTGTTCTCCCTGACCAGGTCGGCCTGAAGCATGCTGAAGTCTTCGGGGATGTAGTCGTCGAAGGCGAGGATACGGTCACCGTTGCGGAAGCCCATCTCGTATGCGAGTTCGTTCACATATATGCCGTTTCCGTCATTCTTTATATATGCCTCTCCCCATATTCCCAGAATTGTGGAATATGTCATTACGGCGAAGATGAAGTTGAACAGGACTCCTCCTGCCATCACCAGCAGCCTCTGCCATGCCGGCTTTGTCCTGAACTCCCAAGGCTGCGGCTCTGTCTTCAGATGCTCCGTGTCCATGGATTCGTCTATCATGCCTGCGATCTTGCAGTAGCCTCCCAGGGGGAGCCATCCGATTCCATATTCGGTTTCCCACTGTGTCGCTTTGGGGAACAGTCTGGCAAACCATCCCGTCTTTGTGCTGAGCAGCTTGAATCCGCCTGCGTCAAAGAACAGGAAGAACTTGTCCACCCTGATTCTGAACAGTTTGGCAAAGAAGAAATGGCCGAATTCATGCACGAGAATAAGTATTCCAAGTGCAAGAATGACCTGAAGTGTCTTTATAAGAGCTATCATCTGTGTCGTTTAAAATGATTTCTTTCCGGCCAGACGGGTGATCTTTTCCTCGGCCTTCGCAAGGGTCTCCTCATTGGTCCGGAATATTGCATCAAGGTCGGGCGACGCTGCAAAATCTGCACCAGCCATGCAGTCCTGGACAATATCCGTGATGTCGTAGAATCCGATCCTTTCCTGAAGGAAGGCTGCAACTGCTGCCTCGTTGGCCGCATTCATGATGCACGGCATGTTTCCGCCCTTGTCCAAGGCCTCGTATGCAAGCTTCAAGGCAGGGAACTTCTCCTGGTCGGGAGCGAAGAACGACATGCTGCCAAGTTCCGCAAAATTCAGCTTCCTGTTGTCGAGAGTGAGTCTTTGAGGGAAACTGAAGGCGAACTGGATGGCCTCCCTCATGTCGGGGTGTCCCATCTGGGCGATTACGGAACCGTCAGCATATTCCACCATCGAATGGATTATGGATTCGGGATGGATGACGACCTGGATCTTTTCGCCCGGTGTGCCGAACAGCCAGCGGGCTTCGATGATTTCCAGGCCCTTGTTCATCATCGTGGCCGAGTCGATGGTGATCTTGCTGCCCATGCTCCAGTTAGGATGGTTGAGGGCCTGGGCCCTTGTCGCACTGGCTATGTCTTCACGGCTCCATGTGCGGAAAGGACCACCGGAGGCTGTGAGGTGTATCTTCTCGATGTCTGCCCCTGCCGAGCCCATCAGACACTGGAAGATGGCAGAGTGCTCGGAGTCGACAGGAAGGATGCGTGCTCCATGCTTTGCGGCCAGGTCCATGACTATGGCTCCCGCCGCCACAAGGGTCTCCTTGTTGGCCAGTGCTATGGTCTTTCCAGCCTTGACTGCTGCAACGGTCGAAGCAAGACCGCTGAATCCCACCATGGATGTCAGGACTATGTCTATGTTGTCTCCTGTGACCAGGTCGCAGACCGACTGCATGCCGGCGAACACCTTTATATAATGGGGCTTCAATGCCTCGGAAACTTCCTCATACTTGTCTTCATTGCAGATGACCACGGCATTGGCGTCGAATTCGATTGCCTGGCTGATGAGCAGGTCGGAACTGTTGTTGGCTGTGAGCAGTTCCACTTCGAAGAGGTCCCTGTGCTGGCTGATGACGTCCAGGGCCTGTCGTCCGATGGATCCGGTGGATCCCAGTATGGCGATTCTTCTCTTTTCCATCTCCTAGAATTTAATGTAGAGGGTAGGGTCCACCGTCTCGCCCTTATGCCAGAGCTCGAAGTGGAGGTGGGTCCCGGTGCTGATGTCTCCGGTGTTGCCGACCAGGGCTATAGGGGCACCGGCAGTGACCTTCTCCCCGACCTTCTTGAGCAGCTTCTCATTGTGCTTGTATATCGATACTATGTCGCTCTCGTGCTGTATCTGGATTGTGTTGCCGGCTTCTTCGCTCCATCCGGAGAATATCACGGTGCCGTCCAGAGTGGCTTTTACGACGGAACCTGCCGGAGCCGTGATGTCTATATAAGGGTGGATGTTCGCATCATATCCCTGGGAAACGACGCCTTTGAGCGGGGTGAAGAAATGCAGGCCCTCGATAGGGAGGTCCCTCTTGTTCCTGGCGGATATTCCGAACTCTTCTTCCTCGCGGACGACCTCCCTCAGGAGAGAGTCCTTGCTGAGAAGGTCTGCCGCGTCGGCTGTTGCAGTCCTGCTTGCCTGTGCGGCGTTGATGAGGCTGTCGATCTTCAGAGGCTCCTGTCCCTCGACGACCCTTCTGAGATTCTCGGAGTAGAGTTCCCATCTGTAGATCACGTTCTCCAGGGAGTCTATTCTGATGGCGTTCTGAATGGCAGCTCTCTTGGAATGGGCGTCAGGATATCCGGGAATGAAAGTGCGCACCGGTGTATATGCAACCACGCAGAATACTGCTGCGCTGAGCATTACCAGGGCACTGATTATCGCGACTATGAAACCCACCTTGGTGAAATGTGCGCTCCACAGATGCTTGTGTGTCTTGTCGTCAACCAGAGTCAGACGGAAATTTCTGGTTTTCTTTACCTTGTTTTGCTGTGCCATAAAAAAATAGTAACTTTGTATCTTGATGGACAGGATTATAGGCATAGATTACGGCAGAAAACGTGTGGGCGTCGCGGTCAGCGATCCGCTCGGAATCTTTGCGTCTGCATTAGATACGATACATTCTGCAAAGATAATAGAATATCTCAAAAAATACGCTGAAAATGAGACTGTGGTCCGCTTTGTGGTGGGCTATCCGATGAACACGGACGGCAGGCCTTCCGAGGCGGCCAAGGATGTGGATGTCTTTCTGAAACACCTTGCCAAAGCCTTCCCTGAAATCCCTGTGACCCTCGAAGACGAGAGGTTTACGTCGGTTCTTGCGCACAGGGCGATGATTGACGGAGGCATGAAGAAGCAGGACCGCATGAAGAAGGAGTCTGTGGACAAGATCAGCGCAGCCATCATCCTGCAGAGTTACCTTGATAAAAAGAAATAAGCATATATATGATACTACCGATTTATTTATACGGCTCGGAAGTTCTCAGAAACGAGAATGCGGAAGCCGACCTGAATGACCGTGAAGGCATTACGAAACTCATAGAAGACATGAAGGACACCCTCAAGGTGGCTGACGGCTGTGGCCTGGCTGCACCTCAGGTGGGTGTGAACAAGAGGATAGTGATCGTGGACGGACGAGACCTGTCCGACACATACGACTATCTTCACGATTTCTTCCGTGTGATGATCAACCCTGTCGTGCTGGAGGAGAGCAAGGAGACCTGCGAGTATTCGGAAGGTTGTCTGAGCGTACCTGGCGTATATGCAGAGGTGACACGCCCTTCAAAGATAAAGGTGGAGTACTATAACGAGAACTTCGAGAAGGTGGTCGAGGAGTTCGACCGTTTCGCCTGCCGTATGGTCCAGCACGAGCTTTCTCATCTGGAAGGCAACCTTTTTGTAGATAACGTTTCGCCGATCCGCCGCAAGATGATCGCCCGCAAGCTGCTGGCCATCTCCAAAGGTTCGGTGCAGACACGATATAAATCAAAGAGATAGTTATGGGAGCATTTCACGCTTACGACATCAGAGGAATCTACAATGTGGATTTCGACAAGGACGTGGCCTACAAGGTGGGCTATTTCCTGCCTGAACTTCTTTCTGCCGACAAGGTACTGGTCGGAAGGGATGCAAGGGTCTCTTCCCCAGAGATTCATGAATATCTTCTGAAGGGAATCACCGATGCCGGTGCCGACGTATATGACGCAGGCCTGTGCACCACTCCGATGGTGTATTTCGGAACGGCGTTTTACGGATTCAAGGCTTCTGTGCAGATCACGGCATCGCACAATCCTGCGCAGTACAACGGAATGAAGGTGTCCCGTGAGAATGCCCTTCCGGTGGGTCTGGACACAGGACTGGGACAGATCCGCGACTGGATCGATGAGGGCCGCCAGTGCACTCCTGCTGCTGTCAGGGGTCAGGTGCATCAGATGCCTCAGATCCGCAAGGACTATCTGGATTTCCTTCTTAAATATAAGGAAGACTGGTCGGGACTGAAGATCGCAATGGATGTGTCCAACGGCATGGCCTCACTCTTTGTCCGTGATATCTTCGGCGACCAGCCTGCATATATCTACGACGATATGGACGGACGTTTCCCTAACCATGAGCCTAACCCTCTGGTTCAGGAGAATGTCGAAGATCTGAAGAAACTCGTGGCTCAGGTAAAGGCCGATATAGGTGTGATCTTCGATGGTGATGCGGACCGCGTCATGTTCGTGGACGAGAACAGCCGATTCATTTCGCCCGACCTGATGATCGCCGTGCTCGGACATTATTTCCTTGAGGAGAGGGGAGAGAAGGGATATATCCATCAGGACATCAGAAGTTCGAAGGCAGTGGGAGAGTACCTCGCTCCTATGGGTGGAGTGATGAACACCTGGCGTGTGGGACGTGCTTATGCGGCCCTGAAGCTCCGCGAGCTTGACGGAGTCTTCGGAGGCGAACTCGCCGGCCACTATTACTTCCGTGACTTCTTCTACTCCGACAGCGGACTCCTCGCAGCCATCCTCATCCTGAACGTGGTGGCGAAGATGAAGGCCCGGGGCATTTCTCTCAGCCAGCTCATCTGCCGCATCGAGAAATATCAGAACTCCGGAGAGATCAACTTCAAGCTGGACCGCAAGAAGGAGGCGATGGACGCCGTGCGTGACTATTTTATGGCTCAGGAAAAGGCGACTGCCTATATGGACTTCGACGGCTACCGTGTGGAATTCCCTGACTGGTGGTTCAACATCCGTCCTTCCAACACCGAACCTTATCTGCGCTTCCTCTGCGAGGCCACCTCAAAGCAGCTCCTCGACGAGAAGGTCGCCAAGGTCCGCGAGATCATAGAACAGTATAAATAAACAATAAACCAGCCGTGATTTGCGGCCGGTTTATTGTTTGTCATCTGTCAAATCCTCGATATTGCCTCTTTTTGAGGATATGAACCGGGGTTACCACCCTATTCCCACTCGATGGTAGCAGACGGCTTCGGTGAGAGGTCGTAGCAGACGCGGTTCACGCCTGGAACCTCTGCAAGGATCCTGTCTGTGATCTTCATCAGAATAGGCCAGTCGATCTGCTCGATGCTGGCTGTCATCGCGTCGATGGTGTTCACGGCACGGATGATCACCGGCCAGTCGTATGAACGGGCGTTGTTGCGCACTCCCACAGACTTGAAGTCCGGAACCACTGTGAAGTACTGCCATACCTTCTTGTCAAGACCTGCCTTTGCGAACTCCTCGCGGAGGATAGCGTCAGCCTCACGAAGCGCCTCAAGACGGTCGCGGGTGATGGCTCCGAGGCAGCGTACTCCGAGACCCGGTCCCGGGAACGGCTGGCGGTACACCATTTCATATGGAAGTCCGAGTTCCACTCCGCATGCACGGACCTCGTCCTTGAAGAGCTGCTTGAGCGGCTCGACGAGCTCGAACTTGAGATCCTCTGGAAGACCGCCCACATTGTGGTGAGACTTCACCATCTTGGCTGTCTTGGTGCCGCTCTCCACGATGTCAGGGTAGATTGTTCCCTGGCCGAGGAAGTCGATTCCGTCGAGCTTGCGCGCCTCCTCCTCGAACACGCGGATGAACTCTCCACCGATGATCTTTCTCTTCTGCTCAGGATCTGCAACTCCTTCGAGAAGGCCGAGGAAACGGTCTGTTGCATCTACATATATAAGGTTTGCGCAGAGCTGGTTGCGGAACACCTCCACAACATTCTCGCTCTCGCCCTTTCTCATGAGTCCGTGGTTCACATGCACGCACACGAGGTTGTCTCCGATGGCCTTGAGCAGGAGCGCTGCAACCACCGAGCTGTCCACGCCGCCTGAGAGTGCGAGAAGCACCTTGCGGTCTCCCACCTGCCTGCGCACGAGCTCCACCTGGTCAGCCACGAAGTTCTTCATGTTCCAGTTCGCCTCCGCCTTGCATGTGTCGAATACGAAAGGCTTCACAGCCTCCTTGATGGCCTCTTCGTCATTTGCAAACTGAGGAAGCTTCACTTCGCATAGTGCCTTGTCATGACCTGCCGCCATCACAGGATATCCGGCCTCGTAGATTTCCGGAAGAACGTCGATTGCAACTCCGTCAATCACATTGTTGGGACCTCCGTTGATGATTATTCCCTTTACATTAGGAAGTGCCTTCAGTTCCGCAGCCGTAATGTCATGCGGATAGATTTCGCTGTAAACTCCCAGCGCACGGATGGCTCTGGCAACCACTGTGTTCTCGTGACTTCCGAGATCCAGAATTACAATCATGTCCTGTTTCATATTTTCTAATATTATAATTTGGCTCAACATAAAATAACTCATCCCTTCTTTCCACGATGTGCATGAATATGAAACTATGTCATCGTTGCCCCTTCCCTAAATCCCTTCCCTCGGGGAAGGGACTTTGTCGCTTCGCTCCGAAATGAAATGAATTTTTTCGGGCGCAAAAATAGAAAAAGATTGGAAAATATTTTATAAAAATATCTACTTTTGCAAATCTTTTTCGGCCGGAAAAACCGGTCGAGTGTTATTGCGCTCTTAATGAGCTAAATATTAGCGGATTATGGATATAAGGAACATTGCTATCATCGCTCATGTGGACCACGGCAAGACGACGCTTGTGGACAGGATGATATATCAGGCGCGTCAGCAGCGCGAGCAGGAGAAGCTGGGAGAGCTGATCCTGGACAACAACGACCTTGAAAGGGAAAGGGGTATCACCATTCTTGCCAAGAATGTGTCCGTAATATATAAAGGTGTAAAGATAAATGTCATCGACACGCCTGGCCATAGCGACTTCGGAGGTGAGGTGGAGCGAGTGCTGAACATGGCGGACGGAGTGATCCTTCTCGTGGATGCCTTCGAGGGCTGTATGCCTCAGACAAGGTTCGTTCTCCAGAAGGCCATCGAGATGGGCAAGAAGCCGGTGCTTGTGATAAACAAGGTTGATAAGCTCAACTGTCGCCCGGATGAGGTGCAGGAAGAGGTGTTCGACCTTATGTTCGCCCTCGGAGCTACTGAGGATCAGCTTGATTTCCGCACGGTTTACGGTAGTGCAAAGCAGGGATGGATGTCTCACGACTGGAAGCAGCCGGCCAATGACATCACCGCTCTGCTGGATACCATCCTTGAGGTCATCCCGTCTCCGGAAATGGTGGACGGAACCCCTCAGATGCTGATTTCGTCGCTTGAATATTCTCCGTATGTGGGACGTATCGCAGTGGGAAGAGTAACGCGAGGAACCCTCCAGGCAGGAATGAACATAACCCTCTGCAAGAGGTATGACATACAGCAGAAGCAGAAGATCAAGGAACTCATGGTCTTTGACGGACTCGGAAAGTCCAAGGTGGACCAGGTGCAGTGCGGAGACATCTGTGCTGTGGTGGGTCTTGAGGGCTTTGAGATCGGAGATACGATAGCTGATTTCGAGAATCCTGAGGCTCTTCCTCCTATAGAGGTGGACGAACCAACAATGAGCATGCTCTTCTGCATCAACAACTCTCCTTTCTTCGGCAAGGAAGGCAAGTTCGTGACCTCGCGTCACCTCAAGGAGCGTCTTGAGAAGGAACTTGAGAAGAACCTTGCTCTTCGCGTCAAGCCGGGTCCGAATGCGGACTCCTTCATAGTCTATGGCCGAGGCGTGCTCCATCTTTCTGTCCTCATCGAGACCATGCGTCGCGAGGGCTTCGAGCTCCAGGTGGGACAGCCTAAGGTGCTGGACAAGGTGATCGGAGGACAGCGCTGCGAACCTATAGAGAATCTCACCATAGACCTTCCTGAGGAGTTCGTGGGAAGAGCCATCGAGATGGTGACCCGCCGCAAGGGTGCCCTCATCCAGATGGAGGGAAGGGGAGACAGGACCCATCTCGAATTCGATATCCCGTCACGCGGACTCATGGGACTCAGGAGCAACCTGCTCACCGCAACCCAGGGCGAGGCTGTAGTGGCACACCGTCTTAAGGGCTATGAACCTTACAAGGGCGACATCGAGCGCCGTACAAACGGTTCGCTGGTGTCTCTTGAAACCGGTCTGTCGGTGGCGTATTCAATGGACAAGCTTCAGGACCGCGGCCGGTTCTTCATCGAGCCGGGAGTAGAGATCTATGAAGGTCAGGTAGTGGGAGAGCACACGCGTGAGAGGGATCTGAACATCAATATCTGCAAGACCAAGAAGCTCACCAACATGCGTGCTTCCGGAAGCGACGACAAGGTCATGCTTCCGCCGCCGGTGGTATTCTCCCTTGAAGAAGCGCTGGAGTACATCCAGGAGGACGAGCTTGTGGAGGTGACACCGAAGTCCATGAGGCTGAGAAAGATTATCCTGAACGAGATAGAGCGCAAAAGAAAAAGTTCAGATATAAATTGCTAATAATAAAAGTTTTTCTTACCTTTGCGGGCTCAAATCTATTTACGGGTCGTAATGAACGATAATTTTATAATACCTTTAAATGGATTGGCATCCGGGGAAAGCAGATTTTCCTGGCATGCCGCAAAGGAGTTCTTCGATAGCTTTGAAAATGCGGAAATCCTTGATGCTGACTTGGATATAGAGGTCAGAGTGGAGAAGTCAGGACGTTATCTCGGAGTGGATTGCGAGATTTCAGGAGAGGTTACGGTGGAGTGCGACAGGTGTCTGGACGAACTTGACATGCCGGTGGAAACCCACATCGCCATGAGTGTCAAGTACGGAGATGAGGAGAGTCAGCAGGAGCATCAGGAAGGAGAGAGGGAGATAGTCTTCATACCGGAGGACAGTGCGGAACTGGACATGAGCCAGATCATATACGATTACGTATGTCTGTCCTTGCCGATGCAGCGCACGCACGGTACTGGTGGCTGCAATCCGGATGCGATGAAGTACTACAGCGCCCCTGAGGGTCACGACTACTTCAATGAAGAAGGCGAGATGAATCCTTTTGCAGCCCTGAAGGATATGTTCCGGTAAGCGTAATGCCGGCAGGTCGGGGAATTTTGAATGATTATTAATAATTAAAAAATATAGAACAATGGCACATCCAAAACACAGGGTCTCTAAGCAGAGACGAGACAAGAGAAGAACACACGACGTGGCAGTGGTTCCTACACTCGCTACATGTTCAAACTGCGGTGCAACAATCATGTACCACAGAGTATGCCCAGAGTGCGGCTACTACAGAGGTCGTCAGATCATCGAGAAGAAGGCTGAGTAGTATGGTTTACGGCCCTGTAGTTCAACGGATAGAATGGAAGTTTCCTAAACTTTAGATAGCAGTTCGATTCTGCTCGGGGCTACAAAAGGGAGTTACTGGTGACAGTGACTCCCTTTTTTGGTGCACTCTGCGGCATAAGTCCTTGCAAACAGTCTGGTGTGTGATATGAAGTTTTATCAAATTTTATTAAATTTGCGTGTTTATACAGAATATTGACATATAAAATATCGGAACTATGAAAAGAGTAATCGCAACCCCAGATGCACCGAAGGCGGTGGGCCCATATTCACAGGCCATTGAAGTGAACGGAACCCTCTATATTTCAGGTCAGATTCCTGTGAATCCTGCAGACGGCAAGGTTCAGGAGGATATCGTGGCTGCAGCTCATCAGTCCCTCAAGAACATCGGAGCCATCCTCAAGGAAGCCGGAATGACCTACGACAATGTGGTGAAGACCACCGTCCTTCTTGCTGACATCGCAGACTTCAAGGCTGTAAATGAGGTGTATGCAGAGTATTTCACAGGTGACAAGCCTGCAAGAGCATGCTATCAGGCTGCTGCCCTTCCTCTTGGTGTCAAGGTGGAAATCGAGGCAATTGCCGTGAAATAAATGAGCAGAAAATCGTTGATATTATGCCTTTCCGCACTTGCGGTCATGGTCCTTGGAATCGGAATCGCCGTGGCGGTCCTGTATTCGGGAACAGGATCCTCCGGAAAGGATGCAAAGGTGAAGGCCGCAGATTCTGAATGTGGCCTTCTGCTTGCTGCCGTGCCGTCAGACGCGGTGCTTGTTGTCTCATATTCCGAGAGTGATCTTCTGCCTGCTGTCGGCAGGACCAGGGGCGTGATGTCGCTGCACTATTATTCCGGAAAACTTAACAGACTCCATGTCATGGAGGAGCCGGAAAAGCAGGAACAGACTGACCTGGTGCTTTCATCAGCTTCCGAGAAGGGCCTTTATACAGCTCTGGAGGGAGGACTGGTGCTCATGTCTGATTCAGAGACCCTTCTGAAATCGTCTCAGAGACATATATCCAAGGGTATATCCATCCTTGATGCATCGGGATTCCGGGAGGCGGCCGGAACAGTCAAGGGTGACGATGTCCTTTATATTTCAAACGGTTATATGGACCGTCTTCTGCCGGTCCTGATGCCGAGACCGTATTCCGGATATTCCGGATTCATGGAGCGTCTGGCTGACTGGAGTGTCTTTGAAATAGAAAACTCGCAGGAGTGTACATCGTTGGCAGGCAGTCTGTTGCACGATTCTGATCCTTCCGAGTTCGCGACCGTGCTGGAGAACATTAAGCCGGCGGTCAGCAGAATATCAGAGATACTTCCGTCATACACTCTGTTTGCCGCTTCTCTGCCGATGAAGGATATCACGGCATATGTAAATGCATATAAGTCTTATCTTGACAGCAGGCAGAAGCTGCAGGTTTATCTCTCTGAGCAGAACAAGGTCGGAGCCTCAGGTTCTCCTGTAGATATGCTTCTCAAGTGGGAGGTGACAGAGGTCGGAGTTGCTTCATTCAAGTCAGGAAGCGCGGTCGAGACGGTGAACCTGATGCATGTGGATGCACCGGATGCCGGTACCCTTTTCGCCGGAACAGAAGTATCTTCGTTGAAGGATTATGTGCCGCAGGTGCACCGGTGGGCCTGGCCGTCCTTGCTGGCTTCTGTATTCGGTGACTTTTTTGCGCGAAAGGATGAGACATGCTTCACGTATGTTGATGGCTGGGTGGTAACTGGAAGCCAGACTGCTGTGGAGGAATATTCTTCCGGCAGGGCTCTGGAATACAGGCTTGAGCAGTATATGAAGGATGCAGGGGAGAGTGATCTTCTGGCAGGGCGTCCGTCTTCTTTTGTAGCTTATTTCTCATTCACCGAGGACAGGGCCGGGCTCCAGTCCATATTCAAAAAGACCATGCTCTCGGATCTCAGGGAAGAGTGTGCTGATGCGGAATATTGTCCGTTTGTCCTTTCGGTTGCGCCAGGAAAGAAGACTCCGTCTGTGAATATCGACATGTTCAGACTCACCCTCAGGAAGACAAAGGCTCCTGCGTTTGAAAGGGATACTGTGGTCGTTGTGCCGAAGGGACCTTTCGAGGTGAAGAACTCCGGAACCGGCAAGATGAACAGGTTCTATCAGAATTCGCATAACTCGCTATGCCTCAGCCAGGAGGGCAAGGATCTCTGGGGAGTGTCTTTCGACAAGCCTCTCTGCGGACGTGCAGGAACAGTGGACTTCTTTGCCAACGGAAAGCTTCAGATCCTGTTCTGTGCAGGTGACAAGCTCTATCTGATTGACCGCCTTGGACGCTATGTGAAAGGATTCCCGCTCACATTGGACAAGGAAGTCCTGCTCGGACCGGATATCTATGATTTCAATGGAACAAGGAAATATAACGTGATGGTCCTTCACAAGGACAACACCGTCCAGATGTATAACCTCAAGGGTCAGAAGCCGGCTTCGTGGAAAGGAATCACTGCGGCCGAGACCATAAAGAACCTGCCGGAAAGGCTTGTCGTGGGAGGAAGCACCTTCTGGGTTGTCAGGACGTCTATCCAGACTCTGATATATCCTTTCTATGGAGGGGAACCGCTTACGGCATTTACCGGCAATCAGATGATCCGTCCGGACAGCCAGGTCAGGGCAGTGGACGGGACGACCGTGGAATTCACCTGCTATGACGGCAAGGTGAGGACGGCCGCCTTAAAATAATGATGACGTACTTTAACTAAATATTTATGGAATTCACATCAGTAAACAAGGTCTTTGAACAGGCCTTCAAGAAGAATTGGGAACGCCCCGCGATCTCGAACTACCAGGGAGTCACCCTGAAGTTCGGAGACGTGGCCAGACGAATGGAGAAACTTCACATCATGTTCGAGGAGTGCGGATTGCAGAAGGGAGACAAGGTCGCTCTGTGTTCAAGAAACCAGGCGAACTGGGCTGTCGCTTTCCTCGCGACCATGACATACGGAGCAGTTCCGGTGCCGCTTCTTCACGAGTTCAAGTCAAGCAACATACACCATCTTGTGAACCACTCGCAGGCAAAGATCCTCTTTGTGGACGACGTTATCTGGGAGGGACTTTCAGAAAGCGAGATGCCTGACCTTCAGGCGATCATCCAGGTGAACACCTTCAAGCTGCTCTTTGCTGCTGACGAGAATATAGTTCAGGCACGCGAGCATCTGAACGAACTGTTCGGAAGGAAGTATCCAATGGCCTTCACGCCTGATGCACTCAACTATTACGAGGATTCTGCAGACGAACTTGCAGTGATCAACTACACATCGGGAACTTCTGGATTCTCAAAGGGAGTAATGATTCCATACCGTGCCATCAGGTCCAATATGGAATTCGCCTCCAAGGTTCTTCCTGGTCTGGACAATACCAAGAGTGTGGTGTCGATGCTTCCTTGTGCGCATATGTACGGCCTTATGTTCGAGCTCCTCTATGAGCTCAGCGTGGGTGCCCATGTACATTTTCTCTCTCGCGTTCCGAGCCCGAAGATCATCATGCAGGCTCTGGCAGAGGTGAAGCCATATGTGATCATCGCCGTTCCTCTGGTGATAGAGAAGATCTACAAGAGCAAGGTGAAGCCTGTGCTTGAAAAGGAAGGAATCAAGTTCGCCATGAAGATGCCAGGCCTCAAACAGCTGGTGCTCAACAAGGTAAAGGCGGAACTTGTCAATGCATTCGGAGGAGAGTTCTATGAAGTCATCATCGGTGGCGCTGCATTCAACACAGAGGTGGAGGCTTTCTTCAAGAAGATGAGCTTCCCGTTCACGGTGGGTTATGGAATGACGGAGTGCGCTCCTATCATCACTTACGACGACTGGCAGGAGGAGAAGCTTTACTCATGCGGAAAGGCTGCCCCTAACATGCAGGTGAAGATCAATTCTGCCGATCCGCATAATATTCCGGGTGAGATCCTTGTCAAGGGAGACAACGTCTTCATGGGATATTACAAGAACGACGAGGCCACGGCTGAGGTGTTCACTCAGGACGGCTGGTTCCGCACAGGTGACATGGGAGTTCTTGATACAGACGGCTGCCTCTTCATCAAGGGCCGTGCAAAGTGCATGATTCTCGGTCCAAGCGGTCAGAACATCTATCCTGAGGAGGTGGAGACCGTGATCAACAGCCAGCCTTATGTGGTCGATTCTCTCGTGATCGAGGATAACGGCGGCCTGACGGCTCTCATTTATCCTGACTTCTTCCAGGGATCGAAGGATGGAATCAGGCAGCGTGATTTCCAGGCATATTTTGACGGTGTGCTGACGGAGTTGAATAAGGAACTTCCTAACTACGCAAAACTTAAGAAGATCGAGGTGATGTCTGAGGATTTCGAAAGGACTCCGAAGAAGAGCATCAAGCGTTACCTCTATCAGAGATCGTAGTCTCTGTCATCCTGAGCAAAGCGAAGGATCTAATACAAAAGATATGGAAAAATTCGATCAAAGTTATATAGAGATGGCGGGCGTGTGGGCCAGAAACTCATACTGCAAGCGCCGCCAGGTAGGAGCCTTGATTGTCAAGGACAGGATGATCATCTCGGACGGGTACAACGGTACCCCGTCCGGGTTTGAGAACATCTGCGAGGATGAAAATGGTGTGACCAAGCCGTATGTCCTTCATGCAGAGGCCAACGCAATTACAAAGGTGGCTCAGTCCGGAAACAGCAGCAAGGACTCGACTCTCTATGTGACCGCATCGCCGTGTGTTGAATGTGCCAAACTTATAATCCAGTCAGGCATTAAACGTGTCGTATATCGTGATGCATATCGTCTGACTGATGGAATAGATCTTCTGCGTCGTGCAGGAATAGAGGTTGAGCAGGTGGACTATGAATAGGAATGTTATCACCGCACTCCTGGGAGTAATCCTCGGAGTGCTTCTGACTCTGGTCGTGATGAAGATGCTTCCGGACAGGAAGTTTGACGGAGACTACAACCGTTGGCGCAAGCTGAACCTCATTCTTCAGGAGGTTCAGAAGAACTATGTGGATACCATCGACATGGTCGCGATGACTGATGCTGCGGTCTCTGCTGCTCTTGCCGAACTCGATCCACACTCAGTCTATCTTCCACCTGTGGAACTTACCGAATCGGAGGTGGAACTCGCCGGTAATTTCGAAGGAATCGGAATCACATTCAATGTACCGAACGACACAGCCATCGTCCTGAGTGCGATTCCCGGCGGTCCATCTGAAAAGGCCGGTCTGATGCAGGGAGACCGTATCATAAAGGTGGACGAGAAGGTCATCGCAGGCATGAAGACCCCGCAGGACAGCATGATAAGGCTCATGAAGGGCCCTTCCGGCACAAAGGTGAAGATTACGGTGAATCGTGACGGTGCCCTCATTCCTTTTGAAATCGTGCGTGATAAGATACCTGTGCATTGTGTGGATGCAGCATTCATGATAGATGACACGACCGGATATATCAAACTTTCCAAGTTTTCAAGGACTACATACAAGGAGTTCCGTGAGGCTTCTGCAAAACTTCTGGATGCCGGGATGGAACATCTGATCTTTGACCTGAGAAACAATACCGGAGGATATTTCGACCAGGCTTTGATGCTCTCCAACGAGTTCCTGCAGAAAGGGGAGCAGATTGTGTATATGGAGGGCCGTGAGAGGCCTCGTCAGGAATTTGATGCAGACGGAAGGGGATCACTGAAAGATATCCGTCTTTCCGTACTGATCGATGAAGGCACGGCGTCCTCCAGCGAAATCTTCTCCGGAGCCATCCAGGACAACGACAGGGGAGTGATCTTCGGTCGCCGTTCCTTCGGAAAGGGTCTGGTCCAGGAGCCGATCAACTTCACCGACGGATCAGGAATCCGTCTTACCGTGTCGCGTTTCTACACACCTTCAGGCCGATGCATCCAGAAGCCGTACGACAAGGATTACGCATATGACATATATGAGCGCTATGCCCACGGTGAGATGACTTCCGCTGACAGCATGAAGGTGGACACTTCAGCGGTATATTACACCGTCAAGGGCCGTCGTGTCTACGGCGGCGGAGGAATCATCCCGGATGTCTTTGTCCCTATCGACACCACCAAGGCGACCAGGTTCTTCATCAACTGCAACAAGAAGGCTACGACAGTCCGTTTTGCATCGGCAATGTTTGATAAATACAAGAGAGAGCTCGCTGAGATCGAAGATTTCGACAAGCTGACCGCATATCTGGAAAGCATAGATCTTGATTCCCAGTTCCTGGAATTTGCCGACAAGGTGGACGGAATCAGACCGGCCAAGGGAGAATGGGCAGAGTCCCGCGTCTATATGATGCCTCAGATCAATGCCCTTGTAGGACGCTATTCGAAACTGAGCGACGAGGCCTTCCATCGCTTCTATATCCCTATAGACGACAACATCCAGACTGCCCTGAAGCATCAGCAGTAAAGGAGTTATCACTTTATTAGCTGATACACAGTGTATTAAATGATTGTCCTGCCTTCCTTGGAAGGCGGGACAATTGTGTAACTCTCTCAGCTGTAAGTGGTTGAGTGTTATTGTCTGTGAGGCTTACTGTGCGATAAAGCGGTAGAGGATTTCGCCGGTCTGGCGCGGGGGAGCTGTGCTGGAGGCGGAAAAGCGTGAGAGGCGGGCTGCACGGATGGCGAAACTGCGCAGGCAGGAGTCGTCTGAGGAAATCTCCTCCATGACCTTTGCTCCGACCACTCTTCCGGAATTGTCGACTGTGATTATGACTGTGACGTCCCCGCTTCCGTAACAGCGGTATGCGGGGATTTTCAGTGTACTTGCCTTCCTGCCTTCAAGATTGTATGACACCACGGATGGACCACTGTATTCCTTCTTCTCCTCTTTCTTTTCCGGCTTCTTCTGCGGCTCAAGCTCAACCGTTTCCTCGGTAGCATCTTCCAGCTGCTGGCCGTTCTTCAGCTCCTGAGCCAGTCTCTCAGCTTCCTTGTAGAGCTCTTCTGCGTCTGTGCCTCTGTCATCCTTTAGTGCTGAGCCGGCATCGACTGCGATGTTCCTGATCGGCTCGGATGACTGACGGGACATCTCGATCAGCTGGTCCAGCTTCTTGCTGATGTCCTCCTTGAAAGCCCTCTCCTTCTGAACTCTCTCGATTTCCTCCTGCCTGGAGAAGTCCAGAACGAAACTCTCCTCCCTTTTCAGAGTGGAGTCGATGCCATATGCCAATAAGACAATAATCACCGTGAGATGGAATATCACGGTGATATATAATCCTGCCTTGTCTTCAGACCTTAATCTGGAGAGCAGGTCGTTTATTGCCTTCTTGAAATCCACTATTTCTGTTTGCTGAGGTCCTTCTCGATTCTTGCGGATATCATTTCAATGGCCACCTTGTTGTGCCCTCCCTGAGGAACGATCACGTCTGCATAACGCTTGCTCGGCTCGATGAACTGGAGGTACATCGGCTTGACGGTGTTCGAGTATCTTTCGATCACCCAGTCGACGGTCTTGCCCCTTTCCACGATGTCGCGTGACATCACCCTCATAAGCCTGTCATCGTCGTCGGCATCGACGAAGATTTTGATATCCATGAGCTTACGGAGTTTCGGATCCGTGAAGATGAGGATGCCCTCGACGATGATCACTTCTGCAGGATCCACTTTCAGGGTCTCTGTCTTCGAGCGTCCGCAGGTGATATAGGAATATATCGGCTGCTGGACAGTCTTGCCTTCTCTGAGTTCCTTGAGCTGGTGTCTGAGGAGTTCGAAGTCGATCGAGTCCGGATGGTCGAAGTTGTGGACACGTTTCTCTTCCTCGGTCGCGTGGCTGAGGTCCTTGTAGTACGAATCCTGAGGGATGACGACTACCTTGTCCTTGAGCTGGTCCGTGATGGCCTTGACCACTGTGGTCTTGCCTGATCCGGATCCTCCGGCTATTCCTATAATCAACATGGTGATATTCTATTGTCTATCGTTTAATACTCTGCGTTCTTCGGGGTACGTGGGAAAGGAATCACGTCGCGGATGTTGCTCATTCCTGTCACGAAGAGAAGGAGTCTCTCGAATCCGAGACCGAATCCGCTGTGAGGAGCCGATCCGTAGCGGCGTGTGTCGAGGTACCACTCGAGTCCCTTGCGGCTCATTCCGAGCTCGTCGATACGTGCTTCCAGCTTCTGGAGCGAAGACTCGCGCTCAGAACCTCCGATGATCTCACCGATCTTAGGGAAGAGCACGTCCATTGCACGAACTGTCTTGCCGTCCTCGTTCTGCTTCATGTAGAAGGCCTTGATGTCCTTAGGATAGTCTGTCAGGATCACAGGCTTCTGGAAGTGTTTCTCCACGAGGTATCTCTCATGCTCGCTCTGGAGGTCGGTTCCCCAGCTTACAGGGTACTCCCACTCCACTCCGGCAGCCTCAAGAATCTTGATGCCCTCTGTGTATGTCAGGCGCACGAACTCTGTGTCGGCTACGCCTTCAAGGCGTGCGATTAGTTCGTTGTCATATCTGTCGTTAAGGAACTTGATATCGTCGTAGCAGTTGTCGAGGGCATACTTCACGAGATACTTGATGAACTCCTCGGCAAGGTCCATGTTGTCCTTGATGTCGTAGAAGGCCATCTCAGGCTCGATCATCCAGAACTCTGCAAGGTGGCGAGGAGTGTTGGAGTTCTCCGCACGGAATGTAGGTCCGAAAGTGTAGATGTCACCCAGTGCCATTGCTCCGAGCTCACCCTCAAGCTGGCCGCTCACCGTGAGGCTTGTCTCCTTTCCGAAGAAGTCCTTGGTGTAGTCGATTCCGCCCTTCTTGTTGCGTGGCAGGTTCTCCATGTCGAGAGTGGTAACGCGGAACATCTGACCGGCACCCTCGCAGTCAGAAGCTGTGATGAGCGGTGTGTGCACATACACGAAGCCCTTCTCGTTGAAGAACTTGTGGATTGCATATGCCATCTTGCTGCGCACGCGGTAGATCGCTCCGAAGGTATTTGTCCTCGGGCGAAGGTGAGCCACCGTCCTGAGGAACTCGAAAGAGGTGTCCTTCTTCTGAAGAGGGTAGCGGACAGGGTCGCACTCTCCGTAGATCTCTATTTCCGTAGCCTGGATCTCAGTTGCCTGACCTCCTCCCATTGACTCCACGAGCTGTCCCTTCACTGCTATGCATGCTCCGGTCGTAACCTTCGCAAGAACAGCCTCGTTTTCAGGGGTCTTGTCAACTACTATCTGGATATTATTTATTGTCGAACCGTCGTTAAGGGCGATGAATGCCACATTCTTGTTTCCTCTCTTTGTCCTTACCCAACCTTTTGCAAGAACTTCCTGACCCGGCTCGCTCTTGAGCAGGTCCTTTACCTTGGTTCTGATGACTGTTTCCATTGTTATATTACGATTTACTCAAACTTTGCAAAGATAATTGATTTCTAGCTATTCGCCTAAAATTTTACCCTTGATTTCAGTGTTATCCATCTTTCCGCAGAAACGCTCCGCTCCCTTACCTATCGCATAGACCGGAACGTCGTTTCCAGTGTGCTGCTTTGTGGTCCATCCGATGAATGCGGCATCGTTGAGGGCCTTGTTCTCTTCATATCCGAGAGTGTTCGCTCCTCCTGCGGCAGTCCATGCGCTGTCTATCTTATGCCACTCCAGCCTGTCGTCAAGCCATTCGATGCCTTGTCCGAGGGATACGCCGCCTGTGTCATGGTCAGCAGTCACCACAATGAGAGTCTCGTCCGGATGAGACAGATAGAATTCATATGCCATAGCCACAGCAGCATCGAATTCCCTTATAAGGTTGATCAGCGGCATAGTCTTGTTCTCATGGGCGGCCCAGTCTATTGTCCCTCCCTCGCACATTATGAAGAAAGGCTCGGAATCTCCGATGAATTCCATACCTCGTTCCAGCAGTTCAGGCAGCGAATATACTCCCTCCTTCTTCATTCCGTCGATGAGGTAGTCCTTGGCATTCTGCCCTTTATGATGTTTCTGGCAGAGAACCAGATTCCTGCAGTCTGCCGGTCGGTTGAGGTATTCCTCCTCGCCGAAGCACACCTGGTATCCGTTCCTCTCCAGATATGATTCGCTGTCTTCGTCCTTTCCTTCGTTTCCATAGTATGCAGAGAAACCGGAACCGGCAAAGAATTCAAAGCCGGTGGACGGTATGGTGCGAGTCAGTTCGTAGTAGTCATATCTGCTTGCAGAGTTGGCATAGAAGGCAGCCGGGGTTGCATGGTTTACAGGAGCATTCGATATGATTCCTATCCTGTATCCATCCTCCTTCAGATGATAGGTTATGCTTTTGAGCTTTTCTCCGTCCGGGCTGATTCCGAGGCTTTCGTTATTTGCCTTTGCACCGCATGAAATGGCAGTTCCTGCAGCTGATGAACAGGTTATGACTCTGTTGGCGGAATATGTGCTGGCCATTCCAAAATATGGGAAACTGCTGAATGTGAGTCGCTCTCCTCCAAGATTCCCCTTTTTGTAAGCCATATATGATTCGGTCAGGCTCACCTGTGATACTCCCATTCCATCTCCTATGAAGAGGAATATATATTTCGCCTTTGGGTCTTCTGACCTGTTGCCCCCGCATCCGCTCAGCAGCACCCCGGCAAGGGTGACTGCTGCAATTGTTCTAATGAGTGACTTCATTTGATGACAGCTTTAAATATCATGCAAATATATAAAAAAAGCAGCCCGTAATGAGCTGCTTTCTTAAAAAGTATGTAAGCTGATTATTCAGCCGGTTTTCTTGCTGTGTAGATGATCTTAAGCGCAGAGCACTTTCTGAGCTCCTGCTTGACGTCAGTCACGATACCCATGCGGGTGTTCTCGTCTGCCTTGATGGCAACTGTCATGAATGACCTGTCTGCCTCTGAGAGGGCGTCACGCTCTGCAGCGATGAAGTCACGGATCTCATCGACAGTCTTGAATGAGTCGTTGAGCTGGATACGGGCGTCGTTACCGTACTGAGCCTGGAGCGAACGGATAGGTGCACCGATATTGATGTATGATGCGAGGTCCTTTCTCTCAAGCTTTGCGATCTCCGATGCCTCAGGAAGTCTTACGACCACCTTGCTCTCTGTCTCACGCATTGTAGTTGTCACCATGAAGAAGAACAACAGCATGAACACGATGTCGGAAAGTGAGCCTGAAGGTGGCTGTGGCACTGTCCTTTTCTCTTTCTGTTTAAACTTTGACATATTGCTGTTCTCCTTTATTTCTTAGAAACATCCTTAGGCTCTGCCTCAGAAATGTTCTGAGGAACTGCCTTTCTGACAATCTCCTGCTGGTCCTCATCCAGTTTCATGTAGAGCTTTCCGTAGTTGGCGATTGCAAACTCGTCACGGAGTTCGTTCACTGCCTTCACGAGCTCATTCTGAACTGCGATATAAGCCTGGTAGCTGGTACCGCGGTCGTTCTGGAGTGAGATGACACCCTTTGAAACCATGCATGGACCGTATCCTTCGATCTCGATCTCAGCCTTTTCCGGCAGGTTCGGATCATCAGCAGGGTTCGAAAGGAATTCCTTGATCTTGTCTTTGAGTTGGCTGACGTGCATAGGCTCTGAACCAGCAAGAAGTCTGTCGGCAGAGTTAATCTTCACAACGATGATGTTGCGGCGATTAACCTTCTGATCCTCCACCTTCTGATTAGGGTCAGGCATAGGCGGAAGTCGGCGCTGCAGACCCTTGTCCTGATCCATGGTGGTAGTCATCATGAAGAAGCAGAGCAGGAGGAACGCCATGTCGGCCGTTGAACTTGAATTGATTTCTGGTGTTTTCTTACCCATGGTGTCAATTATTTACGAGTTGCACCTATAATCCATCCTGCAACAAGAGACAGGATCGCACCTCCGAAGAGGAGGTATGTAAGATTAAGGATTGTGTCTGTAAGTTTGAGTGTGCCGTCTGACACAGGCTCACCGAGGTATCCCACGGCTGGAGTTCCTGGGGCAAGAAGGTAGGCTCCTGCTACGATCACAGCACATGCAACAAGACCGATGAAGAGCTTGAGAAGGCTCTTAGGGTTGTTCATGCCACCGATTACAATCACGCCGAACAGAACGGCAAGAATGGCTACGGCAGCAAATGCATATGCGCAGTAGAGGATGTTGTCAACGGGAGCGTTGCCGTTTGATTCAAATCCTACAGCGAAACCGTAGAAGCTGAAAACGACGCCCACGACGAACAGTGCCACCAGGATCCATTTAATGATCTTTTCGTATTTCATTTTATGGAATGTTCAATTATTTGTCCTGATACTTAACCAAAATGTCCATCAGTGAGATTGAAGCGTCCTCCATGTCGATAGTGAGAGACTCAACCTGTGAAAGGATATAGTTGTAGAAGATCTGAAGGATAACGGCAACGATCAAACCACCGACAGTAGTGATGAGGGCCACCTTCATACCACCTGCTACGACTGCTGGAGACATGTCACCTGCAACCATGATGGCGTCGAATGCCTGGATCATACCGATAACTGTTCCCAAGAATCCGAGGGATGGAGCGATGGCGATGAAGAGAGAGATCCATGAGAGGTTCTGCTCCATCTTGCTTGCCTCTACACCACCGTAAGAAACGACTGACTTCTCGACTTCGTCAAGTGTCTGACCGTCAGCGAGACGGAGGAATGCCTGAGTGAAGATAGAAGCGATAGGACCACGGGTGTTGCGGCAAACGTCAGTTGCAGCAGCTACGCCACCGTTCTGGAGAGCATCCTCGATCTTTGCGAGAAGCTTCTTTGAATTGGTCTTTGAGAGTGAGAGGTAAAGGATACGCTCGATACAGAGAGCGAGACCGAGGATAAGGCAGGCGATAACGAGTGCCATGAAGCCTGCACCACCTTCGATGAACTTTGTCTTGAGGGCCTGGTGCATAGGCACTTCCTCAGGTCCGTCGAGAGTCTCAGCAGCTGGAGCCGCTACTTCAGTCGCTGTTGTGTCAGCAACTGCATCCTGAGCTGCTGCATTCTGTGCAGAAAAGGCCATTACGCCCATAACTGCCAAAAACATGAAAATTTTTTTCATAATTGTTTTTGTGTGTTTTTGATTAATTAAAGTTATTGATTTTGTATTAGTTAATATCGTTTGTTCTAATCGCGGCACAGCACACCGCAGTAAAATCGGTGCAATTTAGCAATTAATTTTCAATCAGCAATAATTATTTTGATATTTCACCCCTCAGATCAAGCTCCATCATGGACTTCACAAGGAGGTTGTCCTGGAAAAGTCCCATGAGATAGAAAAGCTTTCCGAGAGCTGCCTCTGTGGTGCTGTCATAGCCGTTGAGCACGCCGGCCTCCTTGAGTGTCTTTCCTGTGGCATAGATGTCCATGTTCACGCTTCCGGCTATGCATTGGGTGACGTTCATGAGGATCTTTCCCATTGCCACCGCCTCCTTGACGATGGATAGGAACCACTCCTTCGAAGGTGCGTTGCCGGCTCCGTAGGTCTCGATTATCACGGCCCTTGTCTGGGGACTGCACAGGATGTGCTTGACCACATCGGGTGTGATGCCCGGGTGCATCTTGAGGATTGAAACCCGGGTGTCCAGATGCTTGTGAAATGTCGGGTTCAGCTGCCAGGAATCCGGTTTCCGGATAAGCTGGGTGTTGTATCGGATGTTTATTCCCGCCTCGGCCAGAGGTGCCAGATTCTCGGACCTGAAGGCCCTGAAGTTGTCGGAGTTTATTTTGGTGGACCTGTTTCCGCGGATCAGCACATTGTCGAAGTAGATGCAGACTTCCGGAACTATGGCATGTCCTTCCGTGTCCTTGGCTGCGGCGATCTCAACGGAGGAAATGAGGTTTTCCTTGCCGTCAGTCCTCGGTACCCCTATCGGCAGCTGGCTTCCCGTGAATATCACGGGCTTTGTCAGGCCCTCAAGCATGAAGCTCAGCACCGAGGCTGAATATGCCATGGTGTCGGTGCCGTGCAGGATGACGAAACCGTCGTAATCCTCATATCTGGATTCGATCAGCTTCGCCAGCGAGACCCATAGTGAAGGCTCGACATCCGATGAATCGATCAGCGGGTCGAAGGTGTAGGAGTCTATCTTGTATGCAAACTTGGCCAGTTCGGGGACTTCTCCAAGTATCTGACTGAAATCGAATGGCCTCAATGCCTGGATTTCAGGATCTTCCTTCATGCCTATCGTGCCTCCTGTGTAGATCAGGAGGATCGAGGACTTGTCCTTTCTGAGGGTTTCTGCTATCATATTCCGAATAGTTTTCGTGCGTTGTCCGTAGTGATGGCCGCCACTTCAGCGATGTCTGTCTCCGTCAGCCCGGCGAGCCTTGCCGCTATGTGCGGGATGTAACTGCTCTCGTTTCTTTTGCCCCTGAACGGGACAGGAGTCAGGTATGGGGAGTCGGTTTCGAGCAAAATCCTCCCGAGAGGAATCCTGCGGACGGTTTCTGCGATGGAGGCCTTCTTGTAGGTGAGTACCCCTCCTATGCCTATGTACCAGTCTCCGAGCCCTTGCAGTTCCCGGAAGGTCTCATAGCTTCCGCTGAATGCATGGAAGACTCCTCTGAGGCCGAGATGACGACATTCCTTGAGGATGTTGATTATGAGTTCAGTGGATTCACGCGAGTGGATGATTACCGGAAGACCTGCTCTGGAGGCCATTTCAAGCTGGATTCTCATGACTTCCTGCTGCTCCTTGATGAATTCCTTGGACCAGTAGCAGTCCATGCCGATTTCTCCGATGGCCCATATCTTACGTGACATATATGCCTCCATCCGGGAAAGTTCCTCCTGCCATCCGCTGTCGACGGATGTGGGATGCAGTCCCAGACATGGAAATATGACTCCCGGATGCCTGTCTGCAAAGGAGAACATGGCTTCTCTGCTCTGAGAGTCGATGTCCGGGAATATTATTTTTGCCACCCCTGCTTCCACGGCACGTGCAACGGCCGCATCCTCGTCGCCTGCAAAGGCTTCGTCATAGAGATGGGAGTGTGTGTCTATGAATTCCATTTCCGAATCTTGCATATCCCGCAAATATAAGCAATTTATCGGAACATTCATATGGTTTTACGGCCTGTAATTCAAGTTTATGAAACATCTCTGCAGAAGGTCGGTGATGATGAGCCCGTCGGTTTCCAACAGGTTGATGATCTGTGCGGTCGTGCTGTATTCCAGGCCGACGGCAGCCGCCACCTCCTCGACTGTGATGCCCTTGTCGTTACGTATGGCCAGCAGGACGCGGCTCATCATGGATATCCTGTCTTCTTCTGCGGTTCCGGCATAGAGCCTCTTGAGTTTCTGCTCGTCTGTTTCCCTCCCTGCAGAGCCTGTCCTGCGTGATATCCCCAGCTCTTTCAGAAAATCATCGACGGAGGAAATGGAAACTGCGGTCTTGTTGCGTATAAGGTAATTGCATCCCTGCGAACGCAGGTCGTCTATCCGCCCGGGAAGGGCGAACACCTCCCGGTTATATGAATCCGCCAGACGTGCGGTCATCATACCTCCGCCCTTGATCTTGGACTCGATGAGGACGGTGGCTTCCGACAGACCCGCTATGATGCGGTTGCGACGCAGGAAATGTATGGCCAGCGGGGCGGTCCCGGGAGGATAGTCGGTGACGAGGGCCGACCCTTCCGACCGGCATATTTCAGCTGCGGCACCTCTGTGCCGGGACGGATAGATGTCGTCCGGCCCGGTCGCCATGACGGCTATTGTCGGCAGGCCGCATGAAAGTGCCGTGCGGTGGGCACATATGTCGGTGCCCAATGCAAGGCCGCTTACGATCACCGGCCTGTCCTTCATCGGCACTTCGGAAAGCCTCCTGACCAGCCTTTCGCACCATTCCCTGCCGTATGGGGATATGTCTCTGGTACCGACAACGGCAATGAACCGTCGCCTTTTCCAAAGCTCTCCCGGGTCACTGCCGCTACGGACATACAGCCCGACCGGGGCGTCTTCACATTCTTTCAGAAGGGGAGGATATGAGTCCTCGCCCCAGCCGCAGAAACGGATCCCCCTGCCGGAAAGCGATTCCAGCTCCGCGTGTGCCTGCTCCACGGACCCGCCCGAAATGCAGCCGCGATATTTTGAGTGTGGCCCCAGCATCTGATCGACCTCTTTTGCCTTAAGTTCAAAGACCCCGGCTGCGCTTCCGAGGTGTGAGATGAGAGCCAGCGCGATCTTGGGCTCGAAGCCGAAAATCTTGTTGAGGGCGCAGAGACATGCCTTTTCATGTGTAATTTCCATGAAGGCAAAAGTAAAGGAAAAACCGGCCTCCAGATGCACTCCGTAGGCCGGTTTTTCTTTTTTTTATTCAAGATTTTTCTCTTTTTTAAAATCGTTGAATCTTTTTTATTCAAAATTCCTTTCGTCACAGGAAAAATGTGACGAAAATCATCAGATGATCAGGAGGGCATCGCCGTACGGACCGAACTTGTAGTCCATCTCAAGAGCAGTCTTATAAGCCTTCATCACGTTTTCGTATCCTCCGAATGCCGCCACCGACATGAGCATGGTCGAGCCCGGACGATGGAAGTTGGAGACGATGGCGTTAGGGATTGCAAACCTGTATGGCGGGAAAATGAACTTGTTGGTCCATCCGTCGTATGCGTTCACCTCATCGTTTGTGGTGGTGTAGGTCTCGAGGCCTCTGATTGTGGTGATTCCTACTGCAAGCACCTTGTGGCCAGACTTCTTTGTCCTGTTGATGAGCTCGGCGGTCTCAGGAGTGATGATGAGCCTTTCGGAGTCCATCTTGTGCTTCGAAAGATCCTCTACATCGACTTCACGGAAATGTCCGATACCCATGTGAAGGGTTATGAACGCCTTGTTGATGTCCTTGAGGATCATCCTGTTGAACAGCTCGCGGCTGAAATGCAGACCGGCGGCAGGTGCTGACACAGCACCTTCGTGCTGAGCGAAGATGGTCTGATAGTTCTCTGCGTCCTCAGGAGTCACCTCCTTCTTCACCCAGTCAGGAACCGGAGTCTGGCCGAGTCCGAACAGAGTCTCCTTGAAGTCCTCATAGCTTCCGTCGTAGAGGAAACGGAGCGTACGTCCTCTTGATGTGGTGTTGTCGATTACCTCAGCTACGAGACTGTCGTCGTCACCGAAGTAGAGCTTGTTTCCGATACGGATCTTCCTGGCAGGATCGACGATGACATCCCAGAGCCTCTGCTCGCGGTTGAGTTCCCTCAGAAGGAACACCTCGATGTCCGCCCCCGTCTTCTCCTTGTTTCCGTAAAGTCTTGCAGGAAATACCTTTGTGTCGTTCAGGACGAATGTGTCCCCTTTTCCGAAATAGTCAAGGATGTCCTTGAACAGCTTGTGCTCGATCTCTCCTGTCTTCCTGTCGAGAACCATGAGCTTGCACTCGTCGCGCCATCTTGGTGGCTCTGAGGCGATTCTGTCAGCAGGGAGATTGAACTGGAATTGTGAAAGTTTCATAAATATAGTTACCTCTTGTTATATACTGCAAAATACATAACATTATACGGTTTTTCGGGACTTTTGTTTCACTTGGAAGTGAAATTCTTGAAAAAATCACACTTTTGCCTCACGGAACACTTCAAGAATGGAAGGATAGGTGTTGGTCAGGAAAGGAGGAAGGCTTGATTTGGCAACCCATGCGGCCTTAGCGATGTCCTCTTCCCGCTGAGGGGTGAGGTCTGTCGGGTCGGTGTAGAGCATGTCGTACCACCAGGTGTGCTTGAGGTGCCAGATGCCGTTTCTCTTGTAGCAATGGTCTGTCACGCAGATCAGTCCCCGCAGCACGAGGTCTTCGATTCCGGTCTCCTCCTGTACTTCCCTCAGAGCTGTGGTCTCTATGTCCTCTCCGGGGTCCTGATGCCCTTTGGGCAGATCCCAGAGTCCGTTTCTGCTGATAAGAAGGTAGTCTCCGCGGCGGTTGGAGACCAGCCCGCCTCCGGCATTCACTTCCAGGAATTCCGCACAGATCTCTTTGTATGTCTGGCCGACGTCGTCGGAAGGAATGCATATCCTGTGAAGCGAGTCTGAGGATTCCATCATCCCTACCAGAGAGTGAAAGTCCAGGCTTTTCCCGGGACGGAACAGTATGGCGTTCGGATCCGACAGGGCCTGGTCGTCAGGCCTGCATATTATAATGGCTCTCTTTTCGAAATATATCTTGTGCATTTTGAATTGTTTTGGTTATATTTGCACGATATGTGTCTCTGCCTGTGCAGAACCGTTGCAAAGATAGGCAAACTGCCTGAAAGTGAAAACCGCTTTGAAATATTAATTGAATAAGATATGGAATCTGTTGAGAAAGCAGTGGCCAAGTCCCTCATGGACATCAAGGCCGTAATGTTGAGGCCGGAGACGCCGTTCACATGGGCGTCCGGCTGGAATTCACCTATATATTGTGACAACCGCAGGATTCTTTCCTATCCTGAGATCCGTGAGAAGGTCTGCAGCTGGATGGCTGACATCATCCGGAAGCAGTATCCTGATGTGGAGGTCATAGCAGGTGTGGCTACAGGTGCGATCGCGCATGGATATCTCGTGGCACATATGCTTGGAAAGCCTTTCTGCTATGTCAGACCGAAGCCGAAGGATCATGGCACAGGCTCTCAGATCGAGGGTATCCTGGAGACAGGTGCAAAGGTGGTCATTGTGGAAGACCTCATCTCGACAGGAATGAGCAGTCTTGCTGCAAAGAACGCCCTCGTGAATGCCGGTGCGGACGTGATGGGAATGGTTGCCATATTCTCATACAACTTCAACCAGGCGCGCAAGGCCTTCGAGGATGCAAATGTGGAACTTACCACACTGTCGAACTATGACACCCTCATCGAGGTCGCTCATGAGACCGGCTATGTAAAGGAATCGGAGATAGCCGTCCTCAAGGAGTGGAGAGTCTCACCTTCAACCTGGGGGAAATAGCCGCATGGTGAACTACAAGAGCAAGAAAGCTGTCGTTTCGAAGGCACCGTATGAGCTGTATATGGCCTTCGTGGACATGCGTAACTTCATCCAGTTCCTTCCGGAAGATAAGAAGGCCGATGTGACTGCTGATTACGATTCGATCCATGCGTCTGTGCAGGGATTCAACATCGGAGTCAGGGTGACTGACAGGGTGCCGTATTCCAGGATCGCGTTTGCCGATGACGGGGCTCCCTTCAAGTTCGCGCTTCAGATGCATTTCAATCCGGCAGCCGACCCATACAAGACGGATTTCCAGATCGAGCTGGATGCCGATCTGAACTTCATGATGAAGACTCTTCTGGGCTCGAAGATCCAGGGGGCTCTGGACAAGGTCGTGGATTCGCTGGTCGATGTTTCCGAAGGACGTGTGCCCGAGGGAGTCGATCTTTCCAAATTATGATAAAGGACAGTTTCAGAAGATATCTGGAAGAGGCGATAGGGAGCAAGAATGCCCTTGTCGCTTTTTCTGCATTTGATGAGCCGGCTTCTGTCGCAGTCAGGGCAAATCCGTTCAAGAAGGGGGTGGTACCTCAAGGGTGCGAAGTGGCCTGGTGCAGACATGGACGTCTGCTTGCGGAGCGTCCGTCATTCACCTTGGATCCTCATTTCCATGGTGGGGCATATTATGTCCAGGATTCGTCCTCCATGTTTGTGGGGCACGTCTTCAGAACTCTCATGAAACAGGCTTCTGTGCCGAAGAACCGTCCGGTGAGGGTGCTTGATCTCTGTGCCGCGCCTGGGGGAAAGACTACGGATCTGGCAGCCTCTCTGAGGGAGATGTTCGGGGATGACTTCCTGCTTGTCTCCAATGAGGTCATGAAGCAGAGAGCGGGGATTCTGGCAGACAATGTCGCCCTGTGGGGTGACCCGAATGTCGTTGTCACCTCTGATGATCCTCGTGCATTCGCTTCCCTGACAGGTTTCTTCGACATTATAGTAGCTGATGTGCCTTGCTCCGGAGAAGGAATGTTCCGAAAGGACGAGGAGGCGCAGGACCAGTGGTCTGAGGACAATGTCGCCTTGTGCGAGGCGCGGCAGCGAAGGATAGTGGCTGATGTCTGGCCGTCACTTGCCACGGGCGGCCTGTTCATATATTCCACCTGTACGTTCAATGTCCGTGAAAATGACGGAAACGTGGAGTGGATATCAGGGGAGCTTGGTGCGGAATGCCTGTTGAGGGAGGACGTGGCCGGTGGATCCGACGGAGTCCTGAAGACAGCGCTGGGCTATAGCCTTGTCCCAGGTCTTGTCAAGGGGGAAGGACAATATTGCAGTGCTCTCAGAAAGACTTCCGAAGCGGAATATGTGGAGGTGAAGCCTCGTCAGAGCCGCCCTGGCAGGGGCGGTCGGGAGGTAGCCGTCCCGAAGGGTGCCGGGGAACTTCTGAACAGACAGGTGCATTTCAGAATGAAGGGTGACACTCTGACGGCCGTCCCTTCGGATCTCGCTTCGTATGTGGCAGCATTGGAGCAGAACCTGCATGTTATTGCGGCAGGTTGTGCAGTGGGAACAGTGAAGGGAAACATTCTGGTTCCGGATGCTGACCTGGCTCTGTCGCTGCTTTTGAATGAAAAGGCGTTCCTCTCGGTGGAAGTGGACAGGCAGACGGCGTTAGCCTATCTGCACAGGGATGCGATAACGCTTCCAGCCGGAACGGAAAAGGGATATGTATTGATCAGGCATGAGGGACTGCCGCTGGGATTCGTCAAGAACCTCGGCAACAGGTGTAACAGTCTGCACCCTCAGAGCCGTAGAATCAGAATGAATATATGAAACGAATTATTATTCTGCTTGCAGCTTTCTGGACGGTGGGTATGTCGGCACAGACTGCAGAGCGTTATGAGCAGCGCTATGACCTGCTTGTGTCCCAGTTCGGCCCTGCCGGTGTGGGAGTGGAGACCGTACTGGACAGATGGGCTGAGGTGGATTCCACAAATGCGAAGATGCTGTTTGCCCGTTTCCGTTTCCTGTTCACGAAGGCTCAGACAACGTCTGTTGTGGTGAGGCCGGAAAAGAAATATCTGGGAATGGAACCGCTTCTGTCACTCAAGGACAGTCTTGGGAATGATGCGCACTATTATCAGGTCAACGACTTTGATGACGAACTTTATGGCCTGGCGATCAAGACGTTGGACAGGGCCATCGTTCATCATCCGGACAGGCTGGACTTCCGCTGCGTCAAGGCGAATGCCTACATAGCATATGAAAAGGACAGTCCTGACATGGCTCTGGCGTACCTGATGGATCTGGCCGATGCGAATGTCAGGAGAGCAGGAAGACAGTGGGTGTATGAACTTGAAATGGTGGACGATGCATTCTTTGCGGATGCCATGCAGGAGTACTGCTACAGTTTCTATTCGATAGGTTCGCCTGCTTCCATGAAGGCATTCAGGGCACTGTCTGAAAAGATGCTTGCCCTCTATCCCGACAATGTTGAGTTCATGAATAACATCGGGTCATATCACATGATCGCAGAAAAGGATTATAAGGCAGCTCTGAAAGTGTATTCCAAAGTGCTCAAGAAGAAGCCTCACGACTATATCGCAATCAAGAACAGTTCTCTGGCGGCAAGGCAGATGGGTAATGTGAAACTCGAAAAGAAATATCTTGCATTGCTGGCCGAGCATGGACCGGAGGAGGAACAGGCAGCTGCTCAGCATCGCCTTAAAGCTCTGGAGACCAAGAAGAAATAGAATGGATGCATCATTGTTCATATCACGCAGACTGAGATTCAAGGGAAATATAGCGATGGCTTCGATCGCGATAAGTTTCCTTGTGATGATCATTGCTGTGGCGGTCTCTTCCGGATTCAGAAACGAGATCCGCGGCGGAATCTCATCAGTGTCCGGAGATATACAGCTTCAGCCGCTGAACATGAACCTTCTGGACTCAGCCTCTCCAGTGGGAAAAGACGCTTCGTATATCCCTCATATAAGGCAGATGGAAGGCGTTTCGGAAGTGATACCGGTCATCTACCGTGCAGGAATCGTCAAGAATGAAACTGATATTCACGGAATTCTTGTCAAAGGACTTCCTGACGGATTTCTTCCTTTTGAAAATTCGGACTCGGTGCTCCTCGCGGTTGCCATACCATCCCGTCTGGCTGAACAGGCAGGAATAGGAGAAGGCGACAGGATGCTCACATATTTTGTCGGCGACAAGGTTCGTGCCCGTCAGTTCAACGTCGTTTCTGTGTATGATGCAATGGTGGAGACGGAGGCAGGACTTATAGTTTATGCCTCTCTTGCAGATATTCAGCGTCTTAACGGCTGGAATGAAGGCCAGGTTTCCGCTATTGAAATCATGCTGGATGAAGATTCCCGGGAGGAAGACAGGATAAGTGAACTGACTGAGGAGGCCGGATATCTTGCCTATGCCTATACAGCAGAGGATGAAACCACGGTTGTGGCTTCTTCCTCAGTGTCGAGATATCCTCAGATCTTTGACTGGCTGAATCTTCTGGACTTCAATGTCCTTTTCATTCTTCTGCTGATGACGGTGGTTGCCGGCTTCAACATGATTTCCGGCCTTCTGATAATGCTGTTTGAGAACATTTCAACCATCGGTCTGTTGAAGACCCTGGGAATGACAGACAGGTCCATTGCGAAGGTCTTCCTGTCAAGTTCGGCTGTACTTATGATAAAAGGAATGGCCATAGGCAATGCCCTGGCCATTATCTTCTGTGTGGTGCAGTCTTCCACACATCTTCTCAAACTGAACCCCGAGAATTACTTCGTTTCTTTTGTTCCTGTCCATCTGGATCTGGGGCTGATTCTGACGGCTGACATGGTTTCGTTTGCAGTCATAATGCTGCTGTTGCTGATCCCTTGTCTGTTCATCTCGAAAGTCGATCCGGCAGACACCGTGAGGGTCAGATAGAAGGACATATGGTGCAGAACGCATCATAATGTGAGAACACCTGGTCCACATATGCGATGGTCTCATGTCCCTGGAACTTTCCAAGTCTCACTGACTCTTCTTCAAGAATCGAGTCTTCCCTCATGAGCGGGATCACCTTCACGACCTCATCCCATACGGTGTTGTCGATCTGGCGGCTTGCAGCAAGATTACGGCAGTCTATGATCCTGCCTTCTCCCGCATTATATGCCGCAAGGGTGAACTTTATGAGTTCCTCACCCTCAAGGCCGTCCTTTCTGAACATGTTCTGAAGCCTTCTCAGGTGCTTTGTGCCAGCTATGATGTTCTGCTCCGGATCGAGGAGGTTCTCCACATCGTAATATGTCGCTGTCGAAGGCATCACCTGCATCAGACCCTGTGCTCCTCTGAATGAGGCTGAGCCTATTGCAAATCTTGATTCCTGATACAGGACAGAGGCAAGCATCCTCCAGTCCCAGCCAAGAGTCGCGGCATATTTGCGTATGATCTCATCGTAAGGACTGATCGTTCCGGTCTTCGCTCCCCGCTCCACAAGCTTGTGCGGATTGTAGGTCGCTGAGAATCTGGATTCCAGGCGCGAAAATTCTTCAGATCCCTTCATGTGGCTGATCCATCTGTCAAACTGCCGGAGCGTTTCTTCGTCAGTAGATCCGGTCGCCCAAATGGAGCATCCCGTGAGCTGTCTGAGGGTGTTGATCCCGTGGTCTGCGAGTGTGGTGTCATGTGTGATGACTATGTCCACCTTACCCTGTCGCAGAGAGTCGATATAGTTGTCGTTTCTTCCGGCTGCGACAATGCGCACGTCGCAGTGGTTGTCCTGAGCAAGTCTGCTCATCAATTCGTAGTTGAGGCCTGTCTCAAGGCCATGATTGCCATACATGTCGTTTCCGAGGTCTATGGCGCATACAAGCTCCTTGCCTGCAAGTGTGTTTACGGAGCGGGCTCCGCTGAGCATTCGTCCCTTTTCACAAAGGGGGGTCATACATATGACCATCAATGTCACTACTACGTTTCTTAATCTTCTTGTTTGCTTTCCACTAAAATTCATCATCGTAAATTTGTGGCACTCTGTCTGCCGCCCCCGGCGGACATGCCGCCAGGCAGACCGGAGCCGCCTCTGTTACCTCCCGACCCGGAGGCTCCTGAAGTGCCAGTTGACTTGTTCTTACCCGGTAGGGTCCAGAACGGCCAGGAAATACCCAGTTTTATAGCTCTCTGAGAGGCAATGTATCCGTCTGCCGTGAAGTAGTCTGCCGATTTGTTCGGCCATCCCATGTTGATGTTGACTCCCTTGACGAACAGACTCACCCTCTTCCATTGGATGTTCACGAAGACATCTATATAAGGGCAGTTTCCGAATTTTTCCTGTGTCTGGTTATAAAACACTCCGAGAACCGGGTTGTATGCGGGAGCATACCATCTCGTCGTGTAAAGAGCATTGGCACCGATCTGCATCTGCATGACGTTCTTCACGACATCGAACTGCAGGTAGTACCTGAAATTGAGTGCGAGCATCGGCAGCGGCATGACCTCCTCATTGGAGGACAGCTGGAACATGGCCTTGTGGTCAAGGTGCACCGGACCTAACTTGAAGTCCTTCCGGAGTTCCGCAGTGAGGACGCTCATCGGTTTTGTGTTCTGTCTGACGATACCTAGGGTATCGTAGTATATGTTGTTGTTCAGCAATGCATATCCGAACGATGCGGCCAGTTTCCACTTAGGCACGGACACCGCAGCCTCTACCTTTGTCCGGGATATCTTGCTGAAGTTGTTGTCCCACTTGAAATGGTTTGTATAAAGGTGCTGCTCGTAGTAGTCAGGCTCCCTGAGGCTTGTCTCGAAGTGGCCGTCTATCGTGAGCGGGCTCTTCCTGTCCCTTCTGAAAGGGTAGAAGTTGGCCTTTATGTTACCTTCGATTCCGAAGTCGTTGATTTCGTGTCCGGCGAATGTGTAGTCACCGTTTGCATTCCAGGTGAAGTAGTTCCTGTACCTTCCGTTTGCTCCGGCATAAAGATACACGGAGTTCTGGAGCACATTCACCGGTCCTGTCAGGTAGCTTACAGGACTGAATGCATAGTGGTTGACGAGTTTGTCTCCGATTCCCACATCTATCTTTGAGACAATGGCGTCATCAGTCCAAGGCTGAAGTCTGAGGAACACCTTGTTGTCCAGACGCATGACCCTCAGGGAGTCCATGCTCGTGGTCGGATTGAGGTAGAATCTGTCATGGTAGAAGGCCTTGCCGGCTTCGTCTGAAATCTTGTCGGTGTAGGTCTTTCTGAATACGGAATATTCGCTGCTGTGGCCTATGAAGGCTGTGGTTACATCTGTTATGAGCGTGTCCGCAGCGACCTCGGTTTCCGGTTTTGCCTGAGCAGTCTCCTTTTCAAGGTATGCAGCTATTGCAGTGGAGTCTCCGCTGGCCATGATGCTGTCGCGGACTTCCATCTCTCTCTTCTGCCTCTTCTTTTCTGCTCTTACCTCCTTGTCAAGGAAAGTGAACGGAATTCTGTAGGTCTGGTCCAGATAGACGGTGTTCTTGCGGAGCTGATTGGAGGCGTCTTTCAGATTAACCTCGATCTCGCGGGCATCGACTGTCGTATCCCGGATCCATGAAGTCTCGGTCACTCCGCCGTTTTCACTCCTGATGATCCTGTTATATATGTAGCCTGCGTGCATGAGATATTTCTCTCCCATGTAGTTTGCGGCAGCGACTGCTGTTCTGTTTCCTGTGTCTTCCCTTCTGAGCATTCCGTTGCCCTTGAAGCTGTTGTATTGCAGCATTATGTTCAGCTTCGGAGTAATGTTCTGGGTCGTAAGGATCTTGATGTTGCCTTCTTCCTTATCCTGGTTTGCGAACAGTGTTCCCCAGTAGCAGAGTTCAGTGTATGGCGTCTTAGTGTTGAACTGAGGAAGAGTCTCATGACTGAACGACCAGGATTTATATGGAGTGTAGAAAATTGCGTTATCCTCCTCCTCTCTCTTGAAATAATCGTACATCTGGACAGGAGAACCGGCCACACCGAGCCATGAGGCATTGATGTCGTCCTTCATGAACGGATAGTCGTAGAAGTTGTTGTTGTATGAAGTGTCCGACACCTGTTCGCGGAGGTTGTCCAGATTCTGGAATCTCGGATCTATGGTCCAGGTCACTATCCTCTTGTATTTCATGGAGTCCGGTAGGGCAAATGTCTCAAGGATTCTCGGAGTCGCCTCGATTATGCTGTCTTTGCGGGCTCTGATGCTGTCCTTGATCTCCATCTTGCGGGTTGCAGCTGCGATAAGTCCCGGAAGCGCCTGCTCCGCGTCATATTTCTTTCTCTCCTTTCTGCTGAGAGAGGCATACCATGCGTTGAATTTCGCGACGGCAACTTCTGTCGAGTCCTTTATGTATAAGGAGTCCAGCTTCTGGAGCTCAAGCGTGTCACCGGCCTGGATGAGGGAGTCGCGCACCTCCATCCTTGTCAGTGAATCCTTGATGGCGATGTAGTACTTGAACTTGAAAGGATCGGTCTCCCTGAGGGAATCGGGAACCACGATGGTGTCTCTCGGAGAAAGTACAAGAGTGTCTATGGCTGCCGAATCAGCCAGTGCCAAAGAGTCAGGCAGCAGCGAGTCGGCGACATGGAGGGAATCCGCTGTGAGAAGGGAATCGCGGACAAGGCTGTCCGGCACTCCGGCACTCATGCTGTCTATAGCGATTCCGGCTGCGGCGACAGTGTCGTCCAACCTGGTGAGGATCAATGAGTCCGCCAGCTTGCGGAAGCTGATTGCCCTGGCTGCGTCAATGCCGAATGACTGCACGGCAGCCACCAGAACCAGCAGGGCGGGAACCCATATTTTTGCTATAAGACGTTTCATCTTTCAAATCGTTCTGCCCGGTTGTTTCATGTGGATGAAACTTTGGCACAAGCCTGCAAAGATACGACTATTCTCTCAATTACGCAAATCGGGAAGCCGAAGCCTCCCGATTAACCCGTTGAATGTCAGCCCGAAGGCTGGTGTTATTCAATATGTATGCCTTGCTCTTCCATCTCCTTAAGGGCCTTGAGGTGGCCGTCATGATCGACATAGGCGATGCAGTCCTTCAGAAGATGAACCTTGAATCCCGCCTTGAGCAGGTCCTCGCACGTGTTCCTTACGCAATATTCGGTCGCGATGCCGCAGACATATACGTCAGTCGTGTCCAGCAGTTCCAGAATCTCGCCCAGCGACTGGCCGGCCTCGTTGACTCCTTCGAATCCGGAGTACTGCTCCACAGTCTTGTCGCAACCCTTGTCAAAGGTGAGCTCCTCGTTTACATAAGGCAGAAGGTCCTCGTGGATTTCCCCGCCGTGAGTGCCGGCCACACAGTGCGGCGGCCATATGCCACCCTGCTCCTTGAAGGATGAATGGTCGGCCGGATGATGGTCACGGATGAAGAGGATAGGGAAGGTGTCGAGGATCTCATGCTCCTCGCCTCCCATGCCTTTTGTCTGTCTGGCGATATACTTAACGGTCTGTGCAACTGCACTCTCCGCATTCTGACATGCAAGGCTTCCGTCTATGAAGTCATAGAGCATGTCAACTACCACTAATGCGTGATTATTCATGTCTGAACTGTTTGATTTCTGAAACCAGGCGGTTGATGATTCCCATCTTGAGGTTGTACAGGTCGTCAGAGATGTCCACCTTATAATAATGAGGGTTGATAAGACGCCTTTCGCTCGGGCTGAAATGCCTGAGGACCGTGTTGTAGTATTCCTTCTTTTCAGCAAGCGTGTGTTCCGGAGCGCATCTCTCGCCGTTTTCGATGACCTTGTGCTGCATGATGAGGGCGGTGTATTCTCCCGCCTCGAAGGTCTTGCTCTTATAGCGGTCGTATTCGTCGCAGACTGTGAATGTCTCGCCGGCCTCTATCTTCCTGCTCAGGCTGTCGCCTCTGAGGCAGGTCACGTCCACCTTGTATATTTCTCCCTTTGACGGGTCGTCGATCATGATCCTGTATGTGATCTGGCAGCCCGGGTTGATGAGCTTGATCTTGTCTTCGGAGCGTTTCAGCACGGCCTCTCCGTTAATTTCCACAAGCTTATAGACGTTTCCGAAGCAAGGATTCGCCTTGCTGGTCGCAATGGCGTCACCCACTCCGTATGAATCTATGCATGCGCCCTGGCGCTCAAGATCCGTGATCAGATACTCGTCCAGGGAATTGGTTGCGAATATCTTGCATGCCTTGAATCCGTTCTCGTCCAGGATCCTGCGGCACTCGCTTGAAAGATAGGCAAGGTCACCGCTGTCGAGCCGGACTCCATATCCTGGAGCATATCCATCGTCTATGCCGTTCTCCCTGAATGCCCTCATTGCGTTAAGGATGCCGCACTTCAGGGTGTCGTAGGTGTCGATAAGAAGGATGATGCCTTCGTTCCTGTGTGTCTTGATATAGGTGTCGAACGCCTTGTGCTCTCCCTCGACGCTGCTTCCGAAGGCAGTCACGAAACTGTGGGCCATGGTTCCCGTCGAACCGTAGTCGAACATTGCTCCTGCAAGGATGTTGGATGTGCTTGCGCAGCCTGCGATTACCGCAGCCTTGGCTCCGTATGTCGCAGCCCATGGGCCGTGAGCCCTTCGCGAACCGAATTCGCTGACAGGGCGGTTCGTAGCCCGGCACACCCTCGATGCCTTTGTCGCCACCGCCATCTGGTGGTTCATGATGCATAGAATAGGGGTTTCAAGCACCTGGGCCTCGATCAGAGGACCTTCCACTATGATTATAGGCTGGTTAGGGAATACGATTTCGCCTTCGCGCATTGCATATACGGTTCCGGTGAACTTCATTGCGGAAAGATAGCCGCGGAATTCGGCGTACTCTTCTCCGGGAAGGAATTTCTCGAAGAATGACGGCTCCATGTTTCCGAGGTGTCCTATCATCTCGATGACCTCATCTGTTCCGCTCACCACAGCCCAGTTGTTGTTTTCAGGAGCCTTCCTGTAGAACATGTTGAAGACAGCGTGCTGATCCTTCATTCCGCTGTCATAGAAGGACTTTCCCATCGTGTACTGGTACTTGTCCGAACAATATGCATGATTCAGCATAGCGTTTCCTTATTTAAATCCGCCAAATTTAATGAATTTTGTTCAAAATGTTCACGGAAATTCAAATAAATGCAGACCTGCGGCCATGGGAGCAGGTCGGCCTCTTACCTGCTGTGATATCTGATGAGTTCCTCGATCGGATCAGGGATGAACGCCCGGATGCGGATTCCGCTGTCTTCGAATATCGGACGAATGATGTCCTTCAGCGCATTTCCGAAGCCTCCGATGATTCCGACTGGGTACTTGGCGATGTCGTACTGTTTCAGACTTCTGTCCACGAAGGCCTGGATGTGGCTGTCCACCAGCTTCTTGATGTAAGGATGCTCATAAAATGAAAGGATGAACGGACACAGGCTGCCGAGCCATGCGGAAGGGTCGGAGTTGTGATAGACCAGCTCCACGATTTCAGGGTAGCCGGAAGGAAACCTCTTTGAGTATTCCTCTGCAATCTCTGCCGGCACCAGACCTTTGATGAAGTCTGAAATGAAGATCCTGCCGAGAACGGAGGCAGACCCGTCGTCTCCGAGGATGAAGCCTCCGGATTTTACATGCAGAGCTATCTTCTGACCGTCCCAGTAGCAGGAGTTGGATCCTGTGCCCATTATGGCCACGATCCCCGGCTCATGTCCGCAGGCGGCACGTGCGGCTCCCGTCAGGTCGTTCTGCACTTCAACTTCCGAGACTTTGAAATCCCTCTTCAGAATATTCTCGATGGCGGATCTGATCGGAGGTGTTGCGACGCCCGCCATATAGAAATGTATCTCGTCATATTCAGCCTCCGGCAGCTCCAGAGCGGCTTTCCTGATCCTGGATTCCACGGCATCCATCGGCATGGTGGAGACGTTTATCCCTTCCGACAGCACTCTTGCGGTCTGTCGGCCGTTCTCGACCACTCTCCAGTCAGCCTTTGTGGCTCCGGACTCGCATATCAGCATTCTCTTCATATCCATATCAGTATTATCTTCCTATCCGTTTCTTCTGCAAATATATAAGACAATTATGACATATGGAATCCATAAATTTCGTAAATTCGCATGATTGTATCGATTATGAAGAGACTACAGACATTATATTCGGAATATTACGGATGCCCGCCATCTGAAACCGTGCCCCTGACTCCTTCTGCAAGCAACAGACAGTATTACCGCCTTTCTGACGGGGAGCGCTCCTGTGTGGGGGTGATAGGACTGGTGCCGGAGGAGAATGATGCCTTTGTCACCATGGCCTCGCATTTCAGGTCAAGAGGTCTGCCTGTACCTGAAGTCTATGCCGTGGGTGAGGACGGGATGACATATATCCAGGAGGATATGGGTGACGTTGTGCTGTATGACAAGGTGTGCGACGATTTCGAGGCCGGCAGGCTGGAGGAGGCAGAGGAACTGTTGTGCCGCACCATAGCCCTTCTGCCGAAGATGCAGTTTGAGGGCGGACGAGGCCTTGATTATTCGGTCGGGTACCCGGAGCCGTCGTTCAGCAGGAGGATGGTGATGTTCGACCTGAACTATTTCAAGTACTGTTTTCTGAAACCATCCGGACTGGAATTCCATGAGATGCGTCTTCAGGACGAGTTCGAAAAGCTGGCAGATGACCTTTTAGGTGGGCCGGATGTCGATGAGTACAAGGAAGATACGTTTTTATATAGGGACTTTCAGTCCCGTAATGTCATGCTCCGTGACGGCCAGCCGTATTTTATCGATTTCCAGGGAGGACGCAGGGGACCGGTATATTACGACCTCGCCTCCTTCGTGTGGCAGCCGCGTGCGGCCTATCCCGAGGATCTGAGACGTAGACTGGTTGACACTTATCTGGACGCGGCAGGGGAGTATATGACCGTGGACAGGAATGAGTTCGAGAGGAACCTCGGTCTGTTCATCCTGTTCAGGATCCTGCAGCTCCTCGGTGCTTACGGTTTCCGCGGACTGGTCGAAAACAAGGCTCCTTTTTTGGTCAGCATCCCTCGTGCCATGAACCTTCTTCGCAGCCAGCTTGCTGTGCGTGACTGGCCATATCCATATCTGACCGGACTTCTCGGCAAACTGACGGAAATGCCACGGTTCAAGGAACAGGATGCTTCGGACGGGATTCTGCATGTGAAGGTGTGCAGCTTTTCATATAAGAAGGGACTTCCCGTCGATCTGTCTGGAAACGGTGGAGGCTATGTGTTCGACTGCCGTTCCATCCACAATCCGGGCAGGTACGAGCCCTATAAGAAACTGACAGGCCGTGACGAGCCTGTGATCCGTTTCCTTGAGGAGGATGGAGAGGTGTTCAGTTTCCTGGAGCACGTTTATGGGGTAGTTGACCCTCATGTCGAGACGTATTCACGCCGGGGTTTCACCAGCCTGATGGTGAGTTTCGGCTGCACGGGGGGACAGCACCGTTCGGTCTACTGCGCCGAGCACCTCGCAGCCCATCTGGCACAGAAATTTCCTTCTGTCCGCGTCTCCCTTCGCCATAGAGAGCAGGAATAGCGTGCGGCTTAAGTGGTTGATAATTAGCATTATACCCGGTTGTCCTGCCTTCCGCGCCATGCAGGACAAAAGCTTAAGTTGTTGGTTTACAGTAGATTGAGATATACGGTATGAAAGCAATGATTTTTGCGGCAGGTCTCGGAACCCGCCTGAAACCGATTACGGACACTCTCCCGAAGGCTCTTGTGCCTGTCGGAGGCAAACCCCTGCTGGAGCACGTTCTGAACAAACTGTCAGCGGTCGAGGATGCGGAGGGGAACCCTTTGATAGAGGGAGTGGTGGTCAATGTCCACCATTTCGCTCCAAAGATAGTCACGTGGCTGGATGGATATCGCCATGCCGCCCTCTCGGACGACTCCACCCTCCCTTTCATGCCTGGCGACGGGAGGACGTCAAGACATCTCCCGGTCGATATCTCCGATGAATCCGCCATGCTCCTTGAAACCGGAGGAGCAGTCCTTCATGCACGCCGCTTTCTTGAAGGCTGCGGCCATTTCCTGATTCACAATGTGGACATCTTCTCCAATGCGGACCTCGGTTGGCTGGCCTCGCAGGTGCATCCGGAGTCGCTTGCCACCCTTCTTGTGAGCGAACGTGAAACTTCTCGTTTCCTGCTATTCCGTCCTGAGGACATGAGCCTGGTCGGCTGGCATAACACGAATACCGGAGACTACCATCTGGCAGATTCTTCTCTTAATATAGAGGATTGTCTTGCATATGGTTTCTCCGGAATCCACATCATGTCCGACAAGGTGTTCGGTCTGATGGATGCATATATAAAGGAAAAGGGACTCCCGGCCGACGATGTTGTCGGAACGAGATTCCCTATAATGAACTTCTATATGTGGGCTTCCTCCCGTATGCCGATCTATGGAGTCGTTGCACAGAATCTTGACTTCCTGGATGTTGGTAAACTGGACACCCTTGAAATTGCAGAAAAATTCATGAACAAATACTCTTGGAAATAATGAAACTGATTGGAAACATTATCTGGATCCTTTTTGGAGGACTTTTTATCGCACTCTACTATTTCTTGTTCGGGCTCCTGCTCTGCCTGACAGTGGTTGGTATTCCTTTCGGTCTTCAGCTGATGAAGATTGCCGGATTCGCCCTCTGGCCTTTCGGGCATGAGGTGCAGGCCGGTCCTCAGGACAGCGGATGTCTGTCTGTGTGCATGAATATCATATGGATCATCTTCGGCGGAATCGAGATAGCCCTCACCCATCTGGGACTGGGAGTCGTGTTCTGTGTGACGATCATCGGCATTCCGTTCGGCCTTCAGCATTTCAAGATGGCCCTTCTTGCCCTGGTCCCTTTCGGAAAGACCATAGTCTAGATTTCGCGGGGCCTTGCCGGCTGGATGCCGCGGAGAGTGATCACCGCAGCAGTCAGGAAGAATATGCACGCTGCATAGATGCAGGCATATGCCCACGGGCTCATAACATCCATGAACGTCTCCGCCTCAGCAAGGGACGGAATATGGCTGCATATCACTGCAAGGGTGTTGTTCACGCAGTGCATGAGCATGGTCAGCTTGAGTGAGCCAGTCTTGTAATACACATATCCGAAGAGAAGTCCCAGGATGAATGCCGGGATTGCCTGCCATGGATTCATGTGCAGCACGGCAAAGAACAATGCAGACACGGCAATTGCCCAGCCCGGTTTCATCTTCTTGAGAAGTCCTCTGAGAACTATACCCCTGCAGAGCCATTCCTCGAAGAAAGGTGCGAAGATGGAGACAGACAGGAGTGAGATCCATATAGGACCTTCTGTCAGCTGCTCCAGAGCCTGTTTCAGGAGTTCAGGCATTTCAGGAAGCATGGTGTTCACAGGCTCAGCAACAAAGGATGCCGCCATGGTGGCGATGGACACGACCAGGGAAAGCCAGCCTCCTCCAAGACGTCCGAAATTATTGGTGTCCAACGGAACTCCAACAGGTGGATTTCCGTCCTCTCCCCATGGCAGGAACTCGTTTTTCCTGCTCTGGAATGAAGCATAGAGCATAGGAGGAATGAACATCACCGGATACGAAATCACCGTACCGTATTCCTGTGCGAACTCTGCCGAGAATCCGGCCTGGAGCAGGAGCACCAGCACATTCCCGAGCAACGCTCCAACAAAGAACATGGCCAGCAGCATGAACATGCCTCCGATTCCCGGAAGGTAGTGGCTATAAGTAGAGAAGAGGTCGTATGAACCTCTTCCCTGATGTCTTTTGAAAAAATGTTTCATCCTTACTTATTATATAAAGGAGTAGGGTAGATGCCCTTGTCTGCGAATTCCTGGAATTTTGCGACTACGCCCGGTCTGTCCTCCTTGAAGGTGACTCCGAACCAGCGTGACGGGGTGGAGAGGAGTTCGGTTCTTCCTGTGCCCTCCTTGATCATGCAGTCGATGGCGTATGGGATGTAGAACTCTGCCTTGAGTTCGTTCACGTTCTTTTCAAGGAACTTTGTGAAGATCTCCTCGCTCTTTTCGAAATAGTCCGGTGTGAATCCCCACATGTTCATCGAGCAGAGTGACTTAGGTGCCAGCTCGACAGTCTCTCCAGTCACGTTGTTCTCTCCGTAGATCTTGCCATCCTCGGCCATTGCGATCTTGTGATGCTCGACCACGTCTGTGAGGAAGCCGGTCTGATCTGCAGTTCCGATTCCGCGTGACACTCCGCCTGATTCAGAAAGGGTGTTGTCAAGCTCGAAGCCTACAAGAGCATACTCTCCTGTCTTGCCTTCGTGAGCCCTGAGCCAGTCTCCGAGGATGCGGAATGATTCCTTGCCGTAGTAGTCGTCACCGTTGATGACAGCGAAAGGCTCGTTGACCACGCCCTTGCCCATGAGCACTGCATGAGCTGTTCCCCATGGCTTCTCACGCTCAGGATTGAGGGTGAACTGAGCAGGAATCTTGTTGAGCTCCTGAGTCACGAACTGGAATTCGAGAGGCTCGCCGTCCACGCATTTCACGTTGCTGTACTTCTCCTTCACCACCTGCTCCATCTGCTCCCTGAAATACTCACGTACAACATATACGACCTTTCCGAATCCAGCCTCTACCGCGTCGTAGATAGAGTAGTCAATGATGGTCTCTCCGCTTGGACCGAGTCCATCCATCTGCTTGAGTCCGCCATAACGGCTGCCCATACCGGCAGCGAGTACCAAAAGTGTAGGTTTCATGCTTTAAATATTTTAGATTTATAATTATTGTCGCTGATTTCAAAAATCTTTCAAAATTAACTATTTTTGTCGATACATTGACCCTATGAAACCGAAAGTTTATGAAAATGTCTGATATCACCGGAAAAATCAAGGAGGCTTATCGCGGCCCGAGACGCAAATTCGTGTGGTTTGTGACCCTTTCCACAGCAGTTTTCCTCTTTGTCTGGATCGTCGGCCCGGGCAACACCATCATACATTGGGTCAAGGCTGGAATCGAAACAAGGCAGCAGGAAAGACTCATAGAACAGTATGAGGCTCAGAATGCCGAGATGGAGGTCCGTCTGAAGATGCTCCGTAATGACAAGGATACATTAGAAAAATTCGCCAGAGAGCAGTTCAATTTTGCTGTCCCTGGCGAAGATGTGTATATCATAGAAGATTAAAATCCCGTATATGTCCAAGGAGTGATGGCCCTGAGCTCCTCCTTCACTGACTCGCTGACTTCGAGAGTCTCTATGAAGTCGGCGATTATTTCATGGTTGATGCCGGCTCCGGTGCGTGTGAGGGCCTTGAGTGTCTCATATGGGTTAGGGTAGTTCTCACGGCGGAGGATGGTCTGGATGGCCTCGGCGACCACAGCCCAGTTCCTTTCAAGATCTGCGCGGATTGCGTCCTCGTTGAGGATGAGCTTTCCGAGTCCCTTCTTCAGAGAGTTGAGGGATATGAGGGAGTGTGCAAGCGGCATTCCGATGTTGCGCAGAACTGTCGAGTCTGTCAGGTCACGCTGCAGACGCGAGATCGGAAGCTTCATCGAGAGGTGGGTGTAGAGGGCGTTTGCCACTCCGAAGTTGCCCTCGGCGTTCTCGAAGTCGATAGGATTCACCTTGTGCGGCATCGCGGATGAGCCCACCTCGCCGGCCTTCACCTTCTGACGGAAATACTCCATTGAAATATATGTCCAGATGTCGCGTGCAAAATCGATCAGTATCGTATTGATGCGGCGCAGGCAGTCGAACAGAGATGCAAGATTGTCATAGTGCTCGATCTGAGTGGTCGGGAACGACCTCTTCAGGCCCAGAGAACCCACAAATCTGTCGCCGAAGCCGATCCAGTCGATGGCAGGATATGCCACCTTGTGCGCGTTCATGTTTCCTGTCGCTCCGCCGAACTTTGCCGGATAGGTCAGAAGCGAGAACTGGCGGATCTGCTCCTCAAGACGTGCGGCGAACACCCCGAATTCCTTGCCTACACGGGTAGGGGAGGCCGGCTGGCCGTGAGTCTTCGCGAGCATAGGGATTTCGGCCCAGTCGGATGCCATGCCCTTGATCAGTCCGAGCACCTCGTCCAGAACCGGCATGAAACACTCCTGAAGCGCTTCCTTGAATGAAAGAGGCACGGAGGTGTTGTTGATGTCCTGGGATGTGAGTCCGAAATGCACGAACTCTCCCCACTTCATTATGTCCATCTCCTTGAAACGGTCCTTGATGAAATACTCCACAGCCTTCACATCGTGGTTGGTCACCTTCTCGATGTCCTTCACCTTTGCAGCATCCTCAGGGGTCATGTTCCTGTAGATGTCCCTCAATGCCTCGAACTTCGAACGATCGAAATCTGCAAGCTGGGGGAGGGGAATCTCGCAGAGTGCGATGAAGTACTCGATTTCCACGCGTACGCGATACTTGATAAGTGCATATTCGCTGAAATACTCTCTCAAAGGTTCAGTCTGACGCGAGTAGCGTCCGTCGATAGGCGAAACCGCCAGAAGTGAATGGTTGCTCATGTTTTCTCTATTTGTTTCAGGGCTGCAAAGATACAAAGATTTCCAATATTGTGATATTCTGAAAATTAATTATCTTTGCACGATTTGATGTAAATAACCAAAAATAAATACAATGAAAAAAATCTTATCCAAACTGACAGTCTTTGTACTCGCAGCTGTCATGGTAGCTGCTTCCGGTTGCGACGGAAAAAGGCACAAGGGCTTCTCTGTCTCAGTGAAGGAAGTCGGACCTGAATACGTTGAGATTAATGTCAATGGTGGTGATGTCATCCGTATGGCTTATATCGTAGACGACAAGGAACAGCTCATGAACAACCCTCAGCAGCTCTTCAAGAAGGGTACTGAGGTGACAGTCAAGGGAGGTGAAGTCATCAGGATTTCCCTCGGACTCAAGGAAAAGACCCAGTACTATCTCTATGCTTGTGCGGCGTTGAACGAGACCGAGTTCTCGGAAATCATAACACTTCCGTTCACAACGACCGAGTACAATCTTTCGGAACTTGTAACCGTTGTGGATCAGTATTATGACGGATATAAGCTGCGTCTTACTGTTCCAAAGGAGACTAAGGACAGGAAGAATGCCATCCGCTACAACCAGTGCTGCATCATGATGTACAACTACATGAAGGGAAGCAATGACGATTATTTCTCGTTGCTCTACAATGCAGGTGCGTATGCAGTGAACGACACAACTCTTGTCTATTCGGCAGAAAACAACTGGTATCAGACAGATACAGACTCTGACGGTGACGGAGAGGCTGACTGGGAGACCTGGTACAATCCAATCTCGCCGGGAGAGCCAGTCGTATTTGTAGCAGGTGAGTTCTCATGGATGGAGGATACCAAGGAATATGAAAATGAGTTTTTCGCATTTCCTTCAGGATGGGATAATGGCTATTACCTGCCGATGATCAACACTGATTATTACAAGACGGACAAGAAGTCCCAGAGCAGTATGGGAGTGATCGATTGGGACTACACCCATCCTCTTGATGCATACTGGACAGGTGCATTCCAGCGCAAGCATTTCCGTATCAAGGAGCCGGACCTGCTTGATGCGGGTGTGGAAATCAAGCTTGCAAAGGTGACCCCGGTGAACGCAACCCTCGAATTCTATCCTGAAGAAGGCGTGGATCAGTATGCATTCGGAATCTTCGATGAAGTTACATATAATGATCAGGTGCTTCCGCTTCTGAACGGAAATCCTGATTTCATGCAGTGGGCTGTGACTTCATATTTTTCAGCATATACCTTTGGTACAAGGGTGGCATCAGGTGCTGTGCAGGTGGACCTTACTTCCATGTACTATCAGAGTGCGATCCAACCGGAGACCAAGTATATTGTCTTTGTTACCGCTATGGGTAACTCCAGCGGAACTTCACAGAGCTTCCAGACTTTTGAGTTTGAAACGACTAAGAAGGTGCTTGACGCTCCTGTCATTGAAGTTACTGCAGTCGAGAGTGAGACCACTCCTTTCAAGGCGACCTTCAACATCAAGTGCACGACATATAAGGACAATCCTCTCATGGAGGCTTATTATGCAGCCAACTACACAAGGGATTGGAAACTTGCTACAAATGGCGGAAAGACTTATTTCAGCATTCTTAACGGCAACAATGCCTTCAGTGCAGAGGAACTTTCTGCAATCAACTCGGAGAAGGGATATACCATTTCCTTCAGTTCGGTTGATGGTGAAACCACCAGACTTGCGGTCCTCGGATACAATACGGAGTATACACCGAACGATGTCACAAGCTTCTCAAAGGAAGATATCGAGAAGGGAAAATGTCCTTCGATCGCTGATGTAACCACTCCATGGACAGAAAAGAAGATACCTGTGGATCCTAAGTACTATGCGAATCTTGTGGGAGACTGGACAGCGACAGCTATCCTGCAGTCAGGAACAAATGCCAAGAAGATATATCAGCATCAGTCAAAGATCACAATCTCGAGAAATCTCTATGACTATCCGTCCTCACTCCCGAATGAGGTCTACAAGATCTATGATGAGGTTGCAGACATGGATAAGGAGGATGTTGATGCATATTGGACTGAGTTTGAACAGCTTGCGAAGACGTTTACTACAAACCGCCTTATGAACCAGAACAGGCTCCTCTGCCTTGGATGGCTTGATGATGACTCCTTCGGACGTCTTGACGCAAAGTCTCCATATGATCTGTTTGTTGACAAGAAGTACAGTTCTGTGGACGTGTCTTCAATCTATAACGACTTCGGTCCAAAATGGTATATTGAGGCAGTGGCGGACAAGAATGGTAATGTTTCTCTTATTGCTCCTGTCGATATGAACACTCTTCCTCCGACAGCGAACTGGTCAGTGCCGTTCTATCTTTCTGCAATGGAGCCGAAGAATTACTATACAATGACTTATGCCCAGGAAGGAACTCTTGCATTCCCGGTAGAGTATGATTCGGAGAATGACAAGCTTACCATCAAGCCTGTTGTATACCAGGATGTGGAATATTATCCGAATGTTGTGGGGATCGACATGCAGCTTGGCGGAACAATTCTTGAGAACCCGGTGGTTTCGGAAGTTGTTCTTACAAGAGGATGGACCGAGCCTGAGAAGGAGCAGAGTTCGCTTCGCCCGTCAGCAGGCAATGTTCAGGTCAATGGAGAATTCCCTAAGACAGTCTATAAGGAGAGGACAAGACTCAAGGCTCCGGTTGAACTCAAGGAGATGGAGTACAGACTTGTTTCTTCGGAAGAAATCAAGGAAAGAGCTGACAAGTACATCAAAAGATATTTTAATCAGTCAAGATAATGAGAAATATATTCAAGATCGCATCACTGCTTGCAGCAGCAGTGATGCTTTTCTCCTGCGAAAAGGACGGTACTGAAGGCGCAGACCTCAGGATTGTTTCGGACAAGGATGTCATTCAGGCAAATGGCCAGGATGCCGCTACCTTGAAGGTAATGCTTGGAACTAAGGATGTAACTGCTTCTGCTTCAATTTATGACGAAAATGATGAGCCTGTGACCCTTGTTGACGGAAAGTTCACAGCGACAAAGGTGGGAGAATACAGCTTCTATGCTAATTACGGAACCCTGTCTACTTTCAATAAGTCTGTGGACGGAAACGGACTGTTTGTCGTAAAGGCGATCAATGTGCCGGTGCCTGAGGCGGTCGCAGATCCGACTCCGGAAAGCACTTCGTTCGTGCACCGCTCGTTCCTTACCCAGTACACGGGCACAGGTTGCGGATTCTGTCCTTATATGATCAAGATCCTCAAGGAGCTTATGGCTGAGAACATCATCCCAGATAAGGCGGTTCTGGCGGCAGTCCACTCTTACGGATCAGATGACCCTGCGTTCATCTCTGCTCCGAGAACATCCAATTATCCATATCTTACCATTGATCAGGTTCAGGGATTCTCTCACAGTTCAGGTGCTGAAACCTTGAAGGGAATGATCAATGAGATGTCTGCCGGTCCTGCAAAGGCTGGAATATCAGTTACACCGGCCTTGTATGAAAAGGAAGGAACACTTATAGCAAAGGTCACGGTAAAGGCAGCAGTCGACGGCATCTTCAACGTGGGGGCATGGCTGCTCGAAGATGAAATATATGGACAGCAGAGCGACTATGACAATGTCGGTGACGATTCTTTCGACATTCACGAAAATTGCGTGCGTATTGCTGATTCCAAGTATTCAGGAACATGGTTCGGTCACGAACTCGGAACTCTTACTACCGGTGAGACTGCTGAGAAGACATTCGTGATGGATCTCAAGGGCAGCTGGAAGACAGAAAACCTTCATCTTGCAGTTTTCGTGTCTTACGGTGTGGCTGACGGTTCAAAGGTGATGTACACCGTCTGCAATGCAGTGGATGCTCCTGTCGACGCACCTACACCATTTGAATACGAGAAATAATGCTTGTGGTTCTTGAAGGCCTGGACGGGGCAGGCAAGTCCACTCAGGTAAAGAAGTTAAGGACATATCTTGAGAGCCTTTTCGGCTCTCTGGAATATGTCCATTTTCCACGTTATGACGCTCCAGTATATGGAGACCTGATCAGCCGTTTCCTTCGCGGAGACTTCGGCTCCAACGAGGCTGTGCACCCTCAGCTGGTGGCTCTTCTTTTTGCGGAGGACCGCCATGGGGCAGCTCCTCAGATGAGAAAGACTCTCGCTGCAGGAGGGCATATCCTGCTGGACAGATATGTCTATTCGAACATCGCATATCAGTGTGCGAAACTGAATGACCCGGTTGAGGCGGAAAAGCTGCGTGACTGGGTGTTCAACACCGAATACGGAGACTTCGAACTTCCCAAGCCGGACCTGAACATCTTCCTTGATGTTCCGATCAGCTTTGTGGAATCCAAACTGAAGTCAGACAGAGCCGGCCAGGACAGGGATTATCTGGAGGGCAGCCAGGATATCCATGAAGCGGACATCGAATTCCAGAAACGGGTCAGGACGATGTACAGACGTCAGTGCGAACTGGATCCGAAGTTCATCAGGATCGACTGCTCGGATGAATACGGCCAGATGCTGCCTCCGGGTGCAATTTTTGAGAAAGTGAAGGCCGTAGTTGACAAAGCTATAGGTTGATATGAAATACATTCTTTTCAGGCTGAAGAGATTTTGCGGGTTTCTCGCGGGATTTGTCTTCTTCATAGCCGGCATATTCAAACTTCTGGACCCTGTCGGAACAGGACTTATAATGCAGGAATATTTCAATTTCCTGCATTTGGATTTTCTTGCCCCTGTCGCAAAGCCGGCGGGAGTGCTGTTCGCATTTGTGGAGACTACAGTCGGCACAGCCCTGGTCACAGGAGTGTGGCGGAAGGTGACAGTGTTCGTGGCACTTGCATTCCAGGTCCTTTTCACCCTGCTTACCCTGATGCTGGTCATCTTCAACCCTCAGATGGATTGCGGATGCTTCGGTGAGGCTATCCATCTGACCCATATGCAGACCTTCCTGAAGAATCTTGTCCTGCTGGCCATGCTTCTTGTCTTTGCTTTCCCGCTCAGGCATCTTGGTGGTCCGAAGAAACATAAGTATGCCTCATTCGCAATCGTGACGGTTTCTGTCTTTGCTTTCGGAGTGTATTCCTGGCTGAGGATTCCTCTGGTGGACTATACTGCCTTCAAGCCGGCCGTTGCCCTTCAGGCTGGACATGCTTTTGAAACGGCATATGAGGATATGTTTGAAACCGTCTTCGTCTATGAGAAGGACGGGCAGATTCAGGAATATGACCTTGGACATCTTCCTGATTCCACATGGGACTTTGTGGAGACAAAGACTGTGATGAAGAGGGGTTTTGAAGAGTCAGTAGTAAGCCTGTCATTTTCTGATGATGACGGGGAATACCGGGACACGCTTGCTGTGCGGGGAAAGGTCATGGTCATGTCTGTATATGATGCAGGCATGAAGTCTTCACGATGGGTGGAGGTGGCCGACTTCCTTCAGGAGGCCGCACGAACCGGTTTCAGGCCGCTGCTGCTGGTGGCTTCCACTCCTCAGCATATGTCGGAGATTCTTGCAGGACTTCCTGCGAAGACCTCTGTCATCATAGAAGACAATCTTTATTATTCTGACAGAAAGACCCTGATCACGATGAACAGGTCGAATGCGGGAGTCACATATTTCAGTGACGGATATCTTGTCTGCAAATGGGCTGGAAGGGCCCTTCCGGATGTGACGGAACTCGAAGAGCTTCATTCGGGGGACGATACGGAACTGATCATAGGCAACGATACGTCTGCCGACCTGGCATTCCAGGCCTTCCTGCTCTATGTTTTTGCTGTTATGCTGCTTCTATGACGGACAGGAACAGAAACATACAGGTTATGGGAATCGTCAATCTTACTGACGATTCCTATTTTGCCCAAAGCCGTTGCCCGTCGGTGAAAGCCGCTTTGCGGCGTATTGAAACCCTTCTTTCGGAAGGAGCCGATATAATAGACATAGGTGCATGCTCGACAAGACCGGGATCGGAACAGGTAGGAGAAGATGTGGAATGGAACCGTCTCGAGCCGGTGCTGCGGGAGGTTGCTGTTTCTTTCCCGAACGCGGTCATGTCTGTCGATACCTACTGGTCTTCAGTAGTAAAAAAGACTTACGATTTGATAGGTGACTTTATTGTCAATGACATATCGGCAGGAGAGGCGGATCCTGCAATGCTCCGGATTGTCGGAGAATCAGGACTTTCCTATGTAGCAATGCATATGAGGGGAATGCCGGAGAATATGCAGATGCTTACAAATTATAAGTCCGTTACCGGGGACGTGGTTTCATATTTTAAGTCTTTTTCTCAAAAAGCCGCAGAAAATGGAATCTTCAGATGGATCCTGGATCCAGGTTTCGGCTTTGCAAAGACTCTGGATCAGAACTACACTCTGCTGAGTGAACTGGAACAGATGCGAACCATCACATGTGCAGACGGGACAATACCCCGCATCCTGATAGGACTCTCCCGTAAAAGCATGATTTATAGGCGTTTCTCAATCACTCCGGAGGAGTCTCTGCCGGCGACCCAGGTCCTGCATTACAGGGCTCTGCAAAAAGGAACTGACATTCTCAGGGTTCACGATGTGGCGGAGGCGAAACGTACTGTGGAACTGTATCGGGAACTGGGATAGCCTTAAAATATAATCAGTGCTTTCAATTTTATCGGAAAATTCTTGGCGGAACCAATAATATTACATAATTTTGCCAATTATTGCCCTGCTTTACAGGGCTTTGTAAATAACCGGAACAGAAAATGAGAAAGATTCTTTTGAGCATTGCGCTCTGTGTCTCTGCACTGGCAGCGGCACAAGTGCCTTCAGTTACCGTTGAAAATGTAAAGGGCGAGTCCTTCGACACGTCATCCCTTCTTGAAGAGGGAACTCCGATGATCGTCTCCTTCTGGTCTACATCATGCAAGCCTTGCATCCGTGAACTTGATGCGATCTATGACGCCCTCCCTGACTGGCAGGATGAGGCGAAGTTCCGCGTCGTTGCCGTATCGACCGATGACAGCCGCCTTCTTGCCAAGGCGAAGTCCTTTGCCGAGGGACGTGGCTGGGGAGAGGACTATGTGCTGCTCTTCGACAAGAATCAGGACTTCATGAGGGCTATGAACGTCTCTGTGGTGCCTCATGTCTTTGTGGTGGACGGAAAGGGCAAGATCGTCTATTCGCACACTTCGTATGTTCCAGGCAATGAGCTGGAACTCTTTGAGGCCATCAAGAAGTCTCAGAAGTAGTCTTTAACCGACAACCGATGAAAAGAACTATCATATCGTTGCTGCTTTGTCTGATGGCAGTCCCTTTTGCTTTTGCAGGAGGTGACAAGGCGGAAAAGAAGGATTGGGGATACCTGACCGGAAGTCTTGAATCCACAAATCATTTCTATGTGGAAGATGTTGCTAACAACTTCTATCCGTCCATGCAGCCGCAGCTCAAGGAGGGCAATATCTTCGCTTCCAACGATTATCTGAAGCTCGACTACTACAAGGGACGCCTTTCTGCCGGACTGCAGCTGGAGGGTTATTTCCCGACACTGGTCGGTTTTCCGATTTCAGAGAACGCGATGTCTTTGAGCAATCTCTACGTTTCATGGAGGGACAAGTCATATTCGGTGACAGCCGGAACTTTCTACGAGCAGCTTGGAAGCGGTCTGCTTTTCAGAAGCTGGGAGGACAGGATGCTGGGACTTAACAATGCCCTTTTAGGAGCGAGAGCGACATACAACTGGGAGGACAAGATCTCGGTTAGAGCATTCTGGGGCATCCCTCGTCTGGGCAAGGTTGCCGATAATGTCGCATTCATGGGCTATGATGGAAAGTTCTTCGGTCTTGGTCTCACCAAGGTGAATGTCGCAGCAGCGGATCTGAGCCTCTCTCTTTCAAACCTCTTGGGAACGAATGATTTCTCACTGTCTCTCGAAGGCTCCGTGATGAACAGGCATGAGTCGGTCGATGCTGCTCTGGTGGCATTGGGATGCAGGGAGAACACTGTCGGCTGGTCCGGCCGTCTCAATTTTGACATGGACGGATTCTTTGCCAAGGGAGAATATGTGGATGCAGGCAGGCTTCCGGTGGGAGCTGCAATGAACGGAAGACAGGAGCATGGAAATGCACAGCTCCTTGAATTTGGATATAACGGCCGTGGACTTGGCGTGTCGGTGACAGGACGCCGAATGGACCGCATGAATCAGAAGATATATGTCTATTCCGGCAGGGAATACGGCTTTGACTCTGCAGCTAACATGCTTTCTTATCGTCCTGCAATGTGCACCCAGTACACCTACATGCTCACCAATCTCAATCCTTACAATCCGGAGGTCGGCGACAAGGTCATAAGGGCCGGGGAGATAGGTGGTCAGGTCGATGTGTTCTACAATTTCAGACGTGGAACCGCGATAGGAGGAAAGCGTGGAATGAAGGTGCACGCCAACTTCTCGACTTATTACGGTCTTAATGAAGCCGGAGGCACAAAGGACGGTGGGTTCCTCTTCCGTGACTTCAGTTTCGATGTGGAGAAGCAATGGACAAAGAAATTCAAGTCCGTGCTTTTGTACTCGGTGCAGGAATATAACAAGCACCACGAGAACAACGGTCTTTACATCGGTCTGTCCCACATTGTGGTAGCTGACCTGCTGTACAAATGGACCCCGACCATCTCCACCCGCATGGAACTTCAGTACCTGGCG
>JAGBAO010000025.1 GCA_017938925.1 Bacteroidales bacterium | reverse complement strand
GTCTTTTCTCAGAAACATATTGTGGCGGTTATAGCGGTGAGGATCCACCTCTTCCCATTCCGAACAGAGAAGTTAAGCTCACCATCGCCGATGGTACTGCCCCACCAGGTGGGAGAGTAGGTAGCTGCCACTTTCTTATACGAGTCCCCGACATCGAGTGATGCCGGGGACTTTTCGTATAAGAAAGTGTCTTGAACCCCCAGTCGGCTTAGCCGACAGCCCCCGTGGGGCATGCCGTCATTGCTTTGCAATGCCGGGCGTCCTTTCCGCCTTTCCGTATTCTCGCTTCGCTCGAATACCCGGCCCGGACGCGCGTCTGATGACGCGTCGCTTCGCTCCGAAGGGGGGAATTCATCGGGCATTAGGATTGGAAATCAACGAGGGAATGACTACTTTTGCAGAATCAAAATTTAATCATGTCATGAAAAGATTCATCGTTTTCGCGCTGGTGGTTTTCGCATCAGCATCACTTTTCGCTCAGGATCCCGAGTATGTCTATACAGAAGCTTCTGATCTGACAATCTTTGGCAAACTGATGCCAGGCAAGACTCAGAATCCCTATCACAGGGTGGATACCACTTATTATAAAGGTTTCACTGACCGTGAGAACAAGCTGGTGAGAATGTCTTCTGGAATGGGCTGTGTGTTCAAGACTGATTCCAAGAGCATCAGCATCCAGACAGAGTACGGTCATATGGATGATCCGACCAACACGAGCATAATCTCAGCAAGAGGATACGATCTGTATATTCTGAAGGATGGAGAGTGGCTTTGGGCTTCTTCTGGTGTGAGCCCTCGCAAGAGTCCTGGAAAACCGTTCACACTGATCTCCAATATGGATGGTTCAGAGCATGTCTGCCTCCTTTATTTCCCGACATATAGCGAGGAGAGGTCCATAAAGGTCGGTGTCGAAAAGGGCTCTTCTCTTGAATCTGTCGAGAATCCTTTCAAGCATCGCGTGGCAATCTGGGGATCAAGCTACACACATGGCTCCTCCACTTCCCGCGCAGGAATGGCGTATCCGGCACAGTTCACCCGCTCGACAGGTATTCAGCTTCTTTCATTGGGCTGCAGCGGAAGGTGCATGCTTCAGGATTATTTCTGTGACGTGCTGGTAGATGTGGATGCCGAGGCCTTTATCTTCGATTCTTTCTCAAATCCGAGGGCAAAGATGATAAGGGAGAGACTTGTACCTTTCATCGACCGTATGATTGCTGCTCATCCTGGCAAGCCTCTGATCTTCCAGCAGACGATCTGGAGGGAGAAACGCAACTTCAATATCAAGGAGGATGAGAAAGAGCAGGCAAAGATGGATATGGCGGCTAAGATATTCAAGGAGATAAAGTCAACCCCTGAAGGCCGTGCAAAATACAAGGATGTATATTTCATCACGCCTGAGGCGTGCCCTGACAGCCATGAGGCTTCTGTTGACGGAATCCATCCGGACAACTATGGCTATACTCTCTGGGCAAAGTCCATAGAGAAGCCCGTTCTCAAGATTCTGAAGAAATACGGAATCCGCAAATAGAGGATGACTCCGAAATACAAAAGAGGTGTGATGCAATCAGTTAAGCATCACACCTCTTTGTCATTTCAGAATCTGCTGAGCATGATTCTTAGTGTCCACCTTCTCGATGATTTCCGTGAGGATTCCGTTCTCGTCGAAGATGAAGGTCCTGCGGAGGGTCCCCATCACTGTCTTTCCGTACATCTTCTTCTCTCCCCATGCTCCGAAGGCCTGGAGCATCTGTGTGGAAGTATCGGCCAATAGCGTAAAAGGCAACGAGTACTTCTCAATGAATTTCTTGTGAGAGGCGGCGCTGTCCTTGCTCACCCCGATCACATTGTATCCCCTGGCAATCAGGGCTTCGTGGTTGTCCCTGAGGCTGCATGCTTCTGCTGTGCATCCGCTGGTATTGTCCTTCGGATAGAAATATATGATCGTCTTCTTTCCGAGCAGGTCCTTGCTGCTCACAGTCTTGCCGTCCTGGTCCTGGACCTGGAAGTCGGGCATCTTGTCTCCGATTTTAAGCATATCCTTATCGTTTGGTTTTTGCAATACAATTTTCCAGCCATAAAGTTAGGCATTTCGGCAGAGAATTTGAAACGGGCGGTGGCAACGAACTTATAAAACAGAAAGTCATGTTCTACAATTTTCTATTTCCCCAGCGTTTCAGAGGGAAGGGAGTTTCCTTTCTGATCCTCATTCTCAGAATCTTCTTCGGCGTGCTGTTCTTTATGCATGGGCTTGACAAGATGATGAATTTCAATGAGTTGTCATTGAACTATCCGAGTGTCATGGGACTTGGCAGCTACACCACCCTCATGGTGACGATCTTCTGTGAGTTCTGCTGTTCCCTCTTTCTTATTGCCGGGCTTATCACCAGGATTGTCACCATCCCTATGATCGTGGCGATGGGAGTGGCGTTCTTTGATATTCACGATGCAATGATGCCGGAAGGGGAGCTCTCACTCATATATATGGTAACCTTCTTCGTCCTCTTCATCATAGGCCCGGGCCGCTATTCAGTGGACTATCTGCTGGACCGGCAGTTCAAGAAGGAGCAGAAAGAGGCCTGAGATATTTCGTACTTTCGCGAAAATTCATATCTTTACGGAATCTGCGGTCGCGGTGGCCGCAGATGAAATCTTGTTATTATGTCAGAATTGACCGGACATGTCTCCCAGGTGATCGGACCGGTGGTGGATGTACATTTTGAAATTCCTGAAGGACAGGAGGTGCAGCTTCCTGCCATTCATGAGGCGTTGACAATCAGAAGGAATGACGGCAGACAGCTTGTTGTCGAGGTCCAGCAGCATATAGGTGAGGACACGGTGCGTACCGTGGCCATGGATTCCACAGACGGTCTCAGAAGGGGAATGGAAGCCTTGTGCACCGGAAGCCCTATAACCATGCCGGTCGGAACCCAGATACGTGGAAGGGTGATGAATGTCACCGGAGATGCCATAGACGGAATGTCGGATATGAATCGCGAGGGCGCCTTCCCTATCCATCGTGAACCGCCTAAGTTCGAGGATCTGAAGACCTCCCAGGAGGTCCTTTTCACCGGAATCAAGGTCATAGACCTGCTGGAACCTTATCTCAAGGGTGGAAAGATCGGTCTTTTCGGAGGAGCCGGCGTCGGCAAGACAGTCCTGATCAAGGAACTCATAAACAATATCGCAAAGAAACATAACGGATTCTCGGTCTTCGCCGGAGTGGGCGAGAGAACGCGCGAGGGCAATGACCTTCTGCGTGAAATGATAGAATCCGGTGTAATAGACTATGGAGAGGAATTCCTTAAGGGAATGGAAGAAGGCCATTGGGATTTGTCCAAGGTGGATTATGAGGCAGTCGGGAAATCGCAGGTGGCGATGGTCTTCGGTCAGATGAACGAGCCTCCGGGAGCGAGGTCTTCCGTGGCGCTTTCAGGTCTGACTCTGGCGGAGTCTTTCAGAGACAGCAAGGATCCTGACAGCCCGAAGGATATCCTGTTCTTCATAGACAACATCTTCCGTTTCACCCAGGCAGGCTCCGAGGTGTCTGCCCTTCTGGGCCGCATGCCGTCTGCCGTGGGATATCAGCCTACGCTGGCAACCGAAATGGGTCAGATGCAGGAGCGTATCACCTCCACAAAGAACGGATCCATAACATCTGTCCAGGCTGTATATGTTCCGGCTGATGACCTCACGGACCCGGCTCCGGCCACGACGTTCAGCCATCTTGACGCGACCACGGTTCTCAGCAGAAAGATTGCCGAGCTAGGAATATATCCTGCCGTGGATCCTCTTGAATCGACATCCCGAATCCTGGATCCCAACGTGGTAGGCAAGGAACACTATGAGACAGCCCAGAGAGTGAAGCAGATTCTCCAGAGACAGAAGGAACTTCAGGACATAATATCAATACTCGGTATGGACGAACTCTCCGATGAGGACAGGCTGACGGTGAACAGGGCCCGTAAGGTTCAGCGTTTCCTGTCGCAGCCGTTCGCAGTTGCCGAGCAGTTCACGGGAGTGCCGGGAGTGATGGTGGCCATAGATGACACGATCAGGGGTTTCAAGCTGATTCTGGATGGCGAAGTGGATGACCTTCCGGAGCAGGCATTCCTGAATGTGGGCACGATAGAGGAGGCAATACGCAAGGGTGAGGAGATTCTGGCTGCCATCGCAGCTTCTAAATAACCGCAGGAAATGAGCGCAGGCAAGGATATACGGCTGACGGTGCTTTCGCCGCAGAAGACTGTTCTCCAGGTGCAGACAGGCAGGGTGGAACTGCCGGCATCCAAGGGACGGTTTGTCGTGCTGTATAATCATGCTCCTGTGATCACTTCGCTGGAAGAGGGAGATCTCGTATATGAAACCGGGGGAAGGGTGGAGAAACTGCACGTTCTGTCCGGATTCGCAGAGGTCAATGAGAACACAGTAACCGTGTGTGCCGAGATATGAGGGTGTTGAAGTATATATTGGCTGTGGCTCTGGCATTTGCTGCGATGTCGCCGTATGCCTTCGGGAGCGGTTTCTCGTCGTCGCAAGAATCGGAGAGTCTGCAGGAGCTAGCGGCCTCGGAGCAGGCCCAGGAAGCAGAAGTCAACGTCGGCGAACTCCTCTTCGGTCATATAGGTGACTCATACGGCTGGCATATAACGGATTGGGGAGGGAAGCATGTGACGATTCCTCTTCCGTGCATAGTGTACAGCAGGACGTCAGGGTGGCACTGCTTCATGTCCACGAAAGTGGAACACGGACACGAATATGAGGGTTTCTTCATCGCCATTGAAGGGAAATATAAGGACAAGATCGTGGAGAGAGGCAGTGACGGAGAATATATCAGACCTTTTGACATCTCGGTCACGAAGAACGTGTGCTCACTGATATTCACCGGGCTGCTGCTTATAGCCCTTGTGCTTGGGGCGGCAAGGTGGTACAGGAGGCACGATGCGTCGCAGGAGGCACCGGGAGGCTTTGCAGGCCTGGTCGAAATGATGGTGATGATGGTCAATGACGATCTGATCAGGCCATCTGTCGGGGAGAAGGAATACAGGAAATATGCCCCTTATCTTCTCACTGCGTTCTTCTTCATATTCATCAGCAACCTGCTGGGAATAGTCCCGTTCTTTCCGGGAGGGGCGAACGTGACGGGAAACATAGCCGTGACCATGGTTCTGGCCCTGTGCACCTTTGTGGCAGTGAACCTGTTCGGCAACAGACATTATTGGAAGGAGATCCTCTGGCCGGATGTGCCGCTTTTTCTGAAGTTTCCGATTCCGATAATGCAGACGATAGAACTGTTTGGTCTTATCGCGAAGCCTTTCTCATTGATGGTCAGGCTGTTTGCGAATATAATGGCCGGGCATGCGATGATATTGGGACTTGTGTCGGTGATATTCGTGACCGTGAAGCTGGGGCCGGTGATAAACGGCTCGATGACAGCCATAACCATGCTCTTCGGAGTGTTCATGGATTGTCTGGAACTGCTGGTGGCCTTCATCCAGGCCTATGTGTTCACGATGCTGTCCGCGGTATTCATAGGAATGTCCCGACAGGAACATGAAATATAAACTAAAACTATAATATTATGTTACTTTCAACTGTTTTATTGCAGGCTGCAGGGGCAGCTGTATGGGGTAAGGTTGCCGGTGCTGCCGGTGCAGCTGTTGCGGCTCTTGCTGCGGCTTGGGGAATCGGAAAGATCGGATCTTCTGCAATGGAGGCTATTGCACGTCAACCGGAGTCGGCGGGAAACATCCGTACCGCGATGCTCATCATCGGAGCCCTTGTCGAGGGTGCCTGCCTCTTTGCGATCATTGCATGTCTGATGTCGATCGTGATGTAATCCTGCCAGGAAATGAATCTGCTTTTGCCTGAAAGCGGTCTCCTTTTCTGGATGACCATAATCTTTGCCATAGTGTTCTTCGTTCTCGCGAAGTTCGGTTTCCCTGTGATAACCGGAATGGTCGAGAAGCGTAGCCGGAGGATCAATGAATCTCTGGAGGCGGCGCGTGTGGCTGAGGAGGCGATAGAGAATCTGAACAGGACCAGGGAGCAGGTCCTCACAGAAACGAGGACGGAACAGGACAGGCTTATTAAGGAAGCCGCTGCCGAACGTGATCTTTTCATGCAGCAGGCCCGGGAACAGGCCAGGGAGGAGGCAGACAGGATCCTGATGGAGGCCCGTGAGAAGATCCGCCAGGAGAAGGAGGATGCCCTGAGGGATATCCGCCGGGAAGTGGCTGTCGTCTCGATGGCTGTTGCCGAGAAGGTCGTCCGCAAGGAACTCTCCTCGGCCAAGGGACAGCAGGAACTTCTGGACAGGCTTGTTGAAGAGATGACGGAGAAGTCAGATACGGCAGCATCATAAGAAGTGATATGAACACGGAAGTGATATCGTCAAGATACGCCAAGGCCCTTCTGTCATATGTGACGGAGGCCGGGACCGGGGAAAAGGTGTATTCCCAGGTCTGCGACATCGTGCAGAAGATGCATCAGGTGCCGCAGCTGAGGGAATATGTCCTGAAACTTGACGAGATCTCGCTGGAGAAGAAGTCCGACCTGCTTTCGGCAGCCTTGGAAGAACCTCTTGCCGAAGAACTCAGGAACTTCATGAAACTGGTCCATGCCCATCGGAGAATGGAGCTCTTTCAGTCCATGCTGTGGTCCTTCATCCGCAGATACAGGCAGGAGGCCGGTCTGAAGGTCGGCAGCCTGGTCATGGCCGCATCGGATGACGGACTTTGCGGGAGGCTTGAGGAAATTCTCGGCAGACGGACTTCGAGTAAGGTGGATTTCAGCTGCAAGGTCGATCCGGAACTGATCGGAGGTTTCGTCCTGGAACTGGACGGCTACAGGCTGGATGCCAGTGCCCGGTCAGCCTTGGACAGAATCCGCAGACGTCTGGTCGATGAAGGAAACCGGATTGTATAAAACACAAACAAAGATATGTCTATATCAGAAAACATAAGCCCGGGAGAGATTTCCCAGGTGCTTCTGAACGAGCTCAAAGGCATCAGCGACGACCTTCATCTGGAGGAGGTCGGCAAGGTGCTGCAGGTGAGTGACGGAGTGGTGAGGATATACGGACTCAGGAATGCGGAGGCAGGAGAACTGCTGGAGTTCGACAATGGGGTGAAGGCAGTGGTGATGAACCTGGAGGAGGACAATGTAGGTGCTGTCCTGCTGGGAGCCACTGACAGGATAAAGGAAGGCATGTCGGTCAGAAGGACAGGCAGGATAGCTTCCATAAATGTGTCGGAAAGCATGGTCGGCCGTGTGGTGAACCCTCTTGGAGAACCGCTCGACGGCAAGGGTGCCATCGGAGGCGATCTTGTGGAGATGCCTCTTGAAAGGAAGGCTCCCGGGGTGATCTTCCGTCAGCCGGTGACCGAACCGCTGCAGACCGGACTCAAGGCGATAGATTCGATGATTCCTATAGGCAGGGGGCAGAGAGAACTCATCATCGGTGACCGTCAGACAGGAAAGACAGCCATAGCCCTTGACACGATCATCAACCAGCGCTCGGCCTATGAGGCAGGAGAACCGGTCTTCTGCATATATGTGGCAATAGGCCAGAAGGGATCCACCATAGCGAATATTGTCAGCACCCTCAAGGAGAAGGGCGCGATGGACTATACGATAGTGGTAGCTTCGACTGCAGCCGACCCGGCTGCACTGAGGTACTATGCTCCGTTTGCCGGTGCGGCAGTCGGAGAGTATTTCAGGGACACAGGACGCCATGCCCTGGTAGTATATGACGACCTGTCCAAGCAGGCGGTAGCCTATCGCGAGGTCTCCCTCATTCTGCGCCGTCCGTCCGGACGCGAGGCATATCCGGGAGACATTTTCTACCTCCATTCAAGACTTCTGGAAAGAGCGGCGAAAATCATTGGCCAGCAGGAGGTGGCTCAGCAGATGAACGACCTTCCGGAGTCGCTCAGAGGCAAGGTCAAGGCAGGAGGTTCACTGACGGCGCTCCCTATCATCGAGACCCAGGCCGGAGATGTGTCTGCGTACATTCCGACTAATGTGATCTCCATAACGGACGGCCAGATATTCCTTGAGGCCGACCTGTTCAATCAGGGGTTCCGTCCGGCTGTGAATGTGGGAATCTCTGTCTCACGTGTGGGTGGAAGCGCACAGATAAAGAGTATGAAGAAGGTTGCCGGAACCTTGAAGATCGACCAGGCACAGTATCGTGAGCTGGAAGCCTTCTCGAAGTTCAGCAGCGATGTGGATCCGATCACGCTCATGACCCTGGACAAGGGAAGAAAGAACAACAGGCTTCTGATCCAGCCTCAGTATTCTCCTATGCCGGTGGGAGAGCAGGTGGCGGTTCTGTATTGCGGAACCAAGGGGCTTCTGAAGGACCTGGCTCTGGAGCAGGTGGATGATTTTCAGGATATATTCCTGAGCAAGATGAGGGCCTTCCATCAGGATGACGTCCTGACTCCGCTCTCCAAGGGACAGATTGATCCGGCCATCTGTGAGATTATTGAAAACGAAGCAAAATCCATTGTAAATGGCTTAAAGCCATAGTATTCCAGCGACCCCCGCCTGCGCTTCGCTCCGGCACCCCCTAGCCGGGGGTGGCATGTCGCTTCCATACTACGGCTGCAAGCCTCATGTAGAGTAATTATGTCATCATTAAAGGAAATAAAGTCAAGGATAGCTTCGGTGAGGAATACGCTGAAGATCACCTCCGCCATGAAGATGGTGGCTTCGGCGAAGCTGCACAAGGCCCAGACTGCCATTGCCGGCAAGCTGCCTTATGAGCAGAAGCTTCATCATATCCTTGCCGGAATGCTTCAGGATGACGATCTCCAGAAGGCTCTCCATGACGAACTCGGCTTCGGGAATCCTCATGGTCATTCTCCCGTCGTTCTGCAGGATATTTCCCTTGATGAACTGCCGTCCAAAGACAAGGTCAGCCGCGTCGCCATTGTTGCCGTGTCTTCCAGCAGCTCCATGTGCGGAAGCTTCAATGCGACCCTCCTTAAGCAGTTTGACCAGACCATAGCCCAGCTGCTCCAGGGCGGATATTCGAGAGAGGATGTGGACCTTTATGTGGTCGGAAAGAAGATTGCCGACCATGCCAGGAGATTGGGCTACCATGTGGAGGGGGACCTATCTGAAATTGCCGGGAAACCCGACTATGATGCTGCAGTGGAACTGGCGGATGTCCTTGTGGAGAGCTTTTCATGCGGTGAGGTCTCCCAGGTGATTCTTCTCTACAGTCATTTCGCTTCCACAGCCTCGCAGCCCGTCGTCAGGGAGAATTATCTTCCCCTTGCCCTCCATGACTACGACTATAGTGACGAGCCGGTGGACTATATACTTGAGCCCGATTCTCTGCAGCTGGTCCGGAGCCTTCTTCCTAAGGTCTTGAAACTCAAGATATACACTGTCCTTCTGGATGCTGCGGCGGCTGAGCATGCGGCCCGTACCGTTGCGATGCAGATCGCCTCGGACAATGCCAAGGGTCTCATTGCAGAGCTCACGCTGGCATACAACAAGGGCCGCCAGCAGGCCATCACAGAAGAAATTCTTGACCTGGCAGGCGGCTCTCTCAACTAAAGTCAGCCCTCTATGATGCCGGCTTGTCCAGATTCAGCTCCGGATGTCTTCTCGATGAGAAGAAAAGCATCAGGGCGACTCCTATCGCCACCACACCAAGCAGGATGAATACATGCTCCGCCTGAAGAGCGGCAGACACCTCCTGTGCATGATTCCCGGCCTGGGTGATCTCACGGGAGAAGATGCGTCCCACGTAGATAGGCACAGCCCACATTCCAAGATTCTGCACCCAGTATATCAGCGAATATGCGGTTCCCAGGTTTTTCTCCGGGATGATCTTCGGCACGGACGGCCACATCGCCGAAGGCACGAGGGAGTATCCTGTTCCCAGAAGAGCGATGGACACATATGCATATGCCGGAACGCCCTGTGGGGCGAAAGTTATGATCAGGTGTGATATCAGCACGAGCGCAGAACCAACTATCATCCACAAGGTCGCCTTTCCCACCTTGTCCACAAGTGCTCCGAACAGGGGTGTGAACAGGATGGTGAAGAAAGGAATCATCGCAAGAAGAACTGTCGCGATGTCCAGGTTCACGCCGAACAGAGGCAGAAGGATGGACACTCCGAACTTCTTGAAACGGATCACGCAGCAGTAGAATGTTACGCAGAGAATCGCGATCATCAGGAAGCGAGGATTCGACAGCACCTTCCATATGTCGGAAAATCTGAACTTGTCCTCCTCCGCAGTCTCGACCTTGTCGGTCTGTCCCGTCTGCCTGTCGAATCTGGCATCCATGGCAACGAACACAGCCCACAGAATGGCACCAGCTGCAAGCACAGCCAGTCCGATCAATGCAGGTCTGTTGGTGTCGGACAAAGTATATATTTCACCCGCAGCCTTCTGCGTCACAATCATAGGGGCCACCAGAATGGCTGTTGCCGTTCCGAAACGGGCTATCGCCAGCTGGAGTCCCATGGCAAGAGCCATATTCCTTCCCTTGAACCACTTCGCTATGGAACGGGTAACGGAAACTCCTGCAATTTCACTTCCGAGTCCGAAGAGCATGCAGCCGACATATGCGACGGTCAGAGATGTCTCCGGAGCAAAGCCGGCGGAAATCGCAAAGGTCACGAGTCCGGCTCCCAGTACCATCATTCCGACGAATATCGATCCCACAAGACGGACTCCGAACCTGTCAAGCAGGGCTCCGCAGACAATCAGTCCGCCCCAGATGCACAGGAATGAATATCCGCTGGAATAGAAGCCGTAATCCGCCATGTCCCAGCCAAGCTCCAGGCATTCGGGATTCTTGAACAGTTCGGACAGAGACGAGAACATGTCGTCGAAGAAGTATGAGGCGAACATAGGAACAACAAGGCACGCCAGCGCCAGCCAGCATGCCCATCTGTTGTCCCTGAGAGTATTTTTCAGGGTTGACATTATTTCTTTATGTTAGGAAGTTCGAGACCGTAGCCCTTCTTCTTGTCCTCCACCTTGAGGAAGAACGACATGATGAACGCGAGAACTCCGAATGAGGCGAAGATGCACATAGGAGCCACATATCCGCCTGTGGATTTGAGGACCACGCCGATAAGGAGCGGCACAAGGCAGAGACCGATGTTCTGGATCCAGAAGATGAGCGAGTATGCGCTTCCGAGGATAACCGGATCGATGATCTTCGGAACTGAAGGCCAGAGCGCTGCCGGAACCAATGAGAATGACACTCCCAGAACCACGATCAGAAGAAGTGCGAACCACTTGTTAGGGAACATCGGAAGCAGGAATGCAAAGCTCAGGTGGCATACGGTCATGATTATGGCACCGAGCATGAGCATTGTCGCACCCTTTCCCTTCGTGTCAAGGAAACCTCCGAGGAACGGAGTCAGAACCATTGCAAGGATAGGGAACCATCTGAAGAGGTCTGCAGCCTCTGCTGCAGGAATCTGAAGGGTCACCTCCAGGAAGTTGGTGGCATATCTCTGGAATGGGAAGATAGCTGAATAATAAAGCACGCAGAGAAGGGCCACAAGCCAGAACATCTTGCTGCTGAAAATCTTGCCGAGGTCGCTCACCTTGAACTCCTCGCTGGCCTCTCCTCCGTCAACGATGCCTTTCTGTCTGTCGAGCTTCGAATCCATCACCGAGAACACGATGAAGTTGATGAGTCCGATCAGAAGAAGCACCACGCAGAAAAGGATAGGAGCCTCCACATTGCCGAACTTGTCGGCAAGACGAGGCGATGCGGAAAGTACTGCGAACACACCCAGACGGGCGATTGCCATCTCAAGTCCCATTGCCAGAGCCATTTCCTTGCCTTCGAACCACTTTGCGATCGCCTTTGAAACGGTGATTCCCGCCATCTCGCAGCCGCAGCCGAAGATCATGAAGCCGAGGGAAGCGAGCTTTGCGCTGCCCGGCATGGCGGTCCACCATGAATTCAGCCACTCGCAGAATGCGGTAGCCTGGAACCACTCGGTGATGCCGATGTACTTGATGGCCGCACCAGCCACCATCAGGGAGGTGGACAGGATTCCCGTGAAGCGCACTCCCATCTTGTCAAGGATGATTCCGGCAAGAATCAGGAAACCGAATACGTTGAGCATGTACTCTGAAGCGGCATATGTTCCGAACACCGAGCTGTCCCATCCTCTTGAGGACTCGATGAGAGACTGAAGAGGTGACATCACGTCGACGAACATATAGGCGAAGAACATCGCCAGCGCGATGAGGATAAGTGCAGCCCACCTTGCGGCGAAACTGTCGTTGAGGTACTTTTTGATTGTCTGTGTCATAATATGATTAAATTATCTTTTCCGGAAAAGTCTTGAACAGTCGTCCGAACCATCCTTTTTTGTCATTTCGAGCTTGTCGAGAAAACCTTGCAAAGATAGCTCGTTTTTTGTACCTTCGCAAGTCAAAGCGTCTATAACGATGGATCAGAACCAGACATCATATAAACTTCTGGAGAGTGTGGATTCTCCAAAGGATATCAAGGATTTCAGCATGGATCAGCTCCGGCAGCTGTGCCAGGAGCTCCGGCAGTATATGATAGAATGCTGCTCCGTGAATCCGGGGCACCTTGGATCGAGCCTCGGTGCAGTAGAGCTGATGGTGGGCCTTCATTATGTTTACGATGCCCCAGAGGACAAAATTGTCTTCGATGTCGGACATCAGGCCTATGCCCACAAGATCATCACCGGTCGTCGCGAGGCCTTCCGCAAGAACAGGATGAAGGACGGAATCAGCGGATTCCCGAAGCGTTCGGAAAGCGAATATGATGCATTTGGAGCCGGTCATTCATCCACTTCGATCTCTGCCGCCCTCGGTTTTGCCGAAGCGGCCAAGATTCAGGGACTTGCACATAAGGCAGTTGCACTGATAGGTGACGGGTCCCTCACAGGAGGTCTTGCGCTGGAGGGAATGAACAACGCAGGAGCAAGCAAGGCAGACCTTCTGGTGATTCTTAACGACAACAACATATCTATTGACAAGAACATAGGCGGTCTGCACAACTACTTGCTGCGCATAACCACCGACCCACGATATAACAAAGCCAAGAAAAGGGTGTGGAACAGCTTGGGAGACAACTGGTTCCGCAGAATGATACAGAAATTTGTCGCGACCACCAAGTCACATCTGGTCAGCGACAGTGGTGGAGATCTTTTCCAGGCGATGGGATTCAGATACTTCGGACCTATTGACGGCAACGACATAGAGCAGGTGGTGAACACTCTTCAGAAGATGAAGAATATGGGAGGTCCGCGCCTACTGCATGTTCTTACCAAGAAAGGAAAAGGATATGCCCCGGCAGAAAGCGATCAGACCACCTGGCATGCGCCTGGCATATTCGATCCGGAAACCGGAGAAAGAATCAAGAGTGAGAAAGGAGAAAGCAGATATCAGGATGTGTTCGGCGAGGTGCTGCTGGATCTGGCACGCAGGAATCCCAAAGTTGTCGGTGTGACGCCTGCCATGGCTTCCGGCTGTGGCATGAACCTTCTCAGTCGCGAAATTCCGGACAGATTCTACGATGTGGGAATCGAAGAGGAGCACGCCGTGACCTTTTCCGCCGGTCTTGCAGCAGGAGGACTCAAGCCGTTCTGCAACATATATTCTTCCTTCTCGCAGAGAGCATACGACCAGATAATGCATGACGTGGCCCTGCAGAGCCTTCCGGTAGTTCTATGTCTTGACAGAGGAGGCCTGGTAGGAGAGGACGGAGCCACCCACCATGGCTGCTATGACATGTCCATATATCGCAGCATCCCCGGAGCAGTGATCGCGGCACCCGCAAATGAGATCGAACTGAAGGACATGATGTACTCGGCGATGAATGCTGAGACTGGTCCATATATAATAAGGTATCCTCGCGGATATGGGGAAGGAGTCGATTGGCAGGCTCATGAATATGCCGAGATGGAAGTCGGAACAGGAGCGCTGATGCTGGAAGGAAGTCAGGTCGCGGTGTTGTGTGCCGGCCCGGTAGCAAACAGGGCATATGAAGCTTCCGTCAGGCTCAAAGAGGAGACAGGCTGGAATCCGGCCATATATAATATAAGGTATATAAAGCCGCTTGATGAAAAGATCCTGTCTCATGTATGCAGTAACTTCGATGAGGTGGTGACGGTTGAGGATGGTACCGTCCTGGGAGGACTTTACGGAGCTGTCTGCGAATATATGAGCGCACGTGAACAGGCTCCCCGCATCACCGGAACAGGAATACCGGATAAATATATCAGTCAAGGCACACAGGCAGAACTACGGGAAGAATGTGGCCTCAGTACAGAAGGAATATACAAGGTCCTGGCTGGCCTGAATGAAAAAAATCTTAAAAAAGATTGAAAAGTTTTGCAGAATTAAAAAATATGTCTACCTTTGCAATCCCTTACGAAAGCGACCGACGCTGACGAACAGGGAAAACAACATTGCCGATGTAGCTCAGTTGGCCAGAGCACGTGATTTGTAATCTCGGGGTCGTGGGTTCGATTCCCTCCATCGGCTCAAAACTCATAAAGGGTTTTCGAAGTTTGTTTTTGAGGGATTTCGAGGCGGACGAGTGAGGATGGAGGGAGTTACCTCTTGGTAATGACCGACTGACGATGCGAGGTCCAACGAAGAAATCACCAAAAAGAAACGAGAAAAAGGGAGAATACCAGAGTGGCCAAATGGGGCAGACTGTAAATCTGCTGGTTTATACCTTCGGTGGTTCGAATCCATCTTCTCCCACAAAAAGCCCGCACCGAAACGATCGGGCTTTTGCTTTGAAAAGTGGAATTTACCACGGACAAAGTCGAAGTTTGTTTTTGAGGGATTTCGAGGCGGACGAGTGAGGATGGAGGGAGTTACCTCTTGGTAATGACCGACTGACGATGCGAAGTCCAACGAAGAAATCACCAAAAAGAAACGAGAATTGCGGAAGTAGCTCAGTCGGTAGAGCATCAGCCTTCCAAGCTGAGGGTCGCGGGTTCGAACCTCGTCTTCCGCTCAAACTACGCCAGTGTAGCTCAGGGGTAGAGCGCTTCCTTGGTAAGGAAGAGGTCGCGAGTTC
>JAGBAO010000008.1 GCA_017938925.1 Bacteroidales bacterium | reverse complement strand
AGAAGAAGGAGGAGAAGGAGAAGAAAAAAAACAGCGACTTAGGTGATAAGATCCGCCCTCTTGTAGAATCCTGGATAAAAGACAGAGGATACTGTACCCCCGAGCTCAACATCAAGAGTGTTGCCGCTGAAATTGGAACAAACCAGAACTACCTGTCACAATACATAAACAATTACCTTGACACCACATTCCAGGTGTGGCTGAACACCCTTAGAATTGAAGAAGCAAAACAGATTCTGAAAAATGGAGAGAAACTCTCCATCGAAGAGGTAGGAGCCATGGTGGGAATTCCACAGAGCTACAATTTTTCAAAGTGGTTCAGAACAGTGACAGGCACTACTCCTTACAAGTTCCGCAAATACAGCTGATTTCCTTGTCCAGGTCCTCGAATTCAGGAACCGGGGCGTCGGTGTGAATAAAACGTATTGTTCCGCCTTTTTCACAGACATATATTCTCGGCACTCGGGTCTGAGCAAAAAGATTGTATATCTTACGGGTCTTCTGGGCGGAATACGGCATCGTAAGACCGTGCTCCTTCCAGAATGCGGCTATGGTATCTCCTTCTTCCTCCCTGCTGATCAGGGCAAAGCGGACGCCTTTGGATTCATATTCATCATAGATCTTCTGCATCACCGGCAGTGCCTGCCTGCAGTCCGGACACGAGGTGTGGAAGAACATGATGCACGAAGGAGCCTCACGAATCATGGCCCCCGTGAGTTCTGTTCCATCATTCATGGTCACCGTAAAATCAGGTATGAGATCACCGGCAGCGAGGTCCGCCCCCTCTGTCTTCTCATTTATGCAGGATACGGTTGCCAGCACGACAGATATGATATATACCAGACTCCTTTTCATATTCTATAAACCATATAAATATTCGAACATCCGATTTTCCGGAGCATCCTTCAAAAGCACAGTCTTATCACTGTCAAGCAGATACAGCGAAGGAATGGCCCGGACATTATAGAGCGTCTCGTTCCTGATCACGAAGTCCGGATCGAAGCCGTTGTACCACTCATCGGGATATACAGGCATATATGAACGCCAGGCATCCAGATCCTCGTCGATGTATATGTTAAGCACCTTCAGCCTGCCGGAAGAGATCATTGATGAGATCTGCGGATCTTCCTTAAGGACATTGATGATGCTCATGCAGGCCTCGCATCCGGGGTTGCTGAAGAACAGAAGCGTATATGGAGCCTCTACCCCATAAAGAGTCCTTATCTTGCCTCTGCGGTCTGCAAAACGGAAATCGGCAGCCTTCGTTCCCACCTTGTTCAAGGCACACAGGCGCGCGTCACGGGCATATTTTTCCTTTTGAACTTCCGTATATCCCTCATAGGCGGCAAGGCGTGAGGCATATGCTCCATAGAGGTCCTCGTCACGCAGAGGAGAGTTCGGGTCAAAGAGATATTTATCCACCAGGGATGCAAAGGTTTCGAACACATTGGATGATGTGTCCTTCTTCTCGCAGGCCAGGGCCCTGTCGTAAAGCCTGCTCACTGACTTCTCTGCAACAGGTCTTGATGACATTCCGAGCACCTGTGTCCAGTTCGCAAACTTCTGCTCCACATCTGTCCTTCTGACACCGCTTACCAGAAGGCTGTCGCAAGGATAAGTCCGCGAAGGGTCCGTCAGGCTGTTCCACATGTTCTGAGCCATGTATTCCGCCCTGTCCTGAGGGTCCTCCATCATTGCAGGAGGCAGCACATCAGGAAAAGGCAGAGCCTGAAACTGCTCTGCCTTTCTCTGTCCGCATCCAGCGACTATAAGCACCGCTGAAACTGCTGCCATTAATGAACTAATTCTCATACTCATATTTTCCGGCTGCTGCCTGAGATATGTTGATAAGGAAGTCTCCGATCTTCTCCATTTCAGAGAGAACGTCCATATAGTACACACCTGTAAGGTAGTTGTAGCTGTCGCTCTCGATATTCACTATATGCTCCTCCCTGAGGTGATTGCGGCACTCGTTGATGTTGTACTCGCAGTTCTGAGCATTGGAGATGTCCTTGAGATGCTCGGTCTTGAGATTCTCGATCATCACGTCATATCCCCTCTGAACGAGATCAGCCATCCTGTTGAGACGGTCAAGGAGCGACTTGTCGAATACCTTTCCATGGACATTCCTTCTCTTGAGGATGCGTCCTATCGCCTCGCCTGAGTCTCCGAGCGACTCCATTTCGCCGATGATCTTGTACAGAGACTTGATAGTAGCCTTTGATTCCTCGCTGAGGTGACCCTTCGACACTTCGTTAAGATATGTTGCAATCTCATATTCTATCCTGTCTGTGATCTCCTCGTACTTGATGAGGTTGTCATTGATCTTATCGAAATTCTCCGGATTTGTCTCATTTATTGCCGCACGCACATAACCGAATCCCTTGTTGCAGATCTCGGCAAAGTGCACGATTTCCTGCTGCGCCTCTGCAATTGAGAGCTCTGCCGTAGAAAGAGGACCACCTGAGATATACTTGAGTCTGAACACCTCTGTCTCGCCCTTCGGCTCCTTCACCAGCCAGACAACGGCCTTCTCGATGAGAGGCGTGAACCAGATCAGAACGAGGGTGTTGGTCACGTTGAAGAGGGTGTGAAGCATTGCGATTCCGTAAAGCAGGGAATTCTTGTACATCTCGATCATCGCTGCATCGGCCTCAACTTTTCCGTTTGCTATTGCAGCAAGCTGCGAGCTGGCTTCCATCGGGTTGTAGAAGTTGATGGACTCCATGACGATGCAGATAAGCTTGACGATCGGTCCGAACAGCGCAAGAACCCAGATTACTCCGATGACATTGAATATGGTGTGTGCACGCGCCGCCCTCTTTGCTGATGTGTTGGCTACCGCAGCTGCTATGTTCGCTGTGATCGTTGTTCCTATGTTCTCTCCGAGCACCATCGCAACGGCAAGCTTGAAGTCTATCAGGCCGGAAGCCGCAAGGAGCATGGTGATGGCCATTGTCGCACTTGAAGCCTGGAGGACGATAGTGAGCACCGCACCTGCGATCAGGAAGAGAATGACTGAACCGAATCCGAAACCGTTGATGCTTCCGAAGAAGTTCATCATTCCTGTCTGGTAGTCCCCGAGGATGGCGTTAGAGCAATCCTTCATGAATGTCAGACCCACATACATGACTGCAAATCCCATGAGGAACTGGCCGATGTTCTTGAGCGAAGCCTTCTTGGAGCAGTGCATGAGATAGCCGAAGGCCATCATAGGCACCGCGAAGAGAGCGATGTTGACCGAGAATCCGAGCGAAGTGATCCATGCAGTGAGGGTGGTTCCGATGTTCGCTCCCATGATCACGCCTATGGCGTTTCCGAGAGTAAGGAGTCCGGCATTCACGAAGCTCACTACCATGATGGTAGTCGCTGAAGACGACTGCACGAGACAGGTCACCAGGGTTCCGGTGCACACACGCTTGAATGCATTGGAAGTCATTTTTGCCATGAAGGCCCTAAGACGGTCTCCTGCAGATTTCTGAAGACCTTCACTCATGAGCGCCATTCCGTAGAGGAACATTGCGAGTCCACCAAGAACGGAAAGGACGTTAAGGATAGTTGTCATAAAGTTCTGAAATGTTAGTCTGACTGGATAATAAATCAGGCGAATAAGTCGCAAAAATATAAAAAAATATTAGATTTGCGACCGCTATAGCATATTTAAAATGAAATTCAAGCAACTCATATTCATATTTACTTTCCTTATTCTCCCCGTAGTTGCCTCGGCACAGTTCTATGTGACCGGCGACGATCCGGGAAAGCTGAGATGGAACTACATAGACACGGACAGTTACAGGGTCATATATCCCGCCGAGAGCGATTCGCTGGCCCATGTCTATGCCAGAAAACTTGAAAAGTTCAAGATTCCCGTATCCCGCACGACCGGTTATGTGACAGGAGAAGGTGACGGCAGGCTCATGCCTGTGGTCCTTCACACATACAACGGCTCCAACGGCTCTGTGGCATGGGCCCCGAAGAGGATGGACCTCTTCACCCTGCCTTCCGCACACGACGTTGACCCTATGCCATGGTCCACTATGCTTGCAGTCCATGAATCCCGTCATGTGACCCAGATGCAGTTCGGAATGACCAGGGCCCAGAGGCCTTTCGGGTATGTGTTCGGGCAGATGTGGAACATCCTTGTGTCTCTGGTATATCCCGGAATGTATTTCATTGAAGGTGACGCAGTTGTGGCCGAAACAGCACTGACAAGGTCGGGTCGCGGAAGGACTGCAGACTTCCTGAACTACTACCGGATTGCCTTCGATAACGGGGATTTCAGGAACTGGAACAAATGGCTCTACGGATCCCAGAGGAACTACTATCCCAACCACTATGCCCTTGGATATATGACGGTCGGAAATCTGCGTACCAAGTACAACTGTCCGATGTACATGTACGAGAGCTACGACAGGGCTTCTCGCAAGATATGGGATCTGACTGCATTCCAGACTGTATCAAAGCAGAAAAGCGGAAAAAGCCTCAGCAAGATGTTCACTGAAATCTGCCACGACATGAACGAGCAGTGGCAGAAGGAGGACAGTCTTCGTGCACCGTTCATGACATTCGAGTCTGTCCTGCCGGAGCCTCGCCTCTACACGGACTACAAGGACAATCTTGTCGTCGGGGATGACATCTATTCCGTGAAGAGCGGATACCTCAACACCCCGGTTCTCGTGCGGATAGACAAAGAGGGCCGGGAGCATTTCGTCTCACGTTTCTCACACGGCACCGGCAGGCTCCAGTGGTCAGACTATTTCGGCCGCATCTACTGGAGTGAAGACATCCCGGACGAAAGATGGTCAATGAAGACGGATTCGAAGATCAGATATATGGAGAGCGGGCAGCGTCGCAAGAGGACACTCAAAAATACGGGGCTCCTTAACAACCCGGCACCTGCCTCCGGAGATTCATACATCGCAGTCTCCGAGTACAGAGTGGACGGAAAGACGGCTCTGAGCATACTGGCCGGCCATAACGGAAAGGTCCTGTCTTCCGTCGATGCTCCCGACAGCCTTCAGATCGTGGAGACCGCATGGATTGGCAGCAGGCTCTATGCAACCGCCGTTTCCGAAGGGGGATTCGGAATATATTCCATCAATGCACCTGAAGGTCTCGCTGAGGGAGGATGGACGGAGACGCTCGCTCCTCAGCCAGTGAAGATCAAGGATTTCCAGAGCATAGCAGACCAGCTCATGTTCACCTGTGACAGGACAGGGGTAAACGAACTATATCATTTCTCTCCATCAGATTCACGCCTTGTCCAAAAGACCAGCACAAGATACGGTGCCTCGGATTTTGCATACAGCACCGACGGAGAATATCTTTATTTTTCCGCACCCACACTCAAGGGACTGCAGCTGAGCCGCGTCTGCGCGGATTCACTTCTGAACCGTGAAGTTAAGTTCGAGGATATCCACAGCTATGAACTCGCAGACAGACTGGCGGAACAGGAGAGCAGGATCGCACGCCTGGAAGGATATGAGTGCGCTGTTCCGCAGCAGGACAGCATATATATTTCTGCCCCGAAGAGATACCGCAAGGCTGCACATATGTTCAACCTGCACTCATGGGCTCCGGTATATGTCAGCGTCAACAACATCATGAACATGTCCTTCGACAGGATATATCAGGCTGCATCGCTCGGAGTCAGCGGCATCATGCAGAACAGACTCTCCACAGGAGTGGGAGAATTCGGATATTCTGCACACAAGGACCCTTACAACCGCTCGAAATGGAGGCATTCCGGACATGCAAAATTCACGTATTCAGGACTTTATCCCGTGTTTGAATTCTCTTTCGACATAAATGACAGGGGAGCACGTCAGTATTTCCTGAAGGCATACGAGCAGGATGGAAGCGCCAGCATCGGACTGTCCAGCATGGAACTTGATTGTCCGTATGTGGAAGGAAACATAAAGGCTTATATACCTTTCAACTTCTCGAGCGGAGGATGGTTCAAAGGGGTCATTCCTCAGCTTGGCTACCGCATCAGCAACGACATGTTCAACACCGGAATCACGGTGTTAAGCTACGATTCTGCCAAAGGAAGTTTTGCCGGAAATCCCGTGTTCTCGCACTACATCGACGGAAAGAACAGGTTCAGACACAGTTTGACAGGATCCGTAAGGGCATATACGATGCTGGGAACACCTAACTCTGCCGTATATCCTAAGTGGGGAGTCGGACTTGAGGTGGGGGCATCCGGAAGCCTTGAAAGTTCGAACATCCTTTCGCCTATGGGGTATGCATACCTCTACGGATATGTACCGGGAGTGGTTTCTGTGCAGGGACTGAAACTCACAGCCATGCTCCAGCAGTCGCTCAGCAACAGGGCATATTTCAACCAGGCCTTGGTCAACACACTGCCACGAGGACTGAGTGAAAACGTGGAACTTCTCAGCTGGCTTTCGGTCAGAAGCAATTCGATGACAAAGCTGACCGCCGACTATGGAATCCCGGTCTATGTCGGTGACTGGGGCATCCTGGGAGGATTCTTCTATGTAAAGAGACTTGTGGTCACACCTCATTTCGACTACATGTTCGCCGGAAGCAGACCGTTCTCCGGAACCCACCAGCTCTACTCTGCCGGATGTGACCTCACGATAGACCTGAACAGCATCCTGTGGCTCGGCTGGCCATGCTCGGTCGGAGTGACATACTCATACAACGGAGGACGCTCATTCGACTCCCTGAATGCAGCCGGCCTCAACCTGGACCACCATTTCGTCGGTCCTACCTTCAACGTAACATTCTAGAATCCATAATATGTCAATAATCAACGAAGCCCTTGCACCATGCAGCAAATGCGGACAGCAGCACAAAGTCATCGTGTACCGCAGCATCAACATATCCGAAAATCCCGAACTCAAGCCAAAGGTGAAAGACGGGTCGCTGTTCCTGTGGGAATGCCCTCACTGCGGCCAGATGAACCTTGCAAAATATGAAACCCTATACCACGACCCGGCTGCCAGACTGATGGTGTGGCTGATTCCGGCAGGAGAAATCTCAGAAAGTCAGATGAAGGCCATAACCATGCACACAAAGGCGATGGGAGGCTATACCCTGCGCCGTGTGAACGACATGGGATCCCTGATGGAGAAGGTTCTGATCAGCGATGCCGGACTGGACGACGTGGTGCTGGAAATGTGTAAATATGTCACTAAGCTGGAAATGGTTCAGAAGAGCGTGGCAGCAGAGCAGAAGGAGGAATTTCTGGCAAGCAACTTCCATTTCTACCGCTCGGAAGGCGAAGGTGACGAGCGCATCCTGACCTTCATGTATGCCCTGGACGGCCAGATGCTGGGAGTTAACATAGGCTGGAACGTCTATCAGGACTGCGCCGGAATCCTTGAGCGCAACCCGCAGGTCCGCCCAGAAGAAGGTTTCGCCAAAGTGGACGCCGACTGGCTCTCCTCAGTCCTCGCCTGAGGCATCCCATCCCGCGCACTTTTACAGGAAAACTGCCCGCGACCCCCAGAAAGATGGTATCGCGGGCAGTTTCAGTATGTTTTTGTTCGGGATGCTACCCGTTTATCAAAAATTCCAGTTGAATCCTATATTGAATGTCTTCATTCCCCCTGTCCAAAGACTCGCAGAAGTAAATATTGAAAAACGATTTATATCAACTCCAAATCCAGGAGTGCATGTCATAAATGTTTTATCCAGGTCTGTCATACATCCGAGTCTGCAATCTAAAAACGGAGAAACCTTATCATTCTTCATGAATGTATATTTAACCTCTGTAAATACCGGTACGAAAATGCCATAATCAGAAGTAAATGATATTCCAAGTCCGCCACCCATCCATAGACCATTACCAAAACTATATCCATGAGACGTTGTGATATCTGCCCCCAGTCCAAGACATGGTGTAACACTCATTCCCACATTACCGACATATCCCTTCTCCGCTAAAGCATTTCCCTTCTCCTCAGCAGACACCCCCGTAGCAGTGACTACAGAAAATACTATCACAGCAACAATTGCAATAAAATTTCTCATAATAGATTTGGTTTAATGATTCGACGCAAAGGTATTATGAGTATAACGAAACGTTGTTAAAACCGACAATATTTCGTCTTTCAAAAAAAGAATTTTTGTAAATATAATCTATTAATATTCAACAAATTACAAAAAGTGAAAGAAAATATTTCTTTCACTTTTTGTAACTATTTGATAATCAAAGGTATTTTTATGATGCTAGAAAGAGACCTTTTTAGGAAATCATCTCAAGGAATTGATCCATATGTTCCGGAATCTTGTCTTTAATATGCTGCTTTATACGGGTCTTCCTGATGTACACAACATTGAGAGACGTATCAAGAAGTCGGGAGATAGTTGTAGCATCAAAACCTGCTATCCAATAACTGAATATTGCATAATCTATTTCTTTTAACTTTGGCAGTTCAGTACGAAGTTTGGTCATAATATCATCCAGGTCGTTATTAAGCACTGCTTCAAATCTCACACGATGTTCCTCATCACTACGGATTTCGTCCACTAATGAAGTAACCTTTCTATACATCAATTTATCTGCATCCATTCTATTTTCTATCTGTAAATACTGATCTGACAAAGACCTCAACACTTCAAATTTAGATTTATAAAGTTCAATGTATTTACGTTTCAGAGAATAACCTCCTTCTTTCTTAATGTCATCTAATTGACGTGTTATTTCCGCAATATATTCCATGTATCGTTCCTTTTCGTGTTGCTGCTTTTTCGTATACCTTTTATAGTCATTAATTATATATCCAATTATTATTATTGAAAAAACTATTACACCCACCAATGTCATTGTTCTGTTGCGCACCATATAGGAGACAAGTTCTGATTTTGTTTCATAATATTCACTCTGACGCACAGATAATTCATTTCTTAACGCACTTATAACCTCCTTTTCGTTCTGTTCTGAGGTTTTTTCAAGATAATAGAGAGCTGATTCATAATCAGACCTATCTTTTGCAAAGACATACATCCAGTATGACGAAATAATTGAAGTATCAATCTCCTGTAATTGACTGACCATTTGTTTTGATTCTTCATGACGTCCAATATTGTTTAAGGAATATGCCCATGCCCAGTAATCTCTAATCTCGAACGAGTACTCATCATACTCCTCACATATACGATCATATTTTTCAGCTGAAGCGTAATAATCTTTATGAGAAACTGTTTTTATATACGCTGATGCGAACAATGCTCTCTGTTTGACTATTTTATTTGTCATATCCGAATCAATCAATGCATCCAGTAGAGTATCTGCTTCAAAAATATTACCCACATCACACAATACTACTGCCAGTCTTAATTTTGCTACTTGTATATAATATTCACTTTTTAACTTATCAAAAATCTCATATGCTTCCTGCAGACTCTTTAATTCTTCAATATCATTATATGTTTTTCCATAAGTATCTGCCTGAGCAACTTTGGTCATTCCCCAATAGAGACTGTCGTGTTTCTGGGCTACTTCTTCTGCCTTTGTGAATTCTATTATGGCCTTGTCATATTCCTGACTATAGTAGTAAGAAAGGCCGAGATAGTAGAGGGATCTGGCTTTGTACTTCCTGTCTCCACGACTGTCATAATAATCAAGTGCTGTCAAGGCAAGAGAGTCATCCGATACATCAATGTAGTTTTTATCCAATGCCATTGCATGGAGGAGGGCATGGTGAGAGCGGAGCTTTCTAGCGGTCAGCAGATCTCTATCGATCGAATCCAGAACGGCAAGAGCGCTGTCTGGACGCTCTGAGATATATGTTTCCACATCATTGAGCAGATTCTCGACATGACTTGAATTGCATGAAACGAAAAGAATAATGGTGACAGCGAAGGCAAACAGTCTCTTCATAAAGTACAGTTCTGAAATATAATGCAAGGTACTGATTATTTTCTGATTATTATTATCTTTGCGTCAGTGATATTGCATTCATTATAAAATACATACTGTTCCCTATCGTCACAACCCAGAATTCCGACAAATTATAGACCGATAGGGCGATAGGTGGTTCTGCGTCTTGGCGCAGGGCTGCCTGTCTATCGGTAGGCCGTCGGAAGCCTATGGGTTGTGCGGGAAGTCCTGCGCCATTTTATTGGTGTCGTCTTCCGGGAATATACATACATGGAAAGCGGTACCTTTCATAATAGATTTTGATTCAACAGCCTGCGAAGGCAACACATTAAGGTTCCGCTTTCTTTTTATTAATAAGTCATTTAAGGAGGTCGCGACTGCCAGATCCGGACAATATCTCCATCTGACGGATAGCCATTTCATTCAGCCGTACAAGACGATCCGACTGAGACAGGCCTTCCTCTATCAGCACGGAGTTCATGCTTTCCATATTCGAGAGGCAGATCAGTTCATTGATCGAGGCATAGTCACGGATATTGCCGTCAAGGTCAGGATTGGCTTCCCGCCATTGTCTGGCAGTCACACCGAACAGCGCGACATTCAGCATGTCGGCCTCAGAAGCATAGACATACCGTATCTGATCAGCAGTGACCTTTGGCGGAACAAGATGCCGGCCGACTGCGCTGGTATGGATATGGTAATTGATCTTCGCGAGTTCTCGCCTGGCGTTCCAGCCCAGTTTCTCTGCCTCATGCTCCTTCAGGCGTTGGAACTCCTTGACCATATAAAGTTCAAATTCGACAGAAATCCAGCTAGCGAACTTAAATGCTATGTCCTTATGGGCAAAGGTGCCACCATAACGCCCGGAACGAGTGACTATACCTTTCGCATTAGTAGAGTTTATCCATTTCTGAGGAGAAAGAGTAAAGGCATTCAGTCCTGCCTCTTTTTTAAACCTATCGAATTCGATAGGTTTAAAATCCGGATTGAACAATGTTTCCCAGATTCCGAGGTATTCAATCGTATTACGATTGCGCATCCAATTGCAGATTACAATAAAAGATTCATCGCTCTTATGCTTGGCGATGTCGGTCAATGAAATGTAATCATTTTCATTCATGCTGAGAACTGTGATCTCAGACTCTTTTACAAAAATCTTAGCCATAAACAAATCCTTTTAAGGGTTAATAAAAATTTGTTCATGGCCCCTTCAATCCCCGCAAAGTTGCGAAAAAGCAGGCAGTCTGTCAAAATTTTCGACACGCCGCCATGCAGATTTTTCTTTTTTTTATATGTTTTTAACTTTTTTTATAAAAAGGTGATTATAAGATACTCTAAACCTTTTCAAGCGGCTGGCTCTCCTCAGTCCCGCCTGAGGCATCCCATCCCGCGCACTTTTACAGGAAAACTGCCCGCGACCCCCAGAAAAAGATGGTATCGCGGGCAGTTTCAGTATGTTTTAGTTCGGGATGCTACCCGGACTATTCTGCTTTGTTCACGCAGATGTCGTCGATGAACCAGCGGGTAGAAGGCACTTCTGTCGGGCTGGTGAACTCTATCTGAGTATCAGCAGTTGCGTTCTTTATGGTCAATGTCTGGGTCTGGAACGCTGAGTATGGTACTCCGGAAATGGTCTTTGATGTAGTAGTACCATCTTCGAAAGTACCGCCACCGAGGATGTTTACAACTATCTTGTCTGCCACAACATTGTCAATAGGGGTTGTGTCGGTACGCCCAATCAATGGACATCTGTACATCATCGCTTTAAACGACAATGTAAGATTGCCTGCAGCCAGTGTTGGAGTCACCATTTTACCGATCTTATTATTGTATGTTGCCCAATCGCGATATCCCTGATTTGTCTGCGTACGCCCGATCTGAGCGTAGCCTGGCCTCATCGCTACTGTCGAACATGTAAGACCGTTCCACACTGTCGGCTTAGCTGTAGGATCTGTATCTGAATTTGACCCAATGGTCTGTCCGTAAATTTCAGATAAGAATCCAAGTCTATTTGTTCCTTCGCTCTGTCCGCCCATAAGATAGTCAACACCGCCGACCATCTTGTCGAATGCTTCGAAATACACTGCACCATCTGGCTTTGGAGTGGCAGGCTGCTCAGACATATCCGTGATAAGAATACCGCCCCACAACTGAGAGAACTTGTCCTTGCCCCATGGATCATTGCCATTATACAATGTCGCTGTCCCTGTTGGCACTAATTTCAGATAAAGGACTTCATTGATCGTCAACTTTGAATCCACTACAATGCTATGCATGCGCGCATCGTTTATATTCGTACGATTTATGCTTCCGCCATCATACCATGTCTCATCATCTATGGAATATTTAAGGGACCAATTAGTGGAAGAACCTGTAACAATACGTAAACCAAAGGATACCCTAAATTTATTTGGCATCTGAAAACGGAGCGGAACAGTGAGTTTGTAGTAAGACTCATAGCCAGGTTTATACTCACTGGAAACCATTGATATGGCAGGAATATTGTCAAGGCCCTTTTTATCAGACCAATAAGCTGCTGCCTGTGTATCAGAAGCGGAACGACCGGCTTGTCTGCACTGCAGAACTGCCCCTGTATTTTCATATAAGAAACAGTCACGGTAACCAATATTTTCAGATACTGTAGTATATTCGCCTAATGTAATCTTGTCCAAATATTTCGCCACATTATCAGTTCCTTTTGTTGCAGTCAACGAGAATACATAAGGAAGCCCTGTAATACCAGGTCCCGAATAGTTCTCGGCACCGACATTACCCATGTTGTAGATTACGCTGCTCTCAAGTTCCACAGGGTTTGAAGATGAACGGGTGGATGTCGTTCCATCCTTGTATGTCACAGTCACCTTGAGGCCCTGTGAATAAGTCTTAGGAGCGATCGCGAGGTAGTACTCACCTGCTGCCATTCCCGCATCCAAATTAAGTGAAACACTTGTCCTACCTCCCTTGTAGCTATAGCGTCCATTATCAAATTCCGAGAAGACATACACCTTAGGTTCGGATCCTCTATAGTCGCAAAGCATGTTTCCTGCTACAAATCCATCTTCGTCAGGATTATTGCTTGTGACGGTAATAGTTTTTATTCTTCCGTCCAATGAAGCTGGGACAGTGAATTTCAACAGAGGGAGAAGGTTCTTGAACACTACCGGCTTTGAGAAATCAGAAGCCTTTGCCGCACAATAACCATATGTCTCATTGTAGGTTCCAGGTGTCGCAGTCTGATCACTCAGCCAGAAACGCATATACCTGGCGCCATCAGTACAAAGACCATAGTAATTACCTCCGGCAGGATGAAGCATGATATAATCCTGTCCTTCAGCAAAGCTGAAATTCTTGTCATCTGTTTTAAACACAACAGAAGAACCACCTAATTCGGATTTGAACCACTTTCCTGTTTTCCATGCTTCATCATCAAACACTTGGTTATTATCTTTGCCTAGATTTTTATCATCTTCCGGATTAATTCCTAAACTTTCATTAAACACCAGGACCTGGTTTCCAGCCTTCCACTCCACCTTGCAGCCGTCCACAAGGACAGTCTTGGTGGCGCCATTGTAGTCTGCGCGTGTTGCGGTGAATGATGCACCGTCGCCTGTCACTGTTTCAGGAGCGATAGTCTCCTCCATGCATGATGCCGATGCCAGAATTGCAAAGGCAGCTGCGAATATTCCAAATTTCTTCATGACTTTTCCTCCTTTACCATTTAAATTCTTCATAAGTGTAATTTTCCACTGTGGTCTCTGTCAGACTGGTGCATAATACACCTTCTGCGGACACCGTCACGATTTTCGAAACCGGAGTTTCATAAACATTTTTTGTTTTCATATTAATTGATGGTTAGTGATTTTATTTAGATATACTGATATCATCCAGGAACCAGCGGGTACCCTTGCCGGAAACAGCTGTGCTGGTAAACTCGATCTGAGTGGTTGCATCAGAGTTATATATGGTCAGATTCTGAGTGTCGAACCCGCTTGTGGAAATGCCGCTGAGGGTCATTGAAGTCACAGGTGCGGAAGGATTGAATGATCCTGCTCCTTTGATATTCACGACGATGTCTGTAACATCGGCTGCGGGAGCCCAGCTTGTACTTGTTCTTCCTGTAAGTGGAGAAAGGAAACACATCGCCTTGAATGAAAGATTTAGAGTTCCGGAAGCTGCTGTTAACTTCGGAGTCACAAGCGAGCCTACATGATTAGTTGTATTAGCAACACTACAGTTTCTATTATCATCCTTATAGGTAGCAAAACCAATCTGCACATATCCCGGGCGTTCAACGACATTAGAGCCACTCAGACCTTTTTTCTGCTCATCAGTCCAATTTTCAATCTTTTCTCCTGATATTTCTGTGAGAAGACCAAGCTTTTCTATACCGTTTGCAAGACCGGCATGACGATAATCCACACCACCGCTGATGCGGTCAAAGTCCTCGGCATAGACATTGCCGGATGCATAAGAATCCGGAGACTCAACATCCGTTATCACAACTCCGCTTAAAATATGTACTCGTGTTTCGGACAGCATACCAGTGGTCTCATTACCGCTGCAGCCAGTCTTTCCTACCGGAATCCATCTCAGATAAAGGACATCACCAGCACTGAAAGTAGCAACTTCAGGATCCGTGGTGATTTCAACAGAATAATATTTAGCCTTTAGGGCTATTTCATATGTTGCGCCATCATACCAATTTACCAAGTCATCCGAATACTGAACCTTCCAGTCTTTTATCGCATCGTTTTTATCTGCCATAGCACCGAAAGATACCCTGAAGGTTTGAGGCAAAGATGTATGCAGAGGCATGGTGAATATGAAATATGAGTCTTTATGATTGGCACCGGCAGACTCTTGGGTTGTAAAATACGAACCACATACGTTATCATAGCCTGCCCAACCATTAGACCAGTAAATTGCAACTGTTCCGTTTACCTTTGCGTCAAACACAACCCCAGTTGTTGCATCTGTCAATGGAAGTTTTGCTCCACCGCTTTCTACTTTTGGCGTTTCTATATATTTAGGCCTATTACCACTTCCTGCTTCCGCAAACAACGAGAACACATAAGGAAGCCTTCCAACCGCCGCCGGAAACTCTATCTTCTCTGCATTCAGTGCACCAAGATTATATATGTATCCCGGTTCGAAGGTCTTTGCCTCCTTCGCGGTACTGATCTCAAACTCGGTGTAATTGTCAGCAGAAACCGCAACCACGCTGATTCCCTTTGATACGGTCACAGGAGCAATTGCAATATAATATGTTCCGGGCTCGAGAATACCTGTCTCAGAGATAAGCCTCACCTCGGAATGCTTTATGGTTCCAAGAGCAGTCACAGGTCCTTCATCCGTGCACGAAATCACAAGATCACCTGCCAGGTCCTCACCCTCGTTGTTGCCTCTCACGGCAAGTTCGGCAATCTTTCCGGCCAGATCTTCAGGGATCTCCACCTTCAGCATGGAAACTGCACACTTGAAGGCAAAAGGAGTCTCCATATCATTGCCGGCTGCAACTGCAACGGCATTGACTCCCTCAAAGTTTCCTTTGACTGCGTTCTGGACTGCTGACAGACTTGACGTAACGGTGTTCTTTGCCACATCTATCGTTACCTCCGAGGTCCACGGATAGGTCATCAGGTACTTCTCAGCCGATTTGTTGAACATGCATTCTTCCTCGCCCTGAGACTGGTAGCGGAAGATGGCGCTGGTGCCGTCTCCTTCCGAAGCGAACTTATATATGTCCGAACTTCCGTCAGCGACTGCCACCAGATCACCTATAGCCCAATTAACGGAGGTGCCGTTCTCCATGAGTGACACCTTGCTTGCAGCAGATCCTCCCACCTGGCTGCCAAGGGCAACAAAGGAAGGGACATCCGAATTTTCTGTCACAGGAGGTATGACGGTCTCCTGCTCCTCCTTGACGCATGACACTCCCATCAGAAGCATCATTGCATAAATTGAAATCCTTATATTCTTCATATTCATTGATTTTTCCAGATTTTTGTTACTGAAGAAGGTAGTCCTCCTCCGTCATATCCTCATATCCTGCACCCGTCTGAGGCGGCTCGTTGTAGTCATCGCATGGGAAGTTCTCCTCAGTGAGATCGCCATAGTTTCCAGGTGCCTGAGGGGCATCCGGATCGGCGGAACCGGTCAGTTCAAAAAGAGCCGCAATCGGATAGTGGTCCGAGATATAGGTCACGCCTTCGTATGTCTTGTTGATTGTCTTGTATTCCAACGGAATAAGTCCCGTGTAGAATATATGGTCGATCTTGGTGCTATACAGTCCGAATCCGTGATATGTGGCCCTGGTGTCAGTGACCGGAGCTGTCGATCGTGCATCATAGAGCCATTCATTGAACGGCTCGAACATGGCATGCGAGAGCTCCGCATTGAAGTCACCGGTGATGATGACAGGGAAGCCGTATGGATTGAGTTCCTTCACCTTTTCCTTTATGAGATGCATGGACTGTACTTGTGCCAGTTTTCCTGTGTTGTCCACATGCGTATTCAGATAGAAGAACTTCTGTTTTGTGGCCTTGATAGTGAACTCTCCCCAGGTCGCGGTCCTCATGTATCCGGCATCCCAGCCCTTCGAGACCTCGTCAGGGGTCGCTGACAGCCAGAAAGTTCCTTTATTAACGCATTCAACCTGGGAGTCATTCCATAATATGGCCATAATCTCTCCGGAAGTCTTTCCGTCATCACGTCCAAGTCCATATGAGGAATATCCTTCCATTTCAAGACTGATATAATCCAGCTGATGCTTGAGGGCCTCCTGAAGTCCGATGACAGTCGGATTCTCCTTGGTCAGCAGGGGTTTCACGGACTTGCGGCGTGCAGGCCAGTCCTTAGGATCTGTTCCGTCTTCTGTTCCTACTCTGACATTGAATGACATGACCTTAACCTGGTTCGCGAGAACCGTATCGGGCGCGGCGGGTCCGGAAATATTCTGGTCTGGATTCAGGTCTCCCTCATCCATTCCTGGAATGAAATCCGAATTATCCAGCTTCTGAGCGCAGGAAACAACGGTCAGAAGACATGACAATATGTATATTAATCTTTTCATATTCATTCTGTAACTATGATATCATCGATAAACCAGCGTGCAAATTCCTTTTCCTCGGCACTTCTGAATACGATGCGCGTGTTTTCCGTCACATCCTTGATTCTGAGAGTGAACGTCTTGAACTCCGATACCGGCAACCCCGACACAATGAGTTCAGGCACATCTCCTGTGGCTTCGCCATCCAGCTCCGCCACATGTCCTCCGTCCGTGATCTCTATCTCTATTTCAGTTGCATCCGGTCCCTTTTCAGGCACCTCATTATGCATATTTGTCCTCCTTGAGCGTGAACTCTGGAATGCCATGGCCTTGAAGGTGAGGGTAACGTCGCCTGTCACACCGAGGGCCGGCGTCTGCAGACTTCCTTTGTATGAGGTGGCTTTGATACCGTCTGTCGCATATTCAGCATATCCCACCTGGGCATATCCAGGCCGCATGGCGACATTGCTGCCGGACATTCCGTTTCTCTGCTCCGCATTCCATGCACCCATCAATGGTCCGTTCAGGTTGTCAAACAGACCCAGTCTGTCTCCCATCAGATAATCCGCTCCTTCCGTAAGGGAATCGAAGGTGTGGTGCCATATCGTGTTCTGAGGAGCCTCGGAAGGTCTTGGAACATGAGGGCAGACAAGCATTCCCACAGAAAGTCTGACATCACTTCCCCAGCCGGTTGCAATGGAGCCCGGATTTATGCAGGCCCTCTTTCCGAACGGCGAGAGCCTTATATAGAGTATATCAGTCGCCTCTATGGCTGTCTGCGCCGTGAACCTGACATTATACAGGGTGTAGTTTCCTCCCGGCATGAATTCCAGCACTCCTTCTCCCGTTCCCGAAGCTTCATCATATCCATGCCAGTTGTTCATATCGAGAGAGTACTCCAGTTTCCAGTCCCTGATTGCCCAATTGGTGTTGTAGATATAGAAAGCCACACTGAATGTTCCGCCTGCTGGAACGAAATCATTCTTCATCGGCATAGTAAGCAGGTAATATGACTCTCCGGGATATTCTCCGGCAGCACTCATCCTTGTGACGAAGGACTTGGCAGGTATGCAGTCAAATCCCATATTGTTTCCCCAATAGAGGCTGCTTCTGACTTCTTCTTCCGTTCTTCCGGACGCATGAACATACAGGGATACATCCGTTGAGCGATCCTTATCGTAATAGAAGGCATCTATGAACTTCGTCGATGGATCATACGGAATCACCTCATAATCAATATATTTCGGCTCGTTGCTTTCGTTGGTTCCGTTGTCCGAGTACAGAGACAGGACATAAGGGAACGATGACACGCCGCCTGTCAGGATCTTGAAGCGTTCTGTTTCGAACACAAGATCAGAAACAGCCATCGGGATGATGAAGGAATGACCATCCTCCGGTGCTGCCGCTCCGGCTATGCCGGTGACGCTTCCGCTTCCGTCAGGACATGTGACTTCCGAAAGAAGAGAGGTCTTGAATATCTTGACGAAGGCACGTGCACCCCTGCTGTTTTCCATGAAGACTCCATCATTGAGAGTCGCTCCTATCGATTCCTCTGAAGGCTGGAGATTATACACGGAAACCAGCATCGATTCATATTCACCGGCTGCCAGATCATGCATCTTTGCCACCATCGGCTCTATGCCTATTCTTGTTGCCTGAGTCCTTGCTGGTTTTTTTGCTGGGGCAAGCACAAGCATTCCATCCTCGTTACGCTTGAGCACGGCACCGTCAAGGTCCACCTCAACCTCCTCTCCGCGAAGGAAATCTGGCTGTTCTGCAAGGGAAACCGTAATACCATCCGCTCCATCCGCGAATCCGTCCTGGATTGCAAACGAGTTGGGATAGAAATTGCTAGCTTCCAGATCCGTCGTGACAAAACCCTTTATTCTGGAAGAGCCCGAAAACACATACTCCCCTTCCGCTTCATGAGAGCGCAGTTCTGCGATGGTGATCTGTCCGTCCTCCATCACGGCTCCCTGACGGAGAGTCACACGACGGGTGATGCTTCCGTCTTCCGAAGAAAGCACAAGCTCGCAGCTGCGTGACTCTCCTTCATTTGCGCCGAAGACAATATTCACGGTTGCGGAACCTACAAAATTCTCCACATCGCATGAAATCCATTCTTCTGCTGTCAGTTCAGCCTGCCAGGAGGTGTTGCTGCTTACAGACACCGAATAGCTTGCACCGATTCCCGGCGCCACAAGCTCAGCCCTGTCCACCTCAAGAGTCTGAATAGGAGCGAAAATCTCGCTCTCGCAGCTGACAAGAGACAGACTCAAGGCCATTAATATATATATAAGTGTTCTTTTCATATCAATCTGTGTTAGAAGTCAAGTCCGTCCATCTCATCCCAGCCAGGATTCTGCTTGACAACGCCCTGGGTCAGGACTATATCCTCTGTCGGGATCGGGTAGAGATAATCCTTTGATTCGTCAAATGTCCTGACTATATCCTCATGAAGAACGATATTTCCTTCCGTTTCACCAGTCAGATTCAGTTCAGAGAGTTTCTTATAGACCACTCCCTCACTCGTTGCCGGAGCATCACCCTCATATACAACCAGATCCACACTTCCGTTCTCGTCAAGGTCATATTCGCCGACTCCGTCCAGACGCATTCCCTTGAAAGGTCTCTCAAACCTCTTTCCTTCCTTCCATCTCATCAGATCCCAGTATCTGAAGCCTTCGAGAATCAGTTCCACTGTCCTTTCACGACGTATTTCGAGAATGACTCCAGTGAATGCACTCCTGGTCACATTAGGATATCCTGTGACAGCATCCAGGAGATAAGGATCCGGATTGGCATTAGCCTCATCCATGTTGATTGCCGGCATAGACACCCTTGCCCTGACCTTGTTCACAGACATGTCCAGATCCGCCTGAGTGAGCTGTTCGAGCTCGGCCTTCGCTTCGGCATAGTTCAGATAGACCTCAGCCGTACGGAATATCGGCATATCATTTTCCGAAGACTGGAAGGAGTCATATTTCGATTCACAGACATATTTGATCGGTTGATAACCGGTGGTAACCGCTGCCATGTCCGGAGCAAGGAGGTCTGTTTCACCGATTCTCGTATAGCCCGGAGTACGGATGGTCTGAGACAGACGCGGATCACGATCCTGAGTCTCGTCATGGAAGTCCAGCATGCCGTACTGAGGTCTGTCTGTGAAGCGGCTGCCGTCAGACATAAGATACATATCGACTACATCCTTGGCCAGACCACTATGTGACGAGGATGAGGAGGTGAATGCTTCGTTGGCACTATGTACAAGTGAAAGCGACTGCTTGTATGCTCTTGTCAGGATCACCTCGCTCCTGTCAGACTCCGCCAGAGTGAAGAGACTCTGATAAGGAGTCGTGGTTGACTTGTATATGCCATATCCTGACTCCTTGATGAACCTTGAAGCGGCATTTGCCGCCTCCTGAAGACATGTCTCCCATCCCTCAAGACCATGATACTTGCGGAAGGTGCCTTCAAACAGGAAAATCCTCGATTTCAGAGCCAGAGCCGTCCATTTTGTAGCACGATAGACATCCTTTCCCGACGGAAGGTTCTCGATTGCGAAATCTATATCCTCAAGAACGTGCTCCATGACCATGGCGCGTGGATCGCGTCCGCGATAAAGGGTCTCGTCGTTGGCATCGATAGGCTCGTCCACCCATGCGACATCACCGTATCTCTTGACCTTCTCGAAATAGAAATATGCGCGGAAGAATCTTGCCAGAGCCTCATATCTTTCCCTGACCTCATTATCTTCACATTGATGAGAATGGGCAAGGAAGAAGTTTATCTGCCTGAGCATGTTCCAGTTCCATGTACCTGCCGTAGCAGGCACGACTCTGGTTCCCTTCACCTTGTCTGACAGGGACTTCGGAATCACGTAGTCATCGTCCTCCTGATAGAAGTCACTTGCAGCCGGCAGTATAGTATAGAAATTATTGGTAAACAGCTGGCACTCCATCTCTGTCCTGAAATAGGTGTCTGGGCTAAGCTGATCCTTTGGCTTCCGTACAAGGAAATCTTCGCATGCAGTCATCGTAAACAGTATGACCACAAGCATTATATGGCTGAATTTCATGTTAATATTCTTTTTCATACATCATTTCCTCCTTAGAATTCCAAGGTGAGACCAAAAGCGAATGTCTTGCAGAACGAATATGTGGTGGACTGAGAGTTGGCTATGGCCATCTCCGGATCCAGATACTTGGAATGCAGGGCTGTCCAATGCCACAGGTTTTCTCCGCTGAAATACACTCTCAACCTGGAAATCTTGGCTTTTGACATCCATTTTTCCGGGAATGTGTAGCCGATGGAAAGATTCTTAAGTCGCAGATAGGCCAGATTCTGCAGGTACCGGTCATTCTTTCCGCGAAGCATTCCCCAGTTGGCGGTATAGCCGCGAGGACGTGGGAAATATGCATCCGGATTGGTCTCACTCCACACATCAGCCATGAAGTCTCGGCCGATGAATGTCGAATATGGGCGAGAATATGCACCCCAGAACCTCTGGTTGTCTTCTCCTGGGTACCAGTCCATATGCCCTATGCCCTGGAAGAAGATGGAGAAGTCAAAGCCAGAGATGTTGAAGCCTGCATTGAAGCCGTATGAGAAACGCGGCTGGCTGTTTCCTATGATTTCGGCGTCGCCGTGATTGTTGATGGTATTGTTTCCCCATGCGAGTTCACCGTCGCCGTCAATGTCAAGGATCTTGAGGTCTCCTGCTCTGACTCCCTTTCCATACTCCGAAGTACAGTTCATGTACTCGGTATATATCTTGCTGCAGTCGACTTCGCTTATGTACTGTGCAGCCTCCTCATCGGTGGCAAAGAGACCTCCGGTACGATATCCCCATATCTCACCCAGTCTCATGCCCACATATGGAGCCCCGATGATACCATCCGGGTTATCGGCCTTCGTATATACCGCAGTATAGTCGGCAAGCGATCCTCCTATGCTGTAGTCAAACCTCTCCGAGCCGATATTGAAGCTGTCACGCCACTCCAGCTGGATTTCCCAACCGGTGGTCCTCATGTCGTTTGCATTCACCTTAGGCTCTCCAGCTCCATAAATCGAAGGAAGCTGTTTGCCCACTGCAAGGATTCCTTTGGTGTTCCTTATATAGAAGTCACCAGAGAATGTGAGCTTGTCCTTGAGGAATCCCAGGTCTGCTCCCACGTCGAAGGTAGTCACAGTCTCCCATGTTCCGGTGGATACAGGATCGCTGACGTAGGCATACTGGCTCTTGTTGCTTCCGTTGAAGGAGTATGAAAGAAGACCATTGGTATCCACCGTCTGGTAGTAATCATAGTAACCTATGTTCTGGTTTCCGAGAGATCCGTATGAAACCCTGAGCTTCGCATTGTTCATTACAGACTTCACATCAGCCATCCACGGTTCCTCGCTAAGACGCCATGCTGCGGAAACAGACGGGAAGAATCCCCACTGATTGCCTTTCGGGAAACGGGAAGATCCGTCCAGACGTCCGTTGGTCTCGAAAAGGTAACGTGATTTCCATGCATATGTGAAACGGTAGAACAGACCGGCAAGGGCATATTCCTTCACACCTCCGGTAAGATTGTCCACATTTCCGAATGCAAGATTGAAGTCACTGAGTTCCTCTGTGAGCATATCCTGACGACGGACTGACACGTCGTTGTAGTTGCGGGCCTCGTAATTGACTCCGACTGTTCCCGTGAAGTCATGATCCTCATTCCAGGTGTCTGCATAGGATATAAAGGCATTGGCTACATAGTCATTGCGCTCATTGACGGTATCGGAATATCTGTCTATATACAGTGTGGATTCGGTCTCTATTTCGCCAGGATACTGCGAATACTGGACTGTTGCGTCCCTGTATGGAGAACGCTGGTAACCGAACTTATAGGAGAAATCCACATTGAACTTCAGTTTGTCAGTTATGTCCGCAGTGAGGATCCATGAACTGGTGAGTTCCGTGATCTTCTGAGTTCCGAACTGAACACCTTTGTGCAGCATGGCGCTGTATCCGTCCATTATATAATGTGCGGCACTCTGGGTCAAGGTCGTATGAGATACGAAAGTACCGTCCGGATTGACCGGCACAAAGCTGGCAAGGGCATGAAGCGTCGGACGACGGTATTCATTGCCGGCATAGTGATACTTGCTGTGGAAGAATCTTGTGTTGCTTGTAAGCTTGAGCCAAGGACATATCTGCACATCCACCTTTGCACGTGTGTTGAACGAGTCAAAGTCGTCAGGGCCGATACGGAATATACCGTCCTGATGATAGTATCGTCCGCTGACCATATATGAGACATTCTTCGAACCTCCTCGTACGGACACATTATAGTCCTGGGTCGGACGGCTGTCGTCATACATGTAGTTATACCAGTCAAAGTTGGCCAGATACACATATTCCAGACGTCCGTTGCGCATCTCAGTTACCACCCAAGGGCGGTCTGGGTGCTCAGTGACGTCATTCCTGCGCTCCCACATGCGCTGGTAGTCATAGCTTGTGTAATTCGTGTAAGGAACACCTGAATAGGTTTCCATGAACAGGTCGGCGATCTTTGCATGATAGTAGCCTCGTGTCTCGTAGTCTGTCGATGTGGTAGGAGCAGAAACGGAGAAACGTGCATCTGCCGTAACAGTCGGCGCCTTGTCAAAATCGCCGCTCTTTGTGGTGACGAGAATGACTCCGAATGCTCCTCTGGCACCATAGATCGCTGCAGAAGATGCATCCTTCAACACGGAAATGGACGCAATGTCGTTGGCATTGATTCTTCCGAGGTCAGTCTCCACTCCATCGACCAGAATCAGAGGACTTCCTCCGTTGGGAGAGGTGTTTCCTCGGATATTGAAATTGGAAGAGGCTCCCGGACGTCCTGAGCTGTTGGTGATGTTCAGGTTAGGCACCACACCCTGGAGGGCCTGTCCTACACTTGCAACCGGCCTGTCCTGAAGTTCATCAGAATCCACCGCAGCCACAGCACCGGTGAGATTCACCTTCTTCTGGACACCGTAACCTACTACTACGGATTCCGTCAGAAGCTGTGTGTCCTCTTCAAGATAAACCGTCATTTTGGAAGTTGTTCCTACATTCAGTGTCTTTGTCTGATAGCCAAGACAAGTGATTGTGAGACTCTTGTCAGGAGCGGAAAGCGGAACGACACAGATTCCGTCGATGTCAGTGATTTCTCCCGAACCGTCAGCCTTCATCACAGCTGCACCGATGACAGGCAGACCAGTCATGTCGAGGATTGTCAATGTAAGAGTTGGTGGCACCTGAGATGTCTGTGAAGAAACGGGCATCAGTACGATCTGATCGCCTTTGATTTCAAAACTCACATCAAGGTGTGACAACATCTGATCAATAGCCTCTTTAACGGAAAGATCCGAAGCATCCAGAGAAACTTTTGCCGACAGGTCAACTTTGCCTGAATCATAGAAGAAGGTATAGGAACTCGCTCCTTCTATGACTTCTATCGCCTTGGACAGCGGCACATTGCTGAAGTTTGCTGTAATGCGTCCGGTCTGCGCGAAGGACGACAAAGACAGAAACACAGCAACTATGGTCAGTATCAGTTTGTTATGTTTCATATTAAGGGTTAAAGTATTTCAGAGATTATTATCCTATGATCGTTGGTATAGAGATATTTCATAGGATTTAGCCTGCTCATGATGTCAAGAATCTGGTCAATCGGTTCCTCACGGATCGTGAAGGTATAGGAGCAGGATGATTCAAGGGCTGCAGGAACAACGATCTCGACATCGTACCATTTAGACAGATATCTGCACACCTCGCCCAGAGAGGCCTGAGTGAAGGTAAGGCGGTCACGTGCCCAGCATGATGCAAAATCAACATCATACCTTTTGTCAACAAGACTGCCTGTCCCCTTGTCATATACAGCCGCATGCCCTGGTTCAAGGACGCATCTTGTGCCGGCTTCCGTAGTAACATCCACGGAGCCTTCAACAAGGCTGACAATGACAGATTCGTTGTTTTCCAACACATTGAACGATGTTCCGTGAACAGTGACGTCAACATCATCTATACACACGGTGAATGTGTTTTCAGGATCCTTGGCTACATCAAAGTAAGCCTCACCTTCAAGCGTTACAGCCCTGTTTGTCCTTGAAAAGGAATTGTCATAAGAAATAGACGCCCCCTTATGAAGCACCACATTGGAACCGTCAGGAAGAACAACGAACGACTTTCCTGTCATGCAGACATAGGTCTGGGTAAGGACAGGTTCCGACTGCCGGATGCCTACACCATATAATAAAAGGAATAATGCAGCGACGGCAGCAACTGATGCAGATATGGCAACATTCTTCCACACATTGGAAATCCGGCGGCGAAAAGTCCGATATGCTTTCCTGGAATCAAATTCATCGGCGTTTGCCACAGTATGATTCCAGACTCTTTTCAGAGCATCATATTTTTTTCTGTTGCCTTCGGCTGAAAGCCACTCCTGGAGATCGGTTTCCTGTTGTTGAGATATGGAACCTCTGAACGAGGCTATTATTAGATTAATAGGAAGATTCTTCGCTTTAGGGTTAGTATCCATTTTGATATATCGTTTTCACATACGACACACTCAAAAGTGCTATACCCTACGAAAAAGTGAAAAATCATAAAAATAAGGTAAGTATGAAGTTTCGTTTGATTATCAGATGAAGCAGTTTGCGGATTCTTGTGACATCCGCCTCGACTGTCTTTTCCGAGATGCTCAGTTCCTCTGCAATCTGTATGTTTGTCTTGCCTTCCTCCCGTTTCATCTTCCAGATGGATTGCGCTCTATAAGAGACGGTCTCAAGCGCAGCACTGATGACAGCAGAGATATCCCTGATGTCGATATCTTCCAGAGCGGAATCAAGGACAGGTACATCAAAAACGTCCTCCATGATCTGAGGTCTGACACTTCTCAAACGATTCAGTGCACGGTTTTTAACAGAAATGAAAAGGTAGGAACGGATTGACTTTCCTATGTTTATGCGGTCTGAATTCTTCCAAACGAAGATGAAAAGGTCCAGAACGATGTCTTCCGCATCCATCTTGTCTTTCAATATCTGGAATGCGTACTCACAGAGAGAAGGATAAAAATGATCAAAAAGAATACGGAAGGAGTTAGGCTGCCCCCCCCTGAAATTATTCCATAATATATTCTCTCTATTGGTGTCCATCTTTGCTCTTCTGTCCTGCAAAGATATTATTATTTTTTACAAAACAATTCAAATCCTCAAAATGGGATTGTTTTGAGGATATAAAAGAAAAAATCCTTGGTATATCCTCAAAAAGGGCCTATACCAAGGATTTAGATTATATTAAGTTGCGATTGATTATGCCAGCTTGCGTGCGCCGTCGCTGATCACTACCGGGATTTCGATAGGCTCGTGACCGTATTTCTCCGCGAATGATGCCTTTGCCTTGGCGATGAATGCATCATAGAGCTCCGCCTTCACAAGGTTGATGGTGCAGCCGCCGAAGCCACCACCCATGATGCGTGATCCTGTCACGCCGCACTCCTGAGCCACTGTAGCCAGGAAGTCAAGCTCCTCACAAGACACTTCGTAGTCCTTTGACATTCCCCAGTGAGTCTCATACATACGTGCACCCACTGTCTCATAGTCACCCTTTTCGAGAGCGTCGCACACGTCAAGGACTCTCTTTTCCTCACCGATCACATAGCGTGCGCGGAGATAGTCTTCCTCAGAAATCTGATCCTTGATAGCCTCAAGCTGGTCCATAGTGGCTCCGCGAAGGAATTCCTGGCCGAGAACCTTTGCAACACGCTCGCATGATGCGCGGCGGTCGTTGTATGGTGATCCCACGAGTTCGTGCTTTACACGTGAGTTAAGGAGAACAAGCTTGTAGCCGTACTGCTCAGGATCAAATGGGAAATATGCAAACTCCATCGAGCGGCAGTCAAGACGCATGAGATTGCCGGCCTTTCCGAATACTGAAGCGAACTGGTCCATGATACCGCACTTCACGCCGCAGTAGTTGTGCTCAGTGCTCTGACCGATGCGCGCAAGCTCGAACTTGTCGATTCCGAGGTCGAAGAGATAGTTGAGAGCGAAAGCGAATGTGCTCTCGAGAGCTGCTGATGAAGACATACCTGCTCCAAGAGGAACATCACCTGCGAATACAGTGTCGAAACCAGCGATCTTTCCGCCTCTCTTCTGAATTTCGCGGCATACTCCGAAGATATAGCGTGCCCAGCTCTGTGTAGGAGCATCCTCCTCTTTCAGACCGAACTCGCAGTACTCGTCGAGGTCAAGTGCGAAAGCACGTACTGTCTCTGTACCGTTGAGCTTGATTTCTGCTATCATGCCCTTGTCGATTGCACCCGGGAATACGAATCCACCGTTGTAATCAGTGTGCTCACCGATAAGGTTGATACGTCCTGCAGACGCAAAGAATTCACCCTCAGTGTGGAAGAGGGTCTGGAATTTTTCAGCGATTCTCTGTTTCATTGTCTATTATTTTAGTGTTATTATTTCGTTCAAAAATCCTTCAAAGTTAACAATAACTGCCGATATTGCAATATATAAAATAATTCTAATCATCAATTAAACTGAATATCAACCAATTACATTTATAGACCTGCTCGATCGGCCGCATGTCTACCGTAGTTTCAGGATTATGGGGCAGTGGTCGCTGACACCACCAAGATAGCGAGGTCCGGAATACGTTCTGAGAGGTTTTTCACCAGGATGCTTTCTCTCACGGGTCATCAGAAAAGGAATCTGAAGTATTTCAGCTCTACAATCACCTGCAACAGCAGGACTCACCCAGAACATGTCTATGAGATCCCACTTTCCCTCATATCTGATGGTCCCTTCCCCTTTTCGGTAGAGTTCATAGCAAGCATTCTCCAGCGCTCCATCCAGAAGAGAAAACTGAGCTGCATCGGGAGTGTCATTGAAATCCCCCATAGCAATGATGCCACCATATCCAGGCAAGGATGACGATGCCTCGCAGAGAGAATCACATACAGAACGTAAGGTACGCATCACGACCTCGCGACGCAGATCAGATCCTTTCGAACCCCCGAACTTGGACGGATGATGATTCACCACATAATCAAAGACTCGTCCATCAGGCTTTCTTCGTAATTTCACACAGAGAATGTCTCTCGTAGGCATTCTGATTCCATCATAGAAAGGTGTTACATGCGAGCTGGAGACAATTTCGAAAACATCCGAACGGTACATCAGAGCCACATCTATTCCTCTTCTGTCCCCGGATTCCTGATGAACCACCTTATAATCATACTTACGAAGGCCTGTCGAAGAAAGAAGACGGCTGAGAACAGACCTGTTTTCCACTTCCGCCACCCCTATCACATCCGGAATCCTCCCGCACCGGTCCCCTACCCAAAATATAGCTTTTGCTATCAGACGACATTTATCATAAAATCTCCTTGAGGTCCAGCGTCGCTTTCCATCCGGAGAAAATTCCGTGTCAGACTCCCCTGTCCCAGCATCGGTATAGTCATAAAAATTCTCGAGATTCCAGAACATAATTACATTTTCTTTCCCCTCATCGGCACTGGATGGACACACATTCAGGCCTAAAAACAACAAAACCAACAGCACTCTCATTATCAAATATTTACAATATAATAATTATCTTATATTTATATAATTTTATCTTTTATTATATATCAAAAAAAACGCGATACAGGTACGACTATACCTATATCGCGTTGTAGAACTCTTTCTTTCGATCTACGGTGTTCAGACTTGAATTATACGTTAAAGAGGAAGTGCATGATGTCTCCATCCTGAACAACATACTCCTTACCCTCAACGCCGAGCTTTCCTGCCGCTCTGCAGGCCGATTCCGACTTGAGCTGTACGAAGTCCTCATACTTGATGACTTCGGCGCGTATGAAGCCTTTTTCGAAGTCCGTATGGATAACTCCGGCTGCCTTTGGCGCCTTATCTCCCTTGTTGATAGTCCATGCACGGCACTCATCAGCTCCGGCCGTAAAATATGTACGGAGGTTAAGGAGAGAGTATGCGCTCTGGATAAGTCTTACGACTCCTGATTCTTCAAGCCCCATTTCTTCGAGGAACATCTGACGCTCCTCATAGCTTTCCAATTCCGCTATATCAGATTCGATCTTGGCTGCAATGACAAGAATCTCAGCATCCTCATCCTTGACTGCCTCACGAACTTTTTCCACATATTCGTTACCTGTCTTTGCAGATGCCTCATCGACATTGCAGACATACATCACAGGTTTGTTTGTAAGAAGGAAAAGCTCCTTTGCAAGCTGCTCCTCATCGGCATTTTCAGGCTTCACCGTACGGCAGGACTTACCCTGTTCAAGAGCTGCCTTGTACCTTACAAGAAGATCGAAAAGTTTCTTTGCGTTCTTGTCTCCGCCTGTCTGAGCCTGCTTCTGAACCTTTGCAAGACGGTTTTCCACAGTCTCAAGATCCTTGAGCTGAAGTTCAAGGTCTATGACCTCCTTGTCACGTACAGGATCGACGGTTCCATCAACATGCACGATATTAGGATCGTCAAAACAACGGAGAACGTGAAGAATCGCATCTGTCTCCCTGATATTGGCGAGGAACTGGTTGCCGAGGCCTTCTCCCTTGCTTGCACCTTTGACAAGGCCCGCAATATCCACTATTTCAACAGTGGCAGGAACCACTCTCTTAGGGTTGCAGAGGCTTTCAAGAACCTCAAGCCTCTTATCAGGAACTATAGTTGAACCGATATTAGGCTCAATAGTGCAAAACGGAAAGTTTGCACTTTGAGCCTTACCGGAACTTACACAATTGAATAATGTCGATTTTCCGACATTAGGAAGTCCTACTATACCACACTTAAGTGCCATAGCCTAGAAGAAACGTGCGCGGTTATCCTTGACGTCAGCGTCATCCATCATGGTAGGAACCACCATCTGGGTAGCGTACTGAGTCATCTGAGCGTCACGGTTCTTTGCGTCATCCTCTGTGAAGAACGCACCTGTGTCGCGACCTGTAACCTTGTAGACGTAAACTCCTACGTTACCTACAACCGGACCGCATACCTTGCCATCCTCAGCAACAGAAGCTGCACCGATGAACTTAGGATCGAGACCCTGAGAAGTGAGTGAAGAGAAAGCAACTCCTTCCTTGGTGCTTACAGTCTTTCCGAGTGCCTCGGCAACTGCTGCGAGATCCTCAAGACCTGCTATCTTATCAGCCACCTCAACTGCCTTCTTCTCTCCTGCCTTCTGGTTGTAGAGAAGGTTGCTGATCTGCGAAGAAACCTCAGCTACAGGAGTGTATCCTTCCTTGTGGATTCCCTTGAGAGCAGCTATGATGAAGTAGTTGTTGTTTACAGTGATGATGTTTGAAACCTGGCCCTCCTTAGCCTCGAACGCCCATCTTGTAACCTCCTTGGTGTTCTCGACTGATCCGAGCCTGTCAGCGCTCTCAAGCATCTTGTTCACAGGGTGAGCGTAGAGTCCTTCCTCAGTAAGAGCCTTCTGGAAGTTCTCATACTTGCCTGCTGACTTTGTTGCGAGAGTGTTAGCCCTTGCATAGAATCCGTTCACGGTCTCCTTGCCGGCAACAGCATCCTTTTCAAGAATTGCAACCTTCTTTCTCTCAACCGGATCCTTTGTATCAAGAACCTGGAACACAAGACCGTTCACGGTTACCTTTGAACCCTTCTTGGCCACCATTACATCCTCGAAACCAGGAGTCTGAGGAATCCACTGAGCCTCAGCCACATTGAGAAGGCTGTCAACATTCTCAGAAGCCGCAGGAGCATACTTCACGTAAACCTGCTCAGGAACCTTGGCTGTCTCAAGCACGCGGACTGCATAGAACTTGTTGTCCTCGGAAAGAACCTCGGAAACAGAAGCATTCTTGCCGAATACATAGTCATTTACAACCTTGGCAACAGTGTTGAGTTCACCAGCCTTGTACCAGTGGTTGTCAAACTGCCTGTCTGAGTTTGCAAGAAGGAAGCTCTTCATGTTCTCAGCAGCCTTGAACTCATCATATACGTCGATAATAGCCTGATTTGCAGCTGCAATATCCTCTGTTGAAGGAACAACCTCGAACACAACATACTCGATATCCCTGCTTGCCTGCTGCTTGTAGAACTTCTTGTGAGCGTCGTAGTAAGCCTTGATCTCCTTGTCAGAAACAACGATTGTGGTGTCCTTAGGATAGCTGTAAGGAACCATTACGAACTCAACGTCGAAAGTATTGTTGTTCTCAGCGATCTTCTCAGTGAGCATCAAAGGATTTGTGATATTGCTCTGAGTGAAGAGAGACATATACTTCGCATAGAACTGCTGTGTCATAGCTGACTCCTGAAGATAGTCCCAGTAAAGCTTGAGACGGCCTGTCTCATCTGAGTTGAGATAGCTGATGAAATCGAGAAGCATCTCCTTGGAGAAATTTCCGTTCTCATCGCAGAATGCAGGGTTCTGAGTGAATACAGGTGAATCCATCTCACCGGAGATGATTGCAAGCATTTCCTCCTCACCCACGTTGAGACCTGCCTTCTTCGCGTTCTTAACGAAGAGATACTTGTCCACGAGTGACTGCCATGCCGCATTTCTCACCTGGATCTGCTGCTGCTCATTCTGAACAGAAGATCCTGTCACGATTTCGTTGATTGCTGTAAATTTGTCTATGTCAGCCTGGAAATCCATATAGGAAACAGATTTTCCATCAATTTCTCCAACATCATACTTTGATGACATTGAAGATGACACAGACTGAAGTGTGCTCGGATCAATGATGAAAGACAACAGCGCTACAGCGATGAGCACTGTTATCAGAATTCCGAACTTGACACGGATTGTTTCAAGTACTGCCATTTTATTGTTTGTTTTAGATTATTATCGTATAAATTACGCTATTGGGGTGCGAAGATAGCAATTTTCCGGCAATCTGACGCTATTTTTTTTGCAATGGTCCTATAAAATTGACTGAATCTATCACGACTTCCGTACTATCCTGTACCACAATGCCATAACTGTTGAAAGGATTGAATATCCTTGAGTCTCTTGCACGCTGGTCGGACTCCATTCCATAACCCTGCATGAAGCCCTGTGGAGAATACATCTTGACGTAGCAGTCAGTGAATATCTTCTCGTTCTTCTGATCCCAGTACAGGGTGTCGGTCTCCATCGTCTCCTGCTTTATGAGATTCCGGACCACGACATTACCGAAGGCTTCCCAGCTCTCACGGCCATCCTTATATTTCAGGTGACGGGCATTGTCTGACGTTATCTTGGTCTCAAGAAGACCTTCTTCGGTGTATCCGTACACAAAAAATCCCTTCGGAAACAGTTCGTAAGACACGGTATCCTTTTCATATTTCTCCATCAGAGGAGCCTCTGCCCTCATCTGAAGACCACTGTTCTCCGTCTGGACCACAAACATGTTCTCAACCACCTGTACAGGGGTTTCGGAAAGGTCCAGAGCAGCCGCCTCACCCAGTTTTCCCTTACATGAAAAAACGACGAAAGCAACCGCCGAAGCGGTTGCAATCATCCTGACCGTATGAAGGATATTATCCAATACTATTTCTGAGTTCTGACAGTTGTCACAGCCCTCATACCTGCACATGATACAGTGTATGACTGACCGTCTGTAACATCATACATGAAGGCCTCTGCAGTCTGCGGGTAATATGTGCTGTACTGGCCGATATAGTTGTTCGCATCCTCTGCAAGAGATGGATCTGCGTTCTTTGCCTTCACCATATAATCAACAGCTACCCAATACTTGGCTCTCTGCTCGATATCGTTACCAGGGCAAACCACGCTACCCCAGATTGTTCCGATAAGCATATATGCCTTGCCGTCAAGAGCATCTGAGAGTTCGATTGCCTTCTGAGCCTTCTCTATTGCCATTGCATTCTTTGCGTTCTTGTAGCAGAATGCAGCAAGTTCGAAGTTATAGTTTGCATCAGTCTCTGCATCTGACTCCTCTGCCGCGATAGCCTCTTCCATATACTTGATTGCATTATCCACATCTCCTCTTGAAGAATAAAGCTTGTAGAGGAAGTATGCAGAAGTGTGAGATGGCTCAAGGGTGTACATTGTGGTAACGGCATTAAGGAAGAGGTCGTTGTCAGTACATCCCTCTGTCACGCTCATCATCTTCACGATGTTCTTTGCAAGATCAAGGTTCTGAGGATCAGCCTCATAACGAGGTCCGAAGAGAGCTATGAGATTCTCACAGCTTGCCACCTGGCTGGTGATGAACAGGCTCTCCACGTCACCTACAGTCTTCTCGATGGCAGCCTTCTCTGTGTCGTTCTTCGGAGCAGCCTCTGCAAGATACTTCACAGCTGTCTCATATACGTTGATCACAGCCTCAGGATCCAGAAGACCGTCCTTGTAAAGATCGATTGCAGTGTTCATCTGGAAAAGGAACACGTTAGGAGTAGTTTTATTTCCGTTCAAGGAAACTACCTCTGTGAGTCCCTCATACATCTTCATAGGCTCGTTCTTCATATAGTTATAGATGTCGAGAGCCTTGTTGTTAAGAGATGAAGTGGCATATTTAGGCCAGAACTCCACTCTCTGGTTGTAAAGAGTCATGAGCGAGTCCACGAGCGCTGCCCTATAGGTAGGATTCTTCTGATTCTTCTGAATGAGCCTCTTCACGAGTGTGGTTCCGTTTGAAAGGAGAGAATATCTTGCTGTCGGAGGACAGATCTGATATGCCTTTCTCCAGTTAGGAAGCGCAGAATCATAGTTCTTCTGCTTGTAATATTCTGTATAATAAGACAGATACTTGATACATTCGGCACTGTCCGGACCGAATTTTCCCTGTGCGGAAAGACTTGTGCTGCAGATCAAAGCAGTTGCAGCCACTGAAATAAGCAGTATAAACCTTTTCATAAATGTTATTTGTTTTAATTATATCTCGGTTTCTGGAACCAGATGTCATGGATATTGAATCCTACGACTATCCTGGCATATCTTTCACGTATCATATCGTGTCTTGTGCTGGCCTTCTGACCAAGATCCACTCCCAGAGTCAGACCGTTATACCATCTGAACACCGGCAGCGTTATTCCGAAGGTGATACCCATGGAGTTCACATTGTTTCCATCCAGCTTGTAATAAGCCTGGTCATAATATACTCCGGCACGGTAGGCACATCGTCTCATGTAATATCTGATGTCGTTCCTGTTCGGAACAATCTCAAATCCAAGTCTGAATGACTGTGATGTCGTTGCAGTGAACTTTGAATCACCTATCGCAGAGAATCCCGGTGCAGTGTCCATTCCGGACTTTCCCCATCCGCTTCTGAGATAATCAAACTCCACATGCCACTTTTCTCCACCTTTGAGTGCTATTCCCACTCCTATTTCATCTCCGAACCTCACATTTCCATGAGCAAGAGTGTCAACACTGTGTCTCAAGGTATCCACAACGCTTGACTGGGTAGCATATCTGTAGTTAGTGGAATATCCCTTAAGTCTTGTGGACATCCTGTATGTTGCTCCTAGAGTCAAGGAAACATCACCTGCAAGCTTCTGCTCATACTGAAGTCCGAATTTTCCAGTCGCACCGTTCACTGAAATCTCGCTTCCCGTATTCACCGACCTGTATGAATTGTCGGCATAATCCATATGGGTTATCTTGTCGATGTTACCGAAATAATATATGAACTCAGCACCCACTGAGAATCTTTTCCAGAATGTGGCTCCTGCACCGACAAACACCTGATATATATCTCCCGTTCCGTAGGAATCATATGTGATGTTTCCAGTGTTTCCTATGATATCCTGATTGGTCTCAACTGAAGAAAAATCATAACCCACGTTACTGAAAGGCGTGATTCCGACCATGAATGCCGACGACCTGTAAATAGGAAAACTCAATACGAAATTATGGATATTGAAAGTATTGTTTCCTGATCTCAGATTGCCCTGCCTGTAGATGGAATTGCTCTGCTCAAGTCCGAAATCAGCCATGAAGGAAAGCGAGTCCCTTGCAGTCACGGCAGCAGGATTGGTATAGTTGATAAACCTTCTGTTACGGGTGGCTATTCCGATTCCTCCCATGCTCTTGTTATATGCAGAACCCTCTTTTGCAATCTCTCCGATGCCGAATACCGAATACGGAGTATACGCACCATAGGCTCCTTCCTGTGCCGACACAGAAACACCTATGATGAGAAACACTGCCAGCAAAAGCGCTTTTTCAATCCTTCTTATCATATTCTACAGCTATTAAAGCCAACCCCATCAAAACAAGGTTACAAACTACAAAGATGGAGTTTTTCATTCTTTTTGCAAAATAAATCGCATCTCCACCTGTGAAAACATTGATATTTTCGGGGTTGCGCAAAATGTAACCCTCGATTTCAAACATTATGCCTGAAATGACTCCAGACTCTATCGAAGAGGAAATATCGTGTCCTTCAGAGGATATTTCTTCCGGAGCATCAAGCAATGGAAGCGACTTGGAATATCTGTTAAGGGACTTGAATCTGGTCTTGCATCCGGGAGATATGTTTCCTCCCCTGAACTGCCCCTGAGGATCAAGAAAATCGACAGTAAGAGTGGTACCGAAATCGAAGACAGTGCATCCTCTGCCCTTGAAAAGATATCTTGAAGCCACTATGGACGCTGCTCTGTCCGGAGTCATCCATAACGGAAGCCCGTACGATTCAAGAACAGACTCATCCACAACCAGAAGCCTGTCACAGACTTCTTCCAACTTATGGATATTCTGAGGAGAGAAATGTCTGACACTGCTCAGAACCAGAATCTCAGGTCTTTCCTTTTCAGTCATGGAAAGGATGTAGTCCAGCATCCTCTCACCCTGATATCTGTATGTCTTTCCAAGCGTGATACCGTCACACCATGAAGCCTTCAAGGCTGTATTTCCTATGTCAACTATAAGATTAGCCACTTCCAAGCCGCTTTAAAATCAGGCAAATGTACAAAATTTATCTATAACCTCTTCAAAACCTCGTATGCTTTGGCTATACCGTCCACATTTCTTGAGAATATCCTCAGCTTGCTGTCGTTCTGCTTGAGTTCAAACAGTTTAGGATTGACACTCACATTTTCAAGGATCTTTGCAAAGCGGTCTGTCTTGTAATACTGTGAAAGCGGATTGGAAATGAAGAACGCTATCATCACTCCGTTCTTTATTATGATCTTCTCAAATCCCAGCTTCTGTCCCAGCTGCCTGATCCTTACTATATCAAAGAGCCTCTTGAGTTCCTCAGGCATAGGACCGAACCTGTCCTCAAGCTTCTTTTTCAACTGGTCCATATCCTTGTCGGAAGTGAGGGAATCAAGTTCCTTGTATATCCTTATCTTCTCCGCGGTCATGTCTATATATGTGTCCGGTATCAGGGCCAGCTGATCGGTCTCTATGGTACAGTCAGGCACAAACGATTCATCCGACCTCTTTGTGGATATTCCTGTTTCCATTCCCAGTTCCTCCATGGCCTCCGCAAGGATCTTCTGATATGTCTCGAATCCCATGTCGGTTATGAATCCGCTCTGCTCGGCTCCAAGGAGGTTTCCGGCTCCACGGATATCGAGGTCCTGCATTGCTATGTTGAATCCGCTGCCAAGATCGGAGAACGACTCTATGGCTTTAAGCCTGCGGCGGGCATCATCTGTTATGGACACAAGAGGGGGAACCATCAGATAGCAGAATGCACGCTTGTTCGAGCGTCCCACTCGGCCGCGAAGCTGATGAAGATCGCTGAGACCTATGTTCTGAGCCTGGTTGATGATTATAGTGTTCGCATTTGGAATATCAAGTCCGTTCTCGATGATCGTGGTGCAGAGCAGCATGTCATAATCCCCTGCCATAAAGTCCAGAATCTTGTTTTCCAGCACTTTCGCCTCCATCTGGCCGTGAGCCACACATATCTTCATGTCAGGAACAAGCCTGTGAAGGATATCATGGATGGACTGGAGTTCCTCCACCCTGTTATGGACGAAGAATATCTGTCCTCCCCTGCTCAGTTCATACTTTATGATGTTCTTGAGTTCATCATGATCGAAAAGCATAATCTCGGTCTGTACCGGAATCCTGTTAGGCGGAGGCGTATTTATTATCGAGAGGTCGCGTGCTCCCAGAAGAGAGAACTGGAGGGTTCGCGGTATCGGGGTAGCTGTCAGGGTAAGAGTGTCCACTGAAGCCTTGAGCTGACGGAGCTTCTCTTTTGCACTCACTCCGAACTTCTGCTCCTCATCAATGATGAGAAGTCCCAGATCCTTGAACTCGAATCCCTTACCTATAAGTTTATGAGTGCCGATGACAATATCAAGGGTTCCGGCCTTCAGACGTTTCTGAATGTCGGATATCTCCTTTGCTGTCCTCAGACGGCTGACATAGTCCACATTGCAGGGAAGGTCCTTGAGACGGTTCTGGAACGTCTTGAAATGCTGAAGGGCAAGAATGGTGGTAGGAACAAGAACGGCCACCTGCTTGCTGTCGGCAACTGCCTTGAACGCAGCCCTGACTGCCACTTCCGTCTTTCCGAATCCCACATCTCCGCACACAAGCCTGTCCATAGGACAATCATCCTCCATATCCCGCTTTACGGCATATACGGCCTTCTCCTGATCCGGAGTGTCCTCATACATGAACGAAGACTCAAGCTCCTGCTGGAGATAGGTGTCAGCAGAAAAGGCAAATCCTCTCGCACTCTTTCTCTTTGCGTACAGCTGAATGAGATCCTTCGCTATGTCCTTGACCTTGGATTTTGTGCTTGACTTCAGGTTCTGCCATGCCTTCGATCCCAGCTTATGGATCTTAGGAGGCTCGGAATCCTTTGATTTATAACGTGATATCTTATGAAGTGCATGCACGGACACAAACACGACGTCGTTGTCCTTGTATGTAAGCTTGACCACCTCATGCATCCTTCCCTTGTCGTCCTTCATTCTGACAAGTCCTCCGAAGATTCCCACTCCATAGTCTATATGGACAATGTAATCTCCTATCGCAAACGAAGTCAGGTCATTGATGGTAAGCTGTTCGCTCTTATCTACTGTCCTTCTTATGCTTACGCGGTGGAAACGGTCGAATATCTCATGGTCGCTGTAGCAGCAGACCTTGTCGTCATGGTCAATGAATCCGTTGTGAAGGTTCCTTCCCTGGACAAATTCTGGCAGGATGGCTCCGTTCTGCGAAAGAATGGAACTGAGCCTCTCCAGCTGCGACTGCTTTTCACCATAGATTCTCACCCTGTATCCCTCTTCCAGACGCTTGCGAATATCCTCTGTCAGGAGTTCGAAATTCTTGTTGAATACGGGCTGTGGAGATATGTTGAAACGTACTGATTCCTCATTCTGACGGGAAAGAGGAAGTTCCATATAGACCCTTCTGAATCTTTCGAAGGTCCTGAAGAACTCCATGTTCCTGTACATATCGGACGAATCCAGCCATATGAGGGCTTCATCCGGAAGAATATCGGCGATGTTCGCAGTTGCATCCTCCTGCTCTGATGCTATAAGGTCGGGGTATATTTCAGCTGTGATGACCTTCTCCCTGGACAGCTGGGTGTTGCAGTCGAATATGTTGATGGTCTCTATTTCATCTCCGAAGAAGGATATTCGGAACGGATCGCTATAGGAATATGAAAATATGTCAACCAAGGCTCCTCTGACAGCAAACTGTCCCGGTTCCGACACGAAATCCACCCTTTCGAATCCGCTTCCGAAAAGTTTATCAACCATCTCGTCACGGCTTATCTCATCCCCTATAGTCAGTTTAAGAAGAGATTCCCTGATCTTGACCTCCGACGGAATTCCCTCCTCGATAGCGGAAGGATAAGTTACCACTATCAGTCTCCCCTCCTTGTAATCAAGAATCTTTCCGATTGCGGATGTCCTCTGCACCCCGAGAGTTGACTTGTAATTGCTTCTTTCCAACTTCTTTCCCGAGTCAGGAAGGAAGAACACGCAGTCACCTTCAACAAGATTGTAAAGATCCGCCGCACAATACTCCGCAGACTCCTTGTCAGGAAGGACAATCAGCTGGATTCCGTCATAATCCAACTGGGACACGACAAACCAGCGGGCGGACAGAAAGAGTCCGCTGCAGAATACCTCATCACAGGAATCCAGTTTTTCCGATAGAAGGTTTATGGATTTCGAACTTATTAACATATCAACAATTTTTCTGTTGATAACCGGTTGAAAACCCTGTTGAAATCAAATGAAAACTAAATTGGCAAAATCCGCAAGTCCGTATATTACGGCAGAGATAAATATCTTCAAAATTTTCAATCAACATTTTTCAAAGAAATTCACACCAGCCTTTTCAACAGATATCGCACATACAACATATTGATAATCAGATGTATTTTTGAGTTATCAACATATCAACAGCGATATAATCATCATTAAAATTTAAAAATATAATATATATTTGTATATAATTATTTTTGAGCTGAGCATGACGACTGATTTCGATCCCCATAACATCAACGATGGCAAAGATAAGGATTTGGACGGAATAATACGTCCGCAGGACCTTAAAGACTTTACCGGTCAGGACAAGATAGTGGCGAACCTCAAGATTTTCGTGGCGGCGGCCAGGATGAGAGGGGAGTCTCTTGATCATGTCCTGTTTCACGGCCCTCCGGGACTTGGAAAGACCACTCTCGCGCACATCATAGCAAATGAGTTGGGAGTGAATATGAAGGTAACATCCGGACCTATTCTTGACAAGCCGGGTGATCTTGCCGGACTTCTGACCTCGCTGGAGGAGGGGGACGTGCTGTTCATCGACGAAATCCACAGGCTTTCTCCGGTTGTGGAGGAGTATCTGTACTCCGCGATGGAGGATTTTGTAATAGATATAATGATAGACAAGGGGCCGGGAGCACGTTCAGTGCGTATTTCACTAAATCCGTTCACTTTGGTCGGAGCAACCACGCGAAGCGGTCTGCTGACTTCACCTCTTAGGGCCAGGTTCGGTATAACATGCGCCATGGAATATTACGACACCATGACCCTTGTGAACATTGTCAAGAGAAGCGCAAATATATTAAAGGTAGAAATAGACCAGAATGCAGCGTATGAAATAGCTCTTAGAAGCCGTGGCACGCCTCGTATCGCCAACTCGCTTCTGCGTCGTGTGCGTGACTTTGCTCAGGTCATGGGCAACGGTGTCATCGATCTGGAGATAGCACGCTATGCCCTTGATGCCCTGAATATAGACAAGAGGGGACTGGATGCAATTGATAATAAGATACTTAAGACAATAATCACGAAGTTCAAGGGAGGTCCTGTGGGGGCGAATACCATTGCAACGGCAGTGGGTGAGGACCAGGGTACTCTTGAAGAGGTGTATGAACCGTTCCTGATCAAGGAGGGATTCATCATGAGGACGCCGCGGGGCAGGGAAGTGACCGAACTTGCCTACAGGCATCTCGGCCTGGAAAAGGGAAATATCAATCTCGACGATCCTACACTGTTTTAGCGTCATTCCTGATAAATTTCCTGCATCATTTTCGACAAATTTTTAGCGTCATTCCCGACCTGATCGGGAATCCCTATCATAAATAATAGGTAATCGGCTGATTTAATTGCTAAATCGGCCGATTTTCATTATAATTGTGCCCGAAATTTCATTTAATCACTATAAAATGGCCGAAAAACTTATTTCTAAGATTCCTGAGGGTCCTTTGGCCGAGAAATGGACAAAGCACAAATCTCAGATCCGTGTTGTCAGCCCTGGCAACAAAAGAAAACTCGAAGTCATTGTTGTGGGAACAGGTCTCGGTGGAGCGTCTGCAGCTGCTTCACTCGGAGAGCTTGGCTACAATGTGAAGGTGTTCTGCATCAGCGACTCACCTCGTCGTGCTCACTCTATCGCAGCACAGGGTGGTATCAATGCCGCTAAGAACTACCAGAACGACAACGACTCTGTCTATCGTCTCTTCTACGACACAATCAAGGGAGGAGACTATCGTGCACGCGAGGCAAACGTCTATCGTCTTGCCGAGGTCAGCAACCTTATCATCGACCAGTGCGTTGCACAGGGTGTTCCTTTTGCAAGGGAATACGGCGGACTTCTCGCCAACCGCTCTTTCGGAGGTGCGCAGGTAAGTCGTACCTTCTACGCCCGCGGACAAACCGGACAGCAGCTCCTTCTCGGTGCATATGCAGCCCTGAACCGTCAGATCGCTGCCGGCACAGTGAAGAGCTATCCTCGTTACGAGATGCTCGATGTAGTCCTCATCAACGGTGAGGCAAAGGGTATCATCGCAAGAAACCTCGTGACAGGAAAGATCGAGAGATTCGGAGCACACGCTGTCGTTATCGCAACAGGTGGTTACGGAAACGCTTACTTCCTCTCTACCAACGCAATGAACTCAAATGGTTCAGCAGCTTGGCAGTGCTACAAGAAGGGAGCATTCTTCGCAAACCCTTGCTTCGCACAGATCCACCCTACATGTATCCCTGTACACGGCGACCAGCAGTCCAAGCTAACCCTTATGTCAGAGTCTCTGCGTAACGACGGACGTATCTGGGTACCTAAGAAGATGGAGGATGTAAAGGCTCTCCGCGCAGGTACAAAGAAGCCTTCTGACATCGCTGAGGAGGATCGCGACTACTATCTCGAGCGTCGTTACCCTGCATTCGGAAACCTCGTTCCTCGTGACGTGGCTTCACGTGCAGCAAAGGAGCGTTGCGATGCAGGTTACGGTGTGAACAACACAGGACTTGCAGTGTTCCTTGACTTCAAGACAGCCATCGAGCGTCTCGGAAAGGATGTTATCGCAGCAAGATATGGTAACCTCTTCCAGATGTATGAGAAGATCACAGACGTGGATCCATACAAGGAGCCTATGATGATCTACCCTGCTATCCACTACACTATGGGTGGTATCTGGGTTGACTACAACCTCCAGACAACAGTTCCAGGTCTCTACGCTATCGGTGAGGCCAATTTCTCTGACCATGGTGGAAACCGTCTCGGTGCATCTGCCCTCATGCAGGGTCTTGCAGACGGTTACTTCATCCTCCCATACACTATCGGCGACTACCTCGCAGGCAAGTTCAAGGAGCCTAAGACAGACGTCAATGCACCTGAATTCGCTGAGGCTGAGAAGGCAGTTGTCGAGAAGATCGAGAAGCTCTTCGCAGTGAAGGGAAAGAGGTCTGTGGATTCATACCACAAGGAGCTCGGACACATCATGTGGGAGTATGTAGGTATGGCACGTAACGAGGCTGGTCTGAAGAAGGCTATCGAGCTTATCCAGGCTCTCAAGGCAGACTTCTGGAAGAACGTATATGTAGCAGGTGAGAACAGCCACTTCAACCAGGAGCTCGAGAAGGCTCTCCGCCTTGTTGACTTCTTCGAAATCGGCGAGCTCATGGCACGCGACGCACTCAACCGTAACGAGTCTTGCGGAGGTCACTTCCGTGAAGAAATGCAGACAGAAGAGGGTGAGACCAAGCGTGACGACGAGAACTACATGTATGTAGCGGCTTGGGAATACAAGGGTGAAGGCGTTGAGCCTGAACTCCACAAGGAGCCACTCGTATACGAGAACATCAAGATAGCTACCAGAAACTATAAAGACTAATTGACATGGATTTGACATTGAAAGTATGGCGTCAGAAAAACGCCAAGGCAAAAGGACATTTTGAGACCTATCAGGTCAAGAATATATCCTCTGACAGCTCTTTCCTCGAGATGCTCGATATCCTCAATGAGCAGCTTATCGCTGAGGGTGTAGATCCGGTAGCTGTCGAGAAGGGATGCCAGAGCAGTGGTCCGGTTTCATTCGACCACGACTGCCGTGAGGGTATCTGCGGTGCATGTTCACTCTACATCAACGGCCGTGCACACGGACCGGACGATGAGGTTACTACATGCCAGCTCCACATGCGTAAGTTCAAGGATGGCGACACAATCACAATCGAGCCTTGGAGAAGTGCAGGTTTCCCTGTGATCAAGGACCTCGTTGTGGACCGTCAGGCATTCGACAAGATCCTCCAGGCAGGTGGATATGTATCAGTCGGAACAGGCGGAGTTCCTGATGGAAACGCTATTCCAATCCCTCAGGCTGACGCTGAGGAGAGCATGGACGCAGCAGCCTGCGTAGGTTGCGGTGCATGTGTTGCAACTTGTAAGAACGGTTCTGCAATGCTCTTCGTTGCAGCTCGTGTAAGCTCTCTCGCACTTCTCCCACAGGGTAAGGTTGAGGCAGCAAGACGTGCTAAGGCGATGGTTGCGAAGATGGACGAACTCGGCTTCGGTGCTTGTACAAACACCAAGGCTTGTGAGATGGAGTGCCCTAAGCACGTTACAGTGACTCACATTGCCCGTCTGAACCGCGAGTTCCTCTCAGCTAAGCTTCACGACTAATATTTTATCCTGTAAGGATATATAAATCAAGGGTTTGACCGTTAAAAGTCAAACCCTTTTTATTTTATGATGTATTACCAGAGGAAATTGTCGAAAGGATAGCGGCCTGCATGGATTTCCGCCACCATTTTGTAGAGGTCGCCGCGGAGTTTGTCGATTCCGATCTTCTCCCTTGCAGAGATGAAGATGCAAGGAGTGTTTTCCTTCGCGATCCAGCTGTTCTTGAACTCCTCAAGGGTGTAGTTTATCTGCTTCTTTGGCTCCAGAGAGAACTCATCGTACTCTTCATACCTGTAGGCGTCAATCTTGTTGAATACTACGAAAATAGGCTTGTCTATGGCCTTTATATCCTTTAATGTCTCCTCCACAACCTTTATATGCTCCTCAAAGTTTGGATGGGAGATATCCACAACATGCATCAGGATGTCAGCCTCCCTGACCTCATCAAGCGTACTCTTGAAAGCCTCCACCAGCTGATGAGGCAGCTTTCTGATGAAACCTACTGTGTCGCTGAGCAGGAATGGCACATTTTCGATAACCACTTTCCTCACTGTGGTATCAAGTGTCGCAAACAGCTTGTTTTCCGCAAAAACGTCGCTTTTAGCCAGTAAATTCATCAAGGTACTCTTACCTACGTTTGTGTAGCCGACAAGCGAAATACGCACCAAAGAACCGCGATTTCCGCGCTGTGATGCCATCTGTTTGTCAACCTTCTTCAGCTGCTCCTTCAGTCTGGCGATCTTGTCCTGGATGATTCGGCGGTCAGTCTCGATCTGAGTCTCACCCGGACCACGCATTCCGATACCTCCCTTCTGCCTTTCAAGGTGGGTCCACATTCGGGTGAGTCGTGGAAGAAGATATTGATACTGAGCAAGTTCCACCTGCATCTTAGCATATGCTGTCTTTGCCCTCTGAGCGAAGATGTCCAGGATAAGATTTGTCCTGTCGAGGATTCTGATGTTGAGTTCCCTCTCAATGTTTCTGAGCTGGGTAGGGGACAGTTCATCATCGAAGATAACAACTTCGATTTCGTTTTCCTCTATATAGTCCTTTATTTCCTGCAGTTTTCCGCTTCTAATATATGTTCTCGAATCAGGACGGTCAACTTTCTGTATGAATTTCTTGATGCCTATAGCGCCGGCTGTTTCTGCGAGAAATTCAAGTTCATCCAGATACTCCATCACCTGGCGTTCTTCGTCTCCCTGCTTGATCACACCGACGAACACCGCTCTTTCATTATGCTGTGCTTCTGTTATCTTTGCCATGCTTGACAACTTAAAGAATAAGGCCGATCAATTGGTTTTGGTCGGCCTTATAAATATTTGAATATTAAATAATTATCTCAACTGGAAAATTACTGGGAAGGTGTAGGTTACAGGAACCGCACGGTCTCTCTGCTTTCCTGGCTTCCACTTCGGAGACATTGAAACGACTCTGACAGCCTCCTTGTCAAGTGATGGGTCAACACCACGGAGAACTCTTACCTTAGTCACTGTTCCGTCCTTCTCAACTGTGAACTGAAGGGTCACACGACCCTGTACACCGTTTTCCTTTGCAATCTCAGGATACTCGAGTCTTGAGTTCACCCACTTTGAGAACTGGTTTGCGTCTCCACCCTGGAATGAAGGCTTCTCCTCTACGAGCTGGAATGGAATTGCTTCCTCTTCAACGACTTCCTCTTCTACTTCCACGTAGTCCATGATCTCAACTCCGAGGCTTGCATCGTCCTCAAGGTTCATGAACATCTCGTCATCCACCTCGATTTCGTCATCCACAATGTCTATCTGGTCTGAAAGAACAGGAATCTTAGGTGCTGCTGGTGGCGGTGGAGGAGTCTCCTGAGTGATTGGAATAATTTCCTCTTCCAATACTACCTCTGCCTCTGCCTCAAGAGTGGAAACGTTTGTTTCTGTGCTTGTCCACTCAAAGGCGATGAGTGTAATTCCAAGTGATACGATAAGTCCGAGTTCCAAGAAAAGCAGTTTCTTGTTCTCAAGATTCGCTTTTTCTGACTTTTTAATTTCCATATAGATTACTTTTTTATATTCTCGTAATTCCCGGTAAAGTTAGAAACTTTATTTTTTATTTCAAACTTTTTATACATTTTGTAGATTTGCACAAAATTTTATTCCATGATTTCATACTACTTCGAGGACACAGATTTCATATTCAAAGGGAAAACCATTAACAATAAGTGGCTCCGTCTTGTAGCGGAAAGTGAAATCCGCAGGATAGGGGATATTTCGATCATCTTCTGCTCTGATAACTATATTCTTGATGTCAATCAGCGCTATCTTCAGCATGATTACTTTACGGATATAATAACATTCGATTATTGTGAAGGTGACAGGCTTTCCGGAGACCTTTTCATCAGCGTAGATTCTGTTCGTGAAAATGCACATGAGTATGGAACTGAGTTCAAGGATGAACTTAACAGAGTCATTGTCCATGGTCTTCTTCATCTCATAGGTTATGATGATCACTGTGATGAAGACATCGCTCAGATGAGGGCAAAGGAAAATTACTATCTTTCATTAAGGGAACTTGTTTAGTATGCAGAAGACTTATGATGTGATTGTAGTCGGAGGTGGTCATGCAGGCTGTGAAGCTGCGATGGCCGCTTCAAGGATGGGATCTTCCGTACTTTTGATATCAATGGATATGAACAAGTTCGGTCAGATGTCATGCAATCCGGCTATTGGTGGAATTGCTAAAGGTCAGATTGTCAGAGAGATAGATGCGTTAGGCGGGTACACCGGCATAGTCACGGATGCTTCCACTCTCCAGTTCCGAATGCTCAACAGGTCAAAGGGACCTGCCATGTGGAGTCCTCGTGCACAGTGTGATAAAATACAATTTTCACTATACTGGCGAAAAATACTTGAAAGTGCCTGTAAATTAGATATTTACCAGGATACTGTGACCAGTTTTCTTTTCCGAGAATCAAAAATCTCGGGCGTATGTACAACTACCGGTGCAATTTTCAATTCTCAGACAGTTATTCTAACTGCCGGAACCTTCCTTGATGGCAGGATGTTCATCGGTCGCACTATGTTTGAAGGGGGAAGAATTGGAGAACTCCCGTCTCATGGTCTGACCCGCCAGCTGGTGGATATGGGAATTTCTACTGCCCGAATGAAAACAGGCACTCCGCCTCGAATCGATATTTCGTCTGTCGATACTTCAACTCTTGTCCAGCAGTTCGGAGATTCAGATCCTGATAAGTTCTCTTACCTTCCATATCTGTCCACTGCGCAGAACGGTACTCCTCAGATGCCTTGCTTTGTAGTCCACACGAATGAGAAGGTGCATGATATACTAAGGACCGGTTTCAATGATTCTCCGTTATTTACCGGACTAATCACAGGAATCGGACCACGTTATTGCCCGAGCATTGAGGACAAGTTGAGGACCTTTGCCGACAAGACAGAGCACCAGCTTTTCCTTGAACCCGAGGGTAGGGGAACAAATGAATATTACCTTCAGGGATTTTCTTCATCGCTTCCGTTGGACGTTCAGATGGATGCTCTGCATGCGATCAAAGGACTCGAAAATGCTAAGGTATATCGTCCTGCCTATGCTGTTGAATATGATTATTTCGATCCGACACAGCTCAAGCCGACCCTTGAACTGAAGAATATAGAAGGACTTTTCCTGGCTGGTCAGGTCAATGGAACGACAGGATATGAAGAGGCAGCTGCCCAGGGTCTTATAGCAGGAATGAACGCTCATCTTAAGGTTGCAGGAAAGGATCCTTTTATCCTTAAGAGAGACCAGGCTTACATCGGAGTCCTCATTGATGACCTTATTACAAAGGGTGTGGATGAACCGTATAGAATGTTCACGTCAAGAGCAGAGTACAGGATTCTTTTAAGGCAGGATAATGCAGATCTACGCCTCACCGGACTCTCATATAATGCAGGTCTTGCTGACAAGTTCAGATATGACTATACTTGTCGCAAGTATGAATCCGTTGAAAAATTCAATCAATTCTTTGAAGAAGTATCAGTCAGACCAGAATCTGTCAATGATTATCTTTCTTCAGTTTCTACTTCTGAAATATCATGCAGGACCAGGCTTTCTGCTCTTATTTCCCGCCCGCAGGTCAAATTGTCTGAATTGTTTGATTTAGTTCCACGTGGAACATTTTTAAAGAATAATATAGATAACGAATTTGCATCTCCTTTATCATCTTTGTTGTCTGATGGAGTTGAGTACTCTGACCTGTTAATGTATGGCAATAAGGAGTCTCTTAAGGGGAAGTTTAATGCGACAAGTTCGATATCATATTTAGATGCCGCTTTCGTTCTCCAATATAATACAGAGTATCCGACCGCTGATCTTGATAGTGAGTTTATGGCTCAGAAAGTTGATTCCAATTATAGAAAGGAAATTTTGGATTCTTCTGAGATTGCTCTTAAGTACAAGGGATATATAGAGAGGGAGAGGCAGCTGGCGGATAAGATAATGCGCCTTGAGAATCTTTCTATTCCGGAAAACTTTGATTTTGACAGGGTGGAGAGCCTGTCGATAGAGTGTCGTCAGAAATTGAAGAAGTATGCGCCTCGCACTATAGCCCAGGCTTCGAGAATCTCAGGTGTGTCACCTTCTGACATCTCTGTACTGCTGGTTTATTTCGGTAGATAATTATTATCCTGTCCTTAGAGTAAATTATAAAACAATAAAAGTGTTCCACGTGGAACACTTTTATTGTTACAATTTCTTAAGGGAAAGTTTGATGAGTTCTTCGAGCGAGGCGGAAGGGGTTTCCTTGAGCACGGCAGATATTGCTTTGCTTACGTTCGGTTTGGTGAATCCAAGCATTACAAGTGCCGTTGTAGCCTCTTCTACCGCAGGATTTGAAGAAGAAGAGAACAGGACTGTGCTCTCGCTTCCTTCTCCCTTTACCACCTTGTCCTTGAGTTCAAGTATAAGTCTCTGAGCACTCTTTGTTCCGATTCCCTTTATGCTTTTTATCTTGTTAAGGTCTTCTGAAAGGATGGCATTCCTGATTTCGTCAGTGGTGAGAGATGACAACATCATTCTGGCTGTTGCTGCACCCACTCCGGACACTCCGATCAGCAGTCTGAACAGTTCTCTTTCATCTTTTGTTGCGAATCCATAGTACAACTCTTCATCTTCACGGAGGTAGTGATGGATGTAGATCTTGGTCTCATCTTTTCCGTTCAACGCCTCGTAAGTCTGGAGCGAAATAAGTATCTTATATCCTATTCCGTAGCATTCCAGAACTGTGTCAGTGGGTGTTCTTTCCACTATTTTTCCCTTGATGTAGTCTATCATAAGCCTGTGTTTCTTTGTCTGTATGCAAAATTATGATAAAATCCTGTAAAAGGAAGAGTAAAATTACTAAATTTGCAGGCTTATTGCGTGTATACGCGCGCATGCATTGTTGCGTATATGCGCGTGAATGATTGGCTTATGGCAGATATCAAAGAAATACGAGGGATGTTTCCGGCACTTTCCAGGAAGGTGTACGGAAAGGATCTTGTGTATCTTGACAACGCTGCAACCAGTCAGAGACCTCAGTCTGTCATTGATATGTGGAACAGGATCACCTCTGAGTCAAATGCCAATATCCATAGGGCAGTGCATAGGATGGCTGATGAGGCTACTCAGGCTTATGAGGAGGCTCGTGATGCGGTCAGAGAGTTTCTGAATGCGGAATATCGTGAAGAGATAGTCTTTACTTCCGGTACGACTGCAGCGATAAATCTCGTTGCCTTCTGTTTCGGTGAAGCATTTGTGAAAGAGGGCGATGAGGTGGTTGTAACTGAGGCTGAGCATCATTCAAACATAGTTCCATGGCAGATGATGTGCAGGCGCAAGGGTGCTGTTCTCAGGGTTCTGCCGGTTGATGACAGCGGTCATCTCATGCTTGAAAGACTGGATGATATTCTGAATGAGAAGACCCGTATCGTTGCAGTTACTCATATTTCAAATGTCCTCGGACTTGTGAATCCTGTCAGGGAAATCATTCAAAAATGCCACTCCGTGAATGTTCCTGTGCTTGTAGATGGGGCTCAGGGTGCAGTTCATTGCAATGTTGATGTGCAGAATCTGGACTGCGATTTCTATGTCTTTTCAGGTCATAAGTTATATGCTGCTACAGGAACAGGGGTGCTGTACGGAAAGAAGAAATGGCTTGAGGCAATGCCGCCATATATGGGTGGAGGAGAGATGGTCGGAACTGTAAGTTTCGCTGAAACCACTTATGCGCCGCTTCCGATGAAGTACGAGGCGGGAACTCAGAACTTTGCTTCAGCTGCAACTCTAAAGCCTGCTTTGGAATATATTAAGTTATTGAATGATAATCATTTAATATCTTATAATGACGCGATAAGAGATTACATTTTCAAGGCTTTGTCTGAGGATTCAAGGATAAGGATCTTCGGTGTTCCTCGTGGAACAAACCAGGAGAAGATTTCGTTATTCTCCTTCATCGTAGAAGGTGTTCATCATGAGGATCTGGCCTTGATTCTGGATAAGATGGGAATAGCAGTGAGGTCAGGACAGATGTGCGCTGAGCCGTTGATGGACAGGATGGGGGTTACCGGCATGCTCAGGGCATCTTTTGCACCTTACAACACCATGGAGGAAGCTGAATATTTCATAAAGTGCCTTGATAGGGCGATAAATATGTTGATATGACACTACAGGAAGCAGAAAACGCCATTGTCGAGGAGTTCTCGATGTATGAGGAATGGCTGGATAAATATGAGTATCTGATCGAACTGGGAAAGTCTCTGAATGACTATCCGGAGAGCGCAAAGACTGATGACAGGCTCATAAAAGGCTGTCAGTCCAGGGTCTGGCTTGATTACAGGGTGGAAGATGGAAAGGTAGTCTTCAATGCAGACAGTGACGCAATCATTACGAAGGGAATCATTTCTCTGCTGATCGGATTATATTCAGGAAGGACTCCTCAGGAGATTCTCTCATCTGATTTTTCCGTCGTGGAGAAGATCGGTCTCAAGGAGAATCTGTCTCCTACAAGGGCCAACGGACTTGTCTCGATGATTGCTAAGATCAGGGAGATAGCTTCCATGAATGTTTAGATGGATCCCTCTTAAAGTTCGGGATGACAAGAATGGAGGAATCTGATTATGGGACTGAAGGATTGGATAAACAGAAAGGCTGCGGAAAACGCGGAAGAGGAAAATAACAGAAAAATGAGACTGGAAAGAGATATAATAATGGCTCTCAGGCAGGTTTATGACCCTGAGATACCTGTGAACGTGTATGATCTGGGACTTATCTACGAGGTTAAAGTGGATGACGATCATAATGTCTATATCCAGATGACATTGACTGCTCCTAACTGTCCTATGGCGGATTATGTCGTGGAGCAGGTTAGGGCTGCTGTGGCCGATGTTCCCGGGGTTGTGAGCGTGAGGGTGGACCTGGTGTGGGAACCGGTCTGGGACAAGAGCAGGATGTCCGAAGAGGCTCTTGTGGAGCTCGGACTGGACGAGGACTGAAGGGCTGACGGGGAGAGTGATAAGAGGGGTGCTCCTGCAAGGGAAGACATGGAAAAAGTCAGTCTGTATCTGTCTCTTGGCTCGAATCAGGGCGACAGGGAGTGGAATATTGAGACAGCCTTGTCACTGCTCAATATAGAGCTGAAGACGCCTTATAAGGCTGTTTCTTCGATTCATGAGACTGAGCCATGGGGGTTTGACAGTGCCGCAAAGTTCCTGAATGTTGCAGTCCTGTATGAACTCGAACTTCCAAAGGGTTATAATCCTGAGGCTGAAGGACTTATTATATTGGAAACATGTAAGGAGATCGAGAGAAAGCTGGGAAGGTCCTCAGGTCCGGAGTATGACAAGAGGGGAGAGAGGGTCTATCATGACAGACCGATAGATATCGATATCCTTCTGTTTGGAGATAATATTATTGATTGTGAGGAACTTACGGTGCCTCATAAACTCATGTACGAGAGAGATTTCGTGATGAAGCCGTTAAGTGAAATTAAATTGTAAAACTATAAGCTATTATGACACAGGAAGAACTTTTCAAAATTCTCGTAGCTCACTGCAAAGAGTACGGATTCATTTTCCCTTCAAGTGAGATCTACGACGGTCTCGGAGCCGTTTATGACTATGGTCAGCTCGGTTCGGAGCTCAAGAACAATATCAAGAGATACTGGTGGGAGGCTATGACCCGCCTTCACGAGAATATCGTGGGAATCGATGCTGCAATCTTCATGCATCCTCGTACATGGGAGGCTTCAGGTCACGTAGGTGCCTTCAACGACCCTCTCATCGACAACAAGGATTCAAAGAAGAGATATCGCGCAGACGTCCTTATCGAGGATTATATCGGCAAGCTTGAGGAGAAGATCGAGAAGGACGTGGAGAAGGGAAAGAAGAAGTTTGCGGATGCATTCAATGAGGAGCAGTTCAGGGCTACAAACCCTAACGTTCTGCGCAACCAGGCAAAGATAGACGCCGTGCGCAAGAGAATGGCTGATGCTCTGAATGCTAATGACCTTGCAGAGCTTCGCCAGATCATCATTGATTGCGAGATCGCCTGCCCTATTTCAGGAACGAAGAACTGGACGGAAGTGCGTCAGTTCAATCTTATGTTCAGCACCCAGATGGGTAGTGTGACAGAAGGAGCTAACGTGATCTATCTTCGTCCGGAAACTGCACAGGGTATCTTCGTGAATTATCTTAACGTTCAGAAGACCGGCCGTATGAAGATTCCTTTCGGTATCGCTCAGATCGGTAAGGCATTCAGAAACGAGATCGTCGCACGTCAGTTCATCTTCCGTATGAGGGAGTTCGAACAGATGGAGATGCAGTTCTTCATCAAGCCGGGCACTGAGCTCGACTGGTTCGCAAAGTGGAAGGAAAACCGTATGGCATGGCACAAGGCTCTCGGAATGGGTGATGATAACTATCGTTTCCACGATCACGACAAGCTGGCTCACTATGCAAATGCTGCAACTGACATCGAGTTCCGCTTCCCGTTCGGCTTCAAGGAGCTTGAGGGAATCCACTCACGTACAGATTTCGACCTCGGAAACCACCAGAAGTTCTCTGGAAAGAAGATCCAGTATTTCGATCCTGAACTTGGTGAGAACTATGTTCCATACGTAGTCGAGACATCAATCGGAGTGGACCGTATGGTGCTTGCAGTCCTTTCTCACTCATACAAGGAGGAGCAGCTCGACAATGGCGAGAGCCGCGTGGTTCTGAGCATTCCTGCACCTCTTGCACCGGTGAAGGTGGCGGTTCTTCCTCTGATCAAGAAGGACGGTCTTCCAGAGCTTGCAAGAGAGATCATGGACTCTCTCAAGTTCGATTTCAACTGCCAGTATGACGAGAAGGATTCCATCGGTAAGAGATACCGCCGTCAGGACGCCATCGGAACTCCGTTCTGCGTCACTGTGGACCACGATTCACTCAATGACCGCTGCGTGACCATCCGTCACCGCGACACAATGGAGCAGCAGCGTGTGAAGATCGAGGATCTCCATGCCATCATCTCCAAGGAGGTCAGCCTGAGCAATCTCCTCAGAAAGCTTTAATTTCTATCATCTGCAGGCAGTAATAATACTGTCATATAGAGTGAGCGCAGCGGGTCGAGATATCTGTTTAAAGATTCTCCGACCCGCTGCGCTCGCTTAGAATGACAAGTAAAAACTAGTCGTCTTGATATTCCAGGATATCTCCTGGCTGGCATTCAAGAGCCCGGCATAATGCTGTAAGTGTAGAAAACCTGATCGCCTTGGCCTTGCCGGTCTTGAGAATGGACAGATTGGTGGCTGATATTCCCACCTTTTCCGCCAGTTCTCCGGACGACATCTTTCTACGCGCCAGCATTACATCTATGTTCACAATAATAGGCATTATTCCTCCTTTGTCTGTTCGTCTGCTTCAGATGACTTCTCCTGTCCTTTAAGATATGCAGGGAGACTCATTCCCGCCATATTGAAGAGTTCTTCAAGAGGAGGAACTGACTTCATCATACCTGAAATGAAACCGGAGGTGGCTGTCTTTCCGTCCGCCTGAGAATTTCCGTCCCATACGGTCACCTTGTCTATCTTTATGCCCTTGACGGCTTCCACCTGAGTCTTGACAAGTTCAGGAAGTTTGTCTGCTATGAGCATAAGTACTGCCTTCTGAGGATCTCCTGCGGCTGCATTCACGAGCTGATTGAATCCTTCCGCCTGTTTTGTCAGAATCTCAAGGATACCTCGCGCCTGAGCATCCATCTTTGCATAGATGGCGTCGGCTTCTCCCTTTGCCATTCTTCTTACCTTTTCCGCCTCTGCTTCAGCTTCGATTATGGCTTTTTCCTTTTCAATCTGCGCAGGAACCACTATATTGGCATGCTGGGTGGCCTTTTCTCTCTCCGCGCGGGCAAGCTCCGCCTCGCGTTCTGACTTATATGCCTCCTCCAGGGCCTTTGCCGCCTGAACCTTTTCAGCTGCTATTGCTATTCTTGCCGCTTCCGCCTCTTTTTCACGACGGATGGCATCTGATGCAGCAATGGCTATCTTGGAGTTGTTTTCTCCCTCCACTGCCTTTGCATTAGCGTCTGCAGTGCTTATTCTTGTGTCTCTGAGGGTCTCTGCTATACGTATATCCTTGTCTCTGTCTGCTTCCGCCTTTCCGATTTCTCCAAAACGGTTCTGCTCAGCGACGCTTTTCTTTGCGTCATTGATAGCCTTTGCTGCCGCTTCCTTTCCGAGAGCTTCTATATAGCCGGATTCGTCACGAATGTCGGTCACGTTGACGTTGATAAGTTTAAGACCGATCTTTTTAAGTTCCGCCTCCACATTCATGCTGACGTTTGCAAGGAACTTGTCTCTGTCAGAGTTGATTTCCTCGATATCCATCGTTGCAATCACCAGACGAAGCTGTCCGAAAAGGATATCCGTTGCGATGTTCTGTATGTTCTCGATGGTGAGTCCGAGGAGCCTTTCTGCTGCATTCGTCATGTTTTCCGGCTCAGTGGATATACCCACTGTGAATCGGCAAGGGACATCAACGCGGATGTTCTGCTTGCTGAGTGCATTGGTCAGATTACATTCTATTGAAATGGGCTTCAGGTCCAGGAATTCATAGCTCTGGAACACAGGCCAGATGAATGAAGCACCTCCGTGAATACATTTAGCGGAAGAAACGCCTCCATGCCTGTTCTTTCCCGTCTTTCCGTAGATGACCAGGATCTTGTCAGAAGGACAACGCTTGTAGCGTTTGAGGATGGCTGCCAGTGTGACTATCAGAACCAGCACGCCGATGATGATGATGAAGATAGGGTTCATGATACTATCAGATTATAAGTGAGTCGATTTCTTCTACAAGGAGAGTTGATGAGTCGATGACTTCCACAACTTTTATTGCTGTTCCGGTCTTCAGTTCAGTTTCCGAGTCGGTCAGTGCATCGTATTCCCTGATGGATTCGTTGATGCTGATCTGCACCTTGCCCGTTCCTTTTCTTTCAGCAGGGATTGTCAGATAGACTTTACCGTTGCATCCTGCTGCACTTTGGAAGATGTTTATGTTTCCGCTCTGCTGCATCTTGCTCAGCCATTTGAACATATACATTACGGCAGCGACAAGCAGTGCACCGACAGCAAATGCAATCAGCATCAGAAGTGCCTTGGAAACAATCTGATCATTGAGAATAATGGCTGTCCAGCTCATTCCGAGCAGAAAATTGACAAGGTTGCGGAATGTGTACAGGTTCATTGAAGGATCTCCTTCAAATCCTCCGTCAGCGACGTCGATATCCGTATCCATTTCCACATCCGCACCGATGAATGTAAGAATTGTCTCAACGATGAAGATAAGAGAAGAGGCTATGGCAATGCACCAGAGAATCTTCATGAAAAGATCAAGTGAAGTCCACCATTCAGTCATATCTGTGTAGTTTTATAGGTTTGTGGTGCTAATATAGATATATTTTTACGATAAACAATAAAAAAGCAACTAAAATCGTAAAAATTTAGTTGCTTTTTATATTTGATATGCGCTTGGAGTCTATTCGTTTTTCCAGCCCTGGGCCTTGATCGGGAGTTCCACTCCGTCCGGGGTGACTATGCAGGCTCCGACTTCGGGTTTGGCGAGATGGCCGATGATGTCGAAGGTCTGGAAGTCGTGGCGGAACTTGTCATGCTTTCCGATAGGGATTGTGAATAGAAGCCTGTAGTCCTCACCGCCGTTCAGTGCGGCTGACATAGGGTCTATGTTGAGCTCCTTGCCAAGTTCGAAGGTCTTTCCGGCAAACGGAAGCTTGTCCACATAGATCTTTGCTCCCAGTCCGCTGTCCCGCACAAGTCGTTTCACGGCGTCAGCAAGTCCGCGGGTCACGAGGTAGCCATAAGAAGGGACGATTTCAGCATCTTCCATCAGTTTGATTGTCTGAGGGTTGATCTGGGGCTTGAGATATGCTCCCACAAGGTTCTTGTAGTCGTCCAGCTTAGGCTGTGCCTTTGCATCTCCGCTCTTTTCGAATGCTCTCTTTTCCCTTTCCAGCACCTGGAATCCCATGAATGCCGCTCCGAGATTGTCCGAAACACAGATAAGGTCCATGCTTTTGGCTGCGGGGCGTCTCTTTCCCATCAGAAGCGATGTCTCTCCTGTAACGGAAACGCTGACAAAAAGACCGTTAGGGGAAGGGGTTAGGTCAAGTCCTACCTGTTTATATCCATGCTCCTTTGCTGCAGCGACAATGCCTTCCCAGACTTCCTTTATATGCCTGAAATCAAGTTTGGAAGAGACTCCCAGACGTATTTCCATGGTCTGTGGATGCGAGAATTCCGCATACAGTTCACCTGTTGTTCCCACCACGCACTTGTATCCAAGATGCTTGAGAGGGAAATAAGTGAGGTCGAAGTCTATACCTTCTATATACGTGCGCACGTGCGTAGTGACGTATGCTTTTCCTGACGTCTCAAACCACGCGCTCCGGAACGGCTTGTAGGGTGTTCCTTCGTAGAGTCTTGAAATTGCCTCGACGCGTCCGAGGTCTGCAAATGTTTCTTCTGTCATATCTAAAGCATATTTGCGCAAATGTACGATATTTTAGTTAATTTTGTAAGTCTTGATCAAACGTACCAAAGGGTATTTCAATAAATTTAGAATATATGAAAAAGTTGTTATCCGTATTATCTGTAATTGTTATTTTTTCCATTACCATGTATGCGGGGAATGATGACAATACCGAGCTTAAGGTCATGTCGTATAATGTCCGCATGGGTGTGGCCAAGGACGGAACGAATTCATGGCAGCACAGGTGTCCTGCTACAATCGCTATGCTTGATGCTCAGAAGCCTGATGTGTTTGGCGTACAGGAAGCCTTTGACTTCCAGATAGCGTTCATTGAAGAGTTTGCGGAAGATTACAAGTCTGTCGGAGTCGGAAGAGACGACGGAAAGTCAAAAGGCGAATATATGAGCATATTCTGGAACAAGAAGAGGGTGAAGCTTCTCAAATGGGGCACTTTCTGGCTCTCGGAGACTCCTGATGTTCCATCCAAGGGCTGGGATGCTCATTGCAGGAGAACCGCAACATGGGCTTTGATGAAGGACAAGAAGACAGGAAAGAAATTCTATTTTGTCAACACTCATCTTGATCACAAGGGTACACAGGCTCAGGCAAATGGTCTCAAACTTATCGTTGACAGGATAGACAGCATAAATCCGGAAGGATATCCGATGGTACTGACTGGTGATTTCAACATCAAGCCGAACAATCCTGCACTTGTGGATCTTGATTCAAGGATGCAGAGCACCAGAAAGATTGCTGAAAAGACCGATAATCACAACACTTTCAACGGCTGGAGCACCGCAAAGACTGACGCAGTCATAGACTACATCTATGTGTCCGGCTTCAGCGCATGTCCTGAGTATAAGACAGTAACTGAGAAGTATGCGGACAAACCATTTGTCTCAGACCACTATCCTGTTTACGCAAGACTTATTTTCTAAGGACTATTTCCGGTATTCCCTGATTATTCTGCACATGTGCTCGTACTGGCGCTCCATACTGGTAAGCAGCTTGTACTGAGCACGTGTTCTCACGAGGTTGTGCTCTGCATAGGCGGTCTTGTAGTACTTGTCACCGTCGATGTAGTCCATCAGGAAGCGCAGGACCTGCTCGTATGTTATGTATCTTGCCGAGAAGGCAAGCCACTCCAGTTCGCTTGGAGTCAGTGTGTCATAACGCTGTGAAAGATAGCCGCTTGTATATGCGTGGAACATATTGATATCAAGTTCTACGTTGTCAAGGTTCCTATCGTCTTCCGCTCCCGTATTGGCATATGAGCGGATCGCATCTCCAAAATCGTTCAGTGAAGTGGAGCTCATGACGGTATCCAGGTCGATTGCGCAGAGCACCTTTCCGCTTTCCTTGTCGAAGAGAATGTTACTGATCTTGGTGTCGTTGTGGGTGACTCTTGTGGGAATGGTTCCGTCTTCAACAAGGGACCAGAATGCCAGCATCTGTTCGCGTCTGGACTCTATCCAGCTGATTTCCTCCTGTACTTCCGCCACTCGTCCGACAGGATCAGCCTTAATGGTTTCGTCCCACTGGCAGAAACGCCATCTTATATTATGGAATCCTTTTATAGTCTCGTTCAGAGACTCATCAAAGTCTGCAAGCAAGGTCTGGAATTGTCCTATTCCCACTCCGCCCTGGTATGCAAGCTCTGGTGTCTGTGCACGCTCATAGCTCATGCTGCCTGGAATGAACAGGCACACAGCCCAGAAGTTACCGTCCTTCTCCACATAGAGCTTTCCGTCCTTTGCCGGAATGACCGTGAGAGTCTCACGCAGAGGGTCCTGCACCTTGGATTTTATATGATGAGTGACAGCCTTGATGTTGTCCATCATGCCTGGAACGTCAGGAAATATAAGGTGATTCTTCCTCTGAAGAATATAATCAGGCGTCCCTTCCGAGGTCCTGATGACAAATGTGTCATTGATGAATCCCGCTCCGAGAGATTCGATGGACTCGACTTTTCCCTCAATCTGGAAAGCTGAAACGATTTCTGAAAGTTGTGCAGAGTTCATATTACTATTTCTTTACTACGCTGTACTTGATGCCGGCGGCGTTAAGTTCCTCGATGAACGGCGCTGTCACTGACACTCTGAACTTGCGTGAGAGGAATTCTATGTTCCATTTCTTTTCAGGGTCGTAGAGGTACATCGTGAGCGGCACATTGCCTTTGTTGGCCTTGATTATCTTCACCAGCCTTTCCCTGAATTCAGGGGAGAGCATAGGGGTGGAGATGCTGATGGAGAAGCCCTTGACGAAGGTGTCGGTCACATTTCCCAGCAGCATGATCTTCTTCACCCTGAAAGCGTATGGGGATGTCTTTCCCTGGGCACGTTCTTCCGGCTTGATATAGAACTTCTCTTCGATGTCTCCCTCGATGAAGATGGCGCTGTGCAGCTGCATATAGCTCATGAAGGCCTCATGGTCCTTGCCGAAGAGGGCGATCTCGTAGCTTCCGTTATAGTCCTCGATGACGGTCTTGGACCATGGACGGCCGGTCTTTGTGGTCATCAGCTGTGTCGATGTGACGAACCCGGCTATATATGCCTTCTGCTTGGTCTTTGTGGCATCGCATTCTGCGACGAGGGCATCGAGTTCGCTCACTGGACAGGTCGTAAAGTTTTCGATCTCGAAGGAATACTGGTCGAGCGGGTGCGATGACAGGTACATTCCCACGAGTTCCTTCTCATGGTGAAGCCTGTCGAGGACGTCTTCGTCGCCTACCATGGCCGGGATTTCCGGTCTTTCAGGCTTCATTTCCTCGACTTCTCCGAAGAGTGAGACCGCACTTTCCATGCTGTCCTTCTTGAAAAGTTCTCCATATCTGAGCAGGGTGTCGATGAAGACGTCCCCGTTCTTGCAAGGGAGCATGAACTGCTTGCGGCATATTCCGAAACTGTCGAACGCTCCGGCGTGCAGAAGGGACTCAAAAGCCTTCCTGTTGACTATTCCGGACATCCTCTCCACAAAGTCGAAGATGTCGGCAAATTGGCCGTTTTCTTCGCGTTCTGCGAGGATTGCGCGCACGATGTTGTCTCCGAATCCCTTGATTCCTCCGAGTCCGAAGCGGATTTCTCCGTTCTGGTTGACGGTGAACTTGGAATCCGACTCGTTGATGTCCGGATTTAGCACTTTGATTCCGTTCTTCTTGCAGTCATCCATGATCTTCTTGATCTCATCCATGTTGGAGAGGTTCTTGGTCAGGTTGGCTGCCTGGAATTCAGCAGGGTAGTGGGCCTTGAGCCAGCCGGTCTGGTAGCTCACCCATGCGTAGCAGGTTGCGTGGGACTTGTTGAAGGCATAGGATGCGAACTTCACCCAGTCTTTCCAGATCTTCTCCAGAATCTCCTGTGGGTGGCCGTTCTTTATACCTCCGTTGATGAATTTGTCCTTAAGCGAGTTAAGAAGGTCGATGATCTTCTTTCCCATCGCCTTACGCAGGGTGTCTGCCTCGCCTCGGGTGAAGTCGGCAAGCTTACGCGACAGAAGCATCACCTGCTCCTGATATACGGTGATTCCGTATGTGTCCTGAAGGATCTCCTCCATTGCAGGAAGGTCATATTCGATAGGCTTGCGTCCCTGCTTTCGGTCCACGAAGTCCGGAATATAGTCCATAGGACCCGGACGGTAGAGGGCGTTCATGGCGATGAGGTCCTCGAAACGGGTCGGCTGGAGCTTGATGAGCCACTCCTTCATGCCAGGGGATTCGAACTGGAAGACGCTCGTGGTGTCTCCACGGCTGTAGAGGGCATATGTCTCTGGGTCGTCGATCGGAATCTTCTCTATATCGAACTCCACGCCATGGCGCTTCTTGATGTTCGCCTGGCATTCCTTGATGATGGACAGGGTCCTGAGGCCCAGGAAGTCCATCTTGAGCATTCCCACCTCCTCGATGTAGTGGCCGTCGTACTGCGACACCCACACTTCTTCTCCTGTGAGCTTGTCGTTTGCAAGGGTGATGGGGATATATTCGGTGAGGTTGCCTCGGCCGATGATCATCGCGCAGGCATGCACTCCGGTCTGGCGTATGCAGCCCTCGAGCTTGCCGGCATAGTTCAGCACATCCTTGACTTCAGGTGTACCGTTTGCGAGCTCCTCCTTCAGTTCCGGAATGAGCTTGTAGCAGTTCTTGAGCTTCGGCTTGTAGGAAACCTCCTTCTTGTATTTCTTGAACTTCTTCCTGACCTTTATCTTCTGTCCCGCGTTGTCAGGATCGTCGATCTCCACCTCCTTCTCGATCACCTTCTGTCCGTCTTCCAGAGTGTCTCCGTCGTTGAATGGCTCTTCCGTGTCCTCCATCTGGACGATGGGTTTGTCCGGAATCATCTTGGTGAGCCTGTTGGACTCTGGAATCGGCAGGTTGCTGACTCTGGCCACGTCCTTGATGGCGGATTTCGCTGCCATCGTTCCATAGGTGATCACATGGGATATATGGTCCTTGCCATATTTCTCCTCGATATACTGGAACACGCGGTAGCGTCCGTCGTCGTCGAAGTCGATATCGACATCGGGCATGTTGATTCGGTCAGGGTTGAGGAACCTCTCGAAGAGGAGGTCATATTTGATAGGGTCTATATTGGTGATCTTCAAGCAGTAAGCCACGGCGGATCCGGCTGCTGATCCACGGCCCGGGCCCACTGATATGCCTTCGCGGCGTGCTGCTGCGATGAAGTCCTGGACGATGAGGAAGTAGTCCGGGAATCCCATCTTGCATATTGTCTTGAGCTCGAACTCGATACGCTCGGCCTGAACCTCGTTCAGGGTCTCGCCGTATCTCCAGTGTGCGCCCTGATATGTAAGATGGCACAGATAGGCCACCGAGCGGCAGAACTCCTCTCCACGCTCGTTTCCGTTCTTGTCGCATCGGCCCTCGTCGATGATCTCCTTGTATTTTTCCAGATAGGTGTCGATCTGGGCAAGGAACTCCTCAGGAAGGTCGAACTTAGGAAGGATCGGGTCCTTGTCGATCTTGAAGCTTTCTATCTTCTCGGCAATCTCGATGGTGTTGCTGATGACTTCCGGGTGCTTGTAGAACATGTCCAGCATCTCGTCCTCGCTCTTGAGGTACTCCTGCTGGGTGTATCTCATTCGGTCCGGGTCGTCCAGATATGAATTGGTGGTCAGGCAGATGAGCCTGTCGTGTGCCGGGCCGTCCTCCTTGCGGACGAAGTGGACGTCGTTTGTGGCCACCACCTTGGTGCCTGTCTTTGCCGCCAGCTCATATATGCCTTCATTCGCTACCATCTGGTGCTCGTATACCTCCTGCGACAGTCCCGGGATCTCGGTCTTGTGCTGCTGGACTTCCAGATAGTAGTCGTCGCCGAAGATGTTCTTGTGCCATGCGATGGCCTTTTCCGCTGCTTCCATATCGCCCGCGATGATCGCTCTCGGAATCTCTCCGGCTATGCAGGCCGAGCAGCAGATCAGCCCTTCCGCATTCTTCTCGATGATCTCGTGGCTCACCCTTGGCTTTCCGTAATACATACCCTCGATATGTCCTGTCGAGCAGATCTTCATGAGGTTCTTGTAGCCGGTGTAGTTCTTGGCCAGCAGGATCAGGTGGTAATAGCTTCTGTGGTTCGTGTCCTTGAGGGTGTGGTCATAGTGCCTTGTCACATACACCTCGCAGCCGATGATAGGCTTGACCTCAGGGAACTTCTTCGCTACCTTCAGGAACTCCTTCACACCATACATGTTTCCGTGGTCAGTGATGGCTAAAGCCGGCATGCCGAGCTCTTTTGCACGCTCGAAAAGGCCTCCGATGGATGCCTGGCCGTCAAGGATTGAATACTGTGTATGTACGTGAAGATGGACGAATGACATGGCTGATTTTTTTAAGGAAGACAAAGATATATAATCTTCCAATACCTTTCAAAAATAAAATTCTATCGGCAGTCAAGTCATTGATATTCACCTCAAAAAGTTATCAACATGTGTTAAGATCTCGTTTGTGCCATCATATCCTTCCTATCAGTTCCTGAGCGTCCGTGTTCTCCATCAGGGTGAATCCGAACCACTTCTTTCCGAGGTCCTTTATGGACGCTCCGATCAGATAGACCTCGTTGTCTATTATCAGAAACCTGTCGTGGGCTTTTGAGAATGTCCTGACCTCGACTGCCGGGTATTGCGCGTTATGCCTGTCGATGTCCAGCTGCAGATGTTTCGAGATCTTGCCGGTATATATGGTGGCTTCCACTCCTGCTGCTCTTTTGGACAGCAGGGTCAGTACAGTGTCATCTATATAATTGTCAATCAGCACGATCCTCTTCGTAGCCTTCCTGACCAGCTCCGCCACAAATGAATAGGCATCATATATCTGCCCGTCGAAGAAGATGCCTTGAGTGGGTGTCTCATTTTCAAGTTTTTGGAGTATCTGCTCAATTTTATCATTTGTGTTGTCAATTCTCTGACTCATTTCGAGCTGATGATATTCAAGGTTTTCAATGCGTTTGAACATATCCTTGCCAGCAATTATCTTGCGCATATTGGCAAATACTCTCATGATACGGATATTTGCCTTAATTGCAGTTTCAGATCTGAGAATACCACTGAGCATCGCAATCCCGTATTCCGTGAACGCATAGGGCATATATTTCAAATTTTGGCCTTGTGTTATGTTCAAGGTGCCAATTTGGCACCTTGAACACTCAATGGCTGTCAATTGAAACATAAAATCATCAGGGAATCTTTCAATATTTCTCTTGACAGCCCTGTTTAGTTGTTTTGTTTCCACCCCATAAAGCAAAGCCAGGTCCCTGTCGATCATAACTTGCCTGCCCCTGACGGAATAAATCCGTTCGTCAATCTTTAAGCCTCGTTCAATTAAATCCATAATGCGTTAATATTTATATGGTTACACTCTTGTCCGGTTCCATAAAAGCAAAACGCGACACAGGTACGACTATACCTATATCGCGTTGTAGAACTCTTCCTTCCGATCTACGGCGTCCAGACTTGTATGCAATATTAGTGAATTTTTTCGATTTTGATGTGCAGACATGACACGTTGACCATCAGGCAGCAAATCGCCACAAACTCTGCCTGTCGGTCGCCAAAACCATACAAATTGATGCATTTTCACTACCATCAGGCGCTAAATAGTCCCAAACTCTGCCTGTCGGTGCCGCTCGTATAACAGCATAACCATATAATAAAATAGAGCGACCCGAGGGCCGCTCTATCTATATATGTATGTGTCAGAATTACTTCTGCTCCTTCTTGGCGTCAGCCTTCTTTGTCACGTCGAACATGATCGGTGTGGCGATGAAGATTGAAGCGTAGGTACCTACAACGATACCGAGGATGAGGGCAACTGCAAGACCTCTGATCACCTCGCCACCGAAGATTGCGATTGCAATCATTGTGATGAGGGTAGTGAGTGAGGTGTTCATGGTACGTGAGAGCGTGCTGTTGAGGGCCTCGTTCACGTTGAGCTTGAAGTCTGCCTTAGGATGAAGCTCCTTGTACTCACGGATACGGTCGAAGATCACCACGGTGTCGTTGATTGCGTAACCGATGATAGTCAGGATCGCAGCGATGAATGTCTGGTCGATATCAAGGCTGAACGGAAGGATTCCTGAGAAGAGTGAGAAGAAGCCGATCACGATGAGGGCCGTGTGTGCAAGACCTGTCACACCACCAAGTCCCCATGTCCATCCGCGGAAACGTACTGCGATGTATGCGAAGATCACGATGAGGGCGATGATCACAGCGATGATTGCGTCTCTTGTGATGTCGTTTGCGATGGTAGGACCCACCTTGTCGGAACTGATGATACCGTTAGGGTTGTCAAGGGTAGAGGTGAACTCCGCGAATGAAATCTCGTTTGTGAAGAATCCGTTCAGTGCGTTGTAGAGCTTGTTCTCAACCTCTGCATCAGCATCTGTTGACTCGTTCTCCACAAGGTACTGGGTTGTGATCTTCATCTGGCTCTCACCACCGAACTGCTTCACCTCGACAGCTCCGTCGAACTCTGCGATTGCAGCAGCACGAACCTCCTCAGCGCTTACAGGCTGGTCGAATCTTACGACATAAGTACGTCCACCGGTGAAGTCTACACCGTATGTGAAGCCCTTTGTGAAGATTGAAACGAGTGAGATCACGATGAGTGTTCCGGAAACGATGTATGCGATCTTCTTCTTTCCGAGGAAGTCCACGTGAGTGTTCTGGAGGAAGTTTCTTGTGAACTTGTTGTCGAATGTCACGTTCTTGCCCTTTGATACTCTGTCATCAAAGATGATTCTTGTGATGAAGATTGAAGTAAGGACAGAGGTGATGATACCGATGATCAGCGTTGTAGCGAAACCCTGTACAGGACCTGAACCGAATACGAAGAGAACGAAACCGGTGAGGAGGGTTGTGATCTGACCGTCGATGATAGCTGAATATGCGTTTGAATATCCGTCAGAGATAGCCTTGCTCAGACCCTTGCCTGCACGAAGCTCTTCCTTGACACGCTCGTAGATGATCACGTTGGCGTCCACTGCCATACCGAGGGTCAGCACGAGACCGGCGATACCAGGGAGCGTGAGGACAGCACCGAATGAAACGAGGGTACCGAAGAGGAGAACCACGTTGCAAAGGAGTGCTACGTCAGCCACGAGACCTGCGCCCTGATAGAAAAGAACCATGTAGAGGAGGACGAGAACGAACGCGATCACGAATGAAATGAGACCTGCGTTGATTGACTCTGCTCCGAGTGATGGTCCGACAACCTGCTCCTGGATGATGGTTGCAGGTGCAGGGAGCTTACCTGACTTGAGGACGTTTGCAAGGTCCTCTGCCTCCTCGAGGGTGAAGTTACCGGTGATCTGTGAGCTACCGCCTTCGATCTTGCTGTTTACCATAGGATATGAGTAAACCATTCCGTCGAGAACGATTGCGATCTGCTTTCCGATGTTGTCACCTGTCATTCTTGCCCAAACGCTTGCTCCCTCGCCGTTCATGGACATTGAAACCTCAGGGTTACCGCCTGTGTTTCCGTACTGAACGCGTGCGTCGGTCACAACGCCTCCGTCAAGCGGAGCCTTGCCGTCGCGTGATGTTGCCTTGATGGCCACGAGCTCGAATGTGTTGCCGCCAGGTATATATGGAGAAGCCTTCACAGCCCACATAGGCTTGAACTCAGGTGGGAAGAGACCCTTGATCTGAGGCATTGCGAAGTACTTGTTGATCTTTGCTGTGTCAGCATAGTGTGCATAACCGATGCAAGCGTTTCCTCTTGCGCCAGATGGCTGGAGAACTGCGAAGAGAGGGTTCTGCTTTTTGTATGCAGCCATTGCCTCTGCGTCAGCCTCAGTCTGCTGGAGCTCCTCTGCGAGAAGGTCTTCGCCCTCTGCCTTGGTCTCCTCGACAGCAACATCGTCACCGAGAAGCTGTGCGAGAGTTGCGTTTGCCTCTGCGAGGTATGCCTCGATCTCAGCATTGTCATAAGTTGCCCAGAACTCGAGTGATGCAGTTCCCTGAAGGAGCTTTCTTACACGCTCAGGCTCCTTTACACCCGGGAGCTCGACGAGGATACGTCCGCTGTTTCCAAGCTTCTGGATGTTTGGCTGAGTCACACCGAAACGGTCGATACGGTTTCTGAGGACGTTGAATGAGTTTGATACTGCACTTTCAGCCTCGGCACGGATCACTTCGATAACCTGCTCGTCAGTCGACTCTGGGCCGATCTTGTCGCGGAGCTCGAAAGTTCCGAAGATCTGAGCAAGCGGCATTCCGTTGGAAGTCTCCTGCCAAGCCTCTGCGAAGAGGGTGATATAGTCCTGACGTGAGTTCACGCTGCGCTCCTGTGCAAGGTTGAGAGCCTGTGCGAACTCCGGAGCAGCGTTGTTGCCACCGAGAGCCTTCACGAGGTCCTTGAGCTGAACCTGAAGCATCACGTTCATACCTCCCTTGAGGTCGAGACCGAGGTTGATAGCCTTGGATTTCACATCCTTGAATGTGTATCCGAAATAGATCTTCTCAGATGAGATAGAATCGATGTACCATCTGTTCTCGTCCTTTCTGATGGAATCGAGATAGAAGGCCTTGTCAGCCTCAGCCACTTTACTGAACTCTGCTGACTCCATTGCAGCGATTGCCTTGTTCTCAGCATACTTCTCTGCCTTGTTCTCCTGAATCTGTGTCACGAGAGTGAAGGAGAGCTGCCAGAGAGACGCGAGCAGAAGCAGGATCGCCACAAATCTGATTGCACCTTTACTTTGCATAATAATTTATTGTTTTAATGATATTTGTTTCAGGTTTTGGATGCCTCAACTCCGTTGCATGGCATACCGACCGCAAAATAGGGCACAAATTTACGATTTTTTTCCAATAAATAAAGAAACGGATGTGTTTTATCGTCTCTTTCGGTTGTTTTTATTAGAAAAGTCAAAACAGTTTGTTATTTTTGTAGGCTTTATAATGGTTTTTGACATGTTTGGAAGGGGTAATTGCTTCATATATCTGGTCTCGGCTCTTTTTCTTCTCGGCTTTCCGTTGTCTTCGGCGGCCCAGAGCGGTATGCGTGGTCAGGAATCGTCCAGACTGATGCAGGTCGGAGATTCTCTGCGTATGGCATATCGTTTTCAAGAGTCTCTTGATGCATATGAAGATGCCCTGGAGGCGATTCCGGACCCGCTGTCTCTTCCGGCAGATTCACTTCTGAAACTCGAACTTCATGACAAGGTGCTCATGTCGGAGAACGGCAGGAGCATGACCGGCTTCGTTGATGTGCCCACCGTCTTGACGCGCAGAAGATTTTCCATAGAGGATTTCTTCCTGTACTATCCTTTGCAGGACAGTTGCTGGAGGGCGACACCGAACCAGCTGGATTCTGCTTCAGGACATCCTTATGCGAAAGCGATGTTCGTAAAGAACACAGACAGGACGGTATTCTGGTCGGCGGAAGATGAGGCAGGAGCCAGAAATATATATGAGTCGTCGTTGCGTGACAGCCTGTGGTCCCTTCCTGCACTGTTGAATGAACAGATGACCTCGGCTTCAGATGAGATATACCCGATGCTTTCTCCTGACGGAAAGTCGCTTTTCTTTTCTTCTAAAGGGCTCTATGGCGTGGGAGGATATGATATTTATGTTTCACATTGGAACGAGGATGTCAATGACTGGGATGCTCCGGTGAATATGGGATTTCCTTATTCCTCTCCTGCGGATGACTTTCTGTATATAGACACGGAAGACGGCAGATATTCTATTTTTGCTTCCAACAGAGGGTGTGCTTCGGACAGTGTCTGGGTGTATGTCCTGGAGTTTGACAATATTCCTGTCAGAAGGGAGGTGAAAGATCCGTATGAACTTATGGAACTGGCTGAACTTAAACCGGTTTCGTTGGAAAGAGGATCGGATCAGGCCAGTGTGTCCGAAGTCTTGAAAGACGACGAGACAAGAAAATATGTGAGCCAGATGAGGATCGTCAAGGCTCTTCAGGATTCGGTGGCAGCGGGATTTGCACTCGTGGCGGAAGGAAAGGAGGCATCCTCGCTTGAGCGTCTTCGTGGCGAACTTGCAGAGGCTCAGGGCCGTTTGCAGCAGCTCGAGATGGAACTTCTGATGAAGGGTGTGGTAGTGGATCCGGAAAAGATCATGGCTCAGACCGCCTCTGATCCGGAGATTCAGGACCATGGATTCAGATTTGAGAAGAGGTCTTTGGGCAAGGATCTCAATCTTCGGATGGAGGTGCCGGAAGTGAAGTTTGACTATTCGTTCAAGGTGCTGGAACAGGCTCAGTTTGCTGAGGACCAGACGATTCCGAAAGGAATAGTGTATCAGATCCAGATGTTTGCAACAAAGAGGAAGGCTTCCATGAAATCTCTGAAGGGACTGAGTCCTGTATATGAGGCACCGGGTGCGAACGGACATATCGTATATCGTGTGGGACTTTTCCGCACATACTCTGATGTTCTGGCCAACCTCAACACGGTGAAGAAGCTAGGATTCCGCAGTGCCTTCATAGTGGCATTCGTCGACGGGAAATCGGTGACTGTCGCCAAGGCCAGGGCGAAGGAGAAGGAAAAACCTCAGGTTCAGGAACTTTACGAGGTCCGCATGGTGCCTTCCGGAGGAGAACTTGATTCCGGAGTGGCGGCTGGAGTGAGGCAACAGGCTCCGGGAAAGGATATCGCCAGATCTGTCGGGGCGGATGGAGCGGTGACCTATGTGGTGGGACCGTTTGCTGACAAGGCGAAGGCGGAGGAACTGGCTCTGTTCGTCAAGGCAATGGGAGTCAAGGAGGCTTTTCTGAGAGTTATAAACAAATAGTGTATCCGATATGGGATTTGTTGTAAGTTTGATTCTGATCGGCCTGGTGCTGATCTTTGCAGAGATTCTGATCATTCCTGGAGTGGGAGTCGCCGGAATTCTGGGACTGCTGTCCATGGGAGGTTCATGCTATTATGCGTTCTACGAATTCGGTTCCACTACAGGCGGAATCGTCACGGGAGTGAACGGACTCCTACTTTTGCTGCTGACCATTTATGTGCTCAGGGCAAAGACCTGGAAGAGGTTTACCCTGGATACGAATATCGATTCGAAGGCTGTCTCTTCGGATCCTGTCCTTTCTGTAGGTGACAGGGGAAAGACGGTGACAAGGCTTTCTCCTATGGGTGCAGTGAGAGTCGGTGACAATGTCATCGAGGTCAAGGCCTTGGAGGGCATGATTGACCCGGGAACAGAGGTGGAGGTCGTGCTTATCGAGGACAACAAGATATATGTCTCACCTGTTCAGGAAATTAAATTCTAAAACAAAGAAATATGGACTTTATGATTTTCGTATGGGCCGCAGTCGCTATCGTCGGCCTTGTGATCTTCCTCTGGTTTTTCCCTGTGACCCTGTGGTTCCAGGCGTTGATTTCCGGAGTTCGCATCTCTCTCATCCAGTTGGTTCTCATGCGCTGGAGAGGGGTTTCGCCAAACACTATCGTGATGGCGATGGTGACAGGAACAAAGGCAGGACTTAAGCTCTATGCCAACGAGCTTGAGGCGCACTACCTCGCAAAGGGAGATGTTCCGAAGGTGGTGAATGCCCTGATTTCAGCCGACAAGGCAAACATTTCTCTGGATTTCAAGATGGCAGCGGCCATTGACCTCGCAGGACGTGACGTTTTCGAGGCCGTTCAGATGTCGGTCAACCCTAAGGTGATCAACACTCCTCCTGTTACAGCTGTTGCAAAGGACGGTATCCAGCTCATTGCGAAGGCCCGCGTTACAGTCCGCGCAAACATCAAGCAGCTGGTCGGAGGTGCCGGTGAGGAGACAGTCCTTGCCCGAGTAGGTGAGGGTATCGTGTCATCCATCGGTTCGGCGGAGAGCCACAAGCTCGTGCTCGAGAACCCGGACAGCATCTCCAAGGTGGTGCTCAACAAGGGACTCGATGCAGGAACCGCCTTTGAGATTCTCTCAATCGACATCGCGGATATCGACATAGGAAAGAACATCGGTGCAGTTCTCCAGATGGACCAGGCTCAGGCAGACAAGAACATCGCCCAGGCTCGTGCAGAGGAGCGTCGTGCCATGGCAGTAGCCCTCGAGCAGGAAATGAAGGCCAAGGCACAGGAAGCACGTGCCCGCGTGATCGAGGCAGAGGCGGAAGTCCCTCTCGCAATGGCTGAAGCATTCCGCACAGGCAACCTCGGCATCATGGACTACTACCGCATGAAGAATCTCCAGGCAGACACCGATATGCGCGAAAACATCGCAAAGCAGTAATGGTATCAAGTTTTTTTGGAGAATCCCCAAATTTATTTATATCTTTGCAGTCCCGTTAGAGAAAACGGGTCAGCTTGGTGAGATGGGTGAGTGGCTGAAACCACCAGTTTGCTAAACTGACGTACGGGTAACCGTACCGCGGGTTCGAATCCCGCTCTCACCGCAAATAGAAAGTAAGAGTGCCACGAGTTTACTCGATGGCACTCTTACTTTCTATTTGCATAGCCCGCCGCAGGCGGGCGGGATGTCGGAGCGCAGCGACGAAATCCCGGTGAGAGCGGGATGCTCTCAAGCGTCCTTTTGGTACAAAAAACGAAGCCACAGCTTCGGTCTACCTTCTCGCAAGGGCCCTCCCGGCAGGGACAAGGGATGTGCGCCCGCAGGGAGCAAATCCCGCTTGAGCGCAGCGACGAAATCCCGGTGAGAGCTAGTTTTGCATTTCGAATATGCCAGTTTCCGCGGACAAAAGGCACCGACAGGCAGCTTTTCAGCCAAAACATTGCCTGTCGGTCCTGAATATCATGCCTTTGGCACCTAAAACGGCACCATCAGGCAGACTTTTGAACAAAACAGCGCCTGTCGGTCCGGAGACTGATTTTATCAACCGACTCTTTCCATTGATCCGAGAGCGGGATAATTTCAATCAACCTTTTATGTACCACCCAATGACAAAGCCTTTGCATATGAGGTGTGCTGCAGTCAAAGTTCTGCTTTTTTCCTCTTGAATATGAGCAGGTTGCTGATTGCGAAGTTGAGGATGCCGGAGAAGCACATCGCCAGCAGGTTGCACAGGACTACATCCCATCCGGTGAAGCGTTCAATCAGAAGCAGCACCCCGAGCCTGACGAGGAATACGGCTGAACTGGACAGGTTGTACCTTGCATACAGCTTGAAGAATCTTTTCACGGAGGCATCCGCCCGGCCGCGTGTCCTGTCCTTCCACACATAGAAATAGGAGATGGTGTAGTTCACTGTGACTGCACATTGGAAGGAAATGGCAGGAGAGATGATATATTCACCCCAATAGCCTTTGGAGAAGACCAGATCGGACAGGAGCCAGAGTACAAGAGTGTCGACTATGCTTCCGACCACTCCTGTACCCATGAACTTCACATATCTTGTCAGAATCTTCCACATCTGTCAGTCCTTTTTCGGCATCGGGTCCATTTCCGCGTAATCCTTGATGTCCTTGCGGACGGTGGACAGGTGCATGAGCACCAGGATCGCGATTATCACCACTCCGATGTAGTCCAGAGCCTTGAAGGTGAATTCGTTGCCGCATATCATAAAACTGTGCGAGAATTCCCTCAGAGGGCGTATCAAGGCAAACAGCGTGTTTATGATGATCATTATGATTCTGAATTCGGTCGGTCCCATGCTGGCATAAGTCAGCTTGAACTCCTTCTTCAGATGGGCGTTGATGCTCACGTTAATGGTCATCAGCAGGTACATCACCAGTGCCATCATTGCAATCTCCAGGTGCATGAGTCCCGACAGGCCGACCCCGATGAAGATCATAACCTCGTTTATGGCGTCGATAGTGTGGTCCAGATAGTATCCATAGATAGGACGCTGGGTTTTGCGCACCCTCGCGAGCGTTCCGTCCAGAGAGTCGCCATACCAGTTGATGATAAAGCCCAATGAGCTGAGCCACAGGAAGTTGATATTCCAGGATGCCAGAATGTATCCGGCGGCTATCACCACCGCTCCGAATGTTCCAAGATATGTCAGAATATCTGATGTCATCCATTTGGGCTGACGCTCTGCCAGCCACACCAATACCTTCTTTTCAAGCGCATTAAGGACCGAAGTCTGTATCCTTACCGCATCTGCCTTGTTCTGTTCCATGTCAATGCTGATTATAAACCTTATTCCTTAAAAAATCCTTTAACATGTCGATATCGTTGAACTCCTGCAGCTGTTCAGGAGGGATAATTTCTCCTAATGCAATTCTTGTGACCTTTCCACGCTTGTTGAAGACTTCGCTCGGGAGTCTCAGCAGTCTCACCCTCCAGTCGATCAGTCCCAAGGAATAGTAAAAATCCGAGTTCCTGTCAAGAAAATGGACCGGAACAACCGGAACGTTCAGTTTCCTTATAAGCCTTATCACCGCCTCCTGCCACTCCCTGTCTCTGATGCATCTGTCTTTCAGACTAAGGTCTGACACTGCACCTGACGGAAAGATTCCTAAACAACAACCGTTCCTGACGTGAGCGACAGCATCCTTTATGCCCTGTATGCTTTCCTTTGTCGGGGTCGTCCTGTCTGTTCCTGTGGGGGTGACCCGGATGAAATTTTCTCCCAGAGCCTCGATACGGCCGAGGAAATTGTTGACCATTACCTTGTAATCCGGTCTTATATGTCCGAAAAGATCTATGAGCATTATGCCGTCAATATGCCCGTAAGGATGGTTGCTTATCGTGACGAACGGGCCCTCAGGTAGTCTGGAGAGCACTTCGGGGTTCAGCACTTCGTATCTTACCCCGATATCCTTCAGGACTGCTCCGGCAAAGTCCGGGCCCCTGCTGCCGGCACACCTGTCGTACAGGTCATTGACCTTGTCTATGGAAAGCATCCGCATGAGACCCCGGCATAAAGCATTGCCTGCCCGACCTCGGAATAAAGGAACCGCATTTTCCAGTTCGTTCAATGTGATAAGTGCCATGTTGTCTTCGGTATGTCTGCTGGTGAACAGCCAGATCGGTTTGTGAAGTAAGTCCCGAATACAAAAATCAGTCCTTTTCTGTCGAAGAAGGATGCCTTGTGACCTTTTGAATACAGATGGAGGGGTTTGGGAATCATTTTGCGGCCACACACAAGATGCTGAGCAATAATGTATGACCGGCTATCCGGTCTTCAATGTGCTGGAGTCTTCTCCTGTGTAAGATGAGATTTTGCCATTTTTTTGATATCTTTACAAGGATTTAAGAACAGGCCTGAATAGGGATCTTATCATAGATCATGTTGAGGTGGACTGATTTTGACCACTGATATTCCGGATTCGCCACATCTTTATCCGTTCCGGCGGCGGATTCGGCGTTTCGGCCACATTTTTGAGGCTCGAAAAAATGATGTCTTTATTTTTGCCCGCTCAAAACGTGAAGGAAAATGAAGATATCAGGAACGGGAAGCGTGCTTCCCAAGAAGATTGTCACAAATGACATGCTTGCGCAGTTTCTGGACACGAGCGACGAATGGATAAGAACAAGGACCGGCGTGGTGAGCCGTCATGTGATATCCGACGAGAGGCTTGAGGACATGGCCATAGAGGCTGCGAGGAAGGCGTTGGATGACGCCGGAATGAAGGCGGAGGAACTGGACTTCATCATATGCTCGAATGTTGTGAACGAGTACGTGACTCCGCAGTTGAGCTGCATAATACAGGGAGGAATAGGGGCGACTTGCCCTTGTATGGATATAAACTGCGCGTGCGCGGGATTCATACATGCCTTGGAGATTGCCGAATCCTTCTATCGTGCGGAAAGGGTGAAGAACGTGCTTATAGTGTGTGCGGAAGAGCCCACGAGGATGACAGATTGGAGTGACAGGAGGACCTGCGTGCTCTTCGGTGACGGAGCGGGTGCTGCGGTGCTGACCCCGGGAGACAATATAAAGAGCATAAAGCTGTCCGCTTCGAGCGCGACCGACAAGCTCTGGCAGTACAGACTCCTGCAGCCGACTCCTTATATAGAAAAGGAAGAGGAGGATGTGCCCTTGCAGATGAAGGGACAGGATGTGTTCAAGTTTGCAGTGAAGGCGGCAAGCAAGGACATATCGCGAGTTCTGGATGAGGCCGGAGTCGGAGCGGACCAGGTGGACCACTATATGCTCCATCAGGCCAACATAAGGATAATAAACGCTATCCAGGAATATCTGGAGCAGCCAAAGGAGAAGTTCCCGACCAACATCGAGGACCATGGAAACTCTTCAAGTTCGTGCTGCCCGATCCTTCTGGACGAATGCAAGAAGAAAGGACTCCTGAAAAGGGGAGATATTATAGCAATGAGTGCTTTCGGTGCCGGTTTCGTGTCGGGAGCGGTGCTGTTTGAGTGGTAACCTTTAAATTTGACGATTATGATTAAAAGCAGAATATGTGAAATGCTCGGGATACAGTATCCCGTGTTTCAGGGCGGAATGGCATGGGTCGCTGACGCTTCTCTTGCGGCAGCGGTTTCCAATGCAGGAGGTCTCGGACTCATTTCCTCTATCAATGCCGGAACCGAGGCTGTAAGGAATGAAATCAGAAAATGCCGTGAACTGACCGACAAGCCTTTCGGTGTGAACATCATGCTTCAGGCTCCGAATGCCGGAGAAATCGCTCAGATGGTGGTCGAGGAAGGGGTGAAGATCCTCACGACCGGAGCCGGCTCTCCCGCGCAGTATATGCAGATGTGGAAGGAGGCGGGCATCAAGGTGATTCCGGTGGTGGCATCAGTGGCGCTTGCCCTGAAGATGCAGGCTGCCGGTGCTGACGCTGTGGTGGCTGAGGGTGCAGAGTCCGGAGGACATGTCGGAGAACTCCACACCATGCCTCTGGTTCCTCAGGTGGTTGACGCCCTTGATATTCCAGTGATAGCAGCGGGAGGAATATGCGACGGTCGCGGAGCAGCAGCTGCATTCATGCTCGGGGCTGATGCAATCCAGGTGGGAACACGCTTCCTCTCAGCAGAGGAATGCACGGTGCATCAGGAATATAAGGACAAGATCCTTAAAGCAACTGACATATCTACAATAGTTACAGGAAAGTCGCTCGGCCATCCTGTGCGCTCGCTCAAGACCCCGTTCTCCAAGACCTTTGCACGTATGGAATCAGACCCCTCCACCGACCAGACGGACATCCTGGCTTTCGGAAGCGGTGCCCTGCGCAAGGCAGTCAAGGAAGGCGACAGGAACGGAAGTTATATGGCTGGCGAGTGTGCCGGAATGGTGAAGAGGATCGAGCCGGCCAAGGCGATAGTCGAGGATCTCATTCTCGGAGCAGAGAAGGTGATCAGGGAGACAGCAGCGAGAATAGCATAGATTTAACGTACTTTAACTTGACTATATATGAACAGAAGAGTAGTTGTAACGGGAATGGGAGTCATAACTCCGGTAGGAAACGATGTCCGGACATATTGGAACAGCCTTCTTGACGGGGTTTGCGGAATAGATTTCGTGAAGGCTTTTTCCACTGACGACCTTCCTGTAAAGATTGCAGGTGAAGTGAAGGATTTCAATCCGGCGGATTATGGTATAGAGCCGGGTTTTGCAAGAAAGCAGGACAAGTTCACCGTATATGCGGTGGCTGCGGCATGGCAGGCCGTGCAGCAGTCGGGCATCAGTTCGGCTGAGGACGGAAATATAGATCCTTTCAGATTCGGAGTGTATGTCGGCTCTGGAATCGGAGGCTTCACCACTATGGTCAGGGAGACGGAGAAGATTCTGACCGAAGGCCCCAAATGGGTGTCTCCGCTTTTCATCCCTACCATGATCGCTAACATAGCGGCAGGAAATATAGCGATCAGGAACAATGCATGCGGCCCGTGCCTTCCTGTCGTCACTGCCTGCGCAACCTCCACCCACGCTATCGGTGAGGCCTTCCGGGCCATCAAGTACGGCCATGCAGATGCAATAATCACAGGAGGTTCAGAGGCTTCGATCATTCCGATAGCCATTGCAGGATTCGCAAATGCCAAGGCTCTTTCAAGGGCCGAGGATCCGAAATATGCCTCACTGCCGTTCAACAGGAACAGGGGAGGATTCGTGATGGCCGAAGGTGCCGGCATGCTGGTGCTTGAGGAATATGAGCACGCCAGGGCTCGTGGAGCAGAGATTCTTGCGGAGGTATGCGGATATGGAAACACCTGTGACGCACATCATGTCACAGCTCCGAGACCGGATGGAAAGACCCAGGCCGCAGCAATCAGATGCGCCCTTGAAGAGGCGGGCTACACTTCGGATGACGTGCTCTACATCAATGCACACGGCACGGGCACGGCGCTCAACGACACCTCGGAGACCATGGCATTCAAACTCGCTCTGGGAGATGATGCTGCCAAGGCGCACATCAGTTCGACAAAGGGTTCGACCGGGCATATGCTGGGAGCAGCCGGCGCGGTTGAGGCCATAGCCTCTGTCCTTGCGCTGCAGAATGGTGTCGTGCCTCCGACGGCCAATCTTGACGACGTGGATCCGGAGTGCGATCTGGACTATACGCCTTTGAAACCTGTGAAGGCGGGACTTACAATGGCCATATCCGACTCGCTCGGTTTCGGAGGGCATAACGGATGCGTGGCATTCAGAAAGTATAACGGCGAATAAAGATTCTATGAATAAGGAAGAGCTTAAGGAATACCTGCCCCACAGGGAGCCCATGCTCCTTGTGGACAGGATAGAGATAGATGAAGAAGGCATCTGTCATGCGGAATATCGCGTGAAGGAGGATGAATTCTTCTGCAGGGGACATTTCCCCGGCAACCCGATAGTTCCGGGTGTTATCCAGTGCGAGATCATGGCTCAAAGCTGCGCCCTTCTCGTGAAGGATGAGATAAAGGGCAAGACGACACTCTACACCGGTATAGACAAGGTGCGCTTCAAGCAGGTTGTCAAGCCGGGAGATCTCTGCGAGGTCACAGCAAGGTTGAAGAACAGAAGGGGAAACATCTTCTATTGTGAGTCCGTGCTGAAAGTAAACGATAACTTATGCTGCAAGGGAGAACTATCCTTTGCGCTTGTATGATGAAGACTATGAATAAGGAAAAGATCACCGAACTGGTCGGGCGACGTGCAGCGGCACGCCTTGGCGGAGGCCTGAAAAGGATTGACGCCCAGCATTCGAAGGGAAAACTTACTGCCCGTGAGAGGCTTGCCCTTCTTCTTGATGAAGGAAGTTTCGAGGAGTTCGATATGTTCGTGCAGCACAGATGCACGAACTTCGGAATGGAGAACACAAAGTTCGATGGCGACGGCGTGGTGACCGGAATGGGCACTGTGGAAGGACGTCTGGTTTATGTCTTTGCCCAGGATTTCACAGTGACAGGAGGCTCCATGTCCGAGACCATGGCTCAGAAGATCTGCAAGGTCATGGATATGGCGTTGCGTAACGGAGCGCCTTTCATCGGGCTCAACGATTCCGGCGGAGCCCGTATCCAGGAAGGGATATGCTCTCTTGCCGGTTTCGGGGAGATTTTCGAAAGGAACATCCTCGCCTCTGGTGTCATCCCTCAGATATCCGGAATCTTCGGTCCGTGTGCAGGCGGAGCGGTGTATTCCCCGGCTCTGACAGACTTCACCCTCATGGTGAGGAACACCTCATATATGTTTCTTACAGGCCCGGGAGTGGTCAAGACCGTGACAGGAGAGACTGTGACTCAGGAGGATCTGGGAGGAGCCGGCGTGCATGCCTCAAAGAGCGGAGTCGCACATTTTGCGGCATCTGACGAGCGTGAGGGAATCCAGACCATCAAGGCCCTGCTTGGTTTCCTGCCGTCAAACAACCGCGAGAAGGCTCCTTTCGTGGAGACCTCTGATCCGGCAGGAAGAGTGGACGATGCCCTGAACGAGATCATTCCTGAAAGTCCGAACAAGGCATATGACATGTATCAGGTCATAGGCAGCATAGTGGATGACGGAAAGTTCCTTGAAGTGCACAGGGACTGGGCTAAGAACATAATAGTGGGATTCGCCCACATGAACGGCCGCTCAGTGGGAATCGTGTCGAATCAGCCGAAGATTCTTGCAGGAGTTCTCGATATAAACGCTTCGCGCAAGGCCGCCCGTTTCGTGCGCTTCTGCGACGCGTTCAATATTCCTCTTGTGACCCTTGTGGATGTCCCGGGCTTCCTTTGCGGGACCCAGCAGGAGTACGGCGGAATCATTTCCCACGGAGCAAAACTTCTGTATGCCTACGGAGAAGCAACAGTCCCTAAGGTGACCGTTACCTTGAGGAAATCTTACGGTGGAGCCCATATAACCATGAGTTGCAAGCAGTTGCGCGGTGATATAAACTATGCGTGGCCGTCTGCGAACATAGCAGTCATGGGTGCAGAAGGCGCGGTGGAGATCCTTTATTCGAAGGAGATCAAGTCCATCGAGGATCCTGCCGAGAGGGCAAGAGTTGCGGAAGAGAAGAAGAAGGAATACAATGACCTGTTCTGCAACCCTTACAATGCCGCATCGTATGGCTATATAGACGACGTTATCGAGCCACGCAACACCAGATTCCGCGTGATCCGCGCTCTGGAACAGCTGGCTGACAAGAAACAGGAGAATCCTTGGAAGAAGCATGACAATCTTCCTTTGTAACCAATGAAATCAACAAGATGAAGGTATATAAGATCAACGGCAACAGTTATGAGGTTGCCATAAAGTCTGTGGACGGCACCCATGCCGAGGTGACTGTTAACGGAGTGACATATAAGGTGGAGATAGGAAATGTTCCACCGGTACAGGCAGTCTCAGGGGGCGTGGAACGTTCTGAAAATGTTCCACAGAAGGCGGCAGTGCCTGCCGGAGACAGGTCTGGAACGGTGACCGCACCGCTTCCGGGAGTGATTGTAGAGGTCAAGGTCAGTCCGGGTGAGGTCGTTAAGGCAGGTCAGGTGGTGGCAGTCCTTGAAGCCATGAAGATGGAGAACGAGATTCAGGCAGAGTCTGACGGAGTGGTCACTGCTGTCAATGTGTCGCAGGGTGATTCGGTCCTGGAAGGTGCTCCTATAGTAACCATTTCTTAAACAGCGGTATCTATGACGGTATATATGTTTCCAGGCCAGGGTTCCCAGTTTCCGGGAATGGCCAAGGATCTGTACGAAAGCAATCCTGTGGCACGCCAGATGCTGGACAGGGCGGACGAGATTCTCGGTTTTCCTATCACGGAAGTGATGTTCCATGGCACTGCTGAGGATCTGAAGCAGACCAAGGTGACCCAGCCTGCCATATTTCTTCATTCGGTGATTCTGGCAAAGTGTCAGCCGGAGTTCAGACCGGATATGGTTGCAGGTCATTCGCTTGGCGAATTCTCCGCTCTTGTTGCAGCGGGAACGCTGGATTTCGAAGACGGACTCAGGCTGGTGGCAATCAGGGCGAACGCCATGCAGAAGGCCTGTGACAAGGTCCCCGGAACGATGGCAGCCATAATTGCCCTGCCTTCCGAGACGATCGAGAAGGTTTGTGATGAGGTAGAGGGCGTGGTTGTGGCTGCAAACTATAACTGTGATGGTCAGGTGGTGATTTCAGGCGAGAGGTCAGCAGTTGAGGAGGCATGTGCAAGACTTAAGGAGGCCGGTGCGAAGCGTGCCCTTGTGCTTCCGGTCGGAGGAGCATTCCATTCTCCTCTCATGCAGCCGGCAGCGGAAGAGCTTGCCGCCGGAATAGAGAGCGTTACTTTCAGAGAACCGGTTTGTCCTATTTATCAGAATGTTACGGCACTTCCGGTGACAGATCCTGCTCAGATCAAGGCAAACCTTCTGGCTCAGCTTACTTCACCCGTAAGATGGACTCAGACGGTTAAGAACATGATAGCTGACGGGGCAGACCGTTTTATCGAATCAGGTCCGGGAAAGGTGCTCCAGGGACTTGTCGCCAAGACAGCGACGGTTCCGGTCACCATTGAGGGACTGTAAATGAATGATTCCAATGAAAAAAGAAATAAGATTCTCCCTGGTTTACAGGGACATGTGGCAGTCTTCGGGAAAATATGTCCCGACACTGGACCAGTTCAAGGAGGTTGCTCCGGCAATTATAGACATGGGCTGCTTCGACCGCGTGGAGACAAACGGAGGAGCCTTCGAGCAGGTCAATCTCCTTTTCGGAGAAAACCCGAACAAGGCTGTCCGGGAGTGGACCGCTCCGTTCCATAAGGCAGGAATCCAGACTCATATGCTTGAGCGTGGTCTCAACGCCCTGCGCATGAATCCTGTGCCGGCGGATGTGCGTGAACTGATGTATAAGGTGAAGAAGGCCCAGGGAACAGACATCTCCCGCTCCTTCTGCGGTCTTAACGACCATCGTAACCTGCGTCTCAGTGTGGAATACGCAAAGAGGGCGGGAATGATTTCGCAGGTTGCCCTTTCCATAACGAATTCGCCTGTGCATACGGTGGATTATTATATGGGAGTGGTGGATCATGTCGTGGAATATGGCTGCGACGAGATCTGCCTGAAGGATATGGCCGGAATCGGACGTCCTAGCTTCCTTGCTGAGCTTACTGCCAGGATCAAGAAGAAATATCCTCATATTCTCGTTCAGTATCATGGGCACAGCGGTCCGGGATTTTCTCCTGCCTCAATGCTGGAGGTTGCCCGTGCAGGTGCGGACTATCTGGATGTGGCAGTGGAACCCCTTTCATGGGGCAAGGTCCATCCTGATGTGATCACAATCCGCGAGATGCTCAAGGCAGACGGCTTCAAGGTCAAGGACCTGAATATGAATGCATATATGGATGTACGTGCACTGACCCAGAGATTCATAGACGACTTCCTCGGACATTGGATGGATCCGAACAACTCCCAGATGAGCTCCCTTCTTGTGGGCTGCGGACTTCCGGGCGGCATGATGGGCTCGATGATGGCCGATCTCAAGGGCTTCCACGGAGCGATAAACGCCTCTCTGCGCGCTCAGGGCAAGGCGGAACTGAGTCTTGACCAGCTGATGGTGATGCTCTTTCAGGAAGTGGAATATGTGTGGCCTCGCCTTGGCTATCCGCCTCTTGTGACCCCATTCAGCCAGTATGTGAAGAATACGGCCCTGATGAACCTGATGAATATCCTGAAGGGACAACCGCGTTGGACGACCATCGACAAGGACACCTGGAACATGATTCTGGGAAAGATGGGTCAGCTTCCGGGAGAGCTTGCACCTGAAATCATATCTCTTGCCAAGGATAAAGGACTTGAATTCTATACGGGAAATCCTCAGGATGCCTTCCCGAATGAGCTCGACAGATACCGCGAAATCATGAAGAAGGAAGGGTGGGACTGCGGTCAGGATGACGAGGAACTGTTCGAACTGGCGATGCATGAAAGGCAGTATCGGGATTACAGGAGCGGTGCTGCAAAGGAGCGCTTCCAGAAGGAACTGGAATCTTTCGAAACTCCGTCAGAAATCCAGCCTGCTCCGTCAGCGGCACCGGTCCTGAAACCGGAGAGTACGGGGGACAGGGACAACGAAATATGCGCAGCTATCGCAATGGCTCTTGACGAGTACATGGATACGGCTACGCATGATATGGAAAGCTATGTAATCACTATCAGAAGACGCTGATAGTGATTTATCTGAACGTCAGGGTGAAGACCGTTGAGGTCTCGTCGCTTCTGGTCAGAGAGAGTGTTCCGTTGTGGAGTCGCATGATCTGGCGGGAGAGGCTGAGACCTATGCCCGTGCCTTCCTGCTTTGTCGTGTAGAACGGAACGAAGATCTCCTCCTGGCTTTCCTTGCTGATAGGAGAGCCGTCGTTTGTGACATTGATTATCACGTGCTCTGAAAGATTGATCTCAGCGGTGATTTCTATATGCCTTGCTTCCGCCTGGATCGCGTTCTTCACGAGGTTTATAAGAATCTGGGTTATCTGTCCCTCGTCAGCATACAGCAGGATGTCGTCAGACTTTTCTATATATATGCATTCTGCCCCTGATACAAGAGCCTGCTCTTTCGTCAGGCTGATCACCCTTTCTGCAAGTTCGTGGAAGTAGAAGGCCCTCTTGACCGGAGGGGCGACCCTTGTCAGATTTCTGTATGAATCCACGAACTTTATCAGTCCTCTGGATGACTGTGAAATGGTGTCCAGCCCGTTTCTGACCTCTTCGTCCACGTTCTCGAAATTCAGGAGAGTCTCGCTGAGTGAGGCGATTGGAGTGACTGTATTCATAATCTCATGGGTCAGCACACGGATGAGCTTTGACCAGGACTGCTGCTCATTCTCGGCTATTTCGCTGCTGATGTCGTTGAAGGCCACAACTCTGACTGCACTTTTGCCGATGGTGGCGGCAGAGGCGGTGAGGGCGATGGTCATCTTGCCGCTCTCGTTGTAGTAGCTGGCCCTTTCCTCCTCCGAGTCCGTAACAGTGAGGAATGCGTTATATAGCGATTCGCTGACGGGACGGAGCTGGCGTATATGACCGAATGTCGCTATTCCCAGCAGGCTGAGAGCTGTCTTGTTGCAGTAGTTGACCCTGCCGTCCTGTTCGATGACGACCACTCCGGTCCTGACATGGTCAAGCATAAGACCGAAATACTTCTCCTGTTCTATTATCTCGTGCCTTTCCTTGTCAAAGATGTTACGAAGGCGGTTGAGAGTGCGGTTGAATCGCCTGCCGAAAAGCCTCTTTTCGTCAAAACGGAAGTTAAGTTCCTTGTCTTCGAGGGCATCAAGCATATATGACACCTTGCCTCTCATCTTCCGGGATGTGATGAAAGAGGCGATGGCAGACGATAGCACTATCGCTGCAAGGATGATCAATATGATGGTCGAATTACTCATAATCCAGATCCCCGATCAAGTCGGGGATGACGTCTGATCATTGTCGGTCTGATTTTATGTCATTGCCGGCCTGACCGGCAATCTCTATATATTATACTTTTTCAGTTTAGAATAAAGCGTAGGCCTGCTGATGGACAGTGACCTGGCCACCATCGACAGGTTTCCTCCGAAGCGGGCCATTGCGGCTCGGATTGCCTTTTCCTCCGCCTGATCCAAGGTGTCTTCTCCGCTCATGCCGCTTTCTGCCGCGGCATTCTGAATAGGTGCCAGCTGGATGTCCTGAACCTCCAGCATCTCTCCCTCTGATAGGATGACCGCCTTTTCAATGCAGTTCTGCAGCTCCCTTATGTTTCCGTTCCACCTGTATCCTTTAAGAATTGCAGCGGCTTCGGGAGCCAGACCCTTGACCTCTCTTCTGTATTTTCCGGCATATCTTTTTATGAACATTTCTGCCAGAGGCACGATTTCGTCCGGTCTTTCCCGCAGTGCAGGGAGGTGCAGGTGCATGGTGTTGATCCTGTAATACAGGTCTTCCCTGAATTCCCCGTCACGTACCATCTTTTCCAGATCCCTGTTTGTGGCACAGATCAGACGGATATCGACAGGGATAGCCTTCGTGTCACCCACTCTGGTGACTGTCCTGTTCTGAAGGGCCCTGAGCAGCTTGGCCTGAAGATGAAGGGGAATGTTCCCGACTTCATCAAGGAAGAGTGTGCCGCCGTCTGCCTGCTCAAATTTGCCTATATGGTCGGTGTGGGCATCCGTGAACGCCCCTTTCACATGTCCGAAGAGTTCGCTTTCGAAAAGTGTTTCTGTCAGAGCACCCAGATCCACACTGACCATCGGTCTGGAAGCTCTCTCCGAAAGACGGTGTATTTCAGAGGCAAGCACGTCCTTTCCTGTTCCGTTTTCACCGGTGATAAGGACAGTTGCGTCAGTCGGGGCTATCTTGTCGACGGTCCGTCTGATTGCCGACATGCTTTCTCCCTTTCCCCATACCATGCCTACAGCCGGGCCTGTAGTCGTTTCGCCTTCCTTAGCTGTCTTCCTGGCCTTCTGCCTGTAGGCCGAATCCAAGGTGCTGACCAGTTTTTCGTTCTCCCAAGGTTTAACGATGAAGTCGAAGGCCCCGCGCTTCATTCCCTCGACAGCCAGCTGGATGTCTGCATATGCCGTAAACAGCACCACCTCCACGTCAGGACAGCGTTTCTTTATTTCGGAAAGCCAGAAAAGACCTTCGTTTCCGGTGTTTATGTCGGTGTGGAAGTTCATGTCAAGCAGCACCACATCCGGCTGGAATTCAGCCAGTCGGCTGACGAGTTCCTTTGGCGACGGAATGAGTTCCACCTGTGCAAAATGCAGCGGCAGCAGCAGCTTCAGTGCAGCCCTGATTCCGCTGTTGTCATCAACTACCAATATTTTCGCTTTGCTCTTTGCCATAGTCAAGAATATGTATCTGCAAACGTATAAAATAAATCTTTGTGTGGCAAAAATTTATTTTAAAAGAGGGTTTTCATACAAAGAAAAATTCAACATCGATAAAAAAGAGAAAAATTTTCCGGTTTTCGTCACATTTATTTTTCCGAGTTAGCTTTTGTCCTGTACTTCATGTGAAAAAACATGAAGAGTTACCGTCTGGCCGTCGATGAGAACGGTTCTCCTTTCGTGCTGAACAGCAAGGGCTCCATCGACTTCGGCTACATCACAGAGGAAATGAATCTTCCTCCGGCACCGATCAGGATTGCGGAGGGAAATGAAAGGTATGGTTTGAAACATATGGAACAAAGGCACGGAGAACAGATTCGCAATAACGGATTTGCATCCACTCTGGAATTTGTGGAATATGTGATTATTAATTTTGACAAGATACGACAAGGCAACTCCGATTCATGTCTTTTGGAAGTGACTGGTGGCATTCATAATGAGACCTTATTTGTACGATTGTTTCAGAATGAAGGATACTGGAAAGTGATAAGCGGGGGAGTATTCAATCTGCGATATTCAAAAAAGAAAAAGGAAATCTACTCCGGCTCTGACAACCGGCCACCGCAGCCTGCTCCTGACGGTGAAGGTTTGAGTTCTCTGTAACCAATAGCAGGAAGTCACAGAAAACAGGCAGTATAACTCCTTTGTAGAAATCCTTTTCTGTTCGCAAATATATCAAAAAACATTCAAAATCAATACTTTTCATGAAGAATTATCGTCTGGCCGTCGATGAGAACGGCTCTCCTTTCGTGCTGAACAGCAAAGGTTCCATCGACTTCGGTTACATCACTGAGGAAATGAATCTTCCTCCGGCACCGATCAGGATCGCGGAGGGAAACGAAAGTTATGGCTTGATTCATATGCATAATAATCATATGGGGCAGTTGACAGAGTATGGATACGATGATGTCGCTTCCTTTGTGGAGTTTGTATCATCTAATTTCACATTAATCAAAGAAGGACATAGCGGATCATTTCTATTAGAGGTAAATGATGCCAGAAATCACACATTATTCATTGCGCTGTCGAAAGGAAATGACTACTGGAAAGTAATCAGCGGAGGAATCTTCCGGCTGAAGTATTCAAGAGATAAGAAAAAGGTCTATTCCGTACCCGCAATCCGGATGCCTGAACCTGTCTTTCAGGCAAAGGTTCCTGCTTCTGGTGAGATTCAACAGGACTCAACCGAAGCGAGCGGGAATTCCTTATAGACCTTTTCTGATTGCAAATGTATCAAAAAACATTCAAACTCAACATGATGGGATCATTGATTTTAAAACATATAGGCTTTAAACATTCATTGAACATATCAAAAGCGTTCAGCTGCGATGAAATATTCTGACCTGTCCTTTATCATCATGCCCGACCGGGCATCTATACTGAAAACAAAAATGGACTATGATTTGCTATTTGGGATGAAATAACTATCTTTGCAGAGAAAGATGAGAGTTGCATATAGGCGCGATAACATCAAGCTCCGCAGCCGTCTGGTTATACGAGGCCGTAAGTGAATGCTTACGGCCTTAGTGTTTCCAGTTTGCTCTCAATCTCTTTTCTTGTCTGATATCTTGCATTCACTCTGGCTGCTTTTCCATAACATACGACATAACAATCAGTTATCATATTTGAAATAAAATCAGCCTTCCTTCTCGATATATACTTTGATAATTCAAATGTATCAAGATGATGTACGTTCTCATCCAGATCGATTACTACAATCTTACACCCTTGCTTCTTTGCTGATTTGAATCCGGCAGTCACCCCTCGTTCGCTCATAATGCCTTTTCTATCGCCAAGTTCCTCACAGATTGTATATTCCGGATTCTTGTGGCCGAATGCATATGTGTGTGAGTTGATGCGTATGCTGACCTCTTCATATGAACAAAGAATTGCTCTGGCTGCACGGATATTGCTGCCTAACTCACTTTTATCGGCCTTTACACTGATCAAGAGACGCTCCCCGAACACCTCATCCAACAAATACTCTGTCTCCATAATTATTAAGAACAAATCGTTGAAAACAAAGGTATGAAAGCATCTGCTTAAAAGCAAATCCATTCTGTTTTCAGTATTTCAAAGAACTATGATCGTCATCCCTTGCTCCCGTCGTCATGCCCGGCTCCTCTTGTCATGCCCGGCTCTGACCGGGCATCACTCCTTCCTCAGCGCCTCGGCAGGGTCTGCATTGGCGCTGTTCCAATATTGGAAACCGGCAACACCAATCGTAAGTATCATAATCACGACAAATGTCAATATGAAAGTCCATGCTGACAGGCCGGTGTGCTCCACAAAGTTCTCGAGCCATCTGCTGACTGCGTAATGTGCTGCCGGAACAGCTATGGCATATGAGACAATACCTATTATCGCATATCTTTTCAGCCCGTCCAGCATAAGTCCTGCGGTTTCTGCTCCATATACCTTCTTTACAGCCAGGTCGCGTCTTCTGTACTGCACATCAAGAAGCACCTGTCCGAAGACTCCGATCAGCGAGAGTGCCGCGGCAAGCAGTGAGAAGATCGAGATGATCTTGCCCTGTCTGATCTCGGACTCGTAAACCCTTTCCATAACTTCCTCATAGTACTCGACCTCAAAGAGATATGACGGGTCCATTTCGGTCAGTATAGCATTGATCTTCTCGGTCACACCGGTCTTGTCATATCCGTTCTGCAACCTGATGTACACATATCCGAGTGTTGCAAAGTCCTTTGGAACGTAGATATAACATATTGGCGCAGTTTCGTTTCTCAAAGAGTTGATCCTGACGTCTGAGGTCTGTCCGATAATGCTTCCCATACCTTCCGTTATCTCTATCTTTCCTCCCAAGTCCTTCAATCTCTGGTTCATGATTGCGTTTCCGACATCCGATACAAGGAAGTTTCTGCCGTCAACAACGGGTATTCCCATGACATCCAGGAAGTTATGCGAACAATATATGGAGAAGCATCTGACCTGCTGCCCTTCCAGTTCAAGTGTGAATGTCGAATAGCTGTCAGAAAATCCCATTCCTTCCAGTGCAAATGCAACGTCTTCCACCTCCGGAAGAGAGCACAGCCTTTCCTGCAGCCACTCTGACTTGAACTGATATTGCTCCGCTGATATCTGGACAACTGCTATCCTGTCCTTTTCGAAGCCTGTATCATACCCGGTCATATATTTATTCTGTCTGTAGACCGTCAAGGCAAATATCATCAGGGCAAAAGCAATGGCAAACTGAAGAGTGATCATTACCGTACGGAATCTCCTGCCTGCGACAGAAAAGGCGAAATTGCCCTGCAATGCAAATGCCGTCGGAAGAGAGGTGACGTAGAAGCTTGGATATACCCCGGCAGCCAGACCTATGACAATTGAAATCAATCCGGTTATCAGAACCAGCGACAACTTGGAAGTGAAGTCAAATGTCATATCTGACACTCCAAGCGCCACAAGCCAATCACTGACTGGATACATGACGCCAAGAGCGACAATGAAAGCTGCCAGACTGAACAAGACAGCCTCAAGCATCAGCTCCCCACGAAGTTTCCCTATTGAACTGCCAAGTACTTTCCTGGTGTTCACAGCCTTGACGCGCATCGGGGCAAGGGAAGTGAAGAAAGTGGCATAGTTTATCCCTCCTATGAGCATTACGAGTATTGATATGCAGATGAGAATCCAGACCTGTTTCCTGCTTCCGGTCTTCCAGATAGTGCTGCCTTCATCTCCGAAATATATTTCTTCAATGGGAGTGAGTTCTATATCCGTAAGCCAGTCACTGTCTGTATAATTGTAGTTGTCATTGAAGTTCTGCTCCACAAGTTCCTTGTTGTCAGCAGAATCCAGAAGCACCCAGCATGCGAAGTTCGCTCCGCCGTAGTTGCCTTCATGCAGAGATCCTACATTCAGATATATGTGGTTTCCTATCTGAGAATTTGCGGGAAAGTCCTTGTAGACGGCTCCGACGCTGAATTCTTTTGTTCTTCCTGCACCGAACTGGTATCCTTCATTGTGTGTAAGGATATGGCCGATCGCAGACTCATTCCCATATAGTTTTTTCGCAAGTGATTCCGGGATGGCAATCTGCGACAGGTCATTTAACGCTTCCGCGCTGCCTTCGATAAACTTCGTTCCGAAAACTTTGAAGAAATCAGGATATATGACATCTGTCTTAGATTTGAACACAAAAGGAGGCATGCCATCTTCAAGGATGGCGTTGAATACCGTCTCTCCGATGAACGGACAGTCGATTGTTCCGGCAATGATGTGCGGTGAAGAACCGATGATATCGTCTGCGTATCCTCGTGGGATAATGTTCTTGAATATGTCATCGTCAACAGCACCGATCTTGTCGACCCTGTATATGCGTCCCGATGTCGGATGCCCCTTGTCAAACTCCACCTGATAACTGATCTGAAGCATCAGCACCATAAATGCCGTCAGAGCCAGAACCAGTCCGGCAAAGTTCATTATCATCGCTATGCTGTAGCGTCTGAGGATTGCTATGAAATTCTTCATTGTATATAATTATAGTTTTATCAAATATCTGTTAAAGATCCTTCACTTCGTTCAGGATGACAAAGTGCGGGTTCAGGATGACAGTTTCCCCGTCATGCCCGGCTTTTTTCGTCATGCCCGACCGGGCATCTATTCCTTCTTCAACGCCTCGGAAGGATTGGTGCGCATCAGACGGATGGCCTGGAAACTGATGGACGCTATGACTACAGCAACGACGATTGTGACTGAAGCAACATATATCCATGCGGTGTTTTCAATCCTGACAGGGTATTCGGAGAGCCATGTCTCGATATATAGATATGCCAGTCCGATCGCTATGACAGAGCCTGTCAGCACCGGAATCAGAAATCCTTTGACCATCTGCCAGAAGACCTCTGCATTCGAACTGCCGAAGACCTTGCGGACTGCTGTGTCGTGAGTGCTCATCTGAGCGGAGTAGGAACTCAAGGCAATGATTGCCATTATCGTTATCAGGATACTCAGCAGAGCGAATACTCCTATCATGGCGAACACCTTCTTCTCTTCCTTGAATTTCTCTTCGACAAGCGAATTCAAGGTGTCTATCTGAGGCATGTGTTCGGCATCCTTGCGCTCGCTGTAGAATGCACGGATCTTTTTCAAAGCCTCTTTCTCGTTACCATTGACCTTCACGAGCAGACCGTAAAGATATGAGTCGGTGACTGTCTGTATTGTGTAGTACTGATATGTTTTCGGATCGTATTCCTTGATCGACATCGTTCTGAAATCGGACAGGACTCCGTCGATATTCACTGATACGTCCAGTTTGAGCATATTGTTCTCATCGATATGCGGTTTCAACTGTTCATACGAACTCTTGCAGATCATGCTCTTGCGTACAGATCCGCTACGCATTGCCGTTGAAGTTCCGAAATCCTCAAGAATCTCGATTCCAAGTATTTCAAGTGCCTCGGCATTTCCAGACATGCCCATCATGCTCTTGTCTTTACTCAGGTACATCATCAGTCCGAACCTGGTCGGAGGAGATGCCAGGTCTCCGACCCTGTCCACATAACTTTCTGCGAGAAGTTCGTCCTTGAACCTGAGGTCGTCTTTTGTGACGAAATCCACATATATGATGTTGTCGGTTTCATATCCCATCGGAGTGTCGATCATGTGCCTGGTCTGGGCATATATCGCCAGTGTCACCGCAATCGCCGCTATGCTGAGCATGCCTTCCAGGCCGATGAATATCTTTCCCAATGTGACCTTGTCACTCTTTCTTGCCTCTCCCTTTATAACCTCGATCGGTTTATAACTTGACATAACCAGAGCTGGCACGAGACCTGCAGCCAGAGACAGAAATATGACAACCGATATCGTGAATACCCACATTGCAGGCGTATTGAACAAGTCTATGTTGCTTCCGAGAAGTTCTCCCACGATGTTTTTCAGGGCAAATGCAAGTGCCAGGGCAACGGCAAATGACGCAGTAACGAGGGTTGCCGACTCGGATATGCATTTGACATAGATTCCTGTCCTTGTAGTGCCGAGCAACTGCCTTGTCGCCATCTCCTTTACTCTGAATCGGGAGAATGCCATAGTCAGGGAAATGTAGTTCAGACCGGCGAACACGAGAAGTATAAGACACGCAAACATGAATGTATGGTACAGGTTTACATCCGTCATGTTGTCGAAATGAGTCTTTGAAATTCCGTCCATGTGGTGGATATCCCCGAATGGAATGAGATCGATCCTGGTATATCGCGAATATTTCTTGTCAAGGTCGCTGTCATTATCCTCAAGCAGGAACTTTCCGATCTTTTCTATATCAGCCCCTTCTGACAGTCTTACATAATGGACGGTACTCGGGCGTCCCAGTCTCATCTTTATATGTTCCGGATATCCGAGGTTGTCCAGCTTGTTGATGAAGTCAAGGTTCAGGAACATTCCTCGGTCCTGAAGAACTGTCTTCCCCATATCCTTGTAGACTCCTGTCACCGTCAGTCCCACTTCCTTGAGCCTGGGCTCGTATATGACGAGTGTCTGTCCGACAGGATTCTGCCCCGGGAACATAGCATTTGCCACCTCTTCCGAAATGACTGCTGCATTCTGCTGACTCATCACTGTCTTCGGGTCTCCGTACTTGAGGTCGATTCCGAAGAAATCGAAATAGTTGCCACGAATCAGGACAGGGGTGATGTCCATCTTCTGCTCTCCGGAAAGCGTCTGTATATATTGAGTCTTTCCGTCATATGCGCTATGAATGATGACATTGCACCAGTCTTCTATCTCCGGCACCTTAGGAAATACCACTTCTGGGTCCGGTTTATAGAAACTTGAATCATCAGGCAGTACCAGGTAAATGCCATCAGCGTTTTTTATCTTGCTGTCGCAACTCAGGTCGTCGAATACGATATTTCCCAGAAGCAGCACGAACGCCAGCGCCACGCTCAATCCCACCACCTCGATGGCAGTGTATAGCTTGTTTCTCGATAGGAATCTCAGGTAGCTTTTCATGGTCTATTCTGTTTTAAGTGCGTTGGCCGGATCAGCGGTTGCAGCCTTCCAGCTTCTGATGACCACCACGCCGATGGTTACTGCAAGCACAGCCACGAGCGCTAGGACGAACACCCACCAGTACATAGGACAGCGGTGTGCGAATGTGGCAAGGTATCTGTCCACGATGACCCATCCGATCGGAGCGGCAACTGCGAAGCATATGAGTACGATCTTCACGAATCTGCTGCAGAACATTGCCAGGATCTCACCTACGGTTGCACCATTGACTCTGCGCAGAGCGATCTCCCTGCGACGGTACTGTGTCTCGAACATCACCAGACCGAACACTCCCATCAGCGAGATGATGATTGCGATCAGGGTGAAGAGGCTGATGAGCTGCGAAAGCGCCTCTTCCTTTCTGTATGTCCAGTTGATGTTCTCGTCAAAGAAATATATCTCCCATTCATCCGGTGAGAAGTCATATCTCCACTGGCTCAGGACTTTTCCGATATGCTTCTTCACCTCACTGTAGTCCGCACCTGCAGCCACTCTGATGAATGCTGTGGAAGGATGCCACCAAGGCTCGCTTCCGAAGACATAGAGTGCAAACGGAGTGACTTCCTCCTTAAGTGTCTTGAAACTGAAGTCCTCGCAGAATCCGACGATTGCAGCATCCTGGTCTGCGTGTCCGCTTACCCTGTCTTCGAGAGTGAATCCATATGTCCTTCTTGCTGCCTCATTGAAAATGAATGTACCGTTCGGATTGTTCTCATCTTCCTTGCGGAATGAGCGTCCTTCTGTTATTTTTATGCCCATAAACTCGGGGAAGTCTGATGATACCGCATAGCACTGGAAGTTGACTACTGTGCCGTTAAAGTCACGGCCCCAGCCCATTCTTGTCGATGCGAGGAGATTACCTGCCGCCCAGCTGACATCCAGAATCTGAGGGTTTGCCTTGAGTTGCTCTTCCACCGTTTCTGCATTCTGTCCGATATATTCGGTGGTATGGACAAACAGAAGCTGTTCCTTGTCGAATCCCATATCGAAATCGACCATGTATCTGCGCTGGAGGATGATGAAGCTTGAGCAGATGATGAGAATAAGCGAAATGACGAACTGAAGACCGATGAGGGTATAGCGGAGTCTCTGTCCGGTCTTTGTGCCGCTGAATGATCCCTTCAACACCAGTGCAGGCTCGAAGGAGGTGATGTAGAAGGCAGGGTAGAGACTTGATACGACTGCAATGATTACTGCAATGATCACTGTCAGGACAGATACACCGACATTTGTACTGAAGGCGCTGTCCGCACTGATCAGGTGAGTCAGCTGGCTCATGTTGAAGAGCATCACGAATGCAAATGCAAGTGCAAGCGCAAACAGAATCAAGGTTACACTTTCTATGACCGTGCTGATGATCAGTTCACGGCGCGTGCATCCGAGCACTTTCTTTGTGTTTACAGCCCTGATGCGCTCAGGAATCTGTGCGAAGAAGAAGTTTATGTAGTTGATGAATGCGATGCATACTATGAGCAGGGCTACAATGATAAGGATGATCGTAGTCGTCTTGCTTCCTCTTTCGATAGGGGTGGAGATGTTGGATGCATAATACAGGCCTTCCAGAGGCATGAACTGTACTTCAGCCATTGCCAGGAAGGTGCTGATTGCTTCATCCATCGCTTCCTGGGTCATTCCAAGTTCTTCCGCAGACGGAAAGTTGCCGAAATAATCTTTCATCAGGTATTCCCGGGTGACCGAAGCCAGGCTTTCCTCCATATCCTTGATCTGAGAAGGGTCGTAAACCTTCAGGAAATAATGATATCCCCATTCCGAGAAATTGGTTATCCCGTCATCTCCCAGATTTCTGAGGACCTTCACATCTGCGAAATGAGAGTTCTTCGGCAGATCCTTGAAGATGGCTTTGATTGTCCTGAGGTTGGCATATCCTTCATAACCGAGGCTCATTCCTATCTCAAGATCGAACTTCTCGGCGATGCTTTCGCTGATGGCAAACGACTTCGTATCGGAAAGATCTTCGATTGAGCCGCTCACCACTTCCACTCCCAATGCTTCCAGAGCCGTTCCGGAGAAATTGGTGAGGCCAAGGTCTATATCCTGCTTTACACCATCTCTTTCGATCCAGTATCTTGAGTCCTCAGTCCCGCTGAAACTCAGAATACCTCCGTATTCGATATTCGGAGATGCCTCAAGGATGATCTCTGCCAGAGGGCGGCAGAAGTTCAGCTGTCTCTTGTCAGCGTCTCCGTCCATGCTGCCGGAAGACATCACAAAGACCTTCTCCGAATCCTTGATGCCCTTGTTGAAGTTCAGGTCGTAATTCACCTGAACGAGAATGATGTAGAATGCTGCGAACGCCACAGCCATGCCCAGCACATTGAGTATGCCTGACATTGCCGAGCTGCCACGTCTGAATATGTTGAATGGTGCCATTTGTTGTCGTTATAGAGTTGTCCGTGTCTATCTGATAAGTCTTGTAAATAAAGGCAGTATCTCGCGACAGTGCCTTTGTCAAGTTCAATATTATGTTTAACAATCTACTAAAGTTCGTTCTTTACATCGCTGACGATCTGTCCATCGAAGAGGTTTACGACTCTCTGAGCCACGGACGCATCCTTTTGGGAGTGGGTCACCATCACGATGGTAGTGCCTTCCTTGTTGAGTTCTGTCAGGAGATCCATTACTTCCTTGCCGTTCTTCGAGTCAAGGTTACCGGTAGGCTCATCGGCGAGGATCAGCTTAGGGTTGGAAACCACTGCACGGGCGATGGCTACACGCTGCTGCTGACCGCCGGAGAGCTGCTGAGGGAAGTGCTGAGCGCGGTGGCTGATGTTCATCCTCTTGAGCATCTCGGTAACGCGCTGCTTGCGCTCAGATGAACTTATGTTGAGATATTTCAGCGGAAGTTCCACATTCTCATACACATTGAGCTCGTCGATGAGGTTGAAGCTCTGGAACACGAAGCCGATGTTGCCCTTGCGGAACTTGGTGCGGTCCTTCTCCTTGAGTTTTGCGACCTCCTGTCCGAGAAGCATGTAGCTGCCGTCTGTAGGGTTGTCAAGAAGACCGAGGATATTCAGGAGGGTTGACTTGCCACATCCCGAAGGACCCATGATGGCTACGAATTCGCCGTCATTGATCTCGAATGAAACCTGATTGAGTGCTGTTGTCTCGATTTCCTCTGTACGGAAAACCTTGCTGAGGTTAGTTACTTTAATCATATCTTTATTGTTTTTAATTGTTATTATTCATTCTTCAATGATTCAACAGGATTGCTCCTTGAGATGCGGAGGCTGTTGAGTATCACGCATCCTGATACCAGAAGGATGATCGCCATGTCCGCAAGGATGAAGAACCAAGGTGAGAGCGCGATCTTCTCCGAGAAGTTCCTGAGCCATGCTGATGCCGCAAACCAGGCTCCCACGTTGCCGAGGATGATTGCCGGAATGCTGAGTTTCATGATCTCTGCCACATATATTCCCATTATCTCCCTGACTGTCGCTCCGTTGATCTTGCGGACAGCCATTTCCTTGCTTCTTCGCTGCGACTCGTCACGGACATATCCGATGAGTCCGAAAAGGGCGATGATGATGGAGACCAGACATCCTATGATGACCGTGTTCCTCATCCTTCTTTCGCTTGAATAGGCCTCCCGCATGGAGTCTTTGTAAGACTTCACGACCACATCCTTGTTCTCTATCCTTGCCTGGATCACTTCTTCCACCTTTGCCATCATCTCCGTAGTCACTTCCGACACCTTGATGGCCATGAACGGCATGTAATCCTTTCCCACCTCTCCATAGAACTTGATGCTGGCACGTGTGTCCTGATTGGTCAGAGTGTTGATTCTGTAATCCTTATACACTCCGCTGATCGTTACCGCACCGATCTGGTCGGCATGTTCAGTGATATACACCTGCTTTCCTACAGCACCGTCGCTCCAGTCCCTGAACTCCATCATCTTCTCAACGAAACTCTCGCTCACAGCGATCTCTGTCGGTGACTGAGGATATCGGCCTTCTATGAAAGAAATCTCCAGCATCTCAAACAATCCTGCTGATCCACAATACTGGTCGGCGATATTGAAGAGGTTTTCCTGACCGTTGTCAAGCAAATACACATTGTTTCCTGATGACGATTCGAGAGGGAGCGTATGTGACACCTGAACGTCAAGCACTCCGGGAACCAGCTTGAGGTCATTCATTATTCCCTGATGAACGCTTCTGTCTGTTCCGGTAAGCACCGTCCACAGAAGATCATCGTATTCATATCCCGGCTTGTCATTCACGGCCTTGTCGTACTGTGCGGAGATTACACCCATCAGCGTGAGCAGAAGCGCGCAGATTCCGGTCTGGATGAACAGAAGTCCCAGTTTCCATATCTTCTTGTTTTCACGATAGTTTCTGATGGCTGCTCCGGCAGGAATCTTCGAATAGAGATAGCCCGGCACGAGCGCTGCAATGAAGAATACAGCCAGTATGACCCCGACGACTGTCATATATGTTCCTCTTACAAGAAGGGCATCTACAGGAACTCCGACGATATCCTCTATGACTGTTTGGAGAGAAAGCACGATGGCAGCAACCACGACCAGTGCCGCCGCGACATCAACTGCCGCCTCCTTGAACATGATTCCGTAGATGTTTGCGCCTGCTGCTCCATAGCACTTGCGTACTCCCATCTCTTTTGATCTCTTCACCAACGCCGATACTGACATCAGGATATAGTTCAGGAGGGAAATCATGATGAGAAGTATGGCTACGACGGTCAGTATGACCATCATGTTCTTCATTCTCGCAGAAGAGATGTGCTCACCCTTCAGAGGGGCAAGGAAGAAATGAATGTCAAAACCGGAAGTCTCCGCCATCTGCTTCAGTTCCGGCGGATAGTTTTTCTCTTGCATCAGTCTGATTGCAGGTGCAAGCATGTCCGGATCTGTGTCTTCTGACAGTCTTACATATCCTCTGTAACGGTCATTTCCGAACCAGTTCTCCGTAGATTCCTTGACGAGACTCTCCATTGAAAGAAGTACATCGTTTTTGATGGAACTGTGATGTGGAAAGTCTTTGAATACTCCTCCGATCTCAACTTTGAAGTTCGGCATTTCTTCGCTGTAGATAATCTGTCCTACTGCCTTATCTACTCCACCGAGTTTTTCTGCGAATGATTCGGACACCATTGCAACAGCAATCTTACCGAGTACCTCTTTCGGATTGCCGGCAAGAATCTCAGTATCGAAAACATCAAAGAAGCAAGTGTCTGCTGCAATGCATTCTCCTGTGATGACATTCTTCTGCTCGTCTATAAATTTGTCGCTGTTGACTAGAAATGTCCAACGAGTCGCAACCTCCACTCCCGGAACATGTTCCTTGAATCCCGGAGCAATGGCACCGGAAATCTGTGGGAAATCCCTATCCTCTCCGTGCTGGGTATATACGGTTCGTATCTGATAAATCTGCTCATAATCAGCATAGCAGGTGTCATAACTCATCTCATAGCATACCTTCGCCATCAGAATCAGACCGATGGCCACTCCCGTACCGAGAGACAGCGCCTTTATTATTGTTTCCTTGATTTTCATTATTTATATGATGGTCGGTAAATCGTTGATTTGTAATGTTTTATCGAAAGTGCGTGCTCCCCTTTGGCGGCACGCATTGTTTGCAATGCGTTGATTGTCTGCGGATTGCGTGTTGCGCGATTATGTTAAAATACCAGAACCTCATTGTCTCCGAAGTTATCATAGCCCGAAGTTATCACTTTTTCTCCGGCTTCCAGTCCTTCGAGCACCTCATAGAACTGAGGATTCTGCCGGCCGATGCGGATTTCACGCTTCACTGCCTTTCCTCCCTCCGGCGACACGACATAGATCCACTTTCCTCCGGTCTTCTGATAGAATGTGCCGCGTGGAATCAGGATGGCCTTCTCCGGCTGACCGAGCTGCAGGTTGAGATAGTAGGTCTGACCTGTGCGGATATTGGCCGGCTGTTCTCCGCTGAACCTGAAGTCTGCCTTGAACTTGCCCTCGCGCACCTCGGGATAGACCTTTCTGATGACAGCATCGTAGGACTCGTTCTGACGCTCGAACGATGCTGAGAGCCCTGCAGACACCCTGTCTATATAATGCTCGTCGATCTGTGCCTCGATCTTATAGCTTCCGAGTTCGTTGATCTGACCGATCTTGGTTCCGCTCGCGATGGACTGGCCGAGCGTCACATCCAGAAGTCCGAGTTCGCCGCTGATAGGGGACTTGATGGTCAGATTGTCCTTTCTTCTGCGTATCATCTGCATGTTAAGGCGCATATTCTCAAGGCTCTCCTGCATCTGACGGATCTCCACGCTTCTGTAGAGGCTGTCCTGAGTGGCACGCTCCTTTACAAGTTCAAGTCTTCCTGCCGCGAGCTCATAGTCTTCCTGTGCTGTAAGATACTCTTCGCGGGCAATCAGCTTTTCCTCGTAGAGAGCCTTGTTCTGCTTGTATTTCCGGCACAGCCTCTTCACCTCGATCTGCAGTTGGAGCTTCTCCTGCTGTACGCTCAGTCTCTGCTGCTCCATGGAGATCATGGTGTTGCGCAGAAGGTTCTCCTTTTCGGCCAGTTCAGCCTCGGAATTAAGGATCTGCAGGTCGAGATTGTCGTTGCTCAGACGGATGATCTCGTCTCCGACATTCACCCTGGAACCCTCCTCGATGATGATCTCCTGCACGATACCGCCTTCCTGCGGGCTGATCTGTATCGTGGTCATAGGCTGCACCTGTCCGCTGATGCGGATGTAGTCGTTGAACTCGCCGCTGCGAACCTCGCTGATGGAGAGGGTCTCCCCGTTCACCCTGAGTGTGCTCGCATCGTCGCGAAGCACGAGCCAGAGGATGAATGCCGCCATAAAGGCACCGAACCAGTAGGGAAAAGCCTTCTTCGTAAAGGCTACTGCAATTCCTTTCTTCTTTTCTATTATCTTGTCCATAGTCTTTTATTGTTCCAAATAATCGATTCCGTTATAATAATCCACTACGCTGCGTTTGATATAGAATTTGAGCAGAGCGTCAGTCTGTCCTGTCTTTGCGTTCAGCCAGTTGTCCGAGGCCTTCTGGAAGTCAATGGCTGAAATAAGTCCCTGATCCAGCCTCCTGAGATTCAACCTGTAGGCTTCTTCCTGTACCTTTGCCCTCTTTTCGGCCTGAAGATATGCGGCAGATGCTCCGTCCCTGTCCTGGACTGCACGTGTTATCTCGGCTTCCACTTCCCTCACTTTCTGTTCATATTGCAGAGTAGCTCTTGCGTATGCGTTCTTCTTCCTTCTGAGGTTGGAGAAGGTGGAAAGGCGACTGAATATCGGAAAGTTAAGTGAAAGCTGTATATATTCTCCTCCATTGTCCGTGAACTGCTTGCCAAAGGCAACCGGCACATATCCTGTCTGTCCGGGATATGTATAATAACTCGTTGACCATCCTGCGTTCAGGCTTATTGTCGGAGTGAATCTCCACTTTGCCATCTTGAGTTCTATCCTGGCGTTCTCCATGTTGGCTCTTGCTACGGCAATCGAGGGTAGAACATTTTTTGAATGTTCCACGATACAGCCTGTATCGGCCTTAGAGGTGAGCAGGAGCGCATTTTCTCCGTTTTCATATCCCGCGATATCCAGTTCCTTGTTCAGCGGCCAGAACATCAGATCCTTCAATGTCAGAAGAGCGTCCGAATATTGATTTCTGGCAATTATCAACTGGTATTCTCGTTCAGCTACCTCTGCCTCCATCCCGACCACATCTGCATATCCTTTCTGTCCCAGCTCCTCCTGTCTCGAAATCACTTCAAGAGATCTGGATGCCGTGCTGACCTGACTTTCCAGAAGGCAGACCAGTTCCTTATAATATGCAACATTGTAATATGCCTGCATGGTGGCCAGGCAAAGTTCGTCACGGCAAAGTTTCTCCCGGTCCGTTCCCATCTTGAGGGAAATTTTGCTTATCCTGATGTTGTTCACGGCTTCAAATCCGTTGAACAATGTGATTCCTGCACCAACAGAATAACCGTTGTTGAACGAAGTCGTCGATACGTATGTATTCGTCTCCGGGTCCACTGATCGTCCGAAATTAGAATACGCGTAGGTTCCGGCCGATACTTCAGGAGTGAATGCCCTGAGAATTGCGTCCCTTCTGGCTATGCGTGCGTCGTCTGTCTCGGATTTCTGAGTCTTCATCTTTATGGAGTTGTCGACGGCATGCTGCATGCACTCCTTCAAGGTCATTGTCTGCTGTCCTGAAGCCCCGGTTGTCAGTGCCATAAACATGCACAAGGTACTAAAAGTCTGTCTGAATTGCATTTCCTGAGTGTTTAGTCGTCAGAGTATTTCTCATCCGTCGTGCCAAACTTTGTATAACTGTGAATATCAATTATTTAGTGTCTTTTGCCCTATCGATAAGGTGTAAAATTTCTTTACATTAGTGTAAAATGCTTGATATAGTTTGTTGATTTATATTATATTCTGCAAAAATTATCTTATATTTGTGTACTTAAATTGCACCTATGAGACATTCAAGCTATATCTTGGGAGGTATGGAGCTGCTTATGCAACATGCTGAAACCCAGAAAAGTAATATATATTGGACCTTTGTCTATATCCGCAGGGGAAGGGGAATGTACCTTCTGGATTCCGATCTGAGGGCTTTGAACGAAGGTGACATCATTTTCCTGCCTCCGAAGCTGGCGTACAGCTTCTGCTCGCTCGAATTGGGTGATGAATATAATGCAAGTGTCGATGCTGTCGTCCTGCGTTTCGACGAGGCATGGCTGTCTGCTCTCGGGAGCATATTCAAGTCGCTTGACAAGGTGATTCTGAAGATGCGTACATATGAAGATCCATATTCAGTCGAGGGTCCTAAATGGATGAAGATGTCTACCGTTCTCGATGGCCTTTCATCAGGAAATCCGGCCAGGGAGCCGGCACTGATGATCGAACTTCTTGATATGGTCTCCGGTGAGAGGGACCTTGTACGTATCCTTAAGGCGTCGCCGTCAGAACAGGTGACTCTGACCCAGAAGATGGAAATGATAGACAGGTATATTGAAAACAATGTCTATGGAAAGGTCTCATTGGATGAAATTGCCTCGTATGTGGGTATGAACAGGACTTATTTCTGTCTTTTCTTTAAAAAGCATTATGGAAGGGGCTTTGCAGACTACCTTAATGACATAAGGGTGGACAAGGCTACGTCTTTGCTGACCGATCGGGACAAGAAGATTGCTGAAATAGCCCGCGAGTGCGGCTTCAAGACGGCTCCATATTTCACCAGGGCATTCAGACGCTCCAGAGGGATGTCTCCTGCAGAATTCAGAAAGAAGGCTCTGAATCGCTAAATCTTCTTATATTTGCCACCGAATAACCTCCCGGATATGGATCATAGAAAGATAATGAAGGCCCTCGTGGCCATAGTGATGGCGGCAGTTCTTGTCGTCCTCGTAATGCTTACAGTAAATCATGTAAAGGCAGGTCTGATGACCACTAACTCAAAGCTCATGCTTGCAGGATATGCGGCAATGATGCTCTACGCAGCCTACCGCATATTTGCAAACATCAGGGATATCTTCAAGTATTGAAATCCAGTAGATTCCCGGTCCTTTCAGTCCTGATCCGGAATGTGGATCCAGGCATTCTCACCGCTGAAATCCGTCAATGCGAAGCAGATAGGGTGGACTATGCTTGGGTCATATTCCGATTCGAATTCATGAGCCAGTTCCTCACCGCCGCTCCGGCAGGTGAATTCCCCGTTCTTGTCAAGGGTAATGAGGTGATATTCAACGCCTCCCGGTATCCTGTAGCTCTGGCTGCCGTCTGGAACATCATGAAGTATGTGATAGTATATCCTGTCCTGTGAGCAGTTTGCCTCAGCAAGCAGAATGCGGACATTTCCATACGTGATCCAGTCAACGGCTGCTATCTCACCACCGGCATTCTCATACGCTCTGCTGAATTCTTCCGACGGCTCCCTGTCTTGGATGGATTCCTGATGGTCTATGTATGTGGAGACCCGGGCTATTCCGCAGAATTTCTCCATTTTCTCCCCTTCCCGGCCAGTGAGGGCCACAAAGTCGCAGCCGAAATGCGCCAGAGAGAACTTTCGCAGGTTTTCAAGACTGTAATAACTGTTTTGCGTTCCGTATGAATACGGGAGTTCCGGAACATATGCACTGTCTGTCACCTCCACGCTGTCCGGAACGAATTCGCAGCCTTCCACGAAGCGTATCCCATTGACTGAGTCGGCCTCCTTTGATACCACTGCCCCCAGTTTGAGACCCTTTCTTGTCTGCGGAGTGGCGAACAGCCTTGTGAAATATGCTTCCGAGGATCCTTTCACGCAGAGACTGTCAACCAGCAGAATCGGATAATAGAGACTCCCCATCTGAAAGGTCAGGTGCCGGTCGTGGTTCTTGAAAAGGGTGTCGCAGATCTCATCTGAAAACTCCACGATTGTGTAGCTGCCCTTGCTGTCATAGACCATCTTGGCGTTGTATCCTGCCGGATTGTGAGGGAAACGGGCTTCGCTGTCGAAGTAGATCTCACGTCCGTTTCCGAAATCCACGTGTATTACGCTGTTATGCAACTGGAAATTGGCGTATGTTTCATACTTGGTCTCTTTGTAAAGCCCGTTTTCCGGTTTGAGACGGATCGTATCCTGAGGCGAGATCCAGTCCACCCCGTCAATCGACACTCCGATATCCAGCGAACTTCTGTTGATGAAGACAAGCTGGGTGAACTGAATGTCGGAATCGTCCATGCCTCCGATGTAGCCGTAGCAGCCGCTTATCATCACTGTCGCTGCCAATATATATAAGAATCTTTTCATTATTCGTCCTCCTCTTCAAGCGGGAACCATTCCGTCTCAGACATCCTGTAGCCGCAGAAATATCCAAGTCCGTTCCTTATGTTGGAATAAGTGAATGATGGCGACGAGAAACCTACGCCTGCAAAGACATTGTAGCTGGAGTCGTAGTCGGCGAACATGGTCTTGTACAGTTCTTCGGACAGGGTGTAGAACCAGCATTTGAGCTCGATGTCTTCCGGGGTTCCGGCCTCCACGTCATAACTGTATGAGTAGCTGAACTTTACCTCGTATTCGTTGTCTGCCTCGTCCTCGTCACTCCAGAAATAGATGTGGTCTCCGCCTGGAGCGCTCACAATCTGTGGGGAATATGCATCCGGATCGATCTGGATGGCGTCGTAGTTGCCGTAAGTCTTCACGCTGGTCTCCATCGGAAATTCGTTGACCATTTCCCCGTTATTGTCATATATGACCCTTCTTCCCTTCCACCATATCCTCACTGCATAATAGTCTGCCCTGTCCGGATTGTCCTTGTAGCGGATCTTCATCGAGGTATAGCCTTGGCTGTTGCGGTGGATATCCAGCGTATATTCCGGAAATTCATCAGGAATGACTGTTCCGGCAGAGACCGTCTCCATTCCGTCCGCACTGAATGTGACTTCAATCCTGTCTCCGCTTCTGAAAGCCTGGCTGCTTATCCTCATTCCGCCCTCTCCGATCATTTCACACGTCGCATCCACCTCCTTGCCGTTGCATCTGAGGCTGTATGCGGGGTTGACCAGGGCTGTGTCCGCCTTGCTGATTTCAGTCACGGGAACTGTCTTGTGCACTTCTATGACCGCAGTGGAGTCTGCGCATATGCATGACCTCAGGGCAATCATAGGCTTGAGGTCGGAGTCCTCCAGATCGAAGGTATATCGGCAGCCGGTCAGACAGACCGTTGCAAATATGATAAGCAGAATTTTTTCTGTCTTTGTATATCGTTTCATATCTGTCAGAATTTAAGGGTGTAACTGAATGAAGGAATGATCGGAATGATACCGAAGGCCTCCCCGATGAAATTGAATCCGGTGATGTTCTCCTCTGTGAAATTGTAGTCTTCGCCAAGGTACGCCACTATCGGATTGATCCGGCAGTATGCATTATATATGCTAAGATTCCAGATGCTTTCGTTGCCTCGTTTGGTTGTCTTCCTGAAATTGAATCCCACGTCAAGACGATGATAATCAGGAAGTTTCAGGTTGTTTGGCTCTCCGTAGAAAGTGTCCGGCCAGCCTTCGCCGATCGTTCCGTCCCATATTGCCTGCGACTCTCCTGTCATGCGGCAGCCGCTGTGCCAGTTCCATGAGGCATACATCTCGAACTTCTTTCCGAACCTTCTTGTGGCAGTGAGAGTGACCTTGTGACGGTTGTCGTTGCGGTCTCGGTACCAGAAAGGGTAGAAGTCTTCGAAAAGCCTCTGGCTCCACGACAGGGTGTAGCACGCTGTGATTGAGGTGTTTGCGTCAGACCATGAGAGTTCGCTCTCCAGTCCCCATGACCTTCCCTTGCCCACTACCATGGATTTCTCCCACAGGTGGATAGGAGGATAGAGCCCCCATTTTCCTCGGAACTCCAGCAGGTTGTCCATGGTCTTGAACCAGCCCTCTGCATTGAACTTTATGTTATGCGGAAAATTCACATACACGCCTCCCGACACCTGTCTGGAGTGGCTCGGAGCGATCTTTCCTGTCGATGGCATCCAGAAGCTTGTCGGCAACTGGAGGTAGTTGGAACTGATGAGGTGGTTGTTCTGCATCATTTCCGAATACGACACCTTCAGCGCCGTGTAGTCTCCGCAGTCAAATCGCAGGGCTGCACGTGGCTGGACGCTGTGATATGCCTTCCCGTCGGTCAGCACGGCCGTGTATCTGAGGCCGACATTTGCCGTGAACCAGTCCGTAAGACTCATTTCATCCTCTATATATACAGCAGGCTCGAATGAATGCCGAGGGGCACTATGGACAACATTCTTGTCATCGACGGTCCCACCGTTTACGGTCTCATGGTTTTCGCTGATGCATTCGGGGTTATAGAAGTGGTACTGCAGATGTGCTCCGTAACGCAGATGATGCTTCTCGTGCGGTCTGAAACTGAAATCCGCCAGGAGTCCGACATCCGAGGTGCGGGAGCGGTTTGCACTAAATCTGGTGTAGTCCTCGTTCCTGTAATCATTTCTGTCCTGGCCCTTGTCCGAAGATCCGAACAGGGAACCGTAGCGGCTGAAATATGCCTTCACTGCGGTCTCGTGATTGTCGGCAAACCTATAGTCCCAGTCAAGCGAGGTCACGAAATTGCCCCACTCCAGGCCGTAGTCCATCTCATACGAACTGTAATAGTCAGGGTAGTCCCAATAATTGCTCTGGCTGTACTTCGCGGCGTCGCGGCCACCATATATGTTCAGCGACAGCTTGTTGTTCGTGCTGAATTTATGTGTGACGTTGGCGTTGAGGTCCCAGAAGGCATACTTCACTCTGAAATCCAGATTCTCCCCGGCACCGATCAGCAGGCACACCGGCTCGGACAGCACATCTATCCAGCTGCGTCTGAGACCTATGTTGAACGACGTCCTGTCCTTCCAGATGGGGCCTTCGAACTGGAGGCGTCCGTCAAGAAGACCGATGGAGAACAGTCCGTGATAGTCTTTGAAGTCTCCCTCCCTTGTCCTGACATCGACAACTGACGAAAGTCTGCCGCCGTAACGTGCAGGGAAGCCGCTTTTATAGAAATCGACGGATTCCACGACATCGGTGTTGAAAGAGGAGAAAAGTCCGGCCAGGTGGCTGACCTGATACATCGGCACTCCGTCCAGAAGATACAGGTTGTCGGAGCCGTCTCCGCCTCTGACATACATTCCGGACAGAAGTTCCGTGCCAGTGGCCACGCCAGGCATCTGCTGCAGGGTCTTGATCACGTCGGGAGAGCTGAATGTGGCGAATCCCCGCTCGAAAGCTATCCTGTCGATCTTCTGGAATCCGGTCTGCGTGGTGTTGAGTTCCTTGGTCGTGTGGGCCGTGATGATGGATTCGTTCAGGGTGTCGTGCTGCTCCTCGACAAAAATGGTGTAGTCCCTGGGCTTGCGTTTCTTGTCCTTATGCGTCAGGACCACATATTTCTTCATGATCTCCCACTCGATCCCGGTCCCTTCGAAAACGGCAGTGAGGCATTCCTCCAGGGTCTGTCGCGAAGGATTTATGCGTTGAGGTGCCTGAATGTCAAGTCCGAGTGAGGAATCGTAGATGAAATTCACACCGAAATGCTCATGGATGACCATCATCTGCTCCTTCAGGGTCGGATTCTGGTCATTCCCGACGACAGCCTTGCCACCGGATGACATCCCGTTCCGGAAGCCAGTCTGTGCATTCCATGCAAATGACGCCACCTGCAGGGGAATCAGCAGCGCCAAGGTCAGTACGGTTCTTAATAATGTCTTCATGTCATAGTTCTTTTCACCCACCTTCGTGGTGTTTCCGCCTATAAGACGAAGCCCCCTCGAAAAAGTACTATGCAAAAATACAATTCTTTTCCTTTCTCCCTCGCGCCCCTCACCATTTTACAGCTTTCCCAACGACCTTTCCTCCTCTCCCAGACCGACAGGCAGAGATGAGGGCGAAAAGCTGCCTGTCGGTCCTTAAAATCATGTGTTTTCCCTCATTTTGGGCACCGACAGGCAGAGAAAAGGGCAAAAAGCTGCCTGTCGGTCCTAAAAGCCATCGTCTTCGGCCGGGTTGTACATGAAATCGACGGAATCTCATATTCTTTTCGTACCTTTGAAGGGATGGAGAGTACGTTCCGATATAATTACAGGCCGCTGTGTCTTTATGCCCTGCACTATCTGAATGATCCGGATGCGGTCGAGGATGTGGTGCAGGAGTGTTTTGCCGCGCTTTGGGAGAAGATATGCTCCGGAGCGGAGGTGGCGAACAGGCGGGCGTATCTCTACAGGGCTGTCAGGAACAGGTGCCTTGACAGGCTCCGTCAGAAGGGACTCCAGACGGAGGAGCTCAAGCCGCAGGATGCATACGGGATCATTGATGACGATGACGCGCAGGAGAGATCGCAGATAGAGGCCAGACTGTGGACGGCGATAGATTCCCTGCCGGAGAAATGCCGTGAGGTGTTCCTGCTGAGCAAGAGGGACGGACTGAAATATGAGGAGATTGCCACGGAACTGGGCATCTCGGAGAACACGGTCCGCAACCAGATCAGCAAGGCCCTCAGAATCCTGAAGGAAGGGGCAGACAGGATATATTCGTTTTTCATGTCGTTTTTTGCCTGAGACGATAGTATTTTTCAATAGACTTTCCGTCATAAGGATGAGATAAGATATATATTATGTCAGAGTACGGTGACAGACATATAGACTTCGTGACCCGTCACTACAAGGCGGGGGCGTTCGACACGCAGAAGGCCATAGACCGTTTCAATGCCCGGTACGGAGCGGACAAAGATGCTTCCCGGAAGGTACGCAGGCTCCGCTGGAGGCGTTCAGTCGCTGTGGCCGCTGCGGTTGCATTGCTGCTGGGTCTTTTCCTATATGACAATCAGAGGAACGCCTGGACCGAGATCCTGGCAGACGGAGCTAAGACGGTCTGCCTTCTTCCCGACAGCACGCAGGTGACGCTTGCTGACGGAGCGACTCTCCGATACCGGAACTTCGACACTGACCGCAAGGTGGAGATGACCGGAAAGATCTATTTCGATGTTGCACGCGACGAGTCCAGGCCGTTTGAGGTCTCCACGGGCAATGCATATATAAAGGTGCTGGGCACCCGGTTCCAGGTGGATGCCTCCGCTTCAAGGAAATCCGTGACAGTATATGTCGAGTCCGGCAAGGTCCTTTTTGCCCGTGATGCAGCAGAGGAAGGGACGGTTCTGGAAAAGGGCATGGGAGCGACTCTCCCGGACGGAAAGCAGACTCCTGTCCTCGACACCCAGGACAAGCTGAACTCCCTTGCATGGCAGCGAGGCACCTTCGTCTTCAACGACACTTCTCTGAAGGATGTGCTCAAGACCCTCTCGGAACATTACAAGATTTCATTTGTCTGCACAGACCTTTCCAAGCGCCTCAGCGGCGAATTCAGTACTGATGACCTCGATATGATCATCACCCTCATCGAGTCCGCCCTGGATGTCAATATCATGAAGATGTAGAGGTCTGCTGAACACAAAAAATCGGGTGACTGTGAAAACAGCCACCCGACTTATATTATAAGGTATTAAGAATTACCTGTACTGAGCGAACTCAACGTCCTTCTCAGCCCTTGCAGCGAGCTTGTCGCACTTCTTGGCAGCCTCAAGGTTCTTCTTGACACCAGCAGCGTCACCCTGACGTGCAGCAGCAACAGCGCGGAGGTAAGCAGCCTGTGGGCACTCGCACTTGAGAGCGGCAGCAGGAGCGTTGTTTCCGTTGAGGAGAGCTACGAGAGCAGCGTTGAAGCACTTGCAGTCACCGAGCTTAGCGGCAGCAGCCTTGTAGTCACCCTTAAGAACGTCAACAACAGCGAGGTTAGCCTTTGCAGACTTGTTGGCAGCAGCGTTGAAGTACTTTACAGCCTCGTCGAGGTTGTTCTCCTGAAGAGCTACAACACCCATTGCGTTGTTCCAGTCAGCATCCTTAGCGCACTTAGCGAGCTCAGCCTTAGCCTCAGCAAGCTTGCCAGCCTTGATGTAAGTCACAGCGAGGTTGTACTGGCCGTTTGCGCTGTTGTACTTCTCTACAGCCTTCTTGTAAAGGGCAACCTTCTGGTCGTTCTCCTTAACGAGAGTAGCGGCACGGAGAAGTGCAGTCTCATCAAGAACGTCGATGTTCTCCTCGATGAGCTTGAGGAGCTCCTCGCTAGTGTAGTTCTTGTACTCTACGTTAGCGATGAATCTTGCACGACGAAGCTCAGGAAGAACCTCCTTAGCGAGAGTTGTGTAAACTGCAGACATGTTCTTGATCTCCTTCTCGCGGACAGCTGGGTCGCTGTACATAGAAAGAACGCGGATGATGAGATCCTTGTCCTCGAGGTCAGAAGCAGCAACGAGCTCCTGGAATCCTTCCCAGTCCTCACCTACGCTTGTTACGTTAACAGGAGCGTCAGCAGGGTGCTTCTTTGTAACCTTTGCGAATGCCTTCTCAGCAGACTTTGAACGGTTGTCAGAAAGCTTTGCGTTCTGGTCTTCCTTTCCGTCTGGTGAAGCGTATGCTACAACGTCAGTTCCAACGAGAGTCTTGCGCTCGTTAGCCTTGATTTCGTCGAGAGCAGCCTGGAAATCCTTGATGGACTGTGATTTGTACTGGTTGTTTCTTACAGCAGAGCTGTTGATTGTGTAGAGGATCTGACCCTCGGCAGTCTGCTTGATAACCTCCTGGTAGTTGTCAGCCTTGAGGTCAAGAGCGCCCTTCTTGCAAACGAGCATGTAAGTTGTGTTGGCACCGTCAGCAACCTTCTTTGAAGGAACGTCAGTGTTCTTGTCCTTGTACTTAACAACGCCACGGAGCTCGAGGTAGCACTTCTCCATGCCTGGAGCATAGTTGAAATGAACCTTCTTTGTTACAGTTGTTCCGGCAGTAGGTACAACCTCGTAGTTGTCCTTAACCTTCTCACCCTGGAACATGAACGGCTCCATCTTAGCCTCACCACCTTCGTAAACGATTACAGGAGTAACCTCGAGGATAGCCTTTGCGTGGAAATAGTCCTCAGGGTAAGTCACTGAAACTGTTGCGTCGATCTCTCCGCCTACAACTTCGAGAACAGCAGGCTCGCACTTAACGGTAACGTTCTCTGCCATTTCCGCCATCTTCTCAGGTGAGCTACATGCAACAGCAGCAAGTCCGAGAACGGCAGCAAATAATTTGATTCCTTTTTTCATTGTTTATAAAATTAGATTGGTTTGTTTATCTTTGGTTTTGGGACCTACGCACGTACACGCGTAGGCATACCAAAGCGCAAAGATAATCATATTTTTATATTTTCTGAGAGTCGTGGGTGTAAATTTCAAGCGATTTTGTAACTTTGTGCCGCTATGACGAATCAGGAACTGCAGACATTAAAGAACAAGTTCGATATTATCGGCAACGATCCGGCGCTCAACAGGGCGTTGGAAATCGCTGTTGCCGTTGCTCCTACCGACATAACTGTCCTGGTTTCCGGAGAGAGTGGAGTCGGCAAGGAGAACATTCCGAGAATAATACATCAGAACAGCCCTCGCAAGAGGGGCAAGTACTTCGCAATCAACTGCGGAGCCATTCCGGAGGGTACGGTGGACTCAGAACTTTTCGGTCATGAAAAGGGATCGTTCACCGGGGCGAACGAGATGAGAAAGGGATATTTTGAGGAGGCCGACGGAGGAACACTGTTCCTTGACGAGATCGGCGAGCTTCCTCTTGCTTCCCAGGCAAAGCTTCTGAGAGTTCTTCAGTCCGGTGAGTTCATCAGAGTGGGATCCTCCAAGGTCCTGAAGACGGATGTCCGCGTCGTGGCGGCAACTAACGTGAATCTGATGCATGCGGTGTCGAAAGGCAAGTTCAGGGAAGACCTTTATTATAGGCTCAACGCCGTTTCCATAAAGATGCCTGCTCTGAGGGAGCGTCCGACAGACATCAACCTCCTGTTCCGCAAGTTCGCTTCAGACTTTTCTGCAAAATACGGAATGTGCAAGGTGACCTTGACCGAAGATGCATCGATAATGCTGAGGAAATACCGCTGGCCGGGCAACATCAGGCAACTGAAGAATGTGGCAGAGACGGTCTCCGCACTGGAGTCAGGCCGTTTGACCGGATATGAGGACAAGTGTGTTGTGGATGCCGATGTGCTTCAGAAATATATACCGAAGGAAGATCCTAATCTTCTTCCTGCAGTGGCTTCTCCGTATCAGGAAACGGCGGAAAATCCGGGAGAGAGGGAGGCCATCATCAGGATGCTGTTTCAGCTCAGGCAGGATGTGGACTATCTCAAGCAGGTGATTGCCAAGGCAGGACTCTCCTCATCCGTTCCGTCTCCGGTGCCTGTTATCGCCGCTCCGGAAGGAGGAGTCATAGCGGAAGAGCAGCCTTGGCAGCGCGGCAGGGTCGAGGATCAGGTGGTCGAAGATCCGGAAGAACAGTCTTTTGAAGAAGAGAAGCTGTCGATAGAGGCTTCGAATCTGGACCTTATAGAACGTGTGCTTCAGAAGCATAATGGCAACAGAAAGGAGGCGGCGGAAGAGCTCGGAATCTCGGAAAGGACATTGTATCGTAAACTAAAGATGATCAGAAAATGACAGGAAAAAGGACATTGATGGCGACGCTTGGGGTCGTTGTGGCTCTTGCCGTAACGGCGTTCATCGTGCAGTCATGCGGAATATATTCATTCACAGGAACATCCATCCAGCCGGATGTAAAGTCCGTGACAATCAACTATTTCGAATATACGGCACTGAAGGTCAACCCTTCGCTCAGCAACCAGATGACGGAGGCTCTTCAGGAGAAGTTCAGGAAGCTCACGAAACTGGAGCAGGTCGATATGGACGGAGACCTTGAGATTGTGGGTGCGATCACGGGTTATGATGTGAAGGCAACCGCGATCGGAGCGAACGAGCAGGCTGCGCAGAACCGTCTGACAGTCAATGCAAAGATCACATTCATCAACAGGAAATATCCCGAGGATAACTTCGAGGACAAGGGCTTCTCGGCGTATGCTGATTTTGACGCCATGCAGTCTCTTGATGCTGTGGAGTCGGGACTTTGCGAGGAGATCGTGGAGAAACTGTGCGAGGATATCTTCAATGCAACGGTAGCAAACTGGTAGGTTATGGGATATATAGATCTGAAGAAGCTTAATCTTGACGAGCTTGCGGGGGTGGTCAATCTGTATCCCTGGTTCGGCGGTGCACGGAAGGAACTGTGCGACAGGATGAGCCGCATGGGCGGGGTCTGGGGAGCAAGTCAGTATGCGGATGCAGCGATGTACATAGGAGCACGTGAAAAGATGGCTGATCTTCTGAGAGCCTCGCAGCAGAAGGACTGGAGCGATGCGGACGTAGAGAAACTCCTGAAGTCCTATATTGCCGAGACCGAGCCGGAGGTCAAGGAAGAGACGGAGAAGAGGAGGGTGCATGTGGTAGGTGGAGACTATTTTTCCCAGGACGACTATGACAAGGTCAGGACATCCGGAGACAATGTGTTTTCGAGATATGCCGCGAAAGCAAGGCAGGAAAAGTCCTATGAGGATGTGGAGGAAGCTGAATTTGACCTATATACGGAAACTTTGGCACAGATCTATGCCGAACAGGGCTATTATGAGCAGGCCAAGGCCATTTATTCCAAACTTATTTTGGCATATCCGGAAAAAAGTGCTTACTTTGCAACCCTTATTGAAAAATTAAACGAGTTAAATTAGTTTTAGATAACCATGAACGTATTATTCACAGTTTTGACAGTGCTTGTACTTCTTGCCAGCGTTCTCATCACACTCATCGTGTTGCTCCAGAACGGAAAGGGTGGCGGACTTGCAAGCAACTTCGTAGCAGGAAACCAGACTTTCGGTGTCCGTCAGACAGCAGATATCCTTGAGAAGATCACTTGGGGACTCGTTGGATTCATCTTCCTCGTGTCTGTAGTGACTTCATTCACAATGAGCAACAAGGTCAAGGACGTGGATCTCACAGAGAAGATCGAGATCGAGGCTCCGGCTCCAGAGTTCCCTGCAGCACTTCCTGCAGAGACAACAGAGGCTCCTGCAACTGAGACAGCTGAGTAATTGACGAAGTTCCGCCCGGCTGACATTTTGGCAGAATAAGGGCTTTGGAATATATTTTGACTGATAGCCGTTCGGTATAGAAACCGGACGGCTTATTCTGCGTATGCACTGCCGTCATAATTTAGGAGGAAAAGAATATGGCAGAAAACAAGTTTGAAAATCTGAGCAGGTTCGCTGTCAATCTCAACGAGAGGGCGGCGCAAGGCAAGCTGGATCCCGTGATCGGCAGGGACGAAGAAATAAGGAGGGTCCTTCAGATCCTCAGCAGAAGGACAAAGAACAATCCTATTCTGGTAGGAGAACCGGGAGTGGGAAAGACAGCGATATCGGAGGGAATCGCGCAGAAGATAGTCGACGGCGATGTGCCGGAGAACCTCAAGAGCAGGAAGATATATTCCCTTGATCTGGGAGCCCTGATTGCAGGAGCCAAATATCAGGGAGAGTTCGAGGAACGTCTCAAGGGAGTGGTCAAGGAAGTCGTTGACAGCGAAGGAGAAGTGATACTTTTCATAGACGAGATTCATACTCTGGTGGGTGCAGGACGCTCCTCAGGTGCGATGGATGCATCCAATATCCTTAAGCCGGCTCTGGCGCGCGGGGAACTTCGTACGATAGGTTCCACGACACTTGATGAGTATCAGAAGTATTTCGAGGCGGACAAGGCCCTGGAGCGCCGCTTCCAGATGGTGATGGTGGATGAGCCGTCTCCTGCGGCGTCAATTTCCATAATGCGAGGCTTGAAGGAGCGCTATGAGAACCACCACAAGGTGCGCATAGAGGATGACGCCTTGATTGCCGCTGTGGAGCTTTCACATAGATATATCACAAGCCGTTTCCTTCCCGACAAGGCAATCGACCTTGTGGATGAGGCAGCTTCAAAGCTTCGTCTTGAGATGAACTCCGTTCCTGAGCCGATTGCCGAGCTGGACAGCAGGATAAGGCAGCTGGAGATCGAGAGGGAAGCGATCAAGCGTGAGGGAGTCTCCATGAAGATGGACAAGATCAAGGAGGAACTCAAGAGCCTTAATGCAGAAAGGGATGACCTTCGTAAACGCTGGGACGAGGAAAAGGGAATACTTTCGGAGCTTCAGAAGCAGCGTCAGAAGATGGAGGACTACAAGATCGAGGCGCATAATGCGGAGAGGGCAGGTGATTATGGAAAGGTTGCCGAGATCCGTTATGCCAAGATGGCGGATGCCCAGGCGAAGATCGACCAGCTGACAGCCCGTCAGGCGGCGATCAAGGATCCTATCATCACGGAGGCGGTTACTCCGGAAGACATCGCTGAGGTTGTGGCAAAGTGGACTGGAATTCCTGTGAAGAGGATGCTTGAGAGCGAGCGTGAAAAGCTTCTTCGCATGGAAGCTGAACTGCACAAGAGGGTAGTGGGTCAGAATGCAGCCATAGAGGCAGTGGCCGATGCCGTGCGCCGTTCGCGTGCCGGCCTTCAGAACGAGAAGCGCCCGATCGGATCGTTCCTGTTCATGGGTACGACCGGTGTCGGAAAGACGGAGCTTGCTAAGGCGCTGGCCGAGTTCCTGTTCAATGACGAGAACATGATGACCCGAATAGATATGAGCGAATATCAGGAGCGTCACTCCGTGAGTCGTCTTGTGGGAGCGCCTCCGGGATATGTAGGCTACGATGAGGGCGGTCAGCTGACGGAGGCCGTGCGACGCAAGCCGTATTCGGTGGTCCTGCTGGACGAGATAGAGAAGGCACATCCGGACGTGTTCAACATCCTTCTGCAGGTGCTTGACGACGGACGTCTGACCGACAACAAGGGCCGCACCGTGGACTTCAAGAACACCATCCTGATCATGACCTCGAATGTCGGAGCCGACATAATCCAGTCCTATATGGAGCGTCTGCCGCTCGGTGCCATTCCGAGCGAGACCGAAGGCGGAGTCGAGGAATCTCAACGGGAATCCCTTCTGGCAGAGTGCCGCTCAGAGGTTCTGGAGGTCCTCAAGCGCACGGTCCGTCCGGAGTTCCTGAACAGAATAGACGAAGTGATAATGTTCGAGCCTCTCTCCCAGACAGATATCCGTGACATCCTCAGGATGCAGATAGCAGATCTGCAGTCCAAGCTTGCGGAGAACGGCGTGAACATCACCTTCACACAGGAGTTCGAGGACTACATGAGCACGAAAGGCTATGAACCGGCCTACGGTGCCCGTCCGATCAAGCGCCTGATGCAGAAGGAACTGGTGAACCTCCTGGCAAAATCCATCCTCGACGGGCATGTCCGCCGCGACACGGTCATCACGGTCGATGTCCAGGACGGCCGGATCGAGATCCGATAAAGAGGAAATTCCGAGATCTGCTCCATTTGACGCAGGTCTCGGAATTCTTTTAAAAGCTGCAAATTTTCAGAAAAAATTCATAAAAAATTTGGAAGTTCAAAAAAAGTGTGTACCTTTGCAATCCCATTTGAGGGATATGCGGAAATAGCTCAGTTGGTAGAGCACAACCTTGCCAAGGTTGGGGTCGCGAGTTCGAGTCTCGTTTTCCGCTCCAAAACAGGTCATCTTCGGATGACCTTTGTTATGAAATCACCTGACGAGGTACAATTATATATGCAGTCGTTCTCTTACAGAGACGGCTTTTTTTATTGTAAATCGCTCCCACACACACCTGTGGCAAGGTTTTGCTGGCTCAGCGTAAAATTCCGGTTGTTTTTAATTTTTGTCCACGTGATCAAATTGTGACTTTCGTCCGGGAAATCCGCCATTTCTACGGACAGCTCGGCCAATTTCAGATTTTCGAAAATCATTAAAACCAGGCTTTATGCATCTTGTGGAGAAATTCCGGAGAGACCTCGACACCCGAGGCATCAGCCAGCACTGCGTCAATCCCGCAATAAGGACAGATGGCAGTGAGTCCGTTTCCGATCTCCCTGTAGCACTCGCGGACCTCCGTGGCAGGGAATATCCTTTCGCACCAGAAGCATCCGCATTTTTCCGACGCATTGACTGCCGGATCGTTGCGCATCGACAAAAGATGAGCAAAGACAAGCTTCTCCTGCATGGAGAGTCCCTTACGGACTATATGTCCCATCCCACGCTTTGACTTGAAACGTGCAATGAGCATCGGTGCGATCTCAGTCATTATCTTCTTTGCCGCCGCCTGCGACAGATGATGCCCACCGGGGATATCGTATGTCTCCTTATAGAACTTGCGGAACTTCGCCCTGTATCTATGGCCCAGAAGTTCATCCTTTCTGGCAAAGCACCCTATACACAGGCGTTCATCGCCAGAGCCGGCGTACATGCCAAGGCTACCTTCCAGGAATGCATAGTCATCCGTCAATCCTTCATATCCGACCTTCGGCAGTTCCACGGAAGGTGACCAGCATGGATTTATGACAATACGACGCGTCCATGGACAACACGCAGCCAGAAATCCACCCAATGACGATCCGATGATAAGGTCGATGTCATGTGCATAATAATACAGGCGGAGCTCCCTTATGGACTTTGTCGGCTCTTCCGGATCATAATCAAAAGAAAGCATCTCAACTTTCTCTCCTGCGAAATTTGCGGCATCCGCGTATTTTGCCAGATGCTGAAAAGAGGACCCGTATTTGTCCCCCTTATAGCCGTGGACATAAAGAATCCTTATCATATATTTTCCTTTTCGAAAATATAACGTATGACGCTGCTCCAGTCCGGAAATTCCGGTGAATGAATCTTTATATGGATGCCGGCAAACTCCTTAGCCCCGTTCTTCTCGGAGTCATCTATCAGATAGTCACCCCTGTTCAGATCCTTGTGGTGACTGAATATGATGTTCTTATATGCAGACGGCAAGTGTTCCTTCACCCATTCCACCTTCTCGCACAACGAATGCGGATTGCTCCAGGGACCGGTCGACAGTATATATACATTGAAATGTTCGTTCAACTTTTCATACGCCTCCACAGCCCCCGGCATCGGCTTCAGTTTCCTGAAAAATCCAATAGTATGCTTTGCCTCGGCAGGACTTATGTGCATCTGATTGCACATCCCCAGATAATCCGCCAGGGTATTATCCAGATCAATATAAACCGTTTTCTTCATATTCCCCATTACCGCCATATATGTTTTGATTTATATATTTTCAAATCCTGTATACAATCATATCCGGCATAGTGCTTCAGGAACCACACTATGCCCATCAGTTCGTGTGTGACCGTTCCTTCCAGACAGACCGCTTCCAGCATTTTCCCGACATTGCACCTGACTTCCTCAAACACAGGCGAATCAAGTTTTTCTGTCCGGATTACCAGTTTTTCCTCTCCGGTTGTCTCGTCTTTGAACACTTCCTTCCAGGAACGCCAGCTGTGCCTCATTCCGGCAAGCAGGATACATTTCGCCTCCGGCATTCCGGACATCATAAGCCACTTCACGTCTTCCGGCTTGAGCAAAGCGAGGTATTCTTCCTGATGAGCAGTCCTGTCAAACATAGCCGACATCACAGTAAAGTCGTCTGCGTCCTTTCCTGCCCTGAGGTCTTCCAATATCAGACTGATGCATTTCACAGGATCATTCTCCCTCTCCGGCTCCGTGAACTCCGCTCCGTGATACTCTCTCAGAAGTTCCGTCACGACATCTGTAGAAGTCACTTCCAGATCTGGTTCTACCATATGTTTCATCACTATTTCGGGTCTGCGATCCTGTCTGTGATCCACAGCCAGACACGCGAAGCCAGAAAATCAGTTGTGATCAATCAAAGATTGTCAAAGTCAAATTTAGGTTTGTAGTAAACGAAATCACATTCCAGCAACTTCTCATATCCTTCATGTCTTGTGAAGTACTTTCCTTCTTTATCATTGGATTCGCTGTCAACCAACATGCTTTCATTATAATAATTGTAATAATACCTACCTGATTCCCCTTCGCAGATCTCAATGATCTTATCTAAGAGTTCAAGATCCCAATTGGATTCAAAGTTGACATAAAGAACCTCATTGACAAGTTTTGCCTGAACATTGAAAGATCTTGCATAAACATACTCGTCACTTTTTCCACAAAGTGGCAAGAGAAAATCATTCACATGCTTTACGGCGTTTCCTTCTACGACAACAGTACATTTACCAAAATTACTCATAACTTTTTGTGTTTAATGAAAATATGACCCTAATTAAAATCCGAACATATTATGAAAGAACGACTTTCTTGCCATGCGGCGGTTTGAGCGCTTGAGCGACTTGAGCGCCGGCATAAGAATGTTGCCATCGTCTTCAAACAAGTCATTGAGCCATGCCAGGACGCACCAGCAGACGGTCACACAATATGCTGTGGCTAGACCAACGAAGAATGCATCCGCCAGTTTAACTTTCGGAAAGCAAAAGAGCAATATCCCCATTCCCACTCCCGAAAGGGCGCCGCCGTTTATCCACGGACATTCCTCCGCCCTTATGGTAAGCGACCATGCCACAAAGATCGGACAAGTCCTCTTGTTACTCCACCACACTTGTGTAAAGTACAATCCGAACAAAGCCGCAAGTACCCACTTCATCCAAGGATGAGGTGAGTAGTCCCAGAAAATCCACAGGGCCAAGGCACCGGCAGCGACAAGCAGCATAGTATGGAAGCCCAATTCCCTCCATCCCGAAATACAGAGAGACCTTTGCAGCCTTACCAAGGATTCCCCTATATTACTCAGCTCCTCCGAGGTATATGTCCGCTCCGGTTCCGGCTTCGAAGGCTTCTTCGGGGCCTTGCGACCTATCTTGCGTGAGCGTGACAGGAGCTCGTTGCGGGACTCGTCATACAGCGTCAATGTTATCCTGTTATCGACCACATCCTCTTCATTGAAAGGAGCCTCACGGATGATTTCCTTGCCCTCGGTAAGCAATATCCTTATCAAAAGATCATTTACCTTTTCAAACTCATCCATGTCAAATGGAGTCCTCTGAGCCACGGCATAGTTGTCCAGATCGATGGTATGATCGATGTCATCATCCCCATCGAGTTCATACCTCAACAGACACTCGTCTTCAAACGTATAAGGCAACACATTATGCCATGTCTGACTTTCATCCTCCGGCCTCACTGTATCGTACGAAAGCAGGATCAGACATCCTTTCAAATCTTCAAAAGTCATATCGGTCGAGTATTAATCTTTCCTTCTTAATATAGAAACAAATCGAAAAATTTCAAAAGTCGGAGTCAATTTTAATCCAATAGAATTACGGAACAATATTCTTTGATGATCAATCTGTCGCAAAGATCATAATTTTCCTTAACGGCATCAATAAGAGGCCTGATGGATGTCTTTACCCATTTAGAATAGCACTCCTTTGGTCCATCATATTCTCCACAAACTTCTTCCCACTTCTCTTTAATTACAGCCAGAGCTTCTCTGTGGTTGAACAATCCCTCAGGACACAAATTCCGACCATCAAAAGTAATATCATAATAATGAGCGAATGCTTCACCTAGATTTTGGACTGGCTGATGCCCGACACAACGGCGTCTGTTAACCTTTGACTCGTCACCACCACCCATAACCACAAACACCTTATCACTGCTGACGGCATATTCGTATGCATAGGTATATTTTTCGGTAGTATGCCTCATCCAGTCCTTCCCACTCGTATCTAAGGCAAACTTTTCAAACTCTTCATCAGAATCAAAGTACCACACGTCATTCTCGCTTTTTAGCTTCTTGATCAGCTCTTCTTTTGTAATCGGCTGAGCTTCAATAGTTTCTCGAAGTTGCTGTGTCCAATCCTTTTCAGGTTCTTTTTCAATTCTTACTTTCAGCATAATTGTATAATTTAATGAGAAGAAAAAAGCCTGTTGAAGTTCATTTGGGTAATTCTCTTGAAATCCTCATTTGAAACCAATGTTTTAAGTTGCTCAACAAGGCAAAGATAATAATCAATCATATTATTGTCTGGATAGAAATATCTCGGGATAGGATAGTCTGTACCCCATAGTATCCTATCAGCCAAGCCATTGTAACATAACATTCCAACATGTTCCATTGGCATGAATGCCGTATCAACCCAGACATTCTGGTTTTGCGTCATCAGCTGTATAGTCTCATCAATTGGTCTTCCATGGGCTAGTATAAAAGTTACGTGGGGATTCTGTTCTACAACATCAGAATAATGTGACGGATAGCATCCATCAGATTCTCCCGTATGGATAAGCAATGGGAGCCGCATGGTTGACGCCATTGACATGACTGTCTGCTTTTCCATACCATTTTTCACCCAAATTTCAGGATTTAACTGAGGGTGTATCTTTATACATTTCCAAACAAGGCCGGATTCTATAAACATTTCTACACCGCCATCTCTAAGCATGTTCGGAATTATCCATAATACAGGTAACATCCTGTCGCCACAGAGAGTTTGCAATTCCTTCAGTTCACTGATGACTTTACGATAATCTCCATTACAAATAGTTGTGGATGACACAGCAAAAGATTCAACGTTGACGGAATCAAGGAACTCCTTCAGTTCAGACGGCGAAGTATATAAGTCGTTGTATTGGCCTACGTGAATATGAGAGTCTGTCAAATGAGACATTTGCTTTATTCTATAAAAACAGGGGGCATATCATGATGTGCCCCCTGAAAATTACTTTGTTCTTTCGCAATTGCGACAGTAAGAAGTGAAACCGTTCTGGTTTACAGGACAACCTGCTGCATAAGATCCAGATGGAGTATTTACAGCCTCAACTACAACTTTCTTGTAAGTTTTCATAATGGTTTGATTTGAATTTTATGCCTACTCTATCATAGCTTTTCGGCTTCCGCTATATATTCTGATCATTTGTTTTATAGAAATCTTCCACAACCCTCTTATTTAAGAAGGCAACTTCACAAAAATGCTTGTTAATCTCGAACATATCACCATTGCTCTCATTGTAATTGCGGACTAGACACATAGAGCAAAAGTTGCGTGCCTCACATTTAAGACACTCTGGAAAATCTCCCTGTGTCACAGCACGAATCTTTGCAAATTGAGGCGAAGTTTCCCAAATTTCTTGAAGAGACTGCTTATATACATTACCACAAACCATGTCTTGCCAGCCGGGACATGGATAGACATCCCCATTCTCCGTAACACAGCAATCATTGATTCCCGCGCCACAAAGCGGTTGACAGGCAAAACGTTCAGGGTCGAAAGCAAACTCTTCAGCAACAGACTTCTGTTGCAAAGTGTTTTCTTTATAATCCTTATCCCATTCCAGTATATCATGGAGCAGTGTCTCTGTTTCTTCAAGAGAAATTCTATTGGCAAGGTTCTGCGTATCCAAATCCGCCTGAGCCATCATCAGATAATCAGTCTGAGCATTGCATTTTAGAGACTGAGCATATTTCAACACCTCAGCATAACCCTTACAATTAGCCTTCATAACAGGGCATGAAATCTGAACGGGAATATCTGCCGCGACCAATTTTTCTATCGCTGCTTTAGTTTTAGCGAACGAGCCTTTTACTTTTGTTATCGTATCATGTATTTCAGGATTCATACTGTACAAGGATGTCTGAATCAGTGATACATTCGCCGCTTTTATAAACGGAATCTGTACATCCTTCAAGGCAATCAGATTCGATAGGACAGATATCATCATGTCCTTCTCCCGGCAATATTGAATTATGCGGATAATATCCTTATGCATGAAGACTTCACCACCGGAAAGGGTTACATGAAACCCACCCATTTCAGCAAATTCATCAATCAGAGAAAAGACCTTTTCAGTAGGCATGTCGCGTCCTGTATCCTTCTTGCCATTCGGTATATAACAATGGATGCATCTTTCATTACAACGGCTTGTCAGTTCAAATTGCAAAGCGTTCAGGCGTGGTTTGCGTTGAGTCGCTTCAAGCATATAGTCTTGAGTATTTTCTCCGATATGCTGCTCTGTAATCTGAGTAAAGTCTGACACAAGAGTCTTTGGATTTTCCATACTGTAGGAGAAATCCAGATCTTTTGCATTCAATTCATCAACAGTCTCTCCACTAACGAGAAACATATGCTTATCGAGATCCTCAACGAACTCGACAAAATCAGCCTTTAATTCTTCCCGGCTCACACTCTCTCCATATAAACGAGCAAGACGATCAACAATTTCCTCCACGTCCTGTGGTTCTCTACTGATTTCGCGCAAAAAATCTGCTCCGGTCTCATTATAGTTACGGTCATGGCGCGTCATCTGGTTAATGATGTAACCTTTTTCTCCGATAAAACGGATAAAGGTGTTTTTAGTCTGTCGTACAATCATACTTTTCTATTGTTTAAAGTATCACACATATCTTATATTGCCTTGTATATTTTACCGTTATACTCAATTTGTTAGAACCTCAACCCGTCAAAGGGACTTTTACATCAAGACCATCCCTTGAGAAGAAACCATACAACCGCGACTATGATGATCACATAGATAAAATTCCTCACGAGAAAATCGAATATCCACACCAGGATGCGGACGAAAGTCTTCATGAAGAAAACGCATAGCACAAGTCCAATTATGGTCAGAAAAATTCCCATCGCAGAATGTTTCTACAAAGAAACCTATAATCTGCCATTTGAGGATGGCCCTATTTGGCCCTACTCACGATGTCGAAAACGCACCTTTCAGACGGTGTATTTCATGTGAAAACGCTGTTTTCTTCCGACAAGCTGTCAAATATACATCGGAGTGAAATCAGGAGAAGATTAAGCAGAAGGACGTAGAAGATGTCATAGACTAACGTCCCGGTGCTCCCGGCAGGGAGAGCATAATTGAATCCAGCACAGCGGACTGCTCGGCGAAGATTTCTTCGCAGGCAAGGTGCTGGTCCGCAGGGAGGGAGTCTCGGAAATGGACATAGCAAAGGAGATATTCTCCCTTGAAGATAGAGGCGGCGGCAAAGGTCTGCTGGCAGAACATGGAGTCGCGGGCCGGGATGTAAAATGTACTCATTTCTGTCCTCAGACGGTCTTTGAGGGCATTGTGGGATGACTCCGTGACGGCAGTCTCCACTTTTGAGGGCAGTATCATGGTCAGCACAAAGACAGCAAATATGATTGCCGCGACTGCCACAGGAAGGTGTCTTCTGAACGCAATGGCCCGCTTGAGCGAGGGGATGCTCTGATACCTCTCGGAAGGGTTCTGACGGCAGCAGCGATCTATGATCCTGCGATATTTTCTGCCGGACAATAGCCTCATGAGCAGGCCTATGGAGTATATGTCAGACGCTGCTCCTGCCGGGCCTTTGCCTGCCATGATCTCCGGTGCGGAATACCCTTGGGAACCCCCCATGCAGCCTTTGTAGACGGAGTCATCGCTGATGGAAAGGCCGAAGTCTATGATGCGGGCCGCCCCATGAGGGTTTATTACGATGTTTGACGGCTTGATGTCGTTATGGAGTACACCGCGATGGTGGAGATAGTCCGCCCCGTCCAGAATATCATCGATGATGCGGTCGGTCGCAGAATCTGTCGGATGCGTCGCAATATATTCTTCGAGGGGAACGCCTTCTATATATTCAAGGACGAGTGCCTGGCCTGCCGGGGTGTCTTCCTCAAAGCCGAGGGTCGTCACTATGCATGAATGGGACAAGGTGCTGCCGAGTTCATATTCCCGCCTGAGGAACTCCGTTGTCATCGCATCCTTATGGACCGCAGATTTCAGAATTATGTATTTCGTACCCATGCGGGCCTTATGAATACGGAACATGCGCCCCTCGCTGATGATGTCGAGAAGTACAATAGAGTCCTGGGAAATTGAGCAGTCCGGTGTCATAACTGGCTGCAATATAGGTATTTTTTCCGGATTAGAGTTTTTCCAGAGTGGTCAGGCCGTTGTTCAGGCCCATGGAATAGCGCTGGCAGTGTTCGCCGCCATGTACGAGATTATCTACAAAAAGAGGATAGTTCTTCAGCATGACGCTGCACTCGAAGGTGTCCCCGACCTGAAGAGTGGAATTCCTGGTATCCACAGCCTTGAACATCCGTCCGCCGACATATTCTATGATGCAGACACGATCTGGCAGCCAGCCTATACGGATCCTGTCGCCGGGGGTCAGGTCCTCTACCTTTATGGATGCACCATCGGAGATGATGTCAGACTCTCTGGACGACTGTTTTTTCAGCGAATTGCAGAAGTCATTCCAATGCTCGCTGCCTACATAGCGGCACAATACGTCCAATGTGCGGGTAAAGACTGTGTCATAACCGGAGATCTTACCCCATAGACGGCGTAATGTGTTTTCTGCAATATGTTCGTGAGTTACTCTTTCGATTTCAATCGCCAACAAGGAAAAATCCGATCTGCTCTCGATCGGATGTCCGAAGCGCTTTTCCACGGACTGCCTGAGCGCCAATATTTCCGGTAAATCTGTCTTTACTGCCATAACGACGCGAATGTACGCATATTTCCTTGATACACGAATACAAAGGGCCAAAAAGGGCAATGCGGAAAAACGTTGTTTGACAAGAAAGAGTTCGTGGAGAAATTCATATTACGGATTTGGCAGATGCCGATTAAAGCCCCAGCTCCTCAATGATCCGTGTCATGCCGGCGTAGCAGTCGAGGGTCCAGAGGATGAAGCGGATGTCCACGCAGACGCATTTGTTGTAGTGCGGGGTGTAGAGCATGTCGCTTGCCAGGGACTCCTTGTTGCCGTCGAAGGCCAGTCCTATGAGTTCTCCTCGGGAGTTCATGACCGGGCTGCCGGAGTTTCCTCCCGTGATATCGTTGTCAGTGAGGAAATTCACATACATGTCCGGTCCCGGGCCGGGAGTGCCGTCGGCGTTGAATCCCCATCTGCCCCAGTCCGCCTTCCTGTACAGGAGATACTGGCGGTCGCTCAGAGTGAAGTCGTAGTCTGACGGATCATATTTTTCAAGGATTCCGGCAGGTGTCGTCTTCCAGTCGCAGATGACTCCGTCGCGGGGCTCGAGCGGTCCCACGGTTCCGTAGGTGATCCTCATTGTCGAGTTCGCATCAGGATACTGCGCCACACCCTTGTCCAGATACATCTGGTACATGGCCTGGGTGTATTCCTTCCTTAAAGCGGAACGCTTTGGTTCGCCTTCTGCCTCAGCGATGACGTCGTTGAATGTCTTCACCTTGACGTCCTGGAAGAAACGGTAAAGGGGGTCTGACTTATATTCCTCGATCGAAGGTGTTCCGGCCGTGAATGCATCCCTGCGTCCCTCGTCGGTGAGCACGCTCCCGTCCCACACCACGGAGGCTATCTTCTGAATGTCTCCCTCACAGGCAGCATACAGCTCCTTGTGATAAGGTCCCCACATTGCCGAATCCACATGGGAATAGTACTGACGGACCGCATAAGCAAACAGATCCTTCTCCACCCGGAGGTCGATCTTGTCATATTCCTTCTTCATGATTCCCGGCAGCGAACGGGTGTCGTCCGAGCGGTATGAGGTGATCCTGTGCATGACCCTGCTGATGCGTGTGCCCCTGACAAGGCTCTCACGCAGGTAGTTCACATCCCTTTCACCTTTCTGAGTTGCGGAATATTTTGCCTGAAGGTCACTCAGCAGGTTTCCCCAGCGTGCCTTCCGCTCAGGATATGCTGATATCCACTCCTGAAGTTCCTTTTCCAGAGCCTCCTTGCTCTCGACCACGTCGAACCTTCCGAAGCACTCCACCTCGCCGCTGCAGTACTCCTGCACGTTGCTAAGTCCGAAATAGTAGTCGGAATATTTGAGCCTCACCTGAGGATCTGAGTCCATCCACTCCTTGATGATGGCCATCTGCTCTCCACGCAACCTGTTGGTGATAGGCAGCTTAAGTGTCTCGTTGAAGTCAGTCTCGAAGGAACTGCTGTAGCGGTTGGTGCTTCCGGGATATCCGATGACCATGGTGTAGTCGCCCGGCTTATATCCTTCAAGGGATATCTTTAACTTGGCAGCAGGTTTCATCGGTACGTTCTCCTGGGAATATTCCGCAGGGGAGCCGTCCGGAGCCGTATATACGCGATACAAGGCAAAGTCACACTTATGCTGCGGCCACTCCCAGTTGTCTATGTCACCGCCGAATGCAGCGGATGACACTGGAGGAGCGGCAACAAGGCGTACGTCACCATAGACCTCATAGAGGGCCATATAATATCTTGAGCCCTTCCACATCGAAGCGAGCCAAGCCTCCAGACCGGTGCTGTCCTTGTAGCGTTTCTCCATCAGATGGCTCAGACGGCGCATTCCGAACGGCTTGCCCTCGGCCTTGAGAGTCTCTTCCAGTTCCAGGACCTCGTCGGTCACGTCCACGACCCTCTTGAGGAAGAACGCCTTCTTTCCCTTGATGTTCCTCTCCTGGTCCGACTGCATGGCCCAGAATCCCTCTTCAAGGTAGTTGTGCTCAGGGGTGCTCAGACGGTGCACATCGGAATATGCACAGTGGTGGTTGGTGATCAGAAGTCCCTGGTCCGAGATCATGCTTCCGGTGCAGCCGAACTCCAGCGACACCACGGCATCCGCCACGGAGGTTCCCGGAGCATCCGCATTGTAGATCTCGCGGGCCGAAAGCTCCAGCCCCCTTTCCTGCATTTTCTTCTCCAGCGCCGCATCGATTGCATGAATCATCCACATGCCCTCGTCAGCCCGTGCCACCCCGGCACTCAGCACCACCCCGATAATAAACAATATATATACGCGATATTTCACAAGGAATATATTTTCAATTATTAATATAAGTTAATCCTTTGACACCGACAGGCGGAGTTTTGACTCATTTAGCGCCTGACGGTGGTCAAAACCGCTTGTTTTGCCCCTTTTCGGGGACCGACAGGCAGAGTTTTAGCCGATTTGGCGCCTGACGGTCTATGTCTATAAGTTCATCAGGAATAGACGATGTCTCGGCTTCGCTCAACAGTGCAGAATCAATACCTGTATTCAGTTCCCGGAGTCTTGAACTTCAGCTTGGCCGGCACCTCCCGCACATCCTCCTTGGAGTAAGTGATGGTCCAGGTCTCCATATTCAGCAGCTCCCAGATCTTGTCAGCTGTCATAGGCTCCGCATATCTCACCTGAATCGCCGGCACCAGATCCTTGTTGAGGTTGAGGTAGATTCCGATCACGCCCTCGTGCCTTGAGAGATGGTTGCTTACGAACGGCATATTGCGAAGGATGATAGGCTTTTCGTAGTTCCTGTCAGGAATCTCATAGATATACTGCTTCTTTCCGGCATTCTCGTCCACCCTCTTCTTGAACTCGGCCTTGAACGGGTTGAACATCTTCTTGAGGAAGTCCACGGTGCTGATGGAACCGGTCCCGGCCTCCATCTCCACGAATTCATAGTCCACCTCGATCTCCTTGGTTCCACCTCCATGAACAGGCATCACCAGCTTGTCCATCTCCACGATCTCCTCGAACCAGTCCTCGTCAAGCTCCTCATCCTCAGCAGCATACACGCGCACGATGAGAGGGCAGGCCCACTCGGTCTCAAGTCCGTAGATCCTCTTTCCGGTCAGACGCATCTGCAGACCGAGATAGTTGATGTCCATCTTGTCGTACATGCCTTCGGTCCTGATGGTGATGACTTTGAGCGAATCAAGTTCGTTGTGGTCAGGGGTCTGCACCCTGAATTTTGAAGGAACGTAAATCGCCTCCTGGATCTTTTCAGGAGTGATCACAGCCGGATTATAGAGGATGTCAGCTGTCTTGTGAGTCACGAAGGTCTTCACGCCGTGGATTCCCTGGATTTTCTGGAGCCTTGCCTTGAATGCCATCGAGCTTCCGTAGCACTTGATGGACTTGAGGCCCTCCAGCTTGACAGTCTTGAGGGAGTCCGGATTCACCAGCTGGGTCACGGTGCCGTCCTCAGCCACATTTTCGATACCCCATTCCATGTCGATGGTAGGAAGCTCGAACTTGCCGCCAGCCCACATTCCGAAGGCGATCAGTGCCACGGTGAGCACAGCCGGAGCATAGTTCCATATTCTGCTCCTTCCGTTCCTGCATACTCCGACCCTCAGGGCGTTTGTCGAGCATGCTGCCACGCACTCGCCGCAGAGGGTGCAGTCCACTGAATCCACCTTTCCGTTGCGGCAGCCCCTTACGTCGATGTGGTATGGACAGGTCTTGTTGCAGAGTCCGCAGCTGTTGCAGGCGCTCTGGTCCTTCATCACATGGAGAAGCTGGAGCTTCGGCTTTGCGTGGAAGATTTCCAGCAGGTAGCCCAGGATGCAGAATCCGCCGAGAAGGACAGCCCAAGGAATGTCAGCACCGACAACATCAGCCACATAATATGCTCCGAAAAGCACACCGATCCACATCCAGAACTTCAGAGAGTTGGAGATGGCTCCGAGCGGACAGAGATAGCGGCACCAGAACATGTCGATGAAGAAGCTTCCCAGAACCACGAGGCAGATGGTCGTGATGGACATCCAGAGGGTGATCTCACCCTTGAAGCCGGTGGCAATCGCATAATACGGGTCCAGATTCTTGCAGAAAAGCTCGCTGGAGTTCACGGTCATATAGAATATCCAGAATACGAGAGCATATTTCACAATTCGGAGGATCTTGTCGGGCACAGAGCCGTTGCGCACCTTCAGTCCCTTGATACGGAGGGCCTTGCGTGCCTTGCCGAGAAGGTCCTGTACAGTGCCGACAGGGCAGATGTATGCACAGAACAGCTTGCTGAACAATACGATGGCTGCCACAAGAGCGATTCCCATCATCACCTGCACCGACGACATGCTGCATGGCAGCGAACCGCGAGAGAGATAGGTCGCAAGAGCCTGAAGGCCTCCCATCGGGCAGTATGCCTCAGGATCCACAGGCTGCTCGGAAGGGACAAGTCCTGTGATGAATACTATCAGGGCAGCAAGCACACCCCACTGAAGGAGGTACTTCGGCCAGTTTCTTACTATAGTCGATTTTCTTGACATATGCATGTGTTTAGTTACGTTCTTCAATTATGTCTCCGTGATCCTTTGCCACGCACTCCTTCCACTTCTGAGTGTATCCCGGCTGTGTGATCTTGTCAGGAATGCAGTCAGTGTATCCGTTTGTCACGAAGCTGCCGTCCTCGTTCTGAGCCTTCACGTTCCCGTCGATGAACTTCACCAGAAGGAGCTGCTCAAGAGCCACCCACTTGTCGAATATCTTCTGGGCGTTGTCCACAGAAAATGCTGTAAGATACTCACGTACAGAAGTATATGGGTCCACAGTCTTGCGGCACTTGTCGTTGCGGCGGATCTGCTTGCGAGGCTTTGCATCTGCCTCCTTGTAGAGCTTCAGAGCCTCCTCGTCAGCCTTCACGACAGCCTCCATCATCGCATTCTCCCATGCGTCTATCTCAGCGTCAACTGTAGGGAACATGATGTTGTATGCCTTGTAGCATGCGTTTGCCACGCGGTTGGTCATCCAGAATGCTGAGGTAGGGGAATATGTGATCATGTTGCCGTTGCCCACGCGGAAGCACTCAGGCACCTCGTACGTGCAGGTGTATATAGGGGTGAGGTATGAAGTGGCTGCATCGTCGCATCCGAACCAGTTCACTCCTCCGATCTCGTCAGGCAGCCAGCCGCGCGACTGTCCCACGAACCAGAAACCTGTCTGCTGTGTGGCGATAGCCCTTTCGTTCATATAGGTCTTGCCCTCATGCTTGAAGCTCATCGGCCTCCAGCGGTATGGGAGGGCGTTGCCGCCGGCTCCGATATCGGTGGTCATATCCATAGGTGTTCCCTCATAGTGGTCACGCATCACGTCAGCAACATTCTTCATGCTGATCTTGCGTGACGGCTTCACGAAGAGCGGGAATCTCTTGGTCTTATCCCACCCAAGTGCATATTCCAGATAGTCGTCAGCATCCTTGGTCACGACATTGCCGTTCTCGTCCTCGAAGGTGAACTTTCCGTCGCAGAGGATGTTGAATGCGGACCATGCGCGTGCCTCGCAGCCTCTCATTCCGCCGAAATCAAGCGGAGCATATGCGTCGCAGAAGCTGAAGTCCTTGTCCAGTCCGCTGAAATATCCCTTCTCGCGTGCAAACGAAATCACGTCAGGAGCATACATGCAGTTCTCGGGATCGTCGAGAGGGAAGGTGCTGATTCGAGCCTGGTTGGCATGAGCGCAGATATATCCGTCAGGAACCCTGCGGGCAACCCACACGATTCCCTTGTTGTCCGGGCCCTTTCCGATCAGGTCCATAACCCACACCTCGTCCTTGTCTGCGAAAGAGAATGACTCTCCGCTTGAATAATAGCCGTATGTGTTGGCAAGGTCGACCACCACCTTGATGGCCTCGCGTGCCGTTCTGGCTCTTTCAAGGGCTACATATATGAGCGAGCCGTAGTCCATCACTCCGGTCGAATCCCAGAGTTCAGGGCGTCCGCCGTATGTGGTCTCTGCGATGATGAGCTGGTGCTCGTTCATGTTTCCCACTCTCTGATAGGTCCTTCCGATCTGAGGGATGTATCCGAGAGGCTTGCCTGTGTCCCATTCGGTGATCTGTCTCATGTCGCCGGGATTCCACACTCCGGCCGGAGCGAAATAGAGCTCGCCGTAAAGCTGGTGCGAGTCTGCCGCATAGGAAATCATGTTGGATCCGTCAGTGCTGGCTCCCTTTGTCACGAGGACGTTGGTGCATGCGTGGCTCTCCACGTTTGCCAGGCCGAACACTGCCGCAAAAAAGAGGATTGCTGTTGAAAGTCTTCTCATTTTGTACTTTTATTATAATTAATTACTTTTGTCTCGCTTTTGCTGCCCGTACTGTGGCAGCGCACAATCTGCAAAACTAACAAAAAAATCGGTAGTTATGAAATTGAATATATACGCATTGGCAGTCGCGGTTCTGATGCCGGCCGGATATGGAACAGCTTCTGCGCAGCAGCAGGAAAAGCAGCCGGATGTCTATGAACAGGCTGAGCAGGAGGCGGACAGGCTTCAGGGGCTGCTGGATCTGGAGGACTGGCAGGTCTTCTATGTGGACTCCACCCTCAAGCACGACTTTCCGGCCATGATGGCTGACTATGAGGAACTGAGAAAGGCCAAGGTCGCTAACCAGTCCATGTATCAGGACGTTCATGACAAGTGGATGGATCAGATCGACAAGACTTATATGAGGATATTCACTGACGAACAGTGGGCGAAATATCTTAAGAACGGCGCCGCAAGGGCTCAGAAGGCGCGTGCAAAACGTAAAGCAAAGAAATAGATATGGACTTTTTAGAGGTAATTGAAAAGAGGAAGAGTGTCAGGAAATATTCTGACCGTCCGGTGGAAAGGGAAATCCTTGACGCCATAGTGAAGGTAGCTCAGACTGCACCGTCTTCAAGAAACAGCAAGAGTTCGGCATTCATGATAGTCGAGGACAGGGACACGCTGGATGCCCTTGCTCAGATGCGTGACTATGGTTCCGGTCTTCTGGCGGGGGCACCTGCTGCCATCGTTGTAATGGGAGACGATTCCAAGACAGACCTCTGGGTGGACAACTGTGCGATTTCAGCCACATTCGTCCAGCTGGCTGTCACCGCCATGGATCTTGTGAGTTGCTGGGTGCACTGTAACGGCCGCCCTCGTCTGAAGGATGTTCCGCAGGGAGACAAGGCAGAGGACTATGTACGCGGTCTGCTCGGTCTGAAGGACGGGCTTCGTCCATACTGCGTGATCGCGATAGGATATCCTCAGGAAGAGGAATAAGATATCCGAAAAATCATTACCTTTGCCCTTCCCTTGAAGAAAGCTTGCCCTTTCCTTGAAGAAAGCAGTGATTATTTAGACTTGGAATAAAGATATAAATTTCGGAGCGGAGCGACCAAGTCCCCTCTCCGAGAGAGGGGATTTAGGGGAGAGGCAACGTAACTTTTCATATGCTTGCCCTTTCCTTGAAGAAAGCAGTGATTATTTAGACTTGGAATAAAGATATAAAGTTAGAAATATGAAGGAGAAGATAGAGGCCCTGATGGCCGAGATAGAGGCTCTGTCATGCAGCACAGAGCAGGAGATTGAAGAGGCACGTGTCCGTCTGCTTGGAAAGAAGGGCTCGGTGACAGCTCTTTTCGAGGAGTTCCGCACGGTGGCTCCCGAGCTCAAGAGAGAGTTCGGCCAGAAGCTCAATGTGCTCAAGAATGCAGCTGCAGCTAAGATAGAGGCCCTCAAGGAGAAGGCGGCGGAGTCTCCGGCATCCGGAGCGGCATCGTTCGACTACACAATGCCGGGAGATCCTGTATCCCTCGGTTCACGTCACCCGGTGTCAATCGCCCGCGAGGAGATCGTCAGCATATTCCGCAAGTTCGGCTATGACGTGGCGGAAGGTCCTGAGGTCGAGGATGACTGGCACGTTTTCGAGGCGCTGAACTTCCCGCCTGAGCATCCTGCCCGCGAGATGCAGGACACATTCTTCATCAGTGACAGCGACAATCCGGTTCTCCTTCGCACCCACACTTCAAGCGTTCAGGTGCGCGCAATGGAGAAGATGCCGCTTCCGATCCGCATCGTATGTCCGGGACGAGTGTTCCGTAACGAGGCCATCTCTGCACGTGCACACTGCATCTTCCACCAGGTGGAGGGACTCTACATCGACGAGAACGTGACTTTCGCAGACATGAAGCAGGCCATCCTCCTTTTCGCTCGCGAAATGTTCGGTGCTCAGACACAGATCCGCATGCGTCCGTCGTACTTCCCGTTCACCGAGCCGTCTGCCGAGATTGACGTGAGCTGCAACATCTGCGGTGGCAAGGGCTGCAACGTCTGCAAGGGAACAGGCTGGCTTGAGATCATGGGCTGCGGAATGGTTGACCCTAACGTGCTTGAGGCATCCGGAATCGACAGCAGGAAATACAGCGGTTTCGCCTTCGGAATGGGTGTGGAGCGAATCGCGATGCTCAAATGGCAGGTCCGCGACCTCAGAAACTATTTCGAGAACGACCTCCGCTTCCTGAAGGAGTTTGAAACCTCGCTTTAACGCGGTTCCATCCCGTGCAAAAACATAGCGAAAGTGCTCTTGATGCCATCATTTCCCGGGGTGTCAGGAGCACTTTCCCTATAAAAATGCACTTGATACCCTCGGCTCATGACAGAGCAGGTTTATCCCGCCAAATACCAACAAATAGTGACACCGCATGCGGCAGGATTTTAGTACCTTTGCACCCCGGATGAGAATGATTCTGACATATGTTCTGATGGTGCTGGCGATATTTCCGGCACATGCTGCGGCTCTGACAGCTGCCGATGACGGCGGTGTCGAGGTGGCTGGCCGTGTGCTGGAGGCGGGAACGGAGCAGCCTGTAGCCGGGGCAGTGGTCAGAGTGGGCGAGGACTATCTCTGGGCAGTGACCGGAGAGGATGGAAGATTCATTTTCCGAAACGTCCAGAAGGGAAAATATGTCATCGAAGCCTCGTGTCTGGGGTATGTCACGGCAGCTCAGGAAATCGATGCCGGCGAGGACCTTCCGGAATTGGTCTTCAAGCTCCACGAAAACTCCCTTGCCCTGGACGAGGTGGTGGTGACGGCGCAGAAGGCAAAGGACGGCCTGAGCACATCCCATAACCTCGGACGTGATGCCCTGAACCATCTCCAGCTTTCCAACATGACCGATGTTGCCGCGCTTCTTCCCGGAGGAAAGACCGTGAATCCCGACCTTACCACCGAGAATGTGATCTCCCTGAGAGAGGGCGGTTCGAGTGTCGGAAATGCGGCGTTCGGAACGGCGGTCGAGGTGGACGGTGTGAGAATCGGCGGCAATGCCTCTTTCGGCGAGCTGTCCGGAACGGGGACCAGGAATGTGGCAGTGGAGAATATAGAGTCCATAGAAGTCATAACGGGAGTTCCCTCTGCCGAATACGGAGACCTCAACAGCGGAATAGTCAAGATAAACACAAAGAAGGGGCGCACCCCGGTCAATGTCACTTTCACAGTGAATCCGCGTACATATCAGGTGGCTGCCTCCAAGGGAATCGACCTTCAGGAGGGCAACGGAGTCCTGAACGTAAGTGCTGAATATGCAAGGGCCGTCAAGAAACTCATATCCCCATATCAGTCATACACCCGCAGCGGAATCACCTTCACCTACAGCAACACCTTCCGCAAGGTTCTGCGTTTCGAGGCGGGACTGACCGGAAACCTCGGAGGCATGAACTCCAAGGATGATCCGGACGCCTTCAAGGGAGAATATGAAAAGGCTAAGGACAACGTCATCAGGGCCAACACGTCCATGACATGGCTTCTGAACAGGTCCTGGATCACAAACCTCAAACTGGATGCTTCCCTCAACTTCAATGACAAGCTCACCCAGGCACATAAATACAGTTCCTATGCATCCCAGCAGCCGGCTGTCCACTCGGAACTTCCTGGCTACTATCTTGCCGACAGGCTCCCCCTGACATATTTCTCTGACCAGATCGTTGACTCAAAGCAGCTGGATGCGGCGGCCTCGCTCAGATACAGCTGGCACAAGCGCAGGGACGATGTGAAGAGTTCGCTCAAGGCCGGAGTCCAGTGGAAGGCGAACGGCAATGTCGGCCGTGGAGAATACTACAAGGACCCCTCGTTGGCGGCAAACGGATACAGGCCGAGACCATACACGGACTACCCGTTCATGCACAACCTCTCTGTGTATGCCGAGGAGCACCTGACCTTCCCGATAGCACAGACGAAGTTTGAACTTACGGCCGGTCTGCGTCTGGAAAACGTCTTCATAAAGAACTCCCTCTACAAGGGCAAGACCACCCTCTCTCCTCGATTCAACGGAAAGTGGAAGCTGACCGATGCCCTGTCCGTAAGGGGAGGCTGGGGTATAACTGAAAAGCTCCCGTCATATTATATATTGTATCCGAAGCCGGAGTACCGCGACATCCAGACCTTCGGTTTCTCCTATGGCGAAGGAACGTCGTATGTATATCACACTCAGCCATATACGGTGCAGTATAATCCCGATCTCAAGTGGCAGCGCAACAGCAACTCCGAGTTTGGTATAGAGATAGACCTCAAGGATACCAGGATTTCCCTTGTGGGATTCTACAACAAGACCAGGAATCCGTATAACTTCCTGGATGTGTACGAGCCGTTCTCATATAACATAATGCAGAAGCCGGCCGATTTCACTATGCCGGCCAGCCCTCAGATAAAGGTGGACCACCAGACCGGTCAGATCTATCTCAGGGACGCGGAGGACTATTGGACGGAAATGCCTGTGAAGGTGACTGACAGCACTTTCGTGAAGTCCACAAAGCAGAACAACGGAGCGGACATAATCAGGACCGGAGCGGAACTCGTGGTGGAATTCCCGGAAATCAAGCCGATCCGCACGACCTTCCGTCTGGATGCCTCATACACCCATACCCGCTACCACAACGAGCAGCTGTCGTACTACTACCAGAACGGCTGGTCGCACACCTCGCTTGCTGACAGGTCATATCAGTATGTGGGAATATATGCCAACGGCGGCAGCGCCACAGCGGTCATCAACGGAAAGATGACCCATAATCTGGATGCGAACCTCACTGCCATAACCCATATCCCTCAGGTGCGTCTGATCATCACCTGCAGGCTGGAGATGTCGCTTCTCAGGCTCAGCAGGAACATATCAAGGTACCAGGGCAAGGACTATGCATATACCGTAAGCGAAACAGACAAAAACCCGACAGGAGGCAACATCAGTGACGGAAATTCCTTCACTGCGGTGCGTCCGGTGGCATATATGGATCTGGAAGGCAATGTGCATCCGTTTACGGACGAACAGGCTGCCGACCCGGACTTTGCAAGCCTGATCCTCAAGTCGGCAAACGCATATACATTCGCCCTGGACGGTTACGGACCATATATGTCTGCGAATCTGAGTGTTACAAAGGAGATCGGTGACCATGTGTCGCTGTCGTTCTTTGCCAATAACTTCACCAATTCGCGTCCGTATGTGAAATCGTTTGCCACGGGGGTGGGAGCGATATTCACCCCGGCGTTTTACTATGGTCTGACCTGTAGATTGAAATTTTAGGAATGAAAAGGACAATATACATATTAATCCTGCTTGCAGCAGTTTCCTGCACGGACTTCAAGGCCTTCAACCCATACGAGGAGACCTTGAATGTGCTGACCGTGAAGTCGGAATGGACTATGGAGGAGGGCAGCAGGGAAGGATTCAAGGTGCTTGTGGAGGACATGAACACAGGTGCCGGATATGCAGCGGCATCCGATTCTCTCGGCACCGCCGTCTTTGACCTGCCGAACGGACTCTATCGCGTCAGCATGACGGGCAAGCTCGGAGAATATATGTTCAACGGAGCGACAGACAAGGTGGCGGTCTCGAATGCGGACAGGGATGTGACCCTTGATCTGGCTCTATCCAAGGCCGGAGCCATCGTCATCAAGGAAATATATTGCGGAGGATGCAAGAAGCTCCCGCAGGAGGGCGACTATCAGGCCGACCAGTATGTCATCCTGCATAACAACGACTACGATGTCCAGTATCTGGACAGCCTATGTTTCGGCACCCTGTCTCCATATAATTCCAATTCCACCAACCCATGGACGGTGAAGGATCCTCAGACGGGAGTCCTGACATATCCGGACTTCCTTCCTATAATCCAGGCGGTGTGGAAATTCCCTGGCGACGGTGACGATTTCCCTCTTCAGCCGGGCGAGGATGCGGTGGTGTGTCTTCGCGGTGCCATCGACCATGGCGCTCAGTTCCCTCTGTCGGTGAATCTGGATGTCCCGGGATATTTCGTATGCTACAACAGCACATATTTCACGAACACGGCATATCATCCGGCTCCCGGAGTGAACATTTCCGAAGACAGGTATCTCGACGTGGTGATAAAGACGGGAAAGGCCAATGCCTATACGATGTCCCTCAGTTCGCCTGCCATTGTCATTTTCAAGGCAAAGGGCGGGACGATAGAGGATTTTGTGCGTGTGGCTGACAACATCACCCCGGTGCCGGGAAGCATTGTTGATAATGTGGTGAAGGTGCCTTTCGACTGGGTGATGGATGCAGTTGAGGTATTTGACGGACGTTCTACGACAAATGCAAAGAGACTTCCGTCAGATGTGGATGCCGGATATGTGACACTGACCGATGTGTTCACAGGACGGAGCCTTATGAGAAAGGTGGACGAGCAGCTGAGCCAGTCATCCGGATACGAAGTGCTGGCGGATACCAACAATTCGTCCGAAGATTTTTATGAAACCGAAAGACAGTCTCTGCATGAATAGGTATATGTGCATATTGGTGATGTTTCTGACCCTCTGCGGCCAGACGGCACTCTCTGCTCAGACCTATGAGCAGGTGCTCCGTCGCAATTTCTGGAACGGAAGCTCGAATGTGGCCGGAATACGTCAGGACAGTCTCTCCCGCTCGTATGCGGAACTCTCCGGAGGATATGAGACGGGAGGTTTCAAGGCAAGCTGGCAGGCGGAGGATGCCTGGAATGCGGGAGCCCGGACGGCCAGCATAAGGCATCTCGATAGGATTTCCTTCAAGGGAGCCTTCTCCTTCCGTCAATGGGATGGATATGGAATGTGCGGTTCCATGTTCACCGACCCGGGATACTATCCCGTGGATGTGCTGGAGTTCACCCCGGGAAGGAAGACTCTTCAGACCTATGCCCTTGACGGGGGATTCTCCTATGATGTGGCTCCGGGATGGCGTATAGGCGCAATGGCGGACTTCACCTCTGCAAACATGGCCAAGAGGAAGGACCTCAGGCACGACAACTGGAAACTGGATTTCCGTGTTGCTCCGGGATTCATGTTCCACAAAGGCAACCTCGCCGTGGGAGCCTCGTATGTCTTCGGAAAGACGGCGGAGACAGTCAAGGCCGAGCAGGTGGGAACGGCAGAATCGTCGTACTATGCCTTCTTCGACAAGGGCCTTATGTATGGAGTCTATCAGGTGTGGACCGGCAGCGGAGTACATCTGGATGAGGACGGAGTGAACGGCCTTCCTGTCAAGGAATTCTCCAACGGATTCGCCCTTCAGGCACAGTACAAGGGGCTCTTTGCTGAACTTGAATATGCGCGCACAAGTGGCAGCGTGGGAGAGAAGGAATATATATGGTTCCGTTTTCCGGGCGACCGGGTGGATGTGCGCCTTGGATATAAGGCAGCCGGCAGGACGGCAGAGCACTATGCCCGTCTGGACTTCGGATGGAAGTCGCAGGCAGTCTTCGAAAGCGTGCTGGAAAAGGACACGGAAAACGGAGTGACGACGGTCATCGGGCATGGAAGCAACATGATTCAGCGAAGGGAGATCCTGAGCATGAGGCCTAAGTATGAATATGTTGCAGAGTCTTGGGAGGCCTTCGCAGAGGCGGGATTCGGCTGGCATAACGGGGCGGCTTCGCAGATATATCCTTATGTGCAGACGCAGTCGCTGATGAAGGCGGAAGTCAGAGCCGGAGGTCTGGTGAGGCTTGCCGGAGTCGTCGAGCTTGCTGCGGACGTGGTGTACGGCTGGGGAAGTGTCTCGGAGGAAGACAGTCAGGTGGCAGAGGATGCAGGAGCTCAGCATGCTCCGTACAGGCTGCAGGAATGGTATGACCTTCAGATGGAATATGATACGGCAAGGAGGATAGGTGCCGGGCTGTCAGTCAAGTATGATTTCTGGAAGGGAATGTATGTCAAGGCTGCCGGCAGATGGCTCCATGGTTTAGGACTTCAGAAGTTGACTGGCGCGGACCGCACGGAAGCAAAGCTGGCAATAGGTTATCAGTTCTGATGAAAAATTATTAAACGATATATTATGAAAAAATATTTCGCAATCGCATTGGCAGTCCTTGCATTGGCAGGATGCCGTAACAGGGAGAACGACGAACCGGTTCCTGCCGGACTTATCCGCGTGGAACCTCTCATTACCAAGGCGACCGAGGTGAACTTCGAGGACGGAGACAAGATCGGTCTCACCGTGGTGACCACGGACGGCGATTATGCCGACAACAAGTGCCTGACTTATGCCGGTGAGGAGTTCTCCGGTGACCTTCTCTGGTATGCCAACGTATATTCGGAGTCGTCATTATATGCCTACTACCCATATGCGGATGCCGGCACACCGACCTCATACAATCTTCCGGCGGACCAGACCTCTGGCATAGGTGCAGCAGACTTCATGGCGGCAGCCAAGGATGGCGTGCTTCCGACAACCAATGCTGTGACTATGGTCTTCAAGCATATGATGACCAAACTTGTCATCAATGTGGACAATCAGTCGGGTGCGGAAATCAATTCCGTGGAGATACTCGGAGGAGCCCACACCGCTACCCTTGACCTTAAAGCCCTTACAGTGACAGCAGGAGCAGTTGCCGAAGATGCGGCAGTCAAGGCCTTCAACGCAGATGAAGGCAAGAAGTGGCAGGCTATCGTGGTGCCTCAGAAAGCGGCTCTCAAGATTTCCTTCACTCTGTCCAACAACAAGATCATCACCCAGCCTCTTGCAGAAATGACCCTCAAGTCTGGAGGACAGTACACCGTGAATGCCCGTGTGCTGCCGGATAATGTGGAGGTGACCGCCACCGGAGAAATCCAGAACTGGACGGATGAAGGCTACCTCGCATTTGAAGGAGAGGCAGAGAAGGAATATACTCCAGTGACTTTCGAGGAGTTTGAAGGCTATTTCGTGTATGATGGAGTGAGATATAATACTGTGAAACTTGCCGACGGCAACACATGGATGGCGCAGAACCTCCGTTTTGTACCTCGCGGAAAGACAGTTTCAAGCGATCCTGCTGAGGATGCGGGAATATGGTATCCTGCAGCAAATGCTGAAAAGGTTGCAGATCCTGCTCTTGCCGAGACCCTCGGTCTTCTCTATGACGCTGCCACTGCATTCGGTGTTGAAGAAATCACGGCCGACAACGCTGCGTCTTTTGAAGGCTGCCAGGGAATCTGCCCGACAGGCTGGCATGTGCCGACCGTTACCGAGATGACAGGACTTGTGGGACACTGCTCAAACAGCGAGCTGGTAAATCCTGATGGTGCATATTATGACGCCACCATAAAGGGTGCAAGCCTTGCGACATTAGCTGATGCTGGTTGGGGAGTGCAGTTTGCCGGTGTGAGGAACAAGGCTAGCATTACAGCCAATGGTAGCTATATGGTAACTTCTTATAGTGGAATATGGGGCGTTTTCAGTCAGCTGCTCGGTTCTACAAATTATCAAGTCAAGAAAGACGTTAATGGTGTCGTAACCAATATCCAGTATTATTATTTCCAGTCTTTGTATAACGCTTCAAACGAGACACTGAGCGTAGCTTACGGAAATTTCCTTACCGGCGCTTCCCTCCGCTGCGTGAAGAACAGATAATTGCCCGTAGGTTTCATCATCATTTTATGATGATTATAAAATAATAATTATATTTGCGTAATAAAAACTATGCAATGAATCCATTTATCACAACAGGGTACAAAGGGGCAGAGTATTTCTGCGACAGGGTCAAGGAAACGGAGAATATCGTTTCCTTGATAACTAATGGCAATAATGTCGCTCTCATCTCTCCACGCAGGCTGGGAAAGACAGATCTGTTGAAGCATTGCTTCGAACAAGAAGATTTGAAAGATACCTATTATACATTCATAATAGATATATATTCTACAAAGTCTCTGACAGAGATGGTTGATAAACTCGGAAGAAGCATTCTTAAGACGTTGCAACCAAAGGGAGAGTCAGCATGGAACAAGTTTCTTTCAGCTCTGAAATCCATCAGGTCTGGCATTTCATACGATGCAGCCGGAGTGCCGTCCTGGACTCTCGAACTGGGTGAGATTAAGAATCCTTCGGTCACTTTGGATGAGATATTCGGTTATATAGAATCCGCAGAAAAACCATGTGTTGTGGCCATAGATGAATTCCAGCAGATAACCAGATATGAGGAAAATAACATAGAGGCTTTGCTAAGGACGTACGTGCAGAACAGCAGAAATGCAAATTTCATCTTTTCTGGTTCCCATCGGACAATGATGGCGGAAATATTTGTATCACCCAATCGTCCGTTCTATCAGAGCGTTACTCTGATGTCCCTTGATGTGATACCACAGGATGTTTACTTTGAATTCTGTAGCGAAAAGTTTGTTCAGGCCGGAAAGGGGTTGAGTAAGGATGTTGTATCTGATCTGTATGAGATGTTCGATGGGGTTACATTCTACCTTCAGAGAATGATGAACGAAATGTTCGCTATGACGCCGGCAGGGGAATGTTGCGGTGTTGAGGCAATAGTTACAGCTCTGAATAAGATACTTGACAATAGCAGCTATATATATGAGGATCTGCTGTATCAGTTGCCTGAAAAGCAGTCTATAGTATTGAAGGCGATAGCAAGAGAAAACAAAGCGGAAAAAATAATGTCAGCTGATTTTGTAAGGAAATACAGCCTGGGATCAGCAAGTTCTGTCATGTCAGCAGTGAATGGTCTGTTGGACAAAGGAATATTGACCAAGAACAGGTCGGAATATTTCGTTTACGACCATTTCCTGAAATTCTGGCTGAATGGCGCGCAGTCAAAGGATTAATGTTCGCGGGAGCTGGGGAATTCCGGCAGTGAAGAGGCATTCTTAATCTAGATTTTAAGTATGCCTGTCAACAAGTCGAGTTCATTTTAAACTTTATACCTTAACTTTGCAGACAATAAACAGATCTTATAAGGTATGAAGAAAATCAAGCTCGGACTCTTCCCAAAGGTTGTCATCGCGATCGTCATAGGTGCTCTTCTGGGCCTCATCCTTCCTGATGTGGTGGTGAGGATTCTGAAGACTTTCAATGTGCTTTTTGCTCAGCTGCTCAAGTTTGTCGTGCCTCTTCTGGTGCTCGGACTTGTGACTCCGTCGATCGCAAATCTCGGTCGCGGGGCAGGCAAAATGCTGCTTACAGTGATGCTGATTGCGTATTGCTCGACAGTTTGTGGTGCTCTGTTCTCATACACCTGTGCAAGCAATCTGCTGCCGATGTATCTGACTCCAGGAGAACTCTCTGCATCCTCAGTGGCGGAGAAGGAGTTCCTGCCTTATATAGACCTTAAGATACCTCCTATATGTGACATCATGACAGCACTCGTGCTTTCGTTCGTGATCGGAGTCGGCATCATCTTCACAGGTGCTACCGGCTTGAAGAAGGGCTTCGAGGAGTTCGGTGAAATCGTGAAACTGACCATTGAAGGTGTCATTATACCCCTTCTCCCAATCTATATTTTCACCATGATATGCGAGATGAGTGCAAGAGGTGTTATCGGAGTGGTCATGGGGACAGGAGTGAAGGTGATCGGAACCGGAGTAGTGCTCTCGATTCTCTATCTTGTCGTGCAGTATTGTATTGCCGGCATCATCGCCAAGAAGAATCCTTTGAAGCTGTTATGGAACGTGATACCGGCATATCTTACTGGATTCTCGATCTGCTCAAGTTCAGCCTGCATCCCGGTTACATATGAGTGCACTCTTAAGAACGGTGTGAGAAAGGATATTGCAGATTTCGTGATTCCGTTGTGCTCGACAGTGCATATGTGCGGATCTACCATCAAACTGACCGTGACGTCTGTTGCTGTTGCCTATATGTTCGGAGAACCAATCGGTATCGGACTTTTTATCCAGTTCGCCCTAATGCAGGCAATCGCAGCTGTGGCGGCTCCTGGAGTGATGGGTGGAGTGCTCATGGCATCTGTCGGTCTTCTCAGCACGGTTCTCGGATTCTCTGATACTATGACAACGCTGATGATGACCATCTACCTTGCCCTTGACGGATATGGCCCTGCAGTCAACGTCTCAGGAGATGCTGCGATCGCAGTGATTGCGGACACTATCTTCGGCAAGAAGATGGACAGAAAGGCTGCAGAGCAGGCAAAATGATATGAACAAGTATCTGAAAATAATACTGACAGGAGTGATGGCGCTGACCATCACTCCTTCTTTTGCTCAGCAGGATACAGTGCGCATCCTGGGTGTGGGAAATTCCTGGACGCGCGACTGCATGCGCTGGCTAAGTGCCATAGCTTCAAGTGCTGGGCGCCCCGTCATTGTCGGACATGCATATCTTGGAGGTTCCACTCTGGAGCAGCAGTATCACGGAATTGATGATGCGACCTACACCTACCGTCATCGAAATGTGGATCAGGTCGTTCACAACACCTATCAGTACTGGAAATATTCCGCAACGGAAAATCCTGTCAAGACTCCGGCGAAGGGTTATAAGAACGGCCTTGCCGGAATAGGTGTCACTCTTGAAAGCGTCGTCAGGGACGAACCGTGGGACTATGTAGTGTTCCAGCCCCATGTCATAGTCAAGGCGCATATGCCTTCATACTGCGGATTTGACATTAACGATCTCGTGGAGCGGATAAAGGCCATGATGGAACCGTCGGTGGCATCGAAGGTCTGCTGTGGCCTGATGGTGCCGTTTTCGTATCCGGAGGGCAATATGGACTATCGTCAGAATGTTGTGGATGCCTACAACGATGGCGTGCGCCCCTCTTCTCAGGAGGAGTGGGATGATCTTTACGAGCGTATGCACCATCACATTCAGGAGGATTCACAGAAACTGGCTGGCCATATGGGTGACAACTGCAGGTTCGTGATAAATGTCGGTCAGGCCATCTATAATGCCCGCCAGGACCGCAAGCTGTCCAAGTTCGGATACCTCCTTCAGCGAGCTCAGGACAACACTCATCTTTCTGAGGGTATGCCTATGTATATCGCCAGTCTATGCTATGCCTATGTGCTTCTGGGAATAGGTCTTGATGATGCGGTCTTCTATCCTGAATATTCCAAGGACAGTCACCTGACCGGTGATAGGGGAAACACCATAAGTACGGAATACCGCAATACCCCGGCTCAGGCTGCAAGAGCCCGCCGCTGTGCCTGGAAGGCTGTTCAGAAAGACTGATCTGTGACCTTCACGCCGTCCGCCTGCATCCAGCCACGAAATTGGCTAAGAAAAAGAAAAATTTATAAAAAAGAGAAAAATGTGACGAATGAATTTGGCTTTGAACCGGGAGATTCGGAACTTCGGGGAAAAAGTCATGGGAAAAGATGTAGGGGAAATTGTGGTTTATCAGCCGGATGACACAATAAGTCTTGAAGTAAAGGTGGAAGACGAAAATGTCTGGCTCAATCGAAAGCAGTTGGCTGTTCTGTTCGGAAGAGACGTGAAGACCATCGGCAAGCATGTGGTCAATGCGTTGAAGGAAGAACTTGAAGGATTTCCAGTTGTCGCAAATTTTGCGACAACTGCTTCAGATGGCAAGACATATTCGGTGGAATATTACAATCTGGACGTGATTCTTTCTGTCGGATATAGAGTCAAATCCTCTCGTGGAATACACTTCAGAAGATGGGCAAATAAAACTTTAAAGGAATGCCTGCTGAGAGGTTACTACGTCAATGTCAGAATGGAAAGGATTGAGGCCAAACTCCGTTCTCATGATGAACGTCTGGATGATTTTGAACGTCAGATTGATTTTTTTGTCCGCACGTCGCTCCCTCCAGTCGAAGGGGTCTTTTTTGATGGTCAGATCTTCGATGCATATGTTTTTGTGACAGACTTGATACGGTCTGCCAGGCAAAGACTGGTGCTGATTGATAATTATGTGGATGAAAGTGTTCTCCTGATGCTGTCAAAGCGAATCAAAGGTGTTTCGGCGGAGATCCGCACCGGCCGTATTACAAAGGAACTGCTGCTCAGTCGCTGACCTTCACCCAGTCCACCTGCATCCAGCCGCTGTCGTTCTTTTTGGCCAGGCGGTTGCAGAAGAAACCGAATTTTGCACCGATCCACTTGCCTGGTGCGGCAACGAATGCGGCTTTGCCTTTGGAGGCGGAGCCGTTTTTAGTGTCGGCAGACATCCGGCTCCATTTCCTGCCGTCCAGACTGTACCAGAATGTGCAGACCGCCTCAGGAACATTTCCCTTGCGTTCTCTTGGCTCCACCTTCAGACGCAGGAACACATCAGCTGCCTTGTATGCAAGAGGCGGCACAGGAGGGACGGTAGTGGACATATATCTGTTGGAATACGGCATAGGAAGCGGCTCGGACTGAAGAGGGACAGAGGCGAGAACCTCCTCCGGACTTCCGTCGAGAGCATCCTGACATTCGACATACTGGAGCACCACACCTTCTTCCGTGTCAACCAGTTTCAGTGCTGCATAGTCAAGTCCCATCAGCACCAGACCGCATGATTCTCCGTGCTCTGCAAGCTGTGGATTGGGAATGAAACGGACCTTGGCGGTCACGGTGAACTTATCTGCAGGAGTCTTCTGCAGAAGGAGATTGGGAGAGTCCCCGAGATTCCTCCATCCCTCAGCCTGATCGACAGAATAAAGCCTGAGGGCTCCCAGACCGTTGGTGATATTCTCCCGGGCTGCCGTGTCGATATAATACCAGTATGGTGACGGCACTCCATGCCACTGCCACTGGAGTCCGAGTTCCAGCGAAGTGAAGTCGTCGCTTTCCGCAGGCTGGAAGATTCCCGATGATGCAAGTGCAGGTTTACGATACTTCAGCACAGGTTCTCCCACGCCGTCTCCGTCCTTGTCCACACCGATCACAGGCCAGCCCTCCGAGGTCCAGGTCATCGGCTGGAGGTGCACGACACGTCCATATGCGTCCTTGTCCTGGAAATGCAGGAACCAGTGTTCTCCTGAAGGGGTGTCAACCCAGGCTCCCTGATGAGGCCCGTTGACGGATGAGCCGCCCTGAGCCATGACGACACGCTCCTCATATGGCCCCCAAGGGCTCGGAGCCTTCAGCACCACCTGCCATCCGGTCGGCACTCCTCCTGCCGGAGAGAATATGTAATAGTTACCTTTATATTTATAGAACTTGGTTCCCTCGATGGTGGGCTGTGTCTCGTGTCCGTCATATACTATGCGGCTGCGTCCGAGCAGTCTGGTGCCGTCGGGCGACATCGGAGCCACGAACATCACGCTCTTGTGTCCGGCCCGGCTTCCTGCACATCCATGTGACAGATATGCCTTGCCATCCTCGTCCCACAGAGGGCAGGGGTCGATATATCCCTTAGCCTTCACCACCCAGACAGGCTCTGACCATGGACCTCTCGGGTCGGAGGCCTTCACCATGAATATACCTCTGTCGGGATCGCCGCAGTAGATGTAGAACTCTCCGTTGTGGTGGCGGATGGCCGGAGCCCAGACTCCCATTCCGTGCTGAGGGACGGTGCGCCACTCCTGTGCCCCCGGAAGTTTTCCGGCAGGAGTGTCCAGACGCTGCCCGAGAGTCTCCCACGGTGCATTCTCATCCCATCCGGATCCGGGATAGTCGTTGAGGGCAGCACCGACGATCTCCCAGTTGACGAGGTCTGTGGAGTGCAGTATCTGAAGCCCAGGGAAGCAGCCGAACGATGATGAAGTCATATAGAAATCGTTCCCGACACGGCATGCGTCCGGGTCGGAATAATCCGCATTGATGACAGGGTTTATATAGTGGCTCCCAGCATCGGGATTCCATGTCTGTGATGGCTGCTGGGCAGAAACGACTGCCGCTGCAAGAAGCGACAAAAGGGTGGCAGAGGCTGCCTTCATCGGGTGTTTCATAGTGTCATATATGTGTGAACACTACAAATATAGGATGAAAAACAATCGAAATGAACATGTTAAAACCCTATTTCGGCTTTTTGTGACAAATTGTCCGATACTCTGTTACAAAATTGCCCTTATCTTTATAGACAGGTTTGCGACCTTTGCATTCGGAAACTGATAACCAAGACACAATGACCACAACAAGACCGGCTTCTATGACGCTGCGTCAGGACGAATTCATCGCCCTGGCATATTGTCGTCTGTCGGCTCCGCTCAAGGGTTATGTGGTCAGGAGAATCGGGAATCCTGATGACGCGGAAGACATAGTTCAGGACGTGTTCGAGTCTCTTCTCAAGCCGGGTCTGCTGATTTCGGAGCAGACGGTCACCAAGTATGCATATACCATCGCTCACAATCTGGTCGTGGACTGGATGAGGCGTCATGCTTGTTCTGCGAAGGCGCAGGACTTCTTTGCTGCATATGCCCCGCGGTCGGTGGAGGATGCGGAATGCAGGGCAAACGTGAATGATATAGCTGCCGTGGAGATGAAGGTGCTTCAAAAGACAGGTGAAAAGGGAGCAAGGGTATATATGATGGCCGTGCACGAAGGAATTTCCGCAAGGGATATAGCGTCGAGTCAGGGAATGAGCGAGAGGACGGTGGAAAACCATATATTCCGCACAAGAAAGAAGGTGCGTGAAGCATTGAAGGAAGCATTATAAACATTACAATAACCAGTTATGAAATTACATTCAATCGTCAGAAAGACCTTGCAGGTGCTGCTGATGCCTGTTCTCCTCACCTGGGGGGGGCAGCTATATGCGCAGCAGCAGGTCTCCGGACAGGTGATTGATGCCATCGGACCTGTGATAGGTGCGACGGTGATGGTAGACGGGACTTCGACAGGAACCCAGACCGACCTGGACGGAAACTTCATCCTGAATGTTCCAGAAGGCACGGCAGTGACTGTTGTCTGCATGGGCTACAGGGACGTGAAGACAGCTTTGAAGAACGGCATGGTCATCACGCTGGCAGAGGACGCGACTCTTCTTGAGGAAGTCGTGGTCGTCGGTTACGGAGTCCAGAAGAAGGAGACTCTCTCCGGAGCCATTGCGGTGGCCGGAGAAAAGATGCTCAAGGAAAAAGGAACTCTGTCAAGTCCTTTGCAGGCCCTTCAGGGTCAGGTTCCTGGTGTGATAATCACAAGAGGATCTTCGGCTCCTGGAGATGAGGGCTGGTCGATGAGCCTGCGTGGAGCCTCTTCCGCAAACAGCGTGGAGCCCCTTGTCATAATCGACGGAGTGGCATACGAGAGCATCAATGAAATGCGTCTGCTGAATCCTTCCGACATTGCTTCCATGTCCTTCCTGAAGGACGGAGCGGCAGCAATCTATGGTTCGCGTGCAGCAGGCGGAGTCGTTCTCATCACCACCAAGTCCGGCTCCAAGGGAAAGGCAAAGGTGGAGTATTCGGGATCTGTCACAATGAAGACCGTGGGTCTGATGCCTGAGCTGATGACGATAGACCAATGGTCAGATGCGGTCATATCCGCTCTTGAGAACGACGGTCAGCTGGACCACACCTGGTACAGATATGCAAAGCTCGCTCAGCAGTACAAGGGAATGTACATCGATCTGGACCAGACGGCAAATCCGTTCGGAACCACAGCCTTCACCGACGTTTCCGACTTTGTCTTCGACGACAACATCAACTGGCTGAACGGCCTCTTCGACAATTCCTGGTCGACCAGCCATGACCTCAGTGTCTCAGGAGGAAGCGAGAAGGTGTCATACCGAGTGTCTGCCGGCTATCTCTATGACGGTTCGCCGCTGGTGTACGGAAACAACAACAACCAGCGTTTCAACATCAGGGTGAACAACACCTTCCAGATCACCGACTGGCTGAGTCTGGATTCCATGATCTCATACAACCGCCAGGAGCAGGTTGCTCCGACCAATGTGGGATCGATGCTCACCATAAACCTTCCTATGCCGGGACTTGCTATGTTCACCCAGGACGGCAGGGCATACGGATGGGGAACATGGGCGTCTCCTGCTGCCATGGCAGAGTTCGGCGGCGACAACAAGCTGTCCGTTTCCGCTGTGCATATCAACGAGACATTCAAGGCGAAGATCACAAAATGGCTGACTGCAAACGTGAGTCTCGGATACAGCAACTCAAGTGCAGAGAGGAACACGGTGTCCAAGTCCATAGACTTCTATAACTACGCCGGAACAAAGAAGGTGCTCACCAAGCCGACAGCTGCGGAGTCCTACTATTCTCAGACTGCAAGTTCGACAGATTTCTACTCTATATCTGCATTCCTGAATGCGTCCCATTCATTCAACAGGACTCACAATCTGAATGCTACACTCGGAGGTCAGTACGAGTTCAAGGACTACACCTCTTTCGGAACAAGGGCGGAAGACATCCAGGAGAACCTCGAGATCGTCAACGGTTCCGGAGAGATCACCCTTGTGAGCCCGAACAAGTATCAGTGGGCCATCGCCTCCATGTTCGCGAGGGTCAACTACGACTACAAGGAGAAATATCTCGTCGAGCTGAACGCCCGCTATGACGGTTCGTCAAAGTTCCAGCCGGAAAACCGCTGGGCCTTCTTCTGGGGAGGTTCGCTTGCATGGCGTATCGGCCAGGAGTGGGGGCTTGATGATTCGGACTGGCTGAGCGAACTGAAGCTTCGTCTCTCGTACGGAGAAGTCGGAAACCAGAGCGGAATCGACAACTATGACGGAGTCCTTCTCTTCAATCCTTCTGCCGGAACAGGTGCCCTTGTGGGATCGGGACTTCTTTCCCAGATCACGACCAACGGCAAGCTCGTGTCGCTGACACGTCAGTGGGAGCGTGTTCAGAACTACAATGTCGGTCTGGACTTCGGCTTCTTCAAGGACCGCCTGACCGGAACCGTGGAAGGCTTCATCAAGCATAACAACAACATGCTCATAGCCGTGGACTATCCGTCCCTGATCGGAGACTCTGCTCCGTCCACCAACAGCGGAAAGTTCAGAGGCTGGGGATATGAGGGACAGGCCCAGTGGAGAGACCACGTCGGTGACTTCTCATACAATATCGGCGGAACATTCACCTTTGCCCGCAACAGGCTTGAAGATATCGGAGGTTCAGCGACCATCGAGGCCGGAAAATATGTAAACAACCGTGAAGGTTATCCTCTGCGCTCCCTCTTCGGACTCCGCTACGGCGGCAAGATTGAGAACGAGGAGATGCTGGAGGCCTATGTGAAGAAGTTCTACAAGAACAACGGAATCGGAATGCCTGAGAATCTCCGGGTGGGAGACAATATGTTCTGCGACGAGAACGGCGACGGCAAGCTGGATGCGGAAGACTACATCTTCCTCGGCTCGGACACTCCTGAAATCCAGTATTCGTTCAACCTCGGTCTCGGCTGGAAGGGCATAGACTTCTCCGTCGTGTTCCAGGGAGCGGCCAACAGAACCGTATTCAACGGAGTCAACAACTGGACCGTGCCTATGCGTGCGTTCTACACCAACACGACCAACCAGTCTGTCGGCAAGGTATGGAGCAAGGACAATCCTGGCGGACACTATCCTTCCTATACCAGCAACCAGAACGTCAACACTTATAACTATCAGGCTTCCACATGGTCCGCATCTAACGGAGCATACATCCGTCTGAAGAACATATCCCTCGGATATTCTCTTCCAGACAAGGTGCTTCGCGAGGACAGCGGAGTGTCAGGCTGCCGCTTCTATTTCAACGGTGCAGACCTTTGGGAGTATTCTCAGATTCAGGACGGATGGGATCCGGAGGCAAAGAGCAATCCGAGCGCATCGTCGCGTTACCCGTTCCTCCGCACATTCACCTTCGGAGTCAACCTTACATTCTGATAAGCCATGAAGAAAGCAATACTTAACATCATTACAGCTTTGGGTGCAGCCCTCATGGCAACCTCATGCATGGATCTGAATCCAAAGGCTCAGATGGCAGCGGACCACACATGGTCGAAGGCTGCAAACTACTCTCTCTTTGCCAACCAGTTCTATGGATGGACAAGGGATTTCCAGGGCTCGACTTCCCTCACCGCGATGAACGGCGTGTCTGACGGTCCTCACTCAGACTTCCGCTCCGACCTGCTTGTGGGAACCAGCGAGAATGTCTATAACAAGGGAACCAACGTCATCCCGACATCTGACCCTAACTACGGCCAGATGTACAAAAGGATATATTACACGAACCTGCTTCTGAAGAACGCAGAGTCATTCGAGGACAAGGACGACATCGCAGTGCCTATGGGAGAGGCCTTCTTCTTCAGGGCTTATGTGTATTTCGACCTTGTGCAGATCTTCGGAGACGTGATTCTCGTTCATGAGCCGGTGGATCTGGACAACGAGAAGCTCTATGGAAAGCGCGACAACCGTCTCGATGTGATCAAGGCCTGTGTATCTGACCTTCAGAATGCGGCCCAGCTCCTTCCGGAGACTCCTGCCGAGGATGGAAGGCTCTGCAAATGGACAGCCTATGCCCTTCTTTCGAGAGTCGCCCTCTACGAAGGAACATGGCAGAAGTATCACAACAACAATCTGGAAGAGGCGAACCTTCTCCTGGATGAGGCGGCAAAGGCAGCGGAAGAGGTCATGAAGAGCGGGCAGTACGAGCTGTTCTACAGCGATGACCTCGGCGGACGCGACAGCTACCGCTATATGTTCATCCTTGAGAGCGTGCAGTGCAATCCTGCCGGACTCACCAGGGCGGACAACAGGGAATACATCCTTGCAAAGCGTCATGACGAGGTGCTCAAGCCGATCGGCCTCAACATAACCCATGCGACTGCTTCCGCAATGTTCCCGACCAGAAAGCTGGCGAACATGTACAGATGTCAGGACGGACTTCCTATCGACAAGTCGCCTCAGTTCAAGGGTTATGCTGCCGTGACATCAGAGTTCGACAACAGGGATAACCGTATGAATGCGGTCCTCCTGAAACACGGTCAGATCTATTGGAACAATGATGGAAAATGGCGTACCGAATGGACAGACGCGGACAACGCGACATCCCTGGTGGCTTCAGTCTTCGGAAACACAGGATACTCGACATACAAGTGGGCTACAGAGCGCCAGGTGGCAGATGCAAGCGAGGGATATGACTATCCGGTGATCCGCTATGCAGAGGTGCTCCTGAACTATGCAGAGGCTGTGTATGAGCTCAACGGCAAGATCACGGACACCCAGCTGGACGAGTCCCTCAATCTTGTGCGCAAGCGTTCTAATCCTAACATGAAGCCTCTCTCCAACTCTCTCGTGGAGGCCAACGGACTTGACATGCTTGAGGAAATTCGTGCGGAACGTACTGTGGAACTCTTCAACGAGGGATTCCGTATCGACGACCTCAAGAGATGGAAGACAGCCGAGAAGGAGATGCCGGGCAACCGTATCGGAATTCTCTGGAGAGGAACAGGATTCGAGACTGCTTGGCCCGATCAGGCAAACATGCTGGATGCTGACGGTTGCGTCATCAAGTACAGCGACTGTGTCTGGGATGCCCGCAACTATCTCTATCCGCTTCCTTCAGACGAGCTCCAGCTCAATCCTCAGCTGGGTCAGAACAAGGGCTGGGAATAATCAGTAAAGAAGAAAAGATATGAAGAAGATATATTTATTGTTCATTTCCGCTTTCGCCGTGATGTCAGCACTGACATCATGCGTGGAGGATGTCGTGGAGCTTGAGTCTGCAAGCCTCATGTACTCCATTGAGATTGACATGGCAGTGGAGGACAAGGTGAAGATCTATGTGGACGAGACTGAATCCAGGACGCTTCCTATGCTCGTGGGCGAGAGCATTCAGCTCAGCTACATCACGAATCCGGAGGATCAGTCCGAACTCACCCATCCGGGAGTTGCCTGGTCTTCGAGCAACGAAGCTGTAGTGAGTGTCACTCCGGAAGGCAAGATCACGGCTGTAAGCGAAGGCGTGGCAGTGGTCACAGTGACTCCGTCCACAGTCAATCTGATTGCAAGCGCTTCTCTGAAGGTTACCGTGTTCAAGACAGTGACCAAGGCTACATCAATCGAGATCACAGCGATCACCGATCACGTGAGTGAAATGAGTGACTATCCTTCCTGCTACGCAGGCGACACCCTCACCCTTGTGGCGAAGGTCAAGCCGGAGGAGGCCACCTATAAGACCGTCCTCTGGTCATCGAAGGATCCTGAAACGGCACTTGTCGATCCTATTTCGGGAGCAGTTGTCGGCGTGAAGCCTGGCGAGGCAGAAATCGTGGCTACAGCCCTTGACGAAGGCAAGGTGACAGCCTCTCAGAAGGTTTATATCGACGAGGTCGTAATGCCTCAGGGACTTAAGGTCACTAATCTCCCTGGTGAAGACGAAGTGTATTCTGTCGGTGACGGCACATGGCAGTTCGATGTCGAGACCATCCCGGCAAAAGCCACGAAGTCACGCATTGTCTGGGAGTCTGACAATCCTGCAGTCGCTACAGTGGATAACGGCAAGGTGACCTTCAACATGTACGGCAAAGTGAACATCACAGCCACATGTCCGGAGTCAGATGCAACACTTCCTGAAGGATATGCAAAGAAGGTGGAGTTCAGCATGAACATTCCTGCCGGATACTATCGCGAGACCTTCGATCAGAAGTTCCATGCAGAGAAGTGGGTTGCCGCTTCAAACGGAACGGTTGAATATAAGCCAGCCTCAGGTTCATCTGAAGCATACAACCTGTATATCCCGGGTGTCCAGAACGAGGCCCAGAAGAAATATCGTGTGGATGCAAGCCGCTCCGGCAAGCTCTATCTGACCCGTGACTATCCTTTCGTCTGCATCCGTGTGGATGATGTGAATGACAAGGGCTTCTCAAGAGCGCTGAAGCTTGACACCCGTGGCGTGACTGATGAGGGCATGTCCTTGTGGGGAGACCTTGGCGGAGGAAGCGGCACCTGGACACTTAAGCACAAGTGTTCTGACGGCTCTGCCATCCTGATATACAATCTCAACGAGCGTGAGTTCAAGGTGGACGGAGGAAACTCGGTGATGCCTGCAGGTCAGGTTGCGACATTCACCACCTTCTGTCTGAAATATGCCGATATCGTCCTTCCGGACGACAAGACCCTGGACGACATCTCCTACAGGATGTTCTGGTTCAACACCTTCAAGACTGAAGAGGCAATGAACGAGTACCTCGCAGAATGGTCACTCCGCACCCAGATCGCCTGGGGAGACAACCTGCCTGGTGACAAGCCCGAGGTTGGCGGTGAGGGAGACAACGAGCAGCCGGGCGAAGGTGAGACTCCGGGTGAAGGAGAAACCCCGGGTGAGGGTGAGACTCCCGGTGAGGGAGGAACTCCTGGAGAAGGAGAGGATGATACTCCGGACTCAACAGTGCCGACTGGGTGCTATCGGGAGGTTTTTGCAACTGAGGCAGACGTTACATGGAAAGTAGCAACGACAGGTGCCGAACAAGGATGGGATAATGCCGGATATATGACTGTGACTCCGTTTGTTAACGATAGTAATGTCGGCCGAGGAGACATCAAGCACGATGGCTCTGTCATCCTGAATAGAAACTATCCGGTGGTATGCTTCCGTATCGATGACCTCAATGACAAGGGCTATACGAGAAATATCAAGTTTGACGTGGTCGGAAAACTCACTGATGGCACCTCCATGGGAGGTATGGTCGGAGGTGGTGACAATCGTTGGTCAAAGAAGTATAAATGTTCGGACGATTCGGCGATTCTTGTTTACGACCTCACTTCCAAGGGATTCGGAGGCAATTCGGAAGATAAGATACTTCCGGAGGGAACAGACATGACCTGCGAAACATTCCAACTCAAGTATGCCGACATAAAGTCTTCGGAGTCCTTCACACCAGATGATATAAAGTACAGAATGTTCTGGTTCTGCACTTTCTCCAGCGAAAGCGAGATGAAGGCCTATCTTGACGACTGGTCTTCCAAGACAGGAATAACCTACAATGAATAATTATTAACATTAAAGCTTTATGTATATGATCACAAAAGATTATTTCAAGGCAGGGACCCGATATGAGTCGCCTGTCTCTGAGGTGTTCTCCATGCACACCGAGGGAGTCCTCTGCGCCAGCACGCAGTTCTTTAATGATGAGACTGATTGGTCATCAATGTGGGGTTAATAGATGGAGGGAATAATTATGAAAAAGGTAAATATATTTTTTACAGCAGCATTGGTGCTGGTGGCATCATGCGCTAAGGAAGAGGTTCCGGCTGTTCTGGACAAGAATGATGCAGGACAGACAACAATCACTTTCACTGCTGATCTTGAAACTCCTACCAAGACATCTCTCGTGGAAGGGAAAAAGGTATATTGGACAGAAGGAGATTGCATTTCCGTGTTTGGTGATGTCGCTTTGACCAACACTTCTTTTAGTGCTTCGGAAATTAACAATGAAAAGGCGTCATTTACTGGATATGTTACGGACGAAGCTACAGATGCAGCATACTATGCAGTATATCCTTATAAGGAATCTAACAAGATTGAGGTAAAGACCGATGGTGAGACGGGAGCAGTAACCACAATATTGACAACAGATATCCCATACTATCAGAAAGCTGTAAAGGGAGGCTTTGATACGGATCTTAATGTCATGGTGGCAAAAACAACTCCGGGCGAACAACATCTTTCTTTTAAAAATGTTTGTTCACTGATCAAGTTCACAATTCCTGAGTCATTGACAAATGTGGTTTCTGTGGGCATTTCTTCGAGAGAAATCTTGTCTGGACGCGTCAGAATGGAATTTTCGGAAGATGGCGCATATGCTATGAACAGTGAAAACAATAATACCGGTACAACCAATTATAAAGAGGTGACGTTGGCATCAGAGAACGGTACTGCATTGGAATCAGGAGATTATTATGTCGTTGTTCGTCCGAACACCAATACCTATTCTCTTTTCCATATCACTGTCACTATGACCGATGGAACTGTTCAGGCTTTCAAGATGAAAGAGAATAAGCAGGCGATTATGGCAGAGAACAATATATATAATCTCGGGACCATCAACATGGAAAAGATGACACAGTTCAAAATCACTAATGCCCCGGTAGGTGATTTCCCGATGGGAGTCGCAACATATCAACTTACTTGGGAAGGCGATGGTACTCCAACATTCTCACCACGAACGAGCGATATTGCTACCGTGGATAAGAATACAGGACTTGTGACATTTACTGGAAAGATAGGAAAGGCCATAGTTGGTGTAAATTGTGCTGGTGTAGACTATAGGGTTGCATTTAATATTACTAAGGGATATTATCGTGAGGAGTATGACGCCGCTTCCGGTTCAAATCCATGGCTTATCAGTAACGGATGGTCTAATTCCAGCCATAAGGCGAAAGACCCGGAATTTACAGCAGCTGGTTTGAAGATCTATCCACTGCTTACAGCCAAAACAGATAAAAAGGGAACAGAAGATGATACGTCTGATGATGTAGTCTATAACACTTATCGTTGCGATATGAAGAAGACTTGTTCGGAAACATATCCTGCATATATGAACATTGAATATCCTATTGTCTGCTTCTGTCTTGAAGATGTGAAGGATACATATGGTGTGAGCCGTAATATAACATTTGATGTGGTGGAAAAGGATCATGGCATTGGTGGAGCTGTACAGTCAAATAACGTTGATGGAAAGTATAAGTATCTTGTAGATGGCAAGCGGATTCTCATCTATGATTTGTCGGAACAAACAATAGGAGGAAAGAGCCTGGGTGATTATGGAATGATTGAATTCCAAAAAACCTTCCAACTTAAATATGCCGATATTAATGACTCAACAAAGAAGACAGATTTTACAGCAGACTTGAGTCTGAACTTCTATGGCTACTATACCTTCAGAACGTTGGAAGAAGCTAAGGCATACTTCGGAATTACAGATTAAGTTTTCACATAAATGAAAAGAATCTCAACAATACTCCTTGCAGCGGCGTCCGCACTGATATGTGCGGCGTCCTGCACGGATTATCTCAAACATGGTACGGTTGACCTGACCATGCCGGAGGAAGAGGAATTCGCATATCCGACCAGCTATCAGTTCAATCATCCTTGTGCATTGGTGTCCGGCGAGGATATCGCCCGTGTGAAGAAGAACATCGCAGCGGCATCAGAGACTGATCCCGTCTATGTCTCATATAAGAATTTCTGTCTCAACCAGTATGCCCAGGCGACTCACCAGCCGTCTCCGGTAGAGACAATCGTACGAGGAGATGCTACGGGAACAGGGGTCGGCGGCGAGAACTACATCACCATTTCCCGTGATGCCGCCGCTGCATATCAGCTGGCTCTCAGATGGCAGCTGACGGGGGATGTGCAGTATGCAGAGACAGCCGTGAAGATTCTCAACGAGTGGGCAGACGTCTGCAAAAGAGTGGCTGCAAATGATGCCAACCAGTACCTCTGCCTCGGTTTCCAGGGCTACACCCTTGGAAATGCGGCGGAACTGTTGAGGAGCTATTCAGGCTGGACTGCAGAGGATCAGAATGACTTCAAGGTCTGGCTGAGGGAAGTGTGGCTTGTCAGGAACATGTCCTTTATCGAAAATCACGGTGGAGCGGCAAGTGATTGCACTCTGCACTACTGGCCGAACTGGGAGCTGGCGAATCTGGCTTCCATGCTTGCCATCGGTATTTACCTTGAGGATGTAGATGTGATCAATCAGGTCTATATGAACTTCCGGGAGGGTAAGGGCAGCGGCTGCATAGACAACATGATACCTTATGATCCGATTCCGGATCCTGACGGATATGGAATGATAGCCCAGCATATGGAATCCGGACGAGATCAGGGTCACGGAACCCTTGTGATATCCATGTGCTCCGAGTTGTGTCAGATGGCATGGAACATAGGACTTGATTTCTTCGGCATGAAGGACAATAAAGTCCTGGCCATGAGCGAATATACTGCGAAATACAATGCAAGACCGGGAGGAACATATCTCTGTACGACCATGCCTTTCACTCCATATTCCTACTGCCCTCCAGGGTGTGGCTGCAAGGATCAGAATCATGGTGCGGAACATGTGGTCGTGTCAGAAGCAGGACGAGGAACCGTCCGCCCGTGCTGGGATCTTCTGTATGCTCACTACAAGCATGTGAAGAAACTTCCGGATGACAATGTCCATTATGTGAAGCTCTTTGCGGAGCAGCTCAGATATACGGATGGCGTCCTGACAGGTGACGGAGGCTCCGGTGACAGCCGTTACGGTGCAACCAGCGCCGCCTTCGACCAGATCGGCTGGGGAACCATGATGTTCTACCGAGGAGAATAGCTAAACGCTTAGAAATGAAAAAGATAACCTTATCGTTAATGGCACTGTCGATCAGTGCCATTTTCGGATCATGTGTCGCTGAGACAATGGAACCGGAATGGAAGGCAGACGGACTTGTGATGAAAGTCTTCCATGCGGACTTCGCGGGCGGCACCAGAACCTCTCTTGTCGATGGCAGAAAGGTGTTCTGGACGGAAGGGGACAGGATTTCTGTCTTTGATGACGTGAACGGGACCAACGGACAGTTCGCGTCCTCGGACATAAGGGAGACAGTCGCACAGTTCTCCGGATATGTTGCAGAGGGTGCGGAGGAATATGTGGCTGTGTATCCGTACAGGTTCGGGACCAAATATTCTTCAGATGGTGCCGTAACAGTCAGGCTTCCGAACAGTCAGAAAGCTGTCAAGGGAGGGTTTGACACGGATCTGAATATCATGGCGGCCAGGACCTCTTCGGACAGGATGTCGTTCAGAAACACCTGCGCTCTGCTCAAGGTGACGGTCCCTTCCGGACTGTCAAACGTCAGGGGGCTCAGCCTTGCATCCCGAGTCCCTCTGTGCGGTGATATGAAGATCGTCTTCGATGGGGACAACCCGGTCATGACTCCGGTGTCTTCCAGTGCCGGAAAGGAGATAGCTCTTGTCTCAGATGGAGATGCCCTTGAGGCCGGAGACTATTATTTTGTGGTGGCTCCTGGCGAACATAAGTTCCAGATGGGAGTCTCGACCACTGACAATGAACTCTATGTGATGGTTTCTGACCACCAGATGAGGATAGATGCGAACAATGTCGTGAATATGGGAACGGTGAATGGGGAAGGTACAAAGGGGTTCAAGGTCACGAATCTTCCTTCAGGACCACTGTCCATCGCCGATGTCTGGCAATTAGGATATGAAGTCACCGATCCGGAATATTCCGGAAAGACGGTGGGCTTTGTCGGTCGCGATGCTAACGTCATCACCTCTACGACCGGCGGCAGGATTGTCTTCGGCAAGCGCCCGGGAACTGCTATGCTCAATGTCACTTATGACGGGATAAGCTATCCTGTCCTGTTTGATGTGCGTGCCTGGTACAGGGATCAGGTGACCGAATGGGTGCATGACACGCAGGACACACCTGATGCAGCTGTGCACACGGCTGTCAGTTCCTATGGAGAGACATACTATCATGTGACTACGGATTCAAAAGGAAAGGGATATCTCAGAAGATCCTCCAAGATCTGGCCTTCACCTTCGACATCCCCGATTCTTGCGGTTAGGGCGGATGATGTCGCTGACAGGGGCTATTCGAGGAACATCATCCTGAACTTTTCCCATAACTTTTCATTCAACGGCACCTCTTTTACAGGCACAGTCGGCAATGGAAGCAACACATGGGTAAGGAAATACAGATGCTCTGACGGCTCTTCCATCTTCGTATATGACCTGAGCGCCCAGCAGGTGGGAAACAAGTTCCTTCCTGAGGACTTCCATGCCGACGGAAACCTTCAGCTCAAATATGCCGATGTGAAACTTGACGGTGTGGCTCAGCAGGGTGTGTCGTACCGCTTCTTCGGTTTCCGCTCATTCGGCTCGATGGAGGATCTGGAAGAATATCTTTCACAGTGGTCGGAGTCCACAGGAATAAGTCATGCTCAGACTGGAACGGATGAAGGGGAGACAACGGGAATGTTTGCCCATCCTTGTGCACTCGTAACATCAGAAGATATTGCAAGGGTGAAGCGGAGTATAAAGACAGCTTCCGCTTCGGATCCGGTCTATGCCGCATACAGGCAGTTCATCTCGAACAGATATTGCGTGTCCTCATACACGGCCTCTCCAGTGGAAACCATCGTCCGGGGTGATGCCACAGGAACAGGGGTGTCAGGCGAAAACTATATGAATGCAGCCCGCGACGCTGCTGCAGCATTCCAGCTGGCGTTGAGGTGGAGGATAACGGATGAAACAGCCTGTGCAGACGCTGCTGTCAGAATTCTCAATTCATGGGCAGATGTGTGCAGGAAGATCACGGCCAATGACAACAACCAGTACCTGTGTGCCGGATTCCAGGGCTACACCTTCGCGAATGCTGCGGAGCTTCTGAGGGACTACCCCGGCTGGACATCATCCGATCAGACGGATTTCAAGACATGGCTCAGGACGGTATGGCTGGCCAAGAACGAGTGGTTCATAGATACCCATGGCGGCAGCGGCAACTGCAATCTCCACTACTGGTCCAACTGGGAACTTGCCAACCTGGCTTCCATGCTGGCAATCGGAATATACCTGGAAGACTATATGGTCATAGACAAGGTCAGACATAACTTCCTTGCAGGGGAAGGAAGCGGCTGCATAGACAATATGATACCTTATGCTCCGATTCCCGATCCGGACGGTTATGGGATGATAGCCCAGCACATGGAGTCCGGAAGGGACCAGGGACACGGCACCCTTGTGGTGTCCATGTGCGCCGAACTTTGTCAGATGGCCTGGAACGTGGGATTGGACTTCTGGGGAGAGGATGCAAACAAAGTGTTGGCAATGGCTCAATATACCGCAAAGTATAATGCTGCTCCAGGAGGACAGTATCTCTGTTCGACCATGCCGTTCACTCCGTACAGCTACTGTCCGGCAGGTTGCGGCTGTGTCAATCAGGGTCATGGTGCGGAGCATTCGGTCGTGTCGGAAGTGGGACGAGGAACGGTGCGTCCGTGCTGGGACCTGATATACTCACATTATAAGCATGTAAAGAAGGTTCCGGACGCAGAAACCCATTATGTGAAGATATTCGCAGACCAGCTCAGGTACACGGACGGGAAACTCACTGGTGACGGCGGATCGGGCGACAGCCGCTACGGCTCCACCAGCGGTGCCTTCGACCAGATCGGCTGGGGAACCATGCTCTTCTACCGCGGGGAGTGATTCGTCACATGAACACCTGTGATAATGAGGTGAAGAAACTATTGAGGTATCAGGTGTGCTGGTCTTTGGGATGATGTGATATGTTCGGATTTATTGTTAGATTTGTGGGGAATTTAAATGTAATTGTATGAAGGACTTTAAGACATACATTCTTGAGTTGTGCGAGAAAAAGGAAGGGACGGAAGTTGAGTTCAAATCTGCAAAAGGTGGTTTCCCGGGGAGTTTTTGGGAAACATATTCGGCATTTGCTAATACTCGAGGTGGGGTCATTGTGCTCGGAGTTTCTGAAAAGAATGGAATCTTTACTCCTGACGGCTTGACAGAGGAACAGGTTGGCAAGTATAAGAAAGCTTTTACGGACTGTGCCCATAATAAGGGGAAGGTCAGTTGTAGCCTTCTTATGGAAAGAGATGTGATTGATGGCGATTGTGATGGAAATAAAGTGATAGTATTTGTAATTCCTCGTGCATCATACGACATGAGACCGGTTTACATAAATGGTAATCCGAATAATACATATAAGCGTGATCATGAGGGTGATTATATCTGTACTCAGGCTGAAATAAGCAGAATGTATGCGGACGCTGATATTCTGGCCCAACCAGTGGACGGAAAGATTCTGAAGAATTATTCTCTGGCATCCGATCTTGATGATACTACAATCCGTCAATATCGTCAGCTGTTTGCATTAAGGCATGAAGGACATCCATGGAATGATCTGGATGATATGGAATTCCTGAAAAGGATAGAAGGCTATAAGGTGGATAGGGAGACAGGTGAGGAAGGCTTTACCCTTGCTGCGCTCTTGATGTTTGGAAATGAACTGGCAATCAGGGATGCCGTACCTCATTACTTTGTTGACTATAGGGAGAAACTCAGCAGCGATCCAAGAATAAGATATACTGATAGGGTTTATCCGGATGGTACCTGGGTGCCTAATATATTTCAGTTTTATTCCAGGGTTTATCCAAAGTTGTCTCAAGCCTTGCCGACTCCTTTCAAACTGGTTGGAGATGTGAGACAGGACGAAACTCTCGCTCACGAGGCCTTGAGAGAAGCATTTTGTAATTGCTTGATACATTGTCAGTATAGAATGTTGGAAGGTGTCGTTATAGAACGATATCAGGATAGACTGTATTTTTCTAATCCTGGAACAATGTTGATTTCTCCTGAAGATTTCCTGGAGGGAGGACATAGCATATGTAGAAATGGAATTCTTCAGAAGATGTTCATTGCTATCGGACGCGGCGAACACATGGGAAGTGGCGCTGATACAATCAACAAGGGTTGGGAGACAAATGATTGGCCGGATCTGGAAATCAAGGAGCATTTTGGAAAGAATGATGATAGGGTTGAGTTGACATTATGGTTGCAGAAAGGTTCGGTAGAAAGTAGGGTGGAAATGGAGGAAAGTAGGGTAGAAAGTAGGGTAGAAATCGAAGTTGGTAGGGTAGAAACGCGTGATAGAATAAAAAAAGAGATGAAAGAATTTCCATCAATTACCCTTAAAGAGATAGCAGATAAGTTGAATTTGTCGGTAAAAACAATTGAAAAGGCAGTCTCAAAAATGGTTGCAGATGGTGAAGTAGTTCATGATGGCCCACGCAAGGGAGGAGTCTGGAAAGTATTGAAGTAAATGGTGCCTTTAAGGATTATATGAAGAAACTTGCCTTGATAATATTGGCCTTGATGATAGGCGTTGCGATGTCGGCACATGAGACTGGCAGATATCTGTTCAGGATGCTGGACACAAGCAGCGGCCTGCCGGACAACAATGTCCGTAACATGACTATGCTCCCCAGCGGGCTCATGTGCATCCAGACCTCGTCTATGCTGAATCTTTTCGACGGAGGCTCATGCAGAAGCTACAGATATGATGCGACAAGGATTCCGTACACGGAGTACAGCGGACTCAGCCGTTCATATTACGACCAGGACGAGGAGATGCTCTGGTGCACGACGCGGGACCATATCTGGGCCTTCAACCTCGCCACCAGGAACTTTGAATATGATATCACCGAAAGACTCCGAAGCTGTGGAATGGAGGAAGGGACGCCGGAAACCATATTCATAGATGATGACGGCAGATTCTGGATCTTCACCGAAGACGGCAGGATATGGATATGCGACAAGGAGAGGAGCAAGGTGCAGACAGCGGTCATTCCGGCAGGAATGGAGTTTCCCATCGAGGTCAAGCAGCATGGCAGCAGGGTGTGGATGCTGTCTCTGAACGGCAGGGTCGCGGAATATGACCCGCAGCTGGGAGACTTCAGGACAGTCAGGGATATTCCCGGAATGAAGAAGGAAAGCGGATTCAGCCGCATGGAAATGGACATCACTTCAGACGGCGACCTCTGGATCATGTTCGACAAGAAGCTCCTGCTCTATGAGCCCGGCAGCGGCATATTTCACCAGATCAGTTCGATTCCTTCCGACAGCAAGGACCTCTATACGACCATAGCACTGGATGGCAGCGACAACCTGTGGGTGGGAACTGCCCGATCCGGAGTCTCGCTCATTTCCGCTGCGGACAGAAGGGTCACCTCCCTGCCGCATCTGGAACTCATAGACGGCAAGAAGATATATCACCACACGGACATATCAAAGATATATGTGGACAGCCATGGAGGTGTTTGGATAGCGACTCAGTCCGAGGGACTCCTGTACTGGCATCATGACATAATTCATCTGGAAACCATTGACAACGCCAGTCTCAGCGGCGGCGACATGAATGACGAAAGCGTCAAATGCATGGTCGAGGGGAAGGACGGCAACATATATATAGGTACTGTCCATGGCCTGCTTTCATACGACCCGAAGAACATGACAGTTTCTGTCCCTCATGAGATTCTCCACGACGAGCTCTGCATCAGCCTGTACAGGGACAGCCGTGACAGGATCTGGGTGGGAACATTCTACAACGGAGCTTTCTGCATGGACGGGACAGACGTCCGTCATTATGTGTATTCCGAAAGTTCCGTGGATATGTCATACAGGCAGTCAAGCCCTAACCTCAACTGCGTCCGCTCGTTCCTGGAAGACAGCCAGGGGCGGTTCTGGATATCTGTTTACGGAGGTGTCGGCAGATTCGACCCGCAGACCGGAAACATCACCCTTCTGCGTGACTCCCACAAGGAACTCGACAGATTCATGATAGTCAGGGATATATGCGAGCTCCCGGACGGCAACCTTTTGATGTCCGGAGACAACGGAAGATTCCTGTACTCTCCTTCCGACGACAAGGTACTCACCGACCTGAACTCACAGGACGACCTTATCCAGACCAATCAGGCGATGACAGACAGCCGAGGACTGCTTTGGCTGGCCACATCTGACGGGCTTGAAATCCGAAATCTGAAGGACGGCAGCATATACAGGGTGGACAGCCGCAACGGCCTGCCGGCAGGAAACATCATGGGTCTTGCCTTGGACAATTCCGGGAACGTATGGGCATCATCCTTCAGCTATATTTCCCGCATCCGTGCCATATCTGACGGCAAGAATGGATATACCTTTGCAGTGGCCACCTATGGTGAGGAAGACGGAGTGGAATCCGGAGCTTTCTTCCAGAAATCCGTTCTGGAGGATTCTCAAGGAAGGGTCTATTTCGGAGGAGCCCATGGCATCTGCCGGGTGGTTCCGGAAGATATGTTCCAGGAGCTCAATGCATTCACCCCGATCATCACATCGGTCGAGGTGGTCGGAAAGGCTCTGGAAACATGGGAGGATAAGCTTGTCCTCAGGCACGACGAATCCTTCATCACCATCGAGTTCTCCAATCTCAACTACGCCAATCCAAGCCACACCACATATCTGTACATGCTCGAGAACTTCGACAAGGAGTGGCGTCAGATCGGCTCGGACAGAATCGGCAGGGCACAGTACACCTATCTCCAGCCGGGAAGTTACAGATTCCTTGTCAAGGCAGCGAACAACGACACGGACTGGAGCGACACGGCAGTTCTGGAAATCACGGTCCGTCCGCCTTTCCACAGAAGCACATGTGCTTATGTCATATATGTGATCCTGTTCCTGGTGATTCTCGGCCTCTTCATCCATTGGCAGCGTCTGCAGACCCGTAAGAAGATCCAGGAGAACAAGGAAAGGGAGGAAAGGAAGCAGAGGGAGGACCTCGACCAGATGAAGTTCCGCTTCTTCACGAACATATCCCATGAGCTCAGGACTCCGCTGTCCTTGATAATCCTGCCTTTGGAAAGCATCATGAAGGAACTGAAGGATTCCCCTTTGCAGCAGAAGCTCCAGACCATGCACCATAATGCAAATCAGCTTCTGTCCCTGGTGAATCACCTTCTTGACTTCAGAAAGCTGGAAATGGGAGGCGAGAGGCTGAGTCTGAGCAGGGGCAACATCAGCGAATTCGTTAACAGCATGGTGGTCTCGTTCAAGGATGCAGCCCAGAAAAGCGGGATCAGCATCTCTTTCGAAGACAGCATGGAAAATCCTATGATGGCCTTCGACAATGTCCAGATGCAGAAGATCGTCAACAACCTGCTCTCCAACGCCTTGAAGTTCACTCCGGAAGGAGGATTCATCAATGTAACCCTCACAAGCGACGGGTCAGGGTGCATGATCATGGAAGTGTCAGACACCGGCATTGGAATTCCTGAAAACGATCTTCCGCACATTTTCGACCGTTTCTATCGCAGCGACAACACCGAGCTCAGGACAGGATCCGGAATCGGTCTGAGTCTGGTCAAACAATATGCGGAGATGCATGGAGGAAGCATTTCAGTCAAATCTGAAGTAGGTAAGGGAACGACATTCACCGTCCGGATTCCGACAGATCTCAAGGCAGAGGGCTTTGGTGAAACAGGCACGGAAAGCATGGTGGAGCTGGAGACTGAGTCTGCAACGGACTTCGGACAATCGGAAAAGAAGCATATAATGGTTGTGGACGACAATGCCGACTTCAGGGAATACCTCGTGGGAGAACTTTCCGACATCTATGATGTGACCTCGGCGGAGGATGGTCGTCAGTGCATTGAAATGCTACGTACCGCTAACCCGGATGTCGTGGTCTGCGATGTCATGATGCCGAATATGGACGGCTTTGAAGTGGTCAAGACCATCAGGGACAATATCGAGACTTCACATATCCCTGTCATCCTGCTTTCCGCACGCACCTCCGACGATGTCCGTCTGGAAGGATATGAGACAGGAGCTGACGCCTACCTTACCAAACCGTTCAAACTGGACATCCTTCTTGCCAGAATCCGCAACCTGATCGAGGAACGCAACAGGCGAATTGCGACAATCGCCGCGGAGGGAGAAATTTCTCCGTCAGAGGTTACGATCACCACGATTGACCAGAAGCTGATGACCCGGATCATGGAGTGTATAGAAAACAATATGGATAACTCGGAGTATTCAGTGGAGGAACTTTCTTCTGACGTGGGAATGCACAGGATGAACCTCTACCGAAAGCTCCAGTCCCTCGCCGGAATGACACCGTCTGAATTCATCCGCACCATGAGGCTGAAAAGGGCTGCCCAGCTGCTGCGCAGCGACCCTAACCTCACTGTTTCAGAAGTGTCTGACATGGTGGGATTCAACACCCAGAAGTATTTCACCAAGTACTTCAAGGAAATGTTCGGCGTACCGCCATCCCAGTTCAGATAAGATCCTGCAAGGCACGAGGAATCAAAAATATCAAAAAATCGTTCGGCGCACTGAGTATTAAAGAGCCTTTGTCCGTATTATAATACGATGAAAAGGATAATTGTACTCTTTGCGCTGATGTCATTTGCCGGGGCAGCCTCGGCCCAGACCTTCAGACTGGCTTCTCCTGATTCCCGTCAGGAGGCCCTTCTTTCCGTGTCGGAAGACAATGGAAGGACTTCCATATCGTATCAGACCACATTCGACGGCAGACCTGTGATCCACCCGTCAGTTCTGGACCTTACCATAGACAATCATATCTGGGAAAGAGCTCTGGCAAAGAATGCGGAGCCGGTTGACAGCTGGTTCGACAATCTCGTGTATGATTCGCACGAGACCTTCAGCCGTGACACCGTGTGGCATAACCGATATGGCGAGCGTTCGACAGTCCGTGACGCATACAACGGCCTGACTGTTCATTTCGTGAAGAAGGATGCCTCCAAGTATAGACTGGATATAGAACTGCGTGCCTACGACGAAGGCATAGCCCTGAGATATATCCTCCCGATGCATCCCGATGCAATATATCATCGCATTCTGGCTGAAAATACGGAATTCTCCTTCCCAGAAGGTACGATGGCCTGGTACACGCAGTGGGCCCAGGCTCCGTATGAACTCCTCCCGCTGCAGGACTGGCCTGACGAATGCGAGAGACCGCTCACCCTCAAGCTTGCTGATGACCTCTATGCAGCAGTCGGTGAAGCGGCTCAGATAGACTTCCCGCGCGGAAAGCTCAAGCTCTCTCAGACCAAGGCAAACACAGTTGTGACGGCTCTGAATGACAACGCGACCGACATCGTCACTCCATATGCTCTTCCTTGGAGGGTGATAATGGCCTCAGAGCGTCTTGGAGGACTTCTGGAGAATAACGATATCTACCTGAACCTGAATGAGGCGTCGGCCATTGCGGATGAAAGCTGGATCCGTCCCGGAAAGATCATGCGTGAGACCACTCTCACCACCGAGAACTCTCTCAAGTGCATTGACTTCTGTGCCGCTCACAATATGGATTATATCCTGTATGACTGGAAATGGTACGGGCCTTCGTTCGACTTCAACTCCGATGCACGTGAGGTCGTGGCGCCGATCGACATGAAGAAGGTCGTGGAATATGGAAAGTCCAAAGGAATAGGGGTGTGGGTGTATGTGAACCAGCATGCCCTCCAGAAGCAGGCGGAGCAGATTTTCCCTTTGTATAAGGAGTGGGGCCTGGCAGGAGTGAAGTTCGGCTTCGTGCAGTTCACCTCCCAGCATTGGGCGGACTGGGTGCACAGGACGGTGCGTCTTGCGGCTCAGAACGACCTGATGGTGAACATCCATGACGAATACCGCCCGACAGGATATTCAAGAACATATCCTAACCTTCTGACCCAGGAGGGAATACGCGGAAACGAGGAATTCCCGTCAGCGACTCACAACACTGTGCTTCCTTTCACCAGAATGCTTTGCGGCGCAGGAGACTACACCGTCTGCTATTTCGACCCGCGTATAAAGAACACTCATGCCCATCAGCTGACATTCCCTGTCCTGTTCTACTCTCCTTTGCAGACCCTCTACTGGTATGACACTCCGGCGCGCATCAAGGAGGTTCCCGAGCTGGAATTCTTCGACAATGTGCCTGTCGTCTGGGATGAGACCCTGGTGGTGGACGATGCTATCGGAGAGCATGTCGTGATAGTACGCCGAAGCGGAGCGGAGTGGTTTGCCGGAGCGATAACCAATGATGAAGGACGCACTCTCGAAGTTCCGACAGCCTTTCTGGAGGCCGGTCGCGACTATGTCCTGAGGGTATATACGGACGACCCGTCATCAGAATCGCCGACAAAGGTGAAATGTTCAAGATACATCGTCAAGGGCGGTCAGACACTGACCTTCGACCTTCAGCCGAAAGGTGGTGCGGCAATGCATTTCCTACCGGCTCAGAAGTCTGATGTAAAAGTATATAAGAGACTCAAGGCAAAGAATATATTGTGATGAGAGAAAGGTTAGTAGTAATATTTATATGTTTGTTCATCTGTGCCGGAGCGTATGCCCAGTCAATGTATCCGGGACAGCATGAAGGCAAACTGAAGATTTCGAATGTGGTGCCGGTAAAGGCGGAAGCCTTCGACCTGCAGGATGTCCGTCTGCTGCCAGGCCGTTTCCAGGAGAACATGAAGCGCGACTCTGCCTGGATGATGTCCATAAGTGCAGACCGCCTGCTTCACAGCTTCCGCACGACAGCTGGGGTATGGGCCGGAATGGAGGGAGGATATATGACCGTGAAGAAACTCGGCGGCTGGGAATCCCTTGACTGCGAGCTCAGGGGTCATACCACCGGTCATATGTTGTCCGCTTCTGCCCTGATGTACGCATCGACAGGAAACGACTGCTTCAAGGCAAAGGGTGACAGTCTGGTGAACGGCCTTGCCCTGGTTCAGAAGGCTCACGGAAACGGTTATCTCAGCGCTTATCCTGAAGAACTGATAAACAGGAATATGAAAGGTCAGCGCGTCTGGGCTCCGTGGTACACTCTCCATAAGATTCTCTCAGGCCTGATAGACCAGTATGTTTATGCGGACAACTCCACAGCCCTGGAAATCGCTCAGGGCATGGCTTCATGGGCCTATGCCAAGCTGAGCCCGCTGAGCGAGGATACCCGCAGGCTTATGCTGCGAAACGAGTTCGGTGGAATGCCGGAGGCGTTCTGGAATCTCTATTCCCTCACTGGAAATCCCGAACACAGGTACCTGGCAGAGTGGTTCCATCATAACGATGTCATCGATCCTCTTCACGAGGGCCGTGAGGACTTCGGCACCAGGCACACAAACACTTTCATCCCTAAGGTCATAGCAGAAGCTCGCGAATATGAACTGACCGGAGCCCCGGAGTCTCATCTGGCTGCCGACTTCTTCTGGCACGAGATGATCCATCGCCACACCTATGCCCCCGGCTGCTGCAGCGATAAGGAGCATTTCTTTGACCCTGCAAGAATTTCCGCGCATGTCACAGGATATACAGGCGAGACCTGCTGCACCTACAACATGCTGAAACTCTCCCGTCACCTTTTCTGCTGGACAGCCTCCCCTGAGGTTGCCGATTTCTATGAGCAGGCTCTATACAATCATATCCTCGGACAGCAGGATCCGTCCACAGGCATGGTCTCCTATTTCCTTCCTCTGAAATCCGGTTCGCACAAGGTGTACAGCACCCCTGAGAATTCGTTCTGGTGCTGTGTCGGAAGCGGATTCGAGAACCATGCGAAATATGCAGAAGCCATATATTATCATAACACAGACTCGCTTTTTGTGAACCTGTTCATTCCTTCGACGGTGAAATGGGAGGAGAAGGGTCTGACACTCACTCAGACCACAGCGTTCCCTCAGGAGGAGACAGTTGTTCTGACCGTCTCGGCAGAAAAGCCATCGAGAGCGTCAATGCTTTTGAGATGGCCGTCGTGGAGCGGAAGGCCTGAGGTCAGGGTCAACGGAAGAAAAGTGGCAGTCAAGGTTGAGGAGGGGGTATATATACCAGTGTTGAGAACCTGGAAGAACGGGGACAGGATCGAAGTCAGATATCCGATGTCGTTCCGTCTGGAGAGACTCTCTGACGACCCTTCTCAGGCGGCGGTGTTCTACGGCCCTGTGCTTCTGGCCGGCAGGCTTGGCACGGAAGGATTCGCAGGCTGCCAGCCGGATTCCGATCCGACAAAATACAACGACTATTATAAATATGACTACCACATACCGGAAGGCTTGGACACAGTTCTCAAGATCGATGAGGGTGATCTGCAGAACATGTTCAAGCGGGTTTCCGGGCTGGACTTCGTTACGGAAGACGGCGACAGACTCTCGCCGCTATACGACATCCACCGCGAACGCTATGTGGTCTATTGGAACCTGCAATAACCGAATATGAAACTTAAAACCATAATATTGTCATTGACCGCCCTCTGCGCACTGTCCGCAGCAGCACAGTCTCAGGATCTTCAGATTCCTGATCTTCAGAAGGAATATCCCCGTATGACCGACAGGGAGACGGCTGCCGAGCCAAAGTCCCTGCAGCGGGCCCACAGCAAGGTGGACAAGCATGTGGAACGCCATCAGACCGACCCTGAATGGATCGTGAGCCGTCTCCAGATGTACTGGCATAGCCATGCTGACAAGATCTACATCAAGGGTGAGAAACTTGATCATGTAGAGGGACGCGCCCCCGTGCCGACTGTCAGATATCCTGCGATCAGAGGCACCCAGTGCATGTATTCCGCTACTTCACTCGAAGACACGCCTCCTTATCAGGACTCTCTTGGAATCTGGATGAAGAACAAGGTGACCGGAAAGATGGAATGGGTGGATCCGCGTGAGACAGGTGCCAACATCGGCTCCATGAACATGCGTGTGATGGAACTTGCCCGCGATGCCGCCCGCATCTGGTGGCTTACCGGCGATGAGAGATATGCGAAGTTCGCTTCAGACATATTCGACACATATATGACAGGTCTGTACTATCGTGAGGTGCCGGTGGACCTCAATCACGGTCATCAGCAGACCCTGGTGGGACTTACCTCTTTCGAGGTCATTCATGAGAATATAGTAATGCCGGCTACAGAGTGCTATGACTTTATCCATGACTACCTCGTGCGGACGCGTCCTGAAAAGATAGGAATATATGACGATGCCTTCCGCAAATGGGCAGATGTGATCATCGCAGGAGGAGTGCCGCAGAACAACTGGAACCTCATCCAGGCCCAGTTCGTCCTCCGCATAGCCCTTGTCCTGGGAGACAATGAATCGTATGCAGACGGCAAGGGACGCAGATACTATATCAACGAGATCCTTAACGAAGACAGCGTGCGTCAGTGGTCCATCGGCAAGATGATAGACTACGGATTCGACAAGAAGACCGGACTCTGGAAGGAGTCTCCGGGATACTCCACAATGGTCCTCGGAGAGTTCGACTCGTTTGCATATATGCTCCACAGGACCACGGGAATCAATCTGGTCGAGACCTATCCGATTCTGGCAAAGGCAGCGGAAGCCCTTCCTCAGTATGTCATGCCTAACGGCCTTTCGGTCTGCTGGGGTGATGGCCATTACGGCCCTTTGAAGGCGAATTTCAAGTTCCTCAAGACCGTCAAGCCGGAGGATTACCCTCACCATCAGACCCCGTCTTTCTGGTCGGAGGATGTGAGCTGGTTCGTGGCCCGCAGCGGAAATGACCCTCAGAACAGTCTGCTGATGAGTGTGGTGGGATCGGAGGGCAACCACATGCATGCCAACGGAATATCCATGGAACTTTATGGAAAGGGATACGTCCAGGCTCCGGACCTTGGACGAGGAGCGGGCTATACCACCCTCGACTATCTCGAATTCTATTCCCAGTTCCCGGCACATAACACGGTCTGTGTGGACGGAGTGTCGTCATATCCGGTGATGGAGTCCCACCATGCATACACTCTTGTGGACTGCTATCCGGAGCCGGAAGTCAAAGAGTTCGATGAGGGATTCATGTTCGGCGAGTTCAGTTTCCTCGAGCCCGAGACTCAGTCCGACCAGCTCCGCCAGCTGCTTATGGTGACGGCTGACCCTGAGTGCGGCTATTATGTGGACATCTTCCGTTCACGCCGCCATGACGGAAAGGACGAGACCCATGACTATTTCTACCATAACATCGGTCAGGAGTTCACCCTTGACAAGACTCTGGAACCGACGGAGGAACTTGCATTTGCCGGTGCCCACCTCTATGCCTATTCATACTTGTGGAACAAGCAGGCTGTCCTCACTTCCGATGATGTGGAAGGCTGCTTCACGATGACATGCCAGGACGGAACGAAGTCCGGAATGAAGATGTGGATGAAGGGTGAGCAGGAAAGACGGATTTTCAAGGCATATTCGCCTATGATCGACGCCCTCACCCGCACACCTATGCCATATGATGTGAGGAATACCCCTTGCCAGACTTATGTGGCAAGGCAGTATGGAGAAGCATGGGACAGGCCTTTCGTGGCTGTGTATCAGCCTTTTGCAACCGGAGATTCCAAGTCGGTGGAGTCTGTGGAATTCTTTGGAGAAGGATATGTGGGAGTGAAGGTGACCCTTTCGGACGGAAGCATGAACTATGTATTCTCATCCGACAGGGACATGAAGATGTCATATGATGGAATCGAGACTGATGCGAGACTGTGCTTCGTGTCCGAGGGCAGAAAGTTCATTTCCCGTGGAACATATCTCAAGATGAATGGCAAAAAGATAATAAAGCAGAAGAAAAATGATAAGAACTAAGATTTCACTGGCCGGCCTTGTGTGCGTGCTGCTGACGGCATGTGCACCGAAGGCTACGTTCACTCAGGAGGCTCTTGACTATTGTCTGGAGCAGACTTCCCGCTCGCTGGAGATGCTTCGTCCGTATGACTGCATGATGTCTCCGCGCAATGTCGCTCCGGGGGACTCCGTATGGCATCAGAGACCTGTGTGCAAGGAACTCTGGACAGAGGGATTCTGGCCGGGAGTGCTGTGGTATGCGTATGAGTATTCCAAGGATGAGGCTGTCCTGGAAGCGGCAAAGGGATATACCGAGGCTCTGGAGTTTCTGTCGGAGCAGCCCGCATACGACCATGACCTGGGCTTCATAATGTTCTGCAGCTACGGCAACGGCTACAGACTGACCGGCGACCAGCGTTACAAGGACATCATCATAGCTTCTGCCGAGCGTCTTGCCGAACTCTGGAACCCGGCTGTAGGAACCATGCTGTCGTGGCCTCGTGAGGTGCCGACATTCGGCGGGCACAACACCATCATGGACAACATGATAAATCTCGAGACCCTTTTCTGGGCTGCTGAGAACGGTGGCAGGGCAGAGCTCCGAGACATCGCCATAGCTCACGCCGACACCACAATGAAATACCATTTCCGTGAGGACGGAAGCTGCTACCATGTAGCTGTCTATGATTCCGAGAGCGGCGAGTTCATGCGCGGCTGCACCCACCAGGGCTACGCAGACGACTCCATGTGGGCCCGCGGCCAGGCCTGGGCCATATATGGCTATACCATGTGCTACCGCTTCACCCGTGATCCTCGCTACCTTGAGCACGCATGCAAGGTGACAGACGTGTATCTCAAGGGTCTTCCTGAGGATATGGTTCCGTATTGGGATTTCAACGACCCTATGATCCCGAATGTGTCAAGAGACGCCTCGGCGGCAGCTGTCGTTGCTTCAGCTCTCATCGAACTTTCTGGCTATGTGGACGGCGGGAAGGGCGCGCAGTATCTGGAAGATGCCGAGACGATGCTTGTCTCTCTCCATGAGAACTACCGCTCAGGCGCCATCAATCCGTCATTCCTTCTCCACTCGACAGGCCATCGCCCGGCCGGATCCGAGATCGACTATTCGATCATCTATGCAGACTACTACTACATCGAGGCCCTAATGCGCCTGAGAAATCTTTAATATTATGAGAAGGATGATGTTATGGGCTCTGGCTGCTCTTGCCTTCGGCGCGGGTGCTCTGGCTCAGAATACGTTGCAGGTGTATCCTGCTCCTTCCGGGGTGGAAATGAAGGACGACTTCGCGGTCAAGGTCCGCATTCCCGGGGGCCAGTGGCAGGATGTCCCTACCTATATGGTCAAGGTCGACGAAGTCCGGGGCACAAGGCACTGCATCGAGAAGGCTTCGCTCGGATATTTTGACTTTGAGGGTATGGTGGAGGTTTCCGTGACTTCCAACAATGGTCCGGTAGAGACAGCCAGGGTGCGTCCGCTTTCATATGGAATAGAGCCTGTTGTCGATGGCAGCACTTTGACATTCACGTTGGATCGTCCGCGCAATCTGTCCGTTGAGGTGAACGGAGACATTTTCCATAACCTACACCTTTTTGCAGGGCCTCCCGACAGGAACAATCCGATCGACGGAGTGAATGTAAAGAACGAAAAGCAGCTCTCCAGAAAGCGGAAGGATGTCATATATTTCGGCCCGGGTCTTCATCAGATCGATACTCTTTTTCCTGTTTCAGGGCAGACGGTATATATTGCAGGAGGTGCTGTGGTACGTGGAACGATCCACGTGGCGGATGCCTCTGATGTCAAGATTCATGGCCGTGGAATCGTTCATCCGTCTGGACGGGGCGAAGGAGTCTATGTGCAGCGTTCCAGGAATGTTGAAGTGGACGGCATCATCTCGACCCAGTGCCCGGTAGGAGGTTCCGACGAAGTGCAGATTACCAATGTGAAGGTCATAAGCTCATACGGCTGGGGTGACGGACTCAATGTGTTCGCGTCCTCAAATGTGCATTATGACGGCTGTTTTGCCCGCACCTCTGACGACTGTACGACAATATATGCAACCCGCAAGGGCTTTACAGGCTCATGCCGCAACATCCTGACCGAGAATTGCGTGCTCTGGGCAGATGTGGCACATCCCATAATGATAGGAATCCATGGAAATGTCGAGAGTCCGGACGTCATAGAGAATATAACCTACCGTAATATAGATATCCTGGACCACAAGGAGAAACAGGTTGATTATCAAGGCTGTATAGCGATCAATGCGGGAGACGACAACCTTGTCCGAAACTGCCTTTTCGAGGATATCCGGATTGAGGATTTCCGCCAGGGACAGCTTGTGAACATAAGGATATTCTACAACAGGAAATACTGTCTTGCTCCTGGCCGCGGCATTGAGGATATCACCTTCAGGAATGTGACCTACAATGGCTCCGGAGAGGAGATGTCGGTGATTGTGGGCTACAACGAAGCCAGGAAGGTGAAGAATATCAGGTTCGAAAATCTTGTCATAAACGGTGAGGTGATCTCCGATGACATGCCGGGCAAGCCTGGCTGGTACAAGACCGCCGATATGGCCCGTTTCTTTGTCGGAGAGCATGTTGAAGATCTGGTGTTTGTTCAAAGTGTCATTTCGAACGAAAAAAACGAGTTGAGAAATCTATGAAAGTACGTCTGATTGCATTTCTTCTTCTGCTGTCCGCCTCCCTTTCAGCGCGCTCCGTGCTTGACTTCCCCAAGACGGGATGTTATTGGATGTGGATGAACGGCAACATCTCCAAAGACGGGATCACCAAGGATCTGGAATATATGAAGGCAGCCGGTATCGAGTCTGCATTTATATTTGATGTGTGGACCGGAATAGACCGTGGACCGGTGGATCATAATTCTCAGGAGTGGCTTGATGCTGTAAAACATGCCTGCAGTGAGGCTCAGAGGCTTGGATTGACATTAGGTCTGCATAATTCTCCAGGCTATACCGCGACAGGTGGCCCATGGATCAGGCCGGAGGAGTCAATGAAGGAACTTACCTGGAGCGTTTCGTCAAAGAAGAATCCGCCAGTTCCAGTCCACAAGATGGGCTTCTATCGTGATATAAAGACATTCAAGGTCAATTCGGCGGATGAGATGCAGGATATCTCCTGTCGTCTTGAGAAAGATGAATCATTAGTGGTGACCTTGTCCGGAGTCAAGCCTGTTGTGGGTTTCAACCTCTGGCGCGGAGAACGTGAGAAACCGCTTCATCCTCATGACGGCCCTCGTGATTATGCTCCGAGACTTCGTGTCGAGGTGAGTGTTGACGGTGATTCCTGGCAGGAAATAGGTGTGGCTTCGGGTCCTGCATTGAAGGCTCGGGATATTCCTGTTTATTTCAGTTGCGATCCCATGACATGCCGTTACATACGTCTGACTTCCAATCGCGGTACAAATCTGTCAAGAATAGAGATTCTGGCGGAGGAAGGATCGGGAACAGCATATCGACGTCTGGGTTATACCACAAACGGTCAGATGGTTACGGCTGCGGCTGAGTCCGGAATAGGTTTGGAGTGCGATAAACTGTCCCGTATGGGGATAGAGGCTCATTTTGACCGTTATCTCAGACCTCTTCTGGAAGAATTGAGGCCTTATTGCGGCACAACTTTGACGCATGTTCTGATAGATAGTTGGGAGGCTGGCGGTCAGGATTGGACAGAGTCTCTTGGACTGGAATATCTTACAGTCGGAGAAGGAAAGGACTGGCTTAAAGGTGGAATCGGCAGGAAGAATTCCGTCAAGCAGGAACTGTTCATGAAGGAATATCTTCTTCCATTTAAGGAAATGCTTGAACCATACGGACTCGAACTTGCCGGTGAACCATATGGAAACGGAGATTTTGATCGGAAGGAGTATGGATATGCCTTTGATCTACCGATGAGTGAATATTGGGCAAGGTGTCATTATGGAAGTATAGAAAGACCATATTTTGTATCACGTTACGCTCATTCTGCAGGAAGACCTGTGGTCGGTTGCGAGTCGTTTACTGCCTATCCGGGAGATGCGGATATTCCGGCGACTTTAGGAAGTTTCAAGGAAGATGTCAACAAATTGTGTGAGGCAGGAGTAAATTTCTTTGTGTTTCATTGCATAGCCCATCAGGATGATGACGGCAGACCGATGACGATGGGGCCTTTCGGTACCCGTTTTGACCGCCTTCATGCGGACGTGGATTCTGTGCGTGTCCTTACTGATTATATTAGGGAACGCATAGAATTCCAGAAAGGCCGTGCGGAGTTTGACTATTCTTTCGGTGAGGAGGGAGAAAGAGCCTATATCCGTCTTCCAAGGGGACATAAGGAGGTGAAGGCAGTGCTTTACTGCCATCAGAACATGACAGAAGAGGTGCTGTTCCGCAGCGGAATATTCTGTTCGAGGATGGACTCACTCGGAGTTGCCATGGCGTTCGTTCAGAGAGGATCGCAGAACTGGGATGTCTCGGAAGGCTGTCAGGAGCGTTTCGAGGCGATCATGAAGAAGTTTGCGGAAGGGACAGAGCATCCTGAGATTGCTACTGCTCAGGTGATTCCTTTCGGCCATTCGGCTCAGGCAACCTTTCCGTGGAACTTCGCGGCATGGAATCCGGAACGCACCCTGTGTATAATCTCATATCACGGAGATGCCCCGCGAACCAACCTCTGCGGCTACGGACGTGCCAATGTGGAGTGGGGAAGGACGAGGAATATAGACAGGATTCCTGGTCTGATGGTGATGGGAGAATATGAATGGTGGGAGGCCCGTCTCCTGCCTGCATTGGCCTTCCAGATGATGTACCCGGACAGCAGGATATCCTTCCTGTGTGATGCGGGAAAGGGACATTTCGACCTGTGCGAAGAAACTCAGGAATATATGGCGAAGTTCATAGCCAAGGCCCTGGCCGATCCGCGTCCGGAAGGAAGGTGCCGGTATTCGCGCTGGTTTGAGGACGGGACGGAAACCTCCGATCCGCACGAACAGTTCTGGTATCAGGACGAAGAAATGGTTCAGCTGACCAAGGACATATATGCCAGACCTCGTTCGAAGAAGATGCAGTATCTTTCGGCTAAGCTCAACGGAGAGATGTTGAAATACAATCCTGAAAGCCACATCAAGATCATTGCTTCATGTGATGCGGGAGAATTCACTCTCGAACCGGTATTCACGGACCAGACCCGTTCTGTCGCGACAGATGCTCATGCTCATGTGCGCCCTCGCGTGGTGCTGATCTCCGGTCCTGCCATCCAGACCGGCGAGTACACTTTCCGTTACGACCCCGACTATTTCGGAACCGACCCCCAAAGACTCTGGACCGGCATAACCCTCTGCGTTGAGGCAGACGGGGACGACGAATACAAATCCGGCGTCCAGGAAATCAATATTCAGATAAAACACTAAAACTTATACTCGAATGCATTTATTAGACTGGATTGTCATCGGCCTTTTCTGCGCCGGACTCATCGGAATCGTCATCTGGGTGATGAAGCAGAAACAGAACAGTTCCGCAGACTATTTCCTTGGTGGGAAAGATGCTACCTGGATAGCTATCGGAGCCTCAATATTCGCTTCCAACATAGGCTCGGAGCATCTCATTGGTCTTGCAGGTACAGGAGCGTCAAGCGGAATGGCCATGGCTCACTGGGAGATACAGGGCTGGATGATCCTTCTTCTGGGATGGGTGTTCGTGCCTTTCTATTCCCGCAGCATGGTATATACGATGCCGGAGTTTCTGGAGAAGAGATATAATCCTCAGTCAAGAACCATACTTTCGGTGATTTCCCTGATCAGTTATGTGCTTACGAAGGTTGCTGTGACGGTATATGCCGGAGGTCTTGTCTTCCAGCAGGTGTTCGGAATCGAGACACTCTGGGGCATTGACTTCTTCTGGATTGCAGCCATCGGTCTGGTCCTGATCACGGCGATATATACGGTGGCAGGAGGTATGAAATCAGTGCTTTATACCTCTGTCCTTCAGACTCCTATCTTGCTTTTGGGCTCGCTGGTCATCCTTGTCCTCGGACTCAAGGAACTCGGCGGCTGGGATGAGATGATGCAGATATGCGGTGCGACGCAGGTGAATGAATACGGCAACACCATGGTGGAGCTCATGCGCGACAACAGGGATCCTCAGTATCCTTGGCTTGGAGCCCTGGTCGGATCTGCCATCATCGGTTTCTGGTACTGGTGTACGGATCAGTTCATCGTGCAGAGGGTGCTTTCGGGAAAGAACCAGACGGAGGCAAGGAGAGGTACCATTTTCGGTGCATACCTCAAGCTTCTTCCTGTCTTCCTGTTCCTCATTCCGGGAATGATTGCTTACGCTCTTCACACCAAGGGAATAGTCATCAACGGTGAAGTGTTCAGACTCTCCACTCCGGATGCGGCTTTCCCGACCCTTGTCGCCAGACTTCTTCCCGCCGGAGTGAAAGGACTCGTGGTCTGCGGAATTCTGGCAGCCTTGATGAGCTCTCTGGCCTCGCTTTTCAATTCGTCATCAATGCTCTTCACCATAGACTTCTACAAGCGTTTCCGCCCTGAGACGCCTGAGAAGAAACTTGTGGTCATCGGCCAGGTGGCTACCGTAGTAATCGTCGTTCTCGGCATCCTCTGGATTCCGGTGATGCGCTCAGTCGGCGACGTACTCTACAACTACCTCCAGGATGTCCAGTCGGTTCTCGCACCGGGAATCGCAGCTGCCTTCCTTCTCGGCATCTGCTGGAAACGCACTTCTGCCAAAGGCGGTATGTGGGGCCTTATTTCGGGCTTGGTGATAGGTCTGACAAGACTTGGTGCAAAGATATATTATTCAAATGTTGCGGATGCAGCGGATAACTTCTTCAAGTATCTGTTCTATGATCTGAACTGGCTGTTCTTCTGCGGATGGATGTTCCTCTTCTGCATCGTGGTCATCATTGTGGTCAGCCTCTGCACCAAGGCTCCGTCAGAGGAAAAGATCAGTGGACTTGTGTTCGGCACGGCGACGGAGGCTCAGAAGCAGGAGACAAAAGCGAGCTGGAACAAGTGGGACATCATTCACACTGCAATCATTCTGGCAATCACAGCAGCGTTCTATTGGTATTTCTGGTAAGATATGAAGACACTCAAGGAAAAAGTGTTCCAGGCAAACCTGGAACTTGTCCGTCAGGGACTTGTGATATATACATGGGGTAATGTTTCCGGCATCGACCGCGAAAAGGGAATTGTGGTCATCAAGCCCAGCGGAGTGGATTACGACTCGATGACTCCGGACGACATGGTGGCTGTGGACCTGCTCACGGGCGAGGTCGTGGACGGCACTCTCAATCCCTCATCTGACACTCCGACCCATCTGGCCCTGTACAGGGCATTCCCTAATATTGGCGGTGTCGTCCATACCCATTCCACTTATGCCACAGCTTGGGCTCAGGCCGGAATGGATATTCCCAACATAGGAACGACTCATTCCGACTATTTCCATATGGATATCCCTTGTACTGAGACGATGACTTCCGAACAGATAAAGGGAGAGTATGAACTCGAGACAGGAAACGTGATAGTGAAGAGATTCGAAGGACTGGAACCAGACCACACTCCGGGTGTTCTGGTGAGAAACCACGGTCCGTTCACATGGGGTAAGACCCCTGCAGAAGCAGTATATAATGCAAAGGTGATGGAACAGTGCGCCCATATGGCCTTTGTCTCGCTCCTTCTCAACCCACAAACCTCAATGAATCCGGAACTTGTCGTAAAGCACTACCTGCGTAAGCATGGTGCCGGTGCATATTACGGACAGAAGAAATAACATATAAAACTATAAATCATGATTAAGGCATTCGATCAATATGAAGTGTGGTTCGTCACAGGAGCACAGCTTCTTTACGGAGGTGATGCTGTCAAGGTCGTTGACGGTCATTCCACTGAAATGGTAAAGGGACTTAATGATTCGGGAAAGCTTCCGGTCAGGGTCGTATATAAGGGAACAGCCAATTCGTCCAGAGAGGTCGAGACTGTGTTCAAGGCAGCAAACAATGACGAAAGGTGTATAGGTGTGATCACCTGGATGCACACTTTCTCTCCTGCCAAGATGTGGATCCACGGCCTTCTTCAGTTGAAGAAACCCCTTCTCCATCTGCACACACAGTATAACAGGGAGATTCCATGGGACACGATGGACATGGACTTCATGAATCTCAACCAGTCGGCTCACGGCGACCGTGAATTCGGACATATATGCACCCGCATGCGTATCCGCCGCAAAGTGGTTGTGGGACACTGGCAGGACGACAGCACTCTGGAAAGAATCTCAGTGTGGATGCGTGTCTGCGCCGGTTGGGCCGACGCACAGGATATGCTTATCCTCCGTTTCGGTGACCAGATGAACAATGTGGCAGTAACAGACGGCGACAAGGTTGAGGCAGAGCAGAGACTGGGCTATCATGTGGACTATTGCCCGGTGAGTGAGCTGATGGCATATCAGAAGAGGGTGAAGGATGAGGATGTGGATGTGCTGGTGCAGGAATATTTCAGACTATACGATCATGATGCGGCACTGGAGGACAAGGCGACAGAGGCATATATGAAGGTGTGGAATTCCGCCAGGGCCGAGCTTGCAATCAGGGCGATACTCAAGGACAAGGGAGCCAAGGGATTCACAACCAATTTCGACGACCTTGGTGATGTGGATATGGAATGTAACTATTTCGACCAGATCCCGGGTCTGGCTTCTCAGCGTCTCATGGCAGAGGGCTACGGTTTCGGAGCGGAAGGAGACTGGAAGTCTGCCGCACTCTACCGCACTGTCTGGGTGATGAACCAGGGACTGGACGGCGGATGTTCATTCCTCGAAGACTATACCCTCAATTTCAATGGTGCAGAGAGTTCCATCCTTCAGTCCCATATGTTGGAAATATGCCCTATGATAGCAGCGTCAAGGCCGCGTCTTGAAGTTCATTTTCTCGGAATTGGTATAAGAAAGAGTCAGACTGCGCGTCTGGTGTTCACAAGCAAGGTAGGTACTGGCTGCACAGCCACTGTCGTGGATCTGGGCAACCGCTTCCGTCTCATCGTGAACGATGTGAAATGCATAGAGCCGAAGCCTCTTCCTAAGCTTCCGGTGGCAAGTGCCCTCTGGATTCCGATGCCGGACTTCGAAGTGGGAGCCGGTGCATGGATTCTTGCAGGAGGCACCCACCACTCATGCTTCTCATACGACCTGACTTCCGAATATTGGGAGGATTATGCTGAGATTGCGGGAATAGAGATGCTTCATATAAATGCAGACACCACCTTGAGCGGTTTCAAGAAGGAACTCCGCATGAACGAGGTCTACTATATGCTCAACAAGGCTCTTAACTAAGCTTCTATGGAAAGAAAATATGTGATAGGCCTGGACTATGGAACTGATTCAGCTCGTGCTCTTGTAGTTGAGGCGCATACGGGAGAGATTCTTGCCTCTTCCGTGAAGTATTATCCGCGCTGGAAGAAAGGGCTCTATTGTGTTCCTGAGGCGAATCAGTGGAGACAGCACCCGAAGGATTATCTTGAAGTGCTTGAGACCAGTGTTCGTGAAGCATTGGATACCTGTCCTTCAGAGGTGGCTGCAAATGTCGTTGGAATCGCTTTCGATACAACAGGATCCACTCCGGTGTTTACCGACTCGACCGGAACCCCTCTGTCACTGCTGCCCGGTTTCGAGGAGGATCCGGATGCGATGTTCATCCTTTGGAAGGATCACACAGCGGTGCAGGAGGCGGCTCATATAAACGCCCTTTGCAAATCCTCAGCAGTCGATTATTCCCAGTATGAAGGAGGAATATATTCAGCCGAATGGCTATGGGCGAAGGCTGCTCATGTTCTTAGAAACAATGACGCAGTGGCTTCCAAGGCATATTCCCTTGTGGAACATTGTGAGTGGCTTCCGGCGGTTATGACCGGAGTGACTGACGTCAGGAATGTTGTCCGCAGCCGTTGTGCAGAAGGCCATAAGGCCATGTGGCATGAGAAATGGGGAGGACTTCCGCCTGAAGAGTTCCTGGTGCAGATCGAGCCGAGACTGGCAGGATTCAGAGCCAGGATGTTCGAACAGACCGAGACGGCGGACAAGCCTGTCGGAACACTATGTCCTGAGTGGGCTGAGCGTCTGGGGCTGAGCACAGATGTCGTGGTTGCAGGAGGAGCCTTTGACTGTCATATGGGTGCAGTAGGCGCGGCTGTGACTCCGAACACTCTAGTGCGTGTAATAGGAACATCCACATGCGACATCATGGTGGCTTCGTATGAGGAAGTCGGTGACAAGCTCATCAAGGGGATATGCGGTCAGGTCGACGGCTCTGTAATACCGGGAATGATCGGACTTGAAGCAGGCCAGTCTTCATTCGGAGATGTGTATGCCATGTTCCGCAGGGTGCTGGAGTTCCCTGTCAGAAAGAGTCTGCCGGCAACTTCGCTGGGAGGGATTCTGACTTCGGAGCAGATGGAGACAGTTGTGGAAGAAACCTGCGACAGGATACTTGCAGATCTCACGGCCGAGGCCGAGAGAATACCCATTGAGGAAAGCACCATGATCGCAACAGACTGGATCAACGGCAGAAGGACTCCGGATGCGAACCAGCTCCTTCAGGGAACCATAGCCGGGTTCACTTTGGGAACCACTGCTCCAAAAATATTCCGTGCACTTGTCGAAGCGACAGCATTCGGCACCAAGGCTATTGCAGACCGCTTTATTTCAGAGGGCTGCATAATTGACTCCGTGATAGGAATCGGCGGTATAGCATTGAAGTCTCCTTTCGTGATGCAGGTGATGAGCGATGTGCTCGGAATGCCGATTAAGGTCTGCAACACAGACCAGGCTTGTGCCCTGGGTGCAGCAATGTTTGCAGCCACGGCAGCCGGACTTTATGGCAAGGTCGAGGATGCAATTGCTGCAATGAACTCCGGCTTCGCTAAGGAATATCAGCCATGTGAAGCCCGGCATGAAAAATACACCCTGCTCTACGAAAGATATCGTAAGCTGGGATGTTTCACAGAAAAAGAATTGTATAGATAATGAGCAGAAACCTGTTATTTCCAGTCTTGGTGTTGTCTTGTGCTGTTGAATTCTTAAATGCAAAACCTCAGGCTGAAGTGTCGGATCCTGCAGGAAAGACTGAGATTCGTATCGTTGTGACTGATGGAGTCGCAGAATGTGGTGTGTGGCACTCCGGAAAGCATTTGATGGATATCTCGCATCTGGGATTCGTTGCAGATATCGGTGACTTTTCGAAGCTTGAGTTAGAGAGTGTTGCAAAAGAAACAGTCACAGGAGACTATCGTCTTGACAGAATAAAGAAGTCCGACGTGCATTATTCTGCAACTAGAGCAGTGTGCCGGTTCAAGAACCCTCTGGGGCAGAATGTTGATGTGGAATTCATGGTCAGTCCTAATGATGTGGCGTTCAGATATCTGCTGCCAAAGGATGGAGATAGGGGAAGTGTAAGGATTCTGGATGAACTCACGGAATTTTGTTTTCTGGATGATGCAGCACATTCTAGAGTCAGGACATTTCTGACACCGCAAAGCCATGCCATGGTGGATTGGAAACGCACCAAACCGAGTTATGAGGAGCATTATGGTATTGGGAAACTGGTGTCTGAACCATCAGAGTTCGGACATGGATACACGTTCCCTTGCCTTTTTGAGATCGTTGACAAGGGATGGGTTCTGGTGAGTGAGACCGGAGTTGACGGCAGATATTGTGCTTCCCGTCTCGGAGAATGTGCCCTGCATCCTTGCGGTAAGGAGTTCAGGGCCAGATATGAGATGGAGTTTCCAATGCCGGAGGAAAACAACGGAAACGGCACAGTGGAACCGGCATTCTCCATTCCTGGAGCTACTCCATGGAGAACAATCACTCTTGGAGAGACCTTGAAACCGATTGTTGAAACTACGGTTACATGGAATCATGTTGCACCTCGTTATGAATCGGAAAACAAATATGTGTATGGCAAGGGCGCGTGGAGCTGGATAGTATGGCAGGATGCCAGTATGAATATGGAGGATCAGATGCTGTATGTGGATCTTGCCGCAGAGATGGGTTTTGATTACCTTCTTGTAGATGCCGGTTGGGATATGAACCTGGGATATGACGGGTTGGAAAGACTTGCAGCCTATGCGTCTTCAAAGAATGTTGACCTGTTCCTTTGGTACAGTTCCAGCGGATGGTGGAATGATATTGTGCAAAGTCCTGTGAATGTCATGTGCGATCCCGTACAAAGAAAGAGAGATATGAGGTGGATGAGGTCGTTGGGTATAAAGGGAATCAAGGTGGATTTCTTCGGCGGAGACAAACAGGAGACCATGAGGTATTATGATGCTATTCTGAGTGACGCAGATGATCATGGACTAATGGTAATATTTCATGGCTGCACGCTTCCTCGCGGCTGGGAGAGGATGTATCCTAATTACGTGGGCAGTGAGGCGGTTAGAGCATCTGAGAATATGGTGTTCAAGCAGTCTGAATGTGATATGGAGGCAGTTTGCGCCACTCTTCATCCATTCGTCCGTAATGCCGTGGGCAGTATGGAATATGGTGGATGCTTTCTGAACCGACGTCTGGATAGGACAGGAGAGAGAGGGAATATCCGAAGAACCACAGACGTATTCCAGTTGGCTACATGTGTCCTTTATCAGAATCCCGTTCAGAATTTCGCCCTGACACCAGACAATCTGACAGGTTCGTCGCCTGTGTGTCTGGATTTCATACGTGAAGTCCCTGTTGTATGGGATGATACTGTATATATCTCTGGCCGTCCGGGAGAGTCTGTTGTCCTTGCGAGAAGATATGCCGGCAAATGGTATGTGGCGGCCGTGAATGCACAGGATGTGCCGTTAGAGGTAAAGATTGAGGATATTCTAGCCGGACTTGATTGTAATCCGGATGAGATTGCTGTAATATCAGGAGGGAATATTCCGGAAAGAAAAAACTGCAAGGCAGATGCAGTCCTGACTGTTAATAAAAATGACGGTGTAGTCCTGATTATCTCATGAGCCCTTCAAGTTCCTCCCAAGGAACGGTGACGCGGACGATTCCGCTGACGTACGGGCCTATTTCGTAGCGGTTGTATATATATGTCATGCCTTCGGGAGCTATGACGAAGTTTCCGTTTGGTTCGATGGCCTTGATGAAGAGCGATTCATAGATGTCTTCGCTGACGGACTCCTGCAGGTGGGCTGTCAGTATGCGTGACAGTTCCGGCTTGTATTCCCTGATGAAGAGATCGTTTTCAGTTATCAGTCTTCCGCTGGACAGGTCGAATGTCATTCCTTTTTCGGAATCTATTCCATGGGCACCCCCGGTGTAGCCGTATGTGCTAAGCTGGAAGCTCTGCTTATTCTTATACGGAGGGAGAAACTCTCCGTCAATGGTCTTGATCCAGGTGAACAGACCCTCCACAGGCTCCTCGCCTTCCTGCCGGATCATTTCTTTGAAACTGTTGCAGTTTGTGCGGTAGTCTTCGGTTTCAGACTGCTGGTACAGTCCTATGGCTGTTTCAATGTCCTTCGACGTATACTCTTTGCCGAATATGCTGGAAACCAGATCTTTGTGGATGTTTTCCATGGCTACGGCCGGCAGCCCGCTGACAGGCCATTCCAGGGAAATTTCCAAGATCAGGGAATCTTTATATCCTTCACAAAGGGCCGCTCCGTATGTGCTGTCTATGTCCTGAGTCACAATCTCATTTGTTCCGCATCCGGAAATCCATGCGGAGAAGGCCATTCCGGCGAGTATGTATGCAATCTTCTTCATAAGCATGATGTTCTGTCTTCAAAGATAAGCAAAACTTCGTGCCAGAGGAAATTATTTGTTAACTTCGCGGCATAATAGTTCAGATATGATTCAGGTAAGGAATATTGAGAAGTCGTTCGGGACTCTGAAAGTCCTGAAGGGGATTGATCTTGAGGTGAAGAAGTCCGAGGTGGTTTCCATTATGGGTGCCTCTGGTGCTGGCAAATCTACTCTGCTGCAGATTCTCGGCACATTGTCCACACCGGATTCCGGAGAACTGCTCATTGACGGGACTGATGTGCTCAAACTTGGAGAGAAGTCTTTGGCTGAGTTCAGAAACAGGCGTCTTGGGTTTGTGTTTCAGTTTCATCACCTCTTGCCGGAATTCACTGCTCTTGAAAATGTAATGATTCCAGCATTCATTGCAGGACGTTCCAGGAAGGATGCAGAAAAGGAAGCTGTGGCCCTGCTTGAGGATATGGGGCTGGGCGGACGTCTGGATCACAAACCTTCCGAACTTTCCGGAGGAGAGCAGCAGAGAGTGGCGATAGCCAGGGCGCTGATCAACCGTCCGGCAGTACTTTTTGCAGATGAACCCTCCGGCAATCTGGACACAAGGACCAAGGAGGAAATTCATAATCTGTTTTTCCGTCTGCGTGAAAAATATGGCCAGACTGTGGTGATCGTGACGCATGATCCGGATCTGGCAAAGATGTGCGACCGATCTCTCTTCATGGTTGACGGTCAGTTCGTATAGACTTTTTCTTCTGTAATTTATTTCGCTGCCTCTCAAGCGGCAAGCCTATTACGACTAACGTAGCAAATGGAAAAATCTGCAAGCATATTCCGTTTCAAGAAATTCAATGTCATGAACGAACGCAGTGCCATGAAGGTAAATACCGACGGGGTGCTGCTCGGAGCGGTCATGACCCTTCTGCCTCAGGACAGAAGGCTTCTGGACGTGGGTACCGGAACAGGAACCATCGCTCTGATGGCTGCGCAGAGGTTGTCGGAGGAATTCCCGGTCGAGACGGGAAAAATGCCGGAAATGACGGTGCAGGAGCGGGAATCTGTTCAAAGCGGTTTTAGGGTCGAAGCCATTGATATAGACGAACCGTCAGCTACTGAGGCGGCAACGAATTTCAGGAACTCCCCATGGGGACAGCATATGAGTGTGACTCAGACCTCTTTGGAAGAGTATGCCGCAGACTTGGCGGAGGGAGTCAGATACGACCTCATATTCTCTAATCCTCCATATTTCGATGATTCTCTGGAAGCTCCTCAGGAGCGTCGCAACAATGCCCGTCACACCGGTTCAGGCCTCTCTTACCGGGAACTTCTTGAGTTTTCTGCTAAGCGTCTGACTGAGGAAGGCCGTTTCGCCATAGTCCTCCCTGCCGATCAGGAACGTGCACTGACCCGTCATGCCAGGATGTGCGGTCTGCATCTGTTCCGTATTACAAGAGTCCGCACAGTGCCCCGCAAGGCCCCGAGCCGTGTGATAGCTGAATTTTCAAGACAAAGATGTGAGACCCCGGAGGACACAGTCCTCACAATACAGAATGAGGGAAAGTATACTCAAGAGTACCTTTCCCTCACCCGTGATTTCTATCTGTTCGCCTGACCTATCTCTTTTCTCCTGATCCCTTGTGCAGCTTGTGGATGTACTGGCGACGGAATTTTTCCTCAGCCACATACAGCTTGACTACCTTTTCCAAAGGCAGAACAGTCTTGTAGATTTCTGTGGCACCGTTGTCCACTTCATCCTGTCTGACCTTTGCCGCCACGTATGCGTCAAGAAGTGCTGACAGCTCTTTTTCTGATTTTCCTTCTTCAAGAGCAGAGGACATGGCCTTGTGAGACTTGAATGCCTGATGTCTGGCCTCGTCCTTTTCCTTCTCTATCTTGTTATAGACCGGCCAGAAGGCCTGAGCCTCTTCCGGAGTGATATTGATTTCGTGTGTCAGGAATGCGATCTTTTCGCTCATCATCTTCTCCTTCCATCCGTCGTCGCATTTCTTCTGTGCCTGTGCCTGTCCGGCTCCCGCAAGCATTAGTGCGGAGATTATCAATGTGTAAAGCAGATTCTTCATGGCTTTATTATTTTGAGAGTTCTATTATTTCAGGAGATACTCCTGTATATATGAGATATTCTATGATTTCGTCATCCAGAAGTTCGGCATCTGCAACCTGATAGGCAGAAGGGTCTTCGTAAATGTCGGTACTGATTAGATTGTCCGAGAACAGGATGTAATCTTCCTGGCTGAGAGTGTCTTCTGACTGGAAGCTGCCCAAGGTCAGTGCTCCGGCAGAAATCAGCAGGGCGAGAGATGCAGCAGCTGCGACATAAGGCATGGACTTTTTCCATGGTCCGGCATCGGCTTGCGGAAGCTTTCCCGACATTTCTGCCTTGAACGAGTCGAAATAGCCTTCGGGCACCCCGTATGGCTGCTGTCTAAGCTCGCTCCTTGTGGCAAGTATGTCTTTATCATTTGTTTTCATAGCGTGACTTTGACACTTTTTTCTTTAAAAGGTTTATTCTTGTAAGTCAGTTTTAGAATCTTTTTCGAAGTTCGTCCTTGATTTTGTTGTATGCGTGGTGGTAAGATGCCTTCAGAGCTCCGACTGACGTGTCTGTGATCTCTGAGATCTCCTCATATTTCATCTCGTCGAAATATCTGAAACAGAACACGATACGCTGCTTTTCCGGAAGTCGTTGTATGGCTTTGTGCAGCTCCCTCTGTAGTTCGTTACCATTGAAATAGGCATCTTCGTCTATCTTCTTTTCGAGTATGTCATATGCGGAGTCGAAGGATACCAGAGCCCTCAACTTCTGTTTGCGAAGATGGTTCAGGACCATGTTGGTGGCAATCCTGTAGAGCCAGGTGTAGAGCTGAGCCTCGCCTCTGAAAGTCGGCAGGGCCGACCAGACCTTGATGAATATGTCCTGCAGCAGGTCGTTGGTGTCTTCATGGCTGCACAGGAAGCGACGGACGTGCCAATACAGTCTTTCCGTGTAGGTGTCGACTATATTGTTGAATGCCTTTTCATGCTGGCCGCTGTTATATATGCTTATGATCTCGCTGTCCGTCATGCGAATATTCAGATTGGCGAACGTTTTGACACTCTCTGCCCGTTAAGGTTTAACCCTGACAGATAGTCGTTCACACAAAAATAGCAAAAATTCAACGATTTGAATTATCTTTGCATGTTATTCACGAGATTGAAAATGAAGAAGACAAGAAACTTTTGCATCATTGCGCATATCGACCATGGCAAGAGCACTCTGGCGGACAGAATGCTCGAGGTGACGAATACCCTCGCGGCACGCGACATGGAGAACCAGGTCCTGGACTCCATGGATCTTGAGAAGGAGAAGGGAATCACCATCAAGAGCCATGCGATACAGATGGACTATATATATAAAGGAGAGACCTACACTCTCAACCTGATCGACACTCCGGGTCACGTCGATTTCTCCTATGAGGTGTCGCGTGCCATCGCTTCCTGCGAAGGAGCCCTTCTTGTCGTGGATGCCACCCAGGGAATCCAGGCACAGACCATCTCCAACCTTTATCTCGCGATAGAGCACGATCTGGAGATCATCCCTGTGCTCAACAAGATTGATGTGGAGTCTGCCATGGTGGATGTGGTGACCGACCAGGTGGTTGACCTTCTGGGTTGCAAGCCTGAGGAGATCCTTCTGGCGTCAGGAAAGACAGGTGAGGGTGTCAAGGAGGTTCTTGATGCAATCGTGGAGAGGATTCCTGCACCGTCCGGAGATCCGGATGCTCCGCTCCAGGCCCTTATCTTCGACTCTGTCTTCAACTCATTCAGGGGAATCATCGCATATTTCAAGGTCGTGAACGGATCGATTAAGCCGGGTGACAAGGTCAAGTTCGTAAGTACAGGCAAGGAATATGATGCCGACGAAATCGGTGTGCTGAAGATGAAGATGCATCCTCGCAAGGAGATTCCGTGCGGAAGTGTGGGATATATCATTTCCGGAATCAAGTCGGCTGTCGAGGTGAAGGTCGGTGATACGATCACTCATGTGAGCCGTCCATGTACTGAGGCTATTGCCGGTTTCGAGGAGGTCAAGCCGATGGTCTTCGCAGGAATGTATCCTGTTGAGACCGACCAGTATGAGGAACTCAGGGCCTCCCTTGAGAAATTCCAGCTCAATGACGCATCCTTCGTCTTCGAGCCGGAGTCATCTCTTGCCCTCGGATTCGGTTTCCGTTGCGGTTTCCTCGGACTTCTGCACCTGGAGATCGTTCAGGAGCGTCTTTTCAGAGAATTCAATATGGACGTCATCACGACGGTTCCAAACGTTTCATATAAGGTTTATACGACCCAGGGAGAGTGCCTGGACGTGCACAATCCTTCCGGGCTTCCTGCCCCGACCCTCATAGACAGGATCGAGGAGCCATATATCCGTGCTCAGGTCATCTCGCGTTCCGACTACTACGGGCCTATCATGAAGCTCTGTCTGGACAAGAGGGGAGTGCTGATCAATCAGCATTATCTCACAGCCGACCGTCTGGAGCTGACTTATGAAATGCCTTTGTCCGAGATCGTCTTCGATTTTTACGATAAGCTCAAGTCCATTTCCAAGGGATATGCTTCGTTCGACTATCATGTGATCGGATTCAAGGAGGCCAAGCTCGTGAAACTGGACATCCTTCTGAACGGAGATCCTGCGGATGCCTTGTCGTCGCTCATACATGCGGATCACGCCTATGATTTCGGTCGCAAGATGTGTGAGAAACTCAAGGAACTCATTCCGCGTCAGCAGTTCGACATAGCCATTCAGGCAGCTGTAGGTGCAAAGATCATTGCTCGTGAGACCGTGAAAGCTGTCCGTAAGGATGTTACCGCCAAGTGTTATGGTGGTGATATCTCGCGAAAGAGGAAGCTCCTGGAGAAGCAGAAGCAGGGAAAGAAGCGCATGAGGCAGATCGGTACTGTTGAGGTGCCGCAGAGTGCCTTCATGGCTGTTTTGAAATTGGATTAATTTCAAAACAGCCATCATCCTAACCCCCTGGCCCCCTGTCAGGGGGCAATCTTTTCGGCCTTTGGCCGGCACCTCGAAATTTATGCGGCACCTAACTAGTTGGAAGATAATATATTAACCGTATGTCCTGCCTTCCAAAGACGGCAGGACATACATGTAATCTGCTGGGTTTCAGGGAGTTGAGTGAAGCGGCTTTCTTCCCAGACTAGGATATGAATATAAAAAAGGGAAACCGTCACGGCTTCCCTTTTTTATATACTTTCTTGCGAATCCCGAAATAAGGAATTGCACACATTTTTCTTTGTAAGAAATGGATTCGCAGAAAGAGACGAATAAGATTCTTAACCGAAGGCAAATATCGTCATCTTTCTGTTTCACGTAGTTGTAGGTTATGTTGTTTTATTTGTTGTTTTACCTGTTTGGTGTTGTTTGGTGCGTTGTTTTTGATACCTACGGGACAGGGTCGTATCCACTGCCTCCCCAAGGATGACAACGTAGAATCCGTCTCAGACTGAGATAAAATCCTTTGAATGGACCATGTTTGCGGAAGGCTTCGAGAGCATACTGGGAACAGGTCGGAGTAAATCTGCAGGCAGGTGGTTTCAGGGGAGAAATGCACACCTGATAAAATCGGATAAGAAACACGAACGGAAAGACAGCAATCTTTCTTGCAATGAGGAGTGTCTTATTCAACCACGGTTTCATCTTGCTCTACGCTTTTGGATTGTGCCTTGTTGAGTTTTTCGATTATCTGTCCCACGCAGGAATAGATCTGCTCATAACTCTGTATCTCCTTTGAAGGGTAGATGAACAGAATGTCTGTGCCTCCATTCAGTGCAAGTCCGTGCTTCTGCTTGCGCCAGCTTTCGCGGATTCGTCTTTTCAGAAGATTACGTTTGACAGCTCTCTTGAACATCTTTTTCGGTACAGACACCATGATTCTGTCTGTATCCGTGCCGTTGTCAGGCAGATAGACAAACCTCAGCCCGGGTACATTCCCGTGCTTTCCCTTGGCAAGAAGCTTTCCGATGCTGGTCTTGCCGCACAATCTTTCTTTCTTAGGAAGAGTATTGGGTGCCGTTGCCTCCACCTCAGTTCTTTGACAGGTAGATTTCCAGAGCCTTCGCAACAGACGGTGCCTCTACTGTCGGTGCTGAGATCTCGATCGACAGCCCGGCGTCCTCCATTGCTTTGACAATGGACTTTCCGTATGATACGAATTTGATGTCACCCTGAGTGAATTCAGGATGGTTCTCATAGAGGGATTTTACATCTGCAGGGTTGAAAAGCACGATGAGGTCGTATGAATGAAGATCCACATCCTTGATGTCCTGGGCAACAGGCTTCACGAAGACAGCGGTCTCAAAACTGAAGTTCTGGGTCTCGAACATCTTGGTGACAGCATCCTTGCTTGAAGATTCGGCAGTCGCGATAAGGAACTTCTCTCCTTTGTGCTTGGTTCCGATGAGGCTGATGATGGAAGCCGGAGTTCCGTCTCCGAAGAAAATCTTCCTTTTCCTGTACACGATATGCTTCTGAAGGTAGTTGGCAACCGCTTCAGTTGTACAGAAATATTTCATTGTTTCGGGGACCTTGACACGGAGTTCTTCGCAAAGCTGGAAGAATGCGTCGATGGTTGTGCGTGCAGAAAACACTATTGCCGTGTGGTCAAGAATATTGATTCTTTGTGCACGGAACTCTCTGGATGTCAGGGGTTCCATCTTAAAGAAAGGCTTGAAGTCGAACTCGACTCCATATTTTTCTGCAATGCTGGTATAAGGCGAAGCCGTCTTCGGCTGCTGCTGTGAAATCAGTATTTTCTTTACGCTCATTCTCTGTCTTCTTAATGCTCCCGATCCTCTAAAATATCACATCCGAAACCACCAGAATTCCGGTGGGTAGAATTTCGAGGGCGCAAAGGTACAAAAAACCTGCGAAAATAGAAGAGGAAGAAGTAAAAATTTGCAATTTTCTTATAAGATAAAGTCCATATATTAAGGAAGATAGCCAGATCAGAGCCTGCCTGATCGCTTCATTTGACATGCCGGCAAAAGATGCGATGCTTCCAAAGGCCAGCAGCGCAAGTGTCAGTATAATGAAGAACGTATTGGCTGACTTGTTGGCTGCCTCCCAGATCTTCTGCTGCATTCTGTGGGGACGGGACAGCCTTCTGGCAAGGTCACGGGTGGCCACATAAAAGATGAAGATTCCGATGATTGCCCAGATACGTCCTCCATCTGGCATAGATGATATGAAGGACGGGTCGTATAAACGGAACCGGAACGTGCACAGGCAGAAAGGAAGCACCATCGCAACGGAACATATATCCCTGTCACGAGAGAGTTTTACGCTGGATTCCATGTTCATGTTCTCCTTCCATCTGATTACTGATGCGACGGCAGATGGAAAGACACTCACCAGTGCCTTGAGCGAAAGAATGACGACGAATACGGATATGAGTGCCAGTGTGTTGAACATATCAGTTTCCTCTCTTTGCCTTATATCCCATGTCCTTCAGCAGAGCCACGACCCTGTCCCTGAAATCTCCCTGGATTGTTATCTCTCCGTCCTTGGCGCTGCCACCCACTCCGCACTTGACTTTCAAGGTGCGTCCGAGTTCGGAAAGGTCGTCGGATGTGCCGATGAAGCCGGTCACCAGGGTCACCTGCTTGCCGCCGCGTCCCTTGCGGTCGATGCTTACTATAAGATTCTGCTTTGACGGCTCGATTGTTGCAGGCTCGTCGGCCGCTTCTTCCTCATATACGAAGTCGGGATTGGTTGAGAATACGACGCCGAGGCGTTTTTTCCAGTCGTTATCTGCCATTGTGTAAAATGTACTATAAACGTGAACGTCAATTTATTTTGCAAATATAGCGAATATCGTCGTATATTTGTCAGTTTATGTATAGTTTCGATTTTGCTGAAATAAATATATAAGATATAATGGACAACAAGAAATTCTCTTTGTGGAACAGGCTGGCTGCTGCTGTCGTCTTCGTGATATCTGCGGTCACCTATCTCCTCACCATCGAACCGACCGCTTCCTTCTGGGACTGCGGAGAGTTCATTGCATCGTCATATAAACTTGAGGTCGGACATCCTCCTGGAAACCCTGTTTTCCAGCTCTTTGCGAGGTTCTTCACGATGTTCACCGACAACATGCATGCTGCGGTGGCGGTCAATGCGCTCAGTGCCATCTGCTCTGCCCTGACCATCATGTTCCTGTATCTGACCGTGGTCTTCTTTGCCAAGAGGCTCTTCAAGCCTTCCGAGGACGGCACATATGGTCTGGGAACTGCGATCGCCATATTCGGCTCAGGTGCTGTCGGCGCCCTTGCATACTGCTTCAGCGACACATTCTGGTTCTCTGCTGTGGAGGGTGAGGTATATGCCATGTCCTCGCTTGTGACCGCCCTTGTGTTCTGGTGCATGACCAAGTGGTATGACCAGGCGGACACTCCATATGCCAACAGATGGATAGTCCTGATCAGCTTTCTGATGGGACTTTCGATCGGAATCCACCTCCTTAACCTCCTGGCAATTCCGGCCCTGGTGTTCATGTTCTACTACAAGCAGAGGGAGAACGGACACTACAGCATGAAGGAATACATCAAGATATTCGCGATTTCCGTGGTGATTCTGGCTGTGATCCTCTTCGGTATAATCCCTTACCTGCCTAAGATCGCGGCATACTTCGACCTCTTCTTCGTGAACACCCTCGGACTTCCGTTCAACAGCGGTGCGGTCTTCTTCATGGCGGCTCTTCTGGGCGTATGCTTCTGGGGACTTTTCCGCACCATGAAGCGGGGAAAGGTGTTCGCAAATACTGTCCTGCTCTGCTTCACTGTCATAGTGATCGGCTTCTCGCTGTTCAGCATCGTGGTAATCCGCTCAGCTGCAAAGACCCCGACCAACGAGTATCAGCCTGACAATCCGTTCACCCTTGTCCGCTATCTTGGACGCGAGCAGTATGGCAGCAATCCTCTGATCTATGGACAGTATTTCGATGCTCCGTATGAAGTTGAGGCGACTACATACTGGGCTCCTATGGGAGACAAGTACATCAAGGCAGAGGGCCCGGGCGAGATAAAGTATGACGCTTCCGGAAAGATGCTTTTCCCACGCATGTGGAACGGCTCGGACCAGAAATATATCAACTTCTACAAAGCCTATATGGGCAAGGACGGCGGCAGGAGAGTCGCAGGTGCCGAGCATAAGAAGCCGACGTTCTTCCAGAACCTGGCCTTCTTCTTCGACTACCAGATGAACTGGATGTACTGGAGATATTTCATGTGGAACTTCGCAGGACGCCAGAATGACATCCACAGCCCGACTCCAGGTGACAGGTTTGCCGGAAACTGGGAGTGCGGAATTCCTCTCATCGACTACCGTCTCGGCGACCAGTCAGACGCTCCGGACTATCTGAAGAACAACAAGGGCAAGAACCATTACTATATGCTTCCTCTGCTCCTCGGCCTCATCGGTCTGTTCTTCCAGTTTGCACGCGACAAGAGGGGAAGCTGGCTGAATTTCCTGATGTTCTTCATGACAGGTATCGCCATCGTGATATACCTGAACCAGCCGCCGTATCAGGTGCGTGAGCGTGATTATGCATATGCCGGTTCGTTCTATTTCTTCTCCGTATGGATCGGTCTTGCCGTTGCTGCTGTATATTCATGGCTCTGCAGAAAGACCCGATCCAGCGAGAATGCTCCTGTCATTCCGTCAGTGATCACCGTCCTCTTCCTCGGAGTGCCGGCCCTGATGGCTGCCGAGAACTGGGACGACCACGACCGCAGCAACCGATACACGGCAGTGGAAATGGCCAAGAACTATCTCAACTCAGTCGGCCCGAACGGAATCCTCGTGACCCATGGCGACAACGACACCTTCCCTCTCTGGTATGCCCAGGAGGTGGAGAATGTGCGTCCTGACGTGCGTATCGCCAACACTTCGCTCCTTGGAACAGACTGGCACATCGACCAGATGAAGTATGCCGTGAACGAGTCGACTCCGCTTGACCTCACCGTAGGTCCGCGCCAGTATCTCTACGGCACCAACGAGTTCATATATATATATGACACGCGCGACACCGCCCTCTATCTTTCCGATGTGATGAACATCTTCAAGCACCCTAAGGCGAAGCTGCCGCTGCAGAGCGGAAAGACTGTGGACTATATAATGTCGAGAAAGTTCATCGTTCCGGTGAACAAGGAAAATGTCCTGAAATACGGAATCCTGGATGAGAAATATGCTGACATGATTCCGGACGAGATCGTCCTGACCATTCCGAAGAACAAGGACTATCTCACCAAGCCGGAGCTCTTCATGCTCGACCTTCTTTCCAACTACCAGTGGGACCGTCCTATCAACCTTCTGAGCATGGGTGGCGACATCAATGTGGGAATAAAGGAATATCTGATGTATGAGGGATTCTCGTACAAGTTCGTGCCTGTAAAGAACAAGACCAAGAGTACGGATATAGGCTTTGCTGACCCGGAGGACCTCTATTACAAGATGAAGAACGTCTATAGCTGGGATGCCCTCAAGCGTAAGGACTATTTCGTTGACTATCAGAACTTCTACACCTTCTGCGGCGTTCTCTCGCAGAGAAACCTCTTCGTGAACGTGGCCAAGGAGATGCTCAAGATAGGGGATAAGGAGCGTGCCGTGGAGATGCTCGACATGTGTCAGGAGTGTGTTCCGGTCGAGAACTTCCCGCTTGACATCACATATCTCGGTTTCTCGAACGAGTATATGGTCATCGACATGATCGAGACATATTACAAGGCTGGAGCGGCGGAAAAGGCTCTCGAACTCTCAAAGAGATTCACTGACGAGCTTTTCGTCTCGACAGAGTTCTTCCTGATGAATTATGACGATGCGAAGAGGGAGTTCGATGCCTGCTACAACTGCATTTCATATATTGCAGACCTTGCTGACCACTTCGGTGACAAGGAGTATGCGGCCGAGATCCGCGACAGGTTCAACTCACTGCTTGGTGTGGAGGAAGAATCAGCCAGCTAATAACCTGACAGACAATGTTATATATAATAAGACCTGCGCCATCTGACGCAGGTCTTATTGCTTTTCGGGCAGGTTTTGCGGAGCCTATCTGGCCAGTCTGACGAAGACGCTCAGAGGGAGGTTCTTGCCATAGGAGTCGCGAAGGACAAGTTCTCCGAAGTCAAGGGATTTATATGCTGTCTTGGTGCAGAATGCCTGCTTGACTATGGTCTCTCCAAGGACCGCAGAATATCCGTTTGAATACAGGTTAAGGACCATGAAGCTGTCCTGAGGGGCGAGGATTGCCGCCACGCACTGGAGCATTTCATTGAGGCATTCGTCAAGTTTCCATTTCTCTCCGTCCGGTCCGTGGCCGTATGCAGGAGGGTCCAGGATGATTCCCTGGTAGGTGTTGCCCCTCTTGGCCTCCCTGCGTGCAAACTTCAGCGCATCCTCGACGATCCATCTGATGTTGTCCAGACGGCTCGCTTCCATGTTGCCGCGCGCCCATGTCACCACCTGGCGCACTGAGTCAAGGTGAGTCACATCTGCCCCGGCTGCCTTTGCCGCAAGCGATGCGGCACCAGTATATGCAAAGAGGTTGAGCACCTTAGGCTTCGGCTTGCCCTCGGCCTCCGCCTTCTCCACGAGGGCCTTTGTCTGTCTGTATATATATTCCCAGTTTGATGACTGCTCAGGGAAGACACCCACATGCTTGAATGAGGTGAGTCCGAGTCTCAATGAAAAGTCAAGACCCTCCTGAGCACCCTTGTATCGGATATACCACTGGTCTTCCATCTTCTTCCTGCGCTCCCATGTGCCGCTGTCCTCCTTGCCGGCCTTGCCGAATCCTGCTCCTGTCTTGAAGCGGGTGTGGATCATCCTGTTCCATTCTCCGTCAGACAACGACTTGTCCCACAGCGCCTTAGGCTCAGGGCGTGCCATAATGAACGAGCCGAATCTTTCGAGCTTTTCGAAATTGCCGGAATCAATGAGTTCATAATCCTTCCAGAATGCACCGGGGCTTTCAATTGTCATCATATATTTGTTTGTTTTTATTCGTTGTGTTGATTATAACTTCCGGACTTCATTGATAATGGAAACTTTTATCTCCTCCCAAGTTATGTCACTGAACATATATGGCATGGGATCGGATTCCGCATCTTCAAAGTATGTGAGACTCTTTATTGCGATGAATCGGGAACCGTCAGGATATTTTTGGTCATAAAGATCCAGAATCTTGTTCAAAGACATCTCTTTCATAAGAAAATGGAGATCGATAAAATCTTTTTTTGTTCCCCTGTTTATGATTGCAGAAACCTTCATTGCCGCGATATCGTGGACTGAGGCAAGGCGTATTCCGTCAGGAATTCTACATTCGTCCAGCCACTTGTAGGGATAATTGACGCAATCTACCTTAATGCCATCTACCCAATATATATTAATGTTTTTGGAAGTCTTTGATATTTCGAGTTCCCCGGCCTCCTTACACGCCTCCAGAACCTCTTCAGGAGAGGCGTCTATGTTGCCGAACATATCCAGGTCAATGGATTTGCGATGTCCAAGTTGCAGAGCAAGAGCTGTACCTCCTACGAGGCGGCTATGTTCGAATATGGGTAAGGATTGAAGCCTTCTCAGAAGTTCCAATGTCTTTGGCTCGATTGTCTCAAGGTGTAGCATCTGAATTGCTCTTTGGGAATGTTTGTAATAGCCGAAATAAATGATACAGCTTTTGGGTCCAGTGAACGAAGAGAAGTCGCCGTGTCCGAAATTGTCTGAATGCCGTAATACGATAAAATCAATTTCCAGTCGTTGTATCTGCCGTATTCAAGAACTCTCTGTATGACATAACGGGAGTTGGTTTCCAGATCAATAGTTTCCGGATCCACATCCCAAAAAAGGTTCTTTGAAAAAGAAGCTATGATTTCCGCATTACTCATGCTGCAAAGATACACTTTCTTTTTGTGCTGACTGTCATCTTCGGAAAATAATTTGTAACTTTGTAGGTGCTTAGCTAGCCCAATGGGTTGGGTGGGCATGAAATACGAAGACGTTACTTGACGTTTATCTTCCTTCATCAAACTTCGCAACTTTGATTTATCAACCGGAAGATGCGGCAACGGGAACGTCCACATTTGGTGTATATTCGGACATCGCGCGTTGGCGTGGAGTTTTGCATGTATATCCTAGACGTGGGCTAGCGACGTTGCTTATTCTGGTTGATAGGCAATGCGAAGGCCTGATGAAAGGATAAGCAAGAGTGCAGACTCCCACGTCTTTTTTTATGCACAGCCGAATCTGCGAGTCTAACGGCGGAAACATTATTTCAATTTTATGAAACGTTTACTTTTGTTTTTTGCTGTCTTGATTGGATTCAGTGGTATTGTTTCGGCACAGATCGGGTATAATGATGTGCAGTTTTATGTTGAGGCAGGAAAAGGTTTGGATTCTGCAGGGTATGTTGTGATTGTTATTAGCGAAAATGGAGAATTATTTATTGGTGATAGATGGCCTAGCCAAATTAAGGAATCGGTTAAAAATGATGGGCAATATCTGAATTCGCCCCAAAAAGTGTTTAGCTCCATATCTGGATTTGCGTGGGGTACATTTAGAAATACGAACTATCCATCTATGAATAAAGGATTTAAGAAAGATTATAACTTAACAACTTCAAGCAAAACTGTCTATACACTCAAGGAGTCTGGCGGGACAAACGCCTGGGGCCAATATACAGCTCCGACAGTCTATCATTTAGCTTTTTCAAATGATGGCAAGTCTCTAATAAAGTGGGAAGATGGTGAATCTGAATATAGATCTTACTTTATTCGGGTAGAAAAAGAGGAATTTAAGCCAAAGGCTGATAATTTAGATTTCCTATATGAGTAGATGCATATCATTGGTAACTTTTCTGTGTATTCTATCTGTTTCATTGACAGCTCAAGAGACATATTTTTTCAAGTTATCAAGAACAGTAGATCCAGATAAGAGGAGTAATACGAATGTCTCAGGCGGTCAATTCATAACGTTTATCGACAATATTTGTTATGAATCTGATAAAAAAGGGATGGGAGTCGGACATGGATCTCTGACCCTGAATAAGTCTTATAGCTCCAATACCTTCTCTGTCTATATGGGGAAAAGTTACTGGGGAGATAAAGCAAGTTTTAAATTTAATTCGGATAAGTCAGTCCTAAATGTCATATTGGATAATGGGACCGTATATGTCTACAAACGCTCTACACCTCCTGCAAACGTTACGACATGTAGTCTGATAAAGGGAAAGTCATCAGGTGGCAACAATGTTGCTCCACCTATAAACAATTCAGGTCCAGGTTATACTCCACATCCACCTATAAATAGTGGGTCCAGTACCGTGCCGTCAAAGACATTGAAGACAAAGGAAATACGTTATAAGGAGGATTGCCCGAATTGTCGAGGCAAGGGTTCAATCATACAGAATACTTATCCTGCGACATTCGGCACCAATCTTCCTGACAAGTGGTGTGCGGAATGTGGTCGGTATTTCTCTGCAGATGTGGGTCATAGTCATCGTCAGTGTAATCACTGTCGAGGAACAGGAAAGGTCGAGAAAGTGAGATATGAAAATGTTTATGAATAGATTATGAAACAGGGATTGGATAATTCAGATGTTGCTCGTATTCTTAAGAGGCTTGATAAAATCGAAGAATCACTATCGACAATAAGGGCACAATTACAACGAGTTGTAGAAGGTACACCGCATAGTAATGCCAGCAGAGAAAGACTGGCAATTATATTGGGTGAAAAGTTAATGAGGCAGAATGAAACGCGAAGAAAGAAAAGAATTAAAGCCTCTGGATATAAGTTAGTTAAAGGATCTGATGAACTAAAACAGATTGAAATCAATGTTAAACGAGAATTATTATAATACGAGTTCCAACCTATCTTCTGCCTGCAGAACATTGGCAGTCGCGATTTTGGGCGCAATTTTGGGTCTAGTTTGGTCAAGTAAAGGAGATACTTTGATGAACCCAATAAAACTTCTTCCATTGGGTATATACTTTTGTGTGGATATACTTCAGTACCTGATGTGTCTGATACTCATTCATAGATATGATAGACAACATTATAATTTGATGATATCAGATGACACGCTTTGCAAAAAAATGCTTAGACTGCAAAAGGTGTCTTTATATATTGTGTATTGTAAAGTAACTACGCTGGTCGTTGCTGTCTACTTCTTGATTGAAATGTTTTAGTGATGAAGTAATAATGGCAGATTCTGCAAATCTACACCCGATACTGTTGCAAGATCTGCCATATTCCGTAGGATTCTGCGAGGTTGTATTTATAAGTGTCGTTCCCTGAAATTGCCAAAAAGTGGAACGACACTCCCTGTCTTGGCCGTTTTCATCGGTTTTTCGGCAGTGTCGTTCCCCATTTCGGCCCAAACTCGCCACGACACTTGGGCCGGACGGATCAGACGAATGACAGGATTGCGTCAATGTTGTCCATAATCAGATGCTGCATTCGAGTGTCATATAATACGACGACATAGTCTCCATAACTTCCATGACGAAGTTCCGTTTTTATACCCATCCTGAGACCTTGTTCTGTCGGGGTTTTCGTGGTATTGCCTTCCTTTGTCTCCAAGGCTCCGATGTCCATCAGCCATTTGTGTATAGGCTTGTAAGTCAGCGGTTTCATTGTTGATGTGTCGATGAGCGCGTTCAATCGTCCGACAATGTCGGTGATGCATAACGGTCTTTCCGAGAATGTGTAGCAGGAAAGTTGCTCATTGGTGATGTTGAAAGGCACCAGACCCTTCTTTCCCAGTCTTTTCCGCTCTCTCTCCTTTTTTGCAGTGTTCCTTTCCTCTTCAATCAATGCCTTCTCCAGAATGGATGACACATAAAACAGACACCGTGAAATCCGGATGTCGTTGATGATGTCTACCTCGTTGACCGGCATATTCGTGAGGGGGCTGATTCCTTGCGCAAGTTTGTCTATGAACTCCTTGGCAGATGTGATTTTTTCCGTATCAGTCATAATGGTCATCTTCTTAATATTCCCTATATTCCATGGCAAGGCACCTTCTGAGTTGTTTTTCTCCAATATGATATCTGCTCTGATAATGCTTCATCAGTCCTTCTTTTTCTTCAGTGGAGAGTTGATATACCGATGTCTTGCCATAACATTCCCAGACAGCGCGGTCGATTTCCGAACATAGCCCTATGTCGGACTTTTTCCGGTAGTCGCTTTTCCCGTTTTCGTATGCAAGCATCTGTATTACGGATTCCGTTTCCACTCCCTTCTCGATGACTTCCAGAGTGATCCGTGAACGGCCGTTCTTGTCTTTTTCCTGTTCTTTCAGCCATTCTTCACTGGTCTTTCGGGTCATATGGTAGCAGTAGGCTCTGGGAGTGGCAAACAGGTTCTCCATCTGAGCGATGTCCAGTACACTTTCCCGCGTGATCAGACCCTCTGCACTCATGTCATAATGTTCAGGCAGACAGGCTCTTTTGCCGATATGCCTGCGATGGTATCTGGGATCGATGATCTGGTTTTCGTGGAACTTGCCGAGTTCTTTCCTGAAAATACTGTTGGCTGAGCTGTGAGGATAGCCGAACGGTGTCGGTGAAATCCCGTGATGCAAAGGGTTACGCAAGACATAACATGCTGCGGCGACTGTGTGGTGGAACCCTTCTACCTCAATGCTGAAATGCATTTCCTCTCCCAGCCGCCCGACTCTATGATACTTGTGATTGAAGTAATGGGAATATGAAAGCCTGAACTCGTGCATCAGCCTGACATGGTCTTCCGTCTGGACAAGCAGATGGCAGTGGTTGCACATAAATGCTTCTGCCAGGCCTGTGGATCCGGTCTTTGCCAGGGCTAATGCGAATGAATTGAAACCGTGGATATAATCCTGTTCGTCCCTGAACATCGTTTCATTTCCTGCCGACAGGCAGAGGTGGAATGTCTTTTTCATATCATTGTCTTTTTCACTGTCGTTCTCTTCAGTTCTCCCCTTCATCTTTCTGCGAAATGAATGAAGTACGGCAAATGTAATAAAGATATCTTAACGATTTCATGTTTCAGCCCAAAGAAAAAGTGTCGTTCCATAAAACAGCCCAAAAATGGAACGATACTCCCTGTTTTTACCGTTTTTCTCGGTTTTTCGGCGGTGTCGTTCCCCATTTCTGTCCAAACTCGCCACGACACTTTCCCTTCGCCCCCCATGTAGCTCCCCATGCAGCCATCAGTAATGCCTCCGCTGTGTCCTTTTGTTGATTTAGCCTTCCATTTTAGCCTTCCATTTTATTGTATTTCGGCGAAAATTGCTAAATTTGCCCGGATTTAAGGATTGCCGGTCAAGGCCGGCAATGACGTCATCCCCGACTTGATCGGGGATCTGAAAAATGAAATTTTATAACAAAACAATATACGACTATGCAGCAGTTTATCGACAACTACGATTTCGCCGGCAAGAAGGCGATTGTCAGAGTGGATTTCAACGTTCCGTTGAACGAGAAGATGGAAATCACTGACGACACACGTATCCGTGCAGCTATCCCTACACTCAAGAAGGTACTTGAGAAGGGTGGTGCCCTCATCATCATGTCTCACCTCGGACGTCCGAAGGGAGTGACAGAGAAGTTCTCTCTCAAGCACATCCTCGGCCGTGTTCAGGAACTTCTCGGTGTTCCTGTGAAGTTCGCTGATGACTGCCAGAAGGCTGACGAGCAGGTTGCAGCCCTCAAGATGGGTGAGGTTCTCGTTCTTGAAAACCTCCGTTTCTACGCAGAAGAGGAAGGCAAGCCAAGAGGCGAGTTCGCAACTGACGAGGAGAAGAAGGCAGCAAAGGCTGTTGTTAAGGAGAACCAGAAGGAGTTCGTGAAGAAGCTTGCTTCTTATGCTGACTGCTACATCAACGATGCATTCGGAACAGCTCACCGTGCACACGCTTCGACTGCTCTCATCGCCGAGTACTTCCCTAACGACAAGATGTTCGGCTACCTCATGGAAGGCGAGATCAAGGCTATCGACCGCGTTCTCAAGACTCCTGAGCACCCTGTGACAGCAATCGTTGGTGGTGCAAAGGTTTCTTCAAAGATCGGTATCATCGAGAACCTCTTCGACGCTGTTGACAACATGATCATCGGCGGCGGTATGGTATATACATTCATCAAGGCTCAGGGTGGCAAGATCGGCCGCTCACTCTGTGAGGACGACCAGCAGGAGCTCGCTCTCAACATCCTCAAGAAGGCTGAGGAGAAGGGCGTGAAGGTATATCTTTCAAGAGAGGTGGTCATCGCTGACGATTTCTCTAACGACGCTAACACCAAGATCTGCCTCAACTCAGAGATTCCTGACGGCTGGGAAGGTATGGACGCAGCTCCAAGCACTCTCGCAATGTGGGAGGAGGTCCTCATGAACTCAAAGACCATCCTCTGGAACGGTCCTGTAGGTGTGTTCGAGATCCCTGCATTCGCAAAGGGTACAAACCGCATCGCAGAGATCCTCGCAAAGGCAACTGAGAACGGCGCATTCACCCTCGTAGGTGGTGGTGACTCAGTGGCAGCTGTGACCCAGATGGGCTTCGCAAAGAAGGTAAGTTACGTTTCGACAGGTGGTGGAGCAATGCTCGAGTCCCTCGAAGGCAAGGAGCTCCCTGGCATCGCAGCCATCCGCAAGTAACGTTATCCGGAATATAAATTTATGGTCAAAAGCACAGAAACATATGTTTTTTGTGCTTTTGATTTTTAAAAAAGGTATTTTTGCAAACGGAAAAGCAAAAAGGACTATGTTTGAGACGTTATTCATAAACTGGAGCATGAATCCTGAGATATTCAGTCTCGGGCCGCTCTCCGTAAGATGGTACGGACTTCTCTTCATTTCGGGGTTCATCCTCGGATGGTTCATCTTCAAGTGGTTCTTCCAGAGGGAGGGAGTGCCGGTGACGCTGCTGGATCCGCTTCTGTACACTCTGCTGATAGGAACCATCGTGGGTGCCCGCCTGGGACATTGCCTCTTCTATCAGCCGGACTACTATCTGGGGAGCTGGCAGGGCTTCTGGGAGATCTTCATGCCGTGGAAGGGAGGACTTGCAAGTCATGGCGGTACTATCGCCCTGATCATTGCGATGTGGTGGTTCGCGAAGCATTACGGTAGGAAATATGATTTCGATTTCCTGTGGATTCTTGACCATCTCTGCATCGCAGTGTGCTTTGCCGGAGCATTTATCCGCCTTGGAAACCTTTGTAACTCAGAGATATACGGCGACGTGACTACTCTTCCATGGGGATTCATCTTCGAACTCAGAGGCGAGACGGAACCGAAGCATCCGACCCAGCTTTATGAGGCGCTCAGCTATGCTGTCCTCGGCGTCGTGCTTCTGCTTCTTTACAAATACAGGGCGAAGAAAATCTACAGGGGAACCTTCATCGGTGTCTTCTTCATCGTCCTTTTCGGAATGCGTTTCCTCATAGAGTTCATCAAGGAGCCGCAGGTCGGCTTTGAAGAGAACATGGTGCTGAATATGGGGCAGCTTCTCAGCATTCCGTTCATCCTGCTTGGAGTCGGGATCCTGATATATGCATTCGTCAGGAAGCAGCCGGCTCTGATAGTCCATCCGGAAAAGCCGAAGGCAAAGCCGACAAACTACGCCAGGAGTCTGGCTAAATAGCGCCTTCTTCACCACTTTTATGCAGAGCCTTCGCAGGACGCATTGTAAGCAATGTCTTGCGGAGGTTCTGCCTGTATTTCATAGGGGAGACGCCCGTGTGTTTCTTGAAGAATTTTCCGAAGGAGGACTGGTCGCAGAAGGACATCTCCGAGGCAATCTGCTGTATGGTCATTTCCGGGTCGCGGAGCATGCGTGAGGCAGTTTCCACCCTCATCACGGCAATTATGGTTCCGACGCTTGCTCCGGTCTTTTCACGCACGATCAGGGAAAGGTATTTCTTTGATATACAGAGTTTTTCAGCATAGAACCCCACTGATGTCTCCTTATTGATGTGCCGGGTCAGCAGCTCGGCGAACTGTTTGAGGATTCCGTCGGCACGCCTCATGTCGGAATGGTGCGAAGGATTTCCTTTTCCGTAGTGGTTCCACATCATGTTCGCCATATCGGTCAGCAGGATATAGAAATATGCATAGTTGATTTCTTCTGCAAATCTGTGCTCCTTGTCGTTGAGCACTTCGATCATGTTGCTTATGTCCCGGTGGAGCGTCCTGACATCCTTGATGTCGGCGATCTCTCCTCCCAGACTGTGGTTTATGCTGAAGGTGAAGTCAGGCGGGAAGGGATTTCGATTTCTGAAGATGTCCTCAACGACGCTTCGGTCAGTGGCGGTTACCATGGCGTGAAAGTTACATCCGTAATTGATTTCGTATATGTCAGCCCAGGTGGGAAGGTTTATGTAGGAGTTTTTCCTGAAATTATACCTCTCTCCATTGATCACGATGTCTATCGAACCTTCTAGCACAACGATGACAAGATGGTATTTGGGCCTTCTGGGTTTGGCATATACGATGTGGTCGGCACCTTCGATTTCGCAGGCGAATATATAACCTTCAATATATCCCGCTTTCTTGACCGTCTTTTGTCCGAAAATGACTGCGGGCTTGTTTGCTTTCTGCCGTTTTTCCTTCATTTTTTATCAAATCCTGTACAAATATAGATAAATTGGCATTATGAACCAAATATAGGGCATTTTAAACCAAGCTGAAATATGCTAACAGCACGAAATTTGTACTAATTTTGCGCCTTGGAAAATTGGCGTGTGTCAAATAAGGAAAATCTTAACAAAGTTTAGTGTATAAATGAAAAATTTAGCGGTAACAACAGTGATTCTTGCCGGAATGCTCTTCTCGCAGACAGCTGCCTATGCGCAGTTCAAGTCAAAGAAGACAGCGGAAGAGGCTCCCAAGACAGAGACTGATCTTCTCCTTGAGAAGGCGGACTCCTCTGAGACACCGGTAGTGATCACTCTGGAACAGGCGCTTGAGATAGCGCTCAGCGAAAACGTGTCGGTGAAGGTCGCTGACATGGAAATTCAGAGAACAGGCTATGCGAAGAAGGGTGCATATGCGGCCCTTTTCCCACAGATTGACGTTGTGGGATCCTATCAGAGAACGATCAAGAAGCAGGCCATGTATATGTCTATGGGGGAAGGACAGGAACCTATGAAGATCGAGGTCGGTATGTTCAACACCTTGAATGCTTCAGCTTCGGCTGCCCTCCCGCTGGTCAGCGCACAGCTCTGGAAAAGCATCAAGATCTCCGGAATGGATGTTGAACTTGCAGTGGAGAAGGCACGCAGCTCCCGTCTGGAGACTGTGACTCAGGTGAAGAACTCCTATTTTGCGATCCTTTTTGCAAAGGAGGCATTCGAGGTCTACAAGAGTGTGTATGAAAACGCCATGGACAACTTCAAGGAGGTTCAGAAAAAGTACGACGCACAGAAGGTTTCCGAGTTCGAACTGGTGAGGGCAAAGACGACAGTCGAGCAGGCCATCCCTAACGTTTACAATGCAGAGAGTACGGTTATCCTCGCGCTGTGGCAGCTCAAGGCTGTCCTCGGCGTGGACCTTGATACTAACATCGACGTTGCAGGAAACCTCTCTGACTACTCGCAGCAGATGTTCTACGACATCCATCAGCATGACAGCGTAAGCCTGGACAACAACTCTGCAATGAAGCAGCTGGCGATTCAGACAGAAATGCTCGCCGAGACAGTGAAGCTTCAGAAATATGCAAATATCCCTACACTTGCAGCCTCATTCAACTTCTCATATATGTCAATGGCTAATGATGTGGCATTCAAGAACTTCCCTTGGATCCCATATTCGACGGCAGGCATCAGCCTCAGCATTCCTATCTTCGCGGGAGGAAAGCGCTATCAGGCCATCCGTCAGGCAAAGAACCAGTATGAGCAGGTCAAGCTTCAGGCCGACAACACCGAGCGTCAGCTCATGATTGCAGTGCGTCAGAATCTCAACACCATGGAGATGAATATGAAAAGCTACTATGCTGCCCAGAATGCTGTAGCTTCCGCTCAGAAGGCATATGACATCGCAGAAGCGGCTTACCGTGTGGGGCGCAGTACTCTCATTGAACTGAATGATGCTCAGCTGGCTCTGACCCAGTCAAGACTGGCGGAGTCTCAGGCAATATATAATTTCGTGGTTGCAAAGGCTCAGCTTGAACAGACCATCGGTCAGGAAATATCGAAATAGCTCATTGTCATTCTGAGCGGCAGCGAAGAATCTTTAAAGGAAAAACAAAGAATAAAACAATATGAAAACCATTTTCAAGACAATCATCATTGCTTCAGCAGCCCTTGTGGCAGCAGGTTGTGGCAATAACGCAGGCAAGCAGACTGCCCAGACCCAGGTCGTGGAGGAGGTCGCTCCTTCTGTATCTGTAGTTGAGGTCGTTTCCCGTGAGGTGCCTCAGACAGCAACATATACCTCGACAGTGCAGCCGTACGTGAAGAACAACATCGCCCCTCAGATGGCGGGACGAATCACTAAGATCAATGCTGAGATCGGAGACTTCGTGAAGAAGGGCCAGGTGCTAGCAGAGATCGACAAGGCCCAGCTCCAGCAGGCTCAGCTCCAGCTTCACAATCAGGAAGTCGAACTTCAGCGTCTCAGAGCCCTGTATGATGCAGGCGGACTTTCGAAGTCAGATCTGGATGCCATTGAACTCTCATACAATGTGACGAAGACTCAGGTGGAGAACCTTCTTGAGAACACCGTTCTCTGCTCGCCGATTGACGGAGTCGTGACGGCGCGTAATTATGATGCAGGTGACATGTACACCATGAGCATGCCTATCTACACTGTGGAGCAGATCAAGCCGGTAAAGCTCCTGGTGGGAATCTCGGAGTCTGACTACACCAAGGTGAAGAAAGGAGACTCAATAGAGATAACAGCAGATGCAATCCCAGGAAAGACCTTCTATGGTAAGGTTGAAAAGATCTATCCTACCATCGATCCTGCTACCCGTACGTTTACTGTGGAGGTTGTCGTACCGAACAGCTACACCACTCTCCGTCCGGGAATGTTCGCAAGAGTGACTGTGAACTTCGGCTCAAACAACAACGTTGTGATTCCTGACGTGGCTGTGGTGAAGCAGCAGGGCTCAGGCGAGAGGTTTGTATATATCCTCAATGAGGACGGAACCGTGAACTATCAGAAGGTCCTTCTCGGACGCCGTATGGGTGCTGAATATGAGGTGCTCGAGGGCATTCCAAGCGGAGCAAAGGTGGTTACAGGCGGACAGATCCGTCTCAAGGATGGTGTAAAGGTTACAGTAAACGAATAATCAGAATATGAGCATTTACAGAAAAGCGGTCAATAACCCCGTGACCACGGCGCTGATATTCATCGCCATGGCCATATTCGGTATTTTCTCGCTGATCAACATATCACTGGACAGGTTTCCTAAGTTCGATGCGAACGTGGTCATGGTCATGTCTTCGTATCCGGGAGCCAGTGCCGAGGACATCGAGACGAACCTGACCAAGGTCCTCGAGAACTCCCTCAATGCGGTCAGCGACCTCAAGAACATCAGTTCCACATCAAAGGAGAACATATCCCTGATCACTCTCGAATTCATCGAGGGTGTGGACATCGACGTGGCGACCAACGACGTCCGTGACAAGCTGGATATGGTGAACTCCGTCCTTCCTGACGGAGCATCACTCCCTATCATCTTCAAGTTCAGTGCAGACGACATGCCTATCATGATCATGGCTGCGACTGCAAACGAGAGCCTTCAGGCGCTGGAGAAGATTCTGGACGACAAGGTGGCGACACCGCTGGCCCGCGTTTCTGGTGTGGGTACGGTCTCTATTGCCGGAGCCCCTCAGCGTGAGATCCAGGTTTATTGCGATCCTAACAAGCTGGAAGCATATGGACTTACCGTTGCAGGAGTGTCCAGCATCATCGCTTCCGAGAACAGGAACGTTCCGTCCGGTACTATCGACATAGGATCCAACGCTTATTCACTCCGCGTGGAGAAGGAGTTCACATCTGCGGACCAGATGCTTGATATCGTTGTCGGTCATGCCAATGGCAAGACAGTCTATCTTCGTGACGTGGCCAGAGTCATTGACGGAGTGGAGGAGAGATATCAGGAGGCATATGTGAACGGCACCCAGGGTGCTCAGATCGTGATTCAGAAGCAGGCGGATGCCAATACCGTCAATGTAATCAAGGGAGTCAAGAAGGCAATGAAGAACATCGAGAAGAACCTTCCTTCCGACATTCAGATAAGGACGGTGGTCGACAGTTCTGACAATATCCTGAATACGCTCAACTCTCTGAAGGAAACCATTGTGGTGACCTTCCTCATAGTGATGCTTGTCGTATATCTCTTCCTTGGAAGATGGCGTGCCACATTCATCATCGTACTGTCCATTCCGATCTCCCTTCTGGCGTCCCTGATGTATCTGTGGGCGACCGGAAACACACTTAACATCGTCTCGATGTCCGCACTTTCAATTGCAATCGGTATGGTGGTCGATGATGCAATTGTGGTACTGGAGAACATTTCGACTCACCTTGAAAGAGGTGCGAAGCCGAAGGAGGCTGCTGTCCATGCGACCCAGGAGGTGGGTATCTCCGTTATTGCTTCGACCCTGACCATGCTTGCCGTGTTCCTCCCGCTCACCATGATCAAGGGTATGGCCGGACTCATGTTCAAGCAGCTGGGATGGATCACAAGTATCATCATGATCGTTTCGACCATCGGTGCGCTCACCCTGATCCCAATGCTCTGCTCGCAGTTCCTGCGTTTCAAGCCTAAGACAGGAAAGCTGCACGACCTGATTTTCGGAAACTTCAACAAGTTTGTGGATCTGATATCAAGAGGCTATGGTCACCTGATCAACTGGTGCATCGGCCATAGGACGATAGTCGTGATCATTTCAATCGCTGTCTTTGCCGGCACCGTAGGCTTCATCGGCCCCCGCGTGAAGACCGAGTTCATGCCTAAGTCAGATGACGGACGTATCACTCTCCAGCTTGAGCTTCCTGCGGGTACAGGACAGAATATCACCAGAGGCATTGCCCATGAACTTCACGGAAAGTTCGTGGAAGCGATCCCGGAAATCGTCAACTGCTCGTATGCTTTCGGTCAGGCTGACTCGGACAATGCATTCGCTTCGATGCAGAACAACGGTACCCATATCGTTTCCTATAACATCAACGTGGGAAGTATGGAAGACCGTGAGCGCTCGACTGCGGAAATAGCAGATGTGGTGCGCGGAATACTTGCTGACTATCCTGAGTTCAAGAAGGTCAAGGTAACAGAAGGTGGCGGCGGAATGGGTGGTGCATCCACTGTCGATATCGAGATCTATGGATATGATTTCGAGACCACTGACCGCGTGGCTCGTGAGATACAGTCAAAACTGCTTGCGGGCAAGGAATTCTCTCAGGTTCTCCTCAGCCGTGATGAATATACTCCTGAGTATCAGGTGGATTTCGATCGAGAGAAGCTCGCCGTTAATGGATTGAACAGCACCACGGCCGCATCATACCTCAGTGCTGCGATGAACGGTTCGACCCAGTCCTTCTATCGTGAGGACGGTGATGAGTACGACATCCGCGTGCGTTATGCTCCGGAGTTCCGTACAAGCGTCGAGGATATAGAGAATATCATCATATATAACAATATGGGCAAGGGCGTGAGGATCAAGGACCTCGGAACGGTTGTCGAGACTCTGACTCCTCCATCGATCCAGAGAAAGAACCGTGAGCGACTCATCACCGTTTCCGGAGTGGTTGCCAACGGAGTGGCTCTCTCTGATGCGGTTGCAGCTACAGATGCAGTTCTCGCAGATACGGATATTCCTTCAGAGCTCGCAGTGGAGATCGGCGGATCCTATGAAGACCAGCAGGAGATGTTCGGTGACCTCATAATGCTCCTTGCGATGATCATTATCCTCGTATATATCGTGATGGCTTCGCAGTTCGAGTCGTTCATGAGTCCTTTTGTGATCATGTTCTCGATTCCGTTCGCATTCGTGGGAGTGCTCCTCGGACTCTGGGTGACAGGAACACCTCTGGGAACGATGGGTATGATCGGTATCCTCATCCTGATGGGTATCGTTGTGAAGAACGGTATCGTGCTCATCGACTACACCATCCTCATGCGCGAACGTGGATTCAGTGTGGCTGAGGCGTCTGTGATTGCAGCCAAGTCCCGTCTTCGTCCTATCCTTATGACAACCCTCACCACTGTCCTCGGTATGGTTCCGATGGCGATCGGTCAGGGTGAAGGCTCTGAGATGTGGCGCTCGCTCGGTATGGTTGTGGCATGGGGACTTTCGATCTCGACCCTCGTGACCCTCGTGATCATCCCGACGGTATATGCTTCCATGTCCTCATGGCAGGAGCGCCGTGCCCTCCGCAAAGCCGCCAAAGCACAATAAACGATATAACGTAGAAAAATATGAAAGGAATTTTTATAGCATATGATCAGGCGTATAACATGGAGATAGCCGATGCGATGGAAGAAATAGGCGTCAGAGGCTTCACCATGTGGCAGGACATCGCCGGACGCGGAAGCGAGACTGGCGAGCCTCACCTGGGAAACCACGCATGGCCGACCATGAACAATGCCATCCTGACCTTTGTCCCCGATGACAAGGTGGACGACATTCTGGCAATGGTAAGGGCAAAGGACGAAGAGACTCCGGCACTGGGACTCAGAGCCTTTGTCTGGAACATTGAAAAGTCTTATTGATGCAAACCCGGATTTAAGCACAATTAAATCGGTATCAATATTGTAAATCCAACCGCAAAAGTTTATATTTGTGGTTGGATTTCTCGTTTTGTCAATCAGGGCAAAGTGAAGGATCTTATAGTAATAATTTTTAAAAACCAATATTATGGCACATGTAGTAACTGATGCGAATTTCGCGGAAACCCTGAATACAGATAAGCTTGTTGTAGTTGACTTCTGGGCAACATGGTGTGGCCCATGCAAGGCCATCGCTCCGATTGTTGACGAACTTGCGACAGAATATGAAGGCAAGGCCCTGATATGCAAGTGCAATGTGGACGAGTGCGATGACGTCCCTATGAACTACAACATCAGAAGCATCCCGACTCTTCTTTTCTTCAAGAACGGAGAAGTCATTGACAGACATGTAGGAGCTGCATCAAAGGCTGATCTGGCAGCGAAGATCGACGCAAATCTTTAATTCCAGGAATCATGAGACGTCTGACAGCAGTCGCGCTGATGTGTGCTGTTGCCCTGTTGTGTGCGGTACAGTCGAGCGCTCAGAAATACGGAGTGGTAGGAGGTGCGACCTTCTCAAGTATCCACGGTCTGGAGAACAGTTCCAAGACAGGTTGGAATGTAGGAGGAACGGTTCAGTTCAAGCTTCCGCTGGGATTCTCGGTCCAGCCGTCTCTGGTATATAATTCCAAGGCTGCGGAATTGAGTTCCGGTGTGGGGTATGCAGGATTGAAGGTCGATTACCTTGAACTTCCTGTTTCGTTCCAGTGGGGTCCGGATCTTTTGATATTCAGACCTTTTATAGATGTTTCTCCATACATCGGCTATGCGTTGGCAAGCAAGGCTACAATTGAAACTATTGTTTCGACTCCGTTGAAATGGGATTCGTCGTCTATCCAGAGGTTTGAGTGCGGACTGGGACTGGGAGGAGGAATCGAGGTGTGGCGTCTGCAGGTGACCTGCCGTTACAACTGGAACTTCGGTGCCCTCGTGAATGCAGACACAGGATTCCAGTCAGTCAAGGAAGCCTTCGGGGAGAGGAATTTCGGAGGAGTGACCCTCTCTCTTGCCTTCCTCTTCGGAAAATAGAGATAAACCAATGAAGAAGATAGCAGTTTTCTGTTCAGCAAGCAGTGAAATAGATCCGAAGTACAACAAAGTCGCCCGCGAATTCGTCAGGGCGGCTTCGTTGCGTGGATATGGCATAGTCACCGGAGGCACTGTGAAGGGTACTATGGGAGAGGTCTCTGATGAACTTCATGCCATCGGAGGATATCACAAGGGAGTTATCCCCCGCTTCATGAAGCAGTTTGTCTATCCCGATCTTTCTGAACTCGTCTGGACAGAGACCATGGCCGAGCGCAAGACCATTCTGCGTGAAGACACCTGTGCGGTCGTTGCTCTTCCGGGTGGAACCGGAACTCTTGACGAGTTGATTGAAACGGTTGCCCTGGTGCATCTGAAACAATATTTCGGTAAGATAACAGTGCTGAATCATGATGGCTTCTATGAGCCGTTGAAGGCTCTGCTGGATCATTATGTCGCAGCGGGAATGATGACGAAGGAAACTCGTGGCAAGGTGCTTTTTGCCGATACGGCGGAGCAGCTTATTGAAATGCTTGAGGACTGATATGGATATAAGGGCGGTAAAGGAATATCTCGGCCAGGACTGGCTTTCCGTGCAGGAGCGTATTGCCTCTGCGCTGGAGAGTGACATATCCCTTCTTAATTCTACGAATGCCTCGATCCTTTCCCAGTCGGGAAAGCAGCTCAGGCCTATGCTGGCGCTCATGTTTGCACGTGCATGCACCGGCAAGGCGACTGATGCGGGAATACGATATGCTGCTGCTGCGGAGCTCCTGCATAACGCCACCCTGCTTCATGACGATGTGGCGGACGGAAGCGAACTCCGCAGGGGAAAGCCGACGGTGATGTCCCTCATGGGACCTTCTGTTTCAGTTCTTGTGGGTGACTACTGGCTGGTCAAGGCGATGGAGCTGATTCTTCAGGACAGCGAAACCGACACGACGGCCATAAGGATATTCTCAAAGACATTGAGCGACCTTGCGGAGGGTGAGATGCTTCAGCTTCAGAAGGCTCAGAGCGGGGACACTGACGAAAAGGACTATCTCAGGATAATATACAACAAGACGGCTTCGCTTTTCGAGGCGGCATGCGTGTCGGCGGCCATATCGGCGGGTGTTTCGGAAGATGTCGTGAAGGCGGCAAGGGACTATGCGGTTGCATTGGGACTTGCGTTCCAGATCAAGGACGACATTCTGGATTATTCGGGAACGGAGTCCGTGGGCAAGCCGCTCGGAGTGGACATTCTTGAGCAGAAGATAACCCTTCCGCTGTTGGGGGCGCTGAATAATGTTTCCGGGCAGAAACAGGCAGAAGTCCGTGGCATGGTGAGGGATATAGTCGGCAGGCCGGAGCTCCGTGATGATGTCGTCAGCTTTGTGAAGGAGAACGGGGGACTGGAATATGCGAAGGCCCGTCTTGAAGAGTATGTGAACGAAGCCGTGCACGCTCTGGACATACTTCCGGACTCCAGGGAGAAGGAATATCTTATGGAGCTTGCCCGTTATACGGCAATCCGTGACAAGTAACGTTGCGGCATTCTGTCATTTCGAGCGTCAGAAGGTGATAGGTCATTTCGAGCCCCGGAGGGTGATATGTCATTTAGAGAGCCGGAAGGTGTAGAGAAATCTATAACAAAACAAGAACAATGCAGTTTTCAGAGATAATAGGAAATGCCGAGGTGGCGAAGGCTCTGGTGTCCATGGCGGACAGCGGCAGGGTGGCTCATGCCATGCTCATGTATGAGAACGAGGGCTGCGGAGCTCTTGCGCTGGCCTTGGCTTATGTCCAGTATCTGAACTGCAGCAATCCTCACGACGGAGATTCATGCGGTGAGTGCCCGTCGTGCAGGCAGATGGCCAAGCTCATCCATCCTGATGTGCATTATGTGTTCCCGGTGAACAAGGGTCCCAAGACCTCTGACGACAAGCCGACTTCTGAGTCCTATCTCAAATACTGGAGGGAACTGGCCATCGCAAATCCGTATTTCGTGGAGGCGGATCTCCAGAGGGCGATCGGCATAGAGTCCAAGAACGGACTCATCGCTGTGGCGGAGGCCAGAAATATAATATCGAAACTGTCGCTGACTGCAGTCGCGGACGGATACAAGGCCGTCATCTTCTATCTGCCGGAAAAGATGAACCAGGAGACGGCGAACCGGCTTCTGAAGATGGTGGAGGAGCCGCCGGTAAAGACGCTATTCATATTCATCACACATGCCCCGGAGAAGGTGCTTCAGACCATCTTCTCGCGTTGCCAGAGCGTCAGGGTAATGCCTTTGACCAAGGAGGAGGCTCAGAAGGTTCGTGCTCTCAATCCGTTTGACGACAGTGAGGAGTACAATGCCTTCATGGATCTTTTCTCTGATCTGATGAATGCAGTCGTCTCACGCGACCTGATGAGTGCCCTGGAATGCGGCGAAACCATGGCTGCACTGGAATCGCGTGAAAAACAGAAAGCTTTTTGTACCTTTGCGGGCGAATGCATCAGAAAGATATTCATGTTCCAGCAGAATCTTCAGCAGATAGCTGGGGTTTCTGAGCAGGAACAGGAGTTTTATGTCACTATGGCCGGACGTTGCGGCAGGAAGTTCTGCTCAAGGTCCATTTCAGATATAGAGAAGGTGGTGGCGATGATCGACAGGAACGTGAGTTCCAAGATCCTCTTCACAGACCTTGTCAACAGAATGTTTTTGAATATATGATCGAATCTAAAGAATACGACTGCTCAAGGGGCTGTACCGTGAGTCGTGCGGCGACAGGCGAGGTTGAATGCAACTATCGTCAGGGCTGCTGCAAACTGGAGGTCTATGACTGGCTCCAGGGTGTGAATCAGGAGCAGTACAAGGACTATTTCGAAGTCCGCTTCAAGAATACTCGCAAGGCGATATACCGTAACGGATCAGGACAGAGTCTCAAGACGGGAGACCTGGTGATCGTCGAGGCGGCAAACGGTCACGACCTTGGTATCGTGACACTTGAGGGCCCTATCGTCGGACGCCAGATGAAGGCCAAAAGGATAAATCCCGAGACCTTTGAGTTCAAGAGGATATATCGCAAGGCCAAGCTCTTCGATATCGAGAAGTGGCAGGAGGCCATAGCACGTGAGCATGAGACCATGATCCGCTCACGTCAGATCGCAGCGGAACTCGGTCTTGAAATGAAGATCGGAGACGTGGAGTTCCAGGGAGACGGCACCAAGGCCATATTCTATTATATTGCAGACGGCCGCGTGGACTTCCGCCAGCTGATCAAGGTGTTTGCAGAGGAGTTCCGCATCAGGATCGAGATGAAGCAGATCGGTGCACGTCAGGAGGCCGGCCTCATCGGAGGACTTGGAGTCTGCGGAAGGGAACTCTGCTGTTCGAACTATATTTCAAGTTTCCAGTCCATCACGACATCCGCCGCAAGGGTGCAGGATCTGTCTCTCAATCCTCAGAAACTGGCCGGACAGTGCGGCAAGCTCAAATGCTGCCTTAACTACGAGACCGCGGCATATATGGATGCACAGTCCCGCATCCCTAAGGTGAACAATCCTCTGGAGTTCGAGGACGGACTCGCATATCTGATGAAGACGGACATCCTTCGTGAGATCATGTATTTCTCATACGATCCGTCATCGCTTGCAAACCTCTATCCTCTTTATGCCGAGGAGGTCTGGGATATCATAAAGATGAACCGTAACGGAGAGAGACCTGAGTCGCTCAAGAGTGACGTGGCACCTGCTGCTCCGGAGTTCGTGACAGCGGTAGGAGATGATGCCATCAACCGTTTTGACGAGGCCCGCAAGCGCAAGAAGAAGAGAAAGTCCGGCAGCAATCGAGGCAAGGGGGCAGCTGGCGAAGGTGCCCAGACGCCAAACAGAAAGCGAAACAATCATGGGAAAAGATAAACTGAGAAAATTCCGGGAGAACGAGACGTTCCGCTGCATGATCCAGCCGGCGACTTCAGAGGTCCTGAACTGTGACCATCCGCTCAAGGGAAACTGGGGACGTGATTTCTTCGGGAACGATAATCCTATAATCGTCGAATTGGGCTGCGGCAAAGGTGACTACACCGTGGACCTTGCCGAGCGCAATCCTTCGTTCAACTATATCGGCGTCGATATCAAGGGTGCCCGTCTGTGGAAGGGAGCAAAATATGCCGAGGAACACGGCCTGAAGAACGTGGCTTTCCTCCGCACACGTATCGAGTTCATCGAATCCCTGTTCGCTCAGGGTGAGGTTTCTGAGATATGGATTACCTTTGCAGACCCGCAGATAGGCCGTGAGAAGAAACGTCTGACAGCTCCTCTGTTCATGTCGCGCTACCGCAACTTCCTCAAGCCAGAGGGAATCATCCATCTGAAGACCGACAGCAGATATCTCCATGAGTATTCCCGTGCGATGGCAGAGCAGAACGGGCTCAAGATACTCGCCTGTGCGACAGACATATATGGTGCTGACCGCGAGAGGCTTTACGAAAGCGGATTGTCTTCATTGTGCGGCCGCTCCGCCGTGGATGCCCTGTTCGAGGTCCAGACATTCTATGAGTCACAGTATCTGGCTCAGGGAATCCAGATCACATATCTGTCTTTCCTTGCCGACCATGAGGGTGCCTATATCTCTCCTGAGTGGGACGAGGATGCATGGAAGGACGAAAATCACCATTTCGTGATCGCTTCAGGCCTCTCTGTCGCTTCCAAATTCTATCCTGACGAGAAGTAATGACCGTTTGTGTCTTGCTCTCTGCCACCGACAGGCAGAGTTTTGCCTCAAAGTCTGCCTGATGGTCTTCAAAATAAGGTGTTTTGAAGTGTTTTGGGCACCGACAGGCAGAGTTTTGCCGGAAAAGCTGCCTGATGGTCCGGTTGTCAGACCTCGGTCCAGTGGATACGGATGCCTTTGCGTTCCATTCCGCGGAACCACGTCATCTGTCTTTTTGCGAACTGGTGTATGGCTGTGGCAAGCTGCGTGCGCATCTGTTCAAGCGAGAGTTCACCTGTTATATATAGGGTGACGAACTTATATTCCAGACCATAATATATAAGGTCTTCTGCCGCTATCGGATGGCGGTGCCCATTTGCGTCTGGAGTGAGTGCCGGGTGAGTGCCTTCCAGCAGGCCTCTGATCTCTTCCACCATTCCTTCTTCCAGACGGGCATCCAGACGACGGTCAATTCGGGAGTTTCTCTCGTCGCGACTCACCAGCGTACCTATGTAATATGTATTCTTCGGCAGGAATGCCGTCCGGTTCACAGGATGCTCCGCTTCGTATATGGCAATCTCCAGAGCACGGATCAGACGTTTGCGGGTGTCGTAGTCGGTGCTGTTGTGCAGGGGTTTCAGACTTTCCAGCTGTCTGATAAGTTCTTCTGTGGATTTCTTTTCCAGTTCCTCTCGGAGAGCCGGGTCTGCAGGGACTTCCGGGAGGGAATATCCGCATGTTGCAGCTTCGATGTACAGTCCTGATCCTCCGCACAGAATGGGAATCCCGCCGCGCTCCACTATATCCTTATATGCCTTTTCGAAGTCCCTCTGATATTCGAAGATGTTGTATTTTGCTCCGGCATCCACGATGTCCATCAGGTGATATGGAATCTCCTCATATTCGTTCAGATCCTTTCCTGTTCCGATATCCATTCCACGATACACCTGTCTTGAATCTGCCGAAATTATCTCGGCACCGGAGTATGGAAGGCAAGGGTGAAGAAAGAACCCCTCCCACTCCTTTGGAGCGGGCCCCGCCCCCTGCGGCCAGGGGGGTAGCACGCTTTCTTCACCCTTGCCTCCCGTACTGCTCTTCTGAGGGCGTCTTGCTGAAAGCAACGAATTGATCTCCCGTGCCAGGCGGACAGCATATTTCGTCTTTCCGGAAGCTGTCGGGCCCAGAACGCATATCAGGTCGATTTCTCCTGACAGATACCTGTCAAGAATCTCAGCGACGTTTATCTCTTCTGCAGGCGGGAGTTCCGCCATCGGGGGAATGGGTGTGAAAGGTTTCTTTGCCATAGTGTCGCAAAGATAGTTAAAAAGACGTATCTTTGCCTCCGCGTACATGGGCATTGCGAGCACTTTGGCACCCAAAATGCACGCGACACCCCTGAAATCCAGGGGGTCACGAGCAAAATCATAAGGAAAGTGCACGCGATACCCCGAAAACAGAAAGATTATGCCGAAAGCAAAAAGCAGTGTAGAGATAAAGAACAGGAGGGCTTCGTTTGACTATGAGTTCATCGAGACCTTCCAGGCGGGTATTGTGCTGACCGGCACAGAGATAAAGTCCATCAGGGCGGGCAAGGCCTCGCTGGTGGATGCGTTCTGCTATTTCAATTCCAATGAGTTGTATATCAAGAATATGCATATTGCGGAGTACTGGTGGGGAAGCTGGGGAAAGCATGACCCGCGCCGTGACCGCAAGCTGCTTCTGAGCCGTAAGGAATTGAATAAACTCCAACGCGCAGTCAAGGAAAAGGGACTGACCATCGTTGGAGTCAAACTCTATATAGCTGATAACGGATATGCCAAGGTTCTGATTGCCCTGGCCCGCGGTAAGAAGGAATACGACAAGCGCGCCTCCATCAAGGAGAAGGATCTCCGCCGCGAGATGGAGCGTATGTAGTATCGGGAATAAATCAGAAAGCCCCGTCAATTCCACCGGTCCTCCCCACTTCGTGGGTCCCCTCCCTTTTCGGGAGCCAATGCCGGATTGAATTAACGGGACTTTCTGATTCCTGAATCAGTCTCTATATCTTATAGGTTGAACGCAGCCTTGATCATGTCGACAGAGTCGAGGAGCTCCCATCCGAAGAACTGTACGAGTTCCTGAACGAATTTGCCGTCGCGGCGGATAGCCACGGATGCCTTGTAAGGGTCGCGGCCTACGTGACCGTATGATGCGGTCGGCTCATAGATCGGCTTCTTCAGTCCGAACTTCTCGATGATCTTGGCCGGGCGCAGGTCGAACAATTCGTTGATCTTGGCAGCAATGGCTGCGTCGTCAAGTCCGGAAGCCGCTGTTCCGTATGTGTTCACATAGATGCTCACAGGACGGGCAACACCGATTGCATATGAAAGCTGGACGAGCATTTCGCGGGCTACGCCTGCAGCGACCATGTTCTTTGCAATGTATCTTGCAGCATATGCCGCCGAGCGGTCAACCTTTGAAGGGTCCTTTCCGGAGAATGCTCCGCCACCGTGTGCTCCCTTGCCGCCATATGTGTCCACGATGATCTTTCGTCCGGTCAGACCGGTGTCTCCGTGAGGTCCTCCGATCACGAACTTACCTGTCGGATTCACGTGAAGGATGTAGTCACCCTTGAAGAGGGCGGCGGTTTCCGGTGCCAGTGACTCGATGAGCATCGGAAGAAGGATGTTCTGCACGTCTTCGCGTATCTTGGCCTGCATTGCCTGGTCCACGCGCTCCTGTCCGAACTGGGCGCATCCGTCGGCGTAACTCATGTTGCCGAGAGAGGCCGGGGTGAACTCGTCGTGCTGGGTGGAGATCACTATTGTGTGCACACGCACAGGAAGATTTGTCTGTCCGTCATATTCGATTGTGAACTGTGACTTGGAGTCCGGACGCAGGTAAGGCATGAGTTCAGGCTGCTGCTTGCGGATCTTTGCCAGCATCAGGAGAGCCTGATGCGAGAGGGCGAGCGGGAGAGGCATATATTCCTCTGTGTCGCGGCAAGCATAGCCGAACATCATTCCCTGGTCTCCTGCTCCCTGTGCATCTGCATCCTCGCCGACCACACCGCGGTTGATGTCCACACTCTGCTCGTGGAGAGCCGAAAGGATGCCGCATGAGTTTCCGTCGAACATGTATTCAGCCTTGTTGTAGCCGATCTTGTTGATCACCCGGCGCACTGTCTTGGGAATGTCCACATATGCGTCCTCTGAGCGGACTTCGCCTCCTACAACCACGAGACCGGTGCTGCAGAATGTCTCGCATGCCACCTTGGATTCCGGGTCCTGGCGGAGGAATTCGTCAAGTATTGCGTCTGAAATCTGGTCCGACACTTTGTCAGGGTGTCCCTCGGACACTGATTCTGATGTAAAAAGATAGTTCATATGCGTATATAATTTAAAAGCCCCACAGAAATGCGGAGCCTACACAAAAACACAAAACATTGATATGAAAGCGATCACCGGTCAGGAGACCTATTTTTCAATATTTTAGCATTTTTTTAAGTGGTTGCAAGCAGCCAAATCTCTCCACATTCCGGACAGTTCCCCAAAGGTCCCTGTCATTTTCGGGCTGCAAAGATACACAAAAATCCGGATATGCAAATTTTATTTTTTCGCGAATCAGAAAGTCAGGGTTAAAAACTATATTTAAGTTTCGCCATATCATTAAAAAGTGTTATCTTCGCACATTAAAACTATCTATTAATCAACTAAACCGTTATGAAACAAACATTTAAGTGTCTTTTTGCTGCTTTTGCAGCGATGCTTGTTGCCGTTTCTGCCTTTGCGCAGATCACGACATCATCACTTGGTGGACGCATTACAGATGCGAACGGTGAGCCAGTGATCGGTGCGGCTGTTGTCGCAACCCACGAGCCATCCGGAACAGTCTATGGTGTGACTACTAACACTGACGGACGTTACTCCATCAATGGTATGCGTTCAGGTGGCCCTTACAAGGTGGAGGTATCATGCCTTGGATATCAGACAGTTATCAACACTGATATCACCCTCCAGCTCGGAGAGCCTTATGCTCTTAACAACTACCTCAATGAGGATAAGGAAATGCTGAGTGAGGCCGTTGTGGTGGCTCAGGCAGCTTCAAAGTTTGCGGCGGAGAAGACCGGTGCTGCAACCAATATTTCATCGACTCAAATGGAGTCGCTGCCTACTGTAAGCAGAAGCATTACCGACATTGCAAAGCTTTCTCCATATGGTGGTAACAGCACTAATTTTGCCGGTATGGACGGTCGCTCAACAAACTTCACTGTTGACGGTGCAAACTTCAACAATAACTTTGGTCTGAACGAGGGTCTTCCTGGAGGTGGTAGCCCGATTTCAATTGATGCTATTGATGAGGTTCAGGTGGTAATTTCACCTTATGATGTGCGTCAGACTAACTTCATCGGTGGAGGTATCAATGCTGTGACCAAGTCCGGTACAAACGAGTTCAAGGGATCTGCTTATGTGTACCATCGTAATGAGAACATGCGTGGTAATGCGGTGGATGGCGAGGAACTTGGTGCTCGAAACATCGATCGTTACACAACTTACGGTGCAACCCTCGGAGGTCCTATCATCAAGAATAAGCTCTTCTTCTTCGCTAACTTCGAGTATTCTACAGCACCTACTGAGGTTAACCTTTGGAGGCCATCTGTTGACGGAAAGCAGAATCCTGATCTTCACATCTCTCGTACCACTAAAGAGGATATGGATAAGGTGTATACACACCTCAAGGATAACTACGGATATGACGCAGGTTCGTATACTGACTATCCTGCGGAAACTACAAACACCAAGTTCCTTGCACGTGTGGATTGGAACATAACTGACAAGCATCATCTTGCTGTACGTTATAACTACACTCTAAATCGTGGATGGAGACCTACCAACGCATCGTCATCTAACTGTACTCAGCGTACTACTGAGGGACGTCTTTCTCAGTATGCGATGGCTTTCTCAAATTCGATCTATTCTCAGGATAACAAGGTTAACTCTGTGACAGTCGATCTGAACAGCCGTTTCTCAAACAATCTTTCAAACCAGTTCCTCGCTACATACTCTCAGTTGGATGATATACGCGGAACAAATTCAAGCAAGTTCCCATTCATCGACATTCTTGATGGTTCGGGCAAGATCATGCCTTATATCTCAGCTGGATATGAGCTCTTCACTTGGAATAATGGCGTTCACAACCAGGTGCTTACAATCAAGGACGACGTAACATACTACCTTGGTAACCATAAGATCATGGGCGGTCTTAGCTATGAGTATCAGATGGCTGACAATTCTTACATGAGAAATGGTACAGGATATTACCGCTACAACAGCCTGGCAGACTTCCTTACTGGTGCTGCTCCAGAGACCGTGGCTATCACTTACGGATATGACGGCGAACTTAACCCTGCGGCGAGAGTTCGTTTCCATCAGATCGGACTTTATGGTCAGGATGAGTGGTCTGTAACAGACCGTTTCAAGCTCACATATGGTCTCCGTTTCGATACAATCGTATTCGATAACCAGGATCTCATGCGTAATAATGCAATCTATGAGCTTGACTATGCAGGAAAGCATATCGATACTGGTGCATGGCCAACTACTAAGGTTCAGGTTTCTCCACGTGTAGGTTTCTCTTGGGACGTTTTGGGTGACAAGTCTTTCAAGGTGCGCGGAGGTACTGGTCTTTTCTCTGGACGTCTTCCGCTCGTATTCTTCACCAATATGCCTACAAACTCAGGTATGGTGCAGAATGTGGCTGCAATCTCAACTTCTTACAAGGATGGTGTGGCTACTCCAAACGATCTTCTCCAGCATTTCTCGGGCAAGATGATTACAGATGTTGATGAACTCGTTGCAAAGCTGAACAAACTTGACCCTAAGAAGTTCCCTACATCGATTTCTCCAGAGGATGGCGTTCTTCCATCTCAGATTCAGGCAGTTGATCCTAAGTTCAAAATGCCTCAGGTATGGAAGACATCTATCGCTCTCGACTATCAGCTCCCTGTTTCATTCCCACTGACACTCTCTGGTGAGTTTATCTTCAACAAGACAGTCAATGGTGTGAACATGTCAAACTGGAACATCTCAGACTACACTGGATGGGCTCAGTATCAGGGTTCAGACAACCGCTACATTTATCCTGCAAACTACAAGTACAACTCTGTTGATGCTTATGTCCTTACAAATACAAGTAAGGGTTATGGATATACAGCTAACGTGATGATGAACATGGAGCCTATCGAGAACCTCAATATTGTGGCTTCATACACTCATACCGTGTCAAAGGAACTCACTGGTATGCCAGGTTCAAACGCAGAGTCTGCATTCACTTATACTCCGACTGTGAACGGTCCTAATTTTGCACCTCTCCATAACTCGGATTATGCAACTCCAGACCGTATCTTTGCATCGGTTTCATATAGAGACAAGAGCAACAACAATTTCTCTCTCTTCTATGAGACATGGCGCGGAGGATATAAGTACACTTACATGTACGACAATGACTTCAATGGTGACAACTACAACTATGATGTAATCTATATCCCTAAGGATGAGAATGACATCAGATTCGCATCAGAGGACGATGCAAACCGCTACTGGGCATATGCAAACAACGACCCATATCTTGCTAAGCACAAAGGTGAATATGCAGAGGCATACAGCGTATATTCTCCGTGGGTGCACAGATTCGACTTCCGCTATTCTCACGACTTTAAGGTCAAGATAGGTAAGTCTACAAACACTCTCCAGCTCAACGTTGATTTCAAGAATATTGGTAACCTGTTCAACTCATCATGGGGTGTGAGCAAGTATATGAATCCGGCTCTTAAGTCTGGACGAATCCTTGCTCTGGATCATGTTGATGCAGAGGGATACCCAGTGTTCAGTACGAATGCTAACGTTAAGCCTGGCGTACAGACATGGCAGTACAACCACGACATCTACCAGTGCTGGTCGCTTCAGGTCGGTATCAAGTATATGTTTAACTAATTGATTCCAATTGAATATGAAAATCAGAAATATTATCATAGCACTTTCTGCTGTTGTTCTTGCTACAGCTTGTGCAGAGGAGTCAATTGCTCCTTCATACGATTCGCTGACCGTGTCGCAGAACTTCATCAGTCTGGAGGCTGGTGTTGATGCGACATTCACACTGACAGCGACAGAGAATTGGTCTATCTATAAGCCACTACTTCCTACACATGACGAGGATGGCGAACTTATCTGGGATCTTCAGATTTCTCCAGAGTCGGGTGCAGCCGGTACTCATACCATTACTATCAAGACAGATTCGACTCTTTCTACCCGTCAGGCAGAACTTTGTATCGTGATAGGCGACAGAACCGAGTTGGATGCAGCGTATAAGGCGCTGACAGATCTTGAAGCTGAATATGAGGCTGCTCTGGATGTTTGCCTTACAAAGGCAGAGTCTAAAAAGGTTGATAAGGAGTTTGAACCAAAGGTAAAGGCGGCAGAAACTGTCGTTAATTCCCTTCTTGTTTCCTCTGAACGTAAATATGTCACTTTGAAGCAGACTGCGGGCAAACAGGAGATAAATTATATCACATGTAAGGAGGCGAAGGAACTCGCGGACGGCCCAACTGTGTATGTAAAGGGATCTGTTACAAAGATTGAAAATACTCTTTACGGCAACTGGACTCTCTTGGATGACTCTGATGCTGATGGCTTGTATATCTATGGAACTCTTGATGCAAATGGACAGGAGAAGAATTTCGAAAGTCTTGGTCTTGCCGAGGGTGACGAAGTTTATATTTCTGGACCAAGAGGAAGCTATAATGGAAAGCCTCAGATTGTAAACGCTACAATCCTTAAGGTTAACAAAGCTTTTATCAAGCTTGATGAGAATGCGAAGGAGTTGACGAAGGATGCTGGTTCGTTTGAAATTCCGCTGACGCTCATGGATGGTGCAAAGTGGGAAGTTTCTACGGAAACAGAGTGGCTTACAGTCAAGACCTCTCATCCTCTTGATGGAAAGACTATTGTGACTGTTGGTTATGCGGCTTATGATGAACTTGCTGCTCCTAGAACCGGCAAGCTCACATTCTCTGCAACTAAAGAAGTGGAGGAAGAGAATGAGGATGGTGAAAAGGAAAAGGTTACAAAGTCTGCTTTCCTGGATTACACTGTGACTCAGTATGGAGTTGTTCCAGAGCCTGTCTCTGTAAAAGATGTAGCAGCTGCAGCTAAGAATGCATGGGTGGCTGTAAAGGGTATTGTTACGGCTTCATGCAGCGATGGTATTATTGTTACAGATGCAGCCGGTGACTTTATTCTTGGATATAAGGCTGAGGCTGATTTAGGAGATGAGGTCATTCTTTATGGTAAGAAGGGGGCATACAATAAGTCATATCAGCTTGCTTCTCCAGTAGTAGAGGTGTTGTCATCTGATAATGAGTATGAATATCCTGCGACACCTATAGTTGTATCGGAGGAATTCATATCTGAGTTTGCAGCAGCATCTGGCGACCAGCTGGCGAAGTATGTGACATATACAGGTACAGTAAATGATGATAAGTATAACACCTTGAATGTTGGTGAGACATATAAAATAAGTCCATATGCAAGTTCTGATTTTATCATCAAGAATGCGAAGGGTAAAAAGGTGACAATTGAGGGATATACATATGGTTACGCTTCCAAGAATAAGCAGCTCAATATGATCATCACAAGTGTGAAGTACGCTGAATAAACGTGACTGACATATGACGATTTTCCGGCGACCAGGGTTCCGACCATGGTCGCCGGATTTTTTTATACACCTTCGTGGAATCTGACTCCGGTTTTGACTGTCTTGTCCGGGAAAAGGAGTGTATCCACGGATGAAGGACGCATTTGGGGATGTTCTGTCCGGGAAAATGCTCTTAATTCCGGATGGAGTGGAGAATTTGATGTGCGCTGTCCGGAAATAAAGCTGAATTCCCGGATGGCGATGGAAAAGTCAGATGAAGTATGGGAAACACATGATATTCTTTCGGGACCGGATTCTTTTTTGTACTTTTGTGTGGGTTTGAAATAAAATTTACAACATATGACAAGGATACAGACAGTGGGAGTCCTCACCTCAGGAGGTGATGCTCCGGGAATGAATGCGGCGATAAGGGCCGTGACAAGGGCTGCAATATTCAACGGCTGGAAGGTCAAGGGAATATACAGGGGCTGGGAAGGCCTCATCAACAACGAGATCAAGGACTTCACGTCAGAGAGTGTCAGCGGAACCATCAACCGCGGAGGCACCATTCTCAGGACGGCGCGAAGCAAGGGCTTTATGAATGAGGAGGGCCGTGCCAAGGCATATGAGAATCTGAAGGCGCACGGGATCGATGCCCTCATCGTGATCGGAGGAAACGGCTCTCTTGCCGGTGCCCAGGTCATTGCAGCGGAATATGACATCCCTTGCGTGGGACTTCCGGGAACCATCGACAACGACCTTTACGGCACTGATACCACCATCGGATATGACACGGCGCTGAACACCATCATGGAGTGCGTGGACAAGATCCGTGACACGGCGAACTCCCATAACCGCATCTTCTTTGTCGAGGTGATGGGACGCGACGCCGGCTTCCTTGCTCAGAATGCGGCAATCGCGACCGGTGCTGAGGCTGCGATTATCCCTGAGGACAGGACTGACGTGGACCAGCTTGCCACATTCATCGGCAGAGGAGTGCGCAAGAGCAAGAACAGCTCCATCGTCCTGGTGTCCGAGAGCAAGAAGGACGGCACCGGAGGAGCGCAGTACTATGCGGACCGTCTCGTTCACGAGTATCCTGAGTTCGAGGCCCGCGTGACCATCCTCGGTCACCTCCAGCGCGGAGGAATCCCGACTGCCAACGACAGGATCCTTGCAAGCCGCCTTGGCGTGGCGGCAATCGAGGCTCTCAAGGACGGCCAGCGCAACATTATGGTGGGAGTCAAGAACGACCAGATCGTGTACGTTCCGTTCAACAAGGCAATCCGCATCGACAAGCCGATCGACCGCGAGCTCATCAACGTGCTCAACGTGCTGTCGATCTGATAGTCAGAATCAGCCCATAGTAGAACCTTTCGTCACCGCCCTTTCCTGTACGCCGAAGGGGTGCACCCCATGTGTTTCCTGAATATCGTGGAGAAGTTGCTGCTTTCGATGAAGCCGGACTGCTCCGCTGCTTCCTTGATCGGTATTGATGTGTGCTCCAGCAGGTGACAGAAATGCTCCAGCCGGAGCTTGGTCAGGTAGGATGTGATGGTGTATGGATGCATTTCCTTCTTGAACTTGAGCTCGATGGCTCTGCGCGAGAGAGGAATGAACGACACGAGTTTCCGAATGTCGATGTCCTGGGTGTAGTTGTGCTTTATGAATTCCACGATTTCCCTTATATAGGGGTCCGATATGATTTTGTGTCTGGTGGACATCCTTTCCACGACCCCTATTGCCTCGACGGCTATTCTGGCTGGCCATATCTGTTTTTCCCTGATCATCTTGAACAGGATCTTCGCCAGATCATATCCATGTTTTTCGAAGTTAAGCCTGATGGATGACAGGGTGGGCGAGGATATGTTGCACATGAATTCGTCGTTGTCAACTCCCAGCAGGGATATATCTTCCGGAATCCTTATGTTTTCCAGCAGACAGATTTCCGTGACCTGTCTTGCCATGAAGTCGTTGCAGGCCAGAAGAGCTGTTGGTTTGGGCAGGGAGTGAAGCCATGTGCTGATGGCCTCGGTCTCCGACTGGAAATCTTCCACCTCATAGACGAAGGCCTCCTTCTTTCTCACAGAAGCGACCTGTCCGCAGTAGCCCTCTCGTCTGAACATGGACCATATGATGTCCTTGCGCCCGATGAAGGCATAGTTGTGAAAGTTCTGGTTGATGAAATAGTCAGCCGCATATGCGCCGAAATCCTTGTAATAGCCTGTGAGCATCGGAAAATCCGGGTACTCCTTTCTGTAGGTCCTCAGAAAGATCGGAATCCCGAGTTTCTTCGCCTCTTCCGTGTCGATGTTATGCCACAGGCCGAGGATTGCATCGACCTTGAATTTCTTCGCCAGCCGGATGATTTCCTTCGAATTATCCCTGGTCTCGGAAATGAGGTGGGACATCGGGTAAAAGATACATCCGCCCTGGGTGTCGGTGTATTTAACAAATCCGTTCAGAAAACGTCTTTCTGACTCCTGCGAGTAATCCGTGAGCAAAAGTATCTTTATCATTGAAATTTCGTTATGTGAGGTCTTGGGCTGTCAAGTCTGCCGCAAATATAGGCAAAATGTCAGGGAAAAAGGCCGTTTGGTTGCCTAAATTTCGTTTTGTAATATTTTTCTTCGCTCTATATATAATCATTGATACCGCCGTCCCGTAACTTTGCCATATCAGATAATATATTAACACTTGCTATGGAACCATTAAACAGACAGACGGCCAAGGCCAATCAGTATCCTACAAGGATAATCCAGTTCGGTGAGGGTAACTTCCTCAGGGCATTCGTGGATTGGATCATATGGAACACCAATCAGAAGACAGACTTCAATGCCGGAGTCGTAGTAGTCCAGCCGATAGAGAGGGGAATGGTGGAAATGCTCAATTCCCAGGACGGTCTTTATCATGTGAACCTTCAGGGTATCGACAAGGGAGAGGCTGTGGATTCGATCCAGATGATCGATGTGATCAACGGAGGACTTAATCCATACACTCAGAATGCGGAATTCATGGCCCTTGCAGAGGATCCGAACATCCGTTTCGTTATTTCAAACACCACAGAGGCGGGTATCGCGTTCGATCCTTCATGCAAGCTGGATGACAAGCCTGCGTCTTCATATCCGGGCAAGCTGACCCAGCTGCTGTACCGCAGGTTCCAGCATTTCGGAGGCGACATGAGCAAGGGATTCATCATCCTTCCATGCGAGCTGATCTTCCTGAACGGAAAGGAACTCAAGAAGTGCATCCATCAGTATATAGAGCTCTGGCAGCTTGGCGAGGAGTTCAAGGCGTGGTTCGAACAGGCATGTGGAGTGTATTGCACCCTCGTGGACCGTATCGTTCCGGGCTATCCGAAGGATACCATAGACCAGATCCATGAACGTATCGGATATAAGGACAACCTGGTGGTAAAGGGAGAGATCTTCCACCTGTGGGTGATCGAGGCTCCGGAGTCCGTTGCTGCGGAATTCCCTGCTGACAAGGCCGGACTGAATGTGCTTTTCGTTCCGAGCGAGGCTCCATACCACGAAAGGAAGGTGACTCTGCTGAACGGTCCGCACACCGTGCTTTCTCCGGTGGGATATCTGTCCGGACTTGACACCGTGAAGGAGTGCGTTGAAGACCCGGAGGTCGGAGCGTTCGTGAAGAAGGTTATGTATGACGAGCTGATGGAGACACTGAATCTTCCTAAGCCGGAATTGAAGGCCTTTGCCGATTCTGTGGTGGAGCGCTTCGTCAATCCGTATGTGAAGCATTTCGTGACCAGCATCATGCTGAATTCATTCCCTAAATACAAGACCCGTGACCTTCCTGGTCTGAAGACCTATCTTGAGCGTAAGGGAGAGCTCCCTCAGGGGCTTGTCCTCGGACTTGCCGGCATAATCACCTATTACAAGGGCGGTTTCCGTGGTGATGTGGAAATTGTGCCGAACGATGACGCTGCCATCATCGAGCTTCTCAAGACTCTCTGGGCGAGCGGTGACGTGCGCAAGGTTGCGGAAGGAGTTCTTGCAGCAGAATTCATCTGGGGAGAGGATCTGAATGCGGTTCCGGGACTTACTGACATGCTCGCGGCTGACCTCGCTCTCATTCAGGCCGAGGGTATGCGTGCAGCTGTAGCCTCTATATTGTAGTTTAGACACCGTCAGGCGGAGTTTCGGCTCTTTTTCTGCCTGACGGTGCCGCATTATTATCGTATTTGTCGTTTTTATCTACCGTCAGGCAGAGTTTCAGTCACTTTATTGCCTGACGGTTGCCAAAGATTCAATATACTATGTCAATGTTCATTAAGATTCATCCTGCTGATAATGTCGCAGTGGCGGTTCGTGAAGTGAATGCCGGAATAGGTATCGATATTGACGGTGTGCAGATAATACCTGCCGAAACCATTCCTGCCGGCCATAAAGTGGCACTCCGCGATATGGCAGAAGGTGAGGATGTCGTAAAATACGGATTCCCGATAGGACATCTTCTGAGGGCAGTTCCCCAGGGCGGGCTGATCGATCATAACGTCTTGAAGACCAATCTTGAAGGTCTTCTCGAATACTCATATCAGCCGGATCTCACCGAGGTGGAACCTGCGGCTGACAACGCTTTCTTCAAGGGATATCGTCGCTCCGACGGCCGTGCCGGAATAAGGAACGAACTTTGGATCATCCCGACAGTAGGCTGTGTCAACGGAGTGGCTCAGAGCATTCAGAGGAGGTTCGAAAAGGAGCTGGCAGACTATCCTTCCATAGACAAGGTCATCGCCTTTCCTCACAATTACGGATGTTCGCAGCTGGGAGGAGACCATGAGAACACCCGCAGAATCCTGGCTGACATGGTGCATCATCCTAACGCGGCAGGAGTGCTGGTGGTTGCTCTCGGATGTGAGAACAATCAGCTTTCGGCCTTCCGTGAGCTTGTGGGTGAAGTGGACCAGACACGCGTGAAGTTCATGGAATCCCAGAAGATAAAGGGCGACGAAGTGGAACATGGACTCGGACTCATCCGTGAGATAGCTGCTGCAGCTGCAGCAGACAGGCGTGAGGATATCCCTGTCAGCGAACTCAAGGTCGGCTTGAAATGCGGAGGATCTGACGGATTTTCCGGCATCACGGCCAACCCTCTCCTGGGCCGTTTCTCTGATTGGATCGTGGCTCATGGAGGCACCACCGTGCTGACGGAGGTCCCTGAGATGTTCGGTGCCGAGACCATTCTCATGTCCCGCTGTCAGGATGAGCAGACCTTCGACAGGACGGTGCACCTGATCAACGACTTCAAGGCCTATTTCATGAAGAACGACCAGCCTGTCTATGAGAATCCGTCTCCTGGCAACAAGGCCGGCGGAATATCGACTCTTGAGGAAAAGTCGCTTGGCTGCACTCAGAAGTCGGGCTCTTCCATAGTCCGTGACGTGCTCCTGTACGGCGACCGCCTCAAGACAAAGGGACTGAACCTTCTGAGCGCTCCGGGCAATGACCTCGTGGCATCGACCGCCCTTGCCGCCGCCGGATGTCAGATCGTTCTCTTCACCACAGGCCGCGGAACTCCGTTCGGAACATTCGTGCCGACAGCAAAGATATCCACCAACAGCACGCTTGCAGCCAACAAGCCCCTGTGGATCGACTTCAATGCCGGAGAGATCCTCGACGGGAAGCCTGTCGCTGAGGTGGACAAGGCGTTCGTGGACTTCGTGCTTGCTGTGGCGAGCGGAAAGAAGACCCGCAACGAGGAATCGGAATATCAGGAAATCGCGATCTTCAAATCCGGCGTGACACTATAAGGTAAGAATTTGCAACAATCCTGATGATATCAGAAGAAAATTTAAGGTATATTTGTAACACAAACCACATACGTATGTCAACACAGAAACCATTTATCCATGACGACTTCATGCTCACCAACGACTATGCCCGTGAGCTGTATCATGAAAGTGCGGAGAAGATGCCGATAATCGACTACCACTGCCATCTCGTGCCGAAGATGATAGCTGACAACCATCAGTTCGCGGACCTTACTGAGGTGTGGCTCGGCGGCGACCACTACAAGTGGCGTGCGATGCGTGGCAACGGTGTCCCTGAAGAATACATCACAGGTGGCCGTGACAGCTACGAGAAGTTCGAGAAATGGGCGGCGACCGTGCCTTATACCATGAGAAACCCTCTCTATCACTGGACTCACCTGGAGCTCGCCCGTGTCTTCGGGGTCAGCGACCTTCTCAATCCTTCGACGGCCAGGGCCATCTACGACGAGTGTACCGCCAAGCTTCAGACCGAGGAGTTCAGAGGCCAGGCCCTCATGAAGAAATTCAATGTCAAGGTGGTCTGCACGACAGATGACCCTGCCGACAGTCTTGAGTTTCACCAGCAGATCAAGGACAACCCGTTCGGAGTGAAGGTCCTTCCTGCATGGAGACCTGACAAGGCAATGGTGATAGAGAAGCCTCAGCAGTACAAGGAATATATTCAGAAGCTCAGCGACGTCTCCGGAGTTCAGATCAGCAACTATCAGGACCTTCTGGACGCCCTTCAGAAGCGTCATGATTTCTTCCACGAGATGGGCAGCCGTCTTTCCGACCATGGACTGGAGACCTTCTATGCAGAGGACTTCGAGCTTGAGGAAATAGACAGGATATTCCGCGACACTCTTGCCGGCAAGATGCCGACCAAGGAAGAAGTCCTGAAGTTCCGCAGTGCGATCCTGCTCGATTTCGCGCGCATGGATCACGCCAAGGGCTGGGCTCAGCAGTTCCATATCGGAGCAATCCGTGACAACAACACCCGCATGTTCAACATCCTCGGTCCGGACACCGGGTATGATGCGATCCATGACGTGCAGTGCGCTGCTGCCGGACACAAGTTCCTGAACAGGCTCGCGATGGAGGACAAGCTGACAAAGACCATCCTCTACAACCTCAATCCTAAGGACAACGAGGTGCTTGCGACGATGGCATATACATTCAATGACGGCACATGCCCGGGCAAGATGCAGCTGGGTTCAGGCTGGTGGTTCCTCGATCAGGAGGACGGAATGAAGAAGCAGATGAATGCACTTTCTTCCCTCGGCCTTCTGAGCCGCTTTGTGGGCATGCTCACCGACTCACGCAGCTTCCTTTCTTATCCTCGCCATGAGTATTTCCGCAGGATTCTGTGCAACCTTCTCGGAGAGGATATCGCATCGGGCAAGCTGCCGAAGAGCGAGATGGCCTTCCTCCATCAGATGGTGCAGGACATATCATATAACAACGCAGACAGATATTTCGGATTTTAACGGATAAACCTTATACAATGCAATCGACTAATCAAAAACTGATGACCAACTGGCGTTGGTGGATGGTTCTCCTTCTTTTTGTCGCGACAACCATCAACTATATGGACAGACAGGTCCTTTCCCTCACATGGAAGGACTTCATCGCTCCGGAGTTCCACTGGAACGATAACGACTATGGAACAATAACTGCCTTCTTCGCCATCATCTATGCGATCTGCCAGCTCTTTGCCGGCAAGTTCGTGGACTGGATGGGCACGAAGAAGGGATACCTTTGGGCAATCGGAATCTGGTCTGCGGGAGCGTGTGTCCATGCTCTCTGCGGCTGGGCTACAATGCATATCGAGGGCTACGAGTCGGCGGCAGCCATGGCAGCAGTCGAGAAGGGCTCTGCGGCGGCGCTGGCCATATCTTCGATAAGCGTGTGGATGTTCATGGCGGCGAGAGCTATCCTTGCGCTCGGTGAGGCTGGAAACTTCCCGGCTGCGATCAAGACCACAGCGGAATATTTCCCTAAGAAGGACCGTGCATTCGCGACATCTATCTTCAATGCGGGTGCATCCGTAGGCGCTCTTGCGGCTCCTGCTACAATCCCTGTTCTTGCACAGTTCTTCAAGGACAGAGGTGTCGGCGGAGGCTGGGAGATGGCCTTCGTGATCATCGGAGCCCTCGGATTCATATGGATGGGCTTCTGGATATTCATGTACGAGAAGCCTGAAAAGTCGAAGAGGGTGAACGAGGCGGAGCTTGCATACATCCACCAGGACGATGAGGAGCCTGCACAGGAAGAGGTGAAGGCGGAGGAAAAGTCGATTCCTCTTTGGAAATGCTTCACCTACCGTCAGACATGGTCATATATCGCAGGAAGATTCTTCACTGACGGTGTGTGGTGGTTCTACCTGTTCTGGGCTCCGGCCTATTTCTCGGACCAGTTCGGCTACAAGTCGTCTTCGGGAATGGGTATGGCACTGATATTCACGCTGTATGCAATCGTCACTGTCCTGTCCATCGCAGGAGGTTATCTGCCTAAGCTCTTTGTCGAGAAGAAGGGAATGAACCCTTATCAGGGACGTATGCTTGCCATGCTTATCTTCGCATTCTTCCCGCTGGCAGCACTCTTCGCCCAGCCGCTCGGAACGATCTCCCCTTGGTGGCCGGCAATCCTTATAGGTTTGGCAGGTGCGGGACATCAGGCATGGAGTGCCAACATGTACTCTACCATCGGCGACATGTTCCCTAAATCTACTGTCGCAACTATCACCGGAATAGGAGGAATGGCGGCAGGAACGAGCTCCTTCCTTATTAATAAAGGTGCAGGTATGCTCTTCACATATTCAGAAAATGCAGGAGCCGCTTATTCGTTCCTCGGATTCGAAGGCAAGGAAGCGGGATATATGACAGTCTTCTGCATCTGTGCCGTGGCATATCTCGTCGCATGGGTGATCATGAAGGTTCTGGTTCCTCGTTACCGCAAGATCGAACTGTAGTCAACATTAAAGGAAGGGCTGCGACGTCTTTCCCGCAAAGTGTTCCAGGAACCCTGTTTTTCGGGGAGTCTGGAACACTTTCGCTATGTTTTCGTTGCCGCCTGCCGGAGTCAGTGGCACTGTCGCGATAGTTCTTGGAAAATTTTGCGGAACGGAAAATTATTCCTATCTTTGCGCCCCCTATGTAGTGTAGGGATCGCAAAAATTATTAAGTATTAACCATTTAACAGTAAAAGATGGACACACAGAGCTACAAGACGGTATCCCTCAAGGCAGGTGATATCAAGAAGGAGTGGGTTGTTATCGATGCAACTGATCTCGTGCTCGGCCGTCTTTCTGCCAGAATCGCGCTCGTTCTTCGCGGTAAGAACAAGCCAAGCTTCACTCCGCACATGGACTGCGGTGACAATGTCATCGTTCTCAACGCGGACAAGGTGAGACTCACTGGTAAGAAGATGACAGACAAGGTGTATGTACGTCACACTGGCTACCCAGGTGGACAGCGTTTCACAACACCTAAGGAGATTCTTGCAAAGAAGCCGACCGAACTCGTAAGGATGGCTGTCAAAGGCATGCTTCCTAAGAACCGCCTCGGTTCAAAGCTGCTCAACAACCTGTACCTTTATGCAGGTAACGAGCACCCGCACCAGGCGCAGAACCCTAGAACAATCACTTTAAACGAAATTTAAGCAGAGCATGAAAGTAGTAAACGCCCTTGGAAGACGTAAATCAGCAGTCGCTCGCGTTTATGTCGTGCCTGGAAAAGGTAACATCACTATCAACGGCCGTGATCTTAATGAGTATTTCACAATGGACACTCTCCGTTACATCGTGAACCAGCCTTTCGAAGTTACAGGCACTGCAGCTCAGTTTGACGTTAAGGCAAACCTCGACGGAGGTGGAATCAAAGGCCAGGCAGAGGCTTTGAGACTCGGAATCGCTCGCGCACTTTGCGAGATCGACAGAGAGGCTTATCGCTCAGCCCTCAAGGCAGCAGGATTCCTTACTCGTGACGCACGTGAAGTCGAGCGTAAGAAGCCTGGTCAGCCTGGTGCACGTAGACGCTTCCAGTTCAGCAAACGTTAATATTTGCTGCCTGATTTACAAAGCACAGTCCGGTGGAAAATCACAGGATCTTTGCAGAAGACGAGAGTTTTCGGAAGCTGCCTGATGATTGCTGAGACTGCGGAAAATCCAGGAGACCTGACAAACGTCATCCTTGCGAAAGCGAGGACCTCAGTTACTCCGGATTGAAGAAAAGAGCCTTGCAGGCGAAGGCAACTGCCTGACAAGGAAAGTAAAAAACAAAACAAACATTTTAAAACAATGCCAAGAACAAATTTCCAGGAACTGCTTGATGCAGGTGTTCACTTCGGACACTTGGCGAGGAAATGGAACCCTAAGATGGCACCATACATCTTTGACCAGAAGAACGGTATCCATATCATCGACCTGCACAAGAGTATAGTAAAAATCGATGAGGCTGCAAACGTACTCAAGCAGCTTGCACGCTCAGGCCGCAAGGTGCTCTTCGTAGCCACAAAGAAACAGGCAAAGGAGATCGTTGCTGAGAAGGCAGCATCTGTTAACATGCCATACGTGACAGAGAGATGGCCAGGTGGAATGCTTACAAACTTCCCTACCATCCGTAAGGCTGTCAAGAAAATGAACACCATCGACAAGATGATCGAGGACGGCACATTTGCAACTCTCGCAAAGCGTGAGCGTCTTCAGGTAACACGTCAGAGAGCTAAGCTCGAGAAGAACCTCGGTTCTATCCGCGACCTTAGCCGTCTCCCATCAGCACTTTTCGTAGTAGACGTACAGAAGGAGATGAACGCCGTTAAAGAGGCAAATCGTCTTAACATTCCGGTTATCGCTATGGTTGATACTTGTTGCGATCCTACTCCGATTGATTATGTGATTCCGGCAAATGACGATGCAGCAAAGTCTATCGCTTACATCATGGAAGCACTTTGCGGCGCAATCAAAGAGGGATTGGACGAAAGGAAGCTTGAGAAGGAGAAAGAGGCTCCTGAGCAGACAGAGGAGAAGCCAGCAGGCAAGAAGCTCCGTGCTCGCAAGGGTGCCAAGCCAGCTGAGGAGGCTGTAGAGGCTCCGGCTGAAACTCCGGCAGAGTAATTTAGTGTAACCTTTAACATCTATCGAAAATGGAGATTAAAGCAGCAGAAGTTGCAAAACTTCGTCAGATGACAGGCGCTGGTATGATGGACTGCAAGAAGGCTCTCGTTGAAGCTGAGGGCGACTTCGAGCGCGCAAAGGAAATCATCCGCGAGAAGGGTAAGCTCGTAGCAGCAAAGCGTGCTGACCGCGAGACTTCAGAAGGTGCGGCTATCGCTAAGGTAAACGGCACAAAGGCTATCGTTGTCGCTCTCGGCTGCGAGACTGACTTCGTTGCCAAGAACGCTGAGTTCCAGGCACTTGCTGAGGCTATCGCAGAGGCAGCTATCGCTAACTTCCCAGCAGACAAGGAGGCTCTCATGGCCTGCACACTCGCTGACGGAAGGACTGTAGAGGCTGCGGTTACCGAGCAGACCGGTAAGACAGGTGAGAAGCACAGCATCGTAGGTTACGAGACTGTCGAGGCACCTTACATCTCATCTTACATCCACAAGATCAACGGCAAGCTTGCTGCTATCGTTGGTTTCAACAAGGCTTTCGACGAGTCTGTTGCAAAGGGTGTGGCAATGCAGGTGGCTTCAATGAATCCTGTAGCCGTTTCAGCTGAGTCTGTACCTCAGAGCGTAATCGACACTGAGCTCAAGACTGCAACTGAGAAGACTAAGGAAGAGCTCGTTCAGAAGGCTGTAGATGCAGCTCTCACAAAGGCAGGAATCAACCCTGCACACGTGGACAGCGAGGCTCACATCGAGTCTAACCAGTCTAAGGGATGGATCACCGCTGAGCAGGCAGAGCAGGCTCGCGAGATCATCAAGACCGTTTCTGCAGAGAAGGCAGCCAACCTTCCTGAGCAGATGGTTGCCAACATCGCTAAGGGTCGTCTCCAGAAGTTCTTCAAGGAGCAGACTCTTGAGGAGCAGGGCTACCAGATGGGTGATGGCAAGACAGCGGTCAAGGATGTCGTCAAGGCAGCTGACGCTGAGGCTAAGATCCTCTCATTCAAGAGAATCTCACTCGCAGACTAATTCAACGGGCTTTTGCCCGATCAATAGAAGGCCGTCGGATTTTCCGGCGGCTTTTTTTGTTGGCGGAGCTCGTTGTCCGGGAATCCGGCCTTTCCCCCGGATAATCCGGACAAAATTCGCTTGTCGTCCGGGAATCCGGCCTTTTCCCCGGATAGCCCAAGCAAAATTCGCTCGTTGTCCGGGAATCCGGCCTTTTCCCCGGATGAGTCAGAGCACTGTGTTTTCGGACAGTCAGGCAGAGAATAGGCCATTTAAGTGCCTGTCGGTGCCAAAATCATGGGTTTATGTCCGAAAACGGGACCGTCAGGCAGAAAAAAGTGCCAAAGTCTGCCTGATGGTCAGGGTTTCGCGCGGCCCAGAATAAGAGAAATTATAATTTGTGGACATTTAATTACAGTTTATGATCAAAAGAGAGAAAAGCTGCCGTCAGGAGTGTGCCGATGCCTGTTTTTTTTCTTATATTAGCACTTGATTAAAACCGACAGAAATGAACACTGGAACGAAACTGTTTTCATGCTTTTGGGCTGTGTGCATGCTGATATCATGCTCTACTGGTACCCTTTCAGTCAAGGGAGAATTCTTTGGTGTGACTTCGCATGGGGATTCAACCATGCTCTACACGATGACCAATTCATCCGGTGCGTCTGTCACCGTCACTGACTACGGATGCAAGCTGGTCAGCGTAAATGTGCCTGACAGTACAGGCTTCATTGATGACGTGATTGTAGGCTATGGCAATATCCATGACCTGGAAAAAGGAGGCGAGCGCTTTGCCGGTGCCGTGGTCGGAAGATTCGGCAACAGGATATATCCGGCAGAAGTAGAGATTGACGGCCAGAAGTACCAGCTGACCGTCAACGAGCGTCTCGGTGGTGGACAGGGCCATATCCATGGAGGCAACAAGGGATTCGACAGGTTTGTATGGAAGGGGGAGACCATCACTCAGACCGCGGCTGACACCTCAGGTGCGAGAGTGGGCGTTAGATTCACACGCCTCAGTCCGGACGGAGAGGAAGGCTATCCCGGCAATCTTGCTGCAGAGGTGACCTATTGGTGGAACGACGACAATGTCCTGAAGATCGAATACAGGGCAACGACAGACAAGCCGACCATAGTGAATATGCTGAACCATGCATATTTCAACCTCAAGGGCAGCAAGGGAGGCTATGTCATGGACCACTACCTTCAGGTGAATGCCGACACCTACAGCCTCAACGACTCCCGTTTCGTTCAGAAGGGCGAGCCGCAGCCGGTGAAAGGCACACCTTTCGACATGAGGGAGCCTCACAGGGTGGACTACGCGATAGACACTCCGAGCGAGCAGATCGTGACCATGCGCGGATTCTCCGTATGCTGGCAGCTGAGGGACTATGAGCCGGGCGTCATCCACCATGCAGCCACAATGTCCCAGCCTAAGAACGGCCGTGTGATGGAGGTGTGGACTACCGAGCCGGGTCTTCTGACATACACCGGACGCGGATTCAGCGACAGGATAGTGGGCAAGTACGGTCCGGTGGAGAAGTTCGGAGGAATGCTCATGGAGACCCTCCACTTCCCGAACTCCCCTCATATGCCTGAATGCCCGACAACGGTCCTCCGCCCTGGCCAGACCTATTATTCGGCGACGGAGTTCCGCTTCGGGACTATGTGTGCAGATTGATGACAGGCGTTTTCATTAAAGCGGAGTTTGTATTGTTCATGGCGAAAAAATCGGAATGAAGAAGATGTTGAGAATAGCTGCGGTTTTGACATGCTTGCTGACTTTTGCGGGAGTCTCTTCTGCAGAAGTGCTTTGGTTTTCACATATCAACACTCAGAACAGCGGAATGTCGTATGATGGCGTCCGTTGTATGATGAGAGACAGCAGAGGCTATGTGTGGATCGGCACACAGAAGGGCCTCAGCAGATATGATGGAGCCCGGTTTCGTGTGTTTGACAGAAAGGATTTCCGTGTGGACTCCGATTATGTGAATTCACTTTGTGAGGATTGCAGCGGAAATATCCTGATAGGAACGGACAGGGGAGTGGTACTGTATGATCATGAAACAGATTCCATGAATCCTCTTGACGGGCTTTCATGCAGGGTATATACAATGTGCAGTGATGGTGGGTCACGGATCTTCCTTGGTGTCAAGTCTGAGGGGCTTTATGTATATGACGCAGTTGAGGGGGAAATATGCAGCTTGAATCTCAAGAGCCCTGATGGCGAAGCCCTGAAGGATATATACAGGATAGTGATAGGCAAGGACAACTGGATGTATATGGCCGCCTATTGCGACAATCTGTATCGGATCCCTCTCAGAAATCTCGGTGTGATGGCGGAGGTGGAGCTGATGCCGGATGTCTCGGATATGTTCGAAAAGGAGGATATAGAAGGCCTTGCCGTGAATCCGAAGAATGCCAACCTGATCTATGTCCTCGGGCAGGAGAACGGCCTGGTGGAAATCAACAGGATGACCTCGAAGGCGCGGATTCTTATGAAACTGCCGGAAAATGTGTTCCCGACCACCCTCCAGTATTATGCGGGTAAGTTATGGGTCACTTCCAGTCTTGGCTTGTATGAGTATGATTGCCAGACAGGAAAGCATATATGCCATAGAAATGACGCCGGTGACAGATATTCCCTGTCGGATGATTATACCACCTGTCTCATGTGGTCGGATGAGGGAAAGTCCATGTGGGTCGGAACATCCGGCGGAGGTATAAATGTGCATAGTTCCGCCTCTGAGGATTTTCGAAAATATTATAGAATGGCAGACGGAACATCTCTTGATGGCAGTAATGTGAGATGTTTTGCAGAGGACCACCAGGGAAGATTGTGGGTGGGAACGGAAAATGCGGGTCTTCTGTTTGTTGAGGCAGGAAGTGCTCTGCTGAAGAATTATATGCCGGGAGAGGGACTGGGTGCCGTAAAGGCCTTGCAGGCGGATGGCGACCGGATGTGGATAGGAACAAACAAAGGATTGTGGCAGTTGGATCCGAGAAGTCGAAGATTGCAGCAACCGGTTTCGTCGGTTGCCGATAACCCTCTTTGTAACAGAAGAATACTGGATTTGTTGAAAGGCAGTGACGGCATGCTGTATGTCGGTACTGCAGTCGGTGCGTATATCTATGATCCGGACTCCCGTCAGGCGACCAAGATAGAGGGAACCGGAATCGATGCCATCGAGGATATTGCAGAGGATTATGCAGGAACTATATGGATGGCTACCTATAGCAACGGAATATATTCATACAACAGTTCAAGAGAGCCGGAGCTTATGCATTTCTGCTCGAAATATGACGATTCTCCTGTTCCGGAGATGGTCTCGTCACTGAGTCTGGATAATGATGGAAATCTATGGATCATAGGCTTTTCGTCCGGTCTTCTCAAATATGACATGCAGACATGCAGCTTTTCGGCATATAACAAATCGGTGATTCCATCCTTCCCTTCCGATCTTTTCTACTCCTGTCTTCATGATGACATGGGCAATCTGTGGCTTTCCAGCGATGCAGGCCTTGTGTTTTTCAATCCTGAAAGAAGGTCCGTCAAGGTATATGAGGAGTCTTCCGGTCTGTTGGACAACAGAATGAGGGCAGGTCATATGCGCCTGTCTTCCGGTGAACTTGCATTCGGATTCAATTCCGGTGTGGTGACTTTTGATCCGCAAAGGATTCTTGATCACGAGAAGGTGAACAGGCCGGTCGTGACCGACATCTATACTCATGGAAAGAAGGTGCTTGCCGGGGATGGAATCATCAGAAAGAATGCCGGACAGCTTGTTGAACTTGAATTCAGTGCACAACAGCGTTCGTTTTCCTTTGATTTTGCTGTCCCGCAGTCCGGACTGTTCGTGAAGTATAATCTCTTCTGCATGCTTGAGGGACATGACAGCAGCTGGCGGGATGTAACGGTTCCCAAGTCGGTCAGCTATCATAATGTCCCTCCGGGAGAATACCGCCTGAGAGTCAAGACGGCTTCTGCGACAAACGAAGAGGAAAGTCACCATTATCCGGTCCGGATAGTGATAAATCCTCCGTTCTTTCAGTCTGCTCTAGGGGTCATGACGATAATATCCATGTTCGTTGTGCTGGCTCTGACGACATTATATGTAATCAGACAGCGGGAAAAGAAACGTGCTGAACGCAAGAGAGAGGAATATGAAAAGAAGAGGGAGGAGCAGATCCTGTCGGAAAAGATGGATTTCCTTTCCAATATCGCAAATGATATCAAGACGCCTCTGACCTTGATGAAGACGCCATTGGCCAACCTGTCAGGGATGGAGGTGCTGGCCGGGAATCCGGATCTGCAGACTGTCGTTTCCGAAACTGATATGCTTGACAGCATGACAGGGGACCTTCTGGACTACATCCGTGCAGAAGAGAACGGATACATACTCCAGAAGAGGAGCGTGGATATAGTTGAAAAGGTGGGCTTCGTGTGTGTGAACTTCAAGGAAGTGTTTGAGGAAAAGAGCGCGAGGCTGAGGTTTGCATCCGAAGAGAAGCAGCTCATCATGTCAGTGGATTCCAAGGCGATAGGCAAGGTGCTGACGGCTATCATGAACTATGTCTCCGGTTATGCTGTGAGCATGGTGGATGTGTCATTGGAGAAGGCCGACAAGGAACTGTCGATAAAAGTGAAATACGACACTTACCCCGTGGGAGAGCGTCATGCTGAATTCATGTTCAAGCCGTTTTCACAATATGCATCGACCAGAAGTATAGGAATAGGCCTCTCCTATGCAAGAACCTTGGTGCAGATTCATGGAGGTGACCTTCAGTTCACGCTTGATTCATCGAGCAGGAATGCAGCATTCTGCATCACCCTTCCGATAGAGATGCCGAAGGAGCAGGAAACTGTAAGACGCGAGGAAGTCATAACTAATTCGTCGCTTCCTATGCTTCTGATTGTGGAGGCCAACTCCAAGCTGCTTTCATATATGAAGAGGCACCTGAAGAAATCCTTCAACATCCTGTCCTGCTCTTCGGCTGAAGAGGCCCTGCAGTTCCTTATAACATGGGATATAGACCTGATAGTGGCAGATCTCGGACTGCCAGGAATGAACGGAATGGAGCTGTGTTCGAAGATAAAGGCCAACAGTGCCACGTCCCACATCCCGTTTGTGGTCATAGCTGCATCCATGCCTGCTGACGTCAGACTGTCCTGCATGAAGAGAGGAACAAGCCAATGCATAGAAATGCCGTTCTCGATGGATTATCTCAAGGCATGTATAGACAATATCCTGGAAAACAGGTCAAGGGTAAAGATTCATGCCGTGCAGTTGAGACAGAACCTGGCCGAGCGTGCTGTCAATATAGTGGACAGGGACGAGGTGTTCCTTGAAAAGTTTGATTCCCTGATCATGGAGAACATTGCAAATCCTGACTTCACGGTGAAGGAGATGGAGACCAGGCTGGGATTCAGCAAGAGTTCGTTCAACAGGAAGGTGAATTCGCTTCTGGGCATATCTCCTAATGAATATCTCAGGCAGAGGAGACTTGCTCTGGCAGCCGAGATGCTTGGAAGGAAGAACAGCCGGGTCAGCGATATATGCTATAGGGTGGGATTCAACTCTCCGTCATATTTCGCCAAATGCTTCAAGGAGCAATACGGGGTGCTCCCTGCGGATTACACCCCGATCACTTCAGACTGATCCTCAGCCATGAATCCGGATTTTCCCGACAGGAGTCGGTGAATGTCTCGTTATCACCGGTTGTGGCGTGAATTCTCAGTGTCTCTCCTCGGGCAGTCTCCAGTGCGGAGAATGGAATGGCGAATTCTGCGCAATATCCTTCTTCCCCTTCTGCGCTTCTTCCGCAGCGGGTCTTTGTGATGACGCCTTCTGAGGTGCCTTCCAGAGCTCCGTCTCCGTCATATCGGATGCAGACGCTCTTGCCGGCTTCATTGCACAAAATGATTTCCTGAACTTTGTCTGTCTTGTCCGGAGACAGGGTTTCTGCAAGCAGATAGACATGCTTTCTGCCGTATGCTGCCCTGAACACAGTCTCGCTGCCGCCTTTGCTGCCGAGATACAGCGCGTCGTCATTGCGCCATTCCTTCGGATTGCCGTCAATGGCTATACGCTCCTTGTTTGCAGAAATCGTGTTATTGAGGTATGACAGTCCGGTCCAGATGCCGCCTCTGCTCTCTCCGGCTGTGGAGACGAGCATATTGTCGTTTATTCTCTCTATGGCACCCCAGCCGCCTCTCTTGTTGAAAGGAACGAACCATCCTTCTTCCCAATCCACCTTGCCGTCACGACCTCCGGTGTGGTCAAGAAGCTTTATGCTCCAGCCTTTGCCTCTACCGCATGAAATGGCCACCTCACCGGAAGGGAAGGTCTCCACATATCCGGCGGCACCACCCAAGATCCATGTGTGCCTGTCTGCCGGTCCCTCGCTGTCTTCCCCGAGGTCCTTCCATTCGAAGCCGTCGTTATAGACGACAGACATCCTGTGATAGGTCTTACCGCTGTTCGAAGGCGGGTTGGCAAGGCGGGCCTCAAGAAAACCAATCAGTGTCCTGCCGTCGTTGAGAACGCGGAATGATGGCATCTGGTCGGTGTAAATGCTCTTGTCGAGGGTGGTTTCCTTGTCATATTCATATTTATAGCTGCGGCAAACCCTCATCTTAGGGCTCCATGAACGTCCGTTGTCCTCGGACACCATCAGGGAAACGCCTGAATTCCAGGTTTCCGGAGTGGAATCAGTGAAGTAGCAGTGAATTTTTCCGTCCGGCAGCACCAGCAGATACGGCTCCCAGTTGGATCCCTCATAAATGACCTGCGGCGATGTCCATGTCTTTCCGTTGTCGGAACTTCTGAGTGTGACTATACCGGTTCCGAGCTGGGCCCTGTAATGTTCCCTGCACCAGAACTGGCACACTCCGAGCAGATCTCCGTCAGGAAGGACTGCAGCATCCATGTTCACATATCTGATCTGCACTTCCTTGTCCTTGATTACGGTCTTGTAGGACTCAAGAAGCAGGAGTGGATCCGACCATGACAGAAGGTCCTCGCTGATGGTGTAATAGATGCTTGATCCGTGGGACTGAGGCATGTAGAAGAGAATGAAACGGCCGTCTGCCATCTTCTTCAGACGAGGGTAGCTGCACGGATATTCCTTCGGATTGAAGTCCGGCAGGCTGCCGAGAAGGAAGTCGTTGCCGATGAGCTTCGTATAGGAATGAATCGGCTGGAGGCGGCTCCATTTCTCTTCCCCAGCATGAGAATTGAGCTGTGCTGGTGAGGTGTTCATGTCGAAAATATCATGCAGAAGCACCTCCTGCGCTCCTGCATGATATGTAAGACATAACATTGCTGTGATTACTGCTAATGTTTTCATCGGTTATTCCTTGATGCAACGTACTGGAAGTGCGTCGCACATAAAACTGAATATGTGGTTTCCTCTATTGTTGCTCAATCCGTCATCAGAGGTCTCGGCATTGAAGTTTTTCGAGTTGTATTTCAGGGCATATGCGCCTTGTTCTTTGGTTGAAGATCTGCAGACAGCTGACCATAGATAACCTCTTGCATCCTGCATGTAGCCGCTTGTTGCGGGAGCAGTGGACTCTTCTAACCTTATGAATCCGCCATAAGGGAAGTAGTTGCCGTTGACTGTCCATCCGTTGGTGGCCTTAACTGCACCGCTGCAGCAGTTTGATAACTGTCCATAAGAAGGAACCTTGTATCCGGAAGGGCACGGATCATAGACAGTCTTGATGTTCTTTCCTTTTGTTTTTGCATCGCTTGAACTGCCGTAAGCCGCATTGCATCCCCAAAGAGCTATGTTCTTTGTGGCAGAATCCTTGAACCAATAATCGCCGTTGTCATGGCTGATGGACTTGGTGGAAGTGATTCGTGTGTCAGGATTTGATATTGTATAGCCGATAGTTCCTCCAACTGATTTGTTGGCAGTCTTCAGCAGATCGCCCTGAGATGCATAGCTTGTAACAGTGGCATTCAACGCTCTTGGGAACGGATCCTTTCTTCCCCACTGGTAGCTTACTCCATAGGAGTCACTATCACCCTGAGTCGTTGACACCGCTCCTATATTCCTGTCAAGATATGTGTCTGATCCCAAAGTGACATCTGCCGCATCACTCACCCAGATATGATAAGACCAGACGATTTTTGTTCTTTCGTTTTCGTTATTCACTGCCCAGAGCGCAATCACGGCATTTCCTTTTTCACCTGTGAGCGGAACAGTGATGATGGCCTTTCCTTCCTGATACCTGCGGTCGATTTTGAGAGTTCCCTTCACCACCGCACCATCGGCCTCCTTTGTAGCGCTGGCTGTTCCGGTGAGATCGGTGGCAGTACTGCCTTCCTCCTGCTGCCAGAGCACGGATACGTCAGCACCAAGTCCGGACATGTTGCCGTTTTCACATCTGATGACCTGTCCCTTGGTGACATCGTAGTCGCTTCTGTATGTGTAGAGTGGAGTTGCATCGATGGTCAGGGATGTGGTCCCCGGAGCGACCCTGTAGCAGTTTGACTTTCCATAATATATGGTCAGCGGAAGCTGGGCGAGCTTCTTCACCATACCTGCGTTCACTGTCACAGCCCCTGTAGTCACAGGGAACTTGCGCTCGTAAGCATCTATCGCAGTGATTGTCAGTCCTTCATATGTTCCTGCAGGAATATAGGCGATGAATCCCTTGTCGGAGGTGATGGAAGTCGCATTATAGTTGAAGGTGAGTTCGGTCTCCGTTCCCTTGAATGCGGTGATCTTTCCGTCAGAAAGGTTGATTGTAGCCACTCCGGCAAGAGCCTTTCCGTCTGTTGAGGATATTCTTATCTTCTTGATCTGGATGCCGCTGCCCATATAGTCATATGGACGGAACATCACTCCTCCGAAGAGATTTGCGAACGAGAGGGTTCCCTCGGATGGGGTCGAAACAAGTGGAAGCGATGACACCACTGTCTTTGCAAGGACTTCGTCAGGAGTGCCGGACGAAAGGGTCACATCGTCCACACCGCCGAGGGCGATCTGAGCGGTTGTCCCGTTGTATGAATCCTCGATGTATGCAGAGGCAGGATAGACCGCGCTGCGGCTGCCTTTCACACTTGGATCGACATTTTCAAAGATAGCTGTCGTCTTGTTGTCCTGGGAAGCGAATGAACTGAACCTGTATGTGGCAGTCCTGTTCTCTTCTCCGAACACCATGATTTCGTCCTCTTCGCTCCAGATGACGTTCAGTCCGTCAAGAGCAGTCTTTGTCTGAGGAATGGCGCACAGGAGCTGATCTTCATTGAGCGCGATGTCTTCCTGCTGATTTCCAGCCTGATCTTCCAGTTCTTCCATCTTGTTGCAGGAAACTGATGCCACGGCGAGGGCAAGAATTGCAATGTAGTATCTTTTCATAGCTGTTCCTCCCTATAAGATAAAGTTGATGTCAGAACCGTCTTCAAGGCCCCATGATGCCCCGGTTTCGGTGTTGGCGATGTCGGAGGCGCATAAGATCCCTCCCAGTTGCATCTCCAGAGTCTGTACTGCTGGAGTCTGATACATTTCAGTTTTCATCTCTGATGTTTTTAGTGTTATTTTATCGGCAAAAATGGAATATTTTACCTTATAACTATATAGTGATCGCAGTGGATGGGATTTCCTTTGCGTGTTTTGAGATTTTTCTTGCATTTGGGAGTATTCTTGCATAAGTCGGGATTTTTGTGAAAAATCGTGTCTGTTAAAGTGTTTCCTTTGCAGCAGAAATCTAATATCATCAGCCAAATGAAAAAGACATATGCTATTATTCTGCTGTTTGCCGCTCTGACAGCTTCGGCGCAGAACGGCCAGGTGAAGATGTGGGAAGGAGTTGAAAATCTTCCGACCTACAGGGTGAACGCACCTGAGAAAGCACCTCTTTTCGAGCGCGACTTTGCCTATCAGAGAGCAAAACGTGGTGTGTATCCGTATGCCATGAACGACAATCCTACGATCGAAAAGGTTGATTCCTCTCACAGGGCCCTGTATCTTGAGAATGACTATATAAAGGTCTGTGTGCTTCCTGACATCGGCGGCCGTCTTTTCTATGCGACTGACAAGACGAACGGATACGAGATATTCTATCGTCAGAGCGTGATCAAGCCTGCGAATGTGGGAATGCTTGGAGCATGGATCTCCGGAGGTGTCGAATGGAATGTCTTCCATCATCACCGCGCGACTTCCCAGTATCCGATTGATTATAAACTCGTCGACAATGGCGATGGCTCCAAGACCATCTGGGTCGGAGAGGTCGAGAACCGTCACAGGATGAGCTGGGCAGTGGGACTGACCCTCTACCCGGACAAATCATATATAGAGGTGACCGGACGTTTCTTCAACAATTCGATTGACCGCAATTCGATGCTTCACTGGAACAATGTCGCCACCCATGCGAATGAAAACTATCAGATCATCTTCCCTGAATGCACTGAGTTCGGAATGTTCCACCATAAGCTCAGTCATATGCACTGGCCTGTCCCTCAGTCTCCATATAAGAACAATCCGGCTTATATCGGCAAGGACATCAGCTGGTGGAAGAACCTGCCTTCGCTTACCGGTGATTCTGTGTTCATCCATGATCTTCAGGACGACTTTGTCGGAGGATATGACCATGGTGTCGATGCTGGAACGATGCTTGCCGGAAACCACAATATAAATAAAGGAGGAAAATTCTGGACCTGGGGTCCTCATGCCTATGGCCATGCCTGGGACTGCGTGACGCTCACTGATTCAGACGGCCCGTATGTGGAGCTTATGACTGCCGCGTATTCGGACAATCAGCCTGACTATTGCTGGATCAATCCTCAGGAGACCAAGGAGTTCACTGCGTACTGGTATGGCATCAGGAATCTCAACAACGTCAACAGAGGCAACGAGAAGGCCACTGTCAATATGGATATAGATCCTAAGGGAGCGGTTCATGTCGCTGCGAATGTCACTCAGATCCGCCGCAATGCGAGGGTTGAGGTGACGCATAACGGAAAGGTGCTGTACTCAAAGATGGCTACCATTGCGCCTGACAGACCTTTTGCAGATGATTTCAAGGTGGATGCGGCAGAGGTCGCGGAACCGACTGAGGTGCTCATGAGCCTGTATTCTGCCGAGGGAGAGCTTCTTATCGACTACCATCCGTATAAGCATGACCTGAGCAAGCCTCATCCGGAGGACCTTCTTCCTGTGAATCCGGATCCGAAGAGCATCGGGAATACCGAGGAGCTGTTCTATGTAGGAATGCGTAACCTTCAGTTCCACCAGGCACATGTCGATCCGATGGACTATTTCAACGAGGTTCTGCGTCGTGATCCGGGTGATGTGAGGACTAACACCCAGGTGGGTATAATCTTCCGTAAGGCTGGAGACTATGACAAGGCTGCAGAGCACTTGCGCAGGGCGATACGCCGCCAGACCGCCAACTACACCCGTCCTTCTGACGGCGAGGCGATGTACAATCTCGGACTTATCCTCAAGGCTCAGGAAAAATGGGAACCGGCTATAGATACGCTTTATAGGGCGGCATGGGACTATGAATATGCTTCCGCAGCCTATTATCAGCTTGCCCAGATCTCAGCAAAGCTGGGAAATGCAGGACGTGCCCTTGAGGAGGCGGAGATGGCGGTGAACTACAACGGTATGAATATAGATGCCAGAAATCTCAAGACCACTCTTCTTCGCCATGCAGGCAGGAAGTCAGAGGCAGTTGCTCTGGCAAGAGAGGTGGTGAGGTTCGATCCGCTCAACTACTATGCGACCAACGAACTTGTGCTTCTGGGTGCCGCTCCGGCATCAGAACTCAAGGCTCTGCTGAGAGGCGTTCCTGAGTCCCACCTCGAACTTGCGCTGTACTACTATAATAATGGCTTTACGAAGGAGGCGCAGGATATCCTCAAGGCTTCAGAAGCAGCGAAGCCATATCCTACGGTGGAGTATTGGCTGGGATATATGGCTGATGCAGAAGGTGACGCCCGTCAGGCTGCCAAGTGGTTCGACAAGGCTGAGAGCGGTAGAATCGACTATGTGTTCCCGTTCCGTCTGGAAACTGTCAAGCCTCTTGAAAAGTCCCTGGAATACAATCCTTCAGGCTACAATGCCTGGTATTACCTCGGCAATCTCTACTATCACAAGCAGCCGCTCAAGGCTCTAGCCTGCTGGGAAAAGGCGGTTGAATCAAAGCCGGATTTTGCAATGGCACTGCGTAATATCGGATGGTACTGGAGGTTCAAGGATGAGTTCCAGACAAAGAATCCTTCCGATTATGACATAGCCTTGGATTACTATCTCAGAGCCATTGAGGCGGACAAGGACGGCAACGCGATCTTCCTTGCAGAGTGCGACGAGATCATGGAGGTCATGAATGCTCCTCTTCAGGACAGATATGATCTGTTCCATGGAAGGGAAAAGCTGTATGAAAAGCGTTATGATTCCGAGACGAAGGCCCTCAAGCAGAGAATTCTCAAGGGAGAGTATGAGGAGGTTCTGGAGAAGTTGCTGACAAGGTTCTACAGCAGAAGGGAGCATATAGAGGACCTGCATGACATCTATGTGGACGCCTGTCTTCTTTCCGGTTTCAAGGCATGGGAGAAAGGCGACAACGAGGGGGCTCTCAAATATATGATGATGGCGAATGACTATCCGGACAACCACGGTTACGCCCATCTTGAGTACTATGCCCGCGATGCGCAGGTCTATTACAACATAGGCCTTGCATATGAGAAGGTCGGAGATGCTGAAAATGCTTCAAGATACTATCAGATGGCGTCTGAGGTCGTTGTCAAGCCTGCTGACGGAATATATGATTACGAAAAGGGCCTTGCTATGAGAAAGCTTGATCCGAAGGCGCAGGTAAAGTCCATGTACAAGGATATTGTCAAGACAGGAAAGGCTGGAATCACCACCTATGTTCAGAGATTCTGGGAGAGTTTTGACAGGGGACCGTACGAACAGGATGTCAATGCGGCAGCATATTATATGCAGGGAGTCGGATATAAGGCGCTTGGAAGGGATTGGCTGGCAAGAAGGGCATTCCGTAAGGCGCTCAGGGAAAGGAACGACCATCTCTGGTCTTTGCATCATCTCGGAAAACTTGCCGAGTGATTATAATTTCCGGCCAAAAACCGATATATTTCAACCAAAAGTCTGATTGGCGGGCGCCTTGGCTTGTGCAGGCGCCCGCATTTTACTAATTTAGCACTCATAAACATAATTGATGACACGATGAATACCAAAAGACTGTTTCTGATGGCCCTCTGTGTGGCTGTTTCTGCAGCCTCTGCAGTGGCGCAGATCGTTGTGAAGGCTGATGAGCCGGTGGGCAATATCAAGCTGATGAACTCCGTGAACAACGGACCGATGAGTCCGAATCCTAATTCAAGCACGACCAATTTCCCTGCATACAAGGCTGCTCAGTTTCCGTATGCACGTCTGCATGATGCTCCCATCAACTGGGGCTGGGCTCACACCGTGGACATCACATGCGTTTTTCCTGATTTCGAGGCGGATGTGAACGACCCTGAGTCATATGACTTTGAATTGACCGACGTGCTTCTGTCCGATATCCAGGCAGCCGGAACCAAGGTGTTCTACCGTCTGGGACAGTCCATCGAGAAATGGAGCAAGAAATATGGCGTGATTCCGCCGAAGGACTATAAGAAATGGGCCAGGATATGCGAGCATATCATCCGTCACTACACTGAGGGATGGGCAGACGGCTTCCATTATGACATAGAGTACTGGGAGATCTGGAATGAGCCTGACCTGGGCTTCAAGGACGGACGCTGGAAGAAGAACATGTCTCCTACATGGAACGGTTCGGACACTGATTTCTTCAAGTTCTATGAGACCGCGGCGAATCATCTGAACAAGTGCTTCCCTCACCTGAAGATAGGCGGACCTGCGCTTTGCGAGAATGATGCCTGGGCAGACAATTTCCTCAAGTATATGTCTGAGCACAAGGTGGATCTTGATTTCTTCTCATATCACCTTTATGCATCGGGACCGGACAAGTTCATCGCAAAGAACGACCGCATCAAGGCTATGCTCGATAAGTACGGATATTCCGATGTGGAGATGATTCTGGATGAGTGGAACTATCTTTCCAACTGGACGACCGAGTGGAAGGAGACCATGGAGGTGGTGACTTCCCATAAGGGTGCAGCTTTCCTTGCATCCGTGATGTCTGCATGCCAGGACGGACCGGTGGATATGCTAATGTACTACGATGCCCGCCCGAGAGTGTCATACAACGGTCTTTTCGAATTCTATAAGGGAGCTCCGCTTCCTCAGTATTATTCTCTCTATGCATGGAAGAATCTCGTTAATCTCGGCACTCAGGTGAAGTCTGTGGTGACCGACTGTCCGGATGTGTATGTAACATCAGCCGTAGGAGAGGACGGAAGATGCGGAGTGCTGATGTCCTTCTTCACAAACGACAAGAATGTGGTTGCCAACAGGAAGGTGGAGATCGAGATTGCCGGCAAGGAGATAAAGGAGGCGGTGAGCTATGTTACTGACGAGTTCCATGTCTATACGCAGGTTCCGGTAGAATTCAATGAGGGCAAGGCTTCGATGTGGATTGCTCCGGGCTCTGTCGTTTACATTGACATCCGATAATATATGAGAGGCATATCCATATTCCTTTCGGCAGTATTCCTCCTGTCGGCCTGTGTTCCCGAGAAGACGAAGGTCGATGAACTGATGTCGCAGATGACCCTGGAGGAGAAGCTCGGACAGCTGAACTGCCTTGTGGCTCCCCGCGGAGCGGTGACAGGCGAGCAGCAGAGCACCGGAGTGGCGGAGAAGGTCCGCTCCGGAGCTGTAGGAAGCCTGTTCGGACGTCATGACAGGGATGAACTCATGGCATGGCAGAAGATGGCGGTGGAGGAGTCCCGTCTGGGAATCCCTCTCCTGTTCGGAGCCGACATTATCCATGGATACCGCACGACTTTCCCGGTTCCTCTTGCACTGGCGGCAACCTGGAATCCTGAGTCGATGGAACGTGCTGCCCGCATAAGTACGGTGGAGGCGTCTTCTGACGGACTCACCTGGCTGTATAATCCCATGGTGGACATCTGCCGTGACCCCCGTTGGGGACGCTGTGTGGAAGGTGCCGGAGAGGACCCTTATCTGGCTTCGGTCTATTCGGAGACCATGGTTCGAGGAATCCAGGGAGACCTGAAGGCTGACGATGAGATTCTGGCCTGTGTGAAGCATTTCGCCCTTTACGGTGCTTCTGAGGCAGGAAGAGACTATCGCGAGACCGATATGTCACCAGCAAGGATGTATAACGAATATTTCCCTCCATACAAGGCGGCCGTTGATGCCGGAGTGGCGAGCATCATGTCTTCGTTCAATGATGTGAACGGAATTCCTGCAACCGGAAACAGGTGGCTCATGACCGAGGTCCTCCGCAATCAGTGGGGCTTCGACGGATTCGTGGTCTCGGACTATAATGCAGTGGGCGAGATGGTCCGTCACGGAATCGGTGACAGGAAGACTGTCAGCGAACTGGCTCTGAATGCCGGCGTGGATTCCGACATGATGACGGAAGGCTTTGTAGGAGAGCTTGCCGCCTCGGTCAAGGAAGGCAGGGTCTCCATGAAGGCGGTCGACCAGGCCTGCCGCAGGGTGCTGGAGGCGAAAGAGAAATTGGGATTGCTGGATGATCCATACAAGTTCCTCAGATGTGAGCAGAACAGGATATATACGGACGAGCACCGCAAGGCGGCCCGTGAGATTGCAGCCGAGTCGTTCGTCCTTCTGAAGAACGACGGCACACTTCCTCTTTCGAAAGGGAAGAAGGTGGCTCTGGTGGGTCCGCTGGCCGATGCGGGAGCACAATACACCGGATCATGGCAGGGAGCGGCATATGATGACTGCCGTTCACTTCTTGCAGCCATGAAGGAGGCCGGATGCGATTTCGTGTTTGCCAAGGGAAGCAATATGCTTGAGGACGCGGAGCTGGAACAGGCCGCATGCCGCAACAGGAAATACGTCCGTGATCCTCGCAGCGAGTCTCAGATGATCCGCGAGGCTGTCGCTGCGGCAAGGCAGTCGGATGTCGTGCTTGCTGCTGTCGGTGAGCCGGCATGGATGACCGGAGAGGCTTCCAGCCGCACGAGTCTGGATATCCCTCAGCCTCAGAAGCGTCTGCTGGAGGCTCTCGTGAATACCGGCAGGCCTGTGGTGCTGCTGCTTTTCTCTGGCCGTCCGATGACGCTCGAATGGGAGGACAGCAACATGGCGGCTATCCTTGATGTGTGGTACGGAGGAAGTGAGGCGGCTGATGCCATCCTTGATGTAGTATATGGCAGGGTCAATCCTTCCGGAAAGCTGACCATGACCTTCCCTCGCAACGTGGGTCAGATACCTCTATATTATAATATGAAGAACGGAGGCCGTCCGGCAAAGACGGATTCATACAAGAGGTTCAGCAGCTGCTATATGGACAGCCCTAACAGTCCTCTTTATCCTTTCGGATACGGACTCAGCTATACGACTTTTGAATATACGGACTTTGCCCTCAGTGCGGATGCGATGCCGTCGGATGGTTCTGTGACGGCTTCGGTGAAGGTGACCAACACCGGTTCCCGTGATGCAGACGAGACCGTTCAGCTGTATATCCACGATGTGTATTCGTCGATGACCCGTCCGGTGAAGGAGCTTAAGGCCTTCAGGAAGGTCCGTGTGAAGGCAGGAGAGACCGTTGAGGTCAGCTTTGAAATAACTCCGGACCTGCTGTCGTGGTACTATGTGGACCCTTTCGAGACAGGGGCGCCGCAGCTGGCTCTTGAGCCGGGAGACTTCGAGATAATGGTCGGACCGGACAGCTCGACACTTCAGACCTTGATGTTAAATGTTTTAGAATAAAGATATTATGCGTAAACTCATCCTCATGATTTCAGCGGCTGTGCTGGCGTTTTCTGCTGTTGCCGCTCCAAAGACTTACGAACTTGCCTCTCCTGACGGGACCCTCAAGGCGGAGGTCGTCCTGAACGGAACAGACATCACCTATTCGGTGCAGAAGGACGGCAAGGCTGTCCTGGCTCCGTCAAGGATTGCCATGCTGCTGGCGGACGGCACGGCCTATGACGGTGCCGTGAAGCTCAGAAAGGCTGAAAGGACATCCGTGAACGGTACCCTGCAGGCACCTTTCTACAAGAAGTCGCAGGTCCGTGAGAACTACAATCAGCTGACCCTGAAATTCAAGACTTTCGAGCTTGTGTTCAGGGCATATGATGCAGGTGTGGCATATCGTTTCGTGTCCGGGTCAAAGGCTCCTTTCAAGGTGCTTTCCGAGACCGCTCAGTTCGCCTTCCCGGAGGACTGGAACATGTATGTCCCATATGTCAAGGACAAGAAGCCTACCCTTGAGGAGCAGTTCTATAATTCCTTCGAGAACCTCTATGTCCACGGAGCCCTTTCTTCATGGGACAAGGAGCGTCTTGCCTTTGTGCCGCTGATGGTGGAGTCTCCTGAAGGGTACAAGGTCAACATCATGGAGTCAGCCCTTATGGACTATCCGGGAATGTATCTTTATAACGGTGATGCCGACTCTTCGCTCGAAGCTGTTTTCGCTCCATATCCGAAGGAGATCAGGCAGGGCGGTCACAATAATCTTCAGGGTGAGGTGCAGAGTCGTGAAGACTATATCGCCGCATATGACGGAGCGGTAGCATTCCCTTGGAGAATCGTGAACGTGAGTGCTCAGGACAAGGAAATGCTGGACAATGACCTTGTCTGGCTGCTCGGCGAGCCTGCAGATCCACAGGCTGACTGGTCGTGGGTGAAACCTGGAAAGGTTGCCTGGGAGTGGTGGAACAACTGGCATGTGACAGGTGTGGACTTCAAGGCCGGCGTGAACAATGACACATATAAATATTATATAGACTTCGCCTCCAAGTACGGAATCGAGTATGTGATCCTCGACGAAGGCTGGGCAGTTAAGGGCAAGGCAGACCTTTTCAATGTGGTTCCGGAAATCGACATCAGGGAGCTTTGCGACTATGCCGCTCAGAGGAATGTGGGAATCGTGCTCTGGGCAGGATACTGGGCGTTCGACAAGGATATGGAGAAGATATGCTCTCACTATGCTCAGATGGGTGTCAAGGGATGGAAGATCGACTTCATGGACCGTGACGACCAGATGATGGTGGACTTCTACACCCGTGCGGCTGCGATGGCTGCGAAATATCACCAGTTCGTTGACTTCCACGGAGCCTACAAGCCATGCGGACTCAACAGGACCTATCCTAACGTGCTCAACTACGAAGGCGTGCACGGACTGGAGCAGATGAAATGGTCGAAGGTGGGAACCGACCAGCTGACCTACGACGTGACCTTCCCATACATCAGAATGGCTGCCGGTCCGGTGGACTACACACAAGGTGCGATGAGGAACTACAACTACACCTGGTACAAGCCATGCTACGTGGATCCTGTCAGCCAGGGAACACGCTGCCACCAGCTCGGAATGTATGTGGTCTTCGAATCTCCGTTCAACATGCTCTGCGATTCTCCTCAGCACTACGAGCAGGAGAAGGAGTGCACCGAGTTCATAGCAAAGATCCCTACAGTGTGGGACGAGACAGTCGCCCTTGACGGAAAGGTAGGGGAGTATATAGTGATGGCACGTCGTCACGGCGACAAATGGTATGTCGGAGGAATCGCAGGTCAGAAGGCCCGCACAGTGACCATCGACCTGAACTTCCTTGGTGAAGGCGACTGGAAGGTCGAGCTCTTCAAGGACGGCCTCAATGTCCAGCGCCATGCCGAGGACTACAAGAGGACTCTCGGTTCAGCTGAAGGTACCATGACAGTGGAAATGGCTCCAGGCGGTGGTTTTGCAGCAATATTCACAAAGGAATAACCCTGTCATTCTGAGCGACCCACTCTGTCATTCTGAGCGACAGCGAAGAATCTTTAAACCGAACATTATGAAACAAATACTGACCCTGTTGCTTCTGGCAGCGACATTAGTCGCAAACGCCAGGACAGAAACCCTCAAAAGTCCTGACGGCAATCTGGAAATGACCTTCACCCTGTCTGAGGACGGAACCCCGAGCTATGCCTTGTCATATTCTGACCGGGAAGTGATCAAGCCAAGTCCTCTTGGCTATATGTTCAGGGGAGATGCGTCTGCGAAGGACCCGAAGACATATATGCGTGTGTCCTATGATACCGTGGATATGGGAAGCGGCTTTGTCTTTGTGGATGCGGTGAAATCCGAGTTCGATGAGACCTGGGAGCCTGTGTGGGGAGAGGAATCTCATATCAGGAATCACTACAACGAACTGGCCGTGACCCTCTTGAAGAAGGATTTCAAGGGCAAGGCCGGCAAGGATGTGGTCATGGTGTTGAGATTCAGGCTGTATGATGACGGCCTGGGATTCAGATATGAGTTCCCTGCTCAGGACAATCTGAAGTATTTCATAGTCATGGATGAGCTCACTCAGTTCAGGATGACCGGTGACCACACTGCATGGTGGATTGCAGGAGATTATGATACTCAGGAGTATAACTATGCCCAGACACGTCTTTCCGAAATCAGGGAGACGTTGCCGAAGATGATATTCAACAATGCCTCACAGCATGTCGTCGGACCGACGGCTGTCCAGACATCCTTGCAGATGAAGACTGACGACGGACTCTATGTCAACATCCATGAGGCGGCCGTGGTGAACTATCCCACAATGACCCTCATTCTTGACGACAAGGATTTCAGTTTCAAGGCAGACCTCACTCCTGATGCAGCTGGCTGGAGAGGACGTCTCTGTGCCCCTTGCACATCCCCATGGAGAACTGTCATGGTCGTGGATGATGCCCGTGAGGTCCTCGCTTCAAGGCTCATCCTTAACCTTAACGAGCCTTGCGCACTCGAAGACGTTTCCTGGATCCGTCCCGTCAAGTTCATGGGAGTCTGGTGGGAGATGATCACGGGAAAGCGTTCTTGGGCCTATGGCTCGCGCCTCGGGCATGGAGCTGACATAGGGAATGTGAAGAAATATATAGACTTTGCCGCTGAGCATGGCTTTGACGCTCTTCTTGTCGAGGGCTGGAACGAAGGATGGAGGGACTGGTTCGGCAATCAGAAGGACGAGGTCTTCGATTTCGTTACTCCTTTCCCGGATTTCGACATAGAGGAACTTAATGCATATGCTCATTCAAAGGGAATCAAGCTCATGATGCACCACGAGACGTCGAGCTCGGTGGTCAATTACGAGCGCTGTATGGACGATGCCTTCGCCCTGATGAAGAAATATGGCTATGATGCGGTGAAGACCGGTTATGTCGGCGATATAATCCCTTACGGGGAGCATCACTACGGTCAGTTCATGATCAACCACTACAACCGTGTGCTCAGGAAGGCTGCAGAATATAAGATCATGGTCAACGGCCACGAGGCTGTCCGCCCTACAGGTCTGTGCCGCACCTATCCTAACCTTGTCGGAAACGAGTCTGCAATGGGAATGGAGTTCAGGGGCCGCATTCTGCCTCATCATGTGACCATCCTGCCTTTCACAAGACTCCAGGGCGGTCCGATGGACTTCACTCCAGGAATCTTCGAGATGGACATGAGCAAGATCAACCCTGCCTCAAAGCAGCAGATCCACTCTACCCTCTGCAAGCAGCTTGCCCTCTATGTGACCCAGGCGTCTCCTATCCAGATGGCAGGAGACATTCCTGAGAACTATCTCAAGCACATGGATGCCTTCCAGTTCATCAAGGATGTAGTGCTTGACTGGGAGAAAAGTGTATATATATCAGCAGAACCGGGAGACCATGTGGTTGTCGCCCGCAAGGCCAAGGGCTCGGACCAGTGGTTTGTCGGAGGAGTGACTGACGAAAACGCAAGAGAAGTCACTGTGACTCTTGACTTTCTGGAGCCAGGTAGAAAATACGAGGCGAGGATATATGCAGATGCTCCGGATGCAAGCGGGGTAGGCAATACCTTCGAGACCGGTTCAGAAGCATGCCTGAAGTATGAGATAACACAGAAGAAGGTCACTTCGAAGACTAAGTTGAAACTGCGGATGGCGCCGTCAGGCGGATTCGCGATATCCATAAGATGATGAAGAAATACATTCTGCTATTCCCGCTTCTTCTGGCGGGAATTTCTATGACGGCGCAGGACGCCGACACTCTGGCTGTGGCCGAGAAGAAGAGCGAGAGGAACATGATGCTCAATGCCGAGTCAGCTACAGCTCCGCGTGAAATCAACATCGGACTTCCGGAAGGAGGCAGCGGAGCCATCGTATATGTGGATGGGATGAAGCACGGCCATGGTCTTCCGTGGAGCCGTTTCCATTGGGCAGGAGGCAACTCCTATCAGCCGCAGGGCTCGATCAGTCTGATGGAGGCCGTGATCACCTCCGGTGAGATAGGCGTGCTTGTGGATTCCAGGACAAAGCTTGGAGGGGACAGAACGGAAGGAGTGTTCACCCTCGGCTCGTCCACCAACGGCATGATCCGTTTCGACGGAGCTGTCAGCGGAGCCCTGAAGGGGACCAAAGGCTGGTATTTCGCCATCGGAGCATATGTGAATGACGACCCTACCAGCGTGAATGCTCCAAACCGTCCTTTTGTCGAGCAGAAGCAGATCTATAATCTGGCTCTGTCCAGGAGATGGGCTTCCACCACCCTGGATGCGATCTACCGCTTCTCGATGTGCGGTGACAATGTCGAGGGCGGATATGGTTTTGCACCTTTCGTATATAAGGGAGACGGCACAATCGGCGTATATGACGGGTTCAGGCTCGGAAGGGACTGCTATGTCACTGCAGATGACGCCATAAGCTATATGGATATTCGTGACGGAAGCATGAAGACAGGAAATCTGGGCAATATGGACAGAAGATATATCCACGACCTGACTTTCAAGGCTCATCACAAGCATCATACAGGCTGGTCACTCGGTGCTGACCTGCACCTTCTGTATATGCAGCCGAGCCAGTATGTGAAGATGGCTCTGGCGGGAATCGACAATGTCACCGCCGACAAGGGATTCTTCAATCCGGATGGCACTCCGTTCACCGGTTACATGCAGAACCGTCTCGTGACTGTGGAAGACCAGAAGGAATTTGACGTGAACCTTCTCCTTTCCGCAGAAAGACGCTTCAACAGCCGTCATAAGATCCGCCTCGGCATGGAACTGGTCTATACCAAGCAGGACAACTATGCTTCGACCTTCTACTACGCCCACACCGTAGAGGCAAACCCTTCCCGCATCCTGAAGGGTCAGCAGTCCACATGGGGAATGAACACAAGCGGACTCTATTATGATGCATACAGGTGCTATGCTCCGATATATGCCATCTATGAGGCTACACCGACAGACCGTCTCCTTCTGCGCACAGGAGCTCGTGTGCGCCCTCTTTATCAGAGCGTGTGGACGGCTGCAAGGCTTGATGGTGAGGATAAGAATATCAGGGTGGACGGATTCAATATTGCGGACACTGACCTCTGTCAGCGTCACAATCTGAGCATTCCGGCTGTGGACTATGCATTCTCGGAGCACATCAATCTCAGACTTGTGGACCGTCTCTTCTTCATGGCAGAGGGATTCTACAGCATGACCACCAAGAGCGCGTCCTACTACAAGAATGCGACGATCCCGAGCACAAAGCCGATAGGCAATGCCCTGGGAAGAGGAGGATTCACATACGACAACAAATGGATGGATGTGACCGCTCTCGTGTCCTATATTACAAGCTGGAACAATGCCAAGGTCATGACTGTGACCAAGCAGATCGGAGGCGTCAGCGAGACCATTCCGTGGACAGCGCAGTACGGAATCGGTACCCTCGGTTTCACTCTTGACGGCAACCTCCGCTTCGGCGGCTTCAACATGCACCTTCTCGGCACCTGGCAGGATCCGCGCTACAAGAACTACAAGAACGAATTCGTGTTCAGCGACGGTACTACGGAAATCATAGACTACACCGGAAATCATGTTACCGGCATTTCACAATGGATGTTTGAGATCGACCCATCATATTCATGGGACAAGGTCAAGCTCTGGGCAAGTGCGAGATATTACAGCCGCCAGTATGTCAGCCGTACCAATCTTGCATATTTTGCCGGTCACTGGGAGACCTTTGCCGGAGTGGACTGGAAGATTCACGACCAGCTCCAGCTCTCTGTCAATTTCGTGAATGTCCTTGCTCAGAACGGAGCCAAGGGCAGTATTGATGTCGCCGACACCATCACGGATGCCTCTCTCCTGAACGGCTATGTCATGGCAGGATCCTACATCCGTCCGTTCACAATCGACTTCCTGCTGACCTACCGCTTCTGATATCTTGTAAATATCCGTTCATAATTATATTTTCTGCCGTGCTTTTGTCTCCATGAGACAGCAGTACGGCATTATTTTGCTATTTTGTGCGGTGTGATGTGGCCGGAAATACTAAAAAACGGTCAAATCATTATAAAATATGTTCAAACCGGATGTACCGGAGATTTTATGGGCGAAATTTACTAACGATAACACTAAAGCCATGAAAAGGATTTTCTGTATTCTTCTCCATCTCCTTCTTGTGCCGGCCCTTTCGTCTGCAGGAGTCTCACAGGACAACTTTCCTTTCGTACATATCAACCGTTCCAACAGCGGTATCTCCTATGACGGAATAAGCAAGGTGTTCCAGGACTCCAGAGGTCTGCTCTGGATCGGAACCTTCAAGGGTCTCAACAGATATGACGGAGACCGTTTCACCGTATATGACAGGGAAGATCTTGGAGTGGCCTCTGATTTTGTTCACAGCATAGAGGAGGATTCTGCCGGAAATATCTGGGTCGGGACCGACAGGGGTGCGGTTGTCTATGACTATCACAACGATTCGTTCATCCCGTTCAGGGCAGTGAGCGACAAGGGAACCGTGATCGACAACAAGGTGAACAATATCCGTCTGGTTGGGGACAAGGTCTGGCTTACCGTGAACCATCAGGGGTTGTTTTCATATGATCTGAAGACCGGCAGTCTTGTCAATTATTTCGTTGAGGACGGGAAACAGACCCTGTCACAGGGAATACGCCGGTTCATCGTCGATAACAGCGGAGATTTCTGGATAGGTCTGTACTATACTGATTTTTATAAGGCGCCGTCCACGCTCGACAGCCTTTCAAGACTTGAATTAGGGGGGGGCAGCTTCTTAGATGACAATGTGGAGGGGCTCGCGCTCAGTGGTGAGACCGGTCATATAATCTACATGGTCACGGTAAGGAAAGGACTGTGCGAACTGGATGTCAAGCAGGGGACCGTGCGTCAGCTGCTGAAACTTCCGGAAGATGCCGTGCCTCTGGAGCTGTGCCTGGATTCGGGCAAGTGTATCTGGATTCCTACGACCAAGGGGCTTTACAGATATGACCTGCTGGACGGGAGCCACATCGTGCTGAAGGAGGATGAGAAGAACCGTTTTTCATTGTCTGACAATTATGTCTTTACCGTAGCTGTTGACAATGTCGGAGGAATATGGGCCGGGACCAAGGACGGGGGACTCAATTATTCCGGTCCGGAACATCAGAATTTCTCCAAATACTATTCCTGTGAGGGCCGTTCGTTGGAAAACAGCATCGTGAGCGGATTCGCTGATGACGGAAAGGGAAGCATCTGGGTGACCACCGAAAAGGAGGGACTGTTCCGGTATGACGTCGCCAGCGCGTGTCTGACCAGATATGAACGGTATAACTTCAGAGAGACAATCTGTTCCCCTTGTTTTCATGACGGCTATCTGTGGATGGGCTCACTGAGGGGACTCCTGAGGCTGGAGCCGCATACGGGAGCGGTGAAGAGATATGCTTCGTTTGCAACAGCCTCCGTCGAGGATAACAAATGCTTTGTGGTGTACAGGACAGATTCGGGCGACCTGTATGTAGGCACGACTCTGGGTCTGATGAAATATGATAAGGCTGCGGACAGCTTTGTCTCTCAGAAGGCGTTTGAGGGCAAGTTCATAACGGGAATCGATGAGGACAGCAAAGGCCGTATGTGGGTATCGACCTATGCGGACGGGGCATATCACTTTGATCCATCCGGCGTGGATACGCTGAGCAGATATCAGTACCCGGACAAACTCCCGACCAACAAGCTGTCAGGAATCTATGTTGACGGCCGTGACCGGGTCTGGACTCTCGGATTCAGCTTCGGATTTTATAGATATGACAGGGAAACAGACGGCTTTGAGCAGTTCTGCAGACGCACTGTCCCGGATCTTCCGTCCGATGTGTTCTTCAGTGCGATGGATGACAGAGAGGGAAACCTGTGGCTGTCCTCTGATGTGGGTATTGTCAAGTTCAGCCCGGAAAAGCATGAGGTTGCATCATACACTACTTCTTCCGGTCTTCTGGATGATGTAATGAAGAAGGGGGTCGCAAAGGATTCCAAAGGCAACATGTTTTTCGGCTCCCAGAACGGGTTCATACGTTTCAACCCCGATCATTTCTATCCGGGTACGGTGACTCCGAATCTGGTCCTGACCGATTTCAGGGTCGGGGATGAGGTGATCAAGCCAGGTCCGGATTCTCCGCTGGAGTGCAATGTGGATATGGTAGAGGAGATCAGACTCAGGCCCGGACAGAACTCCTTCGGAATAAGTGCATCTGTGCTGAGCCTTTCCACTCAGGCCAGCAATAAGGTCCTGTGCTATCTTGAAGGATATGACAAGCATCCGCGAGTCCTTTCTGGAGAGAAGTCGGCATTCTGGTATAATGTTCCAGCCGGAACATACAGGCTGCTGGTCCGCGGATCCAATATAAACAGCAGATGGAATGTCTCTCATAAGCCGATAACCATCATAGTGGAAAGACCTCTTCTGGCAACCCCGGGAGCGATAACCGTCTATGTCGTTCTCCTTCTCGCAGTGTTCTCCATCCTTGCCGAACTCTATTCCCGCCGCCTTGAAAAGAAGGAAAGGGAGAGACTTGAGGCTTTTGAGAACGAAATGGAAATAGGTATACGTTCGGATAAGCTTCTCAATGTCCTTCTTATCGCTGATGAGGTATCCGTGAGGCAGCAGGTCAAGACCTGTCTTGAGCAGGAATGCAATGTCATGGCTGCCATGACCCGGAAGAGGAGCTTTGTCATCCTGGAGACTGTCAAGACCAACCTTATCATAGCGGATATCGACACCCGCCATTTCGAAGGAGAGGAATTCTGCAGGCAGGTTCGTGAAGACAAGGCATATTCAAGAATACCAATTGTCATCCTGTCTTCCGACGCTTCCACCAAGAAGAAGATCGCCTATATGGATACGGGCGCGACACTCTTCATGGAGAAGCCTTTGTCGGATGAGTATCTTCAGTCGGCGATCAGGAACATCTTCAACAAGGAGATGTCGATCGAGTCCGCCATCTCCCAGTCGATCGTGTCGATGAAGATCCATCGTCTCAAGCTCGACAGCAAGGACGAGGATTTCCTCAATCTTCTGGAGAAAACTGTCATTGATAACCTGAGCAATCCGGATTTTTCATCTTCTGATCTTGAAACTTCCATGGCAATGAGCAGGAGTTCCCTTGTGAGAAGGATGAAGGCGCTCCTGGACACGACACCTAACGAGTATGTCAAGCAGAAACGTCTGGTGATAGCTGCGAAAATGCTTGAAGAAGACAATGTTAGGGTGAACGAAATCTGTTATGCCGTGGGCTTCAAGTATCCGTCCTACTTTACCAAATGTTTCAAGGAAGTGTATGGGCTTCTTCCTGCAGAGTATAGAAAAAAGCTCAAAAAATACAAGAAAATGCCCAACTCGCCCAAGGCCGGTTTGAGCGAAGACTGATTATAATAAATTTGCCAAAAACAAAAACTAATATCCTATTATTATGAGACGCGTTTTGAATAGACTGTGGCTGTGTCTGGTGGCTTTGCCCCTTTTCTGCAGCTGCATGAATTATGACGATTGTGGCAACACATCTCTCGATTACGAAAGTCTGGATGTGTCTTTCAAGGCAACCCTGCCTCTTCAGTACAGCCTGAACGAAGAAATGTCTTTCGGTGCTTGCGGATTATGCACCAGGGACGGCAAGACCGATGTGAACATGTCGGCTGTTCCCGTCTCGAAGATGGCGCATACAATGTCGGCTCCATATTATTTCTTCTCGAAGACGGACGAAGACGCTATCGTGGGCCTGAAGGGCGACCATAACTACAGATTCTATGCTTATTATCCTCACGATCCGTCATGCACCGACATGGCGGCGGTTCCTGTGAACATTCCGTCAGTGATCACATATGACGAGAATGCTCCAGCTCTTTCTCCGCTCATCGTTGCCAGTGCAACCGTAACTTCAATCATTGCTCCTGTGCCTATGACATTCACGGCTCCTGCATCCTGCCAGATGACGATAAGGATTCCTGACACGGCATGCAAGGTCATCAAGTCCATCAGGATGTATCCGGGTAACGAGTCGGCATGGGGGGAGAAGAAAGGACGATTTGCGTTTTCCGGCACCTATGACGCTTTCACAGGGAAAATAACGGAGGATCCGGCAACGGTCAGCACGAGCATAACCGTGGACTTCGGACCAGCCGGTTATGAACTGCAGCCGGGATATCTTGACGTGTCGTTCCTTATGGGAGAGGCAAAGTACGTCACAGGAGGTGTAAAGCTGGCGGTTACTGACATCGACGGCGTCACCACTGTCAAGGAGATGTATAATGCCCGTCAGACCTTTGACGCAGGTTCTTCATACACCTATACAATGAAGTAGAAAATAAAAGGATTCGGATATGAACAAGATATACAGATGCTTTACCATGCTGCTCGTCCTCTTCACAGGAGTGGCGGCATATGCCCAGAACAGGATCAGCGGAACCGTTCTGGATGACAGCGGTTATCCTCTGACGGGGACCTCGGTTCTGGTGGAGGGTTCTTCCAATGGCACCATCACTGATGTTGATGGAAAATACACCATCAATGCAGCAAAGGGCGCCGTCCTTCTTTTCGACTTCATCGGTTTTGAACCTCAGCGTATCACTGTCGGTGACAAGGCTGTGATAGACGTGGTCATGAAGGTCTCTTCGGAATTTCTGGAAGAGACGGTGGTCGTGGGTTACGGTGTCCAGAAGAAGGTCAATGTGACCGGTGCTGTGGCAACTGTGAACTACTCTGACATCGCGGAGTCCAGACCTGTGACCACAACTGCAGCCATGCTTCGTGGTGCAAGTGCAGGTGTGCAGGTTTCCCAGACTTCAAGTATGCCAGGTGCGGAAACCATCGACATCAGAGTCAGAGGTATAGGTACTCTCAATGACTCTTCGCCACTGGTGATCGTCGATGGCTTCGAGTCATCGCTTTCAAAGGTGAACCCGACTGACATCGAGACCATCTCCATCCTCAAGGACGCAGCTTCATGTGCCATCTATGGTAACAGAGGTGCGAACGGTGTCGTACTCGTTACCACCAAGAGTGCAAAGGAGGGTTCATCCACAATCGAGTATAATGCCATTTTCGCTTATCAGGAACCGGCAAATACTCTCGAGCAGGTGAGCAACTATGCAGATTATATGGAGTTCACCAATGAGGCTGCATACAACATAGATAAGGAACCGGTATATTCTCAGGCCAAGATCGATCTGTGGCGTGCTGCTGAGAAAGATCCATATGGAATATCCGCTTCCGGCTATCCTAATTACGTGGCCTATCCGAATGTGGCGTGGATGGAGCAGATGTTCACCCCGGGGGTCTATCAGAAACATTCGTTGTCTGCGACCGGATCAAGTGCAAAGACAAGGTATCGTGTCAGCCTCGACTATATGGACAACCCTGGAGTCTTCGCATCGATGGGTGTAAAGAGATTCCAGTTCCGCACGAATATAAGCTCTCAGATTACTGACTGGCTTGAGATCGGGGCGAGATTCTTTGGTTATAGAAATGAAAGGGAAACCACTGACTGGGGTTCTCAGGTGGGAATGATAGCCAGGTCTCTGCCGTCTGTTTATCCATATTACGACGGTAAGTTCGGTTGGTATGAGAATCCGGAGGATGATTCGATGGTCAGAAACTCATGGTACTTCATCCATCAGGCGAATGGTATGGACACCAGTCATGACGTCAATGCCACAGCTTATGTGAACATCACTCTGCCTTTCGGCTTCAAGTACAATGCATCCGCCAACTATAAGTGGAACGACCTGCGCTCTTCCTTCAAGCGTCAGCCGTCCTATGCATTCTCTTTCAGCAAGGGAGAGATCATATATGACCAGCGTGACCTTTCAAGGACAGGTGCCTCAGAGACCAATACCAACGCCTATGACTGGACCCTGTCCACCAATCTCAGCTGGGCCAGGACATTCGGAAAGCATGATGTGAGTGCTATTGTGGGTTTCGAAGCCTACGACTATCATTACAGGACATCATCAATGTCCAAGAATCATTTCTCCAATTCCATCCTTTCCGAATTCAACAATATCGTGGATATGAGTTCCATCACCGGAAGTTACAGTTCATATTCCACAGCGGCGGTATTTGGAAGGGCATCCTATGCTTACGATGGCCGCTACATGGCTGAGGTCAACTTCAGATACGACGGTTCTTCACGTTTTGCAAGCGAATCGCGTTGGGGTTTCTTCCCTTCAGTGTCTGCAGGATGGAGAATCAACAAGGAACCTTGGATGGAGGATGTCACCTTCATCGACAACCTCAAGCTCCGTGCATCGTGGGGTAAGCTCGGAAACCATTCCATCGGCAACTACGACTATATCTCCCGTTACAGCTCAGGCTACAACTATGTCTATGGTGACAATGTCCTGACGTCGGGTTATGTTGCATCCCTGTCCAACAATGCTCTCGAGTGGGAGACGACTACCACCACCGACATAGGTCTCGACTTTGCGGCATTCGGCAACAGGCTGACCTTTGAAACAGACTTCTATAACAAATACACGGACGGAATCCTTGCTTCAGCTATCCTCAGCTCGTCGCTCGGAACAAAGACTGCCCCTAAGACCAATATGTACAGTATCCTCAACAGGGGTATAGAGTTCACTTTGGGATGGAAGGATTCCAAGGGAGACTTCACATATGGCATTTCCGGAAACATCACACGCAACTGGAACAAGGTTGTCAAATATCGTGGAGCATACGAGGCCGGTTGGGTTACAGATGAGAACGGCGTCAGGGAATACAAGACCAACTACGGTGAGGCGACCACCGCGACCGGATACTCAACTACAAGCTATCACCAGAATACAACAAGCCGCGTTGTTGAAGGCAGGACACTTGGAGAGGTCTATCTCGTACCTGTATATCAGGGAACCGGAGAATACTTCTTCCCAGACGGTTCCGTCAATCCTGACGGTGGACCTAAGGACGGTATGATCCGTACTCCTGAGGATATGGAATGGCTCAAGGCGATGTTTGCAGCCGGAAACCGTTTCGGACCAAAGAATATGGACATTGGAAAGAATGGAATATGGTACGGAGACTATCTCCTGTCGGATACCAACGGTGACCGTTTCTATGGAAATGATAATGACAGGGTATTCATGGGCTCTTTCAACCCTCTGGCTTTCTTCGGACTTGATTTCAACTTCGGATGGAAAGGTATAGACCTGTCTGTCAACTTCATCGGAGCTCTCGGTGGAGTGAGGTTCTGGAAGGCAGAAGCATATAACTGTAATGCCATGTCCAGCCCGTCAGTCACTTTCCCTGCCAGAGTGGCGTATGACCACTATTTCTATGATCCGGAGAATCCAGATGACCCACGTACGAACCTCACTTCCAAGTACGGACGTCTGACATTGAACTATGGTGCGGAGCAGAACGGTGGTGCAAGTGCCTTCTGGCTGTATGACACGGACTATATGAAACTGAAGGCAGTGACCCTCGGTTATACATTGCCGTCAAAGTGGATGAACAAGGTCAAGATAAAGAATCTAAGAATATATGTTTCTGGTGACAACCTCTTCTGTCTCACCACATATCCTGGTGTCGATCCGGAATACACGAACTATAATAATCTCTATTCTTCACTTCGCCAGTATTCTCTTGGTCTGAACCTTACTTTTTAACAACAGTAGTTTATGAAAAGATATTTTAAACATATAGCTGCAGGAGTCTCAATGTTGCTCACACTTGTTTCGTGTGAAGACTTTCTGACAAAAGTACCTACAGGATCCCTTAGCTCAGGAACAATGTATACTGCAGCAGAAACTGCGGAGTCAGTAGTGGTTGGAGCCTATAACTCTCTGCGTTACGGTCATGTAGCCCAGTGGGCGACCAACCTTGACTGTTTCACTGAGATCTTTGATCCGAATGCCAGCCGTGTGGGAACTTCTTATATGCATCTGACCGGAGCGGCTACAACAGGTGACGGAATTTATAATTCCATATGGCAGAACTACTATGAAGGAATATATCGTGCCAATGATGTGATAAACAACTTTCATCAGGTTCCGGATATGACAGAGGAAGATAAGGCAAAGAGAATTGCCGAGGCCAAGTTCCTCAGGGCATGGTGGTACTACAGGCTCAACTGTCTCTACGGTGGAGTCCCTGTTTTTCTTGAGAATCATGCTCCTGAATATTACTTCACTGTCGGTCGTACAGACAAGGCCGGTGTATGGCAGGTCATTCTGAGTGACCTGAACGACTGCATCGCCTGCGAGTCTCTGCCTGATAAGTATGAGCAGGGCGGAAACGACTGGGGTCGTGTGACCAAGGGTGCGGCCTATGCTCTCAGAGGAAAGGTTTATCTGTGGCTGAAGGAGTGGGAGAATGCAGAGGCTGATTTCAAGAAGGTGGCGGAATGTGGTTATGGCCTCTATACCAATGGAACCTATGCAGAGCTCTTCACCGAGGCCAATGAGAAGTGCAATGAGATGATCTTCTCTGTTCAGATGGCAGAGGAAAGCGGCTATGGTCAGGCGTACAGCTACAATTATGGTAACCACTGTACGGCAGGAACCGGTCAGAATGCCTATAATCTGAATGCAAGGTTTGCCGACTCATATGAGAACGTGGATGGAAGCCCGTTCAATTGGGATGATATAATCCCCGGTTACAGTTCGGTTGAGCCTGCAAAGAGACGTGTATATTTCCTTCGTGACAGTCTTTCGTTAGCCGAAAGAACCAATCAGGCTGACCTCGGAGCTGATATGAGCCTTTATCTCGAAACCGGCAATGAAGCCCGTATCAAGGCGGCTTACGAAAACCGTGACCCTCGTCTTGCCGCTCTTGCGATTACTCCTTATTCAGAGTATGTGGGTGGCGTTACAGGTGCCGAACTCACTTATGTGTATCGTTTCCCGTTCGATTCCAAGAATGAGCCGGTTCTGGATCTTGAGACAGCTGCCCCTACAAACCTCTCTTATCCTCTGAGAAAGTTTGTCGCAGTGGGAGTTGAATTCACCAGTGTCACTTACAACCCTCTGGATATCCCTCTCATCCGCTATGCAGATGTCCTTCTCGGCCTTGCAGAGGCTCATAATGAGCAGAACGAGTTTGACGATGCCCTTGCCTGTGTCAATCAGGTCAGAGCCCGTGCCGGAGTGGCGGAACTGAATTCTGCTGACTACATGGGTGAGGCAGTCACATCGCAGGAGGAGCTTCGCGAGCGTATCCGCAAGGAGAGGAAGTGGGAACTTGCCGGCGAGCAGGTGCTCTACTTCGACGAGCTCAGATGGGGAACCTGGAAGGAGGACAAGTTCGGCAATGACAACGGCCTCATGCATGCCTGGGGTGGCATGATTCAGAAATATAATCTTGGAGGGGATTATTATCAGCTTTGGCCTGTACCGCGTTCGGAAGTAGAGAAGAACGATGCTCTCGTACAGAATGAAGGATGGATAAACTAAAGTTTAACGGATCAATGAAGAAAACTCTTATCAATTTTGCAACTTTCAGTATGGCTTTCGCCCTGCTGGCCGGAGTCGTCTCCTGTGAGCCGGATCCGATACCGGATGAGCCTCAGGATGAGCCACAGGAGCAGCCGAATGACACACTTCCAGAGAATCCTCAGGATTCCATTCAGGAGCCGCAGTCTCTGAATCTCTCCCTCTTTGAGGAACTGAATCAGGGAGAGGCTGCAGTCAATTCTCATGCAGGACTCACGTCAAGGTCTTCCATCGTGAAGATGACCTCGACCTATGTAGAGATTCCAGCCAAGAATCTCAGGGTCAACTATCCTGCCTATCCTCGAGTGTCTATCCTCAGGGATGGAACATATTTCCTTACATACCAGGCAGCAGTTGCGTCGAATAACGGAAACGGTCACAGTACCTACTATGCGACAAGCAAAGACTTCGTCAACTGGGAATGCAAGGGTGTTCTCTGGAAGCAGAGGTTTGTGACCAACAGTCTCGGCAAGGAGGATGCTCATGATTTCACCAATGCCAATCATATAGTCCTTGCAAATGGTGACCTGCTCGTGATAAGTTCCTACCGGAGCGTGGGCTCTTATTACAAACTGGAAGGATGGCTTGACCACGGCATCATCGGCAAGATATCCAAGGACAACGGCCAGACCTGGGGTGAGGAGTTCCACCTTTTCAAGGGCCCTAACTGGGAGCCTCATCTGATTCAGCTGCCAAATGGAGACATCCACTGCTATTTCGCCTATCCGCGTCCGTGGATTTCAGATGCAAACTCAGGCACAGCCCTTGTCATCTCTAAGGATGGAGGCAAGACGTGGGAGCCGGAGCACGGAGAATATCCTTACTTTGTCATGAGGTCTGTATATTGGTCTGAGAAGAAACAGCAGAATCTGGCAAGCGACCAGATGCCGGTCGGAGTCCTGCTGAATGATTCCAATCAGTTTGCATTTGCAGTGGAAGTTGTGGATTACTGGACCGACAGCAAGCAGATGCACAGTATTTCAGTTGTGTTCTCTCCGGAAGACGGCAACTGGGTGAAGCTTCCTGAAGACCACACGGTAGCAGCTGATTGCAAGAGGATCGATGACCTTGACGGAGGAAAGGACGGCATAGGCCCTGCTCTTGCTCAGTTCCCTTCGGGCGAGACAGTGCTCACCTATACTCAGAACACCAACTCCAAACTTATGTACAGGATAGGAGACCATAAGGCAAAGAACTGGCAGAAGGTTTGTTCTTCTTCTCCGTTCCCTAAATATGGAGGATGGGCATCTGAGACCGTAACTGCCCCTCACATTCTTGTGATGACCAATAAATATTCTCAGAATGGCGGATTAGGCGTTGCCCTTGCCAAGTTCGCTCTCAATCACGATATAAGTGCCACTAAGAGAACCCCTGTGGTGGATGCTTCCAATTCGGACTGGGCTGACACGGACGAGGCTCTGTACCTTGATGCGGGAGAGACCACCTTTGCCAATTTGCGCTCTTCAAGCGATTCAGACAACGTCTATTTCCTTATGGAGACACATGACAAGACCATATCCAAGAGAGACAAGGTCACTCTCATCCTTTCTCCTGTAGCTCCTGGTGATGTCGTGGCTGACGGTGCCCTGAGATTGACCATCGTGCCAGACGGAAGATCGTCGATAAGCCGTTACAACTCCGGCAAATGGTCTGTCATCGAATCAACTGCCGCTGTGAAGGTTGCCCTTGGCGGAACAATCGATGACAACAGCGACGAAGATGAGGGATATATCCTTGAGGTAAGCATCCCTAAGGACGAACTCAAACTGTCCGACGGAGTGGCAGCATTCAGTGCTTCGCTCTATGACGCAGCTGCAAACATGACCGGCGAACTTGAAAAAGTGGTGTACGTGAAGAATCTTTAATACCAACCCATATTAATTCATTAAAAACTGTTGACATGAAATTCAATCGACTTTTTGCACTCATGGCCATGACATCGGTGATGTTGCTGGCCTGCGATCCTGTGGACGAACCTCAGGATGACCCGAACAAGGATCCTCAGGAGCAGCCTGGAGAACCGACCGATTCTACTGAAACTCCGGATGTTCCGGTGACTCCTCTCGCAGGTTACACTGCAATCAACTTCGAGGCAGTCGATAATCTTCCTGTAGTATGGCATGAGCTTGATACCATCGGTATCTATCCTGACGAAGGTGCTGCTCTTCCATATCTCACAACAGCTGAAGCCATCATAGAGGATGGAAAGAAGGCTCAGTTCGACGGTGAGGAATTCGAGGCAGAAAAGGTATATGCAGTATATCCTTATGCAGAGGATGTGATCCTCGTAGGTAACGAGCTCGAGCTCATCCTCCCATACAGGCATGTTGCCGACAAGGTGGGTGCTCCTTCTACAGCTACCAACCTCCGTGTCGCTGCTTCGACAGACAAGACCCTCAACTTCTACAACGTTCTCGGTTACATGAAGGTGAACGTGGCTGACTCAGATGTGAAGGAAGTTGTCATCAGAAGCCTCAATGCAAAGAACTCTCTTGCAGGTAAGGCAACAGTTGCAATCAATGAAAATGCTGCTCCTGAAGTTACAGTTATGGACGGTGTTCCTCACGTGATCCTCTCACCAGCAGAAGGTCAGGAGACCATCGCTCCGGGTGTGTACTACATCCCTGCAGTTCCTGCAGCAATGGCTGAAGGTGTTTCTGTACGCTTCAAGACTGGAGGCGGCCTCAGCAGCTCAGGCAAGCCAGTTGACTTGATGTATGTTCAGGACATGCCTGCTGTGACTCTTGACCGTGCGGGTGTAGCTGACCTTGGAACTCTTTCTGCAAGCGGTTCATTCACCAAGTTCACAGAGTTTATCATCACCAGTGATGCGTCAGGTTTCGACGGATGCTACCGCGAGTTCGGTTCTCAGCCTAATATAGATGTGAACCCTCACAATCTCTGGCATGCAGGTGACGGTGACCTCTCGACATATTGGAGAATTCCGTCATTCCCTGAAAACAACTGGGGAAAGAGCGTGGCATATGACATCAATGGCAACGAAACAGTCAGAGGTGCATATCTGAGACTTGATTTCAACCTGTCTTCACAGGGCCCAAGCAAGGAGACTTGTGTAAATCGTGTAGATCAGGTCATCTTTGAGTATGAGGGTATCTATGCTCCTGATAATCTTGACCTGACTGGCGGTCATGACTGGATGCCTTGGACTCTTGATGTGCGTGAATATAGCGCACACAAGTTGCCAGATGGTAGCCTCAAATATGGTACCCTTGAAAGTCTTACTGTAGAGGAGTCTGCTCTTCCATGGACATGGGAGTACAATAACTACTATGTTTCAAAGACATATGTGAAGCCGTACGAAGTTAGTGGACTTGGTGCTAAGGACTTTACTGCTCTCATCCTCTCTTGCACCAGAACCCGTGACAACATTGACGGTGAACTCATGCCAAAGGACGCTATCGATGGAGTACAGTTCATGAACCTCGCTAAGGAAATGCCTGAGAGCCAGTGGGGACTTGCTGAACTTCGAGTTTACGCTCACGTTAGAAACAAGTAATCACCGATATTCATTACTCTCAAGGAGCCTGACATTCAGGCTCCTTTTTTTGTGGTCAGAATTCATCAACCCCTGAAGAATCGTAAAATTCGTTCAAAAGATGATGCAATATAACCAACGTGGATATTGGCGTCTCCATTAATATATATTTGTATTGAGAGTCTGAACTTTATGGCTGCTTGCGCATATGCAGACTCTGCCGCTGATATTATAACCAATTAAACTGATAACAGATGAAAGAGAACAAACTTGACTATCAGGCTCCTCGCATAAGTGAGCTTGAGGTGTGCACGGAGGGCGCTCTGTGCAATTCGCAATTGGATGGCCTCGCTCCTGGCTTAGGAATGGAAGACTTGGGGGACATCTGGTGTTAATCCTTTAAAAGAGAAAAGTATGAAAAAGAATTTCAATTTATTCCTTGCAGCTCTGGCTGTAATGACTGTTTCCTGTTTGAAGGAGAATGCGCCTCAGGCAGATGACTCCCTCAATCCGGCAGGAGAATTTGAACTTCAGGTCGCAGCACCTGATGATGTTACCGTGGATCCTCTCGGCACCAAGACCGTGATGGTACCGGAAGGAAATGCCTATGCCGTGAATTGGTCAGAAGATGATGTCATTTCCGTTAACGGTACGGCTTCCGTAGCAATCAATGTGGAGGCAGACAATGCAAAGGCAGCGACATTCACTGTTTCTGGAGTATCGGCTCCATTCTGTGCTGTGTATCCTGCAGCTGTGGCATCCGGTTTTGCGCAGGAGACGGCTGTGGTCGCACTTCCTGCAGAGCAGAAGTACGTAGCCGGATCATTCGATCCTGCGGCATCTGTAATGCTCGGATATGCTGAGGATGAAGAGGGTACGCTTGCCTTCTCGCATGCGATGACATACCTCTATCTGACTATCAATACTGTAGATGGCTATGACAACGACAACATCAAGACAGTTACCGTGAAGTCCCTCGGCACTGAGCCTATGAGCGGTGCCTTCAAGGCCACCTTTGGCGCAGAGTCCTGCACTCTTGCTCCTGCAGAAGGCAATGCTTCGACTGAAGTGACTCTTGACTGTGGTCAGGCGGGCGTTGCAAAGGGCACTCCTGTAGTTGTCGCTCTTCCTGCGGGAACATATCCTTCAGGTCTTGTCATCACAATAACTGACGTGAACGGACACACAAAGACTCAGACTGCAGCAACGGAGCTTGAACTCAAGGCCGGATACGTATATACCGCAACCCTGCGAGTGGCAGCTCCTGGTATCTATAATGTAGCTGGTTATAATGCCTTTGCAAAAGCTGTGGAGGCAGGTGATTATTCTGCTTGGGTGAATCCACAGGACGGTGAGGTAAACCTCTATGCGGATATTACAGCTGATACTGATTACGTATATGTGGATTCCAAGGAATTCAACGGTACGTTTGATGGTAACGGCCATACTATGACTTCCACAGACAGAAGCCTTCCTATGTTCCACACCATCGGAGCAGACGGTGCAGTGAAGAATCTCAATCTTGTGAATACATTCCGGGCGCTGACTCAGTTCGGCGAGGGCGCGTTCTGCGGTTTTGCAAAGGTCAATCTCGGCCTTATCGACGGCTGTTCACACACTGTGAGCCTTGAGGATGCGGATTTTGCAACTGATAAGGAATTCGATCACTCTTCTGCCGGTCTTGCATTCGGTGGTTTCGTATGGGCTAACGGCGGTACCATCCAGAACAGTACTATGAATGGTACTATAAATATTGCATATAAGCCAGCAAGTTCATTGGATGCTTGCTATGGTGGCGGATTTGCAGCATTGGGACATACTGTGACTTCTTACACAGGTGCAGGAACGATCAATACAGATGGCACTTGCAAACCTGGAAAATTCATCAATTGTGAAAACAAGGCCAATATCAAGGTACAGACAAACACAAACAGGGCAGGCCGTGACGCTATGGGCGGAATCTGCGGACTTTCCTACCTTGATGGCGTAGAATTCACGACTTGCAAGAACTCGGGCAAACTGGAGAGATACCGTTATATAGCATCAACAGCTGCTATCAACAACTCAATGTCTCTTGGAGGTATCCTCGGTCAGGGTGCCAGCTGGTATGTGGGATCGCCAGATGCACGTGAGGCAAAGGCAACAGCGTCAGGCAAGGGATTCAATACCAAGATAACAGGTTGTGAAAATGCCGGTGAGGTCATACTGAAGGCAAGAGTGGCATCAGCTAATAATGGCGTCAATGCCGATAATAATGCAAACCGTAATCTCGCAGTCGGAGGTATTGTAGGTGCTATCATTGGAAACAGCACCGAGCATATGGCACAGGTGACAAACTGCAAGAATACGGGCATTGCAAGCGGTGCATCATGGTCTTTGGATCAGTATGTAATCGTCCTTGGTGGAATTGCCGGAATCGCTTCTTATACCGATCTTTCCGGAAATATAGTGTCAGGTACTGTAAAATCTGCTGAGGGCAGTATTCTTGGCGCCGGTGGCGGAGTGGTCGGAGTGGCTGTTAATGGTGTGAACATCTCTGGCGGAGAAGTGACAGGAGCTCTCTCGCTCCTTTTTGAGAATTCAAAAATGAAGGTTACTCCAAGGGCCGGAATCTGCCTTGGAATAGCAATGTACAAGGTGACAGCCAGCTCGATCAAGAATGTCAGCATCGCTCCGAAGTCGTACGTGATTACGAACAAGACAAGTGGCAATCAGCTGACAAACCCAACCCTCACATCAGAGAACTTTACTTCGCATATAAACAGTACCTTTGGATCAGCGACATCGATGCTTGTAAAAGAGGGTAATACCTGGATAAAATAAAAAACAGATAGATGTTGAGAAATAATATATTCATTCTTTCTGCCCTGGCCGTGCTTCTGTGCGCGGCCTGTGGCGGGCCTAAGGTGAACATAACTCCCTTCGGGCAGCTCAATCAGGGTGCCTCGCAGCTGAACTCCCATGCCGGAGCCTCAGTGCGTTCGAGCATAAAGCCGATGAAGCATACCCTGACCCTGCTCCCGCCGGATACGACAAGCCTCAAGTGGCCTTCATATCCGAGGGTGAGGGTGCTCCCGGACGGTTCATATATCCTCTTCTGGCAGGAGGGACTCAGTGCAGGTGACGGCAACGGCCGCCACACCCTGTATGCAAAGAGCGAAGATATGGTGAACTGGAAGCACATGGGCTATCTCTGGGAGTGCGAGACCGTGGTGAATGCTCTCGGCAACGAAGACCTCAGGGTATATACCAATGCTAACGCCCTTGTGCTCAGCACGGGCGAACTCATGGTATGCAGTTCATACCGCACCATCCACACATATAACAAGATAGACCACAAGTCCGACCAGGGAATCAAGATCAAGTTCTCGAAGGACGGCGGACTGACATGGTATGGCGAACAGACCATCTACCATGGACCTAACTGGGAGGCTCATCTGATGGAGTCCCGCGACGGACAGATCCAGGTATATTTCTCGGAAAGCCGTCCGTGGACAAGCTGGAGCCATTCGGGAACGTCTCTGGTGGTGTCGGATGACGGAGGAAAGACCTGGACTCCTGAACCAGGACAGAAACCATGGCGCGTGATGCGCAAGAAATGGTGGTGCGAGGACCTTGGACGCTATCTACTCACAGATCAGATGCCGGTGGGCATAAGGCTGAACGGGACTGACCAGCTGGCTTTTGCAATGGAGACAGTCACAGGTCGTGTGAAGAACAAGCAGACCTTCTCCACCTCTATAGTCTTCTCTCCTGAAGACGGCAAGTGGATTCCTGTGGAAGATGAGGAGGAAAGCGACAGCCCTACATACAGGCTGGACAATGTGGACGGCAACGGAAATGCCTCAGGGCCATATCTGGTGCAGTTCCCTTCCGGAGAGACAGCTCTCCTGCTCACAACCAGAGGAAAGATCTACACGAAGCTCGGAGACGAGAAGGCTCATAACTGGTCGGAAACCAGTCTCAGACCGATCTTTCCTGATTGGGCGGGATGGCCTGGTGCCGAGATCGAGTCTTCACACACCATGCTGGCTACTACGGTCCAGAGACCGAAGGGCTGGCAAAAGACCATAGGCCTTGTGAAGCTGGCTCTCAATCACGACATCTGCGCAACTCCTCGCAAAGTGATGATGGACGGAAGGAACCGTGAGTGGAAGAAGACAGACGATGCTCTCTTCCTTGGAGAATTCTCGGATGCCTGGGCGACGATACGCGCTTCTCAGGACAAGGACAATCTTTATTTCCTTGTTGAGGTATCCGACACCTGCATGACCTCGTCCGACAATGTGTCACTCATGCTTGCCGGAACCGGGGCGTCAAGTGCGGAAGCTCTGACGGTCAATATAAGTGCCGACGGACTCCTTATTGCCGAGAGGTCCGGAATCGAGGTGACAGGAGTAAGGTCTTCGATGAGTTCCGAAGGTACTTTGGATTCGGATGGTGGCGATGACAAGGGCTGGGTGGCGGAGATTTCCGTGCCCCGCGAGCTTCTGCAGATCGCGGAATCACAGATTGCTCTCAATGCCGTTCTTTATGATGCGGCGGCAGGCCGTGAGGACTTCCTCTCCGAGCCTCTCGAAGACGGCTCGACCGCCAATTGGAAGCTAGTTATGGGTTTGTAGTGAAAGAATAATGATGAAAAGAACACTTATATTCATTTGTGTCGCATGTCTGGGCCTGATCAGTGCCCGGGCACAGGAGGCAGGCGTCAAGGCCTGGGAGGGCACGATCGAAATGCCGACCTACATAGGTTCAGCTCCTGAATCAGCTCCGATCTTCGAGCGTGACTGGTCATATCAGCGTGCACGCAGAAGCGTGTATCCTTACGTTCTCGACGACAATATGTATGTCGTGAACGAGAATATGGAGCGTCAGAAGGAAAACCGTACCTACAGGGCGCTCTTCCTTGAAAACGAATATGTGCAGCTGTGCGTGCTTCCTGAGATCGGAGGACGCCTGTTCTATGCCGTGGACAAGACCAACGGCTATGATATCTTCTATCATAACGAGGTCGTCAAGCCTGCCAATGTCGGCATGCTCGGCTCATGGATATCCGGAGGTGTCGAGTGGAACGTGTTCCACCATCACCGCAACACCACCAACATGCCTGTGGACTGCAAGATCGTGGAGAATGAGGACGGCAGCAGGACCATCTGGGTCGGTGAGGTCGAGTTCCGCCACAGGATGCAGTGGGCGATAGGCATCACTCTCCGTCCTGGCAAGTCCTATATGGAGATCAACGGCCGTCTGATCAACTCTACTGCAGACGACAACTCGCTTCTCTATTGGTCGAACGTTGCGACAAAGGTGGATGAGAACTACCAGATCATCTTCCCTCAGAGCGTGGATTTCGTGACCTTCCACTGCAAGAACTGGTTCGCGCACTGGCCGATCACCCACGAGACCTTCAACGACATGCAGTTCTACAACGACGATGTGGATGTGTCATGGTGGAAGAACCACTATATGTCGAATTCCATGTTCGTGCATGACCTCAAGGAGGACTTCGTGGCAGGATATGACCACGGTGCCGATGCCGGAACCATGCTCACGGCCAACCACCATATCAACAAGGGCGGCAAGTTCTGGCTGTGGGGCCCTAACTCGATGTGGGACACCAAGATCCTCACAGACGATTCAGGTCACTACATCGAGCTTATGATGGGTGCATATTCCGACAACCAGCCGGACTACAACTGGAACAAGCCTTACGAGGTGAAGAAGTTCACCCAGTACTACTACGGTATCCGCAACATCAAGGGCGTGAAGGCCGGCAACACTCTGGCAGCCATGAACTTCGAACCTCAGGGCAAGGGTAAGTATCTCCTTGGAGTGAACACGACTGAGGCAAAGAAGGGGATGAAGGTGGAGCTCGTGAGGGACGGTGAGAAGGTTTATGAGAATATCCTCGATATCGCTCCGGACAAGCCGTTCGTCGAGACAGTGAAGCTGGATGAGGCTTGGAAGCCATATGAGGTGACCATGAACCTTTATGATGCCGACGGCAAGCCTGTCCTCAGCTACACTCCTCGCAAGTACACAAGCTACGACAAGCCGCTTCCTGAGATAGTGGACCGTCCGAAACGTCCTCATGAAATCGAGAACAACGAGGAGTGCTACTTCGTGGGACTCCGTAACCTTCAGTTCCATAATCCTTTCGTGAATCCTGCAGACTACTTCCTTGAAGTGCTTCGCCGTGATCCGGGCGACACACGTTCGAACACTCAGATGGGTGTGATCCTGCGCAAGAACGGAGAATACGAGAAGGCTGCGAACCATTTCCGCCGTGCAATCCGTCGTCAGACCCATGACTACACCCGTCCTGCGGACTGCGAGGCCATGTACAATCTCGGTCTTATCCTCAAGACCCAGGGCAAGTATGCAGAGGCTATGGACACTCTTTATCGTGCGACATGGAACTTTGCATATAACTCTCCGGCAAACTACCAGCTTGCCCAGATGTACTCTCAGGTGAAGGACTATCAGAATGCCCTGATCCGTCTTGACGAGGCCATCCAGAACAACGGCAACAACTGGAATGCGGTCAATCTCAAGGCTTCCATACTCCGTGCAGAAGGCCGTGCCGACGAAGCGAAGGCTCTTCTTGAGGGCATCCTCGCTGTGGACCCGCTCAACATCTACACCACATATGAACTTGATAAGCTCAATGGAACCTCAGAGTATGTGACCCTCATGGGAGGCGAAATCGAGGACTATATGGAGCTCGCCATCCTCTATCTCCACAACGGATTCGCAGATGAAGCTGTCAAGATCCTCAAGGAGGCAGATGTCCTGAAGGCATATCCTACCGTGAAGATGTGGCTTGGCTATCTCACCGGCGACAAGGCGATGTATGAGGCAGCCCTTGCAATGCCGGTGGACTACTGCAACCCGTTCCGTCTGGAGACCATTCCGGTGCTTGAAAAGGCAAAGGAACTCTTCCCGGAAAGCGACAAGCCATATTACTACCTCGGCTGCCTCCTCTACAACAAGCAGCAGGATGCTGCGGCGCAGCAGTGGAGAAGGTGTGTGGAACTGAATCCTCGGATGGATCTCGCATGGAGAAACCTCGGCTGGTACAACTGGCTCTACACCAAGAACTATGACGAGGCTGCAGAGTGCTATGCAAAGGCTGTGGAGCTCGCACCTGAAAAGGCCCTCTACCTTGAGGAGCAGGAACATGTCCTTGAAGCAAAGGGAGAGGCTGTGGAGAAGAGATACGAGGTTCTGAAATCTCATCACAAGACAGCTGTGAAGCGTTATTATCCGCTTGCCCAGGAGGTCGTGACCGGAACGTTCGTCGGAGAATACGACTATGTGCTTGACCTTCTTGAGAACTGCTATTTCCCTACCCGTGAGGGAGTGGCATCGTTCCATGAGGTATATGTGGATGCCCTTCTCTGCGCCGGATATCAGAATGCTGCGGCAGGAGATTGCAAGGGCGCCGTGGCTCTTTACGAGAAGTCTTTCGAGTACCCTATGAACCATCAGGTCTTCCTGGTGGACGAGAGAAGCCCTCGTGATGCCCAGACATATTATTTCATAGGCCAGGCATATGAGAAGATGGGACAGAAGTCAAAGGCGTCTTCATATTACAAGAAGGCTGTCGGAGTGGACACTAAACTCTCATTCTGCCGTTACTGGAAGGGTCTTGCCCTTGAGAAGCTCGGCAGGAAGGCAGAGGCAAAGGCCATCTATGAGGCCCTCCTTTCTGAAGGTAAGGCTGCCATCGTCGAGGATATCGTCAGCTTCTACGGAGCGGAAGGAACCTCCAGCCTCACCGTCGAGGGAATCAACACCATGGCCTACCGCATGATGGGACTGGGTCATCTGGGACTCGGTGACAAGGCAGAGGCTCAGAAGTGTTTCCAGACTTCCCTGGATCTGAAGAACGACAACCTCTGGTCTAAGTTCATGCTTGAAACGCTGAAATAGGCAACCGGTATCCGGAAACCATATAATCGAAATTCGAGGTCATTCGTCACAAAATTCCAGTGACGAATGACCTCGAATCTTAAAAAAAGTTGCAAAAGACTAAAAAAGAGAAATTTCTTGACTAAAAAAAAGAAAAATCCTGCCTGGGACTCTTGTAAGTGTGAGGTGGGGTTTGGAAATTAGCAGATGATACTTTACCGAAAAATTTGTTTTGGTGGAATTTATAAGTTACATTTGCGATGGAGAAATTTAGAACGGTGGCACTCTTCGGAAGTTATCTGGAGGATTTTCTGGATACATTGCCGGCAAAGATTCATGACAAGGTCTTGCAGAGCATTGCTGCTTTGGAGTACTTGGATATGATACCGTCCAGCATTCTGAAGCATATAACCGGGACAAAAGGATTATATGAGTTGCGGGTTGAATTGGGAACAGATGCAGTACGTGTGTTCTGCTTTTTTGATATGGGCAGGATTATTGTCTTGATTAACGGTTTTAGAAAGAAGACTCAGAAGACGCCCAGAAAGGAAATTGATCGTGCATTGAAACTAATGAAGGAGTATTATGAAAGCAAAAAATAATATCACTCCATTGTCAGAAATCATTGACAAGCGGGTAGGAAGGCCAGGAACGGAGAAAAGGGAAACTTTTGACAAGGAAGTGGAGAATCTTGTCATTGGCCTCAGGATTCAGGAATCTCGCAAGAGTCTTAATATGACGCAAGAGGAATTGGCAAGGAAGGTCAATAAAAAAAGGGAGTATATATCTCGAGTTGAGAACAACTGCGCCAACATAACATTGAAGTCCCTCCGTGACATAGTTGAGACAGGTCTCGGAGGGAAACTCAGGATTGAGATCACATTATAGGGAACCAGATGAAGACGGCGCAGTCCCAGAGGGCGTGTGAGATGATGATAGCTCCAAGCCTTTCAGGGAAGAACCTGTATGCAAGTCCCCAGACGAGTCCGGCCACCATGGCAGCCATGATGAGCATGAAGTTGAACTTGGACAGGTGGACAAGGCTGTACACGAGGGTAGTCACTATGAAGCCTGTGTTCGGATTCCATCGGGCGGAAAAGCGGTTCTGAATGAACCCTCGCCAGAATATCTCCTCAGCCGGGCCGATGATCAGCAGCATCAGCAGGGTGAGCACGAAGGGATTCTCCCCCTCCTTCATTCCATATATCGAATCCACCTGCCCACGGGCAAAGTCAAAGAGCAGGGTGGAGAAAAATTCTCCCAGCCAGAACACGCCCCACAGCGCCGCCGCAAGTGCGACACCAAGCGCCACGTCACTGAACTTCAGGCGGACTTCCTTCCACCAGCCAGGACGGGCCCATGTCGTGAAGATGGTAAGGGCTGCTCCCGAGCATGTCATCATCACCCAGAAATTGACATGCGGAGCGGTCCAGGGTGAGAACATTATGGTCCAAAGAACGGCTGCAAGAAGCACTCCTGCAGCCGGTTTCTTCAATGATTCCTTTTGTGTCATAAGACTTAGAGGACTTTGTCAAGAACGAGCGCAAGCGACAGCAGCGCAGAGAATATCAGCTGGAGATTGGCTGTTCTGACGTCAAGGTCTGCTATGATTCCTGCGCCACCCTTGATGGACTTCATCATGGTGCGGCTGCAACCCATGGCAACAGGGAGAGTCAGGAAGATAGCTATGGTGCTGAGCGGCATAAGTCCCATGATCGAGCACACTGCAATCCATGCGAACGGGAACAGAACCTCGAATGAATAGACCCATGCGGAAACCTTTGTGCCAAGTCCCATGGCCATAGTCTTTATCTGAGCCACGCGGTCGGATGCGATGTCGCGTGTGTTGTTCGAGTGAAGGATTCCGTCTGTGATGAGTCCCACGGGAACAGCAATCCAGAGAACGTTCCAGTCAATGGCTCCTGTCACGGCAAATGATGTTCCGAGAGTAGGAAGCACTGCGAATGTAAGAAGGATGTCCAGGTCTCCGAGAGCATTATACTTCATGAGCGGGTAGAGGAGAGTCAATGCTGCTCCCGCCATGCCGATCCACAGGAGTTCAAGTCCTGTGAGGGCCACGAGTCCGAGTCCTCCTGCCACGCCGACAGCAAGTACGGCAATCGCAAAATTCCTGATTTCCTTGGCCGTAAAGAGTCCTGCCGGGATGCTGCTTCCACCAGGTGCCGCCTCTCTGTCCACCTTCTTGACAAAGTCGTGGTAGTCGCTCCAGAGATTGCCGGCAATGTGGAACACCACCATGTTGACAAGAGTCCATGCTCCCAGTCCCCAGTGAATTTCTGCATCAGTCCAATAGAGGTATGCCAGCGTAACGATGATAGGCATTGCAGATGCCGGGAATGACCACGGTCTCACCGCAATTATCCAGTCTTTGATTTGATGTCTGCTCATATTTATATGCCAGTTTAGTAAATTTCATCCGCAAAGATAATTTTTTTGCCGCTATCCCGTGCACTTCTCCCGTGAAACTGCTCGCGATACCCACCAAAAAACCACCATCCCGTGCAGTTCTATTATGAAATTGCACGGGATGGGTTTCCGTCAGGCTATTCTCCATTCTGAAGTTCCTCGATCTGTTCCAGAATTTCGGATGTCTTGCGGATGACCTTCCGGTTGACTCTAAGGCCGATGATTCCTCCGATTATGCCACCGACAAGAGCCCCGCAGCAGAATCCAATGACATAAGTCTCGGTGCCGAGCGTGCTCACCATCTCATATATCAGCCACATGATCCAAAGAACAACTACAGGGATAGCAACCCACTGCCACTGGCGATAATGCTTCTTTATTCTGTTCAGCAGTTCGGCAGTCCTTACAAGATTGTCTTTCGAGAAGTCAATGCTCCTGAGCCTTATCTGCTGATATATGGTGAGTCCGATGCATATGATCAGCATCACGGCTGTCCCCGCTACAAACAAGGTAGAAAGTCCCTGATGCCAGAAGAACCATGTGCAGTAAACGAGAGCGAATACTCCCGCCACTATCGAGATGAGTATGGTTCTGCTTATGTCAGACATCTTTGATGTTATGGATTTGCGTATATGCTTCTCGTTTATGATGTTCTGCTTTTCAAGCTTGTCCTTGAGAAGACTGATCTGCGAGCGCATCTGCTCGAGTTCGTTTGATATGATTGTATTGTTTTCCATATTGCGTGTTATTTTTCTTCTGACATCTTCCTGAGTTGTTCCTTTATTCTGAAAAGACGCACGGAGACGTTCTTGGAACTGATTCCCACAATGGCTCCGATCTCATCATAACTGAGATTCTCCAGCCACAGAAGCACGATGGCCCTGTCGAACGGTCTGAGTCTGCTGATCCTGTCCTGCAACATGCGGATCTGCTTCATCTCTTCTGCCGAATCGTCAAACAGGTCGATGTTCATGTCAAGCGGAACACTTTCTCCATTGCGTCTCTTCTTTCTGTCGGCTGAAATGCATGTGTTGAGGCTGACGCGGTACAGCCATGTCCTGATGCTGCTCTCTCCCCGGAATCTCTCGAATCCCTTCCACAGGTTCATAAGGATGTCCTGAAAGAGGTCGGCTACCTCGTCCTCATCCTTCGAAAACATATAGCAGACCGTATATATGGTCCCCTTATGTTCCCTTACAATCCGCGCAAAATCAATTTCCAACGATTCCATTTTCATTAAGTTTTTGAACATTAGACGCACCATCTCCCTCTTTACTACACAAACTTCCGACTTTTTTCAGAATATATCAACAATTTCCCCCGTCCATCCCCCATCTGTGGATATCTCCCGCATGCACCCGCCACCTGCCTTTCCATTGAGCGACTGACCATCGCCTGGAACGGGTTCAAAAGCGCTTTGCCCCGCTCGGTGGAAAGAAATTCCGGCCACTGAGCGGAGCGACACCTCGTAGAGTGTACGTACGTCCAAAGTCTCCGCTCAGCGGATTTGAACAGGATCTCGTCATTCGTAAAAGTTCACTGATTCCCGGATGAAGGCCACCGCAATTCTAACCTGAAGCATAGAATCTCGAAAAGGTTAAAAGTGTAGGTATTATCACATAAAACTTGTACAATATAAAACTTGTATGTATCTTTGTCGAAAACGTTGCGGGCTATGAAGTTTGATAATATTGATGGAAACAGAAAATTGTGGGCAGTGAAGTATGACGAGAATACTGTAAATGTGCTAAGTATGCTTTTCTGTCAATGGAGCGATGTTGACTGGCTGGCAGATTTCTTTTCATCCAATAAAGCAGATCTGGAGAGGAATTTTCATATAAGAAGTGTGGATAAAGCTATATATGATACCTTGTTGGACGCAGAGGAATTAGAATGTATGATTCTTGATCTTGCAGTGGATTCGGATCTGGATAAGATGTTCAGGCCGTTGAACAATATGATAACTTCTGAGTTATTGTTAGGAAAGGAGAAGGCAAAAGGTCGTAGGGAAACTCATCCGTCGTGGTTAAGATTGTATGCATTGAGGTTGGAAAAGGGAGTTTATCTGATTACAGGCGGTGCCATTAAGCTGACATATACAATGCAGGAACGTTCTCATACTCTAAAGGAATTAGAAAGAATGGAAGAAGTGCGTAATCATCTTATTGATAATGGAGTAACCGATCTGGACGGGTTTGTAGATTTTGTAAAGCATAATTAAATATGAAGGCAATAGAATTTTTGATGAAAAATCAGTCTGATACCGCCAGCAAATGGCGTGAAGAGGCAGAGTATCGCAGGAGAAATGCCAGGTGGCTCAGGTATTCTGCTATGATAGCTCTTCAGGTGAGGAACAGAATGTCTCAGATCGGGATGACTCAGGTTGTTCTGGCTGAAAAACTTGGATGTACGCAGCAGCATATCTCCATGCTCCTGAAAGGCAAGAACAACTTGACTCTTGAGACCATTGCTAAACTGGAGGAAGCTCTTGACTTCAACATCATAGGTGAAGCGCTCATACCAGTGGATGGATATGTCCGGAATATCTCCGAATCACCTTGCGCATACCTCAGCGAGCCGGAGCCGGCTCCGTATGGCAAGAATAAATAGATCCAACTGTTGCAAAAAACGCAGTAGTTCATAAAAGATAGTGGCCTCCCGATTCACATCGGAAGGCCACCGCAATTCTAACCTAAAACATAGAATCTCCAAAAGGTTAAAAGTGTAAAATGTTTTGCCTATGTGGTTACAATATGTTGAAACCTTTTGTATATTTGCAACATGAAACGGCGGATTATAACATTTGGCAGATATTTTGGCGAGTTCATGGAGGGGCTGACTGCCAAGGAGAGGGAGAAAGTGGACTATGGTCTGGTGTTGCTGAAGACTCAGGACCGTTTGCCGACAAAGTTTGTCAAGCATATACGTGATGGGCTTTATGAATTGCGAACAGAGTTTAATGGAAACATATACAGAGTGTTTTTCATTTTTGATGAAGGGAAGATTGTAGTGTTGTTTAATGGATTTCAGAAGAAGACACAGAAAACACCTGCCAACGAGATAACCAAGGCATTAAAGATCAAGGAGGAATACTATGAATACAAGCGAAACAATGATTCAGGATTATGACGTGGTGCTTGATGCACGATATGGAAAGGAGGGGACTCCCGAGCGTATCAAGTTCGAAGAGGATGCGTATGCATATTACACCGGACTTATCCTCCGTGATGCCAGAAAGGATGCGAAAGTCTCGCAGGCGGAATTGGCAAGACGCACTCAGACCACCAAGTCATATATTTCCCGTATAGAAAACGGTGTGATAATCCCAAGTGTCGCCGTCTTCTACAGAATGATCGCTGCTCTTGGAATGACAGTGGAAATCGTCAAGCCGGCAGTGTTCGGATATGGCTGCGCACCACAGACAAAATACCTCAGCGAGCCGGAGCAGGCTCCGTATGGTAAAAGGAAATAGATTCAACTGTTGCAAAAAGTGCAATAGTTGAGATTTGGATAAGATTTTGCAAATTGACAAAAAATACATACTTTTGCGGTGTCATGGGGATTTCGCGTAAGGGATGACAACCCTTTCTGAATGAGAATTCAACATCTCTTCAGTTTCGAGCCCCAAAGTATATCAGCCACTCTTCGGAGTGGCTTTTTGCTTATATGGATGTAATGCAGTATTGGACCTTGTCACCGGTTGACTTCTGCAATCCGACGGTCATCTTGATGTTGTCCAATTGCATTATATACATCTTCAGAAATGGCTTCTGATTCTTTGTCCCTTTCTTGATGGGAACTTCGGCAACTTTCTTAGACTTTGCTAAAAGTTCAGACAGTCTCATGACGGCCAATGTGGATTCATACTGGCGGGCAGCCTTTTCCGCCGTCTCTGTTATTGAAAGATACTTCACGAGGATATAATCCTGCAAGTCATCGTTCCACATCTTCTTTTCAGGGTGCTCAGCTATCCACCCTGCGTAAAAGTCCTTGATGATCTGATCTCTCATCTTGACTTCCTCTCTACTGTTTCCCTGAGGTATATTCATGTCAATATTTTTAGTCCCTCTAAGGTAGGTATAAATACCAATAATCCAATCAGTTTTTATCATGCTATTGCAATACCCCTGTGAGCGTTCTCCTTTTGAAGGATTTTTGCGACATTTGCGAGAAAAATTTACTTACAAGCAATGCAGCAAGATAAGATATCGAACAGAATTTATGGATTCCCGCCATTAATGTGCAAGGATCCTAAAGTTTTAATACTTGGTTCATTACCTGGTCATGAATCACTGGATCACAAGGAATATTATTATTCTAACTCCAATAGGATATGGAAGGTGATTTGTGGGATAACTGGCGAAATTCTACCAGAATCATATGACCAGAAAAAAGCGTTTCTTGCCAAGTATCGTATAGTCTTGTGGGATTATTATGAATCGGCAGTCAGAGATGGCAGCGATGATAAGAATATCAGAGATGAAAGGCCTAACGATATAGTCTCTTTTATTCGTGAAAACTCTTCCATTACTACGATTGCCATCAATGGATTCGGAAAGTATAAAAAATTTGGGCGGACTCTCGAGCGTCTTCTTCAGGAAGCCCAGTTGATAGGAATACGGGTTTTGAGATTGCCAGAGACGAGCGGTGCTAACACCAATTATGGTTGGGGTGTTTTAAGTAATCTCATAAGTGAGTGGAAATGCATGATGGATTAGTCGATGCTGGCTCGTGAAATTAAATGACAGGGAGGATGTGGTAGGTGGATTGTAAGTTTGCGCGCTTGTGCCTTGGTTTGGCAAAAGGTGGGCCTATCTTTGCAATGTAATACTTGGATTTCACGTAATTATTACCAACTAATCCTCACAGTATGAGTGATCGTGAACTTTATAATTCGTTTGGGAGACATATGACTGCCAATGCTATTCTCGGGGCATCGGCGGCAGAATTGTCGAAAATCAATAGGGAGCAGGCTGCAAAGCTGGCTGAGGCCAGGCTGTTCAACTCGCACTATATGGCAGAGAGTGAACTTGCAGACAAGACCGGATATAGCCTTATGGTGTATGGTGTCGATGAGACGTACGAGTTCCTCTGGAAGTCGCTGCTAAAGGAAATTATCCATGACGCAAGGAATCAGAAGGAGTTCAAGACCCATCTGTCTGACCTCATCGAGCAGCGTCGCAAAAAGTACCGGCCGTTTTTTGAAAAGATTGAGCGGGATATGCCGATCGAACTGGCAGAATTGAAACCGGAAGAGATATGTACAGTCTTGAGTGTAGATCTGATGACCCCGGAAGAGCTGAAGCAGTATCATGATGATAAGGAGGCTGAAGAAAGAGCGGATAACCTGATGGAGAACATCGGGATTGCATTCAGGGCAATACTTATCATCGGTATGCTGATATTGATGTTCAGCCTTTCTGCCTGACAGCAATATTATAATAGCTGGCCTGTCCGTAAAAAAGGGGATTTTACGGACAGGACCAATTGAAAAGCAACCTTTGTACGTAAAAACGGCCAAATTACGGACAGACTCATCGGATTAATGATCCCATCTATAGATTGGAAGGTTTCAGGGATGGAACTCCATACCCCGGCGCAAAAGATAGTGGCCTCCCGATTCACATCGGAAGGCCACCGCAATTCTAACCTAAAGCTTAGAATCCTGAAAAGGTTAAAAGTGCGCACATATTACCACATAAAACTTGTACAATATAGATATTGTATTTATCTTTGTCGAAAATGCTGGAGGTTATGAATTTTGAAGACATTACAGGTGATGGATGTTTATGGACTGTGCGGTATGCAGGAGATCCGGACAATATACTAGCCATGACATTTGAAAAGTGGAATGACCAGGACTGGCTAAAGGATTTCTTTGTGGCAAATTCCTGTGATCTGTCAAGCTATTTCAAGATAACGAATCTGAATCAAGCAATATATGATACGATTTCAGATGCTCAGGAATTGGAATGTGTTATATTGGACTCTATATCATCGGATAAATTAGATTCGTTATTTAAACCGCTAGAGAATTTGAGAGCCTCGGAAGTGTTGCTTGGTAAAGAGAAAGCCAAAGGGGCAAGGAATTTCAGGCACGATTCGTGGCTAAGGTTATATGCAATAAGGTTTCAACGTAATTCATATTTGGTAACTGGCGGAGCAATTAAGCTGACACATACAATGCAGGAGCGTGAACATACTCTTGAAGAATTACGCAAGCTGGAGAAGGTAAGGAATTTTCTTCTGTCCGAAGGAGCATGCGATATGGATGGATTTTACGATTTAATTCAAAATAAGAGATGAAGACAATAGATATCTTGAATAAATACAAAAGCGACACAGCCAGCAAGTGGCGTGAGGAGGCGGAATATCGCAGAAGAAACGCCAGGTGGCTCAGATATTCTGCTATGATAGCTCTTCAGGTGAGGGACAGAATGTCTCAGATCGGGATGACTCAGGTTGTTCTGGCTGAAAAACTTGGATGTACGCAGCAGCATATCTCAATGCTCCTGAAAGGTAAAAACAATCTGACACTTGAGACCATTGCCAAACTTGAGGGAGCTCTTGACTTCAACATCATAGGCGAAGCTCTCATTCCGGTTGATGGGTATGCTCAGAATGCCCCTCAATCTTCTCGTACCTATCTCAGCGAGCCGGAGCAGGCTCCGTATGGTAAGAATAAATAGATCCAAGTGTTGGATTAGAAATTCAGCTCTTGTGTCATGACTTGGCACAAGGGCGTTTTATTTTTGCAGTGTTGAAAGATTGGAGTTCATGGAAAACATTTTGAACATAGTGAGACAGTTTGTTGGTGATCCTGCGGGGGATTATAAGTACCTCGGTGAATTGGAACAAGGAAAGCATTTTGTCGAGTATATGTTTACTGATGACTGTACTGATGGTGAGATTGTCCTGTGCGTTGGTGGGCCGCAATTTCTGGTGGTAACGGAAGGGAAATGCCGGCTTGCAGATAATGATGAATGTGTTCTTGCCATGAGGCTGTACCTACATACGCAGATGAGGATTAAAGAAAAAGCGATAACTTTGATTTGAATGACTGAAATTACCGAAAGGGTGATGAAAGAGACATTACTTAAACAGCGAGCCCGTCCTTTGGCTACCATATATCTTACAGAAATGTACTGCAAATGGAGACCCCTCCGCTTAAATATGAATCAGCATCAAATGACTTTAGAAGACTACAAGCAGCAAGTTTACTACTATCTGACGACGAAGTTAAAAGTTTCCACGACGGTAGCAAAGAACCGAATGAATGAGTACGGCGACTTGTTGGAAGTGTTCTTGGAAGAGAAATATCCCGTGTCAGCAGCAGCGACTGCAATGATGTACAATTATTAAAACATCCCCAAAAGAATACTTTGTCCGTATTGGAGTAATTATAATAAAATGATAGATATGAATAAACTGTCTTTTTCTATTATTCAAACAAATGAGGGCTCGACAGTCGTTACTCTTGTTGATGGGGTTGATCTTCTACACAAAGATTGGAATATTGGCTTAAGCGTATGTGATTTCTTTCACACAACCAATCTCATGCATGCTGGGGAGTCTGTATTAGGGATATGCAGTTGCGGATGTGAGGGGTGCGATGACTATACGATCGACATCAAAATAAAGGAGGACGAAGTCACTTGGGAGGGATGTGTGATAAGAACTGATGATGAACAGGACCGCAAATTAGTCTCATACCATTTTAATAAAGCCGAATACATGAGCGCCATCAATGTATTCATGCGCGAATGCTCCGATTATCTGGACAGAGAAAACAAAGGAAGCATTGACTACACATTTAATCGTCTTCGTTCTGACTTGGAAGGTGATTTGAAGGACTTCTGCCCGCCAATACGAGACGACACACGAGCAAGTTCTTCCAACCTGATTGCACGCTTTGTCATGAACTATAAATGTTATGCCTCATATAATTCAAAAATGGTAAACTGGTGGACGCAGATTCCTATCCGGATTAGAGAAAGGAAAGAGTACGTTGAGGGGCTGATTATTGATAAAGCTAGAAAAACGTTATACTTCATAGAAACAAGAAAAGAATGCGAACATCCCAAGTCCTATATGGACTTCAATAGTATGATCGAAGATGTCAGAGATATCATCTATTCTGGTTCCGGTGATTTTTATGGTCTGAACCTATATGAATACGATTCATATATTGTTTACCTGACGGATGAGATGTATGTGATTCAAAGACTGTTCAATAGCTTTGAGTATAAGAGCCACCTCTCCAGCGTACAATTGAATAAGCATGACAAATTATGGCCTCAAGCATATCTTGCGTATGCCGATGATATCGGATTTGAAGCAGCATTAGCCTTGGCAAATTCTGTAATTTGATTTTTTACATAACTTTGAAAAAACTTTATAAATATGGAAACCAACATCACGGATAAAGTACAATCCGCATTTAACACCACATGTAAGGAGTACGATAGAATCTTCAACACAGGATTTGAGCCTTGGGCAAACGACGAGAGATATTCTATTCATGAAACCAATCAAGTGATGAATTTCATGAAGTCATATAAGTCCAGTGCTGATGATGGGTGTATAACATGGGCGGAGTTGTCAGTCCCATACGTAACTATTGACAATAATGGTGTCGAGCATAAGAAGACCAATCATTTAGACGGATTCATCATTGACGGATATAATGTATTCTTTATCGAGGCTAAGAGATTCTCGCGGAAAAACAAAAAAATTGATGAACTCGGCAATGATTTGTCTGCAATTATTGACTTCGGTAAGGACGGGGCAGCAAAAGAGCAATTCATGAATCGTCTTCCGGATAAGGCCAATAAACAGAACTATAATTTCTACTGTATTCTATTGGCTGATGTGTGGAACTATAGAAATAAGAGAAAAAATGAAACCAAACGAATTGAAATCGACTGGAAAAAGATTGTTAAAGATTATACCAACAACAACTCAGGCAATATAACTTATCTTAAACGCGATATCAAGGAGGTATATGACAGCAACTACAACCTTGCATACGCTCTCTTCCACCTGAATTGTTTCTGAGCAGAAACCCTTCAAAATTCGGTTTTGATGCACCGCTTATGCGAGTTTTGCCCATTTATACAAAGCATCATCTGGAACAAGACGATTATGTAAATCATTGATTGTTAACGGTATGCGAAAAGCAAGGTGTGTCAGGTGCCTCCGTAGGCGTGGCATAAAAGATAGTGGCCTCCCGATTCACATCGGAAGGCCACCGCAATTCTAACCTAAAACTTAACCTATGAAAAAACTATTCGGTTAAGAGTATTTGCTAATACCGTGCCAAAGGAGGCGCGGCGGGCGAAATAAGTGAAATTTATTGCAGAAATTTCAGAATATCACGAATTTCATTGACTTCGATGATGCGGTCGCTCTCCGGCATGTCCATCATTTCGTGAACCCAGACCACTTCGTGCGGGATGTGGATGGCTGTTCCGCCGATCTCCACGACCGGAGCGATGTCGGATTTCACGGAGTTTCCAATCATAAGCAGCTGTGACGGATTCAGGTCGTTCTTCGCGCATAGCTCCAGATAGTTCCTCTGGTCCTTGTTCTCCATCACCTCGCAGTGGTGGAAGTACTGTGCCAGTCCCGACTTGCGGTATTTTGCCATCTGCTCCGTGAGGTCTCCCTTGGTCGCCACGATGAGCTTATAACGTCCCTGAAGAGCCTCCAGTGTATCCACGACACCGTCGATCAGTTCCAGCTCATGGAAGGCCAGATCGGTGATAATCTTCTTGACGCCGTAATATATGTGCTCAGGCAGATGCCCTTCGCACAGGTCCAGTGCCGCATCCGCCATTCCTATCATATATGTCTTCGAACCGTAGCCGAAGAGGGGAATGTTGTCCTCCTGCTTCTCCCAGAGCATCTGCTGGACTCCCTCAGGGGAGGTGTAGTCGGCAAGAAGCTCCGTGAACCTGGCCTCGGCATCCCGGAAGTACTGCTCGTTCTCCCACAGGGTGTCGTCGGCGTCGAAGAATATATGGGTATATTTCCCTCTGAGATCCATTGACTATTCCGCATTAGAAGTCTGGCCGCCTGCCACTGAAGCAGAATCGGCCGGCTGGACCGCTGTGCTGTCCGCTGCCTCTTCAACTTTCTCAGGCTCGGTGTTCAGAGCAGTCACGCTGATGATCATCACATCCTCATAAGGCCTGTCGTAGCGGTCTGTTGCCACGGTAGCGATCCTGTCGATCACTTCAAGACCCTCGGTCACCTCTCCGAAGATGGTGTACTGTCCGTCAAGATGTAGGCAGGCGTTCTCGTCATGCACGATATAGAACTGTGAGCCTGAAGACGCCTTCTTAGGATTTGCCATATCGCCCTTACGTGCTGCTGCAATGGCTCCCTTCTTGTGCCAGTACTCATTCACGAACTCGGCAGGAACGGTATATCCCGGTCCTCCCTGGCCCCAGAGGTCGATCTGTGCAGTGTCTCTTGAATACGGGTCTCCCCCCTGAATCATGAATCCTTCGATCACTCTGTGGAACCGCATTCCGTCGTAGTATTTCTCCGCCACGAGCTTCGAGAAGTTCTCACGATGCTTCGGAGTCTTTGCATAGAGTTTCAACTTCATTGTTCCGTGGCTTGTAACCATCTCGAATTCAGGTTCTTCCATTTTTTTTCTTTCCATTTCCATTGCTGCTTTTGTGGAGTCGTTCAGTTCTGTCTCTGCGGCTTGTCTTCTGCTTGAGCAGGATGAGCATGAGTCAAGCAGGGTAGCGGCCATTGCCAGCACTGCGATTCCGATGATTATCTTCTTCATAATATCTTACTTTATATCCCGACAAAAATAACTATTTTTGCGGTGATTGTAAAGAGTACCCATGGCAAATCCCTTGAAACAACTGGCCGGACAGACCATGATATATGGACTTAGCACCATCCTGGCCCGCATCATAAACTTCCTTTTTGTTCCGATCTACACGAGGCTCCTCACTCCTGAAAGCTACGGAGTGGTCACCGAGTTCATGGCCTATATCGCTGTGCTCCAGGTGGTTCTGGTGCTCGGACTTGAGACGGGCTGCTTCCGTTTCGCAAACAAGGAGGGGGTGGATCCGAGAAAGGTGTATTCCAGCGCCTTCGTGACGGTGTTCTGCGTCAGCGTGACCTTCCTTGCGCTGATGATTGCCTTCGCCGGCCCGATATCCTCGGCTCTTGGATACAAGGGATATGAATCCTGCATAATGTATATGGGCGGAATCCTTGCCATGGATGCTGTGACAGCCATCCTGTTTGCGAAGCTAAGACAGGAAAGCAAGGCCCTTAAGTTTGCCATATTCAAGACGATAAAGATAATCACGGAGACAGCAGCAAACCTTGTCCTTTTCCTGTGGTTTCCGAAATATTGCGCCGCAGCAGCACAGAAGGCAGGGGTGGCTGAACTCACAGGATCAGACGTCTGGCTGCTGAACTTCATTCCTGCGACCCCGGACTTCAGCTATGTGATATTCGCCATCTTCATCAGCTGCGTGGTCTGCACCCTCCTGTTCATCCCCGACTTCCTCAAGCTCAGCTTCAGGCTGGACACGAAACTGACAAGGCAGATGCTTGCCTATTCGCTTCCGCTGATGGTAGCCGCCCTTCCGGGAGTGGTGAACGACTTCCTGGACAGGATTCTTTTCAGGTATTTCGACACGAACGCAGAGGCCTGGCGCTCAAGCCTGGGACTGTATCAGGCGGCAGTGAAGCTGGCCGTGATAATGAATCTGTTCATCCAGATGTTCCGATATGCGGCAGAGCCGTTCTTCTTCAAGCGGGCACGTGAGAAGGACTCCAGAGAGCTGTATGCGAGCGTTCAGGAATATTTTACAGCCTTCTGCGGTCTGGTGTTCCTGGGAGTCATATTATATATAGACATCATCGCCCTCATCCTCGGACCTCAGTTCCGCAGCGCGGTGGGAGTCGTGCCTGTAATGCTGCTCTCCTACATGATCCTTGGCATGCTTTTCAACGTGTCGATGTGGTACAAGCTTTCCGGCAAGACGAATATGGCTATATGGATTACCCTCTCCGGCCTCGCAGTCACCGCCATTGTGATAGTGCTGTTCATGCCGAAGTATTCCTACTGGGCTGCTGCCTACGGTCATCTGGCCAGCTACATCGTCATGTTCGTCCTCAGTTCGGTACTCGGTGCCAGATACTATCCGATCCCATACCGCTGGGGTCGTCTCGCCGGAATAATCCTCCTGATGGGCATAATATATGGAGGTTCCCTCCTTCTGGATGCAGCAGTATTCCCGGATACTGCCATTGGAACCTCCACAACTCTTGCTGTTCTTGCTAAACTCGGAGTTCACACACTTCTGCTGGCTGTTTATGCCATAAGTGCATGGACTTTGATCAGAAGTGAAATCACTTCACGATAATTTCCCCCACAAACACAAATCCCGGACGGCCTTTGCCGCTGTGCCATTCAGGAAGGGTTTCGAGGCAGCCGGCCTGCACCTTGAGGAACTTCGCGGAGGTCTCGGGGAAGTTCATTGTATAGTCACGGCAGCCGTTGCCGTCATCATAATTGCTGTCCACAGGATAGTCCTGACGGGCGATTTCTGTGTATTCGTTTCCGTCCTCTGACGTGAGAACCGACAAGTATGTCGGGCCGAAAATATAGTCGTACTTGAATACGAATGTGCTGAGAGTCACCTCGCTGTATGTAGTGTCGTCCATCTCTATCACGGCCTCCATAGGCTTGTTGTACCATCCGGCGAAATCTCCGCTGTTATACGGACCCGCTCCTTTCAGACCGTCGGTAAGCATGTCAGGAATATTGAAGGTGTATCGTGGGTGAAGGTCTGTCAGAATCGTGACAGGGCGTCCCATTGCCTTGTGATGCTCGAAACGTTTTTCGTAGATTCTCGGAACCCTTCCTTCGAAGTCGCTCTTGGCCTTCAATGTGCAGCTCTCTCTGATCTGGATCGGTGCAGTATAGACAGGTGAACTGGAATCCGGGTCGCTGCCGTCCAGAGTGTACCTCACGGGATAGTTTCCGGAAGCCTCAAGCTGAACCTCCACGCATCCGTTGTTGACGCTCACCTCCCCGCGGGCGTCGAACACATGGGTCGCATAGTTGTATCCCATTGTCTTATATATGTTGCAGAACTCGTCAGCACTGTCGAGGAACCTCTCCCAGTCCTTTGTCTCAGGCTGGCACCACTGCACCTCGGAGAGGGCGGTCATACGAGGAAGGAGCATGTAGTGCAGATGGTCTTCTGTTGCAATATACTCAGTCCAGAGGTTGGCCTGCACTCCGAGAATGCGTGCCCTGTCTTCCGGAGTCATCTCGGCAGTGCAAGGCTCAAACGAATAGCATTTCTCGACAGGAAGGTATCCCCCGATGGCCAGCGGCTCGTTCTCCTTGTCAAGTGACTGATAGTAGTCAAGGTAATAGTATGTGTTCGGAGTCATGATGACATCGTGTCCCAGCTGGATGGCCTTGTATCCTCCGCCTGTGCCTCTCCATGACATGACAGTGGCGTCCTGAGCCACTTCTCCTTCGAGAATCTCGTCCCAGCCGATCACCTTCTTGCCCTTTGTGGCAAGGAAGTCCGTCATCCTCTTCATGACATAGCTCTGGAGGTAGTGCTCGGCCTGGAACTCATCATCTCCCTTGATTCCGAGCTCCTTGATCTTTGCCTGGCAGTGAGGACATTTCTCCCAACGCACCTTAGGGCATTCATCTCCGCCTATGTGAAAATACTCGGAAGGGAAGAGATCTGCCACCTCGGAAAGGATGTCCTGCAGAAACAGCATGGTCTCCTCTTTTCCGGCACAAAGCACGTCGTCTGCGATTCCCCACTGTCCCCATACGTCATATGGACCGCCCGTGCATCCGTACTGAGGGTAAGCGGCAAGTGCAGCAAGCATATGACCCGGAAGGTCGATTTCAGGTATGATGGTGATTCCTTTGGCAGCCGCATATTCTATGATTTCGCGGATCTGCTCCTGAGAGAACCAGCAACCTTCTCCGTAAGGGATGCCGTCGAATTTGCCATGGTCGAATGCATGACCGATGAGTGTCTCTTTCCTGATGGATCCCACCTCTGTCAGGCGTGGATATTTCTTGATCTCGATTCTCCATCCCTGGTCGTCTGTCAGGTGCCAGTGGAGAGTGTTGAGCTTGTGTACCTCCATGATGTCGAGATATCTCTTGACAGCATCCATGTCGAAGAAGTGACGCGACACATCCATGTGCATTCCCCTGTATGAGAAGCGAGGGGCGTCATTTATCTTCACGCATGGGATTCTCCAGTCCTTGTCTGCGGCTCCGGTCTTGCCGAAGACCTCGGCAGGAAGCATCTGTTTGAGGGTCTGGATGGCATAGTTGAATCCGTTAAGTCCGGATGCCGTCACCTTCACCCTTCTCGGGCATACGTTTATTGCATATGCCTCAGGCTGCATGTCCTCGTCGAGGATGAAGACAAAACCCTTGCACGACTTTCCTTCCTGCACCGCACTTTCCTTTCCGGTTGCAAGGGAAAGCTGGGCGGCGAAGCCCTTTATGACGGCTTCGCTTCTGTCGTCAAGATCTGCCTGATAGTGGAAAGGTGCTCCGGCTGCCTCAAAGGTGCCGCATTTCATCTGCACGTCGTTAGGATAAGGAACTACATTGATGGTTGAAGGCTTGTTGCATACACATGAGGTCATGATTGCACCAAGCACAAGAATGGAGATAAACTTCTTCATTTTATTATATGGTTAGTTATTGTCTTGTAGGGTCACGCTGACCGGATGGCGAATATAGGCAAATAGTATTGAAAAACCAAGTAGCCTAAGCCAGCAGAAGAATCAGAATCTGCGCAGATATGACGCGCAGGAAGATACTTGCGGGGTACACGGTTGCATATGCCACAGCGGGATCCTCTCCGTCCTGACTGCCGCCGGCGAATTCCAGTGCAAAAGGGTTGGCCATGCTGCCGCAGAGCATTCCCACGTTGTCGGCGTAGCTTGTCTTGAAGAATCTTGCCGTGATGAATCCCACCAGAAGCACAGGTATCATGGCGAGCGAGATGCTGATAATCACCCATTTAAGACCTTCGGTGGAGAAAACCGCCGCAAAGAATCCGTCTCCCGCGCTGAGTCCGAGACCTGCAAGGAAGATGGTGAGTCCCAACTGGCGGAGCATAAGGTTTGCGCTCTGGGTCGTGTAGGTGGCCATATGGAATCTCGGGCCGAAGGCTCCCATGAGGATGCCGATGATAATCGGACCTCCTGCTATTCCCAGCTTGATCGGCATGCTCATTCCGGGGATGAACAGAGGGATGCTTCCAACGATGACACCGAGTATGATGCCCACGAAGATCGAGAGCAGGTTAGGGGTGTTGAGCTGCTTTTCTTCATTTCCGAGAAGTGTCGCCACATTATCTACCGAACGACCTTCTCCCACGATGACGAGCTTGTCTCCCAGCTGGAGTCTGAGATTGCGTGACGGAAGTAGGTCAATACCGGCACGGTTGACTCTCGTGATGTTTATTCCGTAAGAGTTGCGGAGCTTGAGGTCGCCGAGCTTGACTCCGTTGTGGGCTGGTTTCGTCACAAGGACCTTGCGGGACACCAGCTGGCTGTCGATTGCGTTCCAGTCTATTCCCTTCTTGTTCCAGTCCACATTCTCCTGAGCTCCGAAAAGTGTCTTTATGCTCTCCACGTCGTTGCGGCTGGATATGACCATGATGTGTTCGCCCTCTTCCAGCACGGTTTCTGATGTCGGGATCATCACTCTTCCGTCCTTCCAGACTCTAGAGATCACGAACTGGCAGTCGGCATGCTGTCTGACCTGTTGTATGGTCATTCCGAATATTACCGGATTTGACACCTGGTATTCCGCGATGAACGTGTTGTCGGCTGAGTGGTTTTCTTCCTTCTTCCTTCCTTTCGGAGCCAGGGTCTTCTTGAGGATCATCACGCAGAGAATCATTCCGATGAGTCCGAACGGATAGCCCACTGCACATGCCATAGCCATGCTGTTTGCCTGTTCGACGTTGTCCGGATACATCTGGAGCAGAGCCTGCTGTCCGGCTCCGAGCATAGGGGTGTTGGTCACTGCGCCGGCGAGAAGTCCGACTGTGTCAGAGAGGGAAGTGTCAGTGGTCAAGAAGATTACGACCGCCATCGTAGAGCCGAGGATCAGCAGAAGAAGGGCGATCAGATTGAGTTTGATACCGTCTTTCTTGAATGACGAGAAGAATCCCGGGCCCACCTGCAGTCCAAGCGTATATATATACAGTATGAGTCCGAAGTTCTGCGCCAGTGTCAGCATCTGCGGGTCGATATGCACTCCGAAATGGCCGGCGATGATTCCTGTGAAGAAGACGAAGGTCACTCCGAGAGATATCCCGAATATCTTTATGTTGCCCAAGGCAAGTCCGGTCGCACAGATGAGCGAGAGGACGAGCACGGCCTGCATGAATGTCTGCTGGGTGAATAGTTCAGTAAACCAGTTCATTGTCTAATACACCAAAAGTCCCACAATGGCACCGAGGCCGATGATGGCGAACGGCCCGATCTTCTTGAAATATAGAGCTGCGAATGCCACGATGCAGATTACGTAGCTCTTCCAGTCGATGAAGTTCTCGGGTGTGGCCAGACCGAGTGCGGCTGTTCCGATAAGTCCCAGCGTGGCTGGCTTCAGACCTGCCATTACCCCTTTGAACAGATAATTGTTCTTCCATTTCTCATACACCTTGCAGAGCATGAGCACAATCAGGAATGATGGCAGCACCACGGCGAAGGTCGCTGTGAACGAGCCCAGTATGCACATGAATTCCGAGGCTCCCGCATTCGACAGCACTTCGTAGCCGATGTAAGTGGCGGAGTTGATACCTATCGGTCCGGGCGTCATCTGGGAGATTGCCACGATGTCCGTGAATGTTCCGTCTGTTATCCATCCGTGAACCGTGACCACCTTGTTCTGTATGAGCGAAAGCATGGCATAGCCGCCGCCGATGGTGAACATGCCTATCACGAAGAAAGTCAGGAAAAGTTCTATATATATCATATCGTTCCCTCCTTGTCTCTTCTTCGCTCATTCCACCAGCTGATGAACAAGGCCATCGCTATGACGCATACCAATATATATATAGGTGAAACCTTGAGGAAGCACACGAGTGTCATTGATCCCACGACTATGATCCACGACCACCATCTCATTTTTGTGGACTTGAGCATGTCTGTCATAGGGACGCCGATCAGGGCCACCACCACCGGCCTGATGCCCTTGAATGCCTTTATGACATATTCATTGTCCTTGAATGTCGTGAAGAACATCGCCACAAGAAGTATGATCAGGAAAGGAGGGAGGCAGCTGGCTATAGTCGCCACCACGCTTCCCTTAGTTCCGCGTAACCTGTGACCCGTGAGTATGGATATGTTGACAGCGAACAGTCCCGGGGCCGTCTGAGCCAGGGTTATTATATCTATGAAGTCTTCGTCATTCAGCCATTTCCTTTCCACCAGCTCGCTCTTGATGGCAGCGATCATAGGTATGCCTCCTCCGATTGTGAAGGCGCCTATCTTACCGAAGACTAGAAATATCTGCCATAGACTGATCATGGTTTCTTCACTTAGTTTGTGCTTTTTCGTGTCTGAAATGGAGTGAAAAAAGGGCGTTTTAAACTGTTTTTACCCATTTCGAGGGCAAAATTAGAAAAATATTTCAAAAAAAACCTGAAAAAATTTGGAGGTTTCAAAATTATGCGTACCTTTGCAGCCCGTTTGAGAGAAAACGGCTGAAAAGTTCATTGAAAAGATTGAAGGAAAGTACAAGAAGCAAGTACCGAGAAAAACAATTTATCGAGAAGCGTTAATTCTTTTGAAAGGATTATAAGTGTCAGGGACAAGCTAAGAAATATAAGAAATTATACAATGAAGAGTTTGATCCTGTCTCTTTTAATCCTTTCAAAAGAATTAACGCTTCTCGATAAATTGTTTTTCTCGGTACTTGCTTCTTGTACTTTCCTTC
>JAGBAO010000024.1 GCA_017938925.1 Bacteroidales bacterium | reverse complement strand
GGGACGAGGCGTTCGCCTTGGTAGACAGGCTCAATGACATTTCCGTCAATGCCGGAGGCGATGCTGACTGGTATGTGGGAGATGAAGACGAAGAATATGTTTATGTAGAATAATTACAGTTATGAAAAAAGGAGACAAACTTAGGATCATCCGCATGGATGACAATAACGGAACCGACATCCAGGCAAGGAAGATGGACGGCAGGGTAGTGACAGTGAAGTTTATAGATGACAAGGGGCAGATCCACCTCGAGGAGTCAGGACTTGCACTGATACCAGAGATTGATAAATATGAACTTTTGACTGATGGGGAGGTGCGCAAATGAATCTGTTCCAGATGATAGACATGAACCTTACCTCTGCAGAGGAAGTCAGGATGTCGATACGAAAAGCCGGTAAAGGCGTTTTGTGTGTGGAAATGTCAGTCGTACAAACAGAAGGCACACAGGAGATTGTTACGATGAATACGCACCGTTCGACTCCCGAACAGATGGAGAGTTCCAGTTGCTGGGATGATATGCACCTCATGCTGATTCTAGCAAACGAGGCTATAAGGCTTGACAGAGGAACGGATGACGAGGAAATCTATCTGCTTCAGTTGGAGAGAGCGAGATACCTTGGCCAGCTCGAATCACAGGCAGCAAAGGCTGCAATCGAGGGACACTATGGCTTGGCAGACAAGCTGTATCTGGAAGCGGAGATGTATGCCTCGGGTGAAGACCGGGAACGGGTGAAGGAATCCCGGCACAGATGCATTCAGATGTCGCTGCGATGAAACATACTGCTACCTGGCGGTGCGTCTGTAAACGTCAGTGAGGTCTATCCCTATTTCCTTCAGTCCGTTCAACTTTGTATTTATGGCGTACTCGTATATCCTGCTTGCGAGAGCGGAATCTTCTACGGGTACGCTGCCGTATTCCTCGAGGATTCGGAACTTCCACAGTGCAGGGTTCTCAAGGATGCTGCGTTCGGCATCCCAGAGGTGAAACCTTAGGAACTGGATGGCACGCTCATCATCCAGAAGGGAGTCGACATCGTGAGGATTGTCGGTCTCTCCTCTGTAAATTCTGCAGAGGTCTCTCAGATGGTCCTCCACACCTTTATAGGGGGCTGGTTTCGGGTGCTTCATTCCTATTCTCCCCAACTAGAGTTGCCGCCACACATCGTTCCGATTACATTCAGACACAGTACAAGAAAGATTATTATTCCCATGGTTCAAACAGTTAATTACTTACTACCTGCAACATAAATCGGCACTAATGCTTAAGGCAGAACACCGATACACACTTTGATTGTGTGCGGCAAAGATAGGCGTGGCTTGTGCTGAACCGTAGCACATAGTGTAAAATTGTGCCCCGTGTTTATATAAATATATTTTTATATAAAATAGGTCGTGAGGTCTCTGAAATGAGAATATATATAAATATGTGAGGGCGGAACTATGCTCCGCCTATAGAATTTAATCGTTTTTCACCCTTTTGAATACGGCAGTAAGGCAGGTGAATTGTCCCTTTGTGTCTCCATAAGTGAAACCGGACATGGAGTCCTCTACGGAGCCCGTCACGTCAAGTGCGGTAGGCCCGAACGAGACCAGGTCCCATCCTTCCTTGCCGAGTTTGTTCCATTCCTTTTCTGTCTTCTGGGTGATGCCTTCCGGATACTGGAGCACCTTGTATTCTATCTGTGCCATATCATGACAATATATTAGTTACAGCCTTTTCTATACGCTCTATGAGGGGCCCGAAGTGATTGCCTTCATTGTATTCGAAGAAGACCTCGCATCCTACAGTGTTAAGCAGACCGTAGATGTGCTTGGTGACGTCTTCCACCGATGCTAGCCTTGCGTTCTTGGCTTCCTTTTCCTTCTTGCCGATTGAGAAGTAGAATCGTTCTGCCTCCGGTCTGTGTTCCGATATCCACTCCAGAAAACCATCGTACCAGAATGACCCCGATACGGAGCCGACTCCGTAGAACAGGTCGCTCTTGCAGGATGCCCACAAGGCGAACAGTCCGGAAAGGGAAACACCTGCGATGAATCTTCTCGGGCGTGACATCCTCAATGAACTCTCCACGTTCACCATGATGTCATTCTTGAGTATGTCCAGGAACGACTGGGCACGCCCTGCGAATTCACCGGATTTCAGTCCCGGAGCCTTCCACGGTGTCAGTTCGCTTTCCCAGTCCAGGCCTGAAATCACGACCATGCTGGCCGAGTGCTGCTCAGCCATCCTGTCCAGCCATTCCCTTTCCGTCTCCTTCAGACGTTCGGGAAGGATGATGTAGCAGATCCTGTGGGGACTGCTTTGGGCTATGTCGAGATGATAGGAGTGATAGATTCTGGATGTGCTCATAGTTATACAAAGTTAGCACAATTTCTTTAGAATAAAAATCTCCTTTCCTTAAAGGGTAAATAGAGAAAACCATATATAATATGCTGAATAAAAATACGATAAGACTGCCTATCTGAATTAAGGCTGCAAGTATGGGTGTTTTCTGTGAATGAGGAGGTTTTGGATTACCCCTGCCAGAATGGTCTGTAAGCACGATTTTTAAGAAAAATGTAAAATTTTAGAGTAAAAAGATACTAATGTATTGTAAAAACAATATATTTGCAGTGAAACCTTAGTACTGGACAAGTAGCAAGATGGGCGTTTGTTAAACAAACAGCTGAATTGCGCACCGGGTGGTGCGGGCGGGAAAGCTCCGAAGTCGCCTTCCTTCCTGACGGAAACAGAACAGAGATATGGACAAGACAAGGGAACCAAGAAGCCGCTATGTCGGCATCAGATTCACTGAGAAGGAGTGGGAGGTGCTCACTACTCAGATGAAGAATTATGACTACCTGTCCATTTCGCGTTTCATCAGGGATAAGGTACTTGACAAGCGGATTAAGATTGACCGCAGTATAGTATTGACGGACAGAGCGTTCC
>JAGBAO010000007.1 GCA_017938925.1 Bacteroidales bacterium | reverse complement strand
GTCGCTCAACATCCTCATCAAGCTCATGAGCATGGTGTCCATCGTGATGGCGATGCTTACCGTCGCAATCCATTAAGAGCTTTCCACAGACAGTTTGTTCATATCCGTCTGAATCAGATATCAGGGTTCCCGTTTCGGCGAGAACCCTTTGTAAATTAAATAAGATGAAGCCTATCATACTCATCATCTCGCTCACGCTCGTCGCTCCCGTCGTGGCAGATGCGCAGCTGAAGCTCCGAGAGCAGAATCTTCCGAATCCTGACAATGAACCGGCGCCGGTACACCCTGTGCCTCATCCCCGTCAGCTGAAGTGGCAGGAGACGGAGTTCTATGCGTTTTTCCATTATGGTATGAATACCTACACCGGCAGGGAATGGGGATACGGAAATGAAGACCCGCGCCTTTTTGCTCCTACTGCACAGCCGGATCCGCGTCAGTGGCTGGAGGTGGCAGCCAGAGCAGGAATGAGAGGGGGGATAGCTGTCGTCAAGCATCATGACGGATTCTGCCTGTGGCCTACAGAGACGACGGAACACAATATAACAGCTTCCGGCAACGAATATGGCCGCGCCGTCAATATCCCTGCTGATTTTGCGGCTGCAGCCGGCGACTTGGGAATGAATTACGGGTTCTATGTCTCACCGTGGGACAGAAACAGTGCGTACTATGGCTCGGACCGATATGTCCGCGACGTCTTTCTCAGACAATGTGCCGAACTTGCGGAATATGGTGACGACCAGTTTGAAATGTGGTTCGACGGAGCAAACGGAGGGAATGGATTCTATGGCGGCAGGAACGATGTCGTGAGTGTGGACAGGAACACATATTATGATATTCCGAACCTGAGGGACAGTATCCATCGCGTGTGTCCGGACTGCGTGATGTGGGGCCTCGGAGGAGAGTCCAGATGGATTGGCAACGAAGCCGGCTGGGCGGGGCAGACCAACTGGTCTGCGGAGAACAGAGGCTGTGCACCGGAAGGCAACGGCATGTATGGCTCTGAGGACGGCTGGATATGGTTTCCGGGTGAAAGCGACGCAAAGGCTACCGACAGAGGATGGTTTTACCATGACGGTGAGAGAGTGCTGTCGCCAGAACGTCTTTTCAGGATGTATCTTGAGACGGTAGGCAGGAATTCGACCCTGATTCTGAATCTGCCTCCCGACAGGTCCGGCAGGCTTCCGGAAGCGACAGCCGACTCTTTGGCTGCCCTGGGAGACCTCCTGAAATCGAGATTCGGAAACGATCTGGCCTTGAAGGCCCGTGTCTGTGCTGATTCGGAAAGAAAGCCGGGCAGACATAGAAACTATAAGGCAGGGAATGTGACAGATGGCGACAGAGACACTTACTGGGCAACTGATGACGGGGTTGAAACGGCTGTCCTGACCCTGGCTTGGAAACGGATTCAGAAGGTGCGCTATGTGGAACTGATGGAATATATTCCCAAAGGACAGAGAGTGAAGGAATTCAGGGTCGAAATATCTGTAGACGGCAAGACATGGGAGAGGGTGGCGGCAGATGTGGAAACGACCACCATCGGATACAAACGTATAATTCCGTTGAACGGGAGCACATCAGAAAGTTTTGGCGACGGCTATGATGTCAGGAAACTCAGGGTGGTGATCGAAGACTCCAAAGCCTGTCCTCTTATAAGTAAACTAAGCGTGTATTGATATGGATCTAAGATATATTATAGCATCTGTCCTTGTGTCCGTCCCGGCTCTTCTGTCCGCCCAGACATCAGTGTCGTTTGATGTTGAGGACTTTACGGGCATAGGAGTGTATGATTCGTGGGAAGAGTCTCCTTTCCGAACCGGGATCCTTGCTGGCAATGCGGCCGTGACGGCTAATTTCCTTCTTGATGAAATCAATCCTTCGTCAGGAATTCTGGCCGTGCAGCGGTCAAGGTATGGAAGTAACACTTTCGGGGTTTGTGTGGGATTGAAGGAGACCTTTGAACTGACTCCGCAGGTGAAGTATGTGAATCTGATGGTCCATCGTCCTTATGGCGGCAGGGTTATGGTCATCGGACTTGGTAAGCGACGCGACAGAAAGACCCAGCCTGAAACTACGGAGCAGTTCTGGGCTATGTCTCGGACAGATATTCCGGCCGACAGCTGGCAGTGGCTGTCACTCCCGGTCAAAGGCAACGGTGGGATTGACATATACAGTCTTGTCGTGGTTCCCGACTGCGAGTCGCCTCATGGCTATACAGAGGATGGGATCTGCTATATAGATAATATCTCAGTTACAGATGTCCCAATGGGTAAAGTCATGAAAAAGGCGGCAGCACTTGGCCATGCACCGGGCCAGTGTGTCGTCAACACTGCAAACAGGAACGGTGAGGTACTTTCGTCAGACGGGGTGACGCTGGATAATCATCAGGTTCCGGAAGGGATTCCGTTCGAGGTCAGGGCTGTCCCTGCTCCCGGTTTCTTCTGTAGCGGAGTCGTAGTCCACTCTGCGGGCAGACAGGAGTGTCTGGCTGTCGGAGAGGACGGCATCTGCCTGATCCCGGCAGAAGATATGAAGGGAAATGTCTTCGTGGAGGGAGTATTTGTGGAAGAGAGGTAGACTTGACGCGAAATACGCTTTTGATAGAACTCTAAAAGTGCTATCTTTGCAAGTCGGACCTTTTTGTGGTTCAGACATTGCAAGGATAGCATTTTTATGAGTAAGGATAGAGAAATATTAGACAGCATTGCAGACAAGGAATATGAGCACGGCTTCGTCACGGATGTCGAGCAGGAGTTTATACCTAAAGGTCTCAATGAAGATATCATACGCCTGATTTCCGCGAAGAAGCAGGAACCGGAGTGGATGCTGGAGTTCCGTCTGGAGGCATTCCGCCGCTGGCAGAAGATGACGCTTCCGACATGGGCCCATCTGGACATTCCGGAAATCGATTTCCAGGACATAATTTACTATGCCGCCCCGAAGAAGGACGAGGACAGGCCGAAGGAGATAGACCCGGAACTGGAGAAGACCTTCGACAAGCTGGGCATTCCGCTTCATGAAAGGGCGGCTCTGGCCGGCGTGGCTGTGGATGCCGTGTTCGATTCGGTTTCCGTGACCACAACCTTCCGTGCGGCCCTGGCTGAGAAAGGAATAATATTCTGTTCTTTCTCTGAGGCTGTGCGCGAACATCCTGATCTGGTCCGCAAATATCTGGCGTCAGTCGTGCCGGTGGGCGACAACTTCTATGCAGCCCTAAACTCGGCGGTCTTCAGCGACGGCTCGTTCGTGTATATCCCGAAGGGAGTGCGGTGCCCTATGGAACTCTCAAGCTACTTCCGTATCAATGCTGCCGGAACCGGTCAGTTTGAAAGAACTCTGATTGTGGCTGACGAGGGCTCGTATGTAAGCTATATGGAAGGCTGTACCGCACCTATGCGTGACGAGAACCAGCTCCATGCGGCAGTGGTCGAGATCATCGTGGAGAAGGATGCCGAGGTGAAGTATTCGACAGTCCAGAACTGGTATCCGGGAGATGCCCAGGGCAGAGGAGGAATATTCAACTTCGTGACCAAGAGAGGAATCTGCAAGGGCTCAGGAAGCCATCTTTCATGGACTCAGGTGGAAACGGGATCGGCCATCACATGGAAGTATCCTTCGACCATCCTCAAGGGAGACAACTCGTCATCAGAGTTCTATTCCGTGGCGGTGACCAATAATTTCCAGCAGGCGGACACCGGAACCAAGATGATACATATAGGCCGCAACACCCGAAGCAGGATCATCAGCAAGGGTATCTCTGCCGGCCGCAGCCAGAACAGCTACCGTGGTCTGGTGAAGATGCTTCCGGGAGCAGACAATGCGAGGAACTACTCTCAGTGCGACAGCCTTCTGATCGGCTCTCAGTGTGGAGCCCACACTTTCCCGTACATCGAGAATGCGAACAGGACCGCGGTGGTGGAGCATGAGGCGACCACTTCCAAGATCAGCGAGGACCAGCTCTTCTACTGCAACCAGCGAGGAATCGGTCCGGAGGAGGCTGTGGGACTTATCGTGAACGGATATGCACGTGAGGTGCTGTCAAAACTGCCTATGGAGTTCGCCGTCGAGGCCCAGAAGCTCCTGCAGGTTTCATTGGAGGGCTCAGTCGGATGATGGAATTTTGGAATATGATATTGTTTGAACTGGGCGGAAGACCGGTGCTGCTGATAGACATGCTGTCGGCGGTGTTCGGACTGACTACGGTCTTTCTTGCCGGCAGGAACAGCAAGTATAATTTTTATGTAGGGTATATATACACTGCACTGCTGTTCTTCATGTTCTGGCAGAAGAACCTGTACGCAAACCTTTTGTTGCAGCCAATTTCGTTGGGTATCAACATAATGGGCCAGTACAGATGGAGCCATCCTAAGAAGGGTGAGGAAAGCGCTTCCGGTTCGGGAGACCTCAAGGTGTCCATGCTCAGCTGGCCGCAGAGAGGAATGACAGTGATGCTTGTGCTTGTGCTGGCACTTGTGTGGGGTTGGCTTATGAGCATGATGGGAACCAGGTGGTTCGTGGGATATTTCCCTGCCAATCCTCTTCCGTATCTGGATTGCTGCGTGACGGTGCTCATCCTCACGGCTCAGACTTTGTCTGCGCTGAAGAAATGGGACTGCTGGATTGCCTGGCTTTTCGTGAACATCGCCAACCTGACCCTGTACCTTAAGGCAGGACTGGTGTTCATGCCGATTGTCAGCTGCCTGTATCTGCTGAACGGCATATGGTCGCTGTTTACGTGGTATAAGCTCTATAGAAGAGACGGTGGTGCGTAAGTCGCTATCCGTCAATGATATACGCAAGCTGCGTGCCGCCAAAGGGGAGCACGCTGATAAAGCAAACGGCTGAGTGTCAAGGAATTGCGTCTCACCGTTTAATAAACAGGAAAATTATAATGATATGGCAAACGATATATTGTTGAAGATAGAGGGCCTCAGGGCCTCGGTTGAGGACAAGGAGATCCTCAAAGGAGTGGACCTCACGATCCGCAAGGGAGAGATTCATGCGGTGATGGGCCCGAACGGAGCAGGAAAGAGTACACTTTCTGCAGTCCTCGCAGGCAAGCCGCAGTTCACAGTGACAGCTGGAACCATAGAGTTCCTTGGTCAGGATCTGCTGGCAATGTCTCCTGAGGAGCGTGCCTGGGCAGGCATATTCCTGTCGTTCCAGTACCCTGTGGAGATTCCGGGTGTGACCATCACGAACTTCATGAAGACAGCAGTGAATGCCCACCGTTCAGGCAAGGGTCTTGAGCCTCTCAAGGCTGGAGATTTCCTGAAGCTGATGCGTGAGAAGATGGCTTTCGTGCAGATGAAGCCGGAATTTGCAAAGCGTGAGGTGAATGTGGGATTCTCCGGCGGAGAGAAGAAGCGCAACGAAATCTTCCAGATGGCCATGCTGGACCCGACTCTGGCAATCCTTGACGAGACGGACAGCGGACTCGATGTGGATGCCCTTCGCATCGTGGCAAACGGAGTGAATGCCCTTCACACCCCGGAGAAGGCTGCCATCGTCATCACCCACTACCAGAGGCTTCTGGACTATATCGTTCCTGATGTGGTGCACGTGCTCAAGGACGGAAAGATCGTCAAGACCGCAGGCAAGGAACTTGTTGCGGAGATTGAGGAGAAGGGATACGATAATCTGTAGAGAAAGATTTATGACTGAGATAATTACAGTTCAGGAAGGACAGTCCGTCAGAAGAGTGGACGTCCAGGCAGGGCAGAAGGCCGATATGGTCTTTCTCGTCTATCCGGGCGTCAGCTGCGATGTGAAGCTGGATGTCAATCTTCTTGGCGAAGGGGCGGAGGCGAATATTTATGGAGTATATGTCTGCGGAGCCGCCGAAAGGGTGAAGATATCTGTGGATATGTTCCACAATGTCCCTCACTGCAATTCGCGTCAGCTTTTCAAGGGAATCGCCGGCGGGGAGTCGCGTGTGGATTTCTATGGAAAGATCATCGTGGCAAAGGATGCCCAGAGGACCGAGGCATATCAGGAAAACCACAACCTGCTGCTGTCGGAGAAGGCGAAAGTGGACACAAAGCCGCAGCTGGAGATTTATGCAGACGACGTGAAGTGCTCCCACGGAGCGACCATCGGACGTCTCAACGAAGAGGAGCAGTTCTATATGCGTTCGCGCGGAATCACTCTCGAGGATGCAAAAGTGCTCCAGATGATATCGTTCATCTCGCCGGTTCTGGAAAACATCCCGGACGAGACCGAACGTACAGCAGTAGCCGCCGAATTCGAATCACATATCAGAAACATCATCCGTAATATCTGACTATCTGGGCATATGCATGAAGTGACATGCCACCCACGGCTAGGGGGTGTCCTCAGTGAGGGCGGGGGTCATGGAGTGCATGTGCCCAGATAGTCAAGGACAAGCCATTATGATAGCAAATCCGAATGTAAAGATCAATCTGGGACTGAACGTTCTCCGAAAGAGAGAGGACGGCTTTCACGATCTGGAGACCCTTTTTGTGCCTTATTTCGGCATAAGCGACACACTTGAAATCATAGTCGGGGATGACTACAGCCGCACTTCGGCTGCGCTTTTTGCCCGGTATGGCTCGCAGGTGGCACCTTCTCAGGGAAGCGTCAGGCCCGAAGGCGTCTTCGGTGTGGAAACCGAAGAAAGTACTGCTCCGAAACTGGTGCAGGGTATGTCTGAGGACGGTCGTCTGATGATCACTATTGCCCGTGAGGAAGGAGTGGACTGGGATCCGTTGAAGGACCTGACTGCGAAGGCTTATTTCATTCTGGCAGAGGACCACAAACTGCCTCCGGTAAAGATTTTCCTGGAAAAGACTTCGCCTGTGGGTGCCGGACTGGGAGGTGGCTCCGCTGATGCTGCCTTTGCATTGAAGATGCTCAACGAACTTTGTGAGCTGGGACTGGATGAGAGTCAGCTGGCAGGATATGCCTCACGACTCGGAAGTGACTGCGCGTTCTTCATCTATAACCGCCCGATGATTGGAGAAGGTCGTGGCGAAATCCTCGCAGAGTACCCGCTGGATGATTGTTTTGACTTCACCGGCCGGGACTCCTGCATTTCAGGAAAGGATATCAGATATCAGATCCAGGTAATCACTCCAGCCGGTATATCAGTCTCCACGAAAGACGCTTATGGTGGAATCAGACCGCATCTGCCGGAGATTCCGTTGAGAGAGGCCCTTGCACGCCCCGTTGAGGAATGGGACGGTGTTCTTGTCAATGATTTTGAGGAGACGGTCTTTGCAAAATTCCCGGAACTGGCCGCCATAAAGAAGTCCCTCTACGATTCAGGAGCAGTCTATGCCAGCATGTCCGGCTCCGGCTCCGCCCTTTTTGCAATCTATCCGGTGCTGTAGCCCCTGTGGAACATACCTGATAATGTTCCTCGCTCTAAGTTTTGGCTAAAAAAAAGAAAAAAATATAAAAAAGAGAAAAATGTGACGAATGCGTCTGAATCTGCGGTCTGCGGATTTGGGCGCATTCCTTCTTTTCTTTTCCTTTGAAGAAAAAAGTCGGGAGATGAGAAGAAAGTGTAATGATAATTGCGGATGCGGACAGATGGTCCTGGCAGCAGGAGCCTTGGCACTCTTTGTGGCTTGTGGAATATCGGAAATCACGGATAAGAGAGCAGAGGCGGCAGCGGATGGCTATGATGAAGGGTTAGGGTCTCCTTTCCGTCCGGTCTGCTGTGTGACAGGAATGTCTTTTCCGTCGGGCTATGACTGGTCTGCGGAAGATGCTTCGGAACCGGTGAACAGTTCCTTGATAGTCTTTGCGGATGGGGTGCCGAAGATGGAAATCCCGGTCGGCGACGGCTATGAAGTGAGTTGTGACCCCGACATGCACCGTGTGGTGGATGGCTCCCTGTACACATTTTTCTCCAAAGGAGGTGTCTGTGTGATGAAAAGGAACGGAGCGCCGCTGTTCCGTTATGATGGAGACGAAGTCCTTATGGACATCAGAGTGCGTGGCGAAGATGTATTCACCTTGAATCACAGGCGTTCTGGCGGAGGACACTCGTTGAGGAAGAACGGAGAGGTTATGATTGAGAGGATGGGAGGCGAGACTTACGGACGCTTCTGGGAGGATGGAAAGAGTCTGTGTTATGCATTCCGTCAGCCGGTTGCTGTCCCACAAGGCCTTCAGGAGAGATATTATGTCGTGTCTGATTCTGAAATAGTTCCGCTTGCTTATGGGCAGGATATATGTTCAGTTTGGGATTTGATGTCCTCGGGCGGAGTTCCATGCAGCCTCGTTTCATCAACATCTGATGGTCGCGTCAGTCTTCTTAGAAGCGGAGACCGCAAGAGGATCGATATTCCCGATTCGGCCACTGTGCTGTCCTGTCGCCTGTTTCCTGCAGACAGCCTGATCGGAGTGGAATGCATGTATCGTTATCATGACGGAAGAGTGGAAAGCGGAATATGGATTGAAGGCGGTGAATATATGCGTTTCGAGACAGGAAACACCATATCATACATCTGTTATTCGGAAGGAAAGGTATATTGTGTGCTGAATCCGGAAGACGGGGACGGAGTGATATTCGATTCGGGGAAAGTCATATCGATGCCGGAAGGATATTCCTGTACAGGGCACAGACCCCTTGCAGTCGGCAAAGACGCCCTTTATGTGGCCTTGTCCTCAAAAAATGGAAAAAGCCCGGTCATTTGGCATGACGGGCAGCTGGATACATTGAACATGAACGGTTACATCTGCTCAGTGTCCTTTACTGGTGTGCAGGAACCGGACACTCCCAGGTGAGAGTGCGGGACTGGTCAGGATTGACGGTTATATGCACCCTGAGCGTGTCTTCCGGGAGAAGTTCCTCGATGTTTTCCGGCCACTCCATGATGCAGAGGCATCCGCTGTCCAGATAGTCGTAAAGGCCTATTTCGATGGCCTCGGAAAGCTTGTTGATGCGGTAGAAGTCGAAGTGATACATCGGGTCTCCGTCCGCGGTCATGTATTCGTTCACAATGGCGAATGTCGGTGATCCGACAGGGTCCGTCACTCCAAGCACCTTGCAGAGTGCAGTGGTGAATGTGGTCTTGCCTGCTCCCATGGGAGCAAAGAATGCCACCAGTGTGCTGTCTCCGATCTTTTCCAGAAACTCCCTTGCAGCCCTTTCGAGGTCTGATGTGTCCTTTATCGTAACTTCCTGTTTCATGTTGCAAATATAGACAAAATGGGTGGAAATGACTATTGGATGGGCGCCTAATCAAAAATATTCTGCTTGTCCAGAAAACGATAGCCGGCCGCCTCGGACAGATGTTCAGGGAGAATGTCTTCTGAGGCGGCTAAGTCTGCTATGGTGCGTGCCAGCTTGATGATTCTTGAGCAGGCACGTGCGGAAAGCCCCATGCGGGCTATGATACGTTCCAGGAGTTCCTTGCACGCCGTGCTCAGAGGGCAGTACTTCTCAATCATCCTGTTGTTCATTCCGGCATTGCAGAAGATCCCTTCCGAAGCGAATCTTCTCTTCTGGATTTCGCGTGCCGCCATCACCCTTGCGGCCACGGCGGCACTGGATTCCGCCGGCTTCCTTTCGACCAGCATCCGAGGGTTGATCGCCTTTAAAAAGAGCTGTATGTCAATTCTGTCCATGATAGGACCGGACAGCTTGGACATATATGCTATTCTTTTTGAAGGGGTGCATGTGCAGCGGTTACCTTCCCCGTAGTACCCGCACGGGCAGGGGTTGGTCGCTGCTACAAGCATGAAGTCTGCCGGGAACTCCACCTTGGATTTCAGCCTTGAAATCGTCACTTTCCTGTCTTCCATCGGAGCACGCAGGACCTCAAGAATCCTCTTCGGAGCCTCACAGAACTCGTCGGCGAAAAGCACACCGTTATGTGCCAGGGAAATCTCTCCCGGCATTATGCTGTCCGATCCTCCTCCCAGCAGAGCTGCAACGGAAACGCTGTAATGAGGTGAACGGAAAGGCCTTGTCTTCATAAGCCCGCCAGAGGCGTTCCCCTTGCCCGCAACTGAATATATCTTGCTCGTCTGCAGAGACTCTTCAAGAGACATCGGTGGCAGAATGCCTGCCATGGCCTTGGCCAGCGAGCTTTTCCCGCTGCCGGGGCTTCCTATGAGTATGACGTTGTGTCCGCCGGCTGCCGCGATCTCCAGCCCTCTCTTGGCGCCCTCCTGCCCGATTATTTCCGAGAAGTCCATCCGGTTCAGGTCTGACATCTCTTCTGCATGGAAAGGAATCCCGTCCTTTCCGCCCTCAGCCAGCATCCGGCTGTGCCTGTTCTGAATGAGAAGATCGCTGCAGTCCTCTCCCTCAAGAATCCTGAGCACATCTTCCAGCGTGTCCACCCCATAGACCTCCGTCCCTTTGAATTCCATGGCCTCAAACGCAGAGGAACAAGGAAGTATGCAGCCTTTCTGTCCGGTTTTTGCTGCCAGTTCGACAGTCGGGAGTGCTCCCGGCACTTCTCTCACCGTTCCGTCCAGTCCGAGTTCTCCCATGATCAGATAGTCTTCCAATGCAATGAGATTCCTCTGCCCGGATGCAGCGATGATTCCGAGGGCGATAGGAACGTCATATCCGCTTCCTTTCTTATGCATGTCGGCAGGAGCCAGATTTATGACTATCTTCCTGCCGGGAATCCTGAATCCCATCGACTGCAGAGCCGTGATGGTCCTCAGCAGACTCTCCTTGATGGCCGTGTCTGCCAGTCCCACCAGATGAATTCCTATTCCCGTTGCAATGTCCACCTCCACGGTGACCGGAACCGCCTCTATCCCGATGCATTTGGCGCAATGAATGTTTATCAGCATGTCCTTTAATGTTTTGAATCCGCTTTTCAAAAACTTCTTGGCCCGCCCCACTCAGAGGGACGTGTGTGCTGCAAATCTTATAAGGAATTTCGAGACTGAGATTAAAAAAAAGAAAAATGTGGTAAATTTGTCAGACAAAAAAAATTTTAGTCATGATAAAAAAAATCTTTGTCTCTATAGGAACCTATATGCTCTTCCTGAAAATGGTCTTCAGGAAGCCAGAGAAGTGGAAAATCTTCTGGAGGCAGTTCATCAACGAGGCTGACAAGCTCATTCTCTCCTCCATTCTTCTGGTGGGTGTCATTTCGGTCTTCATCGGTGGAGTGCTTGTGATCCAGACCGCCTCCAATCTCGAAAATCCTATAATCGACAAGATGTACATAGGCTATATGGTCCGCGAGAGCCTCATCCTGGAGTTCTGTTCGACCATGATCGCCCTCATCCTTTCCGGCAAGATGGGATCGAACATCTCATCCGAGATCGGCAGCATGAGGATCACCGAGCAGATCGATGCCATGGATATGATGGGTGTCAATTCAGCTAACTTCCTTGTGCTTCCTAAGGTGGCTGCAGCGACGATTCTCAGTCCGCTTCTCGTGCTCCTCAGCCTCGCCCTCGGACTCGTGGGAGGATGGATTGTGGTGAATGCCACTCAGATAATCCCGCCTCCGTCATATATAACCGGAATAAAAGCCTTCTATAACGGCTTCTATATTTTCTACAGCTGCTTCAAGATGTCACTTTTCTGCTTCCTCATCTCGTCGATTTCAGCCTTCAACGGATATTATGCCAAGGGAGGTTCCCTCGGAGTTGGACGCTCAAGCACCAAGGCCATAGTCATAACCAGCATTCTCATCCTTATGTTTGACCTCATAGTCACCCAGCTGATGCTGTATTAAACCGCACTGAATCATGATAAAGGTAGAACATCTGTATAAAAGCTTCGACGGGAAGCAGGTCCTCAATGACATAAATGTGGAATATGAGGCTGGAAAGTGCAATATGATCATCGGTGCCAGCGGTTCGGGCAAGACCGTTCTTCTGAAGAATCTGATCGGACTGATGGAGCCGGACAGCGGTGAGATATTTTACGGTGACAAGTGTCTGACCGGCATGTCGTACGTTCAGAAGAAGGCGCTCAGGCAGAATATCGGAATCCTCTTTCAAGGCAGTGCATTGTTCGATTTTGCGACAGTCATTGAAAATGTGATGTTCCCGATGGAGTTCTTCACGGACTGGTCAAAGGCCCAGAGAATAGAGAGGGCGAAATATTGTCTTGAAAAGGTGAATGTAATCGGATCTGATGACAAATATCCGAATGAACTCAGCGGCGGAATGCAGAAAAGGGTCGGAATCGCACGCGCAATCGCCTTGAATCCGTCATACCTGTTCTGTGACGAGCCGAACTCCGGTCTGGATCCGTATACGTCCATCCTGATAGACCGCCTGATCAGCGATCTGACAAAGGAGTTCAACATGACTACTGTCGTGAACACCCATGACATGAACTCAATTCTTGAAATAGGTGACAAGATCGGCTTCATCTCGGGCGGAACTCTGCTGTGGCAGGGTGACCGTCACACAATCCTCGACACGGACTGCAAGGAACTGAAGGATTTCGTTTGTGCAAACACTCTTGCACGTAACATTATCGAGGGCCGTAAATAAAAACCGGCTTACAGATGTATGCAAGCCGGAAAAGTCGCTAATAGATCATATGTCAGAGTCTGAATCTGAATCCTAATTCAAAGCCCAGCATAAGAGGCTGCTCTGTTCTGATGCTCTTTGGCTGGTCGCAGTCGAAGTAGTATCTCAGGCTCGGGTCAAGATAGAGTCCGAGGTGCTCTCCAAGCATGAATTCCGCTCCGAAGCCGATGTTTGCCGATAGCTGCACTCCCTTGGCCGGCTCCTTGTGCACGATGGAATTGGTTATGACGCGATATTTGTCATATACGCATTTTTCAACTGCTCCACCTGCATAGGCATAGAAGTTTACATGCTTGCTGCTGACGATGTTGTAATATGCATTGACAGGAATACCTATGTAGTGCTGGCTGTTTCTGATGTCGGATGTGACGAGGTTGTTTATCGCTCCAGCCTCGCTTACGTGGGTATATGTTCCGTTGAATGTCCTTGTGAGCAGAGTGTAGTTGAGTCCGACACCGAGAGACCACTTCGGGGTGAAGTCTATCTTTACTCCGGCTCCTACTGAAACAGGAAGTCCGTATCTTGATGTCGAATTCTTTTCGATTATACCGGTTTCTGCCGGTGCAAGCGTGAGTGCCGGTGCCTTAAGGATCCCGGACGCGCCTTTGTTCTGCGAGCTTGATGCTCCAGTGATACCGGAAACCACCACCGAAGTCCTGACCTTGTTCCTCTGATCGTCCTCATCGTCCCATACGACTGGGAAATATTCCTTTGTGGAAACCTCGTCGCTGACCCTCTTCGCGGCAGCCTTCTCCGACGCTCTTTCCTGAGCGGCAGGGCTCATCTCTTCCTTTCTGATTTCAGCAGTCTCTTCCGGAGCAGCTGTCTGTGCATCTTCTCTTGCAGAGAGCTCTTCAATAGCGGCAGGGCCGGTCTGCATGACGGAAGCCTCCGGTACGTAAGCCATGAGCCCTGCAGCCTTCTTCTGCAGCTGTCTGCCAGCCTCCATCTCCACGGCCTCTTCAGTCATGATGTTCTCCTGAGCAGGCTGCTCGACAACAGCTATCATATCCCCCTGCACAGCGGCAGGAACGATGTCTGCCGACTCCGGACGGGACAACACAAGAACAGAAGCCACGGCAGCCGCAACTGCAGCTACGCTGACTCCTGCACGACGCCACCACAGGGTGACGGTCTTCTTCTGTCCTGAGGCAGCCTTGTCCAGACCAGCCGACACGGCATCCCAGATGTGGCCGGGAACCTCTTCCTGACCGCCTTCCAGAATCGCCCTCATCAGAAGGTCATTCTCAAATATGTTGTTCTTTTCAGACATCTTCTCTCTTTTTGATCTTTTCCTGTAACCATATCCTTGCCCTGCTGAGCTGTGTTCGCGAGGTCGTTTCGGTGATTCCCAGCATATCAGCTATCTCCTTGTGCGAATATCCCTCGATCGCATACATGTTGAACACCGTCCTGAATCCCGGAGGAAGCGTCATGATCAGCTCCATCAGTTCCTTATATCCGATGTTCTGAACCTGTGAGGAGGTTTCTGTCTTCAGCCCTCTGGCTGCCTCCAGGTCTTCGCTCATCTTGAGCGCGTCCTTCTTTCTCAGGCTCATCAGCGCAGTCGTTACAAAGATCCTTCTTGCCCAGCCCTCAAAGGAGCCCTCTCCCTTGTAGCTTTCCAGGCGTGTGAACAATGTTATGAAACCCTCCTGAAGGATATCTTCAGCCAAAGACCTGTCGCCGACATACCTGATGCATAAAGGGAACATTCGGGGTGCAAGCCGGTCATATAACGCCTTCTGTGCAGCCCGATCGCCTTTTATGCATGATTCAATCAGCTTAGGGTCAAAGGTTTCAGCCACTTCTTAATCTTCCGGGGACCGAAGGTCTCTAATTGTTCATGCCCGTAAAAGATGCAATCGGTCCTCATAATGTTGCATCTTGAGCGTATTTTTTTCAAAGTTGTGCAAATTTACCGAATTAGAGTGTTATTTTTGTACGTTTTCTGGTGATAAAATGAATATGAGAAGAATATTGATGGTCCTGACGGCGTTTCTTGCCCTTCTGATCTGTGCGACAACTGTTTTAGCACAGCGCCCGGAGAGCCTGCAGGAGAACATGCTGCTGTCTGCTGTCAAGAAATATAATGAAGGCAATCATGATGCCGCCCGTGCCACTCTGAATGCGATTCTGGAGAAGGATCAGACCAGTGACGCGGCCTGGTACTATCTGGCCTTGACCTCTCTCGCTGCCAATGAGGTGGACTTCGCTGAGGAATGCCTCAAGAAGGCAGTTGAGCTGGATCCGGACAATTTCTGGTACCGCTACAGGCTTGCGGGAATCTATGCCGTGACTTCAAGGAACGAACTGACGGTGGACATCTACGAAAAGCTTCTTGAAGACTTTCCCCGCAAAAGCGAGCTGTACTTCGATCTGGCCGAATTGTATTCCGCCCAGAATGAGTTTGAAAAGGCGTTGGAGACTCTGAAGGAGATCGAGACGGTGTTCGGAATGACCGAATCCATAGCCGTGTACCGTTTCAACCTTCTCAGAAGGATGGACCGTAACAAAGAGGCCTATGCCTCCCTGGAGGAATATAACAGGCAGTATTCTTCTCCATATGTCCTGTCCACCCTTGCGGACTACCAGATGTCCATGTACAACGACTCCACGGCTCTGGCATATTACAATGAGGCCCTGGACATAGCCCCGGATTTCTCGCCGGCTCTGCTTGGCAAGGCCGAAACCCTGAGGATGACAAGACGTTATGACGAGTACTTCAAGGCTCTGGACAGCTTCGTGACCCTCTCGGACAGCCCGGCGGCAGGCAAGAGTGACTATCTGATGGCCGTGATCCAGAGGACAGATCCGAAATTCATCCGTTCCTTCATGCCTCAGATGGACACCATCGTGACAAAGCTGGTGGCAGCTCACCCGCAGGACAGCACCGCCCTCCAGACAGCAGGAATCTATTATTATTCGACCGGCAGAAAGGATCTTGCGGCAGTTTCATTCAGAAGGAATGCGGAACTGTATCCGGAGAGCCTCTCTGCAAGTGCCTCCCTTGTGGAGTTCCTCATGTATGCCGAGATGTGGAAGGAACTCTCGGTCGAGGGACGTGCAGCCTTCGGACGTTTCCCGAATGAGGCCGCCTTCCTCGAAATGGCTGGAGTCGGGGATTATAATCTCAAGGATTACGAAAAGGTGCTCCAGGCCTGCGAAACCATATTGGAGACAGCTCCTTCCGACAGCTCCAGAACTCTGAGGTCATGGTCTACAATGGGTGACGTGTATCACCAGATGGGAGATGCAAAGAAATCGTATAAGGCCTATGAAAAGGCTCTGAAGGTCAATCCGGACTATGTCTATGTCCTGAACAACTATGCATATTATCTCAGCATGGAAGGAAAGAAGCTCAAGAAGGCTCTGGCGATGAGCCGCAAGACCGTTGAGGCTGAGCCTGACAATGCTACGTATCTGGACACGTACGGCTGGATCCTGCATCTTCTCGGCAAGTCGGCCGAGGCCAAGCCTCAGTTCAAGCATGCCATGCTTTACGGAGGAAAGGACAGTCCAGTGATTCTTGACCACTACGCCGAAGTCCTCTTTGCCCTGAAGGAATACGATATGGCCTTCGTCTACTGGAATCTGGCAAGGCAGAAGAATGACGGTGAGATCGAGGATCTGGATGAAAGAATACGCAAAAGAAGGGAGGAGGCAGGGAAATGAGAAGGTACATATATATAAGGTATGTCTGTGCTCTGGTGGCTGCAGCTTTGTGCCTGACTGCCTTTGCGCAGGACACCAGCACCCAGGAGGCCAGGAAGGCCAGGCTGGAACGTGAGATCGAGATCATCGACAGGCAGCTCAAGGAGAATGCATCCAGGAGCAGCACCATGCTCTCCGACCTGTCCCTGATTCGCAAGAAGGTCTCGAACAGGAAGGAACTTGTGGCTGAAAGCGACCGTCAGATAAGGAAATACAATGATGAGATATATCTCGCACAGGTGAAGATAAACAGGATGCAGGCCAGGGTGGACACTCTCACAGTCCATTATGGAAAGCTCGTCCGCAGCGCATATAAGAACCGTGACGCGAGAGTATGGTATATGTATATGCTGGCAAGCGATAACCTCGGCCAGGCATTCAGGAGGATGGGATATTTCCGGAACCTCTCGAATCAGATGAAGACGGAGGCACAGCGGATAAGGCAGATGAAGGAGGAACTTGAGGGAAAGAAGGCTGAGCTTCAGGCTCTTAAGAAGGATGCGGAGAAGGTTAAGGCCGCCAGGGTGAAGGAGCTGGAGTCTCTTAAGGCGGATGAGAAGAAGGCTGACGGAGTTGTAAAGAAGCTGAAGAAGGATCAGAAGAAATACCGTAATCAGCTGGCTGCCAAGAGGAAGGAGGTCAATGCTCTTAACAGGGAAATTGAGAGGATCGTGGCTGCTGCGATGAAGCCGAAGTCGTCAGGAAAGAAGACGGTGGTGGACACCAAGCTGGATGCCGCGTTTGCAAATAACAAGGGAAAGCTCCCTTGGCCGGCAGACGGCCCTGTGGTGGCCCGTTTCGGAAAGCATTATCATCCGGTATATAAGAATCTTCAGCTTCCGCCGAACAACGGCGTGGATATCGCTCTGGCGAAGGGAACCCAGATCAGGGCTGTCTTTGACGGAGTCGTGAAACAGGTGATGGTGATGCCGGGATATAACCAGTGCGTGCTCATCCAGCATGGAAACTATTTCACATTGTACTGCAAGCTCAAGTCGCTCAATGTGGCGGAGGGCGACAAGGTGAAGACTTCTGACATAATCGGTTCCGTGGATGCGATCGGAGGACAGGTCCAGCTCCACTTCGAGGTCTGGAAGGGCTCCAGTCCGCAGAACCCGGAAACCTGGTTGAAAAAATAAAGGAAAGGTGTATGAAGAAGACTGTATTTCTGACAGGAGGCACCGGCAATATGGGATGGGCCGGCTTTCAGGAACTTTACAAGAGAAAAGACAGATTTGATATAAGACTGCTGGCACGCGACAGCAGGAAGAACCGCAAGATGCTTGCCGGCTATATCAATGATCCGGCAGTGACGGTTGTGTGGGGCGACCTTACACGTTATGAGGATGTGCTTGAGGGGGTCAACGGTTCCGATTACGTCCTGCATGTCGGAGGAATGGTGTCTCCGGCCGCAGACTACTATCCGGAAAAGACCCTCAAGGTGAATGTGACTGCAGCGGAGAATGTCGTCAAGGCTGTTCTTGCACAGCCGCACAAAGATGAGATGAGGGTAGTGTATATCGGATCGGTAGCGCAGTATGGCGACAGGAACCCGCCTCACCATTGGGGTGGCGTGGATGAGCCTCAGATCCCGGCAAAATATGACATGTATGCCTTGTCAAAAATTCGTTCAGAGGAGATATTTGCCAAAGCCGGTCTCAAGAGGTGGGTGTCTCTCAGGCAGAGCGGCATCCTATATCCAGGCATTCTGAAGGTCGTTAATCCGACTGCTTTCCATGTGCCTGTCGGCGGCGTCCTGGAGTGGGCGACGGTTGAAGATTCTGGTCGCCTGCTTGCTCAGGTCTGCGAAGACTGGGTGCCTGAAGATTTCTGGAACAAGGCATATAACATAAGCAGCGGTGAGCAGTACAGGATGACCAATTATGAGTTCGAGACACGTCTGCTTGCAGGACTCGGCCTTCCCGGACCGGAAAAGGTCTTCGAGCCTCAGTGGTTTGCCTTGAAGAACTTCCATGGAATGTGGTACACCGATGCCGACGTGCTCGAAGACTATCTGCATTTCCGCTCGAATACCCCTGTGGATGAGTACTTTGCGACCATGAAGTCCAAGCTCCCATGGTTCTACTCCCTGGCCTTCCTCGCTCCGGCATGGGCGGTCAGGATGTTCATGAAGCCTTATGCTTTCGAGAAAGGAATGGGCACCCAGTGGTGGGTGAAGCACGACAGGGAGAAGTTCCTAGCCTACTACGGCTCGCAGGAGGCTTACGATGCCATAAAGTCCTGGGACGACGTGCGTCCCGCTCCACTCTCTAAAAAACACGAATAATGAAAATCAGAATACTGGATATATTGGAAGAAACGATGGCTGATGGTCCCGGACTTCGCACATCGATCTATTGCGCCGGCTGCGCCCATGCCTGCCCGGGCTGTCATAACCCGCAGTCATGGGACTTCAAGGGTGGACGCGAGGTGGATGTCCAGGATATTCTGGATGTCGTCAAGGCAGACGAGTTCGCGGATGTGACATTCTCCGGGGGAGACCCCCTCTATCAGGTCGAGGCCTTCACGGAACTTGCCCGCCGCATAAAGGAGGAGACCGGCAAGAACATATGGTGCTATACGGGTTTCACCTATGAGGAAATCCTTGCAGACGAGCGTCTGAGCATGATTCTTCCATATATAGACACTCTGGTGGACGGCCCGTTCATGGCAGATCTCCGTGATCCTGACCTTCATTTCAGAGGAAGCTCAAACCAGCGTATCATCCATCTCACAAAAGAAGAAGACGATACCGTTGAGGGTACCGTCTCCATCATTCCTTATAAATAGATCCCCGATCAGGTCGGGGATGACGTCATTGCCGGCTTGACCGGCAATTCCTATTCGTGCACCACACGGTCGCGGAGCTCGGCGAGCTTTCCGCTGTTCCATCTGTTGGTGGTTCCCACGAGGTATCCTGTGATTCTCTGAAGCTGATCGATCTTCTCGCTTCCGCAGTGAGGACATTTCTTCATGTTCTGCTTGGCGTTCTCATATCCGCAGTCCATGCAGCGGTTGCGGTTGTGGTTCACAGAGCAGTATCCGATGTCGTACTTGTCCATCAGGTCCACGATGGCCATGATCGCCTCAGGGTTGTGGGTGGCGTCTCCGTCAATCTCCACATAGAAGATGTGTCCGCCACCTGTAAGTGCGTGGTATGGACCCTCGATCTCGGCCTTGTGCTTAGGTGAGCACTTGTAGTACACCGGCACATGGTTGGAGTTGGTGTAGTAGTCCTTGTCTGTCACGCCAGGGATGATACCGAACTTCTTCTTGTCTCCGCGGGTGAATCTTCCGGCAAGACCTTCAGCCGGAGTGGCGAGCACGCTGAAGTTATGCTTGTATGTTTCGCAGAACTCGTTGATCTTGCTTCTCATGAAGGTCACGATGCGGAGTCCGAGCTCCTGAGCCTCAGGCGATTCTCCGTGGTGCTTGCCGACCAGGGCGATCAGAGCCTCTGCAAGTCCGATGAATCCGATACCGAGGGTTCCGTGGTTGATTACCGGTTCGATGGTGTCGTTCTCGCCGAGCTTCTCGCTGTCGAGCCAGAGGGCACCCATCAGCAGAGGGAACTGCTTCTTGAGAGCTGTCTTCTGGAAGTTGAACCTCTCATTGAGCTGCTTTGCGGAAATCTCCAGTGCCCAGTCGAGCTTGTGGAAAAATTCGTGAATCCTTTCCTCCTTGTTCTCGATGTTCATGCACTCGATGGCGAGCTTCACGATGTTGATGGTAGTGAACGAAAGGTTGCCTCGTCCGATCGAAGTCTTAGGTCCGAACCTGTTCTCGAACACTCGTGTGCGGCATCCCATGGTCGCAACCTCATACTGGTATCTCTTCGGATCGTCCGGAGTCCAGAGCTCATGGTGGTTGTATGGAGCATCGAGGTTGACGAAATTAGGGAAGAAACGACGTGCAGACACCTTGCAGGCGAACTTGTAGAGGTCGTAGTTGCGGTCTTCAGGGAGGTAGCTCACGCCTCTCTTCTTCTTCCAGATCTGGATAGGGAAGATCGCGGTCGAGCCGTTTCCGACACCCTCATAAGTGGTGTTAAGAATCTCGCGGATGACGCATCGTCCCTCTGCGGAGGTGTCGGTACCATAGTTGATGGAGCTGAATACCACCTGGTTTCCACCACGGGAGTGGATGGAGTTCATGTTATGCACGAATGCCTCCATTGACTGGTGGACGCGGGCAACTGTCATATTGATGGCGTGCTGGATCACCCTGTCGTCTCCCTGGATGCCCACGAGGTCGCGGTGCAGGTAGTCGTCGATCTTCACGTCATAGAGGCGTGTGTAGTCTTCGCCGTTGATCTCTCCGATCTTGTCGAGTTCCTCATGGAAAGAACGTCTCACGAAAGGAGCCATGTAGAAGTCGAATGCCGGAATCGCCTGACCTCCGTGCATCTCGTTCTGGACGGTCTCCATGGAGATGCAGCCCAGGATGCTGGCTGTCTCGATCCTCTTTGCAGGGCGTGACTCTCCGTGACCGGCGAAGAATCCGTCCTCAAGAATCTTGTCCAGAGGATGCTGGATGCAGGTAAGGCTCTTTGTAGGATAGTAGTCCTTGTCGTGGATGTGGATGTAGTTGTTCTTTACGGCCTCCTTCACATCGTCGGAGAGCATGCACTCGTCCACATAGGACTTTGTGGACTCGGAAGCGAACTTCATCATCATTCCGGCAGGAGTGTCGGCGTTCATGTTCGCGTTCTCGCGGGTGATCTCGGTCGCCTGGGCGTCGATGATCTCCTGGAAGATCTCGCGTGACTTCGCCTTGCGGGCGAGATTTCTCTTGTTGCGATATGCGATATACTTCTTTGCTACCTCCTTACGAGGGCTGTTCATGAGTTCGTTCTCCACCTGGTCCTGGATTTCCTCCACACTCATGTTGTCCACCTCGATCTTGGAGATTGCAGAAGCGATTTCCGCAGCGAGGACGATGTCTTCGCCTGCGTCGGTAACTTCCATTGCCTTGAGGATGGCATCGACAATCTTTCTCTTGTCGAATATGACGACTCTACCGTCGCGTTTTACTACGTGCTTTACCATATGTTTGTCATTTTATATTTTCGGGGTGGGAATCTCCACAAAACGTGAGGACGACAAAGATAATTCAATTCCTATAAGTTTATGCGGAATCTCAGATAAAAAGTTATTAACAATATACTAAAATCCCTGTTAACTTATTGGTTAACAGGGATTTACAATTGAGTATAATTTAGAAAAACTAAAAATTGGCTAACTTTTTTGTTTCGAAGCCTATCCTACAAGCCATACAAGGACATGGCGGTCGAACATCATATATTCCAGCTCGAATTCCTCCTCATGTTCGTCCTTGTGGATGAAGGTCGCTTCGAGTTCTCCCTCCTTCCTCAGATTGAATTTCTCCACCTCGATCTGCTCTGCAAAATTCACACGGTTCTGTGACATTCTCTTGAAGATCGCCTCCTTCGCGCACCAGTAGATGGCGAGTTGCTCGTTCTTCTTCTCGTCATCCAGATCGTCGATTTCATCCTCGGACAAGGCCTTCTGCTCCACAGTGGCGAAGTTCCTGTCAAGAGACTCGATGTCGATTCCGAGCTCCTCCTCATCGTGAATGATGATTGCCACGTATTTGTCTGTGTGCGTGATGCTTATGTTGGTCACACAGTTCTCCAGATAAGGCTTTCCGTTGTCGTGGTGGTTGAGGTACATCTTCTCCTCAAAGACCTCGTTCAGGAGTGCCCTGACAGCGAGCTTCTGCTTCCTGTGACTCTCGTTTCTGAAGAGGGAGATCTCCTCCATCTCGTCTGTCGGAACCGAACTGAGCTTCAACAGCTCTTCCTCGGTCTCCGTTACCTGCCATACGGCGATTTCGGCTTTGTTGTCTAATTTCTTTCTTAAGTAAAGTGCCATATATAAATAAAGTACGTATCAGTTACGAAACCATGGAATCCGGTGTGCCTATATACGAAAGTCCTGTGCGTGCGGACCATGCACACACGAAGAAACGCTCCCGATTTTCATCGGAAGAGTCGCCCATAACCATAAATATTCTGCTGGACAACGGATCGTCAGACATCTGATCCGCAGAGACTTTCTGTTCTATCGATATAGGACTGGGAGGTTCCACTTTGTCGTTATATTCTTAAAATTCAGCCGCAAAGATACTAAATGTTTTTATATCTGAAAATTTTCTTTTTCAGGTATTGTAAATTTTGCCGACGGGTTGTATATTCGCAGATTGGTTTAGTACAACAAATTGGATTTTAAATAATAACTACTATTTGACAATGAATAAATTAACCGATTTCAACAGGGTGCTCCGGCATACTGCTGGCGCTGTTGTCGTATTATTGGGCGTGGTACTCGGGTCCGGATGCGTGGAAAACATTGATCCTGAAGGAATGAAGGACGACAATGTCACAATGACTCTCCGGCTGGACGAGGCGTTTCAGGAGATGGCATATGTGAGGGTCAACCATGACGGCGGTCAGGAAGATCTCTGGTATTACATGTGCACGTCTGAGCTTGATACCGATGCTCAGCTGGAACTTGAAACCAGGATAGCCTCCCTTCTGGCCAAGGAAGGAAAGATTCAGGGAAATGTCGGAGTCAACAGGAGCGTCACCATCAAGGGACTTGAAGCAAACAGGGTCTACAGGGTGATAGCGGCAATCGTCACTCCTGCCGGTGACATCTCAGGCAAGGTTGCGGAGCTTACATTCAAGACAATGAGGAATCCGGATGTGTTCGAACCTCATCCTTCGTGGAAGGTGGAATACAAGGAAAGAATCGTGGCCGAGGACAATCCCGATGATGAGAAGGAAGTGATATTATGTACCGCAGGCGACACCCTGGACACCTACGTACCATATCTTCTCCCTGCAGACTATTTCAGGTCGCAGTACAAGGGAAGCTACCGCACCTGCTTCGAAAGCTATGTGGCTGAGTGCAATGCAGCGCACATGAAATGGGCTAAAGAAGTGAAGAAAGGCGACTGCACCCATCTGGAAGAGCGTCTTGTCAAAGGCGACTACCTGCTGTTCATGATTGGAATCGATTCAACGGGAACCCTCACAGGCTATTATGCGGAGACTCTTCTGAAGCTTGAGCAGGAGCCTGCTACCGAAGCCTACAACAAGTGGATCGGAAACGACTGGAAACTCACCGGCAAATGTGAAGGAAAGGAAATCACATATGAAGTGAAGATTGTTCCGGAGGAAAACAACCTGTACTATCAGATGTACGGCTGGGAGTCCACTACTGTAGGAGAAGGATTCAGGAACATTCCGGAGGATCTCCCGATACTGCTGTATTTCGAGAAGTCTACGGGAGATATGTATGTGATGTCCCAGCAGCTTGACGATCTGGACAATCCGGCTCTCGCAGACCTCTACGACTTCTTTGTCTATGGCTGTATAAAGGTGGATTACAACGGAACCATGATGGATGTGCCTGTGGATATTCCGTTCCTCAAGGTGGCAAGGTTCACCATGAACGCAGACGGCTCGGCAAAGGCGACTCCGTTGAGGATCTCGCTCCAGGCATTCGGAATCCCGGGAGAACAGGAGTTCCTGTATTTCAACTACTCGTACATGATGGTCGGAATCTATAACGGCCTTATTCCAGTGACCATGGACTCTATGGTGCCGAGGATCAATACCTTGAAACTCACAAAGTAACAGGCGATGAAAAAGTTGCTTATATATATGTCCACCATGCTGCTGGCATTAGCGGCATGTGTGAAGGAACAGCCGGTTTCTGTTTCCTTCAACAGCGACACATATCAGATGACGGTCGGGGACACCTTGAATCTGGCCGGAGAACTCGTTGTGGTCAATTACGACAAGAGGCCTCTTCTGTCGGTGGATGTGGATTCCATCGTTGATGTGAAAGCTGACGGTAGGGTTGTGGCCCTTGCTGAAGGAGAGGCTGTCATTACAGCCACGGCGGATGGCGTCTCGGCCTCTTGTACCGTGGTGGTCTCTGACGTCAAGCTGGAAAAGGTCACCTTGACGGCTCCGGGTAGTGTCCTGGTCGGAGAGGTCGGTGCTGTGGTCAAGGCTGCCGTGGAACCGAAAGGGTACAGCCCGAGCGGTCTCGACTGGAAATTTTCGGCTGTTCCGGAAAACTTGCAGTTTGAATATGCGGAGCTCAGGCCCGGGGAATATAATGTCAAGGTCAAGGAGTTTGTGAAAGACGCAAAAGTGACTGTCATCGTTTCCGGAAAGAAGGAGACTGCCGTGGCCGACACTGCTGTCATGGCTGTGGTGCGGGAGGTTGTTCTGGCTGACAGGATATTGCTGGACATGCCAGCAAGACTTACAGGTGGCGTGAATGGCGTCTGGGCTCCTATGTCCGTGAAGGTTGAGCCGGCGGAATACGATCTGGCCAACCTGGTGTGGAACTTCACGGCGACAGACGGGCTTGATTTCAAGACAGAGGAGGTGACTCCGGGTGAATACAAGGTTTCGTTCTCCAACTATGTGGAAGGCGGAAAACTGTCGGTGGAAGTCCGTGATGCCAACTCGGAGACTTTCAACAAGGGAGATATCAACGTACTGGATAAACCTGTTGAAGGAGCTGCCACACTTGTCTTCAAGTCCAAGGCAATGACACTTTGTCTTGGAGATGAGCCGTGGACGCCTGAGCTTATCTGTGAGCCAGGCGGATATGATCCGTACCTTCTGGAGTGGAGCCTGTCGGACAAAAGTGTAGCTGCACTTGAAGACGGAAGCGTGACTCCTTTGAAGGCGGGACAGACGGAGTTGACAGTAAAGGATATGGTGTCGGGAAAGAAGGCCCAGTGCGATATCAAGGTGATCGAGGCTGTTGAAGATGCAGACATAGTCTCCATCGACATGATACCGTCTTCTCTGGAGCTGAAGATGAATGAGGATGTCTTCCAGCTCACTGCAAGATGCAAGGATGCTTCAGGTAATGTGGTCGAGAACTACACAGGACTTGAGTGGATGGCTGCAACAGCCGAAGACTCATTCGGACAGCAGGTCGCCATCGTTGAGGTTTCTGACAGGGGAGTGGTGACGCCTAAGTATGTGGGTACGACACAGGTCACCGTAAGGGATAAGCGCAGGCCGCACGTGACGGCGATGTGCCATGTGTATGTCAAGGCCGCAGAGATAAAGGTCGAGAAGGTCAACCTGTCTCACACCGAGATGCTGCTGGCCAAGGGCTACTCCATAGCTATGGAGGCTTCTGTTCTGCCGGTCAATGCGGACGACAAGACTATCAGGTTCAAGTCATCCAATGAAGCAGTCGTCTCTGTGGCGGAGGACGGACTTGTCACAGGCAATGCTATCGGTGAGGCTGATGTGTATGCGATTGCAGCGAACGGTGTCATGTCCAAGTGTCATGTGAAGGTTGTGGACAAGGCTCTGTACCTTGATCTGAACGAGGCCGTGATGGCCAAGGGTGCAGTCAGGAAACTTGTCCTGTCGAGGGTTCCTGAAGATGGATTCAGCGGAAATGTGTCCTGGACGTCTTCAAACACCGATGTGGTGACCGTTTCAGACGGAACTGTGACTGCCGTTGGAGAAGGAAATGCGAAAGTGACGGCATCTATAGGCGAATTTGCCGCAGAATGTGCGGTGGAGGTCGTCGGCAGCGGATTCCTGAGCGGCATGTCATTTGGCTACAGCGACCCGTCAGTGGAATTGTCTGGTCTGCAGCAGGATATGACGGTCAGACTGGTTCCTGAGTACGAACACAATGCTTCCGGCACTTATATTCCGGCCAAGGTGTCATGGTCGTCTTCACATCCTGAGATTGCTACGGTGGATGAACATGGTAATGTGACCGCAGTGGTGGAAGTTATCAAGGAATCAGGAATGGATAATGGTCAGGCAGTGACTATCACCCACGATGCAGACGGCAGGAGGGCAAGTGTGAAGATTACGGTAGTCAAGGCTATGCCTCGGGAGATCGTCCTTCTTTCCGTGCCGGAAGTAAATGGGGAGAAATATAAGATGCTGCATGGTGAGACCTTCGTCTTTAAGACCAAGGTGATTCCGGAGAAGGCGAGCCAGGTGGTCAACATCCATACATCCGCCACCGGAGTGGGCTTCCTTGCAGAGAACAAGTTCACAGCTAATACTCCGGGAATCGTGCATTGTACGGCATATGCAGATGATAATTCCAATGTCCGTCTCATATTCGACATAGAGGTCCTCCCGATCCCGGTAGAGAGTTTTACCATCGTCGGCGAAAGCAAGCTTGCACTTTGGGTGGGAGACGTGAAGTTCCTTGAGACGGAGATTATTCCGACAAATGCTTCATACACTTCCATCAGCTGGTCTTCGAGCGATGAGAGAGTGGTCAAAGTCGGTCACAATGGAAAGATCGAGGCAGTCGGACAGGGCAGCGCCGTAATCAGCGGAGTCCTGCAGGGGGGAGAGTCTGTGGAGTATGAAGTGGTTGTCACTGATCCAGTCAGGCGTGCGGCAGTCGGCGATTTCTATAATTCGGACGGCACCATTTCCAAAGTCTACGACAAGTCCAGGACTGTTGGAGTCGTATTCTCGACCATGAATATCACTCTTCAGGATCCAGCTCTCCCGACTGACTGCAAGAACGGTCTTGTGGTCTCTCTTCAGGAGGTGCCGACCGCTTGGCAGGCAGCTGGGGCAGATGTGGCTGCATGGGCATCAGATAACAAGCAATACTACTACCTGACCAATCAGGAGCGTGCCTGTGGCTACAGCAACACTCAGGCTCTGAAGGCATATAATGAAGCGAATCCGGATAAAAAGGTTCTGGCTGTGGAGTATATGCCGGAGGACAAACTGCCTGATGCAACGTCAGGCTGGTATCTGCCTTCGTATGAGGAACTTCGTCAGATGGCGGCGGCCTACGAGACCATCAATGGCAAGATTGTAGACGCGGGCGGTGTTGCCATAAATGCGACAGAACCGGGTTTTGGCGTGACCGGGGATTGGGGCAGCAATGACACCTATCGTTATTGGTCTTCAACAGAATCTTCAACGAGCTGGTCTTGGGGATGTGCTTACCAGTTCTGGAATGGCGGCAGCGGCTACGCCAATATGCCGAAGACCAGGTCTCATTACCTTGTCCGTTACATATTTGCATTCTAAGAAAAACAGTAAATATATATGAAAAGACTTCTGATAATTACAATGACTATCCTGTCTCTGGCGGCAGCATGCCAGGGACCGGATCTTGGTCTTGAGGAGCCGGTGGTGGTGCTGCCGGAAGGCGCCGTGGTGATGCAGGACATGGGGTTCGGCATGTACTATGGTGACATCAATGAAGATGGCATGGGTATGTTCTATCTTGTCATCAGTGATGCACGCTGCTATCAGGACGACCTGAACAATCCTTATCTGGATTCAGAGGGCGACATGCTGGTTCTCCGCATGAGGACCCCGCTTCTTGAGTCCGGAGCAAAGATGGAACTGCCTGTCGGCACGTATCCTGTCGTGCATAAGGACACAGTCAATTCCGTATCTTCTGCTTCTTCCTACGTAAGAAGACAGGTCGGAACCACTCAGTCCAACTGGGAACTGAAATCCGGTGCCCTGAAGGTGGAAAAGGTCGAGAGCGGACAGACAATGATCACGACCGAAGACCTCATAATCGCAAAAGACGGCCAGGTCGATACGGTCGAGTATGTCTGTGTGGACGATTTCGTGATTGGAGACTATCTGGAGATGGCTCCATCACTGATCACGATGAACGACGACATCATCAACATGCCTTTCTTCGATATGGAGTGCATGTATAACGGAGACCTTTTCGGAAACAAGACAGGAAACTTCATCGTCCAGATGTCCACCAAGGGCTTTGTGGATGGTGACAATGTCCTTGATGTTCCAGGTGTCTGTCTGATAATGAACTTCTTCACCAAGTTCTATTCCGGAAATGCGGAGCCAGTCCTGACAGAGGGAACCTACAACGTGTCCACAATGAATGCGGCATCGCTTTTCAAGCAGGGAACGCTTCTCCCGGGAATCCTTATGGACGGAACTCCGTTCGGAACATATTTCTTCCAGAACACAAAGGAGAGCGGTGGCGAAGTCTCTCCGGAATTCATCAACTCGGGCTATGTGACTGTGAAGTATGACGAGGAAGTGGTGTCCAAGGGATCGGAAACCAGGCCGAGGGCATGCACCCTGACATATGACCTCAGCACCTCAAGGAGAAAGGTGTCAGGAGTCTGGAAGGGTGAACTGCTTGTGACCAATCTTGCTCCGGGATCGAAGGAAAGCACCCTCTCGACTCTGTCGGAAGACGTGCACTGCGACATGTCCAAGGTGAAAGGTGGAACGCTTCGCAAGATCGAGACGCTGCATAGGGACAACATAGAGGAAATCTGGAATTACGACATCGCTGAAGCATGGCAGCTTTATCTTCAGCCGCGTGACTGGACAGCAGCAGAGAAGGACATCCCATGGGTTGACCCTGAGAATGAAGCGGGAGCTGACGGCATCATAGGAACTCAGGACGACTGGATGTGGGACAAGGACAAGAACGGCAAGAGAGACCGTCTTGAAGCATGGTGCGCGGACGGAGACTACATGATTCTTGAGTTCGTCCTGCCTCTTGGATCCAACGGAGAGATCGCTCCTGAACTGAATAAGGAGTACACCTACACCATGCAGCCTAATCTTTCGGTTGAGGAAGAGAACTACGAAATCTATGTCAGCCGAATGGGACGCCCTGCAGACGAGATATTTGACCCTAAATATGCTGAGCAGTACCCTGGCTGGGCTGAAGGCATGAACCTTACAGGATATGACAGATGTAACGCCCGTCGTGGATTCACATGGTCAGAAGACGGATTCCGTGGCAACTGGTACATGCACAACAAGGAGGGAGAACACTTTATGATTGACGGACATGCCCCTGCAATCAATGGCTGGGTGAAGGTGAAGCGTACCGCAGAGAAGACTTATGACTTCTCCTGGGAGTTCATCGATGACAATCCTGGCAGCCCTAACACGATTACAGGAAGCATCAGCAATTGTAACGTAGAAATACAGCTGTAACATAAAGGAGGAAAGCCAATATATGAAAAAGCTAGCAATGACAATACTGAGCCTCCTTATGATGGCAGTCTCAGTCTCTTATGCACAGAACCTCACGGTTACGGGAATCGTCAAGGATTCTTCGACCGGTGAGCCTGTGCCGTTTGCTTCGATTCAGATTGAAGGTACCATGACCGGAGGAATGACCGACATCGACGGTCTCTATTCCATCTCTGTGCCTTCTGACGGAGTGCTCATATTCTCATCCATAGGATATAAGGATGTAAAGGTGCCTGTGGCAGGAAACGCCAAGCATGACGTTATGCTTGACCCTGACACACAGATGCTTGAAGAAACAATCGTCGTGGCCTTCGGTACGGCGACGAAGGAATCGTTCACCGGATCAGCAACTGTGGTGAAATCAGAAGACATCGCCAAGGTGCAGTCATCCAATGTCACCAGAGCCCTTGAAGGAATGGTGGCCGGTGTCCAGATGACAACCTCATCAGGATCTCTCGGAAGCAGCCCTTCCATCCAGATCCGAGGAACCAGCTCCATCTCGGCCGGTACGGCACCTCTCTATGTGGTGGACGGCGTGCCTTACAACGGTGACATGAACAACCTCAACACTGCCGACATCGAATCGATGACGGTCCTCAAGGATGCAGCCTCGAATGCTCTTTATGGAGCCCGTGGAGCCAACGGAGTCATCATGATCACCACCAAGAAGGCAAAGAAGGGTGAGGCGACCGTGAATGTGGACGCAAAGTGGGGACTCAACACCAAGGCTCTTGAGAGCTATGAATACATAAAGGATCCGAAGCTCTACTATGAAGCACATTACAATGCCCTCTACAACTACTACCGTATGGAGCAGGGTATGTCTGACACTGATGCCAACCTTAAGGCGGCGGCGAATGTGGCAGGACCGTCGGAGAGCGGTGGTTTGGGCTATCTTTCGTTCACACTTCCTGACGGACAGAACATCATAGGATCGAACGGAAAGTTCAATCCGAATGCAACGCCTGGACGCAAGGTCTTCTATCAGGGACAGTACTATTGGATCCAGCCGGATGACTGGTTGGCGGAGTCATACAGGAACACACTCCGTCAGGAGTACAACGTCAGTGCATCCGGTTCTCCGGGAAATGCACAGATCTTCGCTTCATTCGGATACTTGAACAACAAGGGTCTGATCCAGGGTGAGGACATGCAGCGATACACCGCCCGCGTGAGGGTGGACTATCCGATCAAGGATTGGCTGAAGATAGGAATGAACGCTGCCTATTCGAACTTCGAATGGAACAACGGAAACGGAAGCGGAACAGGCGACGTCTTTTCATTTGCTACCAACGTGGCACCGATCTACCCTGTGTATCTCCGTGACGGAAACCGCAACATCATGTATGACGAGTTGGGCTACAAGCGTTATGACTATGGTAACGGCTCGAATGCAGGCTTCGTCCGTCCTTACGCAGCCAACTCGAACGCCCTCCAGGAACTCTGGCTCAATGTCGGAAACAGCGAAGGAAACGCCATCAACGGAACAGCATATGCAGAAGTCAAGTTCCTCAAGGACTTCACATTTACATTCAACGCCGGAGTCGGAGTCGATGAGACCCGTGGTACAAGCATCCAGAACATGTACTACGGTCAGTTCGCGACCAACGGCGGTATCATAACCAAGAGTCACGGACGCTCGTTCTATGTGAACCTCCAGCAGCTCCTCAACTGGAGCAGGACCTTCGGTGGTGTCCATAACGTCTCAGCCCTCCTCGGACACGAGACCTACAACACTTCGTCCTATTCGGTGTCAGCATCCAAGAGCAACATGTTCTCGATGGACAACACCGAGCTCAACGGAGCGGTTATCGACGGACAGACTGCCAATTCCGGAAAGTCGATGTACAACAATGAGGGATTCTTCCTCAGAGCCCAGTATGACTACAACACCAGAATATTTGCCAGTGCCTCATATCGTCTCGATGCATCGTCACGATTCCATCCGGACCACAGATGGGGTAGCTTCTGGTCTCTTGGTGGAGGCTGGCTCATCGACAAGGAACCGTGGTTCCCGCGCACTCCATGGCTGGGAATGCTCAAGCTCAAGGCTTCCATCGGTTCACAGGGTAACGACAATATCGGTGACTATCTTTACACCGACATGTTCTCCATCACCAACTCCGATGGAGAAATCGCCATCCAGCGTTCTACCATCGGAAACAAGGAAATCACATGGGAGACCAACACCAACTTCAACGCCGGAGTGGATTTCGAACTCTTCCGTGGCCGTCTCACCGGTTCGGCAGAGTACTTCTACCGTCTCACATCCGACATGCTCTACTATGTGACCATCCCGATATCCTACGGTTTTGCCGGCTATTATGACAATATCGGTGACATGCGTAACTCCGGAGTCGAGTTCGCATTCAACGGCAACATCATGAGCCGTCAGAACTTCACATGGGATGCCTACATCAACTTCACCCACTACACCAACAAGATCCTCATGCTCCCTGACACTCACAAGAACCGTGAGATCGACGGCTATGAAGGATATGCATCAGGCAACAAGTTCGTCGGAGAAGGACTGCCTCTGAATACGTTCCTTATGCCTAAGTATGCAGGAGTGGACAAGACCGACGGTCTTCCTATGTGGTATGCGGACGAAGTCCAGAAAGATGAAAATGGCGAGACCGTGCTCGATGCAGACGGCAACCCTGTCCTCACAGGAAAAGTCATCACGACAAAGGAATACTCTGAGGCAAAGGATTATCTCTGCGATGATCCGACTCCGGATCTTTACGGAGGTTTCGGAACATCATTCAGTTTCTATGGCTTCGACATTTCCGCAAGCTTCACATATTCGATAGGAGGTCTCACATATGACGGCGGATATGCCGGCTACATGGCTCCTCCTGGAGGAACGGTCGGAAAGAACTTCCATGAGGATGTGTTGAAGGCGTGGACTCCGGAGAACAAGGATTCCGACATTCCTCGTTTCGTCTACAACGACCAGAACATCAATGCGTCATCAGACAGATTCCTCGTTCCGGCAAGCTACCTCAACTTCCAGAATGCCCAGATCGGCTACAACTTCCCGAGTCATATGCTCGCGAAAGCCAGGATCAGCAGACTGAGACTCTATCTGACTTGCGACAACATCGTATATTGGTCATACAGGAAGGGTCTGGACCCTCGCCAGAGTCTGTCCGGAAGCACCAGCTCGGAGAACTATTCTCCAGTAAGGACAGTTTCGTTCGGTCTTAACCTCACATTCTAAAACAGATCAGGTATGAAGAGATACATCAAATATATATTCATTTCGCTTGCCGCTCTCGCATCCGCTTCCTGCATCAAGGAGGTTCTGCCTGTCGGCGGTTCCCAGACTCAGGCACAGGTCTCTGAGTCAAAGACTGCGATGATGTCCATGATCAAGGCCGTCCCTGCCAGCATGACAAGGTCCGGCACAATCGGATATGCAAACAACTACGGTGACCACACCGACTTCGGTATTCCGGGAATCCACCTCCGTCTCGAGCACATGCTCGAAGATATGGTGACAATGGCAGAGAACCCGTTCTACAACCGTTTCTATGCCTATGACATGAACGAGGCCCAGGGTTTCCAGTACACATATTGTGCATACTTCTGGGATGCATACTACTCATGGATCCGTCTCATCAACGACGTGATTCTTTCCATCAAGCCGGTTGTCGAGGCAAGCGGAGAAGGAGAAGATGAAGAGGCGGTCAAGCTCAGGGACATTCTGGGCCAGGCTTATGCATACAGGGCTATGTGCTATCTTGACATGGCCAGACTTTTCGAGCCGAAGGTTAACAAATACACGGACGTACCTGAGTCGATTCGCAACCTTACTGTCCCTATCGTGGACGAGAACACTACCCTCGACCAGACCAAGAACAACCCTCGCGTGACAAGGGAGACCATGTATAATTTCATCCTTGCCGATCTCGACAAGGCTCTGGAACTCATCAATGATGCGGACATGACATTCTCCCGTCCTACCATTTACGCCGTATACGGAATGAAGGCGAGAGCATATCTTGAACTCGGATATTCCGAGGATCCTGCCTTCCCACGTGACGAAATGTTCACAAATGCGGCAAAATATGCACGCCAGGTGATCGATGAGGGCGGGTTCACCCCTCTGACACAGGCTCAGTGGGAGGACCCTGTGAACGGATTCAACAACGCTGCGTCCAACGATGCATGGATCTGGGGCTTCTCTCTTGTGGCCGAGAACCTCAGCAACCTGCTGACTTTCGTGTCACACGTCTCGTCCGAGGCATCATGGGGCTATGCGCGCTATGCACAGTTCGGAGTAAGTGCGAGACTCTACGATCAGATCCCAGACAGCGACTTCAGAAAGCACTCATGGCTTGACCCGAAGAAGGAAGAGTACTATGCATACAAGTTTGCGGGATCGGAAGAGGACAAGCAGAAATTCCTCACAGGAATGCCGGCTGCAAAGTCATATCAGGCACTCAAGTTCCGCCCGGCAATGGGTGAGTGCTCGGATTTCAACATCGGTAATGCGGCGGACTACTGTCTCATGCGAATCGAAGAGATGTACTTCATTGAAATGGAGGCGGAGGCCCAGCTCAAGGGTGTGGAAGAAGGAAAGAAGCTTCTCAAGAACTTCATGACCACATATCGCGACCGTTCGTATAAACGTAATCCTGTGTCTCTGAGAGACTTCCAGACAGAGCTTCTCCTTCAGAAGAGAGTGGAGTTCTGGGGTGAGGGCATTCTCCTTTATGACTACAAGCGTATGGACTTCGGCATCACCCGTGACTATCCGGGAAGCAACCACCCGACGGTGTTCATGCTCAACACGGACGGTCGCTCTCCGCAGTGGAACATAGTGATCACACGTGCTGAATTCCAGTCAAACACTGCAATCAACGACAGCAACAACAATCCTGACCCTTCAGGTAAAATCAAAACAGCAGACGAGGAGGAAAAGTAATGAAGATCAAGAACATCATATTATACATCTCGGCTTTGTTCGTTTCGCTTATGGCTGTCTCCTGCGCTCAGGAGATGGAGGCGGAACTTGGTGCAGCTGACAATGCCGACTGCTATGGAGTCTATTTCCCTTCTCAAAAGGGAACAGGGGACCTGCAGATCGGACCGGACGACAAGAAGAGTCTGGTCTTCAGTGTGCGAAGACTCAACACAAGAGGAGCGGTGACTGTTCCTGTAACCATCGAATCGGAGCACCCGGGAGTCTTTTCCGTTTCAGAACTCAGATTCGAGGAGGACTCGCCGACAGCCGAACTTGAGGTGTTTTTCCCTACTATCAGGCTGGGAGTCAGGTATGACTGCACCATCAAGGTGGAGGGAGACGAATACGTGTCGAACTACTCGAAGAATGCGACACACCTGAGTTTCAATGTCACCTGCGTGAAATGGAACAAACTGTTGGGAGACAACGGCGAGACCACCGGTCTGTGGCGTGACGGAGTCTTCCCGGAGTGGTTCTCGATGCCTAATCCGAACCTTGAGAAGGCTGTCACCATAGAGGAAAGAGCCGACCTTCCGGGATACTACAGGATATATGACGTCTATGACGCGACATATATGACCAACATGTTCAACATGAATGCCAACAGCATCTGTCTTGAGCAGCACTACACCTATATCGATGCCACCGATCCGGAGAAGGTCTGGATACCGACCTTCAAGACGGGTATCGTGATGAGTGCGGAATACGGAGAGATGTCAATCGGATCGTATGTTGCCGAAAATGAAGACTTCGACCCTTCCATTGCTTCGATCTATGGAACTCTCGAGGACGGAGTCATCTCCTTCCCGGCCAATGCTCTCCAGCTTCATTTTGCCATCCTCGGATGGTATCCTTCCAACTCTTACGGCCTGCATAGGATCATACTTCCGGGGTACAGGGCCATTGACGAAACCATTGAAATAACTCCGGGAATCACTGAAGCGGACGGATACATACCGGTGGACATCAAGATGGGTCTTGATGTGAGCCGTGCAAAAGTCTATACGGCGGAAGGTGCGCTTGCCGCATCTGAAGTGGCTGTCCTTGCAGAGGACATCGCAGCAGGAAAGACAGCGGCAAATCAGGAGGATGTCACAGGTAACACCACCCTCAGACTGTCATTCGACAAGACAGGAGAATATACCATTGTCGTTGTCGGTCTGGACAGCAACGGTGCCCTTGTCAACTACTCTTTCACAACGTTCGGCTACAAGAAGGACGCAAGCGAGAAGGAAGTGGAACTCAATATGGGACTCATCAGTTCTGACAAATACGCACCGGACGGAATGACAGGCGAGAACTCCCTTGAACTCTATATCAACGGAAAGGACATCAAGAGACTCCATGTGGGACTTTTTGAAAAGGAAACCTTTGATTCTGACGAAGACACCTACTGGGAGTCCATCAGTGAGACGGAACTCAACGAGCAGAACCTTGCACTGGTGAACGGCTCCGGACTCTCGCTGGTTCAGAGCGGACTTGTGCCGGGAACGGAGTATGTCCTTGCAGTCATTGCATATAACGGATACTCTGAAGTGAAACGAGTTGTGACCGCGTCCACCGGAGGTGTCTGGGACTACAGGCTTGCATCGTATTCGAACAATGACATCGATGCGGATGCCATGATAAACTACAAGAGCACCAAGGACTGGTGCGGAACATACAACTACTACGCGATGGAGGGAACCAGCGCAAGATATTGTCTTGGAGAGGTCGTCATCGAAGAGAGTGACACCAAGTATAACGGCGCATCCTGCGTGAAGGTGAGCGGACTCTTCCCGCATCTGCGTAAGACCTATGGCGTGGAAGATGATTCCATGGACTTCTACTTCAGCGGAGGCAATATCCTGAACTATCAGATGCGTATGGACTATTTCATCTTTGAAGGAATGTATGTCTATACGGACGCCATGCTCTTTGCAAGCAACGGTTCAGCCTACACAGGTCCGGGAGGTCTCTATGCTGCTGTCGTAGAGAAGAAGGGCAAAAACGGATCGAAACCATGCATCGCGATTCTCGACAGCGGTCTTGGTGCCAATCAGGGAATCAGATTCAGTGGTTTTGCCGTTCTTGGATTCGAGGATTCCAACCGTTCTGTATCACTCGGACTCCTCGACCTTGTGGAAAGCATGGTCCTCATCCCTAAGGATCAGGATCCGAACCCGATCTATCCTCCTGTGGAAGAGAAGGAAGACGACGAGGAAGACATGAAGGAGACAGGGCTCAAGATGCTGTACTATAATGTCCCTATGTTCGGCGCCGGCCAGGCTCAGGCGCAGGAGACGGTGCAGAACTTCTTCAACCTCGACAAGGCAATAATCTTCTAACGACTTAACTTATCTTGTATATGAACAGAAAGATAGCAATTATATTTTCAGCACTTTTCCTCCTGCAGATGACCGCTTGTCTGCAGGAAGAGAGGCTTGATGCACCTCAGGCTCAGGATGAGAGCGTGCCGGCTATTCAGCGCAAGGCGGTGAACACGTCCGAAGATGCTGTGGAGGGAACTCTGGTGGTGCTCCTCAGCGAAGACGCATCGTCAGCTCTGGAAAACGGTCAGGAGGTGGCCTCCCTTGTCTCGGCCTGCGATCAGACAGGAGCGACCCTCCAGAGAGCATTCCCGTTCAACGGAACAGACCATGAAAGAAAATATCGCATGGACAGGTGGTACCTGCTGACTTTCCCGGCAGACACCGACGTGCGTGAGGTAGCGGAAATATTTGCCGAACTCCCGGAAATCTCGGTGGTCGAATACAACACCAGGCTTGCCAGACTGGATGAGAGTGAAGCTACGGCGTGGGTTGCCGGAGACAACTCCGTCTCCCCTTCTCTTCCTTTCAATGACCCTAAGCTCATTGATCAGTGGCACTATATCAACTACGGTGACCTCAGTGTCGCGAGCACGGTCAGGGTCGGAGCCGACATCAATGTCCGTGACGCATGGAAGCTGACCACAGGTGATCCTGAAATCATCGTCGCAATCTGTGATGAGGGTGTGAAATATGATCATCCCGACCTGGCGCCTAACATGTGGGTGAATGAGAAGGAAAAGAACGGAGAGGAAGGAGTGGACGACGACGGCAACGGATACATCGACGACATTCATGGCTACAACTTCCTCAGCACCTACAACAAGGACACCAAGGAGGGCGAAGTCATGCCTGTGACCTGGGACAGACCGGGCGATAACGGTCACGGAACCCACGTTGCCGGTACAGTGGCGGCAGTCAACAACAACGGTATAGGTGTCTGCGGAGTAGCCGGCGGAGACGGCACTCCAGGTACCGGAATCCGCATGATGACCTGCCAGCTCTTCTCTGGAAATGCCAGCGGCGGAACCCTCAACCGTGCCCAGGCATACAGATATGCAGCCGACATGGGAGCATCGATTCTCCAGTGCTCGTTCGGTCAGGATGCAGGAAACCTCATGGCAGACAAGGATTTCGAGACCATGTACAGGTCCGAGGTGGATGCCCTTGAGTACTTCATGACAAAGAGGGCTGCATCCAATCCGGTAAGCTGCAACTTTGCAATATTTGCCTCAGGAAACGAAGGACAGGACGTGTCAGCCTATCCTGCAGCCCATAACAGATATATCTCAGTGGCTGCTTTCGGACCGGACTTCCTTCCGACCAACTACACCAACTACGGACCGGGAGTGAACATCTGTGCTCCGGGAGGAGACTATGCCATCAACTCCACATCGGCAACCCCGGAAAGGTCGCAGATCCTTTCCACCCTGCCAAAGGAGCTCGGCAAGAGCGAATACGGCTACATGCAGGGAACCTCGATGGCATGCCCTCATGTTTCGGGAATAGTGGCACTTGCCCTCTCATATGCAAAGAAGCTTGGCAAGACCTTCACATACGAGGAGTTCCTTGGCATGCTCTATACCTCGGTCAACAACATCGACTACTACATCGAGACATGCTCGAAATACAACAACGGTGTGCTCATGGACCTCACTCCGTTCTGGCACAACATGGGAACAGGAGCCATCGACACGTGGCGCCTGCTCATGCAGATAGAAGGCACGCCATGCCTTCCTGTCCAGAAGGGAACCGATGTGAAGATCGCCCTTGACCAGTTCTTCAGCCCGGCGGCATCTCATCTGACCTTCACCAAGGTGGAGGTGAGTGACGAGGCACGTGCTGCCCTCGGCATAGTCGGAGACCCATACGTGAAATATGGAAAACTCTTCATCCGTTGCGAAAACGAAGGCTCAGCCAAGATCAGCATCTCTGCAATTGCCGGAGGAAGCGAGGTGGCCGGACAGGGAAATGCCGTCATGGGTGGAACGGAATTCACCCGTGAGATCTCGATCCTGTCACGCACGGCTGGAGTTTCAGAAAACGGAGGATGGTTGTAAAAAAAGTAAGAATATGAAAAAAATAGTATATATATTTGCAGCAGTTGCAGCACTGATTCTGACAGCATCCTGCCAGAAGGAGGCAGGCCGTCTTATGGACGACATCGTCGGAGACTGGCACTATTCAGCCGAGGAAAGCGGAGTCAAGGAAGATATCTGGATTTCCTTCGCTGCTGACGGCACCTTCGGGATGTATCAGAAGATAGGGGAAGGCCCATATTGGTTCAGCACCGGAGAATATACGCTTGATGCAGAAAGTGACATCCTTTCGGGAGTGTATTCAGACAGATATCCCTGGAAGTATTCATACAAGGTCAAGGCCGGCTCCGGATCGCTTGTCATGACAGCAGTGGAGCAGGAGTCTTACAGCGTGACATACACCCGTGAGGCGGTTCCTGCCGAGGTCGTGGCAAAGGCACTCCCTCTGACAAAATCAGAATCTGTAGAAAGACATCTATAATTTAACAACTAATACTGATTATCATGAAAACACTTAATTTCTTCAAGAGATTCTGTGGAGCGGCTCTTGTCCTTGTGGCAATGGCTGCACCTATGCTCACTTCATGTTACGATGATTCAGCTCTCAACGAGAAACTTGAGGCTGTTCAGAATGAAGTGGACCAGATCAAGACAGACCTGACACAGCTGAAAAGCGATCTTGCGGCACTCAAGGCGGCAGTCGATGCCAAACTTTCCGTGTCTCAGCTCAACCAGCTCCCTGACGGATATGAACTCGTGTTCTCAGACGGCACAAAGGCAGTCATAAAGAACGGAGCTTCTTCTGTAGTCGGAGCCAAGGAAGATGAGGACGGTGTCCTCTATTGGACTCTCAACGGCGAGTGGCTTCTTGATGCCGATGGCAACAAGATCAAGGCAAGTGCAGAGGACGGAGAGACACCTCAGGTGGCACTCACGCTTGATGAGACAGACGGCTATTACTATTGGACAGTCAACGGCGAGTGGCTCCTTGATGCTGAAGGCAACAAGGTCAGGGCCAATGGTATTGATGGAAAGGAGCCGGTGATCAAGATGTATAAGTCAACCAGTCATGGCGATATCTGGGTTTGGAACGTCAATGGTGACGTACTGGTGGACGCAGAGGGCAATGCCATCCCGGCTCAGGGACCTGCAGGTCTTGACGGAGATGCGTTCTTCGAAAGTGTAGAGCTCAGCGAGGACGGCACCAAGCTCATCATCACCCTTCTTCCGGAAAAAGAGGGCGAAGATAAAGTCGTCTATGAAATTCCGATGGGTGCGTTCGACATCGTGTTCGACGCAGCATCAGCAGAAGGCGTGACAACTGATGTGAAGAAGTTCAGCTACACGGTTTCAGGAGTTTCTGCAGGTGACGAGGTTATCGTAAGGGTACTTTCTACCAATGCAACAGGAGTCAAGGTGGTGCCAGATCCAGAGTCAGCAACGAAGGGATATGTGGAACTCGAACTTCCATCCGGCGAAGGATATGCTGACATCTATGCTCTCAACAACAAAACCGGAGATCTCAAGGCGAAATCCCTGAAACTCAAGGGACAGGATTTCTCTATTGATCAGGAAGTGGAGACTGTCCTTCATTTTTCACCGGTAGAGGAAAATACGGTCACGATACCTTTGACAACAGGCGTTGAATATGAGATCATACTCAGTGACAATGGTAAAGACTGGCTGGATGTTACATCCGAACCGAGAACAAAGGCTGTTTCATACGAAAATCTTATCCTCAAGGCAGCTGCAAACAACTCCGGAGCTCATAGGAAGACAACTCTCACCATCAAGAAGAAGGGAGTGGAGACCGTATTCGCTGAATTCACAGTGGAGCAGAAGAACTATGACCCTTCGCTGATCTATGATGAGGAGGGTGAGGTTATTGAGTGGGCGGAATCGTTCGGAGTGTCCAATTCTTCGTCAGGAACTGATGCCGTATCGAAGAAAGGTGTCTTCACAATAGCTCTCAGCAACGACTTCTCAAAGGGAGCCTACAAGATCAGCAATATGTTCATGGCGGATAGTTATTTCGATGCTAACAATCAGCCTGTCCAAAATAAGGGCGGAGAGTATTATGCAGATATTGAAGGAGGAATTCTCACAGTTCATCGTGCCGGTTCTGTGCTGAGCTATGGTTTTGCAAAGGATTTCGAAGTAGCATACGACGCAAGCAAAAAGGAATTCTCTATTCCAGAACCGCTCCAAACTCGCAGTTATTCTACTCAAAGAGATGTATATCTTGTGGACTACAAGGCTGTAGTCAAGGTTGATGCTCCTGCTGGAGGAGATGATCCTATTGCAGGTACATGGGATGTTACCTGTGAGTTGGGTGATGTCTACGGCATGTCAGAACCAGTTCCAACTACAGGAGTAATGATAATTTCTGGCTCTGCGGGTAGCTACGTCATTGAATCGATTGCTGGAGTCAATTATGGATTGTCCGTTACATTTGATGGTACTAAACTTACAGGAGAGAAAAATGGTGCGACTCTTACATTCGTATATGATGCGGATGCAAAGACTTTGACATTCACTGGCACATATCAGGATTATGAGAATAAGATAGTTAAGAATATTAATGCGACGAAGCAGGCTGGAACAGAGGAACCGTCAGAGGAACTTATTGCAGGTACATGGGATGTTACCTGTGAGTTGGGTGATATCTACGGCATGTCAGCACCAGTTCCAACTACAGGAGTAATGATAATTTCTGGCTCTGCGGGTAGCTACGTCATTGAATCGATTGCTGGAGCCAATTATGGATTGTCCGTTACATTTGATGGTACTACACTTACAGGAGGGAAAAATGGTGCGACTCTTACATTCATATATGATGCGGATGCAAAGACTTTGACATTCACTGGCACATATCAGGATTATGAGAATAAGATAGTTAAGAATATTACTGCGACGAACCGTAATATATAGTCGAAGTCAATGGCATAAAAGTCTTAATTTCAAATATCGTGGGGAATCTCCAGACCGGAGGTTCCCCACTTTTTTGAGGTGTAGCAAATGTCTAAACCTTTGCATAACAGCGAGTTGTGCTAGAAACCCTGCTCCACCGTTCGCAGGTCTGCCGTTTTGCCGTCGTCAAAGTGCGACGGACCATCCGTATGGATTCTTGTTGATCTGTGCTTTAGAAAAATAGTGGCGAGGAGCCCTGAGCATCACCTTGTGCCCTGTCGTGCTGGCGACGCAGAAAAATCAGCCATTTTTTCTGCGTCGATTGCTGTTTGTAACGAAATTTGACCATTTGTGGCCCTCGTTGCAGAAAAATACGACGTTTTTTCTGCGACGATTATCGCGGACTTCCTGGTTGCAGGAACTGTAGTGACAGCAACTTTTGAAAATAATAAGATTGTCGTTCCAGCAGGTACGCCAATTGGTTCTGGCAACAATCATGCAGGCCCGCTTGACACAGATGTTGTGTTGACTCTCGAAGGTAATACTTTTACAGCACCAGCATTCTCTATTGGCGGTTGGGTCAATGTCTCAAGCTACTCAGCGGTTAATCCGAATTTGTAAGAACCCCAAAGTGCGTCGCTCTACCTGACAAACTGCCTTGGTGGTATTGTTGAATAAAAAAGAGAAAAATTTTGACTAAGAAAAAGAAAAATCTGCATGACGGTGTTGTGTTCGTGCAGATTTTTTTCCATTTTTGCGGGGTCAGTATGGGGAGAGAGCAGCATAAATGTTTTTGGCCTTAATGGGCCCATGCGTAATTTTAAAACAGATTCATTTATGCAGTACGATTTTAAGTATGCTGACCTGCTTGACGATGATGTGTTCAAGCTGGTTTTCGGACGGGAGTCCACCAAGGATGTTATGATAGAGTTTCTTAATCAGGTGATTCCGGATAGGAGGATTACCGATTTGGAGTTCATTGACAAGGAGATGCACCCAGTTGAGAGAGACTTGAAGGGAACGGTCTATGACATGTTCTGCAAGACGGATGACGGGTCGAGGATTATCGTGGAGGTGCAGCGCAGGAAGCAACCGTTCTATCCGGAGAGGGCGATTTACTATTCGACCTTTCAAGTGCAGAGGCAGGTGGAGTCTGGTGCGGAATATTATGACTTTCTTCCGGTGTATGTGGTCAATATCCTGAATTTCAGGATGGATGTCAACACGGATAGACCGGATGTTGTCAAGACGGTTTATAGACTATATGAGGAAGATTCACACAAGCTTCTTACAGACAGGGTGACATTCATCTTTATTGAGTTGCCGAAGTTCAGAAAGACCATCGCAGAACTGGATGGCAACATTCTTGAAGGCATGTATTTCTGCCTCAAGAACATGCCAGACTTGGATGAAAGGCCAGAAGCTCTCAGTCATGAGGTCTTTACGAAGATCTTCATGGTGGCAGAGATGTTGAAAATGGATGAAGATACACGAAATAAAGTTTTAGAAAAGATGACAACAGAAAGGGATCTCAGGAATCAGATAAGGTACGCGACAGAGACAGCCAAGGCAGAAGGGCACGCTACCGGGCTTGCTATGGGACTGGCTGAAGGACTGGCTGAAGGACGAGCCGAAGGACGAGCTGAAGGACGAGCTGAAGGAAGGTTTTCCAAAGCCGTGGAGGTTGCTGCAAAACTTATTGCGACGGGAATGTCTAAAGCCGAAGCGGCATCGTTGGTAGGACTTTCTGAGCAGGATTTGGATTCATGACACGAACCCTTCCAGACAAGTTCCTTATGGATGTGATATGACGGGGAATCTCCAGGCCGGAGGTTCCCCACTTTTTTGAGGTGTAGCAAATATCTAAACCTCTGCATAACAGCGAGTTGTGCTAGAAGACCTTCTCCACCGTCCGCAGGTCTGCCGTTTTGCCGTCATCAAAGTGCGACGCACCATCCGTATGGATTCTTGTTGATCTGTGCTTTAGAAAAATAGTGGCGAGAAGCCCTGAGCATCACCTTGTGTCCTGTCGTGCTGGCGACGCAGAAAAATCAGCCAGTTTTTCTGCGTCGATTGCCGTTTGTAACGAAATTTGACCATTTGTGGCCCTCGTTGCAGAAAAATACGACGTTTTTTCTGCGACGATTATCGCTGACTTCTTTTCACACGCAAAAAAAGCACGACGGCCTATCCAGATCACGCAAAACGTAACGTTTTTTCATGACTATCCGCTCCTGATTCAGCCTCACGTCCGCCTCTGAGCCCGATTCCGCAAAATAACCGTATACATTTTCGGTACACGGCTAATCCTTCGGACCTTTGCATCATGTAACAAATTGTTGATATGACATGAATCTTGACAAACGCACTGAAACAGAGAAGATGGAGCACATTGCTTGTGTGACAACTAATGATGTAGAAGAACTGATGATAGTCTTACGACAGCAGCCGGTGTTGATTGACTGCGACGTAGCGACATTATATGGAGTACAGACTAAAGAGGTCAACCAGGCAGTACGTAACAATCCTGACAAATTTCCGGCAGGATATATTTTCAGGCTTGACCAGAGAGAGAAAGCTGAGGTGGTCAAAAATTTTGACCACCTTAGAAATCTTAAATTCAGTAAAGTTGCTCCTACTGCGTTCACGGAGAGAGGGCTATATATGCTGGCGACCATTTTAAAAAGCCATCGTGCAGTAACCACTACATTAGCGATAGTTGATACTTTTGCTCAGACTCGCGAGCTGGCTCGGACAATGGAAGCACTGCAAGATGTACAGGATGGAGGTATCCAGCAAAAAAGTCTACTACAGCGCACAGGTGAGATTCTTTCGGAAATGGTAGGAAGAAACCTCAGCACGAATTCTACAGAAACGGAGATAGAATTGAATTTCGCAGTCGTGAAAATCAAGCACAAAGTCATACGAAGCAATGACCAATAGGCAAAACGTAACGTTTTTTCATGACTATCCGCTCCTGATTCAGCCTCTCGGCCGCCTCTGAGCCAGATTCTGCAAAATAACCGCATACATTTTCGGTACACGGCTAATCCTTCGGAACTTTGCCGGAGTTCAGACGCTTGTTTATTTTGGCGGAAATAGGTAATTTTACGCCGGAAGAAATGGAAGAATACGAAAATTCCCTTAAAAACATGAGCGACTACTACAACATAATTGATTCCGCCGAGAAGAGAGCCCGTGACGAG
>JAGBAO010000006.1 GCA_017938925.1 Bacteroidales bacterium | reverse complement strand
AATTGAGTCGATCTGAACAAGATTGACAGGATTTCTGTTGCTCTAACAGAAAAATAATAGAATTTTATTTACCTGATATATAACAACTTATAGATTTGGTTGAAAATATTATGTAGGTTGTGCTTGGATTTCAACTGGGAATTCCGATTTAGCGGTGTAAATATATGAAAGATAAAATAGTATATGGTGTAATATACTTCGGTACATCATGACATTATCTTTGTTAGAGTAATTTTAAGCCATTTTGTATAGTGTTGGTTTATATTTTTCTATAAAGATCCTTCGCTGACGCTCAGGATGACACCGGGCATCCAGGAGGACAGGAAGAGCACTCAGGATGACAGGAAGGGCGGCCTATTATTTCAGGGTCTTGTAGGAAAGGATATGGGCGGTGATTGCCGCTGCCAGAAGGATGAAGAAGAGGCGGAAGGCCCAGTGCTCGGCCACGAAGATGGCGCAGTTCAGGAGGGTAAGCCAGACCATGGTGACCGAAATGACCTTGATCTTCAGAGGAATGGACTTATTGATCATGAAGTTCCGGATATATGGTCCAAGTCGCGGATGGTTCATCAGCCAGTCATACAGTCCTTTATGACTGCGCAGGAAAAGCGCGGAAGCAAGAAGCAGCAATGGAGTCGTCGGCAGAACCGGCAGGAATATGCCGAGAATGCCGAGCCCCAGGGAAAGGACGCCCAAGATTATCAAAAGCCACCTCATGAATGATGTGACCCCCAAAAACGGTTGGTTATGTCGTTAAACCTCTGTGGAGTCACTTCTATCTCGCGTGCAATCTGTCCCGGAGTCATCATTTCTTCCGCAGCAAGGTCAAGAATCCTTGTCTTGAGCTTTTCATCCAACCATTTCTTGGGTTTCATTCCGTAAATGGACAAGAACCTATTGTTGAATGCTACAACCGATAGCCCTGAAAGAGAGATTAACCTCGATACATTACCGGCAGCTTCAAGATAGTTGTTCTCAATAAACGATTCGAAATCGGCTCCTGCAGATATGATGGGACGCATGAATGCTGTAATCTCTTCCTTACCATAATATGCCACCATCATATGGAAGAAATATGAGTTCCAGACATGGCAGATACCGCTATGTTTGAGTTTACGCTCGTGTAATTGAGAACTTATGAGATTAATCAGATCATTTATTGCCTTGCATATTGGCAGCGTATTGAAGGTATAGTCCTTTTTGCCAGCATACTTACAGAAATAGTCCAGCATCTCCTTATCGGTACGGATGATGGTGCTTGAGAACGCGAACATAATGATATTTGCTTCCTCCACCGCTTTGAACACGAGTTTTCCGCCTTTGGGAATGAGAGCCATCGTTCCGGTCTCTATCAGTCGGTTATGATAGATCCTGCAGGACAGGTTGATTGTACCTGATTTTATCATCAGAATGTAGTAGTGTCTGGCACAACTATCCTCATACCACTCACCTTTGCGCACAAGAATATCCGCAAATCCGGTTTCATGCTCATTATTGCGACTTGCCATCTGAGCTGCGCCCTTCCAATTTGTAATTTTTACAGATTTTAGCATTTTTATAAATAGCTGAATACCAATATATTACCCCCAGAAATAAATTCAAGTAATGAGTATATGTAAATCAGTAAACAAAATTTAGTGCAAAAGTAATAGAAATTTGAAAAATCGTTTGTATTTTTGACAAAGAATTGGTATGTAAATATAGAAAATATGATTTGCAATAGTTACATAGTGTTTCTGATGTGCCATAGAGAAATCCCTCCCGGCATAGAACTGTGTGTAGCAACGCCACTACGAGACATAATATAACGCTTACGGATTGCAGCTTGATTTAAGGTTGTTTTTCGTGAGCGTTTTTTTAGTCATTAATGTAAAAGCAAACTTATAATATTTTTATAATATGAAGAATGAGCAGTTCATCTATGAGTCTCCAAAGATAGAGGTTATTGAGGTAGCAGTTGAAGGCGGTTTCTGCACAAGCGGTTACGGCAACGATACGGAAGATTATTATGAATTTGGAGAAAGATTCTAAACCAATAAATATGAAAAAGGAGTATATCAAGTCTAAGAGTACGATAGTCAATGTAGGTGTGACACAAATGATATCTACAAGTGGTTACGGCAATGACACAGAGGGCAACCATAACTTTGGCGAACGTAAAACCAACGAATACCGTAAAGAATGGGGCAACTTGTGGGAGCAATAACAGAAAAATAATAACACAATGAGAAGCATTTTAAGAACATTCATATTTACATCGGCTGTGGCAGGACTCTTTGTCTCTTGCAACAACGATGACATCGGCCCGGACACTCCCGATACGCCCGATACCCCGACTGCGCAATATCATCTGCGATTCAGCGGCAGCGTGGGCGATGACAATGCTGCCACCCGTGCTACATGGACGGACAACAACGACGGCAAGCTCACCTTCGCGTGGGATTATCAGGAACCTAATGCCACGACATCAGACTTAAAGATGGCTTTTATTAACGATGAAGGCGATTACTTAATGAATAGTGAATTATCATCTGTTACACAAGCGAGAATCCTGCAACATACCGATCCTGCGAAGGCGGATGATAAGCATTGGGCCGAGTTTGAGACCATAGAAGGCTTTGCCCCCGAATGGACTGACGATGTGTTTGACAGATACAATGTGTATGCCGTTACACCTATAAACGATGTCAACAACTCACAGGTGGAGGTTAAGATTGAGGATAATAAAGCCAAAATCAACGCAGTGCTCCAGATGCCAACGACCTTCACCCAATCGGGGAAAAACAACTTGGCACACCTGAGCGACTATATGTATATGTATGCAACTGATGTACTTGAAGGTAGCACTGCATCGCTCGACTTCGCCCACCTTGCCTCCTACATCCGCTTCAAGGTCTATAACTGGCGAGGAGAGCCTGCCACGCTCTATGGTGTGAAGTTAGAGGTTGTAGATACCGGCGGCAATGCAGTTCCCGCTTCCGGCAGCCTTGCAAGTTACACATCCGAGGGTTTTGTGTACACCCCGGCAACAGATGGCAAAGGCATACAGGTGAACCTTGCCGATGGTGGGCTGATTGTCGAAGACAATGTTTTCCTCTATGCTCCTGTATTCCCTGTGGGTTCTGAAAATCCATTCCAGAACAGCACCTTGCGTTTCACCCTCATCGCACAAGACCTGACAGGCACTGCGGCACAAGGTGAGTACAAATATTTCACATACGAACTCAGCGGTGAGGTATTCAAAGAGGCGACCGGTTCATACGACTGGCAGACCAGCGACCTCTACACCTTCCACCTCTATCTTGACGATGTGCTGACAGTCGGCAAGGTAACAGTCAACGACTGGGCCGACGGCGGTACTATAGATGGTGGAGAAGTTGAAGAAGAAATCAATGAATAAAATATCAACAAAATAGTAACTTAAAAGAGAGTAACAATGAAAAAGTATCTAACAATGGCAGCAGCTGCCCTCGCGTTGGTGGCCTGCGACAAGAACAACGATGATTTGGGGATTGACAATACCAAGGACACCCCGATTACCCTAAGTACGAATGTGGCCGAACTGCTCCCCACACGTGCCATTACTGACGAAGGCAAATTGGTGGATGCCGACCTCGGACTTTTCGTGACCAGCGATAAGACCGATGCAAAATACAAGGCTGCCAATATGAAGTGGACGGGCGATGAGGACGGCAACTGGACTCCCACGGACGGAAAGGTGCTTTACGAAGGCACTAATTCCACACAGAAGGCATACGCTTATTCTCCGTTTACCGATGATGCCGATGACGGAACAATTACCGTTGACCTGACCACACAGACGGATTACTTGTATGCCGCTTCATCTACGGCATTGACCAGCAGTGAAATTTCCCTCAATATGTCACATCGCCTCAGTAAAGTGACGGTAAGCGTGACGGGAACAGGTACGGAAGTTACAGGTGAAAGTGTAGCATCCATTGCTTTTGCCGATGTACCTTTGACTGCTACATGGACATTGGCTGCTGATTCATGGGTAAACTCTACCACCAATACTGGTACAATCTCTGCCGATGCCGATTATTCCGCTTTGCTGCTTCCCGGAACGGCATCCATGTCCGTTATAGTGACCATGAATAGTGGCCGTGTATTCAAGGCTACGGCTTCTGCTACGGAGGGCTTGGCTTCCGGTGCCGCTTATACCGTCGAACTGAAAGTTGGTCGGGATGCTGTGACTATGGGTGATGTGAGAGTGGCTGATTGGGAGAATATGGATGACCCTATTAACGGTGGCACTGCCGAGGAATATTACAATGTCGATGCCACTGATATGACCGCCGAAAACTTGAAGACCGCCGTAGCAGAATTGCTTGCGGCAAGTCGCACCGAAATAACAGTCACCCTTTCCACCGATGCTTCTGCCGAGATGTTCACCGCTATCCGCGAGGCTCTCGTTGAGGCAGACATTGCCGACGGCAGCGTTGACCTTACTCTTGCCGGTGTGACCGCAATTCCGGATAACAGCACATCTTATCCTCTCTTTGGTCGTTTCGAAGAGCCGGGAAGTATCCAGATGAGTGAGGCCGTTGCGGAATTGAGAAGTATCAGTCTGCCTGATGCTGTGACCGTAGGCGATTATGCTTTTTATTATTGCAAAAATCTTACATCGTTGTATGCTCCAAAAGTACAGATTGTTCATGAGGGTGCGTTTACCATGACCGGTCTTGTTACTGTGGAATTGCCCGAAGCGACTACACTTGAATATATCGCGTTTTACGAATGTAGGGCATTGACAAGCATTAAATTGCCAAAGGTTACAACTGTGGGACAGCTTGCACTGGATGTTGTGGATCCTGATACGGAAGTAACGATTTATTTGACTGCTGATTCGGATATTACCCTTGACGAAAAATGTTTTTGGTGGGTGGATAATGAATTGCTTGATGAGGAAGTGAATCTTGTACTCCATACCAACAAGCAGAGTCAAGTGAGCGGCAATACTTGGACTACGAAAACCCCGGACGGAGAAGATGTGAGTTTCACATTCAAGTCAATCTCGTTTGTAAATTAAAACCAGTAGCGGAAAATATAAACATTTAAACAACAAATCATGCCGGATACGAATTGGGATAGATATGTAATTAAACCCCCGAAACCGACATTTTCAGAAAAGATAAAGGAAATTGGAAAAAATGTAAACGAATGGAAGAGGCATAAGCACTATCGCCGTCACGGATTGAAGTTGAAAGATGTTGCAGCAGAGTTGGGAACCAACAGTGCCTATCTGTCTTTCTACATCCGTAAAGCGGAAGATACGACCTTCGTGCCTTGGCTTAATAACCTCAGGATTGAGGAAGCGAAGCGGTTGATGCTTAGTCATCCCGAAATGTCGATATATGACATCGGTTATAAGGTAGGGCAACCGCACCCGGCCTCATTCAAACAGGCATTCGTTAAGATAACCGGACAGACTCCGGATGAGTGGAAAATAGAAAATGTAGAGATAAATAAAGATAATGATTAAGAAAGTGCTGACATATTGCGCAGACCAGCTCAATGGTTACTTGAGCCGATACCACCACCGCCCCGAAGGGTTGGCTGAGGTGGGCCATATCGGCCAGAGTACTGGTGAAACGCCAAACAAGATCATCGTTTCATTGGTAAATCTTGAGCGTGAGACAGCCGGTGGCATTGCTGCCAATGTCAGGACGGCGAATGGCGGTTATACCTCCTCGGCAGCACCGTTCCTTTTGAATCTGAAGGTAATGTTTGCCGCTGTGTTCGAGGAGAAGCAGTATGCCGAATCATTATCAATATTCTCTACTGCATTGGCGTTCATTCAGTCCAATCATCGATTCAGAATAGATGATGTTGAATACTCATTGACACTGGAAACAGTTCCTATATTCGACTTCCATAATATCTGGGCCACAGCAGTCAGGTTAATCATAATTCTCCCACCAGCCGCGACGGTGATGGAAAACAACCGAATCATCACGGCGTGAGGACTTGCGCAGGAACGGGATCTGGTAGCCGACTCCGAACTCGATGCACTCGGCTATATGACGGTGGGTCTTGGCAAGAGCCTGAAGATAGATGTTGTCCCACACCCTGTACTTGACACCGAAACGGATATAGTGGCATGCCTCCTGACTGCCGGCTCCGTCCGTCTTGTAGAACAGCGGAATCTTTGTGTCGCATCCTGTCCTCTCGTGATCGAAATTGTAGAAATTACGTGCAGGATTCACAAGATAAAGTCCCCAATCGACCATGGCGGTGACATCTCCGAACTGAAGTTCGTTGTTCCAGGATATACCCACGCGGGTCTTGTCTGCATTAGAATATTCATGCTTCCTGCAGAAGAGGCCTCGGTTGGTCACGTTTCCGATCGCGTCATTGAAGAATACATCCATTCCCAGACCCACTCCGTACCAGTTGGTCACATTATATATTCCTCCCACATGGAAAGTCGAGATCAGGAACTTGCCGGCGTCCGTCATATCCGCGTTCTGTGCTCCGGCAGCCCCTGTTATGTTCAGGCTCCACTTATAAGGAAGGCTCGGGAAACGCTTCGGCACCCTGGCCTCATCCTCAGTCGGATTGACAGTCGCAATAAGTCCGACACCGCCATAAAGGATGTTAGCTCCCTTGTTCGGCTCCGAGATACGGCCGTTGCTTATATGGTTGAATCCCACCTCTGCGTTGATGGTGAGATTGCGGTTGATCGGGAAATCCAGGTTCAGTCCCCCGCTGAGAAAGACATTGAACATGGAACCGAATGTTTCATTGGGGATTTCCTCTTTGACAGTAGCCTTATAATGGCCGTTGAGAGCAGCCAGGCCTGAGGCCAGCTTGATTTTCGCATGGAAATGAGGTACACGGAGGGCGTTAAGCATTATATAAGGATACAATGCCAGTCCCTCACCCATCACATCGTTGCCGAGATTCATATATGTCAGGCCGAGTCCCACGGTAGGGTCATTCAGATACTGCTGCCACGGGCGCTGCCTTGACGAAGGGAACTCAACACCGAAATTCAGACCGGTGGGAGCGTTGGGATCTATGTCAACTATATTGCCACTGGGGTCAAGATATGTTCCCATGAATGCCTGCGCCTTTACGGAAAATGCGTCATTTCCCGTATGCACAGCCTTAACGTCGCGCGCCGGAGAAAAATGTGCAAAAGACAGGGCCGCGACTACGATCATAATCAAACGTCTCATACTAAATTCTAAAACCGGCGCAAAGGTACCCTTTATTATGTGCATCTGCAAATTTAAAAGCTCCATTATCATATAAGCAGGCGCACAAAGGGCATTATTACGGATATAATTACTATATTTGTATGATTTAACGGAACGAAATGACAACTAACGAGAACATAAAGGAAGTGCAGCGCCGTGTGGAGACGCTGGGAAGGTGCATCGACATCGAGGGCAAGCGTGCAGATGTGGCACAGCGACAGGAGAAGACTCTTGCAGCGGACTTCTGGGATGACCCGAAGGAGGCAGAGAAATTCCTCAAGGAGCTCTCCGGAGTGAAGTTCTGGGTGAACGGCTATGACAAGGTGGCTTCGGGAGCGGAGGACCTTAACGTACTTCTGGACTTTGCAAAGGAAAGCCTCAGCGGCTCTTCTGACGAAGAGGTGACCCCGGAAGTGGAGGAGCTTGACCAGGCATACGCTGCAGTCCTTGCCGAACTGGAGGCATTGGAGCTGCGCAACATGCTCGGAGAGGAAGGAGACAACCTCGGTGCGGTCCTGACCATCAACTCCGGTGCAGGCGGCACGGAGGCCAACGACTGGTCGGCGATGCTGATGCGCATGTACATCCGCTGGGCTGAGCGCAACGGCTACAAGGTGACCATCACTGACGAACTCGAAGGCGAAGATGCCGGCATCAAGTCAGTCACCATGCAGGTGGAAGGCGACTATGCCTTCGGATATCTCAAGGCCGAGAGTGGCGTCCACCGTCTTGTCAGGATCTCTCCGTTCAATGCTCAGGGAAAGCGCCAGACGACATTCTCGTCAGTCTTCATATACCCTCTTGTCGATGACACGATCGAAATCGAGATCAACCCTGCCGACCTCGAATGGGACACCTACCGTTCCAGCGGAGCCGGCGGACAGAACGTGAACAAGGTGGAGACAGGAGTCAGGGTGAGGCACATCCCGAGCGGCATCGTGGTGGAGAACACGGAGACACGCTCGCAGCTTGACAACAGGCAGAACGCCCTCCGAATCCTCAAATCCCGCCTGTACGACATCGAGCTCAAGAAACGTCAGGAGAAGCAGGCCGAACTTGAAGGCCAGAAGAAGAAGATCGAGTGGGGTTCGCAGATCCGAAGCTATGTCCTCCATCCGTACAAGATGGTCAAGGACCTGCGCACAGGACACGAGACCTCCGACACTCAGGGAGTCCTGGACGGAGACCTCAACGATTTCATGAAGGTCTACCTCATGGGCGGCAACAAATAGCATCTGCAGGATGATAGGTATATTTGACTCAGGCATAGGCGGTCTGTCCGTCTTCAGAGAGATACGCAAACTTCTCCCTGAGCAGGGTTATATCTATTATTCGGACAGCGCCCACTGCCCCTACGGCGAAAAATCCAAGGAATATATCATAGACAGGGCACGCTCCATCACCCGCAGGCTCATGGAAATGGGAGCAGAGATAGTGGTAGTGGCCTGCAACACCGCCACAGCAGCGGCAATATCAATCCTCCGGGAGGAATTCCCGATAAAGTTCATAGGAATGGAGCCTGCCATAAAGCCGGCAGCAGCTCTGACCAAGACCGGAGTCGTGGGAGTCCTTGCCACAGCAGGCACCCTCAAGGCCGAGAAATATCTCGACACCCGAGAGAAATGGGCCCAGAGCATCACGGTTGTAGAACATATCGGCGAAGGGTTCGTGGAACTTGTGGAGAAAGGACAGACCTCAGGAGCAGAAGCTGAGACTATAGTCAAAAGAAGTCTCGTCCCACTTCTTGAAGCCGGTGCCGACACCATAGTCCTCGGCTGTACGCACTACCCTTTCCTCGCGGATACAATAAAGAAAGTCGCCGCCGCACATGGTGCAGACGGCAACTCCTTTCACCTGATAGACCCTGCCCCAGCCGTAGCCAGACATCTTCTGGAAGTCATGGAAGCGGAAGGCATACAGACTGCCTCCCCTGAGGGCTTCAGCATGGAGCTTCTGTGCTCGGGAGACAGGAAAGAACTCCTGCACACATACAATTCACTGGTCTAATAGAGGTAATATTTCCCAGACAGTTTCCTGAAGGCGGGTTCGTCCTTGCGCCAGTAGTCCCTGATGTCATCGAAACGGTAGTTCTCCGAGAACTTCAGTCTTATCTGATCCGTTCCGCAGACTTTATCGAAGAGGCCTATTCCGCTCACTGTTTCAAATGCCTTCTTATCCGGATAGAGCTGTGCCACTGCCTGCATCACCATGAACTGGACTTCCGTCAGACGGGCCTTTTCATAGTCCGTAAAGAAGAACTGCAATCCTCCCACAAGCTGGCCTTTCAGACTGCCGGAAAACGGCTTGTACCAAATGGTCCTGAACGACACCCCCGGAAGTTCATATCCTTCAAGAGTCTTCATGAGACTTTCCGGGTCGAGCCAGGTCGCTCCGAAGACCTGGAACGGAAGGGTATATCCTATCCCAATATTCATGAAGCCGTACAGCTCACCGCACACTCCGGAGGCAGCATAGTACATAGGGGATTCCTTGAACGGAATGTTCGGAGACGGGAGCACCCATGGCAGTCCTGTGTCTTCGTACAGCATATCACGGGTCCAGCCCTCCATCGGAATAACCTTCAGACGACACCTGGCAGGAGCCTGGCCTCCTTTCTGACCTCTGTTCAGTCCCTCTTCGTTGATCATCACCGCAAGTTCTCCGACAGTGAGCCCATAAACATACGGAATCCGGTACTGGCTTACAAAGGAGTTGAACGGCTGCTCCACGTAGCATCCTTCTATTTTGTTACCTCCCAAAGGGTTAGGTCTGTCCAGCACCATGACTTCAATGCCCTTTTCAGCGCAGGCTTCCATCACAAGTCCGAGGGTGCTGATGAAGGTATAGGAACGTACTCCCACATCCTGGATGTCATAGACCATGACATCAATGCCTTCAAGCATTTCCTGAGTGGGTTTCCTTGTGGATCCGTAGATGGAATATACAGGAAGTCCGGTGGCCGGATCCGTAAAGGTGTCCACCTTCCCGCCGGCATAGACCTCTCCCCTGACCCCATGTTCAGGACCATAGAGAGCGACAAGTTCCACCCCCGGGGCTTCATTCAGGATGTCGATTGTCGATTTCAGGCGGCTGTCCACTCCGCTGGGATTGGTCACCAGCCCGACCCTCTTTCCGACCAGGCCTTCAAAACCCCGATCGCGCAGCACCTCGACTCCGGTCTTTACCACAGGATGGGAGGCACTGCAATTTATGCATGCCAGAATGGATATGAATACTAACAGTCTCTTCATCATATTATTATAAAGTCACGACCTTTCCTGCAAACAGGATATTGCCGTTTGTGCGGTCAGAAATAAAGAACAGATATGGTCTGTCGACATTCATGCTGACCACGATTTCAGGGCGGGCAGAGGTCAGTCTGACACCCACGCTTGTCACGGCTGCAGCCTCGGTTCCCTTCTCTGAAACATCGATATAGCATTTCTGCTTCACCTGATTCAGCACGAGAGGTCCCATCTGGGATATTCCCTTGAAGTCAGCCGCAGCAGTGAAGGCTGTCTTCAGCCCCATATTCTGCAGAGGCTTGTTGAGTATCATGGAAGTCTCAAGCTTGAGCTTCGGCATGGTGAGTTTCACCTTCTTCGGATTCATCATGGACATGGCCTGATCGTAAAGTCCCTCATTCACATATGAGAGCATCTTGTCCGGTGACATACCGGCCGCAGGCAGGACGACGTACATCGAGTATCTTTCCCCCTTATAAGGCAGTTCCACCATCTGACATCCCTGATATTCCGCGTAGTTCATATAATCTGTTCTTGACATCATAGGGACGGTCACATCGCCTTCAGATCCATGAAAGACAGCCTCATGGGTGTTCCTGACCGGGAACGCCTCAGCCCACGGAGCATTGAAATACAAGGCATTGACCAGCATCATGACCATACCAGGCTCCAGACGCTCCACGATTTCGGTTATCTTTCCTGCCGTGTTCTCCGAGCACCAGTTATTGATTGCCCGCACAGTCGCAGGATCTGCAAAGTTCAGATTGACGACCATCGCGTCAAAATCCTTCTGCAGCATGTCCACATATCTGTTTCTGATGCTGAAATCATCATCAACCCACACAGAGTTGGCCGACTTCACGACCACAGTGTCATTGCTTCCCAGATCCACCGCCTTGAAAAGACATCCGTTGAGAGCATTGTCGAACTCTACCCTTGTTTCACCCTCAGCACCCTCAGCTACCATTGACAGGGCAACACCTGCACTGTAAGGAGACACGACAACGTTCTCGCCAGCCTCGACAGTTGCATTGACATGCTTGAAGAAAGACAGGGCAAATCCCTTCTGGGAGCCTTCTGTCGGCTTTTCATATTCCGTTCCACATGAGAATAGTCCCGCGATTGCAGCCAGAGCTGCCATAGACATCAAAATCCGTTTCATAACTATCTTTCTTTAATGTTTCTTTCCATATTCAGGATCCACCTTCAGAAGGAAGGTCACCAGCACCGTCACAAGACAGCACACCATGACGAATCCGAAGAACCTTGTATAACCGAGAGCTTCCTGGACATAGCCTGCGACCATGCCGGGAATCATCATGCTTAACGCCATGAACGCAGTGCACAGCGAATAGTGTGCCGTTTTGAATTCCCCGTCAGAGAAATATATAAGGTACAGCATGTACGCTGTGAAGCCAAAACCATATCCAAACTGGTCCAGAGCCACGCAGGAGCCTATGATCCACATATCGGACGGCTGGAATGCCGCCAGGAAGACAAAGGACAGACACGGCAGCGTGAGAGCCAGAGCCATCGGCCAGAGCGATTTCTTGAGGCCCCATCTTGAAGCCGCCACTCCTCCGAGGATTCCTCCGACCGTGAGGGCGGCCACACCGATTGTCCCATATATCAGACCCACTGATTCCGTCGAAAGGTCAAGTCCGCCCTCGGACACCGGGTCCAGCAGGAACGGGTTCATCATCTTCACAAGGAAGGCTTCCGGGAGACGGTAAAGCAGCATGAAAGCAAGCGCCACAAGCACCCCCTTCTTCTGGAAGAAAGTCCTGAAGGTTCTGATGAATTCAGAGAATATCTGTCCGGCGCCGCCTTCCATAGTCTTTCTCTTCGAATCGGAAGCAGGTTTCGGAAGTCTGTATATATGCCAGAGAGTGAGGGCAGAGAAGAGGATGGAGCTTCCCAGCAGCGTCAGAGACCATGCCTTCGGGATGTCTCCGAGACGGGTTTCAAGCAATCCTGCGACTACAACGAGTATTCCTTGCCCGAAAATGGAGGACAGGCGGTAGAAGGTGCTTCTGATTCCCACGAAAAGGGACTGATCGCTCGGTTCGAGTGCCAGCATATAGAATCCGTCTGCCGCTATGTCATGGGTCGCCGATGCAAAGGCGGTTATCCAGAATATCACCAGCGTCACGGTGAACAGCGACACCGGAGTGGCATCCGAGGCGATGAGCTCAGCGGATGGATGAGGCAGAGTGAAGGCCACCAGGGCAAAAGCCACAGACATGAGGACCTGCATGGCAACGACCCACCATCTCTTGGTCCTTATCAGATCCACAAAGGGACTCCAGAGAGGCTTGATCACCCAAGGGAGATAAAGGAGACTGGTGTACAGGGCCATATCACCCTTTGACATGCCCATGTTGTTGAACATCACCACCGAGATGTTGTTCACTATGAAATATGGTATTCCCTCTGCAAAATACAGGGTGGGGATCCACCACCAGGGATTATTTTTTCCAGACATCTATAATTCGGTTCCGGGATAATAATGTTCAAGTATTTCCTTATATGTATAGCCTTTCGAGGCCATCACCGCCGCTCCAATCTGGCACAGCCCCACTCCATGTCCCCATCCGCGGCCATGAAGCACTATCCTGTCCTTCTCATACTCCACGTCAAAGGCAGAGCTTTTCAGATGGGTTTCGGAAAGTATCCTTCTGATTTCCAGTTCCTTGCCCACGGTCAGTGTCATCTCAGAGCCGACAATCATCAGCTTATATATCCTTCCTGACTCTCCTCTTTCAAGAGGCACTATTTCCAGAATCCTCCCGACATTGATTCCACTGCGGCGGCAGACCAGTTCAGAGAGTTCGTCACGGTCATACTCAACGGTCCACCTGTAGAAGTCCACAGTCTCCTGATCGTAGTTATTCAGGACCTGCGAGAGGATTTCCTTGTCCTGGGTGTCGCAGAAGCACTCTCCGTCGCCATGATCCGGCGTATCTGCAAGCGGCTGGAGATATGGCATATCCACGTCATCCCAGCATGTCGAAAACTTTTCCATTCGACCTCCGCAGCATTTCGAGAAACGGGCATCGCATAGTTCTCCGTCATAGGTCAGCACCTGCCCCCAGGTGGAGTCGACGGCCTTTCTGACAGTCTGCCCAGTCGCACGCGTAAGTCCCTGATAACGCTGGCAATGATCATCTGCGCACACATCGAAGTTCCTGTGGTCCTCATGGTCATACCACTTGACATATTCCACATTCAGGTCATCCTGAGCCTTGTCCTCGACAGCCCTGATGCTGTCCAGAAACGAGATCAGGGAAGGCACGTCATTGACTCCTTCCGGCACCTGGGCATGTCTGCGGACTCCCGAAGCGGCAATCTGCGCCATCACCCACGAGCGGGAGATCACTGCATGAGCCTTCAGGAACTCCTCCGAAGCCGTCGCACTCATCTCCGATGATATTACGCTCAGAAGATAATCCTCAACTCCCACCACATTTATGGCGGTCAGCATGCCGTTTTCCACAACTATCTTCAAGGCACCTGCAAACTTCTGGTCCTCACGACGTTCCCAATGAAAATTCACCCCGATAGTCACACCGTGCAGGATGAATGACGGCTCGGCAAACATCGTGGACGGATTCTGTTCCTCAAAATAGAGCTCATCATAGAGGGCACCATCATATTCGATCTTTCCTTCACGTATGACTGCCTTCCTGGCACCAGCCCCGTCAGAAAGAATCTCAAACTCAATCTCTTTGGCTGACATGATTCCCACATGGAGCCTCGGCTGGGTCCTGGTCAGACGATCGATGATCCTGTTCTGTTCTTCTTCCGTTATCGAGACCTCCCTGACCATCTCTTCCAGAAGTTCAGGCGAGAGCCTCTCATATTCTTCCTCAACAGGAACGATGAAGACTCCTCCCATATCTGCACAGCCCGGACTCATCGTAAGATGGTCAGGTCCCTCCGAGAAATAATGATGGGAACGATGCCTGCTTCTGAAGACTATCACAGAACGGAACTCCCCGTCCTTCCAGTATGAGAAGAGGTTGAAAAGAGGTTCCTTCTCTCCTTCCGGAGTGTCTGCGCAGTCCAGAAGACGGTAGAAAAGCTTGGCCGCCGACTTGACGGTCTCCGCTCTCAGGACGAAAACCCCGGTCGTAAATCCGTCATAATGATACAGATTGGCATCCTGGATGCTTGCTATCGGAGCCTCCTGCCATGCAGCTCCATCCGCGCCATGCAAAGAAGTCTTTCCTGCGTCACCTGTGCCGGCGAGCAATCTGTCCACATCATTCACAAGAGGAATCAGACCTGCAGGAGCCGCCTGAAAATGGTGGTGGTCAGGGGCGGACGCACCGCTCTTGGGGCCATTATAGAAGAATATGTAATCTGAATATTTCCTCGCCAGATCCAGCATATCCACGTACCTGTGCCAGATGGACTGGTCCACGTGCCTGTTCATGGCAATGACAAGATGGTCAGGGAATATGGGATATGGGTTGACAAGAATATGATACCTCTTTCCCTTGCGCCCGTCGAACTTCAGCAGTATCTGTTCGGACGGACGGTTCTCGCGGCATAGAAAGCATTTCCGCCTGGCTATATCCTCCTTGTTCAGTTTCGCAGCTGACGATATCATACGCGCCGGATTGAACTGGAGTTTGACGGTCAGGCCGCCTATCTCCACCTCTCTCACCCTGACATTCTTCAGGGCACGGAAGTTATCGCAGGCAAGAGGCCAGCGTGACAGCTGGTCTCCTACGAATTTATGTATCGGCTTGTTGTTCTTCATTTCCTGTTCAATGCAATCCTTGCCTCCAGTTCCCAGGTTCTGACCCTGTCCTTATATAGATTGTTGGCATTGACTTTTTCTATCTCCAAGGCCGCATCGGAGTTTCCCTCCCAACGGCGGCAGCAGTAGAGCACGTCATATATACGGCCTATACGGTATTCACGGCTTATACGCAGTCCGAGCGCATAGTCCTCACCGTAGCTTGTATTCGGAAGATTGAGTTTTCTCAGAAGCGGAGTCCAGAAGGCCCTCGGAGCTCCCAATCCATTGATTCTAAGCGCGTTGTTACGTCCGTTACCCTCAGTCCATTCCTTATGGTCGATCACTCCCGGAGGAATCGGATTCATCTGGAAATCAGTCATCTGATAGGTTCCCACGACCATTGCACACTTCTGCTCACGGAAGGCGGCAACTATCTTCGCCAAGGTGTCAGGACCGCTATAAACATCATCGCTGTCCAGCTGGACCGCAAATTCTCCGCAAAGCTCGTGATGGACTGCAAGATTCCAGCATCCTCCTATGCACAGGTCATTCCTTTCCGGAATCAGATGAACCAGTCTGGAATCTGCCTCGGCCATCTGAGCGAGCAGTTCCGTGGTCCCGTCGCTGGAGTGGTTATCCACCACGATCACATTGAACGGAAAGTCACATTTCTGGCTCAGAGCACTCTCCACGGCATCCTTCACTGTCCTTATCCTGTTGAACACAGGTATCACCACGGTGGCAGTCACCGGGAATGATTGCCCGAAAGCGACCTCCTTGAAATCCGGCGCCAGCCATGCCCCTATCCTCTTCAGATGCTCAGTGCATATCTCCTCCATCTCGCTCTGGACCTGTCTGTTCTTCGGATCCACATAATCAAACTGTTTCTCTCCCGACTTTCTGGAATCCGTCTCGATCTCCGTATAAAGATATTCGTTTATATGCACGATCTTCTTCATGCGGAGCCTCAGGTCATAAAGCGCTCCCCAATTCCTGTCGGTCTTCATTTCCCTGACCGCCTTACGGAAAGCTGTCCTTCTGAACACCAGCACGCTTCCGAAATCAAAATCATCCCTCAGAGCTCCCCTCTGGCAGTCGATCAGCGGATGCTTCCTGCGCACGGTTTCTCCGTCCGGTCCTGTAATCAGTTCATAATGATCGGCATAAAGCATATCCGCGCCCGTGTCTTCCGCTACACCGATGATGCGGTCCAGGGCAAGCATGCCCATTTCCAGAGGCAGACTCTTCGTGTAGAGAAGCACATATTTCTGAGACAGGGCCTCAGCAATGCTCCTGAGAGTTTCTGTTTCCCGCAGGGAGACTCCTGAAAGGATGGTGACACCTGTGAACGAGTCGCTCCTGTTCAGAGATTCGACTGTCACCTGAAGATCTTCGCCCGACATGGACGGAATAAAGCATTCTATTCCTGACATATTGGATAGTTATAAAAGAGCAAGAAGACCTGAACGGATCATCCTGTACTCTGATTCAAAATTAGGAGTGAACACTCCCTTTCCAAGATTCTCATCCACCTCTTCCAAAGGCCACCAGCGCCCCTCATCCACCTCATCCTGATCCGGAGTCAGCTGATAGCTTCCCACGGCGGCAAAGACGTTGACCATCTCCTTTTCTATCTCAGACTCAAACAGATACGACTCCACGTAGATAGGATTGAAATCGGTAAGTCCCAGTTCTTCGGAAGACTCACGGTAGAGAGCCTCAAGAATGCTTTCCCCATATGCGACATGGCCCCCGACTGCTGTGTCCCACTTTCCCGGCTGGATTTCCTTCTTCATCGACCTTTTCTGAAGGTAAAGTCTTGAATATCTGTCTATTATATGCAGATGCACCACCGGATGGAGCGGTTTCTGTCCCGAGTGGCAATACTGTCTGGAAGATCTTCCTACCACAAGTCCGTTAGGCTCCACTACGGGAAAGTATTCGCATACGACCTTGGACGAAGATATCGTATCCGCAGTCGGCGCCGGCACCAGAGGTGCAAGGTCATATGGATATATAAGTTCCAGCATTTTCTAAGCCTTGAAAACGATTTCGGCAATGAAGGCGGACTGCTCGCCCACCCTTCCGTCTATGAAGACATGCAGGCCGTCCTCCTGCTCCACGCATACACGATACAGGTCCACGTCCTCCTGGGGCTTGATCTCATGGTTGAAATTGATGGTCAGGGCGCTGACCGGGCGCTCTGAGGTCACGTCATATCCCACCGCATTCATCGCCCAATGCATGTACATGGCATTGTTTGCATGGCCGTTCATGTCCACATCAGAATATGAGACCTTATGGGTCATGACAAGCTCCGGCTCCGCCTCCTTTGGCATCTGGACCTTGTCAGCCGGAGTTTCGATTACATTTTCCAGACATACGCCATCCGCATCAAGAAGATTCGGGTCACGGACAAGACGACGGGTGTCGAGATTCATCACGAGCCATGATGTAGTGGCCTTGACCCTTGGTCGTCCCTCACTGTCGGTCATGATGAAGTCTCTCAGGAAAAAGAGCCGGTTCAGACCTTTGTGCCAGGTCTGGAGAGTGACCTCATCCCTCCATTTCGGAGTGTCCACAAAGTCAATGTGCATCCGGGAAAGGACCCAGGCCGTGCGCGAGGCGATCAGGTCGTCGTAGCCGAATCCCAGAACGGTGGCATGCCTGTTGGCCGCCTCCTGCGCCAGGTCCATGAAGGACGCAGGCTTGAGTCGCCACGATGCATCGGCATTGTAGCATGGTATTATGAATTTCTGTGTAAACTTGTTCATTTCTCAAGTTTCGCAAATGCGAAAGTTAAATTCATTATCGGTAGTTAAGAATTTCCAGTTCTTCAGGGGTATAAAGGAACTGATCTATCCAGTCCGGGAAGAAATGTCCTACCGCCACATAGGCAGCCACAGCCACCACAGCGGCCAGCAGCAGCCATCCAAGAATCTTGAGCACGATTTTCCACCATGTGGCCGGCTTCTTCGGCTGGGTCTCCTCTTCCGGCTCAATCTCTATTTCATTCTGCTCATCCCCAGATTCCGCAACATCTTCTTCCTCCACCGGTTCATCCATAATATCCTCTATGACTATATCTCCTACTTGAAGGATATCTTCCTCCTGCACCACCAGTTCCTCAGCGACCTCCACAGGAGTCTCTTCCGGGACACCTTCCGAAGTCTCTTGCTGAACTTCCTGTTCCTTCACCGGCTCCTCTTCCTGTTCCTCAACAGGTTCTTCTTCCTGACACGGCGCCGGATCCTCTGCCGGCACTTCCTGCACGGTCGGTTCTTCCGGTTGAGTCTCCGGAATTTCCTCTACAGGCTCCGGAGCATCCAGAATCGACTTCAGATCTGCCACAGCCGCACTGACCTCCTCACGTGTCTCCTGATGCGTCTTCAAGGATATCGGTTCCAGACCGAATCCCTCAGGGTATATATCCAGATCCTCGTCAGCCACAAAGAACACGTTATTCTCCTTGGTCGCCCTCAGACGTCCCAGTCCGGGGAACACCACAGTCTTTCTTGTGAAGAGAATCTCCTTCATTTCTGAAATGAAGTCACCGATGATTCTTTCCGCCATGTCCTCCGACACAGAATTGGACTTTGCATAGAATGCGGCCAGTTCCGAGCCTTCATCCGGACGTGAACGGAAATAAAGCTTTCTGTATGGCGGGTTGATCGTATAGCCCTTATCTGAAAAAGTGGATGGAACTATCTCAGCAACAAAAGAACCAAGACCGGGCAGCACCACCCTGTCGTTGTCAAGAATGAGTTCCTTGACCATTTTAGACAACAGATCGATATCCATAACGAAGAGTTTTAGGGACCAGAGGTCAATCAGTTTCAGTAAATCATACAAATATAATGAAAACTTGTGAAATTCAGTAACACTCACTCCTCCGATGATTTTTTTTGCATTTTTTTACAGAAAAATTTGCAGGTAAAGAAAAAATGCCTACCTTTGCAATCCCAAACGATAAGAACAGCGTTTGAGACAACAAAATTCCCGAATAGCTCAGTTGGTTAGAGCATCTGACTGTTAATCAGAGGGTCCTTGGTTCAAGTCCAAGTTCGGGAGCACCAAAAATCAAGAGGTTACGAGAAATCGCAACCTCTTTTTCGTTATAATTACCCCTATTTTGGGGCGGGGTGGACATTTAGTAGTAGGATAAAATGGCTCAATGTAAAATCCCGGTTGTTTTGGATTTTCTTCATCACCGACACAAAGCATGCATAGCGAGCGGTAAGCAAATGGTCCTACAATCAAAATATCCGCCTATTTTTTGATCCAGACTCTGTGAATCATGCGAAATCGCATATTTTCGACAGTTTCCGTGAGTTTCAATCAAAAAATCGTCGTGTTTTTTGATTGAAAATGCTGTGGCATGTTGCTCTGTTGCCCATTCATCCGAAAAACAGTCTCTAATAAAGTCCTGGTTACCATGATATCAAGGTAATGAAGCTAAATGACCCGCCTGCTTTTCCCGTTGATCCCTTGTTGTGAATCTCGAATATGCCAGTTTCCGCGGACAAAAGGCACCGACAGGTAGCTTTTCAGCCAAAACATTGCCTATCGGTCCTGAATATCATGCATTTGGCACCTAAAACGGCACCATCAGGCAGACTTTTGAACAAAACAGCGCCTGTCGGTCCAGCGACTGATTTTACCAACCGACTTTTTCCATTGATCCGAATTCATTCTTAGAGAGAGGCTCAATATCGCCATTTCCCTTGTCATTATAGTGGCAACATGCCCGATAGCATGACCGGATGGGGAAGGTTACACAAACTACGGAAGTCATTCCACAAGTTCAATAGTTCTACAAAATGCAGAACAACCGGGATTTTACGTTGAGCCGTACACATGGACTGGATCAAAGCATCCTCTGGTCGGGGATATCCTTGACACAGCGGACTGCGTTGGCTTCGTGAGGGAAGGCATATGGGGAGACTTCCACCTCATCACTACCGAAGTACAACGTCCATATAAGTCCCTCGCCACCACCATGACGGAGACTCCAGTAGCCGGTACTGATATCACGATTCGCACTATATCCATCCCTGTTGCGCGATCCGACAGCCGGCAGGAATATACGCTGTACATCAGTGCCATATGGCTCAGGTCCGGAGAACCATCTGCCTTTCTGCCCACCTTCGTGAGACTCGGTAAATTCAGAATAATTCTTGGTAAGATTATAGAAATCAAACAATTCCGGCAACCTCCAGCCGTCCGGACACGGGTCGTTCAGCTTATTCTTGAAAATTATGCCGTCGTCCGTGAACTGATTCCACAACTTCATATCATTTCTGGTCCAGTTGAAGAGAGAATTATCAGATCTTGCATAGAAGTCATTCGGATGCTTGCGCGCCTCTGCCGGAGTGACAGGAGCAGGGACAATATCTGCTGTAGTCTTATCCGGACGGACGTCATGTTTGTCGCTCAAATATGGTGCTCCGTATCCCTGGCCATGCTTTCTGCCCCATTGGAAAAGCTTTCCATAAGGGTAATCCGTAGCATGATACCCGCAATTGACCGGAGCCCACAATATACCGCCGATAAGGATACCGCCTCCGTGGTTGATACCATATTCGTCGATATAGTTCAAGGTCGTATCACGGACTATATTCTGGCCTGTATCACGAGCCTGCATGACAACAGCCTGAGGCTGAGGCGCGACCTGCTGAGGCTCCTCCTGCTTACGGGAACCCGGCTGGGTCTGGACATGATAGCGCTGAGAAGCTGACTTCTCCCTGGCTTTCTTCACGATTTCTCTCTGGACGGATTTACCCACAGACCTTCCGATTCTTTTCAAAAGGTCCTGGGCATCAACCTGCGTTGACAAGACGGAGAGAACAAGAACTAAAAACAGTTTAGCTTTCATAACAAAGTCTATCAAAAGTACGAAATATATCACCACCCCTTGGCAATATTGTCAGCAATCATGCTGACCAGACGTGTGCGGGCCTCCCTGCTCGCCCATGCCACATGCGGCGCCAGACTGAGGCGTTCAGGGTGCCTCATATGCAGATACGGATGATCAAGCGGAAGAGGTTCCCGGACAAAGACATCCAGACCGGCACCGGCAATGACCCCTTCGTCAACCGCCTTTGCCAGAGCATATTCATCAACGATCGCTCCCCTGCCCATGTTCACCAGGAAAGCCGTCGGCTTCATCATGGCGAGTTCTAGTTCTCCGATAAGCCCGTTGGTCCTCTCATTCAACGGAGCATGCACGGAAACGATATCCGACTGAGACAGAAGCTCCTCCAAGGTCAGGCAAGGATAATCCGTGCAATGACCTGTTCCTGAAGTCGAGAAATAGCAGACTTTCATTCCGAAGGCCTCTGCAATCGATGCCACCTTACGACCTATATTTCCAAGTCCGATTATTCCGATCGTCTTCCCGGCAAGCTCCCACCAGTTCCAGTTCGGATCGGTGAACATTCCGCTGCGGGAGTAATCTCCGGACTTCACGCTTCTGTCAAAATACGGAGCACCGCCCACAAGGGAAAGGATATGCATATATGTGGACTGAACCACCGAATCGGTGGAATATCCCGCGACATTACGCACAGGGATACCCTTTGAAGCCGCATATTCCACATCAATATTGTTCACTCCCGTCGCAGATATGCAGATGAGTTTCAGAGACGGCGCAGAATCTATCAGTTCTTTATCTACGAGTATCTTATTAATTATAAGCACGTCCAGATCCCGGACCCTTTCACGGGCCTGCTGAGGAGTTGAACCTGGATAGGTAATGAATTCACCCAGACGGGCAATCGGCTCAAAGGAGACATCTCCCATTGTAGCCGCATCCAAAAACGCGATTTTCATGGTATTCACAATTACTAACGCAAATATAATGAAAAAAGCCCAGTCCTGAGACTGAGCTTTTGTGCCCGAGATAGGAGTCGAACCTACACGCCGTGAAGCACTCGCACCTGAAACGAGCGTGTCTACCATTTCACCACTCGGGCGTCAGAATTGTCCTGCAAATATACGAATTCTTTTTTATATTACAATATCAAAGACAAATTCTTCATCCCAACCTTGAATAACCAAGGTAACTGCTGTCATGGTATAATCCAGCGTCAGCTTGAGGTCTTTAAGATCCGGCTCCGCCCAGTCATATCCCACTGCCGCTATATATTTATGAAGCGGGAAGGTCTTTGTATTACCGGAACCATCTGCAATCTCCAGAAGAAGTTCCCCTCCGTTCTGACGCGGAAGACACACCTGCGTAGAAGCTGACATGGCAGTATCCACAGGAACCGGGACCTGGAATTTTCCCGGCTGGGGTGCACCTGTCTGATCATATCCGGCAACCTCTCCACTCAGCACCAAGGCATAGGGGCTTTCCATTTCACTGAACAGTATGGTCAGCATACAATAGTTCTTCCGCAAGACAACCGTATCCCTCACATAATCGCCATTCGCCACCACAGATGATGAATGCATATATATTCTCGGGCAGTCGCTTCCCACCGGTATTGTCAGTCCCTGCTGCGAAACCATATTGCCTCCACCACTCCAGACCTGCACAGACAGTCCGGTCCTTGGGACCTCCACCACATAGGTCTCCACAGGATCAGTCAGAACCGCCTCGCAAACCGGTCCATCATCTGAAGACACATACAGGGCAAGAGGTGACATGGCCGTCATATCAGTACCGGCCATGTCGAGAAACAGCCTGCATGGGCAGTCCTCCCTATCCTCTTTCACGCTGCATCCGCAAATGGATGACAACCACATGATGCCAGCCATCATAAGGAAAGACAAGCGCTTCATGGCGAATCAGATTTCCTCTGAAACAGAGGCTCCCACTTCCCAGTCCTTTACAGTAACCGCAAAATCTGCAGCAAACTTATCCACCACTGTATCAGGAGAATACGATCCTGGTCTTGTTATAGTCAGACTCACCTCGTATTTCTTGTTCTGCTGTATTACCGGCATGGTCACCGGATAATAATATGTTTCATCGCCGAGTACCGTTTCCACGACAAGTCTGGTATGACGTGCTGTCCAAGGTGTCTCAAAAGCATCCTCCTGAGTAGGATTAGGATAGCAATACAACGCATTCCTTGTGGAATACTGCGCCCCTGCTGTCACGGCAACATCATTCATATCATCATATATCAAGGAGTTGTCATCTCCCGGATCATACGCTGATTTATTGAACCATATCTCAGGAGCCTCAGCACCGAAATACTTTTTATCTGCCGGAACATTTATAAGATATACTGCTGAAATACTGAATGGCGTAGCCTCATATTCCGGTAGTTCGAAATCAGTAGTCACATTCACCAGTTCAATCTTTGCCACCTGCCTGACAACCGGCACAACTATGTTGACATCCTCTGTCGTCTCAATAGCGACTTCCACAAGACCCTCCATCACAAATGCATCAGCAGAATTGTCGGAAAGAGTCGATGCCTTCGACTGCAGAGAGGCCAAGGTAGTGGCATCATTTACTGCCGGAGCATTTGTAAGGACAACGACGGTCTTCTCCCCTAATGTGCAATCCAGAGAGATATCGGGAGTTGCCTGACTGACATAGGCCTCAAGTACATCCTTATCATTGAAGAGGAAGACCTGATAGTTCTTTATGGCAGTCTCATTCACTCCCGTTACCACCTTTGTCTCGGCTACAGGAACAGTGATCTCCAATCTGACCTTCTTGTCGGACAGTGCGGCATCAGAATCGTTCTTCTGACATCCGGTCATTAAAGAGACAGCACACATGAATGCTGTAAAGAAAAAATTAAATTTACTCATAATTGTTTGATTTTAAATTGTTTAACTTTAATATATCTGATAATTCAGGATCAAGGTTTGCCCTATGGGCCAATGACGGATCAAAAAGAATCGCCAACTCGTAATATTTCATAGCCTCCTCACTCACTCCCAGTCTTGACAGGACTACGGCCTTCAGATAGCAGACCCGGGAGGAATCTGGAGGAAGCCTGTTGAGGATATCCAGAGCCGAATGATTGTAATCTGCCGCCATGCACGCCAAAGCTGCATTATAGTCTCCGTATGGGCGAAGCAAGGTCACAGCCTTCTTGTAATCGAGGTTTTTAAGAGCCCTGACGCCAGCCAGATAGACCGTATCGGGTTCCGTCGTATGGACAGTATCCTTCACCATGCCAATACGGTGGAGGTGAAAGTCAAACTTGACACAGCGCAGCTGCGGATATATCTTTTCCCTGAGATATCTGTACTCAGACATTTCGGAAAGCCTCCTCTCTCTGATATCCGGATCCTCCACCTCATCCATCAGCTTCAATATCCTTTTCCTGGACGGCTGTCTCAGAACAGTGTCGTTGCTCACCAGCATCTTCATCCTCTCCCAGTTCTCCGGGATTTCAGAACTTCGGAGACTGTCTTTCCACGATTCCGGCACATGCTCCACAAGGTATTCTCTCACGGCCTCAGCCCGGGCGGACGAAAGTCTTCTATTCAACTGATATGCCCCCTCAGGAGAGCATGATGCGACAATCAGCAGGGAATCCAATGCATATTCACTCTTTGCCGCAACATCATCTATGCATCTTCTTATTCGCTTCAGTTCTTGCGCATTATCACCAAGCAAGGTATCCACCACCGAACTTCCCTGGGCGAATTCCAGAAATGCCCATGTATTGTCATACGCCCTTCTTTCCAGGACAATCATCCTGTATCTTGGAGCTTCGTCGGCAAGGGATGCCAGAGAACTTATGTAAAAGGTGAGCGAATCGTCAAAAGGAATGTCCAGAATACGTTCACCAGACTCATACAATCCCCCTTCCAGACTTACTACAACCTTTCTGAGGTAAGGTCTGCTCTTGAAAGTATGCACATACCGATAGAGAAAATCCCCTGACGTCATAGTCATCACGGTATCCAGCCTTATTCCCTCACGCACGATGGGATCCTTCACATATCTGTCATACATGCTCCCGGCCCTGGCCTTCCTACGCTCATTCAGACTCTTCTTCAGTTTCATGGTATAATGCCTCAACGCCTCCTCCTGAGTTGTCCCGAACAATGTGCAGGCAAGAGGGTCGGAAACATAGGACGAATCTGTCTTCATGGCATAGGTGTCAGGGAAGTGCCTTCTGAGAAATATCTCAAGCTGCCTGACCCTTATGAAATCCGTTGTATCAGTGATTATAGAAGCCATGAATCTCCTGTACCTCTCATACCCCCTCAACTGTTCCGCCCTATAATCCTCACCGGTTATATACACCGGCTCCAAAGCTACCGTATCCTCCATCATCCGCATGTAGGGACAAAGTTTCAGCTGCCATCTGGAATCGGCCATGCTGCCCGGCACGCTCACATCAAAACTGATGGAAACATATCCTGCCCTCTCCGCCACATTTCTGAACCTTGCCGTTACTGTAGAAGCCCGGATCACATCTGTCGCCACCATTTCACCTGTTTCGGAATCCTTTACAGCATTCATTATGAAAGGCTCATCCGCAAGTGAACTCCTTATGCTGTCCACCATGATCACCGATCTGTCTTCTTCCTCCAAAGGCTGTTCATCTGGGACGGACATGGACAGACCGACTGAGCCAGTGCGGATCTGATCAAGTTTCCGGTACTGGGAGCATGAACAGGCAACCAGAACTACTGATAAAATGAGATACAGGTTTCTAAAACACATACACCAACGATATCATGAAGTCATCAGGTCTGACAAACGGCCTTCTTCCACCATCTTCCAGGATTCCGCACACCGGGCAGGAATACCTTCTGTACCAGTCCAGACCGCCCCAGAATCCCAGGCCGAACTCCATATTCAGATGAGGGGTCAACATAAGTGTATATCCAGCATACAATCCCGCACCAACCCTGTCTCCCTCCTCTGTCTCCCGGGTCCCTATTCCGCCTGCATTATACTCCTGATACCGGAGCTTTCCTGCAAACCACCACCCTGACCACACATGCCACGGCCACACTCTCGCTCCTGCTGCACATGATATCTGACGATACTGGAACTGTCTGTCAGGATCTCCTTTGCGGAAGGTGAAAGGATTATACCTTGCACCAGCCACAAGGCTCCAATGCTTGGAGACGGCATAAGAAAAATCCATGTTCATGGTTCCGAGACGGGCATAATCCAAGAGATTGGCTGAAAGGCCGAAACGGTTTGAAGAAGCTTGGACATGAGTTACACAAAAAATCAAGGCAAAAGCCACCAACAATCTTTTCATCGTCCTCAATATTTGTCAAATGCCTGTTCGATATGAGAGCGTCTTGTCGGGAACTCTGCTATCAGTGCTCTCTCAAGCGCCTTCCTCGAAGTCACTTCCTCATCAAGAACCGAGAATATCTCTCCGCATGAGAATCCCCTGTCGTCAAGATATCTGAATATCTCAGGCTTGAACCAATAGGAATTTCCGAACGACGGGAAGTTCCCTCCATACCTTTCCTTGTAGATAAGGCTCTCCAGATAGTAGGCCCACATTTCACCGACCTCGCAATAGCCTGCCTTGGAGCCTGTTCCATCACCGTAGGTCATCCCTCCCGAAGTGATGAAGGATTCTATTATATAATGTATGTACTCATCCCAATAGTCCGTCTCCACTTCTGCAAAATGACTTGCATGAGCCAGTTCGTGGCAGGTGGTGGAATAGATATCCCGATAATCATCGGCATCCTTCACTCCGATGGTGAGATCCGGAAGAAATATCTTGATCAGTGTCGCATACTCCCCAAGAAACGCCCTGATAAGTCCCTTGTTCAGGCCCGTGTTATGATGCATCATTACTGCACTGCTTACATTCAGATTATGAAAGAGCCACAGGCGAAGCTTGGCCGGCGGAGGAGTGATGTCAAGATCAGATGCAGAACAACGCTTCAGATAATCATAAGCCGCATTGTTTGCCGCACATCTCTTGAAAAGCTTGTCTTCCGAATTCTTGGTCACTGTCATATTGATGCCGGATGCAGAAGCCTTTCCCAAAGTAGAGACCGAAGCGGGTACCAGAATCAGATTGAAGCCGATGGAAAAGCCTTCCTTATTCTTGAAGATGAGCCTGTAACGGATGTCTGAGTTATACTTCTTTGACATTTCATAATATCCGTTTTCATCTGTATAGGTATCATCAAACTTGACGAATGAATTGCAGGACACCTGCACTCCTGCCACTCCTATCGGCCTTCCCTTATTGAAGTGCTTGTCCTCTATTGTTATACGTCCTTTGGGACGGACAGATTTTGCTGCTCTGGTCTGCGGTTCGAGCATGCTCTCATTCCCGGTCAATATATAGGCCTGCCTTTCCACTTCATCCCAGTCAATTCCATCGTCAGACCTGGTTGCAGCATCATTTTCAGAAAGATAGCATTCGTCAATTATTTCATGACGTATATCCGGGAACACGAAATCTGTCGGGACCACGGCATATTGCCAGGTAATGCTGTCCCGGGAAACCTCAGGATCGTGATACCAGTCTCCCTCGACAGCAATGGCATAATCCAGCGGGTGGTCGATCAGCCGCAGTCCCATTGCTGACAATGTGTCATACTCTGCCTGAGTTGCCGGAAGAAAACGCACATACAGGTCTGTCGTCCTTACATCCACTCTGTCTGCCTTGGTCGGATAGAGCATGTTCAGGGCTTTCGTAATGTTCTCCGTCTTGTAGGGATTCTCCAGACGCTCTCCCAAAACGATCTTCTCATGGGCCAGTTCCTTACCGTAATCGTAGTCCAGATCCCGGACGGAAGAAGGTCCCTCTTTGCTGCATGCCATCATCATCAATGCCATGAGCGCCAGTTTAAATTTACCTCTCATAACAATTAGTTTTAATTACGGAGGCAAAGTTCAGAAGGATTATCCGTGTACCGAAAAAGTATACGGCTATTTACAAAAATCGCCCTCAGACCGATGTCCAAGGGCGATTCAAAGCTCAAATATCAGTTAAAAACGTAACGTTTTACGCAGACTTTCTAGAAGAATGAAACTGTCTTCTGCTCCACAGCCGAAAGCAGACTGTTGGCAACGCGGCTCACTCCGAAACGGAAAAGGTCCTTGTTCAGCCATTCCTTGCCAAGAAGTGTGGATACAATCGAGTAGTAGCAGAGAGCATCCGCAGCCGATGAAATTCCTCCAGCCGGTTTGAAACCGATCTTCTTGCCGGTAGTCTCATGATATCTGGCGATGCATTCGCACATCACATATGCAGAAGCCGGTGTTGCGTTCACATCCACCTTGCCGGTAGAAGTCTTGATGAAGTCCGCTCCCGCTTCCATCGCAAGGAAGGATGCGTTAGCAATATTCTCGGAAGTGCGGAGAAGGCCGGTCTCAAGGATGACCTTGAGGTGTACCTGACGTCCCTGTCTTGCAGCAACTGCATCGATACATTTTCTCACCTGACGAATTTCTTCGGCAGCTGTCTCATAGTCACCTGCGAGAAATGCATTGAGAGCCAGAACGATATCCACCTCATCTGCTCCCTGCTCAACTGCAAGTTCGCACTCTCTGAGCTTCACCTCAAGGAAGCTCTGCGAGGATGGGAAGCAGGCTGATACAACGGTGATGTTGACATCACACTTTCTTGCATCCCTGACCACTGACGCAAAGTTCGGATATACACAAAGAGATGCCGGAAGCGGCCATTCAGGATATGACTCCTTGAAGGAATTGACCTTATTGACCAACTTGGTGACTGAAGCCGGAGTGTCATCTGTCTTCAAGGTGGTGAGGTCCATCATGGAAAAGCACTCCTTGTACACCTGCTCTGAAGCCATACCTTCAAGACCTGTAGCTATCATCTCAAGTGCTCTGTTCATGGCCTCCTGATCAGGAGCATAGCCATACTTTGAAAGAAAATCTGTCATATCTTCAGTATTTAAAATTTCAACTTTGAATCTACTATTATAGTTACCGGGCCGTCATTCAGAAGCGACACCTTCATATCCGCTCCGAATATCCCCCTCTTCACCTGTCTGCCGAGCTGCTGTTCAAGCAAGGTCATGAACCTCTCGTACAACGGGACTGCAACATCCGGTTTGGCAGCCTTTATATATGAAGGTCGGTTTCCCTTGACCGTCGAAGCATAAAGAGTGAACTGGCTCACCACCAAGACCTCCCCATCCACATCCCGGACAGAAAGATTCATCACTCCGTCCGCATCGTCAAATATCCTCATGGCCGCTATCTTGCGTGCAGTCCATTCAAGATCTTCATCGGTATCTTCATCAATGAATGCAGCAAGAACCAGCAGACCATTTCCTATCCTCGCAAGATAGCCTTCTGCCGGCACGCTTACCGAAGCCTCTGACACTCTTTGTATTACCGTCCTCATTATCCTCTTATCTGAATCCTGAACCCTTCATCCAGCAACGGCTGCACGAACCGGGTCATCTCCTCAACCGTATATTTGCCGAGACTCTTGTCGGGAGTCTCACGGTCGATCGTATATACCATTATCTCGCGCGGACGCAGTTCCCTGACAATCTCCATCCATGCCTGCAATGCTTCCGGCTCTGTCGTATCGAAATCCGGCGAACGGAGGAACATTGTCTGCAGGACAAAGTTTCCGTCAAAGCCTTTGAGGGCGGTCACTATGTCGGCCAGACGATATGCTCCGACAGGTTTGTTGATCTTCTGCACCAGCACATCAGACGACGCATCGATCTTCAATATAGGATTATCCACCTTCTTCAACGCCTCTGCTACAGCCGGCCTACCGACCAGCACCGCATTGGACAGGACCGACACCTTAGCCTGAGGGAAATATCTGTCCCTCAACCTCAATGTAGCATCCACAATCTCCGGAAAATCCGGATTCATGGTAGGCTCTCCATTCCCGGAAAAGGTTATCGAGTCGACAGGCACTCCTTCTTCCGCAGCCTTGGACATCTTTTCTTCCAATGCCGCTTCCACCTCTGCCAGACGTGGGAACACATTGTCCGACTTTCCGTCCCTGTTCCAACCGCATTCGCAATATACACAGTCGAAATTACATAGCTTCCCCTTTGAAGGCAGGATATTGACCCCCAATGAAGAACCGAGCCTGCGGCTGAATATAGGTCCGAAGACTATGTCATCGAAATGCAGCATTCTATATCACTCTTTCCGACCTGCTTGTCTCTGTTACAAAACCCTCACCATCAACATCATATATACGTACAATGCCAGGTTTCTTGCCCTTTTCAAGAGTTCCGAGCTCCTTATCCTTCGAGAGGAAACGTGCTCCGTTAAGTGAAGCCCATGTCAGTATCTCAGCCATAGGCACTTCAGGGAAGTTCCTATGCAGGCAATACATCTCGGCAACCATGTCAAGGTCGTCGTTGCTCGAAAGCGAATCCGTTCCCAAAGCAATTGCCAGGCCATTCTTCCTCATAAGTTGAATCGGCGGCAAAGCATTGTGTATAAATATATTGGACAGCGGACACACAGCCCACCACACGTTGTTCATGACCTTCTTTGCAGCATCGATGTCGTCCTGCTGCAGGCAGACATTGTGCACAAGGAGGATATGCCCGTCATACGGAGCCTTACTGGCATCTGCAAGACGCTGGATGAAATATTTCAGGGATGATTCCCCTGTCACCGGAGGAGTGCTCATTCCGTTGCGGACACGGTTCTCATACATTGCTCCTGTTCCGGTCAGAAGCAGGTCTTCCTCCTCCTGACTTTCCTGAGAGTGATATGACAGATATCCTCTCTCCAGTCCGGCTGCCGCCGATGCACTCAGCAGCTGCGGACTCATCGTGTAGCATGAATGAGGTGTAGGCGCTGCATCAATTCCTGCTTCATCGGCAACCTTCTGAAGTTCAGTGACATCCGCCATCACTCCGTCGCACATCTCCGGCTCGCTTCCGAAGACCTCCAGAAATGTCCTTGTGTACATCGGATGAGAGGACTTGATATCGAATGAAGAATCGTCATTGCTGATATCAGCCATCGCAGACACTCCGTCAGCCCACATCCTGTCCATCCACTCCTTCACAAGCTCCTGTTTCCTTTCCCTGCCTGCCCAGTCGCGAAGGGCATTTATCTGGTCTATGAAACCAGCCATTCCAGATCCCTTGACGAACTTCTTATGAAGATGGGAGAGCTCCACATGGCAATGGGCGTTTACAAAGCCAGGCACAAGGGCACCAGAAGCCACCTCCTCACCAGGGGCACAAGGCCCGGTAGCGAGAACTGTACCATCCTCATCGTATTCCACATAGCCGTTTCTGATGGGCTCCGCAGATGTAAGAGTATATACATACTCCGCCGTTATTCTTTTACCTGCCATTTTCTGTTGCTTTTAAGTCCCGCTTTCCCTTGAACAGTATCCCTCAGTATTGGGGCCGGCTGCCTGCCCGGCACCGGTCTGTCAATGACCTTTACAGGACGGGAAGGGATTATGGAGTCCTTGACTGTCACTGCATCGGCAACGTTCAGGGAATCTTCCACTGACAGCGAGTCAGTCACAGACAAGCTGTCCGACACAGCCAAAGAGTCTCGAATGATCATCCTGATCCTGTCATAAAGGGTATCTGCACGTTCGATAGGAACAAGTCGATACACCCTGAACGAATCCGGCTCGAAGGTCACGCTGTCATAATAGTGAACATAAGGTTCATCCGCCAGATACGGGAAATATTCATCAAAGGAGTAGTCGGTCTGATGCTTCAGCACCTCCTTCAAAGCCGCATCCTCAAGTTCCATCTGTTTCTGACGCTTACGCAGTTCCTTCAGCCTCTTTTCCAGTTTCTCACCAGATGAGCGGAGGATTCGTGAAAAACGCTCAGGGTCATTCATATAATGGTCTATGCTCTTTATATAGTCATATTTGTCATAACCATATTTCTGGAGTATCGGTTCATAGACCAACGAAGTGTCAGCGATCATTCTGACTCCCGGAGTGGATGAGATCCACTGGTCCGTCATCAGCATCTCGGCATATATATCCGCCATCTTACCACGCGGAATCACCTCTGCCTCATCCTTTTTGCATGAGGCAAAGACAATGACCGCAAGCAGCGGAACTATATGCTTCAAGAGCGGTTTCATACTATCTCAGAGTTGCTCCGAATTCGTTCTGGAAAGTAGAGAGGAGCTTGCTCATCACTCTCTCCACATCATTGTCAGTCAAGGTCTTGTCCAGATCCTGAAGCACGAAGCTCAGAGCATACTGCTTCTTGCCTTCAGCGATCTTGTCCCCTCTGTACACATCGAAGAGTCCCACCTGCTTGAGCAGCTTCTTGCCCACACGGAGAGCGCTCCTGCGAAGATCAGCATAAGTCACTGACTCGTCAAGCAGAAGGGCAAGGTCACGTCTTACCTCAGGGAACTTAGGAAGCTCCTTGTACTTGATCCTGTTCCTCTTCACAAGTTCGAACAGAGCCGGCCAGCTGATCTCAGCAGCAAACACAGGCTGTTTGATGCCGAACTGCTTGAGCCTTGCAGGAGAGATGGTTCCCATCACTGCGAGAGGCTGGTGCGAACCCGGGAGGTTGTATGCAAGTCCCTCAGAGAAGAGATCGGCCGGAGCAGCCTCTGTCTCAAGAGAATATATGTCACATCCGAAACGCTTCAGAAGCAGTTCGAGATAGCCCTTGAGCTGGAAATAGCTTCCCTTGCCAGGATCCACCCTCCACGATTTGTCCGGCTGACCGCTCATGAAGAGGGCATAGCATGTGTGCTCTTCATATGAATCAAGAGTCTTGCCGTCTGTCTCAGGGTTGAATGAATATACAGAGCCGTACTCGAATGTCTTTACATTGGTGATCTGACGGTTGATGTTGTATGCTATCACCTCAAGACCGTTGAGAAGCAGAGTCTGCCTCATTACATTCAGGTCTGAGCTGAGAGGGTTCATGATCCTCACGCACTTCTCCTCAGGGAAGGTCTTGAGCTTCGAATAGTACTCGGACTTCGTGAGGGAGTTGTTCATCGTCTCCACGAATCCGTTGGCTGCCAGGAAGTTGGAGACTGTCGTGCGTACAAGCTCCGGCTCAGGCTTCTGAGGGGCATTCACAGACATGCGCATTGCCTGCGGGAGCTCGATGTTGTTGTATCCGTAGATGCGGAGAATCTCCTCCACCACGTCGCACTCGCGATATACATCGATCATATAGGAAGGGACGGCAACCTTTGAGCCGGTCTCAGTCTTCTCCACGAATTCATATGCAAGAGCCTCCAGAATGTTCTCGATCACGTCATGACCTATCTTCTTGCCCACAAAGTTCTCAATGCGGTTGTAGTCAAGCTCCACGATCTTCTTTCCGATCTGCTCAGGGCATGACACCTGCATCTTTCCCACAATCTCACCTCCGGCAAGTTCCTGGATCAGGAGGGCAGCACGCTTGGCAGCATATTCCACGATCAGCGGATCTGCACCTCGCTCGTAACGGAATGAGGCATCGGTCTTGAGACCATGTCTCTTCGAGCTCTTCCTGATCGAGACAGGATTGAAATATGCACTTTCAAGGAAGACATCAGTCGTGGTCTCAGTAACTCCGGAATGCTCTCCGCCGAATACTCCGGCAAGACACATAGGCTTCACAGTGTCTGCAATCATCAGGTCGGCTGCACTGAGAGTACGCTCGACTCCATCAAGTGTCACGAACTTCTCTCCTTCCTCAGCCCTGCGCACAACCACCTTGCCGCCTTCGACCTTTGCAAGGTCAAATGCATGAAGAGGCTGTCCGACCTCATGAAGAACGAAGTTTGTTATATCGACGATATTATTGATCGGTCTGAGTCCGATTGCAAGAAGCTTCTTCTGAAGCCACTCAGGTGACGGAGCCACCTTTACACCCTTGATTGTCGTTCCGGTATATTTCGGAGCACCGTCAACAGCGGTCACCTCCACTGGAACCGCCTCGCCTGCACCACCGTCAGCCCAAGCCGAAACATCAGGAATGTTCAAGGCACATGGAATGCCGTTGTGCTTGAGGTATGCATACAGGTCACGGGCAACTCCGATATGTGAAGCTGCATCCACCCTGTTGGCTGTCAGTCCGATTTCGATGAGGGCATCTGTAGCAAGACCGAGGTAGTCCTTTGCAGGAGTACCGACAACCGCCTCTGGATCAAGGACCATGATTCCGTCGTGTGACTCACCGATTCCAAGTTCATCCTCGGCGCATATCATACCGAAAGACTCCACACCGCGGATCTTTGACTTCTTGATCTTGAAATCCTCTCCAAGCACAGTGCCCACCGTTGCGAGCAGGACCTTCTGGCCTGCCGCCACATTAGGAGCGCCACAGACAACCTGAAGAAGTTCTCCTTCACCGGTATTGAGCTTTGTTATGTGCAGATGATCCGAATCCGGATGCTCTACACACTCCACCACCTCTGCGACAATGACTCCGGCAAGACCGCCTGGAATCTCCTCAATCTGTTCAAGGGCATCGACTTCCAGTCCGATGGAAGTCAAGGCCTCTGCAACTGCCTCTGGGGCGAGGTCACACTCAAGGTAGTCCTTGAGCCAATTGTACGAAATCTTCATATATTGCTAATTTTTAAATTCTTATAGATTCTTCACTTCGTTCAGTAACTTATTCTATATCTTCCTTCGAAAAGAGCGAACCCACAAACTCACGTTTGTCGAAGACCTTCAGGTCATCTATACCTTCTCCGATTCCTATGAACTTGATCGGCACCTTGAACTGGTCCACGATTCCCACTACCACGCCACCTTTTGCCGTGCCATCAAGCTTCGTGACTGCCAATGCCGTTATGTCTGTCGCACGCGCAAACTCCTTTGCCTGCATATATGCATTCTGCCCGGTCGATCCGTCCAGGACAAGCAGGACTTCATGCGGCGCATCCGGAATGACCTTCCTCATGACATTGCGTATCTTGGTAAGCTCGTTCATAAGGTCCACCCTGTTATGGAGTCGCCCTGCCGTGTCAATGATCACGACATCCGCATCTTTGGCAACAGCCGACTTTACGGTATCAAAGGCAACCGAAGCCGGATCTGACCCCATCTGCTGCTTGACAAGATCGACACCGGCACGCTCTGCCCACACTGTCAGCTGATCCACTGCCGCTGCCCTGAAAGTATCCGCAGCTCCAAGAACCACTTTCTTGCCCTGTGCCTTGAGGTTGCTCGCGAGCTTGCCTATGGTCGTGGTCTTGCCTACTCCGTTCACTCCCACAACCATGATCACATAAGGTTTCTTCGAGAAATCAAAAGGAATGACCTTTTCATCAGTATCCTCACCTTCGCGGACGTTCAGAAGGACAGCTATCTCATCACGTAAGATATCCACAAGTTCGTCAAGGGAAACATACTTGTCCTGACGGACACGTTCCTCCAGATTCTCTATGATCTTGAGAGTTGTATCCACACCCATATCTGTCGCAAGCAGCGCCTCCTCGATGGCATCCAGCACATCATCGTCCACCTCCGTCCTTCCCACGATAGCCCTTGAAAGCCTGTCGAAAAAACTCCTGTTCGTCTTCTTGACGCCTTTATCGAATATTCCCATACAAAATCAAAGTTATAACCTACAAATGTAATGATTTTTGACGTATAAAAAAAGTGGCAATGCTGATATTCAGCACTGCCACTCAACATATCACAAGAAAGAATTATTTCTTTGCGAAGAATTCCTTAGTCTTGTCTTCCTCAACGAGCTCCTCTGTGAAAACATAAGCTCCAGTCTTTGGCGACTTGTCCATGCGGATACACTTAACCATCTTCTTGAGCGTACCAGCCTTGAAGGTTGCGACTGCTTTCTTTGCCATATCTTAATTCCTCCTAATTATTTAATCTCGCGATGAAGGGTTACCTTCTTCAGGAACGGATTGTACTTCCTACGCTCCAGACGCTGAGTTGTGTTCTTCTTGTTCTTTGTAGTGATGTATCTTGAGATACCTGGTACACCGCTCTCTCTCTGCTCAGTGCACTCAAGGATGACCTGCACCCTGTTACCTTTTGCTTTCTTTGCCATAATCCTGAAAATTAAACAAGGTTAATAAATCCTTTCTTCTGAGCGTCTTTGATTGTAGCGTCGAGACCGTTCTTCTCGATTGTTCTCATACCTTTGCAAGACACCTTGAGGGTGATGAATCTCTGCTCCTCCTCTGACCAGAACTTCTTGGTCTTGAGGTTGAGGGCGAAGATACGCTTTGTGCGTCTCTTAGAATGGGAAACGTTGTTTCCAACCATTCTCTTTCTTCCTGTAACTTGACAAACCTTTGCCATTGTATATAACTTTTTTAATTAATTCATTTTTAGCGGGCTGCAAATATCGCATAAAAAAATCGCAATTGCAAAATTTCTATACAAATTTGAAGAACCTCCGCCATCTAATATTATGCGGGAATCTTTTGTTCCCATCGATTGAGAGCCAGATCAATGCGGGCTTTCCGACTATATGATCTTCAGGTACGAATCCCCAGTAACGCGAGTCGAGAGAATTGTGCCTGTTGTCTCCCATCATGAAATAATAATCCTGCTTGAAAGTGTAGCTTCGAGCCTCTTCCCCGTTGATGTATATGACACCGTCGCGGACCTCAAGTGAATTTCCTTCGTATGCTGTGATGATTCTCTCATAAAGCGGAAGGTTATCCGTTGTCAGTTCCACCGTCGCTCCCTTCTCAGGGATCCAAAGCGGTCCATAATTATCACGTGTCCATCTGTACTGAGACGAGAACGGGAAGATGGTCAGCTCCGAATCCGGATAATCTGCCGGCCATACGTCTATGTTCTGCGTCACTGACTCTACATTTGCATATCCCTTGACCTTTTCCAGCATTTCTGCAGTAAGTGCCATCTCAGGGTATCCAGGCAGTTCAGGATGATACCAGAGTTCCCTTGTGTTCAATCCGAGCTTGTCGAGATTGACCGGGTTGATCTTCTGACCGTTGGTAACGACCCTGTACGAGTTCTGCACTCCGGGCCATACCTCCTGAGCCACTGAATTGACATACACCTGACCGTTTCTGATCTCGAGAGTATCTCCCGCGACTGCCACACATCTTTTCACGTAGTGATCCTTCTTGTCGGCCGGTCTGGCCTTCACTGGACCGAAATGTTTCAGAGTGTATTCACGGCCGTATGTCCTTACATACATGTAGTAGTCACTTGCAGGCTCCCTCACAAGAACTGTGTCACCATGCGGAAATCCGAAGACGACATAATCCCCTGTCTCGACCTGTCCGAATCCCTTGAGCCTCTTATAGTCATTCTGAATAAGTGTCGAATATGACTCCTTGCCAGCTATGACATTATGAGTGAACGGGATGGTCAAAGGTGTCTGCGGGAGCTTTGGACCATATGCGAGCTTGCTCACGAACAGGTGGTCACCTGTGTAGAGCGAACTCTCCATCGAGGATGAAGGAATCTTGAAAGCCTGGAAGAAAAAGGTGTTGATGAAAGTAACGACCACGACTGCAAAGATTATTGCATCAAGCCAGTCAAGAAGGGCGTTCCTCTTTTCTCCTTCCTTATACTCCTTCTTCCAGAAGAGCCACTTCACCTTTTTTGTGATGTGTCCGTCGAAGATAGGGATAAGTCCGAAGAGCCACCAGTAGTTTCCGAGCCAGATAACCCACAACACATAGAGGACAGACCAGAATCCGAACCTCACCCACTTGTTGTGGTATAGTTCCTTCAAGCTCATCAGCTCAAACTATTTTACAGAATTGATAACAGCCTCAAATGCCTGAGGGTTGTTCATAGCAAGGTCAGCAAGCACCTTACGGTTGAGACCGATGTTCTGCTTTGCGATGCGACCCATAAGCTGAGAATAAGTCATACCGTACTGACGTGCGGCAGCGTTGATTCTCTGGATCCAAAGTGCGCGGAATGTGCGCTTCTTGTTCTTACGGTCACGGTATGCATAGGTAAGACCCTTCTCATAGGTGTTCTTTGCTACCGTCCATACGTTCCTTCTTGCGAGGAAATTACCGCGGGTTTTCTTAAGAATTTTCTTGCGGCGTGCCCTTGAGGCAACTGAATTTACCGATCTTGGCATAAATTTAACTGATTTATGGAGGCAGTGTCCTTCTTAGGAGCTTTTCGACTGCGTTCCAAGTTTAACTTAAAATTACTTCGTAATCCGTCACGAATTACATACCCAACAAAGCTTTGACCCTCTTCTCGTCAACATTCGCTACGAGTCCGATGTGAGTCAAATTTCTCTTCTGCTTCTTGGTCTTCTTTGTGAGAATGTGGCTCTTAAAAGCATGCTTTCTCTTAACTTTTCCCGTTCCGGTAAGCGTGAAACGCTTTTTTGAACCGGAGTTGGTCTTCATCTTTGGCATAGTTAAATTTGATTTAGTTAATAATTATTTGTTCTCCAATCTCTTGGATTACTTTTTCTTAAGCGGGGCGATCATCATGATCATCCTCTTTCCTTCAAGCTTAGGCATCTGCTCTGCTCTACCGTACTCCTCGAGCTCAACTGCAAAACGGAGAAGAAGCTTCTCTCCCTGGTCCGCGTAGATGATGGAGCGTCCCTTGAAGAAGACCGAGGCCTTCACCTTCGAGCCCTCCTGCAGGAACTCCTGCGCGTGCTTGAGCTTGAACTGGAAATCGTGCTCATCCGTATTCGGGCCGAACCTGATCTCCTTGATGACTATCTTGGCCGCATTGGCCTTCATCTCCTTAGCTTTCTTCTTCTGCTGATAGAGATACTTCTGATAGTCCATGATCCTACATACAGGAGGATCCGCCTTCGCGCTTATCTCCACCAGATCGAGATTCTGCTCATCAGCCATCCTCAGGGCATCCCTGAGCGAGTACACTCCCTGTTCAGGAATGTTATCTCCTACGAGACGTACCTGTGAGGCTGTGATCTCCTCGTTGATTCTCAATCCGTCATCGTCCTTCTTTCCGTTCATAGGCTTCTGGCCTGGACGATTGGCGTTCGGTCTTGGGCCGCTCGGGCGTGGACCGGGTCTAAATGGTGCTGCGATAAAAAGTTCCTCCTATAAGTTAAGTTAATAAATATAAATACGCTATGACAGCTGAGCCTTGACCTCATCGCTTACAAGAGCGACGAAATCCTCAACCGGCATAGAACCTGCGTCTATTCCACCCTGTCTTCTGACAGATACCGTTCCTTCATTCATCTCCTTCTCACCTACAATCACAAGGAAAGGAATCCTCTTGAGTTCACTCTCACGGATTCTCTTGCCGAGTGTCTCGTTACGATCATCAACGGCGGCGCGAATATCGGAATTATTCAGCAAATCACAAACTTTTTTTGCATATTCCTCATATTTTTCGCTGACTGGCACGATGTTAACCTGATCCGGAGTGAGCCAGAGAGGGAGTCTTCCACCTGTGTGCTCGAGAAGGACAGCGACGAATCTTTCAAGGGATCCGAACGGTGCACGGTGAATCATCACCGGACGATGCTTCTGGTTGTCGCTTCCGACATATTCGAGTTCGAAACGCTCAGGAAGGTTGTAGTCCACCTGGATTGTTCCGAGCTGCCATTTTCTTCCGATGGCATCCTTCACCATGAAGTCGAGCTTAGGACCATAGAATGCAGCCTCGCCATACTCTACCACCGTGTTGAGGCCCTTCTCTGTTGCTGCCTCGATGATGGCTGCCTCAGCCTTCTCCCAGTTCTCGTCCGAACCGATGTACTTCTCTGTATTGTTAGGGTCACGGAGAGAGATCTGTGCAACGTACTCGTTGAAGTTCAAGGTCTTGAACACATAAAGGATGATGTCGATGACCTTGCAGAACTCCTCCTTGATCTGATCCGGACGACAGAACAGGTGGGCGTCATCCTGAGTGAAGCTGCGCACACGGGTGAGTCCGTGAAGCTCTCCGCTCTGCTCGTAACGGTACACGGTACCGAACTCTGCAAGCCTGATAGGGAGTTCCTTGTATGAATGCGGCTTTGTCCTGTAGATCTCGCAGTGGTGAGGACAGTTCATCGGCTTGAGCAGATACTCCTCGCCTTCCTGCGGAGTGTGGATCGGCTGGAACGAGTCCTTGCCGTATTTTGCATAGTGACCTGAAGTCACGTAAAGATCCTTGTTTCCGATGTGCGGAGTAACGACCTGAAGATAGCCATATGACTTCTGAAGCTTTCTGAGGAAGTTCTCAAGACGCTCGCGAAGAGCCGCTCCCTTAGGAAGCCACAACGGAAGGCCCTGTCCCACTCTCTGAGAGAATGTGAAGAGTTCCATCTCCTTGCCGATCTTTCTGTGGTCACGCTTCTTGGCCTCCTCAAGCATCACAAGATACTCATCGAGGAGAGACTTCTTAGGGAATGACACACCATATACACGGGTCAGCATAGGGCGTTTCTCGTCACCCCTCCAATATGCACCTGCTATTGCAGTCAGCTTTACCGCCTTGATTACCGATGTATCCTTGAGATGAGGTCCGCGGCACAGGTCGGTGAAGTCACCGTTGCTGTAGAATGTGATGCTGCCGTCCTCAAGTTCGCTGATAAGCTCGCACTTGTACTCGTCTCCCTTCTCGGTGAAGGTCTTGAGCGCATCAGCCTTTGAAACCTCTGTCCTTACGAACGGATTCTTCTGACGTGCCAGCTCGATCATCTTGTCCTCGATAGCCTTGAGATCCGCCTCCACGAGAGTCTTCTCACCGAAGTCCACATCATAGTAGAAACCTGTCTCGATTGCTGGTCCGATACCGAACTTCACGCCTGGATAAAGAGCCTCAAGTGCTGCAGCAAGAAGGTGTGAAGAAGAATGCCAGAACACATGCTTCGCCTCCGGATCCTCCCACTTGTGGAGCCTGATGGCCGCGTCCTCGTTTATGGGGCGAGTCACATCATATATCGTACCCTTTCCTGTCGCGTCAGATGTCGTCACTACCGTTGCAGCCAACACGTCCGCTGCAAGTCTTGGGCTGATACTCTGTGCAATGTCAAACGCTGAGACTCCGCTTTCGTACTGTCTCACGCTGCCGTCAGGAAATGTAATGTTGATCATATCTTTACTATTTAATTAGGTCTAATAAATCCAAGAGCGCAAAGGTAGGAATTTTTTTCTATCTTTGTACCAGTTAACATGAGGAATATGGAACAAAATACCATCCGGAAACAAATGTGGGAGGAGGCATCCAAAGCCGGTCTTGCTCTTGGTCTTGTATCGACCGCCTATCTTTTCATCACCACATTTCTTGCAGGAGCCGAAATGTCCGCCTTTCTCAACATGGCGTTATCGTTTCTGCTGTGGGCAGTGAAATTCGCAGGATGCATCTGGCTCATGCTGAAGTTCATGAGAAGATTTGCTGCCAGAAACACTGAAGCAGACAATTCTTCCACCTTCAGATTCGGAGTCATAACCGCCCTGCTGTCAGCTGTCATCTATGCAGCAGCCTCATTCGCCAATATAGCGTACATATCCGCAGACATGTATGCCGAGCAGATGAACATGCTCATGCAGCAGATGGCCCCTATGATGGATTCCAACACAATGGAACAGATGGATGATATGCTCGGCATAATGCCGCAGCTCACATTCTTCTCAAACCTCATATATTGTTTCTTCTACGGAACGATACTTTCATTCATTCTTTCACGCAACATTCCTGACAGGAATCCGTTTGCAGAGCGTTCATCAGACGAATGGTAGATATGGAATATAATAAGGATCTTTCAATTGTCATCTCACTCTTCAACGAAGAGGAGTCGCTTCCCGAACTTGTCTCATGGATCGAAAAGGTAGCAACCAGAGAGAAGTACGAGTATGAAATAATCATGGTTGACGACGGCAGCACCGACTCATCCTGGAAGGTGATCACTGAACTTGCAGGAAAGAATCCGACAATCAGGGGAATATCATTCCGCCGCAACTACGGAAAATCAGCTGCTCTGTACCATGGTTTCAAGGCAGCGGAAGGCCGCGTGGTCATAACCATGGATGCAGACCTTCAGGACTCGCCGGACGAGATTCCGGAACTTTACCGCATGGTGACGGAAGAGGGGTACGACATCGTATCCGGATGGAAGAAGCAGAGGTTCGACAACAAGCTCACGAAAAACCTGCCTTCAAAGTTATACAACTGGACTGCACGCAAGGTGACGGGAATCAAGCTTCACGACATGAACTGCGGTCTGAAGGCATACCGCAACGAAGTGGTCAAGAACATCGAGGTCTATGGTGAGATGCACCGCTATATACCGTACCTGGCGAAGAATGCAGGATTCTCACGGATCACGGAAAAACCGGTGCAGCATCAGAAGCGCAAATACGGAGTGAGCAAGTTCGGACTGGAACGTTTTGTGAACGGTCTGCTTGACCTCATATCACTCTGGTTCCTCAGCCGTTTCGGAAAGAAGCCAATGCATTTCTTCGGTTTCACAGGCATCCTTATGTTCATTGCAGGCGCAGTTCTCACCCTCTGGGTTATCATAGAAAAACTGGTACAGCAAGCTAACGGTCTGGATTTCAGACCTGTAACCGACCAGCCTCTATTCTATCTTGCATTGGTTGCCATACTGCTCGGTTTCCAGCTTTTCCTTTCAGGCTTCATCTGCGAGATGATTTCCCGCAACAGCAGCGAACGCAACCAGTATAATGTCAGAGAGGAGTTCTAACAACTACAATACTCCCTCCAGCATTTCCAATCCCCTTCGGAGCGAACTGACTGCGTCATCAGACGCGCGGAAAACGAAAAGTCCCCGGCATCATTCGATGTCGGGGACTAGTATAAGAAAGTGGCAGCTACCTACTCTCCCACCTGGTGGGGCAGTACCATCGGCGATGGTGAGCTTAACTTCTCTGTTCG
>JAGBAO010000002.1 GCA_017938925.1 Bacteroidales bacterium | reverse complement strand
GTGCTTCAATGTACTTTACACTAAAACCATTCTCAAGCATATGCATGTACTTCAATCGTTCTGCATAGCCATGTTTCTTTCTCTTTTTAGACATAACAAAACCCCGAAAGTTTTTTGTCTAACTTTCGGGGTTCATGTCAATTTCGAGGCTTTAAATTTTACATATCATCCTTATCCATATTCTGCAGAAGTGCGTCATTAGTGCCGTACTTCTGCATTCTGTTCTGCAGCAGCTCCATAGCCTCGATGCAGTTCATGTCAGCAAGGAACTTACGCATGATCCAGATGCGGTTTGCAAGAGCAGGGGAGTAGAGCAGATCGTCACGGCGGGTACTTGAAAGGGTGACATCCACAGCAGGGAATATACGCTTGTTGCTAAGACGGCGGTCGAGCTGAAGCTCCATGTTGCCGGTTCCCTTGAATTCCTCGAAGATCACTTCATCCATCTTTGAACCAGTCTCGGTGAGCGCTGTCGCAAGAATCGTGAGCGAACCTCCGTTCTCGATGTTACGTGCAGCTCCGAAGAATCTCTTAGGCTTGTGGAGGGCATTGGCATCCACACCACCAGAAAGCACCTTTCCGGATGCAGGCTGAACAGTGTTGTATGCTCGTGCAAGACGTGTGATCGAATCAAGAAGGATGACGACATCGTGTCCGCACTCGACCATTCTCTTCGCCTTCTCAAGAACCATGTTGGCCACCTTTACGTGACGCTCTGCAGGCTCGTCGAATGTCGAAGCCACGACTTCAGCCTTCACGCTGCGTGCCATATCCGTAACCTCCTCAGGACGCTCGTCGATAAGAAGCACGATCATATAGACTTCCGGATGATTGTCTGCGATGGCGTTTGCAATGGACTTCAGGAGCATTGTCTTACCGGTCTTAGGCTGAGCCACGATAAGTCCGCGCTGACCCTTTCCGATAGGGGTGAACATATCCACGATACGGCAGGACATGTCGTTATGTCCGTTGCCGAGAAGATTGAACTTCTCTTCAGGGAAGAGAGGTGTGAGAAAATCGAACGGAATCCTGTCCCTGATGAATTCAGGAGTACGTCCGTTGATGTACTTGATGCGTACGAGAGGGAAGTACTTGTCTCCGGCCTTAGGCGGCTTGATCTCTCCTGTCACAGTGTCACCTGTCTTGAGTGCGTGCTGCTTGATCTGGTACTGTGACACATATATGTCGTCTGGAGAGTTCAGATAGTTGTAGTCAGATGAACGGAGGAAACCGTAGCCGTCAGGCATGATTTCAAGAACTCCGGTAGCCTCGACTACGCCGTCAAACTCAACGACCGGCTCCTGCGGCTTTTGCTGCTGGTTGTTGTTCCTGTTGTCCTTGTTGTTTGGACGATTGTTGTTGTCGCGCTTCTGATTCTGCTGCTCATCCTGCTGCTGTGCAGGCTTCTGAACCTCCTCCTTTGGCTCTTCTGCTGTGACAGGTTCGCCCTGAGCTTCAGTAGCCTGTGGCTTATCGGCATTCTTCTGGATCCTGGCCCTTTTCTGGCGTGGCTGATTTCTTGCCTCCTGCCTGTCCTGAGCCTGCTCGACTTTCTGTTCTGCCGGTTTCTCTTCAACGACAGGAGCCTCCGCAACTGGTTCCTCCACCTTTGCTGCCTTAGGCTTCCTGCCTCGTTTTTTAGGCTGAGGAGCAGCCTCTTGCTTTGATTCTTCCACCTCAGCAGGAGCCTTCACTTCTTCCTTCTTCACTTCTTTTGGTTTCTGCTCCTGTGGTTTAGTTTCTTTTCTTGCCTCCGGAGTTGACTCTTTCTTTTCCTCAGCGGCAGGCTTTGCCGCCTTCTCCTCCTTGCGAGGTCTTCCGCGCCTTGGCCTTTCCGGCTTTTCCGGTGCATTCAGTGCATTTTTCTTTGCCTCCTCATCGAGAACGGCGTACACCAATGTGTCCTTGTCCATCCTCTTGAATCCCTTGATACCAAGCTCTTCCGCCAATTTCTGAAGCTGCTCGATATCCATCTCTCTCAAATCGAAAATCTTGTGCATAAATCAGTATTAAATAGATTGTTTTCTTCGTAAATGATTCTTCCCGACCGGGAAATCGTCATAATTGAATGAATGTGCGAATCCCATATTCCTACGGGAGACACAAAGATAACAATAATTGTGCAAAATGCAATTATTTTAATAATTATTGTCCCAGTAACTGCTGCTCTTCTTGAATTGGAGAAGGTCTGCAAGGGCAGCTGCGTTGGCCTGGATACGGAAACTCCATGACTCCCACTGTCCTGTAGGAATCCACGATACGTTTATGTTGAAGCAGTGCAGGTCATAGGTGGCACTAAGCTGTGTCGTACTCATCTTCATCGCCATCAGGTCGAAGTTGGTGGTGAGGTTGAGTGACAGACGAGGAGTCAGCTTTACGTTTCCGCTGACACCGAGAGTCTGGGTGTGGGTGTGTTTTGTTATGACCTGGTCGTTGGAGAACTGATAGGCCTTTCTATAACTATAAGAATAGTTGAAGTTGACTGACCATGGCACATTCGGGTTGGTGTAATAAAGCCATCCGCCAGGTATATATTCACCTGTGACAGGATGGTAATATATGCGTGTGTAGTGGTCTGCCGGATTTCCTCCTGCCTGTTTCGTGCCGTCATTTCCGTTGATCTTTCCTTCTCCTGACAGCGAGTAGGAGAGTGACATGCTGGCAGTGTTCATCCTGAGGAGTCCCTGTCCTTCCTGGATTGCGAATCTGTTGATACGGCGGCCGGACGGGTTGTTCTTGTCCACAAGAATCGCATACGGGTCGAAATTCGCATTGGCGCTGATTCCCAGCTTGCCGAAGACAGACGTCGAAAGCGTAACTCCCACATTGCTCATCTTGAGAGAGTCCGCGAGGAAGTTGTAACCTGTAGAGAAATTGAGCTGGTCGATGAGCTTGATCTTCTTTGAACCTGTTCCAGTCGTGTCCTTGACGTCGCGAACCTTCGCCTCGAAGTTGTTTCCAAGTGAGAAGTTAAGACTGGCGGTCTTTCCTTTTCCTGGAGCCGAATTGATCTGACCGGCATAGATATTATAGTCCTGAGTCTGGACCTGTCCGTTCTTGTCGGTATATGTCAGGGTCCTCCATCCGTTGAAATGCTTTCCCTTTTCCGGGCTGAATGACGCCGAAATGGAAGGTGAGACCACATGTCTGATCGCCTGCAGCTTTCTGTGCTTTCCGAAGTTGAACATACCGTACAGACGCGTGCTCATGGAAATGTTTCCGGAATAGTTGTGTGTGGCACCGAATGTTCCGAATGCCTTGCCCTTTATGTCTTCCACCTTGCCGGTGTCAGGATTGTACTCCTTTTCCGTCTTTCTGAAGAACCAGTTCATTCCGTAGCTTACGCCAGGAGTGATGTTTATGTATTTGAACAGTGAGAAGTTTGGCAGACCGATCTGGAACGTGTGAGCCATACCGTTCTGGAACTTGTCGAAGAAGCCAGGCTGGTTGAATTCCGAGGCCTTGAAGTTGATCCTGTTCTGCAGGGAGGTGTTGTATCCGAGTGAGAACTTCTCGTACCATTTTTCCTTTCCCACACGGTTCTTCTGCTTGAAAGGATAGAACCTGCTCACAGAGAAGGTCACGTTCGGAAGGGTGAAGGAATATGAACTGTCTCGTGAGTTCTGGCTGTGCAGGGCGTTTATCGAGAGGTTCAGCTTTCCGTTCCAGTTCTTTGAGTACGAAATGGATGACGATATCTGGTTCTGCAGGGCCTCCTGCACCGAGGTCGAGTTATATTTGCTGTTGGATGGGCTGGAGAAGTTCACGGAAGCTGAGAAACTAGTTCCAGGGCGTGCCTTTGCATCCTGAGAGTGACTCCAGCGGACTCCGAAGTTTCGTGTCTGGAAGAAGTCTGCACTTCCTTTTTCTCCCGTCTGGTCATTCGAGAAGGTCAGGGAGAAGTTACCGTTGCACTTGTAGTTGACCTTATAGCGTGAGTTAAGGTCGAGGGCCCATGAACCGAGGGTGTAGATGTCTCCGGTCACAGCTATGTCGAAATAATTGCCTATCACGAAATAAAGTCCGAGATCTCTGAGATAGAATCCTCGGGATTTTTCCTCACCGAAAGTAGGGAAGAGGATACCTGATGCCCTGTCCGGCCTCTTCGGGATGAATCCGAATGGAAGTCCGATCGGAAGCGGTACGTCGGCAATCACAGGATATGCAGGTCCGAATACGGTCTTCTGTGACGGCTTGGTCATCACCTTTGCCGCTGTAAGATGCAGATAATAATGCGGTTCCTCACAGTCGCAGACGGTGTATTTACCGTGAGTGATGTTTATGGACTGGTCCGGCATCATCTTGATGTTCTTTCCGTGGAGGATTCCGTCCTGTTCCTGTGTGACCATATTCTTGATACGGGCCTTCCGGGTGTCGAAGTTATATCTTACCTCCTCCATCTCATATGATTTGCCGCCCTGCTCCATGACCGGCTTGCCGGTTATGACTCCGGTGCTGTCCGTGGTGCCTCTTGCATACAATGTGGAAGTTGCCAGGTCATACTGCATATAATCAGCCGTCAGCTTCATGTCTGCATATGTCACGCTGACATCGCCGTAATAATGTATGAGCCTCTTTCCGTCACTGAAATCCTCAATCACCGAGTCGCGGGCAGTCGTGAAGGCAGGTGCCTCCAATGATGATTTCTTCAGCATCTCGAGGGAGTCGTGAGCAGCAATCGAATCGGCACGATGAGTTGAATCGAGAACATGTCTGAGGGAGTCGGAAATCTCAGGAATAGTGTCAGTGACGACCTCAGTCTCGGCTTCAGCAGCTGCCCTGCGTGCACGGCGACTGCGTCTGTCATCCTGAGACGAAAGGGTGAAAGTGCTGAGCACTAGCAGCATAAGCACTGCCAGCCCCCATTTTTCAAACCATTCCTTCAATTTACCGTTACTATATATAGACATCAAATTAGCGTCTTTGTTTTTCCTGTTTTTGCAAATTCTTACTATTTTTGCAAATCGCAAATTTAAAACTAATTTCAATTATTACCAAATTGAGATGTCTTTATGAGAGTTGAATCAAGGCTTTTCGGCATATTTGCAATCCTGCTCCTTCTGCTGGGCTCTTCGGCCTTGCCGGCGCAGCCGAAGAAGGATCTGGGACTTAAGACGGTAGTCATAGACCCGGGACATGGCGGCAAAGATCCGGGAGCACCGGGAAAGACGTCTGCCACAAGCGAGAAGCATGTGGTTCTGAAGATATCTAAACTGCTCGGTCAGAAGATCAAGGATGCTTATCCCGATGTCAAGGTCGTCTATACGCGAAGCACGGACGTCTTTCTTGAACTGAAGGAGAGAGTGAACGTCGCAAAACGCAATGACGCAGACCTGTTCATATCATTGCACTGCAATTCAAACAGATCCTCCCAGCCTTATGGCGCATCAGTGCATATCCTGGGGCCTAAGTCCAAGAACAGCAAGAACAACAAGGATTATTTTGCAGCAAGCATGAGCGTAGCGCAAAGGGAGAACTCGGTGATGTTGCTGGAGGATGATTACAAGACAACATATCAGGATTTCGATCCCGACTCTCCTGAGTCGATAATAAGCCACAGCCTCATGTGGAATGCGAATTACTCGAACAGTCTCCTGTTTGCGGCGGAAGTTGATAATGTCATGAACAGAAAACCGTTCAGAGTCAGCAATTACACAGGAATCCACCAGGATATATTTTATCTCTTATGGGCTACCAACATGCCGTCTGCGCTTTTGGAACTGGGATTCATTTCCAATCCTGAAGACTATAAATATCTCAGTACGGCAGATGGACAGGAAAAGGTCGCGGCAAATCTTTTCGAAGCCTTCAAGGCATACAAGACTCAATATGATGCAAGCGTAAGCGTTGATGAAGCACCTGTATCCGCCCAGACTCAGTCCGTCACAAAGCAGACACAGGCTGAAAGGGCGCCTGTCGAGACAGCCGCTCCGGAAGGCATATGGTATGGAATTCAGATCATGGGACTGGGTAGAAAGCTGGATGCGGGCGATCCGGGACTCAAGGGGCTGAAGACAACTGCCGTAAAGTCGGATGGCAGCAATATATATAAGTATATAACGGCAAAGTCATCAACCAGAGAAGAGGCAGCCAGAAAGCTGAAGGAGGTAAGACGTAAGTTCCCGGAGGCTTTCCTTGTGGAAGTAAACGGCGACGAAGTGAAACGATCCAAGTAATATATTATAATAGGTATAAGACATGAGATTTTCTAAAGAACTGAAAATAGGTGTTTTCGTGGTGGTCGTTCTGACCGCTTCCTTCTTTCTTATCAATTATCTTCGCGGTGAGGATATAATGAACCGCGAAATTGAACTTGTTTCCCAATATGACAATGTGGAAGGACTTGTTGCATCTGCTCCTGTATTCATCAAGGGTTACAAGGCCGGAAAGGTGTCTGAGGTGGTATATCAGCCTGAAAGCGGCAATTTCAAGGTGACCTGCTCCATTAAAAAGGAATTCGCGATTCCAGCAGACAGCCGCATGACCATATATGCAGTTGATATCATGGGAGGAAAGGGAGTCAGGATTGATCTGGGTTCATCTGAAGATATGGCAAAGGATGGAGATATGCTCCAGCCGGCGTTTGAGCCTGGGCTCATGGACGGACTTTCTGCCGGGATCGGTCCTCTGCTGGACAAGGTCAACCATACACTTGACAGTCTTGGGGTCACTGTTTCAGGAGTTAACAGAGTGCTATCAGAAAAGAACACAGCAAGCATATCGCGTACTGTCGCACATCTGGAGCGTACGATGGCAGATGTGAGTCAGGTCGTGGCGAATGTGGAGGGTAAGTCAAAAGAACTGGATCAGTTTGTCGATGCTCTTTCTGCATTTGCAGGGAAACTTGACGGCTTAGCTGCAAAAGTGGACACTACCATGACTGGTGTCAAAGATTTTGTGGGCACATTGAACGAATCGGACATAGACTCCTTGGTTGTTTCTTTCAGAGAACTTCTTGAAAATATCAACGATCCTAACGGAACAATCGGTAAACTTCTCAATGATGGTTCAGTTTATGACTCCGTTGATTCACTTCTGAATGACGTTGATACTTTGGTCAGGAAAATTCAAGAAAATCCTAAGAAATATATAAGAATTTCCGTCTTCTAGCGCACTGCATCTACGAGAAAACGCCATTTTGTTAATTTTGAATCTTTAAAAATAGGCAATTGCAGGTAGATTAACAAGTTAGCGATTTGGTAAAGTTGTATTCGGTTGATAATCAATAGGATACAACTTTACTGGTTTTAAGAAATCCAAAACGGATAGTGTAAAATAAAATTAAAAAACAATAGCAAAATTAATTTTTTATAAGTTTTTTTTCCTCATCTTTGTAACCGCTTTCCGAAGCGAGATCTAAAACTTGACAACTCACACAAAAATGACGCAAGAAAGACACATATCTGTTTGGAACAACTGTCTGAATTTCATTCAGCAGAACATTGATCCAAAACAGTTCGACCTGTGGTTCAGGCCGATCAAGCCGGTGTCTCTTGCAGAGTCGACTTTAACGGTTGAAGTGCCTTCTGAATTTTTCAGAGAGTATCTTGAGGGTGCATATCTTGAGCTTCTGAAAGCATCACTCAAAAAGGAGCTTGGCGCGGCAGCAAAGCTGGTGTACGTCGTTACGCCAGTTCAGAGGCAGCAGCCTCTCAGATATCCTGCGTCATATGGGTCCGAGCCAGTAAACAGGCCCGTGTCCATCGAGACTTTCTCACGCGGAGGAAATCCTGGTCCGTTTGTTTTCCCAGGAATACAGAGAGTTCAGATCAACCCGCAGCTCAATCCGGTATATTGCTTTGAAAACCTCGTAGTAGGCGAGTGCAACAAGATGGGCTTCACTGCAGGCGAGAGCATCTCGGCTGCTCCTGGCAAGACAGCCTTCAACCCGCTCTTCCTTTTCGGCGGTCCGGGACTTGGAAAGACTCATCTTGCTCAGGCAATCGGTATCGCAATAAAGAAGAGATATCCGGAACTGGTTGTGCTTTATGTGCCGGCCAACAGGTTCAAGATCCAGTATATGGATGCCACCAATGTTCGTAACAAACTGACAGACTTCCTGGCATTCTACATGAAGATAGACGTGCTGATCGTCGATGATATCCAGGATCTTCAGAGCCCTGGCTGCCAGAACGCATTCTTCAATATCTTCAATCATCTTCATCAGTCCGGAAAGCAGCTGATCTTCACATCAGACAGACCGTCGGTCGAACTGGAGAACTTCGAGGAGAGACTTGTTTCAAGACTCAAGTGGGGCTTGTCGGTTGAGCTTCAGAAGCCTGATTTCCAGACAAGACTGCAGATGCTGAAGGCACGTGCTTTCAGAGAGGGTGTCGAACTCAATGAGGATGTCCTGCATTTCCTCGCAACCAGGATCAAGTCAAATTTCCGTGAGCTTGAAGGAGCTTTGATCTCACTGATTGCAAACGCGACTCTGGCTCATAAGGAAATCACCGTGGAGCTTGCGGAAAGCATAACTGAAAAGATTGTAGGGGAGCAGCAGAATGATGTCACGATAGACAAGGTTCAGAAGGTCGTATGCGACTACTTCAACATAACACGGGATGATCTTCTGTCCAAGACCCGCAAGCGTCAGATCGTTCAGGCGCGTCAGATTGCAATGTACATGTCAAGGAATCTGATCAATTGTTCTCTCTCGACCATCGGAGCTGAAATAGGTGGAAAGGATCATGCAACAGTGCTTCATGCATGCACGACCGTGAATGACCTCATGAGCACCGACAAGACATTCAGACAGTATGTTTCAGACATCGAGAAGATGCTTGTCCCTGTCCGCAGGTAAATTGTTGATAACTATTTTCCATTATAATATGTAAATCCCTGTAAAGTGATATCTTTGCAGGGATTTGTCGTTATAGACGAGTAATGGAAAAATTTAACTTTGTAATATATGAATTCAGAAAAGGTATTATCCTTCTTTAAGGAGATAACAAGGATTCCTCGTGAATCCGGTCATGAGGAACACATCATTGCATATCTTCAGGAGTTTGCCGCTTCACGCGGACTTGACTGCAAGACAGATGCTGCCGGGAATGTGCTGATCACCAAAGAGGCGGCACCAGGATATGAAGATGTTCCGGCTATCGTTCTGCAAAGCCACTCCGACATGGTTTGTGAGAAGAATGAAGGAGTCGAGCACGATTTCAGGAAGGATCCGATCAGATATGTCATCGAAAACGGCTGGATGATCGCACCGGACACGACTCTTGGTGCTGACTGCGGCATCGGCGTGGCTGCTCAGATGGCGATATTGGACAGTGATCTGCCGTGCGGTAAGATCGAATGCCTCTTCACTACAGCTGAAGAGACTGGCCTGGACGGAGCTATGGCTCTCCAGCCTGGATTCTTCACTGGAAAAGTGCTTTTGAATCTGGATTCGGAAGACGAGGGTGAAATCTTTGTCGGCTGTGCAGGCGGACTTGACACCACGGCAGAGTTCCACTATAAGGACGAGCCTCTGCAGGAGGATTTCGTGATGGAGACGGTGTTTGTCAAGGATGCAATGGGCGGTCATAGCGGAGACGACATCAATAAGGGACGTGCAAATGCTGTTCAGCTTCTGGGACGTTTCCTTTACAGCATAATCGATCTTGACTGGCAGCTGGTGTCCATTGATGGAGGTAACAAGCGCAATGCCATTGCACGTGAGGCAAAGGCTGTCATTGCGGCTGAAGAGGACACTCTTGAAATAATCAACGAGCGACTTGACACTTATCGTGCTGAAGTGCTTGAGGAATATGGAGCGATCGAGAAGGATATCAAGGTGGGATACTCGGAAGATGCATCGAAAGACCGGAATACGGCGATTGATGAAATGACGGCCTGGAATCTTGTGACGGCTCTCTGTGCTTCTCCTCATGGAGTTCTTGCTATGAGTCAGGAGATCGAGAACTTTGTCGAGACATCCACGAACCTTGCTTCCGTCAAGATGACCGAGCCGGGAGTCATCCGTATCGGATCCAGCCAGAGAAGCTGCGTGACTGCGGCACGACGTGCGGCAGCCGCCAGGATGGAGGCTTGCTTTGTGCTTGCCGGTGCGATAGTGAAACATGAAGGGGAGTATCCGGGCTGGGCTCCCGCGGCAGAATCACCTGTAAGGGATGCATGCGTTGCCTCATATAGAAAGCTCTTCGGCACAGAGCCAAAGGTAAAGGCCATCCATGCCGGACTTGAGTGCGGTCTTTTCACCGAAAAGTTCCCGGGACTTGACATGATATCCTTCGGACCGACCCTTCGTGGCGTACATGCTCCGGGAGAGCGTCTTGATCTTGCTTCACTCGACAAGTTCGTAGCCCTTCTTACAGACCTTATTTGCAATTACAGATAATATGATACAGGTAGCTCCGTCAATGCTTTCGGCAGATTTTCTTCATCTTGAAAAGGATGTGGAAATGGTTAACGCGCATGCAGATCTCTTCCATCTTGACATCATGGATGGTGTCTTTGTTCCCAATATATCATATGGATTTCCTGTAGTCGAGGCAATCGCTTCCAAAGCGGAAAAACCGCTGGATGTACATCTTATGATTGTCCAGCCCGAGAAATATATCGACAGGTTTGCAAAGGCAGGAGCCTCCATGCTCAGTTTTCACCTCAATGCCACTGATGAGCCTGAGCAGGCTCTGATGCGGATTCGTGAGACAGGTATGAAGGCAGGTCTGGTGATAAATCCAGATATTCCTGTGGAGAATCTGTTCCCGTTTCTTCATCTATGCGACTACGTCCTTCTCATGTCTGTCTTTGCTGGCTTTGGCGGACAGAAATTCATTGAAGATACATACGGAAGAATACGTACGCTGAAAGCTGAAATCGACCGCCTTGGGCTTCCAGTGCCTATTGAAGTGGACGGAGGAGTATCTCCCGCTAACGCCGGAGCTCTGGTCGAGGCGGGTGCTGAGATTCTCGTTGCCGGAAGTGCCGTGTTCAAGGCAGATGACCCTGCTCAGGTCATAGCTGCGATGAAGGTCTGATCACAGGATATAAGATATTTCCTTGAAGGCGAATTCGATGAGTTCGCCTTTTTCATTTTCCACTTTCAGAAGGCCGATATCGGACAATCCGCGTATGATTCCCTGGAATTGCATGCCTGATTGATTGTCAATGAAACAAGTCTCCTTGTCGATCCTCCACATCTGATTCAGATACATCCTTCTCAGATTGCGAAGTCCTCCGTTTGAGTGAAGATATCTATTGACATATCCGGAAAATATTGTAATGAAGTTTTCAAGGCAATCACGAATGTCAAATGATTGAGCTACATCCTTGTCAGCACAGCAGAGAACCATTGACGTGGGATTTGGCAATGCTGGATCAAACTTGCTTTGATTGACATTCAAACCTATTCCTACAATACTGTGAGTCATATTCTTACCTCTGACGACATGCTCAATCAGAATGCCGCATATCTTTTTGTCATTGACATAAATGTCATTTGGCCATTTTATTTTCGCCTGTATTCCGTATTCGGATAAAAGGTCAACTACTGCGAGTGAGGCGGCTTCGCTCACAGCAAACTGGTCTGTGGCCTTAAGTGGCATAAGCAGGCCGGGTTTCAAGGATTCGGGAAGGGTAAGAGCATATTTCAGGACAACACTGAATGTAAGGTTCTCTCCTGGATCTGATGACCAGGAATTTCCCTTCTGTCCACGTCCTTTTGACTGCTCCAAAGCTGACAGAACTGACAAATTGTCAATATCTGAAATATGCCTTGCAGCCTCGTCATTGGTCGAATCCAGAGAATCGAACCACATTATGTCATGCTTGTTTGTCATGGTGCGGAATTTGCTTATCTTTGCACGGATTTTTACAAAATTAAACATAATTCATCTAATGGACAACAAAGAACTTAAGGTCATTGCCGATGCAATGCTTGAAAAGAAAGGACAGGAAGTGGTATCGCTTGACCTCAGACCTATCGGAACAGCAATTTCAGATCACTTTATAGTTTGCAGTGCAGACTCGACACCTAACGTTGTGGCGATCGCTGACAATATCGAGGAGAGAATGATAGAAAAGTGCGGCAGGAAAGTCGTCAGGACCCAGGGTAAGGAGAATGCTTTCTGGGTCATCCTTGACTATGGCGACATCGTCGTACATGTCTTCCAGACTCCGTACAGGGCATTCTACCGTCTCGAAGACCTTTGGGCAGACGCTGACCGCACTGTATATGAAGACTAACTGAACACACTATGGCAGAGAACAGCAACGATCCTCGCAAGAGGAAGACAATCAAGATCAAGTTCAATTTTTCCTGGATATATTTCCTGATTCTTCTCGGAATCGGCTGGATGTTCTTTAACCAGTCAGGTGCCAATCCTCAGAAGGAGGAATGGGATGAGGTAAAGAAGCAGTGGCTTGCAGGTGACATCAAGGAAGTCACTTTCATCAGAAACGAATTCGAAGGCCATATTACCATGAAACCTGACAGGATCGAAAAGTATTCTGACCTTTTCGGTGGAAATATCCCTAAGAAGTCACCTCATTTCATTTTCCTTGTATCAGGCAGTTTCAATGCGGAGGAGATGTTCGGAGAACTGAATGCCCAGCTTCCTGAAGACGAAAAGGTCAAGGTGGTGATTGAGAACAAGGAGAATTTCTGGGGAATAATAGACTGGATACTTTTCCCGCTTCTTCTTATTCTCATGTGGGTTTTCATGTTCAGAGGCGTGAACAAGAATATGGGAGGTCCTGGTGGGCCGGGAGGCATATTCAATGTCGGAAAATCAACGGGAAAACTTGCAGAGAAGAACGATATCAAGGTAACCTTCAAGGATGTAGCCGGTCTTTACGGTGCTAAGGATGAGGTTATGGAGATCGTTGATTTCCTGAAGAATCCTAAGAAATACACAGCCCTTGGAGGCAAGATTCCGAAGGGAGCCCTGCTTGTGGGCCCTCCTGGCACGGGTAAGACCCTCCTGGCAAAAGCTGTAGCCGGTGAGGCGGACGTGCCTTTCTTCTCGATTTCCGGATCGGATTTCGTGGAGATGTTTGTAGGAGTGGGTGCCTCACGTGTGCGAGACCTCTTCCGCCAGGCAAAGGAAAAGTCACCTTGCATCGTCTTCATCGACGAGATCGATGCAGTCGGCCGTGCCCGCAGCAAGAACGGTGGCTTCTCGTCAAACGACGAACGCGAAAACACTCTGAACCAGCTTCTTACTGAGATGGATGGATTCGGCACAAACTCTGGTGTCATCATACTGGCGGCAACCAACCGTGCTGATATTCTGGACAAGGCTCTTATGCGTGCAGGACGTTTCGACCGTCAGATTCATGTGGAACTGCCTGACCTTAAGGAGAGGGAAGAGATATTCAAGGTACATCTTCGCAATCTCAAGCTTGCGGATGATTTCGATCTTGAGTTCCTTGCAAAGCATACACCTGGTTTCTCAGGTGCAGATATAGCCAATGTCTGCAACGAAGCAGCCCTGACTGCCGCCCGCAAGAACAAGACTGCAATCGAGAAGCAGGATTTCCTTGACGCTGTCGACAGAATCATCGGAGGACTTGAAAGGAAGTCGAAGATAATCACACCAGAGGAGAAGAAATCTATCGCCCATCACGAGGCAGGACATGCGACAGTAAGCTGGCTTCTCCCTCATGCAAATCCTCTTTTCAAGGTGACGATTGTCCCTCGTGGACAGGCACTGGGAGCTGCATGGTATCTTCCAGAAGAGCGTCAGCTGGTCACCAAGGAGCAGATGATCGATGAGATGTGTTCTCTGATCGGAGGCCGTGTCGCTGAGGAAATCGTCAACGGACAGCCTTCGACTGGTGCTCTCAATGATCTTGAACGCCTTACGAAGATGGCATATGGGATGGTGACCTTCTATGGAATGAGTGAAAAGGTCGGCAATCTTTCCTTCTACGATTCAACGGGCGCACGTGGCTATGACCTCACAAAACCTTACAGTGAGAAGACCGCGGAACTCATTGATAAAGAGGTTAAGGAGCTTATCGAGATGATTCATGAAAGGACCAAGAGGATTCTTTCTGAAAATTCTGAAGGTTTTATGCAGCTTGCTGCACTTTTATTGGAGAAAGAAGTTATCTTTGCAGATGATCTTGAGAGAATCTTCGGTCCAAGAGCCGGTGCTCCGGCAGGGGAGGAGATTCCTAAGGATCCTGAAGAGGTCGCGACTGAATCAGAGGATACAGTTGAGCCTGCTGAAGTGGACTAACCGTAAACCTTTCTAAATGAATAACTTTATAAAGAGGACGCTGTCCGGAATAGGCTTCGTTGCCATTATGCTGGCAGCGCTCCTCACAAATAAATTCGTATTCGGAATCGTGATGCTGCTGTCGCTGGTGGTGATGATGAGGGAGTTCCTTCATATGACCTGCGGCAGCGAGTATCGTTACTCACAGATTCTCTCCATTTTTGCCGGTGTCACACTCTTTGTGCTGACTTATCTTTTCAAGGGATTCAATTTCCCTGGAAGACTTGTCATACTGGCTTTCATCCCTGTCTTCGTGGTGATGATCAATTCTCTCTACGTAAAGGACAAGAGCAGATTCGACAAGTTTGCCAACTTATATACAGCCATTCTGTATATAGCGGTTCCGTGGTCCGTCTTCAACTTTGCAGTGTTCAACGGTAACGGCGATTTCAACGGAAAGCTGCTTCTTGCTTTCTTTGCGATTGTCTGGGGATCGGACGTCGGAGCATACATCTTCGGCATCACTCTCGGTCAGAAATATGGAAAGAAACTCTTCCCATCCATTTCTCCCAAGAAGTCGTGGATCGGATTCTGGGGTGGAATGCTTATGGCAGTTGCGGTTGCAATGATTCTTCACTATGCAGGGCTTATGCCATTCACTCTTCTTCACTGCGTCTTTCTTGCTGTTCTGCTTGATGTTGCCGGGGTGTATGGAGACCTTATCGAGTCACAGTGGAAGAGGCACTACAACGTGAAGGATTCTGGAAATCTCATACCTGGCCATGGCGGCCTGCTTGATCGTTTCGACAGTGCTCTGATTGCCATTCCGATAGGAGTCATATATCTGGTGGTAGCCAATCTCCTATAAGCTGATATTTTTGGCTAATTGCCTTTTATTTAGTAATTTTGCAGCCGCATTGTGCGTGTGCCCGAAAGCCACAGCATAATGTGGCTTAAATTTTTGATTTTTATATGATTATACACAAAGACTGCTACGGCACAATACTTCTGGTCTGGCTTATCTGCGGAGCACTTGTCTTCACTTTTCTCCGCTTCATTCCATGGCCGGTGATCTCATACCTTCTCTGCATTTTTCCGATGTTCATGATGGGATTCGTACTCTTCTTCTTCAGAGTACCCAAGCGTATGTCAATTGACGGAGAAAATGTCGTGACTTCTGTTGCTGACGGACAGGTATGCGTGATCGAGAAGGTCTATGAGCCGGAATACGTGAAAGGAGAGTGCATGCAGGTGTCCGTATATATGGATTTCTTCAACGTCCATGTCAACTTCTGGCCAGTCAGCGGAGAAGTGAGCTACTACAAATACCATCCGGGAAAGTACATGCTTGCCTTTCTGCCTAAGGCTTCAGAACTGAACGAGCACACCTCAGTAGGCATAAGAAGTCAGTTCGGAGATGTGTTCTTCAAGCAGATCGCCGGAACATTCGCCCGCAGAATTGTCTGCTATGCAAAGCCAGGCTCTCAGGAGAAGAAGGGAACTCAGTGCGGAATCATCAAGTTCGGTTCACGCATCGACATGTATCTGCCTCTTGACGCAGACATCAAGGTCGAGATCGGGGACTGTGTCAGAGCAAGTGAAACAGTGATAGCTGAATTAAAGAGATAATTCTATGGAAGAACAGCTCATATATATCATAATGCTTATTTCGATCTTGGTGTCGGCATTATGTTCAACTCTTGAAGCAACGCTGCTTTCTACTCCTCTGTCCTACATCACGGGACTTGAAGAGCAGGGAGTCAGAGGTGCAGCAAGACTGAAAAGGCTCAAACAGAATTCAGACAGACCGATTTCTGCAATTCTTTGTCTGAACACAATCGCAAACACCGTTGGAGCGTCGATTGTCGGATCGTTGGTGTATGAAGTTTATGGTGATGCGATTGTCGGTGTCTTTTCCACAATCTTCACACTCTGCATCCTCATTTTCTCTGAAATCATTCCGAAGACTATCGGCACGAGTTACTGGAGGTCGCTGGCCATCCCGGCCTCGGTGATAATCAATGCAATGATCTTCATTTCATTCCCTCTTGTGTGGATACTTGAGCATATGCAGAGACTCATCTCCTCACATTCGACACAGGTAAGCGTCAGCCGCGAGGACATTTCTGCAATGGTGAGCGTAGCAACTGAGGAAGAGGTGATCGAGAAGGACGAGAAGACCATGATCCAGAACCTCCTTAAGCTTGATGAGGTCACGGCACATGAGGTGATGACTCCAAGCACAGTGGTCGAGATGGCTGAAGGTCAGATGACCATCAGGGAGTTCTATGATTCGGCTGACCTCACACACTCCAGAATCCTTGTCTATGACGATGACAACGATGATTATGTAGTGGGATATGCACTTCGTCAGGATGTGCTGGAGAAGATGGCCGAGGACAAGTTCAGCACAACCGTGCGCGAAATCACTCGCCCTATTCTCTCCTTCCCTGAGGATGAGCCTCTTGGAAACATCTGGGAGAAGCTTCTGGCAAAGAAGGAGCACATTTCCGTGATCATCGACGAATACGGCACTTTCCGCGGCATCGTCACCCTCGAGGACGTGATCGAAACCATGCTGGGTCAAGAGATCGTGGACGAAACAGACGAAGTGGTCGATATGCAGGAATACGCCAAGGAACAATGGGAAAAGGCCCAGAAAGACATATTGAAAGCCGAGTGATGACTCGGCTTTCTTTTATTTCTGATCGGCTTCGATGAGTTCAAGGAGGCGGTCGATGGCTTCGGTGTCCGGGACGTGACGCAGGACCGGTGTCTTGCCTTTGTATATGGAGACCTTATGGTTTCCTTCGCCGACATAGCCCCAGTCTGCATCTGCCATTTCTCCTGGGCCGTTCACTATACAGCCCATTACGGCGATAACCATTCCTTTCAGATGTGCAGTCCGGCGTTTCACCTCTTCGAATGTGCCTTCCAGATTATACATCGTACGTCCGCAGCCAGGACATGCTATGTATTCAGGGCGGTAGAAACGGCGGCGTGCTGCCTGCATGAGCTCGTCAACCAGGTAGTCAGCATATTCAGATCCGTCGAGAACCACCTCAGCTCCGTTTTCGTCAAGATATGTACCCCTCAGCTCGACCTCGTCAAGCTCCTTGTCAAGAAGTCGCTTTCCGAAATCACAGGAGAAGTCCAGAAGCAGTCTTTCACGTGAAGGAGCGACATATGTGGCAACAGCCTTGCGACCTTCAAGAGAAACTGATGCCATTGTAGAGTGCAGACGGCGGTCATAACGGTCTGCAAGATACTGTGCCACAGGAATCTCACATGCGGGGTCCTCGGTCAGAGAGACACGGATTGTGTTGCCGATTCCTTCTGAAAGCAGGGCAGAGATGCCTACTGCCGACTTTATGCGTCCTCCATCTCCATTACCTGCCTCCGTGACTCCAAGATGAAGAGGAAAGACAACCCCGGTCTTCTGCATTTCCTGAGCAAGCAGTCTGTATGCCTCTACCATCACATAGGTGTTGCTGGCCTTCAATGAGACAACTACATTATAGAAATCGTTTTCCACACACATCCTCAGCCACTCCATGACTGCCTCCTTCATCGCAAGGGGAGTGTTGCCATAGAGATTCGTGATTCTCTCTCCCAGGGATCCGTGATTGAGACCTATGCGGATGGCAGTGCCGTTCTCCTTGCACACTTCCACCAGGCGGGCAAACTGCTCTCGTGCCTTTTCATGGTCTTTATGGAAGTTACCGGGGTTGATTCTGACCTTTTCCACGACAGAAGCAGCTGCTATTGCGATTTCAGATGAGAAATGGACATCTGCCACAAGAGGGGTGTCTATTCCTGCCTCACGCAGCCTTTCTCTGATCTCGCGGAGTGAATCTACCTGCGCCAAAGACGGAACAGTGAGTCTGATGAGCTGAGCGCCAGCTTCATGAAGCCTTTTGCACTGTGCCAGTGATGCCTCCACATCTGACGTATGCGTGTTGCACATTGTCTGGACGACTATCGGGGAATCACCTCCGATGGTCACGTTACCTATCTGTACTTTCAGTGTTTCCATATACCATTTCCTTTGCAAGTTTCTTCAACTGGGCTTTTGTCTGGCCTGTTCTTTTGGTAAGCTGGAAGTGGACTCCAGCAGAGATGATTATATTTGACGGATAAGCGAATCTGTAATAGTATTCGCTGTAATGATTCGGTTCATAAAGAGAAGAAAGCGAGTGCTTGTACATAGCCTGTATATGTATCTCGACAGGATCGAATATGATTCCGAATCCCAGTCCTCCCTTTATTCCATAGTCCATCCTTCTGTCGGTGTCCTTGAACGAATGTACGAGTTCATCCTTGACAAAACCCGTCTTGCCCGGGAAACGCTCTATTCCAAGCCGGTAGCCTGCGTAACAACCGATGTTCGCCATGACCTTCATATTCCAGAAATCGATGTGCATATGTGCCAGTACAGGAAGTTCGATTATGTCTATGACAGCCTTTTCTGCCCCTTCAATCTTATATGTATAGTTCCTGTCCTCATTATACTCAAACTGATAGCCTTCCTGTCCATAGAAAAATCCCACCTGGAATCCGAAATACGGCATGTATCCGAACATCTTTCCGTACTTGGTGAAGGTTACCCCGAAGTTGTATGGCATGAAGACCATATCCTGCTTCTGAGATGGGTTCCACATCACCTGACTCAATCCCACTCCGTACTGGATACCAATCATCGAATAGTCGTTGAGCTTCGTCTTCCTTTTGATGTTGAGTGTATCCAGAAACTCATTGGTCAGTGTGTCCTCCATCATTATTGACCTCTCCACCTTCATTCTTGTCTCCTTTATCTTTCCGGATGACACTGGTCTGGCCGCAACTGCCTTGTCAGACTTCTTTACGGTCGTCATTTTCAGGGAATCGGCCCCTTGAGCGAAAAGCTGGAATGAGATAAGTATCCCGATATATATTATAAACAGTCTCTTCATCGTGCTTCTATTTGAACATTTCAGCCACATCAATATTCTGCTCCAGTTCTGTCATCTCCGGAATATCGATGAGGAAACTACCGTCTTCAAGTTTATAGAACAGCACCTTTTCCGGCTGTTTCTTTTCCAGAAGATTTCCGGTATCCACAATTCCGTTTCTGTTGACATCCTCGGTGATTCTGATCGAGTACTTTCCAGCCTTCAGATATGGGAACGGCAGAGTGCTGTCCTTATCGACGATATATGACCTGAGCACCTTATCCCTCTTCTCGTTCAGAAGATCGACAATATATTTGTTTGATACGTTGCTGAGCACAAGCGAAATGCTGCTGAGTTTATCATCATTCGGCAGTGTTACTTTCACCTCAGTACTGTCATTGTAGAATCCGTTGATATCCTTAAATTTACGATGAGGTACCTTTAGGAAATATTCATATCCGGGGAGCAGGTCGACATTAGGGCGTACAACGTATTTTCTCAGATTGAGCGAGTCCTGTGTAACAGTGTACTTCTCCTTGAATTCCTGCTGCTTAGGGTTGAGATAGCGGAACGTCAGAGAGTCGAATGCATCTTCCACAAGCGGATATTTGAATTCAAACACAAAACCATACTGCTCGACGGTTTCCGGCTTCGCTTCCAATGTAAATACGGCCGTTGTATCCTCTTTCTTGATGTCCTTCCTGGATGTCTTGGCAGCAAGTCCCTTTTTAGGCTTTGCCAGCCTGAGTTCCTCTGTGAAACTGTTGAGCATGCCGAGGGTATCGGTCTTCATATACTTGACGTTAAGATAGAAGGTGTCCGGCTGCTCCTTAGGATCGTTCACCCATATTTCGAGGCTGTCCTGCATGATGTTGAACTGCGTGATCAGCTTATCAGACGGAACACCCTTGATCCAGATGGAGTCGATCTGAGCATAAGGTGCCATGAAGGTGATGTATGCCGTTCTCTCTCCGACTCGTTCCTTGTTGACAATCAACTGCTTGGAAGGTTTTTCCCTGAAAATGCTGAGCTCATATTCGTTTTTACGTGCCAGACAGTTCACGGTGTCCTTCATGTCATATTTCTGAAGTTCAGGCAGAGTGTCGTTCACAACATTTACAGGCTGGACCAGAGAGTCTATGAATGCAACCTTTTCGCTCTCCGCTTCATAGAGATTGTTGTTGTTCTCATCAATGATTGCGTACATGCGATAGACCGTGTCCTGGATGTTCCTCAGGCAGAAATAGCCCCAGTCATCAGTCTTTACCGCTGCATCAGGACGTTTGAGGAAGATTGCAGAGTCAGCGTGATCCTTGTAAAGCATCACGGTAGCTCCCTTGAGAGGTTGCAGAGTGTTACAGTCCTGGACGATTCCAGTCACCATCATGGAGTCGATCCTGTCTCCGGTGGAGAACACCAGGGTGTAGCCTGGAAACATGTTGCCTTCATTGTTGTCTCCGATGGCATTTGTAACGTCAAGCGTATAGGTCTTGTTTGAATCCAGATCACTTTCAAATGAGACCAGTACTCCTTTTCCCTTCAACTTGAATTTCGGAGATTTTTCAAGAGGAGGGGAGAGGAAGAGACTCTTCGGATCCTTGACCGTGACATATTCATTGAACTCCAGGAACAGTTTTGTCTTGTGACGCGGCACATTGACTGTGCCCGGAAGAGGATCCAGCTTTGTTATGACTGGTGGAATCGTGTCCTTGGGCCCTCCGCTTGGTGGAGTTGTGGTGTTTGCACACGAATGAGAAAATATCATGGAGCCCAGCACGACAATTACCGGGAAAGCAGGGATAATATATGAGAGTAACTTCTTCATCTTCAATATTAAAGTTTACAGGTCTGTCTTCACGACACTTTCTATGCCTTTGATCTTCTGAAGCTTGGCTATCAGATTTTCAAGACCGGCTATATCATGCACGTAGAGATCGATGAATCCGTCGAAGATTCCGTCTTCCGTTCCTATATTCAATCTTCTGATATTCACGCTCAGCACCTTTGAAGTCAACCGTGTGATATCATTGATCATTCCTATCCTGTCAGTTCCCTTCAGAATGATTCGTGCAAGATAGGAATTGTCCGAGTTGGCATCATGCGCCCACTTCACGGTCACAATCTTGTCGCCGAACTTAGCTGCAAGGTTGTTGGCATTCTGGCATGTGCGTCTGTGCACGGTGATAGTGCCGTCCGCAGCCTTGAATCCCACGACACTTTCGCCAAGAATAGGCGTACAGCAGGAAGCAAGAATGAACTTATGTTTTTCGTCCGAATTGGAAATCACGAAATATGACTCCTTGTTGATTCCTTCATATTTCTTGAGCTTCTCAGAGAGACCGTCGAGGCTGATGAGACCACATCCGATCTTGAAATACATCTCCTCCGGCTTGCTGTCGAAGATTTCGAACTCGTCCATCAGGGACTTGATGACCTTTTGAGTAAGGTGTCTTCCGATGGCGTGCAGCTGATCCTCAAGCATGTTCTTTCCAAGGGTGACCGTGCTCTGACGCTGGCTTTTCAGGTAGTCAAGAATGAATTTCCTAGCCTTCGATGTCCTGACGAAAGAAAGCCATTCACGCTTTGGGTTTTCATTCTGTGCAGTGATTATCTCCACCTGGTCACCGGTCTTCAGCACATACGAAAGCGGCATGAGCTTGAAATTCACCTTGGCTGCAATTGCCTTGTTCCCGATATGTGAATGGATGAAATATGCAAAATCCAGGGCAGTCGAGCCCTTCTCGATACTCTTCTGTTCACCTTTTGGCGTGAATACGAAAATGTCCGTCTTGATCAGGTCATTGTGGATCATGTCCAGAAGGTCCAGAGCATTTACATCCGGATTGACCAGGATATCCTTGACCTTGGTGATCCATTTGTCCATCTCGCTTTCGTTGGTGCGGTCAAAGCCGTCCTTCTTGTATGCCCAGTGAGCTGCAATTCCTTTCTCTGCAATCTCGTTCATTCTGGTCGACCTTATCTGCACCTCCACCCAGATTCCCGAGTGGCTCATAAGAGTGCAGTGAAGGGCCTCATAGCCGTTGTTCTTAGGATAGTTCACCCAGTCGCGGATACGGTCGGCCTTATATCTGTAGATACTTGTGATTATAGAGAATATATGGTAGCACTGGTCACGTTCCGACTCGTTTGCATTAGAGTCGAAAATGATTCGTACAGCATACAGATCATAGATTTCGTCGAAGCTTATTCCCTTTGTATTCATCTTCTTCCAGATTGAATACGGAGTCTTCACCCTCTTGCGGATCTCATATTTGAATCCCATCGCCTTGAGGGCTTCATCGATCGGTGCTATGAATTCGTTTATCTGCTTGTCCTTGTCGTGTATGTTGCGGTTGATCTGAGCAGTTATGTTATTGAAAGCCTCCGGCTCCTTGTATCTGAGCCAGATATCTTCCATTTCAGACTTCACGTTGTAGAGACCAAGCCTGTGGGCAAGCGGAATGAATATGAACATGGTCTCGCTGAGGATCTTGTCCCTCTTGTGCTCAGGCATGAATTCAATGGTGCGGCAGTTGTGAAGACGGTCTGCAAGCTTGATCAGCACCACTCGCACGTCATCATTGAGGGTCAGAAGGATCCTCTTGAAGTTCTCGGCCTGCATGCTCTTCTTGATGGCCTTGTCTTCATTGTCGAGCACTGTCTTGATCTTTGTCAGTCCCTCCACAAGGGTCGCCACCTTGTCGCCGAATAGTTTCCTGAGGTCGTCCACGGTGTAATCAGTGTCCTCCACGACATCGTGAAGAAGTGCTGCAACGATGGACTTATAACCCAGACCGATGTTGCTGACAACAATCTTGGCAACGGCTATGGGGTGGAGTATGTACGGTTCTCCGGATCTTCTTCTGACTCCCTTGTGAGCTTCGTTTGCAAACTCGAAGGCCTTCTGGATGATATCAAGCTCCATAGGATCGCTGCATCGCTTCCTCGCAGCTTCCTTCAGATCTGCATAATCTCTTGCAATCACCTCGTGATCTTGTGCGTTGAATTCAGAAATCTTGCCCATATTTTCTAATCTTCAATGTTATAACTGTCTACATGCTGGAATGCATAGGATAGTTCTGCTCCGATGAGGATAATGAACCAGCCAATGTTTATCCATACCATAAAAAGCGGCACAGCCGCAAATGCTCCGAATATGCTGCTCAGACGGGTGACGAACACCTGTGTCTCAAGATAAGTGTACTGCATCACCGAAAAGGCTATGCCTGACACTACAGCTGCTCTGAGAGCCTCCTTATATTTTACTTCCGCATTCGGAATGAACTTATACATGGCAGAGAAGGTCAGAGTGGCGATCACAGCGAAAAGTGCCCACGTGAGAATGCTCTTGAACACTCCGAATCCCTCTACGTCCAATCCGAGGTAACTGAGTGCATGTGAATATACTATCGTTCCGCCGAAGAATACCAGTACAACAAAAGGAGCTACAAGGAGCATGGCCACTGTAATTGACAGCCTCTTCAGTATGTTCCTTGATTTCTGCACTCTCCAGACATTGTTGAACACCCTTTCTACGTTGAGCATCATCCATATGACGATGAACACGAACATCAGGGCGCTGACAAGTCCCAAAGCACTGCTCTGGGCAGTGTCAATGATGTTCTGGGCAAATCCCAGGACCGTATCGATCACCTGCTGGCTGTTGTTGAAATATGCATAGAGAAACTCCTTCAGCTTGTCAGCAAGTCCGAGACCACCGGTTACCGCAAAGACAATGGCAATGAAAGGAACAACAGACATGGTGCTGAAGAAACTGAGCGCCACGGCCTGAAATCCGATCTTCTCGGCTGAGAAGGTCTTGATGGTGATCAGGAGAACCTTCATATACTTGACAAACCTTGCCCTGGCCTTGGAGAGTTCCTCCAATTCCAGCTTCCAGATGTCCTCGTTGAAGAAGTTCTTCAGCTTGTATGTCTTCCTGACTATCCTTTTCATTTCCTTACGGATGTGCTTATTTCAATTTTGCCATGAACCTCTCCGGATCGATGATGAAACGCTCGTGCCTTCCTTCACCCATCACTCCCTTTGCATCGCTGACTTTCACCTTATATGAGAGCCTGCGTCCGTCAATTTCCGTCAGTTCCGCTTCCGCTGTCACCTCAGTCCCGGGCAGGCATGCCCTCAGATGGCTGATCTCCACCTTGGTACCGACTGTCTGATGACCGGCTTCCTCGGCCAGTCTGAATGCAGACAGTTCCATCAGGCATATCATTGACGGGGTGGAGTAGACCGGAAGTCCACCTGATCCCAGCACCTCTGCTGTCTCATTTTCAGTCACAATGTGTGACAACGTGTATTTCTCTCCTATATTCATATACTATTCATTTTCATTAAAACAGACTCAGTTGCTCCCCGTCAACCGGCTCTGTCATATGTTCCTGCTCTGCAGCACTACCGATCATCTGGCGGAACTCTTCCTCGGAGATTATACTCACACCGAGGGCTTCAGCCTTCTTGAGCTTCTCCGGGCCGGCCTTTTCCCCTGCAAGAAGGAAAGATGTCTTTCCGCTGATGGATCCGCTGTTCTTGCCTCCGTTTGCGGCTATAAGCGCCTTCATTTCATCACGGGATATGCTGAAGTTGCCGGATATCACTATGGTTTTTCCTTCGAGTTCCGCAGAAAGCTGCTCGGGAGCGGCATCTGCCTCGAATCTCAGTCCTGCCTCTTTCAGACGCGAAACGATATCGCGGTTGGCCTCTTCAGAGAAGAATTCGAAGATGCTCTCTGCTATGACCTCTCCGACATCATCCACATTCAGAAGTTCCTCCTTTGTGGCATTCATTATGGCGTCAATATTACCGAAATGACGAGCGACAGACCTTGCGGTAGTTTCTCCGACATACCTGATTCCCAAAGCGAAAAGCACCCTGTCGAATCCCACCTTCCTGGATTCCTGCAGACTTTTAAGGAAACGCTCCGCGGAACGTTCCTTCCAGCCTTCCAAGGTCAGGAGAAGCTCTTTAGTGAGGTCGTAGAAATCTGCAACATTCCACACCAGAGCTTTGTTGAACAGCTGGTCGACGGTGGCGTCACCTGCAATCACGTTCATGGCCTTTCTGCTTAGGAAGTGTACCAGGCGGCCCTTTATCTGTGTAGGGCAGCCGGTCTGATTGGGACAGAATGACTTTGCCTCCTCTTCATCCTTGATAAGCGCAGTACCGCAATCCGGACAGAACGCAGGGAAATGGGGGAGAGTCACATCCGCCCCTCTCTGGCTGAGTTCCACTCCCGTAATCTTCGGAATGATCTCACCGCCTTTCTCGACATAGACATAATCCCCTATATGGATGTCCAGCTGCTCCATCTGGTCGGCATTGTGAAGGGAGGCACGTTTGACGATGGTACCGCTCAACTGTACGGGTTCAAGATTCGCTACCGGTGTTACAGCTCCAGTTCTTCCCACCTGATAATCGATAGAGATAAGTTTTGTAAGAGCCTGTTCTGCCTTGAACTTGTAGGCGACCGCCCAGCGAGGGAACTTCGAGGTGTATCCAAGTTCTTCCTGATATGGAAGTTCATTGACCTTGATGACTATGCCGTCAGTTGCGTATGGCAGGTTCTTCCGCTCTGTATCCCAATGGTTTATGAATTCTTCTATTTCCTCGATGCTGCGGCATATACGCCTCTTGTCTGACACCGGCAAACCCCAATCCGACGCAGCCTTGAGCGCCTGATCGTGAGTCGTGAAGGGGAGATTCTCGCCGAGCATGTGGTAAAGGGTACATTCCAGACCGCGGTTCGCCACCTGCCTGCTGTCTATCAGCTTCAGCGAACCGGATGCTGCATTTCGTGGGTTGGCAAACGGCTGCTCCTCATCTTTGAGACGCTCTTCGTTAAGCCTGTCGAATGCAGACCATGGCATATATATTTCACCTCTGATTTCAAATTCATCAGGCCATGGGTGAGGTCTTTGTGCGGTTGGGGTAAAACCTTGGGGCACAGACAGCTGCTGCGGGATATTGGAGATGTGTCTGACGTTTCTTGTCACATCGTCGCCTACGGTTCCGTCGCCTCTGGTCAGTGCTCTGAACAGCCTGCCGTTTCTGTATGTGAGACATATTGCAGTTCCGTCAAACTTGAGTTCGCAACTATATGTAAAAGAGTTTCCTATGCCCTTTGTAGCGCGGTCTGCAAATGCCTGAACCTCGCTGATATCGTATGTGTTGCCGAGGGAAAGCATAGGATAACGGTGCGGGAACTGCTCGAATTCCTTCTTTATGTCGCTTCCAACATGCTGCGTAGGGGAGTCCGGACTCATGAATTCAGGATACTCCTTCTCCAAGGCTTCGAGCTCTTTGAGAAGCATGTCGAACTCATAGTCGCTCAATGTCGGAGAATTCTCGACGTAGTACTGCCTGTTGGCCTCCCTGAGGACTTCTCTGAGTTCCTGAATCCTGATATATGCCTGTGCTTTTTCCATAACAAAAATAATCTACAAATTTACAGAAATCTTTTCACATCTGCAATATGAAATGGCTAAGCCATATTTTCTTGGGAATTATTGCAAAAAATGATAAATTTGCGCCGCTTTTGCTGTCGGAAAAAGATCTCCTATTCATGGGGCTCTCCATCCGGAACAAGGCAAGGAATCCGAAAGAAAAATTGTTTAACAAACTAATACAACAGAAAATTATGAAAGATGCAGTAATTATCCTCTGCGGCGGTGGTCCCGCTCCAGGAATGAACTCAGTTTCAATGAGTGTAGCAAAGACTTTCCTTTCAAAGGGTTACAGGGTTATCGGCCTTCACGGAGGATACTCAGGACTTTTCAGCAAGAACGCACGCACCGAGGATCTTACATTCTTCATCGCAGACCGCTACTTCAACAGGGGTGGTTCATATCTTGAGATGAGCCGTTTCAAGCCGACAGACAAGGACTTCGAGGAGAACTTCAACCTCGACCTCTTCAAGGACAACAACATCAAGCTCCTCGTGACTATCGGTGGTGACGACACAGCATCTACTGCAAACCGTATCTCAAAGTTCCTCGCAGCAAAGGGATATCCTATCTCGAATATCCACTGTCCTAAGACAATCGACAACGACCTTCCTCTTCCTGCAAACGCTCCGACATTCGGATACAACTCTGCAAAGAACGAGGGTGCACACCTTGCACGCACAGTGTATGAAGATGCACGCACATCAGGCAACTGGCTCGTGATTTCTGCAATGGGCCGTACCTGCGGTTCACTCGCACTCGGAATCGGCGAAGCTACTCACTGCCCGATGACAATCATCCCTGAGATGTTCAACAAGACAGAGATCTGCCTTGACAAGGTTGTGAAGCTCTCTATTTCAGCTATCCTCAAGAGAAAGGTTCTCGGCATCAACTACGGTACCATCGTAGCAGCAGAGGGTCTCTTCCACGAGTTCAAGGCAGAGGAGATGGAAGCAGCAGGCGTACACTTCTCTTACGATGACCATGGTCACCCAGAGCTCGGAAAGGTTTCAAAGGCTGTCCTCTTCAACGACCTCCTCGAAGCTGAGTTCAAGAAGATCGGTCTCAAGGTGAAGAGCCGTCCGGTAGAGATCGGATACGACGTACGCTGCCAGGATCCTGTCGCTTACGATGTTACATACTGCACTGAGCTCGCAATGGGAGTCTACCAGCTCTTCAGCGAGGGCAAGACAGGCTGCATGGTATATGTTGACTCATACGGCAACGTATCTCCGCTCTACCTCGCAGACCTCCAGGACCCTACAACAGGCAAGATTCCGCCACGCGTAGTGGACATCAACTCAGGTACAGCCCAGAACTACTACAAGTACATCGCTCATTACGTAACCCCAGAGGATTACGAAGCAGTACGCGCTCTCGGCATCGAGAACCCTGAGGCTTACGACTTCAACAAGATTCTGGAGTGGTAAAGCCTAATTAGCTGATAATTAATATCTTAAGTAAGGTTGCTTAAAGTAAGACTTTAAGCAACCTTACTTCTTTTCTGGGGCATTTTAAGCCTTCTAAACCACGAATCTTAAAATGGTATCTCCGTATTTTCCCCACGTAATTGATTTTGTCCGATTTTAGCATTTCGTATCAACCTATACAGATTGCGCAATGTCTGTCCACGTCTGTCTATCTTTGTCTATGCTCGTATTTCTCTAAGTATCTCTAATCTAATGACTTGATGAAAATTTGGAGCTTGCGTTGAATTTAGACTTTGCACACTCATGTAAATGTTCCTTAAAATCAAGGTCAATCACAATCCTATTACAATCCTATCACTATTTCTTTTCCGTCTTCATAGATTTGCCAGCTGATTACTAATTATTGCAAAGAACAGCAAATAAATGAAAACACATGAAAAGCACTGTATCGTATGTGGGAGAACATACCATACTATCCGTTACAAGAATCGCTTCTGCAGCAGAAACTGCCAGGAAAAGTACAAGAAGTATAAATACCAGGTTCCGAAAGAACGTCAGGAAAATGGCGAAGATTACTTAGCTGCCAAGTTATATAATAAAGTTTGTCCAATATGCGGAAAGAACTTTGTTGCAAGCCGATCTAATCAGATTTACTGCTGTCACAGTTGTTCTAAACAAAGCCGTAGATACTCACCTGGATCGTCACATGACCTAACACTTATAACTCCGAAGAAGGAATATCATCCTGACTCCGGCAAAATGTTTTATAATCTGAGCTGTATTCACTGTGGCAAGAATTTTAAGTCTCAGAAGATTGATACTAAATTTTGCAGCAGAGAATGCGCAAATAAAGCAAGACGTCAGGAAGAACATAACAGAAGGCAGGCAGATTACTATAATTCACAAATTATTTCAAGTATAACTGCTCGTGTAGGTAAATATGACGGTAATGAATATTTGAGGATATCTGAAGCAGCAGAATTCCTGGGAGTTTCTGATAAGAGTATCAGAAGGTACATCCAGGATGGTGAGATTCAGGTTTTGAGAACTCCCGGTCTCATTTTGGTCAAGACAGAAAGCTTGAGGAACTTATACGCTAACAGGGTGATAGTCAGTGGTAAAAGCGATTCAGACAGTGATCTTTCACTGGACAGAGAATCGCGCGAATATCTTTCCATAACTGAAGCATCTGAATACTTCGATATAAAAAGGAGCACTATCGAACACTATTTTAGAAAGAGGAAGCTGGATTTCAAAATGATTGGTAACGCGAGATATTTTCTAATATCTGATATCCGTCAACTGATTGAGGATTTCCGTCCGGACCAGCATCTTCGCATAAGGTACTGGTATCAGGTGGAAGATATAATGGAGACGTATATGATGACCCGAAGACAGGTTTACCAGTTTACATCCTATTATGAAATACCTCATAAGAAATCAGGAAAGAAAGCTTGCTACGCCAAGGTTTCTGTCGATAGGATCTGCAGACCATGGTTATTTGACAAGTCGATGTATTATTCTTCTGATGACCTCTGCAACAGCCTGCATATATCCAAGCACAGGCTGTACCATATTGTGAAGCTTATGGAGATACCTAAGATCCGGTGCGGCCGCTATGTCTGGATCCTGAAGTCCGCATTTGATGAAGTAGTAAGCAATTAATCTCAATAACTATGAGCAAAGTAAAAGTTGAAATCAGAAAGAGAAATCCAAATAACGGCAAAGCATATTTATATCTCGAATATAGTCCAGCATTGTATAATCCTCTAACAGGCAAGGAAACTAGAAAAGAATCCCTCAAGCGTTACATTGTCGTCGATCCGCTAACGGAAGAAGACAAAGAGTACAATGCTGAAGTATGGAAGCATGCAAGAAAGATCAGGAATCTCAGAATGAAGGCAATCATGAATAAGGAACTGAAGATCTTTGACGACTGCAGGCTGGATGAAGATTTTCTGGAGTACTATAAACAGAGGATAAAGCTTAAAAATCCGACATGGCAGCATTCCTACAAACACTTCAAGAAGTTTGTAAAGGGCAAGTGCACTTTTCGTGACATAAGGTATCGGTTTGCAGAGTCATACAGGGATTATCTACTTAATAAGGCAGTGATATCAAGCCCTGTAGGCAAGAATAAGAGAACGCTCTTGCATCAGAATACAGCCAGCAAGTATTTCGTCCATTTCAAGTCCATTGTTAAGGATGCATATATCGAGGGTTACATAAAGGAAGATATCAGTTTGCATTTCGCAAAAATTCCAACTCGTCGTTCTCAGAGGGAATTCCTCACCCAAGAAGAATGCAAAAGACTCTTGGAGACCCCTTGTGAATATGAGGTATTGAGAAATCTTGTTGCATTGGCAATTTTCAGCGGACTTAGACCTTCTGACCTTATATCGCTTGATTGGTCTGAAATATTATTTGATGAGAAAGGGGAGCCGGTGATACGTAAGATGTTGCATAAGACCAAAAATACAGAAACAATCCCGATTAGTAGAGAAGCGCTCAAGTTCTGCGGTTCACGTAAGGAACATGGTTTGGTCTTTAATGATTTTAGGCGTTCAATGGCGGTGAAGCCTTTAAGAGATTGGGTAAAAGCAGCCGGAATCAAGAAGCATATTACATTATATTGTTTCCGCCACACTTGTGCTACAATGCTTATCACAGCCGGTGCTGACATAAACACAGTATCCCGTCATATGACGCACGCAAGCATCCTGACTACTCAGCAGTATTTTCATCTTGTGGATGAGAAAGCTAGGGAAGCGGCAAATCTGATACGGATTGAATAGCTGATATTATACGATATACCGAAGTTTCTTATTCAGAAGCTTCGGTATATTCTCTGTATATTTCATCTGCAAGGTAATGGTCGCTTCTGCAGTGAAGGTCTGCGACTCCGTCCTGTATCATCTGAGCCGTGACGGAATTATAGAAGACCTCCATTGCCTTGTCGATTGAGCCGTCAAATCTATCAGTCAGTGAAAGAACGCAACCTTTATTGAGTCAGGTACAGATGTTGCTCCGTAAGCAGCCCAGGCTGTTCAAGGTGTTGAAAATTTTATAAATGCAGATTTTTCAAGAGAAGTTTGTCTTTGTAATGATAATTTTCATATCTTTGCAGCAACATGTTCACCCCGCTTCCCGTCAGAACAGCGCGCTCAGGGTGGACTTTTTATTTTATACACTATGACAAAGATGCTCTACAATGATGCTCCGCTGACCACAGGAGACATAATCAAACTGCTCAAAAGCAGAGGACTTATATTCATGGATGAAACAAAGGCATCCCATCTGCTTGATCATATCAGTTATTTCAGATTCAAGAGCTACCTTCTGCCACTTCTTCAGAATAAACAGACAGGCACATTCAAAAGCGGAGCAACATTCGAGGACGCCTATACCCTCTACAAGTTTGACTCTGCACTAAGAAAACTCATCTGTGCCGAAATGGAAAAGATAGAGATATCCCTGAGAACAATAATTTCTCAGGAACTCTCTCATACATATTCCCCATACTGGTTCACGGACAAGTCTCTCTTTGCAAATCAGGCGAAACACTCCGGAATCCTTTCAGGCATCGAAGCCGAACTGAAACGCTCGGATGACGACCAGATACTCGATTTCAAAAAGACATACAGCAACCAGTTCCCGCCAAGCTGGATGACAATGGAAGTGTCCTCATTCGGAACACTATCCCTTCTGTTCAAACATCTTAACGGCGGTAGAACAAAGCGCAACATCGCAAACCGCTTCGGAGTAGCGGACACCGTACTTGAATCCTGGATCCATAGTTTCGTATATGTAAGAAACATATGCGCCCACCACAGCAGACTCTGGAACAAGACCCTGCGAGTAACAGGAGGATTCCCCAAACGTACAGCACACGGATTCATCAGCACAAGAGTTCAGAACGACAAAGTCTATTACATCCTCTGCATCATCAGATACATCCTCTTGACAATCAATCCGAACAGTTCATTCACAACCCGCCTGAAGCAACTCCTGAAAGATTACCCCTCAGTCGACATCAAGGCAATGGGTTTCCCATCAACCTGGGAAACAGAGCCTCTCTGGCATACCAAATAAAATCGGCACGTCCATTCTTGCCGCACAGGCGAGAATAGGGATTTATCAAAATTTGTCTTGCTTTATTACGATATAACCGTATTCTTAAATCTCATCAACTACTATGATGATTTAATGATATTTTCTATATCTTCGCAAAATATAAATCGGAGAGTCTGCTGACAGTTGGCCACTGGCATAAGTCGTAAGAAATATGCTTTTCAGTAAGACTCTCCGAAACTTTATAGGTATAGGTTCAGCAATTATTATAATTTACGAGCACCGTCACTGATTATTACAGGGATTTCGATAGGCTCGTGACCATACTTCTCAGCAAAAGCTGCCTTTGCCTTAGCGATGAATGCGTCGTAGAGTTCTGCCTTCACGAGATTGATTGTGCAGCCTCCGAAGCCGCCTCCCATGATTCTTGAACCTGTCACACCGCATTCCTGTGCCACTGTAGCGAGGAAGTCAAGCTCTTCGCATGATACCTCATAATCCTTTGACATTCCCCAGTGAGTCTCATACATGCGGGCTCCTACGGTCTCATAATCATTCTTCTGAAGAGCCTCGCATACATCGAGAACTCTCTTCTCCTCACCGATCACATAACGTGCGCGGAGGTAGTCTTCCTCTGAAATATGGTCCTTGATGGCTTCAAGCTGATCCATAGTGGCTCCACGGAGGAATTCCTGACCAAGAACTGCAGCGACACGCTCGCATGATGCACGACGGTCATTGTAAGGAGAACCTACGAGCTCGTGCTTTACGCATGAATTAAGAAGAACAAGCTTATAGCCATGCTTCTCAGGGTCGAACGGGAAGTACTCGAATTCCATCGAACGGCAGTCAAGGCGCATAAGGTGGCCTGCCTTACCGAAAACTGATGCGAACTGGTCCATGATACCGCACTTTACCCCGCAATAGTTATGTTCCGTGCTCTGGCCTATGCGTGCGAGTTCAAACTTATCAATATTGAGGTTAAAGAGTTCATTGAGAGCGTAAGCGAATGTACTTTCAAGAGCTGCAGAAGACGACATGCCGGCACCGAGGGGAACATCACCTGCAAATACGGTATCAAAACCGCCGATCACTCCGCCTCTTTTCTGAATTTCACGGCAAACACCGAAGATGTAACATGCCCATGACTGTGATGGTGCATCTTCCTCGTTGAGACCAAACTCGCAATATTCGTCAAGGTCAAGGGCAAAAGCCTTTACGGTATCTGTTCCGTTAAGCTTGATTTCTGCAATCATTCCCTTGTCGATGGCACCAGGGAACACAAAACCTCCATTGTAGTCAGTGTGCTCTCCGATAAGGTTGATGCGTCCTGCAGACGCAAAGAACTCGCCTTCTGTCTGGAAGAGAGTCTGGAATTTATTCTGAATCTGATTTTTCATATATTTGATTATTTCTGTAATAAACTAAGGTTTCTCTCCCATGCCCAAGCTGAAGCAAGTGTTTCCTCCACAGTGCGCTCAGCTTTCCAGCCAAGCTCGTTGTTTGCAAGAGTTGTTTCGGCCCAGATTGCCACCACATCGCCAGGTCGACGGTCTACAAACTTGTAGTTAAGCTCTATTCCATTGACTCTCTCAAATGCCCTCACAAGTTCGTACACGGAAACCGGACGTCCTGTTCCGACATTGAAGACTTCATAACCGTTCTTCATCTTTCCGTCAATCATTCTTGACACTGCAGCAACGTGAGCTTTTGCAAGATCTACAACATCAATATAGTCACGAAGACAAGTACCGTCCTCCGTAGGATAATCATTGCCGAAGATGCTCAGACATTCGCGCTTTCCGATTGCGGTCTGGGTGATGAACGGAACGAGGTTGTTAGGAACTCCACGAGGAAGCTCGCCTATCAGTGCCGAAGGATGGGCTCCGATAGGATTGAAGTAACGTAGAGCGATACCATTGATGACATTCTCGGAACCCGTTGTAGCTTTAACAACATCACGAAGAATATCCTCGCACATCTGCTTGGTGTTTCCATAAGGAGATGTCGCAGGCAGACGAGGAGTCTGCTCTGTCACAGGGAGAATATCGGCCTCACCATAGACAGTTGCCGATGATGAGAACAATACATTGCAACCACCATGACTTTTGGCAACCTCAAGGATATTGAGGAAGGACACCAGATTATTGCGGTAATACTTTATAGGCTCCGCAACTGACTCGCCAACTGCCTTGAAAGCAGCAAAGTGGATCACTGCGTCAATCTCATGTTCAGTGAAAAGCCTGTTTACAGATGCAAAGTCACAACAATCGATCTGATAGAATGGAATGTCATCCTTACCAGTAATCTTCTTTACACCCTCGAAGCACGTCATATCGCAGTTTGACATATTGTCTGCGACCACAACATCATAACCAGCTGAAATAAGTTCGACAGTCACATGGCTGCCTATGTACCCTGCTCCTCCCGATACAAGAACCTTCTTTGCCATAACCATAAGAATTATTTATAAAGAGGTGAAGGGTATACTCCCTTATCAGCAAACTCCTGGAACTTAGCAACCACTCCAGGACGGTCTTCCTTGAATGTCACACCGAACCAGCGTGATGGTGTAGAAAGAAGCTCGCATTTTCCGATACCTTCCTTGATGATGCAGTCGATTGCGAACGGGATATAGAACTCAGCTTTAAGTTCGTTGATGTTCGTTTCGAGGAACTTAGTGAATATTGATTCGCTCTTTCCGAAGTAGTCAGGAGTGAATCCCCACATGTTCATTGAGCAGAGAGCCTTAGGTGCAAGCTCTACAGTCTCTCCAGAGACATTGTTCTCTCCGTAAATCTTGCCGTCTTCTGCCATTGCGATCTTGTGATGCTCAACTACATCTGTAAGGAAGCCGGTCTTGTCAGCAGTTCCGATTCCGCGTGACACTCCGCCCGACTCTGAAAGTGTGTTGTCAAGTTCGAATCCTACGAGAGCGTATTCGCCTGTCTTGCCTTCGTGTTCCCTGAGCCAGTCTCCGAGAATCCTGAAGGATTCTTTTCCGTAGTAGTCGTCTCCGTTGATTACTGCGAACGGCTCTTTCACCACGTCCTTACCCATAAGTACGGCATGGGCTGTGCCCCATGGCTTTTCGCGCTCTGGATTGAGTGTGAACTGTGAAGGGATCTTGAAGAGTTCCTGGGTTACGAACTGGAATTCAAGTGGCTCACCGTCAACGCATTTCACGTTGCTGTATTTTTCTTTCACCACCTGCTCCATCTGCTCCTTGAAATACTCGCGGACAATGTATACCACCTTGCCGAATCCGGCCTGCACAGCATCGTATATAGAATAATCGATGATGGTTTCTCCATTAGGACCGAGACCATCCATCTGCTTGAGTCCGCCGTATCGGCTTCCCATTCCGGCAGCAAGCACTAACAGTGTTGGTTTCATTATATATTGATTACTTTATTTACTTATAATTTTACATTTTGATTTCTGGACACCCTTACCGCTGACTTCGACAACAATATCTCCAGGAGTGTCTGAACTTTGTACGATGACAGTCAGCTGACCGCTGAACAGATGCATCTGTGGCTTGTGGAATGGCTCAAGGCAAGTCGGATCTCCGTTAGCGATAGCTTTGAATGAACCGGCGCCACTGACCCTAACCTTGATCAGCCTGTTATCCACAGGAACAGGATTGCCATCCTTGTCAACCAGACTCACATTGAGATAACAGAGATCCTCTCCATCAGCATTAAGGACACTGCGATCTGGGGTAAGTTTGATAGCAGTTGCTTTACCCGCTGTGCGAATGGTTTTCTCTTCAACAGCCTTTCCTTCTGCATCATAAGCAACTACACGCAGCTCACCAGGCTGATAGACTACTTCATTCCACATAAGACGGAAGCGTTTCATTACATCTTCTCCCAGACAAGGGGTCTTGCCGTCAGGCTCTGCAAATGTGCGTACACCTTGCGAAACACCATTGACGAAAAGCTCCACAGAAGGATATGACGTATAGACGAATACAGGAGTAACCTCTCCCTCTCGTCCATCCCAGTTCCAGTGCGGAAGCACGTGAAGAGTCTCATCAGTATTATTCCACTGGCTGCGGTAGAGATAATATCTGTCCTTCGGAATGGAAGCAAGGTCGACTATTCCAAATACTGATGAGTGGTTCGGCCATGCATCAGTATCATATGGCGAAGGTTCACCAAGATAGTCAAAACCGGTCCATACGAACTGTCCTATGCACCACTGATAATCCTCATCAGCTGCAAGATCTTCATCCGGAATGTTTGACCAGTCACAATGTCCTGTGTCATATGAGCATGACTGATGGTCATCTTCCATCTGGTCTGCTCCAATCTTCACAGGAAAGTGATATACACCTCGAGAACTTACAGTAGACGCAGTCTCGCTTCCGAGAATTATACGCTGAGGTAGAACATCATAAGCCTGCTGATAGCGAGCAACTTTATAATTGAATCCGGCAACGTCCAATTGTGCCGCAAAACCATTGCCCACCACTGCATCGAACTGATCCATTCCGCAAGTAACCGGTCTTCCTGGATCTTCTGTATGGTAGAGGTTCTGTAGCCAGGCAGCTACCTCAAGCCCGCCTTCAGCCCATTGCGAAGGGACCTCGTTTCCAATGCTCCACATTACAATTGAAGGATTGTTTCTGAAATGATGTATGAGGTTGATCATGTCTCTTTCTGCCCAGATTCTTCCGTCGCCGCTGTCAACATTGAACCACTTATGATAACCGTTTTCGCATTTAGGTGCATCCCATTCGTCGAAGTTCTCCGCCATAACCATGAAACCCATCTCGTCGCATAGTTCAATGAGTTCCTCAGCAGGCATATTATGAGATGTTCGTATTGCATCGCATCCCATATCCTTGAGAATGGTAAGTTGGTGACGAATCGCTGACTTGTTCACTGCAGCTCCAAGAGGACCGAGATCATGATGCAGACATACTCCGCGCAACTTGCGAGGTTCTCCATTCAGGAAAAAGCCTTTATCCGGGCGAATCTCGATAGTCCTGATGCCGAATGTGGTCGTAACTTTATCTTGGAAATCTCCGCCGGCCGTCTGCACGACTTTGTAGTTCTTGTAATGATCTGCGCTGTAGTCCGTATAAACCTCACCTCCGGTATAAACTTCAGTTTCCGCACTATACAATACAGGAGTCTCAGGAGACCATAGTTCCGGATTCGAAACCGTGATTATCTGTTCGACCTCTCCACTAAAGACTTTTCTCGTATCAGTACGTTCAGCAACTACATCACCTTTACCATTGAAAATCCTGGTCTTCAGAGTAACAGCTTCATCTCGTCCCATTCCTTCAATTTTAGTCTTGATGCTTACACTTGCATAGTCAGCACAGACATGTGGGGTAGTAATATATGTACCCCATACAGGAACATGGATTTCCGGAAGAGTGATATAACGTACTTTGCGGTATAGGCCTGCACCTGGATACCAACGTGAGGATTGTGGCCTGTTTTCAAGTAGAACCACAAGATCATTCTGACCTTCTTTAAGAGATTCGGTCACATCACAGTGGAATGAATTATATCCATATGGCCAGAAGCAGACTTTCTCCCCATTGACAAACACCTGAGCTTCGCTCATTGCTCCATCAAAGAAAAGAATATGCCTTCGACCGTCAAGAGCGCCTTCGTTAACATGCAGGTTTCTGCGGTATGCTCCTTTCCCCATGTATGGCAATCCTCCTGTGCGGCCGGTCTTTACGCTGGCAACTTCCTCTCTGTTCTGTACGACAGCAACAGTCTGAAGGTCATTGGAACGGTCAAACGGACCATATATTGCCCAATCGTGAGGAATGGAAACACTCTCCCAACCCTCAGTGGTTTCAATGTCATGTCCTTTCCTGAATTCCCATTCCTTAAGTAATGTTTCTGTACGAACATTCTGTCCGGCAACTGAAAGTGCCAGACAGAATGTAATAATAGATAAAAGAGTATTCTTCATGTTTATTCGTTAAAAGGGTCAAGTGCAGCTGTCGGTTTGCCATTCTGGAATGCTCCCAATCCATAACCGTCATTATATCCGTTCGGAGCCTGTGGCTCCCAATAGAATACACCTTTGCAGCATTCAAGTTCCTGAGTCTTTTCTAAAAGATATGAAAGCATCTCTTTTGCAATATCAGGATTTGTCACCGGCATACCTGTCTCGCATATCATGACTTCCTTGCCATAAGTTTCGTAAACCTTCTTGATGTTTGCCAGGCATGCATCGGTATTAGGTTTCCAATCTGTTCCGAATGATGAGGTTTCATTATTCCACCAACATGGATAGAGTGACATTCCGATCATATCGTATTTTCCACCATTCTGCTTCAGTACAGGGAAAATCCTGTTGTAGAGACTGATGTCATGGCCTCCGTCAAGGTGTACGATAACCTTAGCTTCAGGATATACTGCCTTTACAGCATCATATCCGGCATTAGTCAGGTCAGTGTAATTCTTTCCGCCGTTCTCCTTGTAACTTCCAAGGGGCCACATCATGCCGGTTCGGGTTTCGTTTCCGACCTGCACCCATTCTACGTCAACACCATACTGCTTAAGCAAAGAAAGGACTTCTTTAGTGTGGTCAGAAACCGCCTTTACAAGACCATCAATGTCATATGAGGCCCATGCAGCAGGTGGAGTCTGATTGCCCGGATCTGCCCATGTGTCGCTGTAATGGAAATCAATCATGATTCTTAAACCAAGCTTCTGAGCCCTGATTGCCTTGACCAGTACATCGGTAGCAGAGTTCCAACCATCGACTGGATTCACCCATACGCGATATCTGACTGCATTCATTCCGATTTCCTTCATAAGTGCAGTGCATTCTCTTTCAGCTCCGTCCTTGTTATAGAATTTCATGCCCTGACTTTCCATCTGGGTTATCCAGCTGATGTCGGCACCCTTTGCAAAAGCAGTCCTGTCAATTATAATATCTTTCTGTCCGTCAGCCTCTACATGAGGTAGGCCAACCCTATCGCATGAGCAGCATGCGGCAAGTGAAATTGCCGCGATGCATACTCCTAAAAATTTATTCATGAAGTTCATATTAATCAATCAATGTCATTGTGTAAGTCGGTGCAGAGAAACTTGTAAGGTCAAGCACTATCTTGTACTTGCCAGTCTGTGCAGGCATGATGTTGCCGCCTTCCATACTTAAGGTGCCGTCCATATCTCCGTCCATATACTTCCATCTCCATGCACCGTTTGCATCATCAAGCACGAATTGTATTCCCCATTCAATATATGTAATGTCACATTCCACCTCCCACTTGCCGGTTTCCATATTGAATGTAAACTGGTCGGTGTCAAGGCTCCGTGAGTTGAAATCACCTGCCACGGCTATCTTGGTAACCTGTGTTTCAGACCATGTCATTGTGGTAAAGTCTGCTACTACATAATTGAGATTAGAATTGCTGCTCCAACTGTTCCATCCGCCTTCTCCGAGGACATACTGGCCCTCTGAATTACTGCTGTAGACAACATCATCAGCATGGAATCTGAAGTTTGTATAGTTTGTTCCCCAATTGGGGTCAGTCCATACGAATCCTTCAAAAATACCCTCGTCGGCAGTCTCTGCCATCTGACATGCAAGTCCCAACTGGTCTGATCCATCTTTCAGGTAATAGTACATGGCGACATTTTCAGGATAAGTCACAACCGGCGGTTCCTCTGCTCCCTCCTTCAACCCCCATGTGTAATCATATACATTGAATGTGAGGGTGTAGGTTCCTGCATTTTCGATGACGAATGATTCCGTAGTGCTCTCGGCATTGATGAATTCAAATGAGCCGGCACCAGATGGGACAAGGCAGAACGGATATGGAATGCCAGCGATGCCGGCATCTGTTCCTGTGGTAATATCGAATCTTGCTCCGGTGCCTGTTACGGTAATTGCTGTGTTGGCAGCCGAAGTTGTGATGGTGCCGCTGTATCCACCTGCAGATTTAGAGTACTTAAGTTCGACAGGGGCTCCATCAATGTTCACATTTACGGTAGGGACATTGACATGCCACCACAATTCATTGGCAGTGTCTGCATATACATACTGGCAACCTGAAGGTTCAGCGAACCAGCAGTTATTCTCTGAGTTTGCAACGAGTGAGAAAGCTGTCCAATCTGCATTACATCCCCACTGTGTGCCGTCAGCTGCAATAAAGAAACAGTTATACCAACCACCCGAAGGTACAGCAAAACCCTCAAACAATGTAGGTGTCGCATCCTTGCAATAAAGGGTTGCAAGAACATCAGTTACGTCAGTTTTGCTGACGATCTGCATCCAGCCTGTCTCCACTGCATAAGGTGTAATCTTCAGAACGAGAACATCGCTGTAAATGTATTTTTCGCCCATTTCCACAGCAAGGCGTACATAAACAATATACTGCTGAACTTCAGTCATTCCGAGTTTTATCAGAAGCTGACTGAGTTCACTTCCTGTAAACTGAAGCGAAGTCTGATCTGCTTCAAGATACATTTCTGTATAGGAAGCAAAGTCTTCTTCAGCCGAAAACTGCATACTGAGATTAGTGAGGTCGTCAGGAAGTGCAACTGTAGGGTCGCTCACTTCCGGTAATGCACCTTCATTCCAGAACAACGATAAAGCCAATGCATCAACGCCATCGCTTGAAAGTACGATTTCGCTTGAACTGGCGCTGAATTCTGTCGGTGCTCCTGGTTCTGTTACAATCAATTTATCGCCATCCTTTTCGCATGATACAGCAAAGACAAGGACTGCAAGTATCGAATATATAAATCTTTTCATCTGTGCTAGTGTTTAGAATCCATACTGAGTGTTAATGGCCTTAAGCTGTGGGTTAGCAGAAAGTTCGGCCTCCGGAATAGGGATAATAGTGTATTTGCTGTCCACATCCTTTCCTTCCTTTACACCGCCTTTCCAGTTCCAAGTGTATCCGGAAGTATATTTGCCGAATCGAATAAGGTCTGTACGACGTGTAGCCTCGGTATATAACTCTCTTGCCCTTTCATCAAGAATAAAGTCAAGAGTAAGGTCCGCATCCGCAATATTTCCGTCAGTGTTTCCATATGCTCTTTCACGAATCTCATTCACATAACCAAGTGCTTCACTGCGTGAACCTTCTGTGCCTCCTCTAAGTACAGCTTCTGCATACATGAGATACACATCGGCAAGTCTGAAAATAGGGAAGTCGGTTTCTGCGCCATTGACTCTTGTATCGGAAGCAGTTTCTCCTGAGTCAGTGAGATTGCTCCACTTATTTATAAGCCAACCTGATGTCGTTTCATCATGGCTGATGATTTCTTTAGGACGGTCCTGGTAGACATACTTGGAGTCGCCTTCAACCTTGTACCATCCTTCTTCAGGACTGTCTGTGTAGGCTGCTCTGTTTCGGCTACCGAAATGACCTCTACTATCGCCATCAGCAAACTTGTCTACAAGCTGAGGACGTGCCCTGAGGCAGTTCCAATAGGTTGCAACACCAAAATCCTCAGTCATGCCGGCATCAAGGTCGAAGCGTGTCGCGCATACCATATATGTACCTGCACCCCATGCTACAGTATTGGTCGCATTGCATGCAAGTGCGAAAATGATTTCATTCGACCGCTTGTGATTATCTGCGTTGAACAGGTTTGAATAAGTATGTTCAAGGATGTAGCCCTTGCTGATGACATCCTTGCAAGCCTTGATGCACTCATTATAGTAGGCATTTCCTACATATACCTCTGCATTGAGATACATTTTTGCAAGAATGGCAGATGCAGTTCCCGATGTTACATGACCATAGGCTGAAACCGGCAGGACGCCTTCTGAAGAAAGTTCGCTCAGTTCGCTTTCGAGGAATCCGAAAAGTTGCTCACGAGTGTAAGTTTCAGGAATGTATGAGCCAACCGGATCACTTTCATCTACGAAAGGAATAGCAGGGAAGAGATCAAGAGCATGGTAATATGCCAAGGCTCTCAGGCAGCGTGCCTCGTTCCTCCAGCCGATGATTCTTTTCTTGTCGGCATCGGAAAAGCCACTTATCTTCTCATCTGAAGCATTGCGGATAAACTCATTGGAAAGTGCTACTATATTATAGATATGATAATACATTGCTGAAATCCAAGGATCGCCGGCGTTCCAGGACAAATTGTTCAGGTCTGTGGTGCTTTCGCCTGCGGCCCATACATTATCCATGTTGTCGGTTGTCGCTTCCTGAAACATCAGAAGCGCTCTTGTATAATTCTGGAACCTGTCATCACCTGAAATGCTCGACAGGTTAACGATCATAGATGTATATATTCCAGATAGTACCGATTCGTAGTTCTCGGCACTTACATACACATCTTTAGATGTCGTTTCAGTATGCGGATACTGGTCAAGTTCGCAACTTGCCAGAAGTGCCATCATGCAGAATATTGTAAATATCTTTTTCATCATGTTGCTGATTTAGAAGTCAAGTCCGAGACTAAGTGAAACAATGCGAGGACGTGGATAGAATGAACTATCAAATCCGTTAGGCACTTCAGGATCTACACCGGAATACTTGGTCCATGTGAATACATTCTGAACAAGAACAGATGCTCTGAGTCCCATTGTATTTCTGAATACTCTTCCGAAGTCATAGCTGACAGTAAGATTATCCATCTTGAGGAATGACGCATTCTCAACATAATGGTCAGAATAGAACTGACGTGCCTTGAATCCTGTTTCCATATAGCTTGAATGCAGATTGCTGAGCTGAAGTGCGCTGTATTTCATGGTCTCTAACGCTCCGGTATTTACAGCCATCGCATTATAGACGTAGTTACCAAGGCTTGCACGGAATGCTGCGGAAACTGATAACTGCTTCCACCTGATGCTTGTGTTGAATCCAAGAAGAACATCAGCAGCAGGGGAGTGATAGCAATATCTATCATCGATATTGATGCTTCCGTCATCATTAAGGTCAGCATAAGCTCCTTCGATAGGCTTGCCGGTTGTGTCATACAATTGCTTGTATACGAAGAAGCTATACGGTTCCTGTCCTTCTGTCATTACCTGTATGTTCTTGCCGTCGATAGTAGGGCCGACAAGCGTTTCTGTTACTTCTCCATTGTTCACAAGGGTGAGGTTAGTGATTTCTACATTCTGCCATGTAGCATTTGCACCTACCTCCCATGTCCAGTCTTTTGTCTGTACCGGGATTACGTTCAATGATGCCTCGATACCATAACTCTGCATGTTTCCTACATTCGTGGTTATGGTCTTTGTGAAGTTTGTTCCGGCTGCTGCAGGGACTGTTGCAAGAAGATCTTCTGTCTTACGGGTATAATAATCTACACTACCAGTGATTCTGTCTCCCACAAATCCGAAATCAAATCCGGCATTCCATGATTTTGTTGTTTCCCACTTAAGGTCAGAAACATATGCTGAAGGCAGATAAGTATTGATCATTGTTCCGTCAGCACCTATATACTGGCTGTTTTCTGTTCCTGCCCAGTAAACAGGGAGATAATTGTAGTTGCCGATTCCATCCTGCTGACCGGTCACTCCGTAGCTGGCTCTCAATTTGAGATTCGTGACAGCATCGGTGTCTCTTAAGAATGATTCCTCGGCAATGTTCCATGCCAATGCAACAGAAGGGAAGGTTCCCCAACGGGTGTCAGGTGAGAAACGTGAGGTTCCGTCTCGACGAACTGTGGCAGTAATCATGTATCGTGAATCGTACGAAAGATTGATACGGCCGTAGTATGACATCAAAGCATGTCTTTGGTCTGTTGCCTTGTATGCTCCATTAAGACTTTCTTTTGCAGCATTGTAGATATCACCTGCTGGTGATGTGGCTTTCCAATACTGCCAGTCGTAACCAGCGGTAACATCAATTCTGAATTTCTTGATGTCAGTATTGTAGTTAAGGTATGCGGTAAAGAGATTGTTGTGTTTTTCTGCCGGACCATAAGGTGAGTAATATCCCTTCTGATCATAGTTAGATGCGGCAGTTTCTGGAATGAATGTATAACCTTTACCTGTAGCATAGTCATAACCATATGCAAGGTGAAGTTTCAAGTCAGGAAGGAAATGCATTCTGTAGTCGAGTTCCGCGTTGCCTACAACTCTATATACCTCGCTCTGTGCATCAGTCTGCATCAGAAGACCGAGAGGGTTCTTTACTGCGTCTGGGTTCGGCGCACCATTGCTTGTGATTTCAGTGAATCCTCCAAACTCTTCTGTGCCTGAATATACTGGAAGCGTAGGGTTGAATGTCGCTGCGTTCCAGATTGCGCCGGTTGGGGCAAACTGGTTATGGTTATACGCACCCTTTACATTTATGCCAAGTTTGAGATAATCGTCGAAGAAAGACGGGTTGAGTGATATGTTTGCTGTTGCTCTTTCAGCATTATCTGTCTTGAGGATACCATCCTGATTATAATATCCTACTGATGCTCGGAACGGCAGATTCTTCACAATGCGTCCTGAAACGCTGACAAGGTTGTCTGTTCCGAAAGCAGGAGTGTAAATCTGATTGTTCCAATCAGTGCGGGTGTCACCAAGAAGTGAGGTGTAGCTTTCGTCAAGTCCGCTCACAACACCGATGAACTCATCAGTGGAAAGCATATCAGCGAGCTTTGTCTTCCACTGAACGGATTGAGTTGAGTTTACATTTACGGTAATCTTATTGCCAGTACCTTTCTTTGTAGTGATGATTATGACTCCGTTAGATGCGCGCGATCCGTAAATTGCAGTAGATGAAGCATCCTTCAGGACTGTCATGGATTCAATGTCTGACGGATTTATCATTGACAAGAAGTTGCCGTCGTTACCGCTGATGCCTCCTATTTCCAATGGAATACCGTCAAGGACTATCAGAGGGTCGTTTGATGCATTGAGGGATGCACCTCCACGGATTCGGATTGTGCTGCCGGCTGTTGGTGATCCGCTGCTTGACATAATCTGTACACCGGCCACCTTACCGTTGATAAGTTGCTCAGGCGAAGACAACAGACCATTATTGAAGTCTTTGCTTCCCACTGCGGAAACGGAACCTGTGAGGTCTTTCTTTGCAGTTGTACCATAACCGATGACTACTGCATCAGAAAGCAATTCTGTGTCAGGGTTGAGCTGGATGTCGATACGGGATCTTCCATCAATTGCGACAACTTGCGTCTCATATCCAAGATAAGAGAACGTCAAAGAACCGCCATCAGGAACAGAGATCTGATACTTTCCGTCAAGATCTGTCGTTGCACCATTTGTCGTTCCTGTGACAATTACGGTCAGCCCTATCATTGGCGCTCCCGTCTCATCTATGACGGTTCCGCTGACTGTCTTTGATTGGGCCATGACATCATGAGCGCTGAATATGCAGATGGCCATAGCCATCAGCAAAACAGCCGATTTAAGAAACAATTGTTTCATGTCGTCTGGTTTTATTGGTTAATATTAGTGTTATTTTGCAATTTTAGTGATTGCTAGACACTATAAACAAACCAAATCGGACAAAAAACAACGGCAAACGGACATGTCTTAAATCTATCCATTTTCTTCCTTTCTGCTTCTTGTTACAAACTCCCTTGGAGATACTCCAAATTCTTCGGCGAAATTTTTTGAAAAGTATGATGAGTTGGAATATCCGACAAGATACATAACCTCGGATATGGTAAACTTGTCCTCTTCCAAAAGAACAGCAGCCTTTCTCAAGCGCAGTTTCCTGATGTAATTGACAGGAGTCACTCCAGTAAGCTGCTTTAACTTTCTGTATAGTTGCTTTGTGTCTACAGAAAGCATCTCTGCAAGAAGTGAAACATTGAAATCTTCCCTGGCCATATTGTCTTCGATGATTTTCGTGGCCTTTTCCATAAATATTTCGTCAGGAGACTGTTTTCCCTTGCATTCCTTAAAGTCCGGCTGTGCTACGGTATCAATCCGAACCGAGGATTCTATCGCTTCTCTCTTTTTCAACAACTGGGCGATTCTTAGTTGAAGTTTCTTTATGTCAAAAGGTTTAGGCATAAAGATGTCAATACCGATCTTTATACTTTCGAGTTCCGTACCCATGTCGTCTTTTGCTGTAAGCATTATTATAGGCGTTGTCGCAGTATTGTGGTTTTTTCGTACGCTTTTAGCAAAATGGAAACCGTCCATTTCCGGCATCATCTGATCAACAATTATCAGATCTGGGGTATATTCGTTGAGATGATCAAGGCCGTCTTTGCCGTTGTATGCCTTTCTGCATTCATAATACTTGGACAGTGTGCTGGTCAGGAAAGCTACGATTTCCCTGTTGTCATCAATAATCAGAATCTTTGCAGAAGTCGTTGCTTCTACAGATTCGTTGTTTTGATTGATGTCTTTCAATATATAGGAATTGTCTCCAGTAAGAGGAATGGTTATTCTGACTTTCGTACCATTGTCGTTTTCAATGGAAATAGTGCCACCATGCAATTCAATATATTTCTTTACCAAGTACAGACCGATACCGCTACCTTCCTTTTGCCTGCTGTTTTTTCCTTGGAAATATCTGATGAATATCAATGACAGTTCATCTTTGTCAATGCCTTGCCCATTATCAGATATAGTTATGACAGCATTGTCATCTTCATGTTTGAGCTCAATGCTTATCTTTCCATTTGTTTGATTTGCATATTTTATAGCATTTGACAACACATTTATCACGGCAGATTCAATTTTGAGGACATCAATGTTTGCCCAAATAGCATCTTCCGGTAATTGAAGATTTACTGAGATATTCTTCTCTACAGTGATTGCAGAGAATGTGTCCACACAACTTCTGATCAGATTTACAAGTTCCACATGAGATCGAATAAGCGTGTTCTCACTTTCTGTTTCCATCTGTTTGAAATCAAGGACTTTATGAATCAGAGTGTTTAATCTGAGTGCATTGTTATGGATGTTTGTCAGGGTCTCCCTCTGCCGTGCATTTGTTGTTTCAGTCAACATTTTGCTGACTGGGGCAATTATCAGACTGAGTGGAGTCTTCAATTCATGTGAGATGTTGACAAAGAAGTCCATCTTCATGTTGGATAATTCAAGAGACCTCTCCTTCTCTCGTAGCTCAAATTTCTTTTTATTCCTGAGGTGTATTATTCTGATTCCTGCTGCTATAGTGCCTGCAAGAAGTATGGCGTATATTACAAACGCTTTCCAATTCATGTACCATGGATACGGAATATGAATTGAGTATTCGCTGATGATGGCGTCGGGATCGGATTCCGGATTACGATTGCTTAATTGTAAAGAATATGTACCACCGGATAAATTGACTAATGCCAGATGATTTTGTCCTTTGCCGAGTGATTGCCACTGTGTCTCATTGTCAAATTTGTAGTAGTAAGACTCTTCCGAATCATATGAAAGTGTTGATAGTTGAATCGTGAAATCTGTGTCTTCGTGAAATTCAATGCGGTTACCAGATAGTGTGTAATCTTTATCTGGTTGCATCAGTTCACCATTGGAAACTATATATGTGACAAATACGGGGGTAGCAGAGTTGTGCTGTATCTCATTTTTGTTCATGTTGATACGTAATATACAATCCTCTCCTCCCAAAACAATTTCGCCATTTGCACTATTATAAAGACCGCAAAGGTAATAATTATCAGTAGGTGAAACGGTAGTTATAACTGCCATTGACGGATCGATGCAAGCAAGTCCTTCTGAAGAAGTGAACCAGATTTTGTCATCCTCTCTGATGTAATTAAATATCTGTCTGCAAGTTTTAGAAAAAGGAATGTTTTCATTACTCTCGGTCAATGTGTCATAACGGTATAACTTTCCAAGGACGGAATACCATATATTTCCATCGAAGTATATCATATTATCAACATGAAAGCCTGACTGATATACCTCAAAAGTGTTGATATCAATAGCCACCAGTCCATTGGATGTACTTGCCCATATACGTTCCTCATCTCCCTCCTCCATGAGGTATACATTTGAACCGATGCCTGTATTTTCATCAAAGTGGTAAAGTATTGCCATTGTCTCCTTGTTGCAGACGAACAGACCTCCCATATAAGATGCAATCCATACTCGTCCGATCTTATCCTCTAGGATTGAATACGCCCAATTGGCATTTTTGCCTGTTGAGTCAACCTGTATGTTGAAGAAATTGAACTTCTCAGTGACACGGTCGTACTTTCCCACGCCTCCATCAGAGGCAATCCATATGTCGTGGGAACTGTCTTCGTATATGTGGCGTATTCGATTATGTTTCAGGTGACTCTCCTCGGAGTCTTGTCTAAACCATGTTGCATTATACGCCTTCCCTTTGGCTGCAATATGAATCAGCCCGTTTTCTCCGCCAAGCCAATAATCACCGAATGAATCCAGAAGCATGCGCGTAAACAGATTTCCCTCGCTTGAGTGCACAATCTCTGAAATATGAACAAACTGTCGGCCGGTGTTAGTCTGTGCAAGAGAAACGCCTCTGTTTGTAGCTAACCAGATATTCTGATTCTTATCTTTGTAAATGTCCCATATGATATTGTTACATAATGAACTATTGTTTCTTGAGTCATGTACTACTTGAATGCATGACTCTTTTATAGGATCGTAAACGAATAATCCAGCATCTGTACCAATGAGAAGGTGATTGTCGGCATCAAGTGATAATGATTTACAAGAATTGCCGGCAAGTAAAGGTTGACGGCTTATTCGACGTGAGTCGATATTGAAATTATATAAATAGCCTTCGGTTCCAACCCAGAGACAACCTCTATCTTTATCCCATAGTAACGAATTGACCATTATCCTTTCAGAGCATCCAAGTTTGACAATGTGTCTTGCATCATCAAGCTTGTCATAATAGCTGAAATGCTCATAAGATGCGATAAAAAGCATGTTTTCTGCAGCCTCCAAAGAATATATCGTCGTTTCAGATACATTGTCTGGATTCATTGATGTGGTTGTCCCTTCATAAGGAGATATGCGCATAAGCCCAAGATCTCGTGTGCCTACCCATAAATACCCATCATACATAGCGAGCGACCTGACAGCAGAAGTAAAAGAGATGTTGCAATATGAGTCTTCTATCTCCTTAGTTGTCAGATTGAACCAACGAATGCCGTGATCCGTTCCAATGCAAAGAAATTGCTCATCGAATTGCATAATTGCAAATATCGAGTTGCCGTTAGGATACATAGCATCCTGATACTCATGGAGGTCATAGCCATTATAGCTATATAGCCCTCTCTGAGTTCCAAAATATATCATCCCGTTAGAATCTTGAAAAACGGTATTGACGAGATTCGCATCTATAGGTAAAGATATATTTTTGAATGTCTGGTATAATTGATTTCTGTTAAGCGGATGATAGGTCAAATCCGCCCCAGCTATGTGTGTTGAAATCAACACGAATAGAAGTGACAATAGTCTTCTTGTTTTCATTTGTATGTTAGTTGACCACAACAAATATATCTAATATTATTGAATGGGCAAGCTAAAATGAAGTATGTTTTAGATTATAAAAGCACAAAGTGATACGAATTGGAATTGTGATATAATTCATTTATTCGTTCGATGACAATAGCTTTCATATATCTTCTGTTGATGGTAATCTAAATTTTCGTAAGTTGTCGATAATCAACTACTTATAATTCAGATAAATTCTAAATTAAATTACAAGAAAAATGTCTAATAGGCTATTAATCGATCTATTAGCTATTTTGCATTATTGCATCATCTGTCTTTTTAGCCTGATAGATTTGAGCTTGTTTCCAATGCGTTTGACAATCTGGGTGTCTGATAGTGTGTAGATGTCTTCCATAATAGATTAGAAATAAACTATTGTGCAACACAATATAGCGATAATAGTTTACTTTGCAACTATATTGATTGTGTTATTGAATAGCTGATAGGTATACAATGGCTTGATTGAATGGGCCACATGATTGAAGTATGCGAAATGTAAATATCATGATGCAGTAGATTTATTCTAAAGTAGATTTTGAAGGAGATTCATAGCATTTAAGCGGGATTTTCAAGTCTAAAAATCCAATTGGAATTTTATGAAAAATAGGGGATTGTGACGAGAATGCGATGAGAATGTTTTCCGATTGCGGTCTGATTTTTTCCGAGGTTGAATTCGGATGAAATCGTCTCTGAAATGTTTCATAGCCAGACCTTGGCTTGCATCATAAAAATCACATGTTACAAAATGTATCGCTAGCTTATTGAAAATCAAGACAATAATAAATAGTTGTAATTTCTTGTCCGTTATTTGCAGATAGTTTCCTTCCTTTGTGACAGGCTTGACAGATGGTAAGATATATTAGTTATTCCTATCTACCGGCAACCGGATTTTTATACCGAATTTATACGGAGGCTCATTTAAGTAATTGACAATCAATTCAGTATGCCTTTTGGAGTGGTAATTCTAAAAATATAACTAATTTATTATCAAATACTTATAATTTTGATAATTTAAAATTTATTGATAGCATAAAACGTCTAATAGGCTGATATAGAGCTTATTAGACGTTTTTGTTATTTCCCGCTGTGTTCAAAGGTTTCCGGGATAACAATCGTGCAAACAAAATGCTGAAAGAATGGCTTGAAAAAGCAAAGATTTCCAAGGCTCTTACATTCCATGGCCTTAGGCATACATTCGCCATGACTGCAGTTGCTCGTGGAATAGATATTTAAGCTCTTAAGGAACTGATGGGACACGTAAGCATAGAGAGTACTCTGATATACGCAAAGATGTTCCCGAGCAGGTCTGGGCCATATTCATTAATGAGTTCAATGACGGTCCTACCGGCAAACTCTCCGTTTGAAACAACTGACTCATTTCCGGGAACTCCTGAGAGTTCCCAACTCTCACCAATATTCTTCTGATCGGTATCGATTGTTTTGTATTGGCACAATTTATCACCACCCCATATCATTGATTTGAATATGGGGTGGAATTTTAACGGGTACATTTTCTAACTATATTGTTGTCAGAATGTCGAATATTGATTGTTCATCATTTCCACCAATCCTTTGAACGCAGCATTGCTGAAATCAGAGACCGTATTAATTTTCAGACCTGGGATGTCTTTGAGTTCATTGCGCACGGCCTCTTCCATGAATCGGAAAGAACGTGATATCTGGCCACCGAACAGAAGGCATTCGATCTTGTATTCCTTAATCTTTTCCTTGATGTTCTGTCCAATGAAAGATCCCACTCTGCGGAACACCTCCAACGCGGTAACGTCGCCTTCTCCTGCAAGGCGGCCCATTTCTGCGACCGTCATTTCATCAGCAGGTCTGATTCCTGTAACAATCTGCCATGTGTTGTAGAAACCTCTCTTGGATGCATAGTCTTCCAGAATACCACCGTTGTAAGGAAGATTCCAGATGCTTACAAGAGGGGAGCCTGTAGGTGTCATGAGTACATTGCCTTCAGCAGCCATTGCGAATCCGAGTCCTGTACCGAGTGATACAAGACAAGCATTGGCGAACCCTATGCCGTTACCTCCGCACATTTCACCGAAGAGCTGTGTATTTACGTCATGTCCAAAGACTACAGGTACATCGAGGCCATCCAAAGCTTCTTTAATTACATCTGTCAACGGAATATCCTTGATGGCGGCAAACTTATGCACCATGGCGGATATACCGGTTATGTAATTGAAAGGTCCTGGCATGCAGATTCCCACACCAGCAGGGGAGTATCCGTAGTATCTGGCAAGAGAAATTCCCTGGCATACAGCCGATGTCAGGGAATTACAGATTTCTTCCTTGGTTCCGTCAGAGTTGATAGGAACAGTCTGCTGACTTCCGTCAAGAAGCACTCCGTCAGCAGACATTATTCCGGACTTGATGAAAGTCCCTCCAACGTCCATTACTATGTAAGCTTTATTTTGGGTCATTTTCAAATCCTTCTCGAAGAGTTGTCTTGTGGATGCGGACAGGCTCCTTGCCAAGGTTCTCAACAACGTACTTGCCCATATTTGCAGGAACGCAGGCAATTTCCATGAAATCAAGGTCGAAATAACGCTCAGGATGTTCTACACTGCGGATACGCACCTTGTCACCGTCCACGAGTGTGAGCACATGGAACTTCTCGTTCTTTGTATCCTGTTCGCATACCTTTTCGAATTCGAGGCGACGGAGTGAGATGTACATCTGAGGGTTCTCACCAAGGATGTACTCTTCCCAGCCTTCTCCCTTAGCATCAAGACGAGGCTCCTGAACGATGTAGTCCGGACTGTTCGGGTCGTGGATAACTGAATATCTTCTGTCCTGATTCACGCACTTCTCACCAAGATATGTGTGGATTGGACGCTGCTTGCCATCGAAATCAAGACGGAGATAGTCGTACATCTTGTACGTATATGAACCGATTGTGAGCGAACCGATCTCAAGAATCACCTGGTTACGTCCGCTTGAGTGGATTGTACCTGCAGGAAGCATTACTTGAAGACCTGGCACAGAAGGCTCGTAGCTTACATACTTCATGTAGTCGCATGGTATCTGCTTTGTATCCGCATCCTCGATTTCCTTGAAGAACTGAGGGATATCAGCGTCGTCACGGAACCCAATGAACGTCTTTGCCTCATGACCTGTCACGACTACATAGTAGCTCTCGTCCTGACGGCCGAACTCATCGTAGTTCTCAATATTGAACTTTCCGTCTGAATGGCATTGAACGCTCATGTTGCCGGTAGAGTGGTAAGAGTCATCCCAATTGAAACGGATAGGGAAATAACCCTGGTACTTGTTGACGCACTTCTCTCCCATAAGATTCACGCCCTCCTTGTGGACGAATGTGCAGTAGTTGATGTCGAGAGTCTCGTTACCAACTTCTACAAGGACACTGACCTCCATAGGAATGAAATCGAATACCCATGCAGCGTTTCTCATCTCCTTAGGGAGGTTACGATGCTCTTTCATGTATGATCCGCCCCATACGCCTTCAAGATAGCAAGGCTTGGTTCTGAACGGATATTTTACCAGCTGTGCGCAGATGTCTGTAAATGAAGCATAAGGCATCATCTGGAGTTTGCCATGGTCGTTGTCGATGAAGAAGAAATCAGGAACGTTGTTTTTCCAGAGATCTTTTCTGAGCTGTACGGCGCACTCAAAATCACAGTAGTAGCAGCGACGGATTGTGCGGTTGATGATGCCGGGATGCTCCTTGCCGATGTTGGCATACTCACCGTTTCTGATGCGGAGAATGCTCCTCATAGGAGTGATGTCGAACCAGCACTTTACGTCATACATGTCACGGAATTCGGCTATCATAGAACCGTATCCTGCAACGACGACGAGTTTGCCTGGAGCTTTCATTGCAGGAACTGCCTTCTGGAAGTGAGCAACCTTAGCTTCGTCAAACAGTCCGATGTAACCACCATGATAGAGCTTTCCGTAGAGGAGGGTAGGGTCGATCTTGGTGTCCCAAATAAGGCGTGAGTCGATCATCTCGTCGATTACCTCATTTGGTTTGAGAACTGCTGCAAGCGAGTCTACAACCTCAAGTTCAACACCAGCAATGGTGCACTCTCTTGCAAGAAGGTCCACAAACTGCTTCCAGTTTGTAGTTGTATAACCGTCGATTCCGACGATGACACCTTCTGACTGGATTCTGTCAGCTATCCCTGCAAAAAACTTCTTGGCAACATTAGGCGTACCGCCTGTAACTACTGAATTGATTGTTTCTTCTGAAAGTTTCGGTCTGTTGATCGGCTTTGGATCATCAAACGGAAACGGGTTGTACATAAAACTCATTGTCTTTGATGTTTATTTGTTATTAAAAAACTAAATTACTTGATGCTGTAGAATTCGAATTCCATAATCTCGGCGAAGTCTTCAAGTTCCTTGCGGTAGTCGCCGTCCACGATAGCGTAGTGCTGTGTGGCACCGATCCTGAGAACCTGCTCCCAGAGTTCCTTTACAGGGACAACCGGCTTGAAGATACCGTGGCTGTATGTTGCAAGAAGGTGCTTCTTGTTGCTCTGTGGGGTGTCCTTCTCCGAAAGACTCTCTACCATGAAGGTGATGAGCTTGTATTTTCCGTCCTCCTCGTACAAACCTGCAACTGTTTTCATTCCTGGGCTGAAACGGTTCCAAGCAAATGGGGCACCTGCATACTTCCAGTGGGTTTTTGCGAAGCGTACGTCACGTGAAATGATGACGTTATCCTGCCACTGTGGGTCGTTGTGGTCATTAGGACCAGCATGTCCGCCAGCGAATGTGCCGAAGTCATCCTCGATGTGGAAAGGCTCGATGAAGTTGATGTTCTTGCCTGTCATGAGCTTGAGGACATAAGTGATGATACCGGCTCCTATATCAGCCTCAGGTACAAGTACGCTGACATTTTCATTGAACCACTGAGGGTAGAAACCAGCGCGGCATCCTGCTGTCTTGAATGTAGCCTGATCGATATCATTGTATACGTAGCAGTCAATGTTGTTCTTCTCTGCTAGTTTCTTGATACCGAGAGTCGCTTTCACACAGCCGATGAATTTGTCGTATTCTACATCATCCATCATCTTGTACTTGCTGGTGAGCTCATCTGCATACTCCTTCACCTCCTGATCTGTGAGGTTCTCTATCTCGATTCCGTAATCACTGTATGGGAGGTAGTGGATTTCAGGACCGATCTTGGTGAAGAGGTCGTAGTTGTCGATATATGTGCTCCACATTGCCTCGTTCATGTTTGCCATGAGGCCTACGTTCGAGTTGCGGAGGATTGCACGTGTCTTTGCTGCGTTTGCATAGACCTTGAGCTGTTCTGTCACCTGCTCGCGTGTGCCGAGTATGGTCTTGACCATCTTGCGAGGTACCCTCTTGATGCTTCCTGAACCTTCGAGTGAACCTACGAGTGTGCCGGCGCAGAGGTAGTCCACGAAATCATCCTCGTCGAGGGTAGTCTCGAACGTCATCTTAGGCTTTGCAACATTGCAGAATATTATAGGAATCTGAGGACAGTCGCGCAGGAATCTTATCCACGCAAAGTCCTCGCTCCAAGAAAGGAATTCCGCATAGATGAAGTCAACCTTCTCTGCATAGAACATGTCCATTGCCTTCTGGGCATCCTCTCTTTCATATACGATGCCGGGATCGACAAGGTCAAGGAAGTCCATTGTTGCCTTGATGCCTTTTACGGCTTCAGCCTTTCTTTCACCATAAGTACCTCTCTGAGGTCCATACAGGTTCTTGAATCTTGGTGAAGCGATAAGCAGGAGACCTGCTTTCGGCTTTCTGTTTTTAAGTTCTGCTTTCATGGCTATGCTTTATTTATTTTGTCATAATCTTTCTGATAGCTTGTGCGGCTTACAACGAACATGAGGATTGCGCATACAACCCAAATAATTCCCAAAACAGGGAATGTCGCCGCGAGGCTTCCGAGGTTCTCCTTCATGGCTCCGAGCACTACAGGGGCGAGGGCGCCTACTGCAAAGCCTGTGGTAATCATTGCGCTTGAGCATGAGGCATGAAGATGTGACGGAGTCACGTCATAGAGCACGGTGTATGTATTTGCATCGAAGAATGCCCTGAAGAATCCCCATCCGGCAAAACTGAGGTAAAGCACCCAAAGCGTGGTGCTGTATCCCATGATGAAGAGGAATACGGCACCTGCAATCAATCCGAATGCCTGCAGGAGCATACGTGCCTTGTTTGTCTTAGCTGCAAACTTGTCAGAAAGCGATCCTGCAAGGAGTACTCCAACGAAAGCTGCAAGATATGTCCAGAACATCGAGTTGAATCCCGCAGCAGCCTGGTTCTGTCCGAACTCCTCCTGAAGGAATGCCGGCACCCATGTCATGAATCCTGTGATGACGAAGATCAGACCACTGAATCCTATCGTGAGCATAAGTGCTGTAGGGGTAGTGAACACGACCTTGAATCCGTCAAGGATACCGACCTTGTTCTCTTCCTTTGCAGCAGCTTCTTCATTGTCATCTTTCTTGTCCTTGAGTCTGATTGCCATAATAATACCCCAGATCACGCCGACTGCGCCGAATATTATGAACGAATACTGCCATCCAAGCTTGTCAGCAATAAGTCCAGCAAGCCATCCGGCGAGGATTACACCTATATAATATGCTGTCTGATGGATGGACATCGCGCGTGCTCGTGTCTCTTTATGGTATTGTCCAAGGAGCGAATAGTTTGCCGGTCCGAAGAAAGCCTCTCCGCCGCCTGTGGCTATACTTCGCAGGAGTATCAGCATGATGACTCCGGTAGCAAGTCCTGTGAACATTGTCGCCACGCTCCAGAAGAGGATTGCTATCGTCACAACCCATTTGCGGCTGAAACGGTCTCCTGCCCATCCTCCGAGGGGAACCATCATCGCGTAACAGAGATTGAAGATTGTTGCAATAATACCGATGGATGTGTCGGTCAGACTGAGAGCATCACGGATAGCCGGTAGCACTGTGTTGAACACCTGTCTGTCTGCCTGATTGAGGAGGTATGCCATCCACAGGAGCAGCAGGACTTCCCATTTGTACCAGCTTCCTTTTGTTGTTTTTGCATTCATTGTCAGCAGTTTGTTTTATAATAAGGTTTTTGTAACTTCGCGAAATTTAAGAGCGTTGCACAAGTGTTGTGTGGTGTGGTGCAAAGATAGGCAAATTATTTGAAATGCATAAAGGATTTTATATTAATTCGGCGGTAAGCATACCTGTATATAAGCAGGTGATATCCCAGATAGAACAGAAGATAATTTCCGGTGAATATCCCCCGGGCTTTCTTCTGCCATCCATGAATGAACTCTCAGCAGAACTGGAGATTTCCAAGGAAACCGTAAAGAAAGCGTATGCAATATTGAGGGACAAGGGAGTAATAGAGCCTAGGCAGGGAAAGGGCTTCTATGTCTGTGGAGTCGGGAATGAACGTCCGTTACGCATTCTGCTTCTTTTCGACAAGCTCAGCTCCTACAAACAGGTGCTTTTCCAGTCATTTATGGACAAAATCGGCGGTGACGCCGAGGTGACCATCCGTATTCACAACCAGAATCTGGATGTGTTCGAATTCTTTATCGATGAGGATGTGGATCATTTTGACTACTATGTAGTGACTCCGCATTTCTCATTGGATGCTTCCAGTCAGAAAAGGATGCTCAAGCTGCTGAAAAGGTTTCCGAACAGGAAACTGATTCTTGTGGACCGAATGGTGGATGATCTTATGGGCAACTTCGGAGCTGTGTATCAGGACTTCTCTAAAGATATTTCCGTAGCCCTGTCCGAGGGTCTGGACAAGTTGAGGACTTTTTCGAAGCTCAATGTCCTGACTATGCCGAACAGTCTTTACTCCGCATCAATCAGGACGTCCATCCAGACCTTCTGTTCACAGACCGGCCTTCCTGTGGAGTTCCATACCGGAGTGACAGGGGACATAATCAGAAAGAATGAGGTGTATCTTCTGCTTAATTCCCAACATGATACAGGACTGCTTACTTTGGCACGTGTCGCAAAAGAACAGGGCCTGGTCATCGGCGAGGATATAAGTGTCATTTCTTATAACGACGCCCCCATAAATGAAATCATCCTGGACGGTCTTACGGCAGTCTCCACTGATTTCAGGCAGATGGGTGAGACTGCCGCCGATATGATCTTGACCAAGAACCTTTCAAAGGTCAAATGCGATTTCCGTCTTATCCGCAGAGGCACTTTCTAAGTCATCCGCCTGACGCGCGTTTCTTCATCAGCGGACAACAGGTCTTATATGGAACCGGAAGCACATCGGCTGTGCCGGAATACGATGCTGCGGCAGAGGCCATGACTTCCAGGAGTCTATGCCTCCCACTCCCTGTTGGGCAAGATCGAAGCATATCCAGGTCTTGCCGAGTGAACGCTGGTTCTCGAAAGCCTGAGCTTTGAGTTCCAGAGAGTGGACCTGATGGTCCGGGCGTCCGGTCGGAGTAGGGAAGTCGTAGATGTCTGACCAATATTTCTTCAGAGGGTAAGCCTTTATGTCAAGGGTTTCTGTGCTGAACGGCAGGGCCGATGCAGAGAACTTTTCCGATGCAGTGATTTCAAATCCATATCCTCTGTCGTCTGTGACCTTCCACCATTTCAGGCGTGTCTTTGTGCCGGACTCCTGAGGGCGTGAATAGTTGTAGTTATACTGGTCTTCAACCCTCTGCGTATAATGTCCCATGAGCGAAGAACAGAAGCGGTCGCAGTAATTCTCATCCGGCCCCAGACCATAGAAGTCGAGGTTGGAGAACTGTCCCGGCATGGCGAACTCCATACCGAATCGCGGAAGACATGGGGCTTCGGACAGCTTGCCACCATCCTCAAGATACTCCGCTCCTTCGATGCATCCGTCCGCATAGATGCTATAAATCATCTTCAATTCTGCAGCATCGCCTATAGGCTCATATGTCACAAATACTTTCTGACAGTCCTTTTCTTCCGTTACCATGAAGGATGCTGTCTTGAATTCAGCAGTTCTCCATAGCTCCTGAGCCTTGTCCATGTCCGGCCCAAGGTCGTTCTCTGTGATGCCTCTGGTAAAGTTCGGCATCAGAGGGGAGCTTATCAGTTCCTTTGTCCCGATTGTATAGCTTACGAGGGCTCCGCTCGCAGGGTCGAATGCGGCTTTCCAACGCAAGCTTTTGCCTCCTTTCCTGACTTCGCCGCTAAATGTTCTCAGGCCGCCTTCTTCGCCATGCTCCGGTTTTCCGGAGCAGTTGTTCTTGTGTGAAATGGCAGCTTCGTTCAGGCAGATCTGGTCGTAGGCAAGTTCTGTCCCTGCCGGCATAAGACCATCAGCTCGTTTAAGGCTGTAACGCACTGTGAGGTATATGTCGTATGCAGAGAGTGAGTCCATGCCGCATCCTATGGCACTTGCAATGTCCCCGATATCGTACCCGAGCTCAAGATCCCCTGTCTTCTGTGGCCCTATTGCGATGGAAGGCACGCACCCTGACAGGACCGCTCTTCCGTCTGCTTCCACTGTCCAGTCCATCCGGAAGTCGGATAAGTCCTTGAAGAAATACTCGTTGAATACAGCAACTTTTCCGTTTAGTGCATTCACGGCCGAGGTATGTATTGGACGGCACTGGTATGCGAATTCGCGTGCGTGAGGTTGTGGAGTACGGTCGGCAGCGAACAGGCCGTTGCATGAAGTGGTCGCACGTGTGGGGTCGTACGTGTTGAAATCTCCTCCGTATGCGAACCAGTGGTCAGTCCAGTATTTCGATGCATCTACCTCCCAATATAGTCCCTGGTCCGCGAAGTCCCATACGAAGCCCCCCTGGAACTTCGGCCATGCACGCACCATGTCCCAGTATTCCTTGAATCCGCCGAGGGAGTTGCCCATGGCGTGGGCATACTCGCACTGGATAAGCGGGCGGGCAGGGTCGGTCTTCAGATATTCAAGACACTGCTCATGGCTGTAATACATCGGACAGAATACATCTGAGAATCCCTCACATAAGCCTTGTTCGAACTGATACTGAACGATGCGGGTGGAGTCCATGTCGTAAGCGAGGTCGTAGCATTTCTGCATAGTGGGACCATGTCCGGACTCGTTTCCGAGGCTCCATGCTATTATCGAAGGATGGTTGAAGTCCCTCTCTATCATCCTTTGCACACGCACTAAATGTGCTGCTTCATACGACGGGTTATTCGAAAGGCTCTCTTCCAGGAAGCCCATGCTGTGTGACTCGATGTTGGCTTCGGCCACCACATACAGGCCATATCTGTCGCAAAGGGAGTACCACTGAGGGTCATTCGGATAATGGGCGCAACGTACTGCGTTGATGTTGTGCTGCTTCATGCGGAGAATGTCCAGAAGCATCTCTTCTTCGCTCATCACCGGACCGTTCCATGTCCCCAGTTCGTGTCTGTTCACTCCTTTTACAAGCACTGGCTTGCCGTTTACGAGAAGTTGTCCTCCTGAGACGCAAACGTCCCTGAAACCGAAGTCCAGTGAGGTACTCTCAAGTGTTCCTTTCCTGTCGGAAACCGTCATGTCCAGCTTGTAGAGCCAAGGCGTCTCAGCGCTCCATAAAAGCGGTTGAGGTACTTCTATCCGGCACGATGCCTTTCCGTTTTTTGTCGGGATAGTTCCGGAAGCCACTGCTGTGCCGTCCGGTGAGGTTATCCTATATGTCGCGGAGGTCACTCCCTTGGTAACTTTTACAGAGATGGATGCCACGCCGTCAACTGAACCGCTGATCCGTACGTCCTCCAGCCTCTTCTTCTCCCTTGCGGTCAAGAATACATCGCGTGCGATTCCGCTGAGTCTCCACATGTCCTGGTCTTCCAGATATGTGGCATCACACCAACGGAATATTTCCAATGCAATGGAGTTCTTTCCGGTATGTATGTATTTAGTAATGTCGAAGCATGCTTCCAGCTTGCTGTCCTCGCTATATCCAACCTCTTTGCCGTTTATCCACACACGTACATTTGATATCGCAGATCCTATATGCAGGAATACGTCCTTACCCTTCCAGGAGTCTGGGATATCAAATGACCTTCTGTACTGTCCCACATGATTGTGCTCTACAGGGGGATATGGGGGATTGTTCACATAGTTTCTTTCCCAAGCGTAGTTGCGGCTGGTATATACCGGGTCTCCGTACCCGTTCAGTTCCCATATGCCCGGAACCGGAATCTCATCCCATGAAGAATCATCATACCCGGTAACAAAGAAGTCTGAGGGACGTCCTTCAGCTGTTTCGTTGAAATTGAATTTCCAGATTCCTCCGAGTGTGATATCGCTGCACCTGTCCACGGTGAATGTGGTGTGCATAGACTCGCGGTTCTTTTCAAATACTTGGGGATCAAGCCAATCTGGGAGTTCTTCCGAGTGGATTGCAAATGAATTTGCTATGAGTACGATGTAGAAAAATAATCTGTATACCATGGTATAGTGAGGTTAGGTGTTGCAAATATAGTGTTTTCTTTTGAATAATATCAAACAAAGTTGTAATTTTGTCGGATTAACCCATGATTGACGCTATATGAGATTTCACATCAATCCGGATACGGATGTACCGAAATATAAACAAGTGCTTTCTGAAATCGAGACACGGATTCTTGATGGTACTTTAAAGAAGGGAACTCATCTTCCTTCCATGACCGATATTGCAACTGATACCGGCATGTCAAAAGAAACGGTAAAACGTGCATTGGTGACCCTTCGTAACAAAGGCTATATCGCCAGTTGTCCCGGTAAAGGCTATTATGTCTCGCGTGATGCGGACGAGATTCCGAAGAAACTTAATATCCTGATGATACTTGGCCGCATGGATATTTTCAAGCAGTTGCTTGTGAACTCGTTTACCAATGCGCTTGTGGATGAGGCTGAGGTAAAGATTATCCTTCACAATGCCGATGTTGACCAGCTGGAACATTACCTTGACCAGTATCTAGATACGTATGATTATTATGTGGTCTCCCCACATTTCTCCATTGATGACCAGACCCAGATGAGGGTGGCGAAGCTGCTCGGCCGCGTGCCGAACCGTAAACTCCTTTTGCTTGACCACTGCAACCGTTTCATGTCCGGACAGTTCGGTGCGGTATATCAGGACTTCTTTACTGATGTCGAGAGGGGACTTGAAGAGGCTGTGGATGAGTTGAGGAATATCGGCTGCCTCAATGCGGTCGTCCTGCCGACTAGCCGTTACGGTAAATGGGTTCTCGAAGGAGTCGGATCCTTCTGTGCCAGAAATCATATTCCATTGCGTGTAATGGATTCATTCCCGCGTAATGTAAAGGCCGGTGAGGTGTTTCTTCTGCAGACAGGTCAGCTGAGCAACGAGCTTGCTGAGTTTGATGAGATCCTCAAGGAGAATAATTTGACGGTAGGAGTAGATGTCGGATTGATTGCATATAATGATGTTCCTTTGAATTCTGTTGTCCTGGGAGGTCTTACTACAATTTCTACTGATTTTGTGAAGATGGGAAAGCTTGCTGCGGAGATGATTTTAAGTAGGAAAATGACTAAGATCCATAACGGATTCAGGATGATTCGTCGTAATACTTTCTAAAAAAAAATTTGCATTTTTATACAAAACATCTACCTTTGTCGCTATTAACCGTGGTATAGTTAGGTTAGGTGTCTATGAAAAAACATGATATTCTACATTTAATAAGTCTCCTGGCGCTCTCGGTCGTGATGTCATGTGCAGGAGTTGATGAGTCGAACCATCAGTCTACTGTAATTAATGTGGTAGCCGGATATCAGGAAAATGATCCGGATACGAAGACTCTGTTTGCAGATGGTGGTGCTGTCCTATGGACTGCGGGTGATGTGATAAAGGTCCTGGCAGATGATGTCTGTATGACTTCATCTGAATGTACCGACGATGCCATGAGTAACGATTTTACGGTAAACGGCTGGCCGGCTGATAAGGAACCGCTCTATGCTGTTTACTGTGGAGAATACAGTCCTCGAGACGATGACGGTCTATATCTGTGGCTGGATGATGCCCAGGAAGTCCGTTGTGAGAATAGTCTGCATGCCAATGTGGCAGTAGGAATCCTGACCAAGAAAGATGACGGCTCATATAAGACACAGATGAAGAATGTGTGTGCTGTTCTCCGGTTCAGGTTTGCAAAATATGATGATATACGCTCGGTGGTTATAGACGACCTGAATGGGAATCCTCTCGCAGGTGAGTTCCGTGTGGATGCGAAAGAAAATCCGTTGGTGAATAAGGTATTGGATCCAAAGGAATCTGTTTCGATTTCAGGTGCATTTCAGAAAGGTAAATATTATTGCGCATGTATACTTCCTGGAGAGCATCTGTTTAGGATTACGCTTATACGTCAGAATGGCGAGAGGCTTCAGGCAAGTTTGAGTGAGCCGGCCAGGATTGAAAGAAATCAATATGTGCCTATCTACGACATTGACAACTTTGCAAAGACTGTTCTTGACGGCGTGGAAAATGAAGGTTTTAAGGAAAATACAAATTCCCTGCTGCTTGGAGAGTATATCGATTTCAGCCGTGTGGGATATCATTGGGGTGAGGAGGAACCGTTATACGTTCCGGTAGGAACTACTTTGGAACCATCTGAGGGAGACAGGACTTCAGATATTCAGAATGCAATAGATAATACTTCTTCAGGCCATGCGGTGCTTCTGAAGGAAGGAACTTATAATGTAAGCGGACAACTCGTTATGAAGTCGGGTGTTGTGCTGCGTGGAGAGGGAGAGGGTAAGACTGTTATAGTGGCGACAGGCACTTCCAGATATGTAGACCCTGATGCTGATTCCAAGGAAGACCGTGTACTGATATCGATAGGCAATGTAATTAACCAGAAGGATGTGGAAAATGACTGCATTTCTCCATCCCGAATAATCACTGATGCCGCTGTGGGGCAGATGTATGTGGAAGTCGCGGATCCAAGTAACTTCAAGGCAGGAGACAAGGTTGTGGTGTGTCGCCCGGGTACGGATGCGTGGATATCGGCTTTGAAAATGGATGAAATCCCTCAGAATGACGCTGGCTCAGTGATACAATGGAATGAAAAAAACTATGATGCAAAATATACCATGTATTGGAGCCGCAGGGTAGTGAGAGTGTCGGGCAGCATGATATATCTTGATAATCCTTTAGTCATGGAACTTACCGATGATTATGGAGAAGAGAATCGTGGTATACTCTATAAAGAAAAAGGAAACGTTGCAAGAGTCAGTGAGTGTGGTATTGAAAATATGACTTTGCGCTCGGAGTATGCTTTCAAAGAATATGATATTTATGCCAATCATGTTGATGAGGACCATTGCTGGACAGCAATCCAGGTAAATGCTGCAGAGCATTGCTGGATCAGGAATGTGACTGCCCTGCATTTCGGATACTGCATGGTCAATCTCTGGTATGGGGCAAGGTATATAACAGTGTCTGACTGCTCGAGCAAGGATCCTGTGTCCGAGTTGAAGGGCTCCAGAAGATACGCTTTCCATAATTATAAGGGTGAGATGTGTCTTTTCACCGGGTGTACTGCGGATAAGGATCGTCACGGATGTGTCACAGGTGTGACGACACCGGGCCCGAATGTCTACCATGACTGTCATATGACCAATTCATTTTCCGATATGGGTCCTCATCAGAAATGGGCTACAGGAATTTTGTATGACGGATGTACTACCGATGGACTTCTGGCTGTGCAGGACAGGGATAATTTTGGAACCGGACAGGGATGGTCAGGTGTCAATTTCGTGTTATGGAACTGCGAAGCTGCCTCCATCGTGTGTCAGAGCCCTTGGGTGAGCGGCCACAACTGGTGTGTGGGATGTATAGGTGAAAAGTTGCCATCCAGTCGCGAATACGGCTTGTATGGACAGCGTCCTGACGGAATATGGAAATCTCATGGAACCAAGGTGTATCCACGGTCCATGTATGAGTACCAGTTGCAACATAGAAGTCAGAATGGAATCATGCTTAAAAACAAGTTGCTTTAGGATATGAAAGTTTTTTTGCTGAATAGAGCAGCAACGTTGTTGCTGGCTGCTGTAGTTCTCATGTCGTGCTCAGAAAATGAGCAGAGGCTTGTCGAGAAGGGCTTTGAGCGTGCGGCCCAGCAGTATGAGCTTATGTACGAGGCTACCCCTTTGGGGATGTATCCCCGTACGGTGAACAACTCCGGCGAGACACGTCTTATCGGCGCTGAGCCTCTGAAATCAGGAGCCAACTGGACAAACGGTTTCTATCCTGGAGTTCTCTGGATGCTTTATGCACATACCGGTGATGTGCAGTGGAAGGCTAAGGCCGAGAATGTGACCCGTGCACTCGAGGTGCAGAAGAATCAGATTTATCATCATGACATCGGTTTCATCATCATGGCTTCGTTTGGTAAGGCATATGAATACTGTCCGTCCGAATATTATAAGAACGTTATAGTGCATGCTGCTGGTAGTCAGCTTTCCCGTTTCTCGGAGATTACAGGCACCACCAAGTCCTGGGATCAATGGACCTCACGTGGTGGTACTTACACTACATATTACCCTGTGATTATCGACAACCTGATGAATCTGGATCTCTTGTTCAAGGCATACGAACTTACCGGTAACGAGAAATTTCTGAAGCCGGCTCTCAGTCATGCGGACAAGACTATGGCCAACCACATTCGTGAAGACGGTTCCGCCTTCCATCTGGTAGCCTACAACCCAGAGACCGGTGAGGTGGATGCACGCAAGACTTCTCAGGGATTTTCGGATTCTTCTGCATGGTCACGAGGCCAGGCATGGGCTATCTACGGGTTCACCATGTGCTACAGATTTACAAAGAAGCCTGAGTATCTCAAGACGGCTATGAAGGCTGCCGATTTCTTCATCAACCACAAGAACCTTCCTGAGGATTCCATCCCTTACTGGGATTTCAATATCGGTGAGTTCACGGATTATGAGTGGGCATACGATCCGGAGCGCTTTGAAGAAGAGCCTCGTGATGCCTCTGCGGCAGCGGCTACAGCATCGGCCCTTCTTGAACTGAAGAACTATGTGGATGATCCTGCAAAGGCTCAGCAGTACCGCGATGCGGCCGTGAAGATGCTTTCGTCCCTCGCGAGTCCGGCATATATGGCAGAAAGGGGAGATAATAACTATTATCTGCTTATGCACAGTGTGGCCTCTGTTCCTCATAATTCTTCTATTGACAAACCGGAGACATATGCGGATTATTATTTCCTTGAAGCTCTTCTGAAACTTAAAAACGACCTATAATGAAACTGGTTCATCTTTTTTTTGGCGACAAGCCTGATGTGAAGTGGCATCTGGTATCCCAGATGGGTATCCGCTATGCTTTTGCGAAGCTTGCTCCCGAACTTACCGGAAAGAAGCCTATAACCGACTTTGAGACTCTCAAGGCTCAGAAGGAGCTTTTTGCAGAGCACGGATTTGACCTTATCGGTCTTGAAGGGGACCAGATAGACATGATGCGCATCAAACTAGGCCTTCCCGGACGAGAGGAGGACATAGAACAGTATAAGCAGATGCTGCGCAACATGGGTAAGCTTGGCATCACGACTCTTTGCTACAATTTCATGCCTACCGGCTGGTTCCGCACCTCAAAGGGACTTCCTGAGAGGGGTGGCGCTTTTGTGACCGGATTCAGCAAGGAGGACGGCGACAAGCTGCCTATGACAGAGTATGGCGAAGTGTCGGAGGAAGAGATGTGGGAAAACTATGAGTGGTTCATCTCGCAGGTGATGCCTGTGGCCGAGGAAGCCGGAGTGCGTATGGGACTTCATCCTGACGACCCGCCTGTAAGCCCTCTGCAGGGCATCGCCCGTATATTCACGAATCCTGATGCGATCCGCAGGGTTTTGAGCCTGAGTGACAGTCCATCGCATGGACTGACCTTCTGTCAGGGTACTTATGTGACCATGGGTGCTCCTGTGGCTGATGTGATCCGCGAGTGGAAGGACAGGATCTTCTTCGTGCATCAGAGGGATGTGGCCGGAGGAGCGGAGAATTTCCACGAGACATTCCACGACAACGGCCCGACAGATATGCCTGCAATGCTAAGAGTTTACAAAGAGGTCGGTTATGATGGTCCTCTCCGCTCTGACCATGTCCCTACGATGGCAGGCGAGGATAACAGCCAGCCGAGCTACGGCATCAGCGGCACCCTCTTCGGAGTGGGATACCTTAAAGGAATGATGGACGCAATAGGAATCGAATATTAATATGGAATTACATCTTCAGAATCTTGACTACGTCTCAGTGGCGGTCTATGTGGCCCTTATGGCTGTCATAGGTCTTTCATTCGGCTGGTTCATCAAGGACAGCGGAGCATATTTCAAAGGTGGCGGAACAATCCCTTGGGTTATGGCCACCATCACCAACTTCATGGGTCTTTTCTCGACCTTCGTTTTTGTTGCCTATGCTGGAATAGCATATGAATGGGGTGTTGTGTCGATTACTGTCTTTTGGGTGACTGTGCCGGCTTGCATCATAGGCGGTGTCTTCCTTGGCAAATTGTGGCGAAGGACCGGTTGCACGACCCCTATGGAGTATCTGGAGCAACGTTATAGCCTTCCGCTCCAGCAGGTGATGACATGGGTGAGTCTGGTGCTGAGAGTACTTGACAACATGGTCCGTCTTTATGCGATCGGTGTATTCATCGCTGTGGTCACTCCTCTTTCTCTTGAGTGGTCGATTGTCGTTTCTGGAATTATTGTGACCGTATTCAACCTTATAGGAGGTATATGGACCGTGACCATAATGAGTACTGTGCAGTTCCTGATTCTGATTCTTGTCACTGTGGTGCTCCTCCCTCTGTCTATGAGCGAAGTGGGCGGCTTGTCAGGCATTGCAGAGAAACTGCCGGACCATTTGAACTTCTTCAACGGTCCGAAAGGAAATCTCTTCTGGCTTGGAATATATGCTCTCATGACTCTTGTCAAGTATAATGAGAATTGGACCTTTATCCAGAAGTTCTATTGTGTGAAGGATGAGAACGCTGCTACCAAGGTAGGTGTGGTCACAGGTCTGCTGTTCCTGGTCTTCACTCCGGTGTTCCTGCTTCCAGCCGTGGCTTCTCAACTTATTGTTCCAGGATTGGCAGACCCGGAGATGTCGTATGTGTCTGTCGCCATCAAACTCCTTCCTGTCGGCATTATGGGTATCCTTTTCTCGTCGATGTTTGCAGCAACGATGTCTTCCCTCAATGCAGAGTACAACGTTATGGCTTCTGTTCTTACCAACGATATATACAAGAGACTCATTAACCGTAATGCTTCTGAAACAAAGCTACTTTCTGTAGCGCGTATCAGTACAGGCCTTGTAGGTGCGGTGATGATAGGTGGAGCTATTCTTATCCGCAACTTCGGCGGTGCCTTCGAGGCCAACAAGCTCTTCTCCAGCATCCTTGCGATTCCTCTCGGTATTCCGCTCCTTATGGGAATCATTGTGCGTAAGCCGGACAGCACAGCGTCCATCGCTACAATCTTCACCGGTGTGGTTTCCGGTGTCGTGCTGAACCTGATTCCATCTGTTTCGTGGGAGGTGGCTACTCTTGTTGAATCGGCGCTCTGCTTCATCGTATATTTCATCCCTTCATGGAAAAAACGTACTCCAGAGAAGAATGCCGAGGTGGAGAGTTTCTTCAGGCTTATCCACACCCCTATTGCAGAGGCTGATAAACCGAAGATTTCTCCGGAATATATCCGTGCACTTGTGTGGCTGTTCGTGTTCTCGCTTGTGACAGCCGGTATCCTGTTCGTGGCGATGAGTATTCCTACGATTACCACCGATGGTGGATTCTACAGCTGTCTTGCCGGTGTGGCCTGTCTGATCGTAGCATTGGCACTGGCAGTCATATATATAAAGAGAAAGAAATAATATCAAAATATAAGAAGAATGTCAAAGAAAAGTATGATGAAGCTCGATGCTCTCACAGAGATGCTCGACAAGATCGACATGACTCCTTTCCCAATCTCGGACAAGGAACTTTGCGACCGTTATGAGGCACTTTACACAGGTGCGATCAATGATGTACTTAGGGAGAAGCTTCTGATGGATCAGGCGCTTCCGATCACTATCTTGCCTTTGGAGAACCAGATGTGCAAGGCAGGTATCGCATATACCATCCGTTCTAATCCGGATCCTACCGTAGGAGGCGAGATGGATATCAGAGCGCGTATGCTTGACGATATGCCGGCAGAGTGCTGTGTCGTGTGGGATGCAGGTGATGAGGTGGAAGCTTCGCACTGGGGTGAGATCATGACCGCTTCGGCTATTGCACGCCATTCCCGCATGGCTGTAGTGAACGGAGGTATCCGCGACACAAGACAGGTACTTGCTCAGAAATTCCCGGTCTTCTACCGCTACCGCACTTCAAACGGTTCGCTCGGAAGAACAAAGATCACAGGTTACAATATTCCTATCCGCATCGGCAAGGTGTATATCAAGCCGGGTGATGTAATGTTTGGCGATATAGACGGAGTTGTGGTTATCCCACGTGCCATCGCTTATGAGGTGCTTCTCCGTGCGGAGGAGATCAACCGCAACGAGCGCGAGATGAAGAAGTGGGTTCACGAGGGCTTCTCGGCAGTTGAAATGGTAAACAACGGCGGATATTTTTGATGAAAGTAGATTTTATAAATAGCGACTTCCTGCTCGAAACCCCTCTCGCACGCACTCTTTACCATGAGTACGTGGAGGGGCTTCCGATAGCGGATTATCACAATCACCTTGTGCCTGCAGAGCTTGCCTCAGACCGTCGTTTCTCAGACATAGGACAGCTCTGGGTGGCTTCAGACCCATACAAGCACAGGGCTATGCGTCTTCATGGCGAGAATGAGGCCGTGATTTCCGGTCATGCTTCCACCCGTGAGAAGTTCGACGCATGGGCAAGGACTCTTCCTCACACCCTTGGCAATCCGCTCTTCCATTGGTCTGCAATGGAGATGAAGAATGTCTTCGGCCTGGACGAGATGCCTGATCCGTCATGTGCAGACAAGGTATGGGATGCCTGCAACGAGCGTCTTAAGGAAGATTCATTCTCGACAATGGGCATACTGCGCAGCTTTGGGGTGAAGGTTCTCAGTACCTCAGATGATCTGCTGGACGATGTAACCGTACATTCTTCCGTAAGGGGAGACATCAAGGTGACGCCTTCGTTGAGGGCTGATTCTGTGCTTGGATTTGCTCCTGCATGGCTTGAAAGGCTCGGTTCGCCTAAGACCTTGGAGGAATATCTTGCAGCTGTGGATGCAAGACTCGATGTTTTCTCAGAGAACGGCTGCCGTGTGGCCGATCATGCTCTTGATGACGGCTGGAGATTTGTGCTGACGGATTTTGAGACTGCTGCAAAGCTCTATGCTGCAGCTGAGTTTGCTGATGTAAGGCTTAAGTCATTTGTGCTTGGCCATCTGGCCTGCGAGTATTCACGCCGTGGTTGGGCGATGCTCCTTCATATTGGTGCACAGCGTTTCACCAGTTCGCGTCTGCGTTCTCTTGCAGGACCAGCCGGCGGATATGCTTCGATAGGAAATACATGCGACGTAAAGAGCCTTTGCGCGTTCATGGATTCGCAGGATGTGAAGGGTGAACTTCCTAAGACAGGACTGTTTACCTTGAATCCGGCAGACAATGCCGCTCTGGCAGTGCTTACAGGATCCTATTCGCAGGATGGGGTTGTGGGCAAGGTGCAGTTCGGTCCTGCATGGTGGTACAACGACCACTTCTACGGCATGACCGACCAGCTGGAGAATCTTGCAGCATACTCGCTGATGCCGCAGTTCATAGGAATGACCACCGACAGCCGCAATGTGCTTTCGTTTTCGCGTCATGACTATTTCCGCCGCATCCTCTGCAACTGGCTAGCAGACAAGACCCTCAGCGGTCAGTTCCCTGCAGACGAGGCCTACCTCGGCCACATTGCTGCAGATATATCATATAACAATGCATTGAAATATTTTTATGAATAAACAGAATATTGTAGTGACCGGAGCAGGCGGAACACTCTGCTCGGTGATAGCAGTGGACTTTGCAAAGCAGGGCCACAATGTAGTCCTCGTGGGACGATCTCTGGACAAGCTCCAGAAAGTAGAAGAGGAGATCAGGTCTTTCGGAGGCAGTTGCGTGTGCATAACCGCAGATGTGAAGGATGAAGCAAGAATGATGCAGGTGCGCGAGGAGGTTCACAAGGTCTATGGCCCCGTGACCATTCTCATCAACGGTGCCGGCGGAAACCAGCCTGACGCAGTGACCACCATCAACGAGTTCGATCCTAAGGAACTCACCGATGACCGCGAGGGCCTGCGCGGATTCTTCAACCTTGACATGAAGAAGTTTCTTGATGTGATAGAGATCAACACTCTCGGTACTGTGATTCCTTCACGTGTGTTCGCCCTCGATATGATCAAGCAGGGTCATGGCAACATCATCAACTTCGCGTCGATGAATACTTATCGTCCTCTTTCGCGTGTGCCGGCTTATGCTATTGCAAAGGCAGGAGTGTCAAACTTCACCCAGTGGCTTGCTGCATATCTGGCTCCGGCGGGAATCCGTGTGAATGCAGTTGCGCCGGGATTCTTCGTGAACGAGCGTTCAAAGAAGCTCCTCACAACCCCGGAAGGCGGACTCACCTCGCGCGGTCAGCACATCAACTACAACACCCCTATGCACCGTTTCGGTGAGGCAAAGGAGCTCATCGGCTGCGTAAATTGGCTGGTGAATGATGAAGCTGCAAGTTTTGTGACAGGTATTACCGTACCTGTGGACGGAGGTTTCCTTTCAAGTGCAGGATTATAACTATTAAAATTTCATCATATGAAAAAGAACATTATCTCAATCTTTGCCGTTCTTGCGGCTATCTCTGCGATGACTCTCTCCTGCAAACCGGATGAGGTCATCAATCCTGATGGAGGAGTAAATCAGGAGCAGACTCCTGGTGAGGGTACACAGACTCCTGGCGAGGATCCAACGACTCCAGATGAGGGTACACAGACTCCTGGCGAGGATCCAACGACTCCAGATGAGGGTACACAGACTCCTGGTGAGGACACACCGACAACAAAAACGGTGACTGTCAGCGTGGATTTTACATCCCAGCCATTCACGACCGATCTCCCTACTTCCAAGAAGGCTCTGTCAAATGTGGACTTCGTGCTTTCGCAGAATGAAGCGGAATACACATTTACGATCAACAGCCCGAAAGACAAGAACTGTATCCTTCTGGGAGAGGATCAGGGCTTTAGAATGAATGCGGACGGAAGTTCGAACGCTTGTTATGTAAAGCTTCCTGCATTGGAGGGTATGAAGCTTACTTCTGTGTATGTTAAAGTGAGCAACACTCCCGGTACAGGCAAGAAACTGTATGTAAATACGACTAATGATCAGGCAACAGCTCCTATAATGGTATCTGTTGCGGATAATGATGGAGATGCAAACATTACGGCAGTAGAGGCTCAGGAATATACATTTGAACTTTCTGACTCATCAGCAGGCACACAGTACTGGTTGTGCTCTCCTGCCAAGGCGACTACCTTTACAACTTGGGTACTCACTTACTCGGAATAATACTTATAATCAAAATCAAATCAATAACAAATATGAAAATCAAGAATAATTACAGGGGTGGGCAAGCCTATATCTCTCCTGAAGCGGAAGTGATATCCTTGAATATGGAAGGAATCCTTTGCTCAAGCGACAGGTCTGTAGGAGTAACCAATGAGGGTTTCTCAGAATATGGTGATAATAACTTTAACTGGAACTGATCATGAAGACAATTTTCAATACATTATTTATTACGGCAGCGGCAGTCTTTGCATTCTCTTGCGAGAAGCCTGCTAATGACAATATCACACCTTCTGAGGAAAATCTTGTTGAACTTACTCTTACAGTGGGTGCTGACACAAAGACACAGCTCGGTGGAGAGAATAACACATCCATTATTTGGCAAGAAAATGACAAGCTCATCGTTTTCGACGGCACTGCGAACAGAGAGTTTGTGATAAAGGATTTTGAGCCTGGAAAGAACTCTGCAGTCTTTACAGGACTTGCTCTCCCGGCTGAAAAGTACTATGTGGTGCATTCTACTGCTGAGGGTTCCGAGCCTGTGTTCACTGTGCCAGAGGTAGGTGATCCGTATGTTACAGGTATCCTTGTCGCAAATGTGCAGAAAGCGGTAAAAGGTTCTTACGATCCTGCGGCTTTTGCTTCTGTAGGAATTGCAGAGGTGAAGGAGGGCGAGACTGATCTGTCTGTTCAGATGAGGAACACCTGCTCGCTTGTGAAGGTTAGCTTGAAGTCTTCTGACATCAAGACTATTCAGATTTCAACAACAGATGAAAATCAATATCTGACTGCAAAGTGTAAATACACTTTCAAGGAGTATCCTGCAATTGCAGCTCAGTCTGACCGTTATCTTTCAGCAGTTCTGGATTCAGAATCTGCGATGGAGCCAGGCGACTATTATATAGCTATTCTCCCAAGAGAACTGACCAATCTTACAGTGACATACACTAAGGCAGACGGAAGCACTGCTTCAGTTACTGCTACAGGTACATTTAACTTCAAAAGGTCGTCAATTGTACCTCTTGGTATCGATGATTCTGCTCTGGAATTCCCGAATGAGAATGAGCCTGAGGAACCTGTAGTGCCAGAGGAACTGGTGCTGACTGTGGACTTTACTGTCGGAAGAGATAAAGTCTTTACTGGATACATTCCAAATACAAATACTTTAGATAGAGGCTTTACTTTCATTCAGGATGGTGTGGAATATCCTTTCAATATATCATCATCAGCGAATTTTAAATACACTGACTTTTCACTGATGTTGAATGTAGATGCAGACTCAGACGGAAGTGTAAGTCTCCCGGCTGTAAAAGGAATGATGATTTCTACTGTTTATATTGAATGTGCTGAAGTGTCAGAGAAGACCCCGATATATGTCTATTCGGAAAAAGCTTTGGGAGGAACAAAGTTAGAAGGCGTAAATATATCTTCCGGAAATAATAAGAAAACCTTGAATTTGTCAGATAATGAAGGTGATCTTGTTCCTCAGCCTAATACTACTTATTATTTTGCTGTGAAAGCCAAAGCCTTCAAATTGAAGAAGCTGGTTATAACTTATAATAAAGCAGCTGAATAATCTTTCTATGAAAAGAACCCTAATATTACTGGCCGCGCTGCTCCTGCTTACAGGGGCAGCGCATGGTCAGAAATTGACCTCGGTGTGCTGGAACAAGCTCAATGCCGCGCCTGCTCCGCTTAAACAGATTGGGAAGGTGGAAGTGGTCAGACACAATGGTGAAGGACATTCCCTCTGGTCTGTCGGATGCGAGACAGTGGACCGTGATTTTACCGTATTCTCCGAGTACAAGGACTGGATCGGAGGAACCGGTGCCGGCTATGCCCGCATGCAGAGCGGATGGGCAAAGACGGAGAAGGTGCGTGGAGTGTATGACTTTGCGTGGATTGACGAGATGGTGGACGGAGTACTTGCCCAGGGAGTATGCCCTTGGATTAGCCTTGGATATGCCAACCCGATATATGCCAATGGGGAAGTGGACCTTAATGCCGCAATCTTCGATGATGAAGACACCATGCAAGGGTGGCTTAATTACGTCCGTGAAGTGGTGACCCGTTATAAGGGAAAGGTCACGATGTATGAGATATGGAACGAGCCCAATGGTGGTAAGGACCCGGAAAAGTCACGCAAATATGCAAACCTTTTCATCCGTACGGCAGAGCTTATCAGAAAGCATGATCCACAAGTCGGCATAGCCGGACTTGCTCTAGCCGGAACTCACACCAATTTTACCAGAAATGTACTGGAAGACATCAAGGCTGCCGGTAAACTCCATCTGATGGATTATGCCACTTTCCATCCTTATGAAAAGGATCCGGACGTGACAGTGGACTCAATAAAGGTCCTGACAGGTCTGATCCATTCCTATTCAAAGGATATAAAGATGCTTCAAGGAGAGAACGGATGTCCTGCCTGTCTTCAATATGCATTTGCCCTGAGCAAGTATGAGTGGACAGAATACAGTCAGGCCAAGTGGTATCTGCGCAGGATGGCTACGGACTTTCGTCTTGGAATCCCGTCCAATATCTTCACTATGGTTGATGTGAAGTACAGACATACCGTTAACTACAAGGGACTTCTGCATACCAATCTTAACGGAGAGGTTGTCTGGGCACGCCCTGCTTATTATGCTGTGTCGCATATGGCAAGCCTGCTGACACCTCAGATGAAGGCAGATGGGGAATTGGCTTATAAGACTCCATCCAAAAAATCTCTGAGTGTGCTGGCTGTGTCTAAAGACGGGCGCAGAGTCGGTGTCCTGGTGTGGCAGAAAGGCGAGATCCCGTCTGATTCCATATCACAGGAAAAGTTAGATTTGACCGTGTCAGGTCTAGCGCTCAAAGACCCTGTCTGGGTGGAACCTGTTACCGGACGTATCTGTGAACTTGAGAAATGGAGCGTCAAAGGAGGTTCAATGACTTTTAAAGGGCTCCCTGTGTGGGATAGTCCGGTCTTTATCATGGAAAGGGCAGAGGTCCCTTCCGTTTCCGGTGAGTCCGGGAATCAATAAGACATTATCAGATGAAGCGTTATTTCATAATTCTGTTGGGAGCCTTGTGTCTGTGCGGCCATGCTGCAGCGCAGACACAGGCCGATTTTTCACGTCTTACCGAAGATAATCATCCCCGTCTTCTGTTTACAGATAAAAGTTTCAAGGATCTGAAGGGAATCATCCGTGGCAGCGGAAACGAGCTCACCTATCTCCTTCATGAGAAGGCCATGGCTGTAGCCGATAAGGCCGGTCTGGAGAAGGAGCCTTTGAAGTATGAACTTGATGCCAGCGGAAAGCGTCTTCTCCCCATATGCCGCAAGGCATCAGGACGCATACTTTCAGCAGCATATGCCTACAGGATGACCGGGAAGAAAAAGTATCTCGAGCATGCTGAGTCCGACCTCAACACAGTGTGCGCATTCGAGACATGGAACCCGAGACATTTCCTTGATGTTGCGGAAATGTCAGCTGCAGTAGCCATAGGTTATGACTGGCTTTACCCTTTCCTTTCGCAGCAGACAAAGGATAACGTTGTGCGCGCGTTGAAGGAAAAGGCCCTTGATGCATCGCGCCTGGAGGATGAGACATGGTTCTATGGACGTATAGGAAACTGGAATCAGGTGTGCAATGCCGGTCTTGTGTGTGCAGCTCTTGCAATATATGAGCATTATCCGGAACTTTCCCGTACAGTCATAGATGATGCCGTAAGGACAAACCGTCCTGCCATTGAGGGTATTTATGGACCTGACGGCGCTTATCCGGAAGGTCCGACCTATTGGGGATTCGGTACAGTGTATCAGGTTCTGATGCTCGCGGTAATGGAAGATTGCCTAGGCACTGACTTCGGACTTAGCTCAGCTGCTGGCTTTATGGATACAGGACGCTTCAAGGTTTATGCGCGTGGAAATACAGGAAGGCAATTCAATTTCGCTGATAATTCCACAGGTGCTCCAGCTAATATCCCTATGTGGTATTTTGCTTACAAGACAAAGGATTATTCTCTCCTCTATCATGAGCGCACATCGTTGAATACGACAGAGAAATATGAGAATAATAGCCATCCCGGCTTTATCCCTCTTGCTATCAAATATGGAGTACAGATGGGGGATTTTGTCATTCCGAAGCCAAAATCCGGCATCTTCGCAGGGCGAGGAAACGTCCCAATGATAATGTGCCGTACCGGATTCGGCAACAAGGATCTGTATCTTGCTGTCAAAGGAGGCAATGCAGGTTATCTTCATGGTCATATGGATGCAGGATCTTTTGTATTCGAAGCATATGGTGTGCGCTGGGCGGCCGATATAAACCGTCAGGCGTATGAGCGTGTGGAGAACGGTATAAAGGAACTTGGAGGAAGTCTGGCTGACCGATCCCAGAATTCGCTTCGCTGGAGACTGTTCAGACTCAACTGTCGCCAGCATAATACCCTCACCGTCAATGACAAGGATCATAATGTGGATTATGTCGTGCCGATGCTTGAGACTCTCGATCTTCCGGACCGTATGGGGGCTTCTTTCGACCTTACCGGGCTGTATGGGGATGACCTGAAGAAAGCTGTCAGGACAGCATCAATATGTTCAGAAGAGTATCTGGAGGTTACTGATGATCTGGAAGCCGGAGCGGAAGGACCGGCGCATGTAAGGTGGACAATGGTTTCGGAAGCGGAGCCTGAAGTGACCGAAGAAGGCATCCTTTTGAGGAAGAAGGATGTAACCATGCTTCTACAGGTGACGGGAGCCGATGTCTCATATAAGGTCTGGTCTTCCGATCCGCAAGATTATGAAAGCGTTCTGAAGCATCTGGAAGATCCCGTTGCGGGTATTTATATCTGCGGGTATGAAGTGGATATTCCAGCAGGTGCAAAGGCGTGCATTACAACTACATTGAAAAGGAAATAACAATGATGAAAAGACTATCAAGACTGATCGTATGCGTCTGTATGCCGGTGTTTTCTTTCTGGCAACTTGAAGCTAAGGTGGTCACAGACTCTCTGACGACTAAGGCGATGACGGCCTCCTCTGTGGCCTCTATGCTGCGGGGAGAGGTAGCTGGAGTGCGTGTGTCTTCGCTTGACGGAGGCTCGCAGACGGCTCCTGTGGTAAATATAAGGGGCGTGAATTCCCTGCGTGGCAACGGGTCTCCTCTTTATGTTGTGGATGGCTCGGTCATCTGCTCATCTGCTTCATATAATCAGGATCCGTTCTGGCAGCATGGAGGTAACGGATATGCCTCTTCTCTGGACCCCCTGTCTTTTCTTTCGCCTTACGATGTGGAGGAGATAGTAGTGTTGAAGAGTGCGGCAGCCACTTCGCTATATGGTTCCAGAGGAGCAAACGGAGTGATACTGATAAAGACAAAGGAAGAGACGTCCGCCAAGACTGGTATATCCTGGGATTCGAATGTCAGGCTTAGCGAGCCGATGCTAAACGGGTTCTCCCGTCCTTCTCTTAGCCACGACCATGTGGTGAGGACCGGTGCTTCAAATGATCGTACGAGTTACACTGTCAGTGCCAATCTGCGTGATATGCGTTATGTCATTCCAGGTACGTCCGGACTGTATGGAGGTCTCAGATCCTCGTTCCAGACAAAGGCGAATCCGGTGGTATGGTTTGGACTTAATTCCATTCTTTCAGCAGGCAGGACTACTTCTGCGGCCACCACTGCCGGTTTCGGCAAGGAATCGCAGACCATGGCGATGCGCAGTGCCGGTGGAAACCCTCTGGCTTGGGTCGAAGATTACGACGACGATGACATGTCTTATAGGGCTGTGACTTCCGCATGGCTCACTCTGAACCTATTCCAAGGTTTTACTGCAAATTTTCGCATAGGTACGGACTACCATAATTCTTCCAGAAGTTTCTGGTATGGCAATTCCACTCCTTTCGGCAAGGCTTCGAATGGTGCTGCGGCCATACTTGTCTCGTCGATGTTTTCGTATAATGCATCTGCCGATTTCAGATACTCACGATATCTGTCGGACAGGCATCACCTTGATGTCTCTGCCGGCGCTTCGGTTGTCGGAGACTGGAACAAGTTTTCGAACCAGAACGGCACGGACTTCTTTCTCCATGACCTCAGGGCTAAGTCGATCAACGTCATGGCCAGCAAGACTCAGATCCACAGATATGTCTGCAAGTATTTCACGTATGGTGTCTATGGAACGGCTAATTATGCCTTTGACGGCTTTGTAGGCGCCGATGTATCCGTAAGGGCGGATTCGACTCCGCGTTTTGACGGTGCGGCAATGACTGTGTATCCCTCTGCCGGGATATGGTGGGATGTGCGCCGCACTTTCTTTCCGAAGAATGACGTGATGTCGTCATTTAGAATAGATGCAGAATATGGAATATCCGGATTTGACAGATGTCTTCCTTATGATCTGGCAATGTCGTATATCCCGTCAATGGAAGTGGCTCCGGAGCATACGGCATTCTATGAGGTGTTGAACCGACTTCGTACCGAAGAGGTCAATCTGTCTGTCAGCCTGGGCTTCCTGTCTGACCGCATAGTCCTGGAAGGTGGAGTCTATCAGCGTCGTACCGCTGATGAATTGGGCTGTTTCTCTTTCGGCATGGAGGGAAATGACGGTTTATGGCGTGAGGCACCGGCTCGCCAGGTGAGGTCTCAAGTCAGTGAAATAGATGGAAAGGGTGTTGAACTGTCACTTGAGGCAGTTCCGGTGATGACACGTGACTGGAAATGGACCATGGCTCTCAGGGGATCGTACAACGTGGGGAATATCAGTATGATGGATGATCATGACCGTATGGTGGGGTCGGATATCGGAGGCGGACTGACTCCGACCGCAAATGTGGAAGGATATCCTGTCAGCTCATTCTTTGACGGCAACGGTAAATGTCTGGGCACTCCGACGCCTCGTTATCTCGCGTCTTTTGTGACCGGTATCGACTGGAAAAGGTTCTCTTTTGAACTTATGATGGATGGCGCCGCAGGTTTTAATCTGCTGAACCTTTCCAGAATGCATATTGACGGGGGTTCAGAAGTGTCATCGAAATATGTGGAGAAGGGGGACTTTTTAAGGCTCTCCAGACTATCATTCAGTTATGAGGTTCCTCTGGCGAAAACACTTTCCGTGAAATCCATGAAGGTCAGGTTTGCTGTTACCGACCCTTATATCCTGACGGGCTATTCTGGCTGGACTCCTGATGTGAATAGTTATGCTGTTTCCAATTCAACGCTTGGCATGGATTACGGTTCATCGCAGTATTCGCGTGGATGGATTCTGGGTATCAGTATGAAATTCTAACAAATGAAAGTCATGAGAAGAACGATATTTTTATTCTTTGTCTTGTTGATGTCTTTGGAGGCTTATGCTCAGACTCTTATAAGCGGAACTGTGACTGATGCCAAGGGCCTGTCCGTAATAGGGGCGGCTGTGCAGCTTAAGGGAGACCAGGATATAGGAACTGTAACAGACCTTGATGGAAAGTGGCAGCTTGCCATACCTGAAGACAGGTTGGATGGTGCAGTCCTGATAATTTCAAGCATGGGCTATATCACCGTTGAGGAGAAAACTGGCGGCAGGACCCGTGTAGATGTTGTTATGGAAGAAGATTCGGAGCTTCTTGAAGAAGTGGTCGTTGTGGGATATGGTGCGATGCGCCGCAGCGACCTTACCGGTTCGGTTGCTTCTGTGAAGATTGATGATGGAGCGGCTTCACGGTCCGCTTCCATGGATGAACTGCTTCAAGGTCGCGCTGCCGGAGTGTCTGTCGTAAGCAGCAGTGCGGCTCCTGATGCCGCTGTGTCTGTCAGGATACGTGGAGTGACATCTCTGAACGGCAGTAACGAACCGCTTTATGTCATAGACGGTGTCATTATGACGCCTGCGGAGAATCCTCAGATGTTTACTCAGGGAAATGACAATGCGGGCTCTGATGAGGGCGTAAACTCGCTGATGGGTATCAATCCTCAGGATATTGCGAGCTTGGAGATTCTCAAGGATGCTTCTGCAACCGCAATTTATGGATCTGCCGGAGCTAATGGAGTTGTGCTGATAACCACAAAGTCTGCAAACAGGGACCGTCCAGTAATTCGTGCCAGCGTAGGTGTGGATGTCGCGACTCCTTATAAGACAATAGATATGCTTTCATTTGATGAGTATATGCTTTATCTAAGGGCTCAGGGACAGTCTTTGGCGGATTTTTATGACAATCCGGACAATATGACAGGTCTTAAGGCTTCCATTGTGCCTATGGACTGGCAGAAATACATGATGCGTACGGTGGTGAATCAGAGATATCATCTTTCCATTTCAGGACGCCCGAAGACGTTGAACTACCAGTTCTCTGCCGGGTATAACAGGAAGGACGGCATTATCCGTAATACCGGATCCGAACAGTTCACCCTCCGTCTCAATGTGACCAAGACCCTGTTCAAGAACTTCAAGATAGGTACAAAGACAAATTTTGCCTACCTGGATTCGGAAATGACTCAGGGAGCATCAACCACAAGGCTTACCGCTTCATCCAGCCTTATGAGGAGCATGATGATAACAAAGCCGTATTATAGGCGGGGGGCGGATGATGATGAGGATTTCGATGATGAAATGATAGGAACGCCTTTGCAGTGGGTGTCTGATTTCCGTAATTCACGCGAAGAATACAGGGTGACACCTCATTTCTTTGTCGAGTGGAAGATTCTTCGTCATCTTGAATTCAAATCTTCTGTCGGAGGAGATTTCCGTGCATCAGAGCGTGTGAAATGGAAAGGAGCCACGGTGAATTCAGGACCAGAAGGTTCGGTGGCTGCAGCATCTGACATGACATCCTATACCTGGAATATCGATAATACCCTGAATTATAACAGAAAGATACGCCGGCACAGGATCCAGGCCACATTGGGCGTGACCACTTCGCGTAATTCTGTCAAGACATCCACATCCGAAGGATGGAATATAGAACAGTCCAAGATTCAGGATAAGAATATAAACTCGGCTGTAAATATGCGTTTCGCATATAATGAGAGCAATGTAAGCATGAATTCATACTTCGCTCGTGCTGTCTATAACTATGCTGACAGGTATCTTCTTACAGCCACATGCCGTGTCGATGGAAGCAGCAAATTCAGCAGGCAGAACAGATACTCAGTGTTCCCTTCATTTGCCTTTGCATGGCGTATATCAGAGGAAAAGTGGTTCAATGCGGATTTTGTCGAGACTCTGAAGCTCAGGGCAGGATGGGGACAGGTAGGTAATTCCGGTGTGACGGCATACCAGATATACTCTACATACGGTTCCGGTACTTATGCGGACCATAGCCCCGGAAATGCGGCTGAATATGTTGTGGGAGTATATCCGAACAATATAGCCAATCCTGATTTGAGATGGGAGACTACCAGACAGGTTAATATTGGTCTGGATCTCGGACTGTGGAAAGGACGCTTTTCGATGAATGTAGACCTGTATGATAAGAATACCTATGATCTTCTTCAGCGCAAGAGAATCCCGATCTCATCTGGATTCTCGACAATATGGGTCAATGACGGAAGCATACGAAACCGTGGTCTTGAGGTATCTTTTGACGCCACTCCTGTTGCGCGCGGGGATTTTGAATGGAACATTAGCGGAAATATCTCGTTCAACCGCAATGAGATTACCAGCATAGGAAAGGATACAGGTGATTATTTTCTAGGCTCAAATGTCGGTAACGGTGATTATTTCAATGCTCCTGCCAATATCTTCCGTGAGGGTTGTCCGGTGGGACTGTTTTATGGTTACAGGACGAACGGAATTGTCCCGGTAGGACAGACCGGCATTCCGCTTACCGAGGGTGGAGAACCTCGTGGACCTGGTTCGATAAGTTATGTGGATATGGATGGTAACGGCTATCTCAGCCTTGATGACAGGACTGTGATAGGAGACCCGAACCCTGATTTTACTTACGGCTTCTCGACTTCTCTTTCATGGAAGGATCTTTCCCTGTCAGTAGCTTGTGACGGATCGTATGGCAATGATATTGTGAATGCCAACCTTCTTCAGGAGACGGATATCTCCCGTGTTACAGTAAATGTCCGTAAGGATGTGTTTAGGGATGCCTGGTCTGAAAATAATCAAGGCGGTAAGTATCCGGCAATCGGGGCTCTTTCTTCGGATGAGGTCAAATATATGTCAGACAGGATTGTGGAGGATGGTTCCTATCTCAGGATTTCCAATGTGTCACTTTCATATCAGATACCTGTTCCGGAGAATAAGGTGGTCAGAGGTATGTCTGTGGGAGCTTCTGCAAGAAATTGTCATGTCTTCACGAAATATTCGGGATGGGATCCTGAAGTGAACAGTTATGGCAGTGATATGACCAGGGTAGGTATTGACTGCGGATCGTATCCGTCTGCGCGTACTTTCTGTTTTGACCTTAAGTTCACCTTTTAATACGTCTCGCTATGAAAAATATAATATCTATATTGTGTGCAGTGATTTTAGGAATGATGACGGCCTCATGCGGATTTCTCGACGAATCGCCGGTGACGTCATTCTCTGAGGAGTCTGTGTATTCTACCCCGGAGGCTCTCGAGACCTCTCTTGTGGGATGCTACAACGCTTTTTATGGCAGCGCTATGTACCAGGGCGAAATGGGACAGTTCCTCCAGTATGCATCCCTGCTTGTCAATTGGAAGGGAAAAAGGACAGATGCCAAGTTCACTCAGGCGCTGGATTTGACCATGTATTCGGTAAATGACAACAATAGAAAGATGTTCAGTGCCTTATACTCGGCAGTCTATAAATGCAACAAACTCATTGATGGCCTTAAGGGCAGTCCTGTGGAAGATGCTTTCAAGGTTGAAATAGAGGCTGAAGCCAGATTGCTCAGAGGCATTCTGTATTTTACTCTTGTGCGTCTGTATGGAGATGTTCCTTTGGTGTTGACCCCAGCCAAGACGGTGGCTGATGCGTCGGTTCCGCGTATGCATTATACTGAGGTATATCGCCAGATATTGGATGATCTGAGTTATGCGGAGGCAAATATGCGTGACAGCGAGCGTCAGATGGCGATGAGCGGGACATCGGGACGTCCTCATAAATGGGCTGCCACTTCGTTTAAAGTTGCTGTTTATGTCCAGATAGCATGCCTGCTTGAGAATAAGGATATGCAATGGTTTGACCTTGCCAAGGAGGGTCGTGCTCCGGATTTTACTGTTCTGGATAATGTGAAGGATGGGGGAATCAGAAACGAAAATGAAGCATGGACTCTTGCGTTGGAGACAGCGCGCTCTGTGATTTCAGACAGCGGATATGAACTGGCAGATAAGTATACCGATCTTTTCAGATGGGAAGCCCCAGAGGACTATCAGCTTAAGGAGAGGATTTTTGTCTTGCAGTCCACGGATAATGGTGCCGTGGGATGTTATCTTGCGACCCGTACTCTGCCTGTGTATCCGGGAGGTACACTCAATGTCTCGGCTGAGAACAAGAACAGCGGTATGATCCGCCCGTCCAGGTTCGTGTTCCAGAAATGGGCGAAAACTTACGGAGGCGCTGTGGCGGATAAGGATGAGCGTACTGATGTGAAGAATGTACTGTATGTGAGTTGTCCGGATCCTCGTTTTGATGCTACATTTATACATACCTCTTATTATAATCAGAATACAAAGAAGGATGTCGCCCTCTATCCTTCGTCAGGATGTGTAAGGACAAAGAATGCCAACGAACCTTATTTCAAGAAGTACCTGAACCCACGGTATAATGTTGGAAACAGCTATGCGGATTTCTATATGCTGCGTTATGCTGATATTCTTCTGATGGCTGCGGAGGCGGCAGCAAGCCTTTCGTCTCCAGGCGACGAGTATTGGAATGAGGCTCTGGGGTATATAGAGCAGATTCATGCGCGTGCGCGCCGCACTGTTCCTGATGGGGCCCCTGAGGCGTCTCAGCCGGTGTGGAAGGAAGGCAAGTTCTATACCCGTGACCAGCTGGTGAAGGCTATAATGTGGGAGAGGGTCTTTGAAATGGGATGCGAAGGACATGAGTTTTTCGATACCCATCGCAGAGGAGCCCAGTATATTATAGATGAGATAACCAGTCCGTTGAATTCTTTCCTCGAACTTTCTGACCAGAGTCATGGAGAGAAGTCGTATACTAATTATATCTATAATGGTGGAGGACTTCCTGTCGAACCTGACGAGGTGAGAAAAGGCCTTCTCATAGCCTTCCCGGAAGAGGAGATGCGCTATAATCCGGCCATTGGCAATCAGAACGATTTCTTCGTTCTTTGACGTAGTGACATAATTATACATCTGTACAGAACCTATAGTATAATGTTCATGAAAGAAATTGTTGTAAGAAAGGGAAATCTGGAATTGACACTCTGCCAGCCATCTTTTGAAGACGGATATTATCGTGGAACCAGATTTGACCATTCAGGAATATTTCGCAGGATTGTCAAAGGCGGATTTTTCATTGCCCAAGAGTGGTTTGACGGATATGACCCATATAGACATGATACCGTCTGCGGAGCCTCAGAAGAGTTCGATCAAAGCGGATATGAACAGAGTAATCCTGGACAGGTCTTCCTCAAGCCAGGGGTCGGTCTTCTGGTCAAAGATGATGTGACATATGACCACTTCAAGCTATATGATGTCAAGGATACCGGAAAGTGGACTGTAACCAGTAATGATACTGAGGCCAGATTCATTCATGTGATTGATTCAGATGAATGGGGATATGTTTATGAAAAGGTTGTCAGAGTGTTGGATGAAGGCTCATTTGAGATTACACATCGCCTGTGCAACACCGGCACACGCAGGATAGAGGGGAAGACATATAATCATAACTTTTTCACTTTTGGCTCATCGCGCCCTGGCCCTGATATCGAAATTGATTTTCCATTCACACCTTGCGGTAACTGGAGATCAGAGTACGATAGTGTGGAACTATCTGAAAAAGGAATACGCTATCTTCGCCCTCTTCAGAAGGGAGAAAGTGTTTTTATGGGCAATCTTGCTCCTGTTGATGGCAAGAAGGTCACAGGAGAGGTGTTTTCGATGTCTTCTGCCGGATACAAGGTGATCTTTGAATCAGACAGAATCTTCGATCATATTACGTTCTGGTCCAATCATAGAGTCGCCTGCATAGAGCCTTTCATTTTATATTGTCTGGAATCCGGCGAAGGGTTCGAATGGACATATAAGTTCAGGATAATGTAAAAAGATTCCTCTATTAGTTTTTTTACGATTATTTATCTACCTTTGCGCACCACAGTGGACAACACTTCCGTGCGCAAATTTTTTATATCAATACGTAGGATTACTGCCCGCATGTGATGTTGTAGTGTTAATAGTCTATGTATGAATATTGATAGGTTTAAAGCAGAGGTTTCTAAGATTGTAGATAAGAGCAGAGTCTATACAGATGAGCTCAGACGCCTGGCATGGGGGACTGATGCCGGTTTTTATAAGTTTATGCCACAGGTAATCCTTCGGTCCAAAGACGAGGGTGAAGTTTCTGCAATTCTGAAAGCGGCTTCAAAATACAAGGTTCCTGTCACTTTCCGAGCGGCAGGAACAAGTCTTTCCGGACAGTCTGTTACAGATTCGGTCCTTGTGGTTGCAGGAAAAAACTGGGAGCAGATATCAACCCGGGATGAAGGCAGGACTATAAGATTGCAGCCCGGTGTCATCGGCTCGAAAGTAAATGATTTTCTATCTGGATATGGTAGAAAGTTCGGCCCGGACCCGGCGTCTATCAAGAGCGCAATGGTCGGAGGAATAGTGATGAATAACGCTTCCGGGATGAGCTGTGGCACATGGGCGAACAGTGACAAGATGCTTATTTCCGGTCGTATCGTCTTTGCTGACGGTACAGTGCTGGATACTGAGGATCCAAAGAGCCGGGACTTATTCATGCAGTCTCATCCCGAAATAATAAGCGGGGTTGAGGAACTCAGGGATGAAGTACTTGCGGATAAGGAACTCTCAGAAAGAATCAGACATAAATATTCCATCAAGAATGTAACGGGTCTCAATCTTCTTCCGCTTATTACTTTTTCGGATCCATTCGATATTATCCTGCATCTGATGGTCGGCTCAGAGGGGACACTCGGATTCTTGAGTGAAGTCTTGATGAATACATTGAAGATTGCGCCGCTGCAGGCAAATGCTATGGTTTACTTCAAGGATATTGCGAAAGCCGCCCGGGCTGTCATTACTATGCGTCCATTGGGTGTATCAGCTGCAGAGATGCTGGACAAGCGCTCGCTCTCATCGGTCAATGCAGGAGAGATTGAGGGCTTGACGGCAGTTCTGACAATGGTCGAGGCTGAAACACAGCATGAGCTAGCAGATAAGGTCAAGGCTGTGACAGATGTTCTGAAAGGTTTTGACACTTACGGTGACGTGGCGTTTACTACCGATCCGGAGGAATATGGCAGATATTGGGAGATCCGTTCGGGAATCTTCCCTACGGTCGGTGGAATGAGGCGTCCCGGGACCACTTGCCTCATAGAGGATGTGGCCTTTCATGTTGAAGATCTTGCAGAAGCAGTTACCGATCTCTCTGAGCTTCTGGACAGACATGGATACGACGATTCATGCATATACGGTCATGCTCTTGAGGGTAATTTCCATTTTATTATAAACCAGTCATTTGACTCAGAAGCAGAGATTCAGAGGTACAAGGATATGATAAACGATGTAGGTGAACTCGTCGTAAAGAAATATGACGGTTCACTTAAAGCAGAGCATGGCACAGGGCGCAATATGGCTCCTTATGTAGAGTACGAGTGGGGAGAAAAGGCATTTAATGTCATGAAACGCATAAAGGCTATTTTCGATCCACAGAACATTCTTAATCCTGGAGTCATATTCAACGAAGACCCCGAGTGCTGCTTCAAGAACTTCAAGTCCCTGCCTCTGCTTAAGCCAGCCGAAGGCGCTCCAGAAGAGTCTGCGGCCGCATATTCTAAGATCAACAAATGTATAGAGTGCGGTTTCTGTGAAGTAAACTGCGTGTCTTGCGGCTTTACAATGTCTTCAAGGACCAGAATAGTGCTCCAGAGAGAAATTGAACGTCTCAGACAGACAGGTGAGAATCCTCAGTTGCTCGCCAAACTGCAGAAGCAATACTCTTATTCTGGTGAACAGACCTGTGCCGGAGACGGCCTCTGCTCTATGTCCTGTCCGATGGGAATCAACGTGGGCGACCTGACCCATGAGGTTCGACGTCAGAATCATGGCAAGACTGCGGAAAGGGTTGGAGAGATGGTCGCAAATAATTTCCATGGAGTAAAGACAGCTCTACGCGGTGTGCTTCATATTGCGGATTTTGGCCATACTGTCTTGGGCGGCAAGGTGATGGGCGCAGTGGCAAAAGGACTTCATGCAGTAGGCTTGCCGTTATGGACAGCATCGATGCCGAAGGCCTACAATGCAGCGAAGAAAGCGACTCCGACGACAGACAGCCCTGATAAGGTAGTATATTTCCCAAGCTGTCTTAACCAGACTATGGGAACTGACAAGGCATCCAAGGGGATGAAACCTCTCGCTGAAGAGATGGTGGAACTTATGCAGAAAGCTGGCTACCAGGTCATATTTCCCAAGGATATGGATTCGCTCTGCTGCGGCACCATATGGGAAAGCAAGGGCCTTCCGGAGATAGCTGTAAAGAAGACAAGACAGCTCGAAGAAGCCCTTTGGGAAGCATCTGAATATGGTAAATGGCCTGTCATATGCGATCAGAGCCCGTGTCTTCACAGGATGAAACAACATATAACCAAGGTGCAACTGTATGAATCAGCTGAATTCATATGGAAGTTCCTTAGAGACCGACTGACATTCACTCAGACTGATACGCCTGTCGCTCTGCACCTTACATGTTCGACAAAACTGATGAAGATTGACAGGATCGTGCATGACCTTGCCTGCCTGTGTTCAAGCAATGTTCTTGTCCCTCAGGGCGTGGGATGTTGCGGCTTTGCAGGTGACAAGGGCATGACCCATCCTGAGCTGAACGCGTATGCCCTGCGCAAACTCCGTTCACAGATTCAGGAACGCGGCATCGAAGTAGGTTATTCCAACAGCCGGACTTGCGAGATCGGTCTGCAGACGAACTCCGGGATACCGTATCGTTCGATAGTGTATCTGGTGAACAACTGCACATCGTCACGTGCTGAAGACTTTTAGAAGATTATCATTACATCAAAAATATGGAGACAATAAGACTGAATAACGGAGTGGATATGCCACTTTTAGGATATGGTGTGTTTAAGGTAGACCCCAAAGAGACCGAGAGATGTGTCCGTGACGCAATAAGTGTCGGCTACAGGATGATTGACACTGCCCAGTTTTATGCTAACGAAGAACAGGTCGGCAGAGCGATAGCAGAAAGCGGCGTAGCAAGGGAGGACTTATTTCTTATCACTAAGGTATGGATGAATCATGGAGATGAAGAGGGTGTAGCCAAATCAATAGATGAAAGTCTTCGGAAACTGCAGACAGATTATATCGATCTGTTGCTTGTGCATCATCCATATGGGGACTATTATAGTATATACAGGGCAATGGAGAAAGCATATGAGCAGGGAAAAGCCAGAGCTATCGGTTTGAGTAATTTCTATGATGCGCGTTTCGTGGATCTTGCATATCATGCTGGAGTTGTTCCTGCTGTCAATCAGCTGGAGACAAATGTGTTCAGTCAACAGAATGGCATGCGTGAGCAGCTTGCTGAATCTGATACCCGTCTTATGGCATGGGGACCTATGGGACAGGGCAAAAATGACTTTTTCAATAATCCTGTCCTGATAAATATCGGAGAGAAATATGGAAAGACGGCCTCTCAGGTCGGACTTCGTTTCCTTGTGCAGCAAGGAATACCAGTGATTCCTAAATCAGTCAGCATTGAGCGAATGAAAGAGAATATGGATATTTTTGACTTCGTTCTTGACGATTGCGACATGGCGGCCATTCGTGCTCTGAATATTCATGATAAGGGTACTAGAGATTTTAATGACCCGGCTTATGCCCAGAAGATCGTATCACAGGTGTTCTAAGGATTATAGATAATTATGAAGGTAGGTCTTTTTATACCATGTTATGTTGATGCCTTATATCCCGAAGTGGGTGTGGCTTCATATAAACTTCTTACCGCCCTCGGTCTGGATGTGGACCATTTCCTGACAAATGTTGACAGAAATTTTCTACCGTTATTCTACCGAGTTTTACCAAACTCACTGAATATCAGCAATTACGAAATTCTGGAGTGGTAATTAATTAAACGATTGGTATAGAGCTATATAGATAGCATAACTTAAAGAAAGAGAGAAATGCTTTTTCTAATACTTCTCCTTCTTTTAATATGAAAAGGAAACAACTAGATTCAAGGTGCTGTATTTTAGCAAAATTCCGTAAATTTGCATGGTATGGAAAAGAATTTACAAATAAGGAATAGTACAGTCGAATTTCTCACTTTCGTCCTTGATGGCAAGGAAGATGGTGTACAGGTTTTGTATAAAGACGAGACTATATGGGCTACACAGAAGGCCATGTCGATACTTTTTGATTGTTCTACTGATAATGTTGGATTGCACCTTAAAAACATCTTCAACTCAAATGAGTTGGATGTTAATTCAACTACCGAGAAAATCTCGGTAGTTCAAACAGAAGGAGATAGGGAGGTGAATAGAACCATGACCTTCTACAATCTTGATGCAGTAATATCTGTGGGCTATCGAGTTAATTCGTTGAGAGCTACGCAGTTCAGACAGTGGACAACGAATATCATACGACAGTTTGCCATTCGTGGCTACGTCATTGACAAGAAACGTATGGAAAACGGTTCTTTCATAGGACAGGACTACTTTGAACATCTGCTTGCCGAGATTAGAGAGATTCGCCTCAGTGAAAGAAGATTCTATCAGAAGCTTACAGACATCTACTCAACAGCAATAGATTACAGTTCAGATGCTGCAACAACTCAATTATTCTTCAAGAAGATTCAGAATAAGATTCATTATGCCGTTCACGGACATACTGCTGCAGAACTGATAGTGGAGAGAGCAAGTGCGGAAAAGGAACATATGGGACTGACCACTTGGGAAAATGCACCGGATGGAAAGATCGTCAAACCGGATGTAAGCATCGCCAAGAATTATCTCAATGCCCTGGAACTTGAAGATATGGGCAGATTGGTAAATGCCGTGCTTGATATGGCGGAGCGTATGGCCAAGCGACATATTCCGATGACAATGGAGGATTGGGCTAACCGAATAGATATTATCCTTGAAGCTGGTGGAGATGCAGTTCTTGACAATGCAGGCCAGATTTCCGCGGAGTTTGCAAAACAGTTCGCTGAATCAGAGTTCGAGAAGTATAGAATCATTCAGGATAGGTTGTTCGAATCTGATTTTGACCGTTTCAATCAGAACCTGTTAGAATTTCCTGATGATATTCAATAAATTAATGGGGTAATTCATATTTAATTGCCTCTTTTTATCTCGGCGATAAGAAATCCTTCGGTTTATCAAGAAGAATAGTTACTCTGAATAATGGTTTACTAACTTCATTATTTTAAGAAGACCTGCCTAACATATTGGCTTAAACGTCCATTATCATTAAAACTAGGATAGGTCGGGTGGTAGGTGTTAATGACAGTTATTACTCTGTCATCAACTTGCCAATTCCAGATATATCCGTCCGTGTTTTCAATCACTTTGATATCCTTAGAAAATGAACGTTGGATATGCTGATTTATTACGCATCCCCAAACAAATATAATATCTGGTTGCAGTGACCTAATGATTTCTATTAATGCTTTTGCATCTCTATCAGAACAATTCTTTAAGTATGTTTGCCAATGAGGTAAGAAATACTGTATATAATTTGTGAATGATACAAAATCCCAAAATCTATCTTGATTAATCTCGAGTGATTTAGCAATACTATTAGCAAATTTGCTATATGCCGATCCGTTTTCTTCTGACGGAGCATTATGTAAAGCCACATCATAATATGGGCATATATCATCAAATGGACTGCTGTCTTTTATATTCTCGTTTGTACAATCTTTGTGGTATATGCATTGACTTATGCTGCAATAGAAACTTGCTCCAAGGACAAGAACTTTTTTACCTTGTACACCCTCATTATATAAAGATCCTACATATGGTTTAAAAAAAGTATTGGTTGTATTCATTAGTTGTCTTTTATGATGATAACAAAACTATTAATTGAATTTAAAATGCTCGAATTTAGTTCTATACATAGTTACCTAAATTATTAATTAATATCAAAAGTAGATTCAAATTATCGCTCATATGCAGGTATTAATACTTCTTTCTGATATTGCTTATATCTTCTAATGCAAACCTATACTGAACTGAAGCGGCATGCAAGTGTTCGAAGGCATACCTTTGACAGAGTCTTTATCTTTGACTGTACATTATTTACCATAACTATAGTATTTCTCGAGCAATCCATGCGCAGGCCTCTGCATCAGCCAGGGCGTGATGGTGATTAGTAAGGTTATATCCGCATGCCGCGGCTACAGTCTGGAGCTGATGATTTTCCAGAGTACATCCGAAATGCTTTCGTGAGGCAGCAAGAGTATCGTGGAAAACATATTCCGGATAGTCCATCCGATAGCATGTGAACACCTCTCGCAAGCATCTGCTGTCAAAGCCGGCATTATGAGCGACTAACGGAAGTGCATCAGGACTATCTATCGTATCCTCTGACAGAATCTGAACGCCTTCCAGCAATTCCTCTGTCATTCTTCTCCATACAAAAGGAAAGACTTCCGCATCATCAGTGTCTTCGTGCCCTAGTCCGTGAACCTGCTGGCAGAACCATTTGTAATAGTCCGGTTCAGGGCGTATCAGGCTATAGAAAGTCTTGACGATCTCTCCATTTCTGACCAGTACTGCGCCAATACTACATACGCTTGACGCACACTCGTTTGCTGTCTCAAAATCTATCGCTATAAAATCCTTCATCATCTACTCCTCATCTGGAACATCATTATACATCTTGACTGTTTGACGAAGCTCATTAGCAATCTCCTTGCGGAGCCACGCTGGGCTCATAACCTCTACATACATACCCTTAGAGAGCAGTTCCCTGCAAAAATCAAAAGTCGGTACGAGTCTGTATCTGAACTCTGTATAACCGTCTCCGGATTCACCTTCCTCCTGAGAATGGTGAAGGGGGAGCGTACGATAGTACTTAACTTGATCTTCAGAAACTCTTATCACGACATCCTCTACTGGTCCATTGTCAAGTATTACTCCAAAGAGTTTGCGGAATACTTCTTTCGGTTCGAATCCATTAGGTAGTTTGAAAGAAGTCTTGGTCTGCTTCAGGTCAAGTACTCTATCAAGAGCATAGATCCTAGGCTCTTTGTAGGCTTCACTTTTCGCAAGCATATACCACCTCTGCTTGAAAAGCTTAAGACAGTATGGTGATACATCATATGTGTGGGATGTGTTCTTCCAGAAACTCTGATATGTCATGGTAAGTTTCTTTCCATCCCTCATTGCCGCCATGATGTCAGGTAGCCACTTCTGACTTGACGGAATATCCTCGCAGATGATTCTGTCGTGGAGGTCTGCCCCTTCATTCATTATGCTGTTGAGTGACAATGACTGAAGCATCCAGTTCTTGAGAGAGTCTGACTCCACATCCTCCTCATTTGATAGAAAATATCCAAGTGAACGATCACATTTGATTTCAATACCGAATGTTTCAAGAATTGCATCCTTGTGATTGAAGAATGTCCTTTCGCTCAGCCTTTCTCCATTGCGATTCAGTGAACTGCGCTGCCATGCGCGATTTATCTCTTCAAAAGAAATATGTCCGCTTCTTTGAATCAGGTCAATCAGCCAGATGTACCTATTGAAATAATTCCTAGCCATAATGTTCGTATTTTAAGATTATGCTACAAAGAAAGTTCTTTCCACTGCCAAATTTAGGCAGCAAAAAGAACTTTCGCTAGAGATTGGCAAACAAACTTTTGATAATCTCATGAAATGTCGACAATCTTCGCTGTCTTAAGATTAGAAACAATCGTTTGCACTGTATTGGTGATATACGACTCAAATGAATCAAGATGCTGTAATATATAGACAAGTTTGGCAATGTCCCAATGAACATAAGTGTCATCTACCCAATTCCATCCATATGTCCAACAATATTCTGGCTTGTGTTTAAAGCAAGACAGATGTTGAAAGTCTTGGCTTTGATGTTCATCATAATGAGCTTTATCAGCCACTCCGACAAACATGTTTCTCCAATCTTTAACATCAAACTGGAAGATTATTTCTTTGCCGTTCCATCGTGGGTCATAAAAGGAAAAATTACTGTTTTTATTCTTGGTGTAAAAGTCTGAGCTATAATGAAATTTCATATTCATTTTTTCTGCAATGCCTTCCATTCGTTCAAAAATTTTCTGAACAAGAAAATCTTCAAATTCCTTTTTTTTGACGATTATCTCCGAAACTGCCTCGGGATACTTCATGAAGAGGTTCAGCAACTCGTCTTTGTTCTCATTATCCATGTCAATTGTATTTGTCAATTCTTTTATGTGTTGAATATATTGAGTCAGGGTCTCTCTTATAAGTGGCTTATCTATCGTAATATTTTTGCAACTAGTCAGCCAAGCAATGATATGCTCACTATATGATATTGGAATATAACTGACCTTCTTGCTGGATTCATCATTCGGATCATGCTGATCAAGAGTCAGATAAATGATTTTATAATTGTCTGGATAACGCTCTTTGGCATAGGTTTCATATCTTGACAATTGATTGTACTGGTCTTGGGCATAGATTTTATTTTCTATGATAATCGCTTTCTTGGAATCATGTATGAGAATATCTATTCTTCCTGTATATTCTCCTTCTTTTGTTTTAATCGAGAAAGCGTGTTCAGTTTCGACCACAACTCCATCTTTGTCTGCAAACACAAAATTACATAATCCATTAGTCTTAAGGAATTCATTAAGAAAATCCATCCCTTGACCGTGTGTGCCGCACGGATTGAGAAACTCAGCAAGTATTGAAGAATGCGTTACCTCATAATGATTGACGCCGCATACTTTGAAGATATTAAATGATTCACCTCGTCTGTATTTTTCGTGTTGGATAGCTTTTTCTTTGCTGACCAGCACTTGAACTTGCTGCAATAAACTCTGAATCTTTGCTAAACCAGTATCCATGTAGATAAGTATTTAATCACACCAAATTTAGTAATTATTTCCATACCCTTTGACTTTTGTATGGAATGTACCTTGAATTAATTATTCCTGCCAACTTTTGACAATATGAGAATATAGTTTTGCGGCAAGATTAAACAACTGAGATAAGTATGGAAGATAGAGTAGAAGGCAATGTGCTATTGTCAATCGCAAATAAGTGTGTCCGATTGATTTCAAAAAGACATGGGGTGGATATAGATATTTATTCATTTCCATTGGATGATCCAAAGGTTTATGATCTCATTAAAGCAGATACTTCCTCCGACGTATTCGGACTGGAATCCCACATGATGCATGCTTGTGTCACTATGGTCGAGCCGAATGAATTGCGTCATCTGATAGCACTGCAGTCGTTCTTGAAACCATATATGGCGCAGAAGTTTTCTGAATACTATAAAAACAAAGAGGAACCGGATAATATCGAATATTATTCGGATATAGAAGAAGCTATTCTGAAAGAAAGTTATGGAGTACTGTTGTATTGCGAACAAGCTGTTGATATGATTCATCAATACTCTAGAATACCTATAGATATATCAAATACGATAGTCAAATACATCCGTAAAAATATGAGAGAGGAACTTGATATATGGAAGCCATTCTTCATCTTCGCTACACGGATGAAAGGTTATACGAAGTCAGATGCTGAACATATCTGGGATAGAATCAAGACAGCAGGAGAGCATACAATCCATAGAAGGAACGCTACCTATGACGCCATTGTTATCTATCAATGTTATTGGTTGAAAGCATATTATCCAGAAGAATATAAAGATGCATTGGTTCCACTTGTTTATGCTTAAGTAACTAGATAAAGGACGTAATGATAAAGAGGTAAATTAAGAAATACGTTAATATTTTCTAACTTTGTCCTATGTCTTATGTCAAGTACATTGCTGACGTCCAGCATTATAATGAAGTACTATCCAAGGTGGCATCTGTAAAGAAGTCGCTTTGGATAGGCACTGCTGACATAAAGGACCTTCACGTTAAGGTTGGAAACTCATCTGAACCGTTTCTTGCAATCCTGGCAGAACTGCTCAAAAGGGGAGTGGAAGTCAGGCTTATACACGCAAAGGAACCGGGACCGATCTTCCGCGAGGAATTCGACAGATACCCGATTCTATCGAAGAGACTTGAAAGAGCATTATGCCCACGTGTACACTTCAAGATGATGATCTTCGACCTTGATGAAGTCTATGTCGGTTCTGCAAATCTCACCGGTGCAGGTATAGGAATGAAAAGCCATAAGACCAGAAACTTTGAAGCAGGAATCCTGACAGATGAACCAAGCCTTCTTGATGCTGCCATAGAACACTTCGATTCAGTATGGGCGGGATTCCGCTGCAAGGACTGCTCACGCAAGAAGTTCTGTGGAGATCCGATTATTCCATAAATATCCTCACTGCCAGATTTTTACAGTCTGAATATTTTCCTTTGTGTTCAACAAACAAAACGAAGTATGGAAAATATCAGAACAATGGAATGCCTCGAGCATATAAGACTTAGGTCTAGTATGTATATTGGGCGAATTGGTAATGGGGACTCACCATGCGATGGAATTTATACGATATTAAAGGAAATTATCATGAATTCCATCGATGAACATCAAGCAGGGTGTGGTAAATCAATAGTTCTTGACATACAGGATAATAGGGTGAAGGTAAGGGACTTTGGACGAGGCATCCCTTTTGATAAAGTGTTTCGGGCATCCACTGACCCCATGATGGGCGGTAGATATGACAGCGTAGAATACAAGAAGACTGTCGGATTGAATGGATTGGGATTGAAAGTCACGAATGCACTTTCCAAACACTTCATGATTACTTCATACAGGAGTGGAGAATATATGTCGCTAACATTTTCAAAGGGTGATTTGATAAGAAGCGATAAGGGACAGACAAGTGAGAGAGATGGCCTTTATGTCGAATTTGTTCCCGATAGTGAAATCCTGAATGAGTATGCATTCAGAATGGACATCCTGAAGGATATTGTCAATGAGTATTGCTGTTTGCATAAGGGCTTGGCAATTACTCTTAATGGAGTTGAGTTTATATCGAAGAATGGTCTTCTGGATATGCTTGATAATACCTGTAATTCTGCATATAGATATCCTCCGATTCATATATGTGATGAAAGATTCGAGATCGTTTTTACGCATATATCAGATTCGGAAGAGTTCATCAGATCTTATGTGAATGATCACCACACTAAAGATGGAGGAACTCATCATGATGCTTTTCACGAAGCTTTGTCATATGCACTTTCAAGATGTTTTAATAAGAAAATTACAACGAAACAATGTACCCTAGGACTTGTTGCTATAATAAAGGTAAATATCCAATGGCCAATATTTGCTAATGCTGGAAAAGATATACTTGGCTCTCGCCATATGTGGTATGATGCAGAAGGGAATCACGGACCGACCATATATGATACTTTTAAGAAGGCTTTACTAAAAGCCATATCGGATAATGGTGATGTGCTCACTGAATTAGAGGCAATATGGGAACGATTCGAATGAAGATCCAGGCTCTTGACTGGACGATGGGTGAAGTGGGGAATTTTTTCTTAGGCCTAAAAGGAGGCAGGTGCAGGATATTTCTAGGGCGGATGGTTTAAGTAACTGAAAATCAGTTCGGTGTGCCTTCTGGAGTGGTAATTAACTAAACGATTGGTATAGAGCTATATAGGTAGCATAACTTAAAGAAAGAGAGCAAGTTATATTGCTCTCTTTCTTTTGTTTGTTTGGCTCTGTATATCAGTGATTTACTATGTTTTTCAGCTGATTTGATACTCATATGGTGGAATGACCCTCTTGAGGTATTAATTCTTACTCTTGCGGGGAGGAACTAAGAAGTAGTAAGCGAGTTGTGTCCACGATTGTCCAGTATACATCCCTGAAATGCAGGAGGCGGAGCTGATGTACAAGCTCTTTGACCTGGTCAGTGGCAACCTTGAGGAAGTGAATGAATATCTTAAACAGCTATAAAGTATAGTTGAATGCTTTTGTAGTCTTCGGATCCCTATCGTTTCGTCACCGTAATCATAAAGGTAACAGCTACTACTGAAATCAGGATACCTGTAATGATGTTCGAAGTGAGAGCTTCTCCGAATACCAAAGTGCCGACAAGAATCGCTGTGATCGGTTCAAAGACTCCCAATACAGAAGCCTTGGTAGCGCCGATATTTCTGGTAGCGATTGCCAAGGTCGCTGTAGAGACTATTGTTGGCAGAATCGCAAGCCCTATGAGATTGATCCATGCCATTCCGGAGTCAAGTCCGGTCATAAGCTCTGCTCCGGAAAGCGAGCATCTGGTGAAGAAGACAACCGTTCCTACCAACAGGGCATAGAAAGTCAGCAGGGAGTTCGAGATTGAGGATATGGCCTTGCTACGGTTGATGATGACTATGAAAAGCGCATAGACGAAGGCAGATGCTATCGAGAACCATACACCAATCGGATTGATCGCTTCGGAGCCGGTGCCTCCTGTCATTATCATCACTCCTGCGAATGTGGCTCCGATAGATAGCCATACCGGCCATGAAGGAATGACCTTCAGGAAGACCATGATGATTGCGACCATTACCGGAAAGAGGAACACCAGTGTGGTCGCCAGGCCTGAAGCGATGTATTTATATGCTTCAAAGAGGAAGGTGCTGCTTGCCGTATAGAGCAATCCCAGCGCAAGAAGGATTCCTGCCTGCTTGAGAGTAATCTTGAAACTCTCTTTCTTCAGCAGCAGATATGCTCCAAGAAGAATCACGGCAATGCCATACCTGAAGAAGAGGATGGCTTCAGTGGAAGCCCCGTCGTTCATAAGGGGTTTCGCAAAGAGGGGATTCAGTCCATATGTGATGCCGGTGATTATGCCGGCCGGGTAGCCAATGATGGCGTTCCTGCTTAGCTTAGCCATAAACGCCCTATATATTGTTGATTACTTTCTCTGCTTCCTCTGCAGAAATAGGTGAGAAACGCCTGATGGTCTTTCCGTCTCTCTCAATCACTTCTTCGAACATGGTCTTAGGTCGTACCCATACGCCATGATCTCCATACATAGCCTGATATACGACCATCTCCTCGAGGGTTTCCGAATGCTTTGCGATTTGAAGGACACGATAGACGTTACCCTTGAAGTGTCTGTAATATTGGCCTGTCATATTCAGTTGTCTGACCATATGCTTCATCTTGTGGCCGAAGAAGTCCTTGTCATCAATATATCTGAAGCCGAGTTTAATATATAGTCCTTCTGCCATTGGCTTATCTTCATCAACTATCAGTCCTGCAACCTTATGGCCCAATGATGAGGCACGCTGACATTGTGCTTCAAAGAGAAGCGATGCGATCCCTTGTCCTCTATATTCGGGCAGGACTCCGACCGAGTCGAGATAGAATTCACCCGCCTCAGTCTCCTTCAAGTTTGCAAAGCCAGAATCGTTGCCAAGAGTGTCAACAATCGGTTGCTTGAGTCTCTGGTAGTCGGCCCCATCATATGCACACATCGCTCCTACTACCTTTCCATCCACCTCGGCCACAATAGTGTTTTCATAGCTGTAGATAGTATCCCTGCTGGCAGCAATACGAGTGATGAACTTCTGCAGCTGATCATAGGTGATTTGATTGGAATCTGATATATCTTCCACAGGCCATGCAAGCAGGAAGAGTTCAGCTATATGAGCCGCCTCTTCCTTTTTGGCAGATCTGATAATTATACTACTCATTCTAAATTTAACGTAAATTACAAAACCGACTTATGAAAATATATATGCTGTCTGAATCTTGTCTGAAGATACTTTCACTTCAGGCTTTCTTCCTATGGATGAAAATAGAAGTCCAAGCCATAGAGCAAGCAACGCCGTCACATGCCCATCTGATCTCTATGTATTCGCCTTCTGAGGCTGACTTTCTGTCAGTGGTGAGGATGAGTCTGCTCTTCATCTGTAATTCTATCTGTCGTATTCTCCGTATTCGCATCCGATGTTCTCCGCGTGAATCCTGTCAATCAGCCTTTCGCCTTCGAACAGCTGGATGGTGCCTTTGCCGTAGCCGCCGTTCCAAAGGCGGTTGTGCCTTTTGGCTCCGTCAGGGGACTCATAGTTGACAAGAAGCATATCCTTCTTCTCGCAGGTGATGTCCGCTACCATGCGATGCTTCCAGGTTCTTTGATCGACATGCCAGATTATCTGAGTATCGGTCTCAGTGCATTCGAACTCTGTCCTGCAGAGAGTCCAGAACTTTGAGAAATTGAATTCATAAGGCTTGCCTTCATACCAGAAAGCCGAGAGGAGTTTCCTCTTGAGGGCGATCGGACCGACCTTGGGACATCCTCCTCCGATGTCGAATACGCTGTCCTCTAGTTTCTTTCCTGTAATCTCGCTGGTGAGATTGTTGGAAGAAAGCCATACCCAAGGGGATGTGAAGTCCTTGCCCCAATTCTTGTCAGCATACCCGTAGCATGTTTGAGGGGTGACCAGGTATCTCTCTCCGTTCCATATGACCTCTCCTTCGAATTCGCTCTTCATGCCCTCGGCATGCCAGAACATCTCGAACAGCTGAAGCTCGCGGAAGAGTCTGCCTGCCCCGTATCCCACATTGAAGGCGACCTTCTTGTTTACCTTCAGGTCCCATTTCATGGAGCCGGACTCGCACATGTATTCCGGATGAGAAGCAGCTTCCTCTTCGGATACCGATACAGATCCGCTTATTCTGTCTTCTGAGGCATAACAGTCATCTGCCTTTATCACAAATGGTATCCCCATATCGATTTCAGCCTGTTTCCATCCGAAGAATCTGTGAAGCTGCGCCGCATCCTCGCCCCAGCTGCCGGCCTTGACCATAAGATATGATGGAGTCTCACCAAGCCTTCCGAAAGACGGCTTGTCACTTCCATGAAGCGGATTACAGAGGAAATACTCTATGAAGAAAGCCTTTTCCTCTCCGGTTTCCGCATGATGTCCTGTAAAGGAATGCCACCACCAGTCGTAGCCTTTCTCTGCCTGATGCCAGAAGAGCTGACACTGGTTTCTAGATATATCGTGCTTGTTAAACATGGTCTGAATGATTTTATTGAAATTCTTCAAAAATCATACTGTTTATAAGAAAAGATGGTTTTCTTTTCTTCCGCCAAGGACCGGAGCCATCTTCTCAGCCATCATATTCCAGAGATTCTGAGCCACTTTTCTCGCTCCTTTCGGGCAGATGCCGATGCACCTCATGCAGCTGATGCATTTCTCAAGGATGGTGACCTTCGGGTCAGCTACGTCAATGGCGCCGACAGGACATTCCCTGGCACAGAGACCGCATCCGGAGCAGTCATCATTGCGATGTCATCGCCCAATGTTTTCGAAAAAGGCGTCCAGATCGTCATATAACGGTACATCATAGTATTCACATGTTATGCGGACGTTGTCATACCGAAAGAAATCCTTCTCGCAGATAACATGTATCTTGTTACTCTTGGCATGCAATCCCATCTCAAGCAGCGAGATGGGGGATTTGCTGGTTCCCAGTATATACATGATGATCATATCGGCTTTTTCCAGATGATCCAGCTCCCATCTCACCTGATAGTCCATCTCTCCGGGACGTGATGCATCCCAGTGCTCCTGACGCGGATTGAAAAGGATGTAACGGCCGTCCATCTTGGCGAACCTGTCATAGAGTTCCATCTGCCAGTCCTTGCTGTTTCCCATATCGATGGTTCCAGCAAGGAATATCTTGGTGAAACTATTGTCGGCAGCTATCTCTTTTGGCAGATCTTCATGCGGACGTAGCATATATGCAGCTGACTCTTTCTGTGCGCAAGATGCGGTCAGAAAGATAGCTGAAATGATGAAAAGGAAAGCATTTTTCACGGTTGGTCGTTTGTCTTGACAAATCATGACTTTCATAATCTCACGAAACCCCACGCCTTTATCTTTTGCCGAGCATAAACAGAACCGGAATCTCAAATCGCGCATTCCAGTCGCTTTCTGTGTGGGCGTGTCCCGGGAAGAATCTGTACATGTAAGCGGCTGTGCCGTCTTCTGATTTCCAGTCGAGCGAGGAAATCATTTCGTTGATGGCCTCCTGCGTCTTGTCATATCCTGCATCAATGGTCTTGTCTCCGCAGTCCATGTACAGTCTGTGAGCGCAATCTGTCGGAAGATTCTGTCGCAGGTACTCTCTGTATGCGTCAGCCGCTGGTGTCTGATCATCCTCCGTATATGGATTCCAAAGGTTGGAATGAGTGGAAAGGCAGGCAGCTGCCGAGAACACATCCGGATACTCGCATAGAGCGTATGAAGAGATCAGACCGCCGCAACTGCTGCCGGAGACGAATGTATGCGCAGCATCTCCCCATGTGGAATACGTGCTGTCGATGAACGGCTTCACTTCTTCCACAATGAACCTCAGATATTCGTCGCCAAGGGGAGTGAATCCTTCAGGCAGGACACCTTCGGGTATTGAGGAGCATATCCTGGAGGGATAGTATTCCTCATATCTGAGCGTACCGCAATCCATTCCCACGACTATGCATGGTCGTATCCTGTCCTCCTCAATCAGACGCGCCATAGTCTCGTCCACGCCCCATTCCTCGCCGTTCCATGTAAGAGTCGAATCGAACAGGTTCTGTCCGTCGTGCATATATAGGACATCATATTTCTTCTGCGGGTCATAGTCTGAAGGAGTCCAAACCCTTATGGTTCTTGATGCAACGAACTGTGACTTGAAGTCTTCATAGATATCTATGTCTCCTGTCACTTCTGACGTATTGCTGCAAGCTCCCGCAAAACAGGAGAGGAATGATAGTGCAATGATCAGTCTCTTCATAATTTATTTGCCCACTACGATATAAGTTGTTTCAGGCTGAGCTGTGCCCTTGAGGACTCCGTTCTCAACTGTGAATGACTGGCCATAGACCACATCGGCATATTCTCCGTCAGCAAGTCCTGTCGGGAGTTCGACTGCGTTTGATTCTGCTGCGAGATTCACGATAGCAGCACCCTTGTCACCACGGTTCACGAGAATAATTTCTCCATCTTCCGAGAATCTGAGATCCTCCACCTGTCCGGCCATCTCCTGACGGAACTTGTTGACTGCCACCACTTCAGGATGGAAGAATTCATCGTTTCCTCTGGCTCCGAGAAGATTGTCTCCGAAGTAGTTTTCACGTGTGGAGTTCATCGGACGGCTGTAAAAGAGAGGAATACCGTTCTGACGTGCTGTCAGGAACACCCAGCCTGTTCGGATCTGAGAGTCAGTAAGTCCTGCACTTTCGTTTGCATTGCAGTACGTGTCGTGGCTTTCCACCCATGTTGTGAGATATTCAGGAGCAGCCCTGTGGTGCCATGAAACAAGGTCAAGATCCGTCACGCTTCTTCTCCAGAGAGCTTCGCGCAGAACGTGTCCATAGCTTGATGCTGTCTGGCCGAAGTAACCGGCATATTCCTCTTCCGGCACATTCCTGTCCTGAAGAACCTCTCCGTAAACGAACAGGCTGTCGTAAGGGATGCAGAGCGACACTCCGAGAACTTCCTTTCGTCCGGTTGCGACATCCCAGAAGTCGTTTTCGGTCACACCTGCCTCAGTGTCAAGAGGATCCGAGTGGACGCCGATGTGCTTTGCAGTGTCGTAACGGAAACCGCGTACACCCATCCCGATAAGCTTGTTCACGAATCCCATATAATATTTCTGGAAAAGCGGATTCTCCGTGTTTACGTCAGGAAGACCGCCCACGCCCTGGTGAGTGCACTGCGTGCGGTCGTTGTAGTCCTGGATTCCTTCAAGGCCTTTGGTATGGAACATCTTGTCACGACCTCCGACTGCTGCATAGAACTCGTCAGTGACAAGGTCAATGTTGAATGCAGTGTGGTTCGGAAGCACATCCACAAGCACGCGGATATCATATTTCTTCGCAGAATCCAGCATGGCCTTCATTTCCTGCTCGGTTCCGACAATGTTGTTTCCTACGGTCCAGTCGGTTGGCTGATAATAGTGGTACCAGTTTCCTTCCTTCTCATCGAGAATCTTGATGTTTCCGCCTTCCGGGCTGAAGCATGCATTGACAGGGGAGGTCTGAAGCATTGTAAAGCCTGCATCGGCTATCTGCTTCATGTTCTCGGCGATTGTCGGGAAATTCCAGCTCCAGACATGAAGGATGGTCTCGGTGTTTGTGGCATTGGGATCGTGTGTCATACGGTCGACCAATGCAGGCTGAGAAGCGCAGGCAGCCAGACCGAGGCACGCAAAAAGTGTAAGTATTCTGTTCATTTCCTGTAGTTTTGAAAAATTGACCGTAAATATACTAAAATTCCTAATTTTGCAGCAGAAAATCTCAAGTCTATATGAAGATACAGAATGCGACGGCAGATCCGATGGGAACGGCCATCTATGATTACCACAAGACCGGAAATGCCGGAAAACTCATTGTCCATTCCTCGATGTTTGAGGACGACGAGATTCCTGTGGCAGACCTTTTCAGGACATATAAGGACATGCCCCGTCTCGAACAGAAGGCGCTTGAACTGGCACATGGACGGATTCTTGATGTGGGGGCGGGTAGTGGCTGCCATAGTGCAGCACTCCAGCAGATGGGAAAGGACTCACATGCCATAGACATATCTCCATTGTCGGTCAAAGTCATGCAGGAAAGGGGACTGGACGCTTATTTGACTGATTTCTATGACGCCAGGTTCACTGAACGTTTTGACACCATCCTGATGCTGATGAACGGCACCGGAATCATCGGAACGATGGAAAGACTCCCGGAATTCTTCCGCCGCCTGAAGCAACTTCTGAAACCGGGAGGAAGTGTGATAATCGACTCGAGTGACCTGTGCTATCTCTTTGAAGAAGAGGACGGAAGCATGATGATAGACCTTGCCGGTGATTACTACGGCCAGCTGGACTATCAGATGGAATACAAAGGCATGCTAGGCGAACCTTTCGACTGGCTCTACCTCGATTTCTCAACCCTTAATGCCGCCGCGGAAGAACACGGTTTCAAGGCAGAACTCCTGGCCGAAGGCGAGCACTATGACTACCTTGCCAGGCTTACAGTATCTCGTCCAGACGCTTGAAGATGCTCTTTCTGAGTTTCTTGAGTTCCTTGACCTTAGCTCTGTTCTTTCTTCTTACGAAATTGCATGCTCCGATGAATTTCATGAACATACGCATGTAGTTCCATGCCAGGATGAACATCAGAGGGAAGGCAAGAAGATAGCCTAATGCCCACCAGAAGCCGAGATACACCCACAGGAGCACAATAGGAATGATCAGACAAACCGGAACTGTGATCAGAGCACTTACAGCGACGTTAAATGTGCTCACGAACATCTGATCCTTGATGAGCTTCTTGAGGAATATCTTAGGGATAAGGAAGAGAAGGAATGTCGGGATGATCGACACTATGAAAAGAGGGAAAAGGAGAAGAAGCCCCAGACCCCTGAATGCCGCCGCACTGACTCCGGATTTCTTCTCAAAGAGCCAGTCGCGGATGTTGAGTCTCTTGAGTTCTTCTGCAAAATAAGCGGTATCCTTGTAGATCTGCTCCATCTCCTCCGGTTTCTCCTGTGTGGCTTTCTGCAAAGCATCGACCAGTTTCTGGTCAGCCAGAAGCTTGGATGGGAGATAGTTGAACTTGAATCCGTTGTCCTTGGCATATTTCTGCCCATATCCGGTTTCGCGAAGGAAGTCGATCTGGTCATAGTGCTCAAGGTCATCGACATGAAGCATCATCTCCTGAATCGCCGCACGAACGATCTTGTTGATCTCCATCATGGTTTCACGAGGAGCCTCCTTATAACTCTCGTAATATGGTTTGAGAGAGATCGGCTTGCCGAACTTGATCATCATGTCGGTACGGGCATGGAAATAGTTCGAATAATGGTTGCATGACGGAAGCACCATCACGTCCTCCTTGAACTCCATCTTCTCGGCTGCTGCAAACGCTATTCTGAGATATCCGAGCTTGAAGATTCCAAGCCATCTCTTGTCCTGGTGTCCGGCCTCGGGGTAGAGCATCACGGTCTCACCGTCTGCCAGTGCCTGACATGCATCATCGATGGTCTCTTGATTTCTAAGGACTTCCTTATATCCTTCATATCCCATGCGGTATGCAGGAAGAAGCCCCATTGCACGAAGTGCCTTGTTGAATATAGGGTTCTTGAACACATTGGCACGTGCCAGGAAGTTCATTCGCCTGTCAGTAAGCTTCAGGCATACGCACAGCGGATCGTTAAGACAGTTCTGGTGATTGGAAACCAGCACGACAGGAGTGCCGTTGGCTGGAACATTTTCTATTCCGATGACGTGCTCCTTGCGGAAGTACATGCCTGAATTCACATACTGAAGATATGTACGGAAAGCTTTCAGGAACCATGAGTGTTCCCTAGGGGTTTTTGTTCTTTGCATATTTAGATTTCGGTTATAGTACGATGCAAATATAGTCAAAATGTTCTAAAAACCTTCCCATCCATATTTTTTGCTGATAGATGGTAAATTTTTTGTAGTTTTGCAGCCCCAAAAACGAACTGGTAAAAATGCAGCAGAAGAAGACAAAGATAATATGCACCATATCAGACCTTAACTGTGAAGTCGGTTTCATACGTTCCCTGTATGAGAACGGCATGAATGTGGTCAGGATAAATTCAGCGCATGCAACCCCGGAAGGCGCTCAGAAGATCGTGGACAATGTCAGGGCAGTGTCAGACAGGATTGCGATACTTATCGACACAAAGGGTCCTGAGGTGCGTCTGACAAAGATGCAGGAGAGCGAAGGGATTGAAGTGAGGATAGGAAGGACTCTGTACATATATGATGATCCTGAAGGAATATGCTCCGGCGACACCCTCTACACCAATTGTTCCACCTTCGTACATGATGTTCCTGTCGGTTCAAGAATCCTTATTGATGACGGATCGGTGGAACTGCTTGTCAGGAACAGGACTGAAGAAAGGCTTGAGTGCAGCGTGAGGAATTCCGGTGTAATAAAAGGGAAGAAGAGTGTCAATGTCCCCAATGTATATATATCCCTGCCTGCGCTTACGGACAAGGACAGGATGTTTGTAAAATGGGCTGTTGACAACAACATCGATTTCATCGCACATTCTTTTGTCCGTACCAAGGAGGATATACTTGAAATCCAGAAACTTCTGGATGAGGCGAAGAGCCATATAAAGATAATTGCAAAGATCGAGAACCAGCAGGGTATAGATAATCTCGAAGAGATCCTTATCAACTGCTATGGTGCCATGATCGCAAGGGGAGACCTCGGCGTGGAGATCCCGGCAGAAAGGATTCCTCTGCTCCAGAGAGATATAGTCAACAAGTGCCGCGCATTCAGAAAGCCTGTGATCATCGCCACCCAGATGCTCCACAGCATGATCGAGAATCCGCGTCCTACAAGGGCGGAAGTCACAGACATCGCCAATGCCATCTTCCAGAGGACCGATGCGATAATGCTCAGCGGAGAGACTGCGAGCGGCAAATACCCTGTGGAGGCTGTGAGCACGATGAGAAAGATCGCAATGGAAGTGGAAAGTTCGCTGGACATATCCCTTGATATCAAGCTGGACGCGACCTTGAAGCCTATTGCTGCCACGCTTGCAAGGAACCTGGTGGAAGCCACAGTACAGCTTCCGGTCAAGGCCATTGTCTTCGATACATGGACAGGCAGGACCGGACGCTACCTGACGGAATTCAGACCGAAGGTTCCTGTCTATGCAATGTGCTACCAGGATTTCACGATGAGGGAACTTGCGCTGACATACGGCATATATCCTTATCCATTCGGCAAGCACGAATCAAAGGAAAGCATGGTGGCTAGCGCTCTCAAGACACTTATCGACGATGGCAAGATAGAGAAGGGCGATCTGGTCGGATTCATTGGAGGAAGCTTCAATGACGCCATCGGGGCCACATATATGGAATTCAAATATGTATAGTGCATACCACAAGATAACACTGGAATAATGAACAAACCGATAATCTATCAGATGCTTCCACGTCTGTGGGGCAACGACAAGTCAAGACCTAAAAAGAACGGCACTCTGGCCGACAACGGCACCGGAAAATTCTCTGACATAGACAAGGAAACGCTTGATTACCTCAAGTGGCTCGGATGCAGCCATGTATGGTATACAGGCATTCTGAGGCATTCCACCCAGGCTTCCGAAGAGGGATGCATTCCATCCCATCCTCAGTTCGTCAAGGGAAAGGCAGGTTCTCCATATGCAATCTGCGACTATTATGACGTCAATCCCTACCTTGCTGACAATCCTCAGAAAAGGATCGAGGAATTTGAGGCGCTCATCGGCAGAAGCCACGAGGCAGGACTGAAGGTCATTATGGACTATGTGCCTAATCATGTTTCCAGAGATTATGGAAAGGTCTCTCCGGTGGAAGGACATCCCGTCCTCGGAGCTGATGATGACAAGACCGTGCACTGGAAGAGCGAGAACGACTTCTTCTATTATCCAGGACAGGCTTTAAGTCTTCCCACACCGGCTCCCAAGGGGATGAAGCCGTATGAAGAGATTCCGGCAATGGCAACAGGAAACAACTGCTACAGCCCTGCTCCGGGAATCAATGACTGGTATGAGACCGTAAAGATCAATTATGGTGATTCTCACACCGGTACGTGGGACAAGATGCTTGACATCCTTCTTTACTGGGCGGGGAAGGGAGTGGACGGCTTCCGCTGCGATATGGTGGAACTCGTTCCGCCTGAATTCATGAAATGGCTGATTGCCGAGGTCAAGAAGAACTATCCGGATGTGATATTCATCGCAGAGGTCTATAAAAAGGAACTATACGGTGAATATGTACGCGAAGTGGGATTTGACTTCCTCTATGACAAGTCAGGCCTTTACGACACATTGAGAACGGTAGTGGAGAAGAATGTTGACGACAATGGAATGCCTGTCGAACTTTGGCAGTCTGCAACAGGAATAACCCGCAACTGGCAGTTCCTGAGCGATCTCCAGCCATATATGCTGAACTTTCTGGAAAACCATGATGAACACAGGTTTGCATCAGATTTCTTCGGAAAGGATGCATCCAGGACATTTGCACCATTGTTTGTCTCCCTTTATCTTAACACAGCTCCATTCATGATATATTTTGGAGAGGAAGTCGGAGAAAGAGGAATGGATGAAGAGGGATTCAGCGGTCGCGACGGCAGGACCACCATCTTTGACTGGTGGAGCATATCATCGATAAGAAGGCTCAGAAGATTGATCGAGACAGGGGAGTACAGGTCTCTTGATCCTAAGAAGCTGGTCAAGGCAGGTCTCAGGAAGGAAGGGGCAGAAGTGTTCTGCAGATTTGCAGAAGCTGTAAGGCTGGCGGCAAGTGACGAGGCTGTCAGAAAGGGAACGACATATGATCTCTGCTACTGCAACATGAGTTCGGACGGTTTCGACAAAAACAGGCATTTTGTCTTCCTCCGTGACCACGAGGAGCACACACTTCTTATTGCCGCCAACTTCTCCGGACAGGAAGCAAGAATGAAGATCACCATTCCGGATCATGCATTCGAGTGGATGGGAATCCCGGTGACCGAATCCATGCACCCGGGCAAGACGATCGAAGTCAATGTACCGCCATTTGATGGAAAAATCATCACTTTAGTATAAAATCAACCGCAAAACAAAAATGTTACGACTATAAACATAATTGTTTTGCAGTTTAATTATAAGATATTTACCTAATACCCAACGATTGCTTCATTAGAAGACCTGTCAATGTAGGCATCAAGACCATCCGGAGCCTTGTATAGCCTTGTGAACTCGCCTTCACAGACCGTCTCAAGCTCTGAGAGGGCTTTTTCATCTATTAAACCGTCCCTTCTTACCGTATCAACAGTAAGGTAACCCACACCGAGGGAAGTGATGTTCTGGAAGAAGTGGGTGCCCTGGCTAGGTTCGATCTGATAGCCGGGGATAGCGCTCTCTACGATGACTCTCGCCTCTGAAATATCGCTCCAAAGAACAGGTATTCCCAACCAAGGATCCGAAGACCCCCATCTGCCCGGACCAACGAGAAGATAAGATCCTCCCTCGTTTTTGACCATATTGTTGAAGCGTGCTATCTCGGCGGCCATTTCCTTTGTCCTGGCACTGTCGAAGGAATCGGAAGGCACATGGATTACATGTGTGATATTCTCCATATGACCGGACCCAAGTGCTTTGGATGATTTTACGAGCACCTTGTCCAAGGACTTGAGCGCATCTTCGATCGACACGTTATTGTCCAGTCCGTACTCGCCGACCGGGCGTACCTGAAGCAGCTTGAGGACCAGGGCATTGTCGTTGTGACGATAATCAAGGTCAGCTGCAAACTCCATCTCCACATCACACATCAAGGCCTCCTTGCATAAATTCAGGATGTCCCTGATGATCTGTGCGAGGGGATATCTTCCGTATTTGAGTATGGAGTCGAATGAAATCACCCGTGGTCCTCTGGCGGATATTCCCGGAAGCATCCTGTTGTTCTCCATGCTGAACGTGGAGGCTACAAGTTCAGGATGCGAATAACGCGGAAGAATGTCTGCTACAGGGGAGTGAGCAAGATTGACTCCTTCATTTAGGGATATCTTGAATGCTCCTGGCCGGAGATCCAAGGCATACATCATCTTCTGGGTGTCGCGCAGGGCAAGTTTAGGTTCTGAAAGCTGAAGGATCTTCTTAGGATACTTCGGACTGAACCTCAATGTGTTGCCTCCATCCACAACGGTCTTTCCAAGGCCGAATGCAAGATCCACGATACCATCTTCCGGCTTTTCATTTCCTATAGGGTAGAAGTTCACGGAACGTGCAACTCCCGACATCATAGGGTAGTAGAGCCCTTCATGTTCCGAACCGCAGATGCTCTGGACCACAACAGCCATCTTTTCTTCGCTTAGGAGGTTTGCGGTTGTCTGGATATATGTCCTGCTGCCGGAATAGAAGACAGACGCATATACGCTCTTTATTGCTTTACCAAGCATGCGAAGCATCTGATTCCTGTTCTCGACCAAAGGAATCATATATGTAGAATATACTCCTGCAAACGGCTGATAACTGCTGTCTTCGAGCTTGGAGCTTGAACGGACAGCAAGAGGGGAGCGCACTGAATCCACAAAGACTCTCAGCTGGTCAATGAGTTCTTCAGGCAGACGAGCTGCAACGAATTCGGAAAGTATCTCTTCATCCGAAATATCTGAATCTATCACATACTGAAGGTCGTTTTCAACAATGAACTGGTCGAAGTAGTCGGTGGCAATGACCACAGTCCTCGGAATGGATATCTTCACGTTGTCATATTTAGACGCGAGATTGTGCTTGTACACCATGCTGTTAAGGAAAGCCAGACCACGTGCCTTGCCCCCAAGAGAGCCCTCTCCCATACGCGAGAACCAGATATGTCTTCCATAATTATCAGAATCGAATCGGGCGATCACCCCGCGACCAGTCAGTGCGTGGAAATCGTGAATCTGCTGCGAGACATAGTCACGAAGCTCCTCCACAGAGGCGAAATGGCTCTCGCTCACAGTCTTGAACTTGACTCCAAGAGTGAACAGTCCTCGTGCAAGGAACCACTTCGAGAACATGTTCTTCGAAGTGTTGGCAAGAAGGATGTCGTCCGGGACTTCACGCATCATCTTCTCCAGTTCCTTCAGATTGGCTGCACGGCCATATTCCATACGGTCTGCATCCCTGAACACGAAATCACCGAATGCAAACTCTTCCTTTATATAGTCTGAAAGCTGAAGCATAAGTGTCTTTGAGTACTTCCTCAGGAATCCCACTCCAAGCCTTTCAGCCTCGGTGGAAATGCTGTCCTGAGACGACTGCAGAAGGATCGGCATCATCGGGTCATCAGCCTTTATATGCTTGACAAGATCGATTCCGGCATCCAGTTTCTCCTTCTCCGGAGCCTCTCCCTTATGCACAGTGAATCCCACATCCGAGATCACTCCCAGAAGGTTTGACTTATACTTCTCGTACATGGCCATGGCATCGTCCAGATTGGTGGCCAGAAGGATCTTCGGACGAGAACGCTTGCGTATCTTTCTCTGCTGCTCGTTGATAGTCTCCGCCATGAATTCCCGGGTCTGGGCAAGGATGAGCTTGTACAGTTCCGGAAGATATGTAGAATAATATCTCACTGAGTCTTCGACAAGAAGAATCGCCTGAACTCCGACACCCAGAATGTCATGCTCGGCATTCTTAAGGTCCTCAAAAAGCTTGACTATCGCCACGATAAGGTCTGCATTTCCATGCCAGCAGAACATGTGGTCTATTCCTGATGTATCCTGAAGGGCAAGTCTGCGATAGACTTCCTTGGAGAAGTGGGTCAGAAGAACGAATGGAAGCGTAGGCCTTTCCACCTTCATCTCTGATGCAAGCTTGAAGACCTCCTTGTCAGTGACGTTATACATGCACATGACCATATCGATACCCACAACAGTGTTCAGAAGTTCACGAGCTTCAGCTGCCGTATGCACCCATATGAACTTCGGAGGGTTGCTCAGATTGAGCTCGATATATTCCTGATAGATCTGAGCCTCGATCTGACCGTCCTCTTCAAGAATGAAGGCATCGTAACTGCTGCATATCATGAGGATTTTCCTGATCCTGTAGTTGATCAGGGATTCATAATCCGTGGAATTCAGTTCCTTGAGCAATACCGGTTCTAACGTGTTCATATAGTTCTGCGTCTGAATTCAGCCACTGTCAGGGCCGTGGCAATGGCCGCATTAAGAGATTCCGAACCCGGGCTGTCTGCAGGATAAGGAGGTATGTACAGGCGGTCAGAGACCAGTTCAGCCATAGTGTCTGAAATGCCCTCAGACTCGTTTCCGATCACAATCATTACCGGTGAAGCGATTCCGGTCTCCAGATTTCTCTGATACATGTTCCCGCCGTCGAGAAAGGTGCCATATACCTTGCCGCCTGCATCAAGGATGCAGCGAGATAGTTCCGGCAGGTCCACATAATGAAACTTGACTCTGAATATGGCTCCCATAGTGGCCTGCACCACCTTAGGATTGAACACATCCACAGTGTCACGCGTGGCAAACACGGCATCAATACCGAACCAGTCTGCTATTCTCAGGATGGTTCCGAGATTGCCTGGATCACGTATTGAGTCAAGTCCCAGATAAAGCCCGCTCCTGGATTTAATAGACTCGATCTGTCCTGCGGAATCCAGACAGACGTCTGACGGCTTACGCACCACGGCAAGAACAGGAGACGGAGAGGTCAGTGCAGATATCCTGCTCATAGCCTCCTGGCCGATCTCATCACGATAGTACACCTTCTCAACCGCAAGGGCTGAGGCGCAGGCTTCCTCCACCATCTTCTCACCTTCCACCACAAAAAGCCCAGTTTCATCTCTGAACTTTTTCTGCTGCAACGATTTAACCCTTTTAATCTCATTATTTGATATAGCTGCCATAGCCGTCATATTGATACATTCTCACAAATTTATACATTTTTTTGCAATCCATGGCATGCAGACCTGCTCCATTGGCCGCAGGCCTGCACAAATTATGGCTAAAATTTTGAGAAAACCCTTTTTTAAGGTAAATTTGTAAGATTATAATCGGATGAAAGGTTTCGGACGCATAGCGACAGCGGTCATGGCATTTGCCTGCCTGATTTCCTGCAGCACCACGAAGGTATTGCAGGATAATGAATACCGCCTTGCAAAAAATGAAATCGAAATCCTGAACGACAAGCATTTCAATCCTAACCAGCTGCAGGCATATCTCAAGCAGAAACCGAATTCATATTTCATATTCGGTTGGAATCCCTTCCTGAACGTATATAACTGGCAGAACGGAAAGGGAAAAGGCTGGGACAAGTTCGTGACCAAGATTGGAGTAGCTCCTGTCGTCTATGAGGCCGAGCAGGTCGACAATTCGATTCTGAATCTGGAGAACCGTCTCGAATATCTCGGTTATTTTGATTCAAAGGTGGAAAGCCGCATTTCGGTGAAAAGGAAGAAAGTCAATGTGACATACGAAGTCACGCTGGGCAAGCGCTACCCTATAAAGCAGCTCTCGATCACCCTTCCGGAAGGTGGGGAATTCTCGGAAGCATTTCTGAAGGACACCTCAGCCATGACCGTAAAAGTGGGAGACTATCTTTCGGAATCTGCTCTTGAAGCGGAAACCGAAAGGTCAAGCGCAGACATGCGCAACAAAGGATTCTACACATTCAACAAGAACTATTATTTCTTTGAAGCAGACACGCTTACGTATCCTGACTCCGCACTCTTGCATCTTACAGTCCATGAATATACGAGAAACGAGACAGCAAAGGAGGCTGAGCCGATCCGCAAGTTCTACTTCAACGATGTCAGCATAACCTACCCCAAGACTCTGAAGATAAAGGATAAGGTACTGAAGGAGCTGAACACCATTATTCCCGGTGCACCATACAGTTCTGATATTGTAAACCAGACCTACTCGAGGCTGGCATCATTGAGGGTGTTCAACAGTGTCAACATCGGAATGTCAAAGGCGGACACGAATCTTGTGGACTGCTCGATTTCATTGTCTCAGTCTAAGCTCCAGGGCTTCAAGGTCAACCTTGAGGGATCCACGAACTCATCTGGACTGCTGGGTGTTTCCCCTCAGCTTTCATACTACCACAAGAACATATTCCGTGGCGGAGAATGGCTGAATCTCAGCTTCATGGGTAATTTCCAGTTCAAGTTCAACGACTCGGTCCGTTCCAATGAATTCGGTGTATCCGCAGGACTCAGTTTTCCTAAGTTCTTCCCGCTCCCATACAGATATTTCAAGGGTGCGATTCCAAGAACAGACATTAATCTGAGTTACAACTATCAGGACAGACCCGAATATACGAGAAACATCATATCCACATCCTACGGCTATAACGGAAGGGTAGGAGACCGGTTCTATTACCAGGCTTATCCGCTGCAGCTCAACATAGTGCGTCTGTTCAATCTGGATCCGGATTTCTACAAGACACTTGCAAACGACCCGTTCCTAAGATATGCATACCAGGACCACTTTGACCTCGGTTCCGGCATGACATTGTATTACACGACGGATGCTGCCAGCATTCCGACAGAGAGTTTCTTCTACACAAGATTCCAGTTCGACATCGCCGGCAACATGCTTAGTCTGTTCAAGCCTCTGATGAAGAGGGATCAGGACGGTTTTGCAACCATCTGGAACACACCATATTCACAGTTCGTCCGTTCTGAAATAACCTTGGGCAGAACATGGATATTCGGACGCAACGGAGGCCAGGCTATAGCTACAAGACTTCTTGCAGGAGCGGGTTATGCATACGGCAACTCATCTGCGCTGCCGTTCGAGAAGCATTTCTACGGAGGTGGCTCGAACAGCCTCAGAGGATGGCAGGCAAGGACAGTGGGTCCGGGACTTTCGCCGATGGACACCTCGTTCGTCATCCCGAACCAGACAGGAGACATGAAACTGGAAGCCAATATCGAATACCGCTTCAATATGTTCTGGAAAGTGGCCGGTGCTGTCTTTGTTGATGCCGGAAATGTGTGGACACTCAAAGATGACGGCACTCAGGCCGGTAAGGAGTCCATGCTCAGATGGGACACCTTCGGAGAAAGCATCGCAGCAAACTGGGGAGTGGGATTGAGGCTGAACTTCGGATTCATGCTTCTTCGTCTTGACCTCGGTCTCAAGGTTCACGATCCTGCAAGGAAAATCAAGTGGGTGGGTCCTGACCAGTGGTTCAAGAGAGACGGTTACGCCCTCCATTTCGGAGTCGGCTATCCGTTCTGATGACTACTTATAATACTTAGGCCAAAGTCCCTGCAGACGCGCCCTCAGCACATCTTCCTGCTTGTTGTCGGCAGGCTCGTAGAATTTCTTTCCAGAGAGTTCCTCCGGCATGAATTCCAGATCAGCGAAATGTCCCGGATAGTCATGTGCGTATTTATATCCGTCCGAGTATCCAAGCTCCTCCATAAGTTTTGTAGGAGCATTTCTAAGATACAGCGGCACAGCTGCCGTCTGTGTATCCTTGGCCACTGCAAGAGCCTCATTTATAGCCATATAAGCAGAGTTGCTCTTTGTAGATGATGCAAGATATATGGTGCATTCCGCAAGGGGGATGCGAGCCTCAGGCATGCCTATGGAATGAACTATCTGAAATGTGGAATTGGCCAGAAGAAGAGCATTCGGATTGGCAAGTCCGACGTCTTCAGCAGCCAGAATGCAGAGCCTGCGCGCAATGAAAAGCGGGTCTTCTCCTCCGTCCAGCATACGGGCAAGATAATAGACTGCGGCATTGGGATCAGAGCCACGCACACTCTTGATGAATGCCGAGATCACATCGTAATGCATCTCGCCGCCCTTGTCGTATATGGCAGTGTTCTCCTGAAGGCAGGATGTCACTCTCTTATTGTCAATCACAATGGCCTCTCCGCCGACGAAGGAGCCCACCACAATTTCCAGAATATTAAGGAGTTTGCGGGCATCACCTGCACTATATCTGAAGAGTGCGTCGGTCTCCTTTACCTCGATCTTCATGTGCTTGAGCACCTCATCTTCCGACAGGGCCCTGCTCAGCAGCTGCTGAAGATCTTCCTTCTGCAAGGATTTCAAGACAAAGACCTGACAGCGCGAAAGAAGGGGAGTGATCACCTCAAATGAAGGGTTCTCTGTCGTTGCTCCTATAAGGACTATGGTTCCGTCCTCCACGGCTCCAAGCAGAGCATCCTGCTGAGCCTTGTTGAACCTATGGATCTCGTCTATGAAGAGGATTGGTGCAGCACCTCCGGAAAACAGGGAATTGGAACGGGCACGTTCAATCACATCACGGACATCCTTCACACCGGCACTTACCGCAGAAAGGGTGAAGAACTCTCGTCCGAGCGATCTGGCGACAATATGCGAAAGCGTGGTCTTTCCCACACCGGGAGGCCCCCAGAGAATGAATGAGGAGAGATTTCCGCTCTCGATCATATTCCTGAGAATGCATCCCTTGCCCACAAGATGTCTCTGGCCCACGTAACCGTCCAGGTCATGGGGCCTCATCCTCTCAGGCAGTGGAGGCAGCATCCTGCTTCTTCCTATATTATCGTCTCCAATCATTGTCATTTCAAGTTAATCGAGAAATCTATATCTCCTTACCAAAGACCCAGCGCTTCTTATGCTGCTCCCTCTCGAACGGAGTCCACATTGCCTGCACCTTGGCGTTGGTTTCAAGGTTGGCATTTGTCTCTGCATATTTGAATCCCATCTTCTTGTAGCGCTGGAAAAGATCGACGAACAGAAGGGAATTGACACCCTTGTTCTGCCACTCAGGCTTTACACCGATCAGCAGCATGTCAAGAGTGTCCGGTTTGCCCCAGTACATGCTCTTGAGAAGATGGTACCAACCGAACGGGAATATCTCTCCGTTGCACTTCTGCAGAGCCTCAGCCATCGACGGAATGGTGATTCCGGCTCCAATGAGTTCACCTTCAGAATCTTCGATGAACGTAAGCATCTCCATATCTACAAGACCAAGATATACATCCACATACTGGTCTATCTGTTTCTCTGAAAGAAGCGAATATCCATATAGCACGCAGTAGGTTTCGTTGATGAGCCTGAAGAGCTTATGCCCGTATTTCTCCTTGCGGATCTGCCTTTTTGTCTTCTTTACTATCTTCAGATTGTATCTTTCCTTGACAATCTCGGCAATCTTGATGTGCTTTTCCGGAAGTTCATCAGGGATTGTTATGCGGTACTCAAGCCAGCCTGTCTCCTTCACATATCCGTGCTTCTTCATGTGCTCCGGATAGTAAGGATGATTATATATGAGAGCCATGGTGCTCACGCGGTCATATCCCTCGACCAGCATGCCTTCGGGATCGAAATCGGTGAATCCGAGAGGTCCCACTATCTGTGTCATTCCGTGAGCCTTTCCGAAAGCCACCACTGCATCCAGAAGAGCCTTGGACACCTCCAGGTCATCGATAAAGTCGAACCATCCGAAACGGACCTGATCTACATTCCAGGCTTCATTCGCCTTGTAATTTACTATTGCCGCAACCCTGCCGACAACCTCTCCGTCCTTGTATGCGAGATAGTATTCCGCCTTGCAGAAATCAAAGGCACCGTTCTTTTCCTTATCGAGAGTGTTCATGTCGTCGAACGGCATAGACGGCACATAATATTTGTTTCCCTTATAAAGTCTGTTGGCGTATCTTACGAAAGTCTTGAGGTCTTTCCTTGTGGTTACAGTCTTGATTTGAATTGACATAATCAGTTTGGTTTAGCACACTATACAAAGATAGGAATTTTTGGATATACTAATGTGATTTTTTACTATTTTCGCAGAACTAAAGACTATATGACATGGCTATCAGACTGAAATTGAACAAGACAGAACGCATCCTCTTCTGCGGAAGCAAGTGGTGGGGCGACCCGGATATGCCGGAAAACATGCAGTATCCGACAGTTGAAGTGACAGAAGACGGAGAAACCTTCGACTATCCTCTTACCTTCGTATGTCAGATCAACTGCGAGGACATAGCTCCGTTCGACAAGGAGGGAAAACTTCCCCACGAAGGCATGCTGTATTTCTTTGCCGCCATAGACCAGTGGCTAGGATATGAATCACCGACAGAGCAGGGATCAGGGGAATGGCCAAAGGGACATGTCGCAGTGAAATACGCCAAGGCAATCAATTTCGAGACCTTCCAGACATGCATGATGGTTGACGACGAAGGCCAGCAGCTCACGGAGAGCGAACTGGAAATAGTCTTTGAGGAATGTGAAGACGACGCAGAAGGCATCAAGCTGCTTGGTTCACCGTCAGGAAGTGATGCAAGAGGGAAGTATCCTGATCTTCTCAATCTTCTTCAACTGGCAAGCGAACCGGTCAGCGGAATGAACTTCCCGGAAGGAATGACCCTTAACCTGATGATCAAGGAATCCGATCTGGGATACGGAAACTGGAAAAAGACAAAGGCTTACCTCGGGTAAGCCTTTGCTGTATAATATTTACACCGGAACTATTCCTTATCCTTTTTAGTGAACCTTCCGTGGTATTTACCGAAGTTGAAATTGATTCCAAATGCAAGATTCGTGTTGATCGAATTGACAGGGATGAACTGAGGAGTCACATTGAGAAGCGGTGCAAACGAGTCCATTCCTAAGAAGATTCCGAACCCTGGGAAATTAAGATTGAGGGCTCCTCCCCAAGAGTGTCCAAAATGCGAAAAGGCATAATTGGTCGTGAGACTAAGGAAATTGACCGGAGTAACGCTCGCTGCAAGACGGCCTTCCGACCATGAAAAGGCACCCTCTATCCTCTGAGTGTAAAGAAGTCCGAACGAAAGCCTTTCATAGAAAGGCATCCTGGCCTCGATTCCAGCATTGATGGTCATGGCAAGGGGTGCCGTATGCGTGATCTCACGCTCCTTCATTTCAAAATTGAAGGCACTCATCATATCCTCAGTCATCTTTGAGAGCTGTTCTCCAATATGATCTACATCAGCACTCTCAAAACCTGTGAATTCCCAGCTTGTGGTCGGGGTCTCAGCAGTCATGCTGTTCTTCCAGGACATTGCACCCATATCAAGAAGAGCAAGAGAAGCTGTGAAATAATCCAGGAAATCATATGTCGCACCCAGATCGAATGCAAATCCATAACTTGGACTTACTCCTTCTTTCATGAAATCAGCCATGCTGAAATTAGACCAGTCTACGATATTGTTCTGGTCAGGACTCTCTGCATTGCCGTTCTCTCCCTTGGTTGAGAAAGGCATTGGAGCTGATGCATGCATCTGACCATGAGCTTCAATTGCCCAACGCGACGAAGACATCTCCATGCTCATCTTGTCCATTGCAATATCAGCTCTGATGATTCCAAGAAGTAATTTCGCCCTTACTCCGATACGTAGAGACTCATCAAGGAAAGAACGCGACAGTCCGTATGCAATCTCAGCTCTGGCCGACATTCTCATTCCGATGTTGGAAATATCCCATGCAGTCATACCTTCTTGAGCTCCCACCTTCATGAACCGGAAGAATCCTCCCGGAATGTTCATGCCTCCATCAATTCGCGCAGATACATCAAAGGTGTGGTAACATTTTCCGGTTCTGAATCCGAAGGCTATAAGTCCAAGATCAAGGTTTGTATTGAACTTGTTGTTTTCTTCTACCCTGCTGAGAAACTCTTCATTAGAGACTCGCGGGCTGAGGAATGTTGTCAGTCGTCCAGATTCCGTAGGATAAAGGAAATCTGACAGCCCCAGATTGCTTTCCATACCGATTCCCACATTTCCCAACAGAGGCATGGCAAAGAAGCCTCTATTGGGTGCCATAGCAGGATTCATCTTGTATTTATAGGTGTATCCGTCAAGGAAATATCCACTTCTGAGATTCTGCTGAGCGGACAATGACAGTGATGTAAGACACAATGCTACTGCCAGTGATATATATGATATTCTCTTCATGGTACGGCTATTTTTCAATGTTAGACGTCAGATCTAAAGAGATACCGTCAGGAAGTGTGATGACCATATCCTTCAGGTTCAGTCCCTGTTTCACATTCAGTACTTCACCTTCAAGGTCTTCAGACGAAGTTGCCTCGATCTGCAGTCTGAGCTTGGAAACCGGCTTGGAAGCCTCGCTTATTACAACCTGCACAGGTGTCACAGCCGGTGAGTCCACAGTACCACCTTCAATCTCTGCTTCAAGGACCACATCCGCATCTTCAATCTCATTGCCTTCAGCATCCAATGCCACTCCCGTTATGGAGAGTTCCAGAGGTATGGTGTTTTCCATATTCATCGACAGGATCAGCGATTTCATGCCAAGTGAAGCATCTGCTCCTAACTCCATGTCATATGAGAAACCGATCGAAAGATCCTCACCGAAAGAAAGTGGAGTCGCAAAATCGTAACCAATGACCATATCGAACCTGCTGTCGGCATCAACCTTGACAAAAGTGTCTTCCTGCGCGATCTCAACATTGTGGATTTCCACGAAATCAGGCATATCCTTGATCAGATCCGACAGACCGGGAACAATCACTTCTTTTGCATTATTTCCCTTCTCATTTCCGTGCTCTGAGAGACAGAACTCCTCATTGCTGTCCGGACGGATATATATAGGATCAGACACCTCATCGCCTATATGCACTGTCTTTTCCTTTGAACCCACGTGAGATGTGATGTCTGCATTTACGTTCAGTGCCATCGGGGACTTATTGTCAACCGAAAGTATCAGTGACGGATTATAGAGGTCCAACACATTGTCCTCATCGTCAAAAATACCGCCGAGACTGCCGCCCAATTCTATTTCCTGCGGTTCAATAGGGAAATCCACGTCCAGCATCAGTTCTGCGGAAGTCATCTCAAGATCGGTCATTTCCACAAACATCTGGATATCGAGTCCAGAAGGAACAGGAATTCTTGCATCTGCATAATCCCTGTATTTCAGATAGAGGTCTCCCTTGATGTCAAGTCTGTCTTTATGGAATATATGCGTTGCCTTCTTGTTGCCCTGATCGTCAAGAACAGGTTCCATGCTCAGAAGATCCTTCACGAGATTTCCCTGATCGTCATATTCGTGCCCATAAACAGACCTGAAACGGAACGGAAGGGTCAAAGGCTTTTCGTGAGTTATGAAGGTGTCCTCATTGAAGACAACTATGTAACCATCCTTCAGTGAGTACCTGTCGGTCTGTTCTGCCATCTCCAGAACCATGTAATGAGGGAACTCCATGGTGAATCCTTCCTTCAGATGAAGCAGTCCTCCATCGCTCACCCTGAAGACATAAGTCAGCATTGCATGACTCATGTTCACGACTTTGATGTCGCGGATCTCTTTCGGAAGTTCCTTGTCGATTTCGATTTCCATGTATGTATCGAGCAGACCGTCATTACTCTGATTCTCCTGATCGGCAACTTCGCTGAAATGGATCTCCTTGTCAGAGGAAATATCAGGAACTTCGGAAACATCGATACCTGTCTTGAAGCGAACCGTCGTATTGCCGGATGTGAATCCGTCTTCGCCTCCCATATTGATCTGCGGCATCTCGAACGAAGTTCTCGATTCACCTCCGCCGAATGTAATTGAAAGGTCACCGTCTTCACTGACAGTCAGACCTGACGATTCACCGCCGAACAGATCCGAAACAGAAACAGAAGCAATGTTTCCCAAAGGAATAGTAGTATTGGGAAGAAGTGTCATATCCATATCCACGCCTTTGGAGAGGTCATAGTCTGGATTTACACACGATAAGACCGCCGCGCCAGCAAGCATGATTGAAATGGCGGCGCGATTGAAAGAAATTAGTTTTGCCATTGTTAAGTTATTGTCCGTTGCAAATGTAATAATTATAACGTAACTTTATCAATAATATCCGATTATTTGTCAGGAATTTGTAAATTTGCACCGTGTTGTGGTGAATGCAGACTGTTCCGTCGCGCATTTGAAAAGGGAATCCGGTGAAGATCCGGAACTGTGCCCGCAGCTGTAAGTCCTTTATGAGATCTGGAAATCATTGCCACTGCCCTTGGGCGGGAAGGCTCCCGATCCGGACAAGTCAGAAGACCTGCCATGACATTTCAACTGAAGATGCCCGGGGTCAGGCGTCCTTATGGTTTGCATTATGTTACTGGAAACACTTATTTCCATATGCTGTGTGGCGTTTTCACGTGACACGCTGGACGTGGCGACGGTATCCGCCTCAAGGCATGCCGCCGTAGCATCTGTTGCACCTGTGACCTCCATTTCACGGGCGAAGATAGAGCGCATGGGAGCCACGGATCTTCATGAAATCCTTAAGCAGGCACCTGGGGTCTCAGTCAGGGACTATGGCGGAATCGGAGGGCTCAAGACGGTGTCAGTCAGGAATATGGGAGCCGCCCATACAGCTGTCAACTATGACGGAATCCCAGTCTCTGATGCCCAGAACGGTCAGGTGGACATATCCCGTTTTGACCTTGAGGATGTCGCTGTTGCAGAAGTGACGATAGGCATGACAGATGATATATTCCGCAGTGCCAGGCAGATGACCGTAGCCGGAATCCTCCGTATGGAAAACTATCATCCTTCGGTCGATTCATCAATGACAGTCCTGAAAGCAAGGATGACAGCAGGGTCGTTCAACACATACAGTCCTTATCTCTCCGTGTTCAGACAGTTCGGAAAGAAATATGCCTTGAAGGCCTCCGCAAAAGCGACTTTCAGTGACGGTGATTATCCTTTCCTGCTGCATAACGGACTGATCTCAACTACCGAAAAACGGCAAAACAGCGACGTCCGGTCAGGAGGAAGTGAGATAGACTTCCATTCAGACTGGGGCAGGCGAGGAAGGCTGAAAGCCAAAGTAAACTGGCACGAAACCGAAAGGGGGCTTCCTGGGTCGGTCGTCCTTTATACGTCAGCGGGAACGGAGAGACTGCACGAGAGGAATGTCCTGTCCTCAGTTATGTATGACAATGAAATAGGCTGCAGGTGGCTTATTCACGCAGATGCCGGGTTCTGCCATGCGTTCACTCATCATCTGGACACGGCACCGGTCTATACGGAGCCGCAGCACAGCAGATACAGGCAGAATGAGTATTCAGCAGCAGCCAGAGCACAGTTCAGTCCGTCATCAGAATGGAGATTTGTGCTGGCTGAGGACTTCTTTATCAACGCCCTGGATTCGGATATTCCGGAATGTCCTTTTCCGACAAGACTCACATCCATGAGCGCCCTGTCGGGCGAATATGCCGGAGATAAGTTGAGAGTCAATGCCTCGGTCGTGGGTACTGCAGTAGTCGAGAGAGTCCGGACAGGGGACAGTCCGGATAACCTTTTCAGACTGACTCCCATGGCCGGATTGAGCTGGAATCCTCACCCGGACCTGTATCTGCGGGCAAGCATCAAGGAAGGATTCCGCGTCCCGACCTTCAATGACCTGTATTATGCCAGGGTCGGGAACACCGGTCTCAAGCCCGAGACAGCACATATGTCTAACCTGGGTGCCGCATGGGCAGAAAATCATTCGAAATATTCGTTCAACGCCACTCTGGACACATATTGCAATCTGGTCAGGAATAAAATCGTGGCTACACCCACCATGTTCATATGGAAGATGAGGAATGTCGGGGAAGCACTGATGTACGGACTAGACCTGACCGCATCCGGTTTCTGGCAAGTAGCTGAATGGCTCAGGATTCACGCTGACGGGAGCTATTCACTTCAATATGCCCTTGATGTGACAGATCCCGGGGCAAAGAATTTCCGGCATCAGCTACCATACACCCCACGACACGCCGGCTCTGCTCACCTGGCTTTGGAAACCAAGTGGTTTACAATATCCTACAATATGACATCAGTCGGCAAAAGATATTCTAAAGGGCAGAACATCAAGTCATATCTGATGGAGGGATTCTTCGATCACGGCGTCTCGCTCAACAGGACCTTCATATTCGGAAAGAATGATTGCTGCAGGCTGCATGTCAGCCTTGAGGCACGGAATCTGGGCGGCGTCAATTACGAGATAATCAATTATTACCCTATGCCGGGAAGATATTACAGGATTACAATAAGACATGATATAAATCTTTAAATCAAATAAATATGAAGAAAGCATTATCAATCATGATGTTATCAATGGCTATCCTCTCATCATGCGAACCTATGGGAGAGGATGGGGGAGACAAGTCGGCAACTGTCGGCACCTTCATTCTCAACAACGGCACCTGGGGCGGAAACGACTCGGAAATATGTGTTTTCAACCCCTTGGACGGAAGCTGCGTCCCTGACGCCTTTTCAGCTGCAAACGGACAGAAACTCGGAGACCTGGCACAGGATATCCTGAGGCTGAATGACGAAATATATATTGCAGTAAGTGGCTCTCAGACCATATTTGTAACTGACACGAAACTGAAGATCAAGACAAGAATAAATGCTGAGCATGATGGAGCAAGACTGTCACCCCGTGCATTGACTTCGGATGGAAAGAAGATCTATGTGTCTTATTATGAAGGCTTTGTGGGCGAAATCTCGCCAGAGGACCACAGCTACAGGCTCACTACTGTCGGACCGAATCCAGAAGGCCTGGACATCTGCGGGGACAGGCTGTATGTGGCGGACTCAGGTGGAATGGCATTCCCGGACTATGGCAGCACCATATCTATAGTATCACTTTCAGACTTCACGAGGACAGACACCCTGGAAGTCAATGTAAATCCGGTCAAGGTAGCTGCATATGACCATCGTGTCTATATATTCAGTTATGGAGACTATGCCGCAGTTCCGGCTCTGCTTCAAGTCTATGACACATCGGACGGAAGCCTGAAGACTCTTGAATATGACTCCGTGAGTTCGATGGCAGAAGGGGAGGACGGGATTTTATATCTGCTGTGCTGCGGATTTGACGAACACTGGAATACGCTTCCGGGGCTCATCCTGATGCACGACATGAGTACAGACACGCCGCTGGGGGAATTCGTGACAGACGGCACGGAGTTGCCGAATGCATATTCGATTTCAGCAGCAGCGGACGGTAACATATATGTTGGCTGCTCCGACTACATTACGACAGGAGAAGTCTGCGTGTTCTCCAAGGAAGGCAGACTTCTCCATAGATTCGATTCAGGCGGCTTCAATCCGATAGCCGCGGAATAAGCTTTATTTCAGGACTTTGAGGATGATCTGTTCTATCACGTCATATCCGGCTGTCCTCAGATGGACTTCGTCATACGTGTAATCGCTTATAAGACCATTATCGGCATCCTTCATGGCTGAATGATAATCGACATACTTTATTCTGTTCTTGGCCGCATATTCCTCAAGCATGCTGTTGAGTCTGACAATCTGCTCGGCACAGTCCGTGATTTCCGGTCTCCAGCTGTATTTCCTGGCAGGCAGAACCGAACAGATGACCGGCTTTATGCCGTTTGCCCTGGCAATATCACACATGGAGACTATATTTCCGAATATATCATCAAGCTCTATGTAACCGTTATTCTTCGCTATATCATTGGTTCCTGCAAGGATGACCACATATTTCGGATTATGATTCACCACGTCCTTTCTCATGCGGACGAGCATATGTGATGTCGTCTGTCCAGAAATACCTCTGCACAGGAAGCCGTTGTCATCGAAGAAAGCCGGGTCGTTCTTATACCAGCCCTCAGTGATGCTGTCGCCCATAAAAACAGCCTTAGGAGTGAAATTCACCTCAGAATTTGCCTGAGCGTATCTCCCGATCCTGGCCCAGTCATTCTGGGCATACGTGATGGTTGTGAATAATGTTGCGGCCAATAGTGCCAAAAGGATTCTATTTTTCATATTGTTTCGGATTTTCCTGCAAAGATATAGTTTTATTCGGATAATGAACTTATTTCACCTCTATGAGAGCCATGTCGCTATGGGTTCCGATGCGGAAAGGAGGGCCCCAGAGGGAAAGTCCGCTTGAGACGAATATGTGGGAGCGGGACCATTTGCGGTAGCCGTGGCTCTGCTCGAAAATATAGTCAGTAAACCAGTTCAGCGGCCATATCTGTCCATGATGGGTGTGGCCGCTTATCTGTATGTCTACTCCGAGTGAATCAGTTTTGGCAAGGTCATATGGCTGATGGTCAAGCACTATGGTCGGTAGGTTCATGTCAGCGTTTTCAAGCAGCTGATCCAGAGGTTTCCTTCCGCGGTTGCTCAGGTCATCCCTTCCTATGATCTGGATCCCTCCGGGTAGGGTGACTACGCTGTCCCGAAGCATATGGACGGGAGTGCCTTCGAGGAATTCTGCGCAGGCATCGATTCCGCTGATATATTCATGATTACCAGGCACCATATATATCCCCATCGGTGCCTTTATTTCAGAAAGCACTTCGGCAAAAGGCTCATCACCAAGCGGCTTGACACTATTATCTATCAGGTCTCCCGCTATCAGCACAAGGTCCGGATCCAGAGAATTGATGAGTTCCACATATTTCCTCAATGCTGACACTCCGGTGCCATATCCCAGATGCACATCGCTGACAGCAGCTATGCGGACAGGGGAGAACTCTTGAGTCTTATCAAGGCTGATGTTAATATGCTCGACACGAGGATGTCTGTAATTGATATAGCCACAGCACAGGATGCACAAGGTCAGCGGAAAGGCAAACCGCAGGGAATGTTTCAGCACGGGAATAAAGAATCCTGCCACATCAAAGACCGCAAGCAGCAATACCATATATAGCAGGAAACCCATCCAGACAGATCCTATGCTTGACAAACATTTCATCAGGATATCCGGAAGCTGTGCATCACGAAGACCGAGGGCGACAAACAGCGAAAATGCCGCCAGAGAGAACAGCACAGCCACAATCACCTTCACCCACACCGGCACGCCGCTCATAGCCTGCCACACCCTCACGAACAGATATCCGTTACCGGCAAGATAAACCACCGGAAGCAACATGAACAATATCTTCATCACAATTTCATTATTTCGTATCTATCGAAAAGGAAAGGGGAGAGTCCCAATTACGGTCAAAACATATGGTCGATGTGAGATTCTTCTTGTCGTATATGACTGACCACAGCGTATGATCCGGATAGGCGGCATCTTTAAGAGCCTGAAGACCTTCGTCTTGTGTCCTGAAACCGGAATGATGCTCTGAAAGCGCTGCAAACCGTCTCCTGGACTCTTCTGTCCAAGGCGACACGATATCCTCTGCCAGACAGTGATTGGTCACGACATCCGTCTGAGTCACACGCATTTCACCGTTACGCCACTCGACCACGACGTTGTTGTCATTAATGTCAGAAATCGCGAGATGATGAGCGGCATTTACGGACGGAAAGACATCGTACTGTGAAAGCAGCCGGACAGCCTCTTCCGCATCTGCAGCATAGTCCAGGACAAGTCTGATGGCAGCAACTATCGTAAGGTCCGGCTTATGGGTATCAGGGACTTCAGCAGATCCGTCGATTTCAACAAGATCCGACACGCACACACCCTTTTCGTTCATTCCGTCAAGAGGAACATATATGGATGCCAGAGCCGTCATTCCGTCCATTCCGGCAATCGGGTGCCAGTCTTCACCCATTCCGAGAAAGGCAAATCCTGTGGTGGATATGGAAGCGTAGCCGTCATCCGGAAAAGTCCTCACGACGGCATAGTGGCTCTTTGATTCCCAATCGAAATTTCTGCAGAAAAGGCTGTCCGAGGCAATCGTGCTGCACCCGGCCTCAGGAGTCTGAACATCAGTCTTCATATACCCCTTCGACAGAAAACCGGCAATATATGCAGCCATATCTGCATCTGTCCTGGCTCCTCCCTGTTCAAGAAATGCCTTGAAGCCATAGTCTCCCTTGTATTCGAATGTATATACCCTGTCCTGAAGCATCCTGAGAGTGCTTATCGCCCGGAGCTGATCTCCGAACATCTGCCAGCCACCATAGACAAATACTCCGAAACCGACCGCCATCAACAGTCCGACCATGCACGCAATACGCTTGAATGTAACTTTCATCTTACCCTGTTTTACTCACGCAAAATTACAAAGTTCATGAAAATTAACAACCACCATCTCAGACAGATTCGAATATCATATGCCTGCAGTCTTCCGCCCTCCGGCGCCCAGCAGTACGCTCAAGGCAACCGCACATACGGCTACCGGTATCATCAGATATTGTTTCCAAGGATCAATGAACAGTCTTATGGCTGAGATGACCCCATCACTGATTGCCTCAGTGTCAACGGGATACATATAGGCGAGCAGCATTGCCAGCGCCCCGGCAAGCATACCCAGGACCAATGCGCAGACCAATGCAGTCCGCCCATAGTCCCTCTGCCTGTCCACCTCGGACTTGATTCCCTCCACAGCGCGCATCTTCTGCCGCACTTCCAGAAGGAATGCTGGGTTATCCTCTACCTGAGGTCTATTCTCCCTGAGGAAAGACTCTATATCATTGTTGTTTTTCATTGCAGCAGGGATTTAAGATGATTACGTCCTGTCGAAAGGTGATATTTTACGGTGCCTTGCGGAATCTGGAGGATGGATGCTATCTCCTTTATACTCCGGTCCTCAAAATAGTGCAGGACAATCGCGGCCTTTTCCTTCTCCGACAACCTGTCCAACGCCTGATACAGCTGCTGGTACCTGAATGCCGCATCAGTCTCTTCGGAAGCCCTGACATTCAATGCTGCTGGGGCATCAGTTCCGACCATTTCCGGCCGGGCCTTCCTATGATTGTCGATATAGCAGTTATATGCTATCCTGAACAGCCATGTACTGAATTTAGAGAGTCCAAGAAAGGATCCGGAGGCTACGTAGGCCCTTATCAAGGCATCCTGGGCTATGTCATCTGCCTCCTGTGCATTTCCACCACACAGCGCGAGCAGAAATCTTCTCAGTGATTCCTGCTCTGCTCTGACAAGGTCTATGAAACGCTCGGGAGACATTTCTTCTACCTGTTTTCCAATTCCTTTGCTTCAGCTTCCATCTCCCGGGCCAGCATCTTCCTGCCCACAAAGAACGCGATAAGAAGAGCCACGCCGATTGCAAGGAAGCATCCTCCGAAAAGACATGGAATCGTGAAGGAGTCCATCGACATATGAGAGTCTGTCATCATATTTTTGTTCACGAAGCCGATGATGACGAAAGCCGCACCCATCAGGGTGAATATGCATCCTCCGGTAAGTCGCTTGAGAAGTCTCTCCTTGATTGTTCCCGATCCTTTATGTTCCTGCTGCGCCTTGAAGAACTCGGCATCGATTGTCGCTCCGGACTCTATGGCCCTGAGCATGATTTCCGTCTTGCGGTTTGTCTCATTCTGACGTGTGCGGTTCACAAGCCATACAATCATCACCGGCAGCACTACGCAGATTCCGATAGGTACTAATGTTTCTACCATATTGCTATAATTTTATACGTTACTATTCCCGCCCTCCTGAGCGTTTTCATTCATTAGACGGAAAGGGGAGGCAAAAGGTTGGAAAAATGCAAGGAATTAAAGATGCTATTGCAGATTTCATCATTCCGGCAGGACCGCATCATCTTGAAGACCGCTTTCGAAAGCGATAGACAGGACTTCTTCACGCAATGCCTTAGGATGAACGTTCTTTCTGATTACTGTGAAATATGAATGGCGGAGCTCCCTTCTTACGACTTCATCCGGTAACATTTCGACATTGAGGTCATTCCAGTGGCGCTTGTTGAAATGCCAGGCAGGAGTGATGGCTGAATATTCATCTCGAAGCAGAATCGCCCTGTCCGGATTACATTTGACGGCGACGAATTCCGGTCGGGAGAAAATCATCGTCGCGAACCATTTGCCACATATCTTATATACGACAATGTCTTCGTCAAAGGGCTGACATTCCTCCACCAACGGGAAGGTCAGCATATAATCTCTGCAATCCATCAAGTCCATAACAAATCAATATAAGGCAAATTTAGCTATTAAATTTCTATTTCAACTCATTCTACTTTTTTTGCCGATTTTAAAGAAGTTTCATACTTTTGTGGCATGCAATTCGATTGTATAAAATCTAAAATTGATTTTATGAATATATATGACTTCAAGGTACGGAACGCCAAGGGCGTGGAGGTGCCGATGACAGAGTATCAGGGAAAGGTTCTTCTGATTGTAAACACAGCTACCGGATGTGGATTTACACCTCAGTACGAGGGATTGCAAAATCTGTACGACAAATACAAGGACAAAGGACTGGAAATTCTGGATTTTCCATGCAACCAGTTCGGGCATCAGGCTCCCGGGACCGAGGAGGAGATACAGGAGTTCTGTACATTGAAATACAAGACGACATTTCCGCTGTTCGCAAAGATTGATGTGAATGGAAAGAATGCGGCCCCTTTGTTCACGTATCTCAAGAATCAGAAAGGGGGATTCCTTGGAGACGACATCAAATGGAATTTCACGAAGTTTCTTGTCTCGCGCGACGGTAAGGTGGTAGAGCGTTACGCACCGGTCACAAAACCGGAAAAAATTGAAAACGACATATTAAAACTTCTATGAACGAGATGCTGAAACTGGAGAACCAGTTGTGCTTTCCGCTATATGCATGTGCAAAGGAAGTTGTCAGAAGATATACGCCTCTGCTTGAGCCGCTGGGACTTACATATACCCAATATATAGCGATGATGGTGATGTGGGAGCATAAGTCCATCAGTGTCAGGGATATGGGGAAACTTCTTTTTCTCGATTCCGGCACTCTTACCCCCATGCTCAAAAAGATGGAAAAGGCTGGATGGATCACCAGGAAGAGGTCGGAAAGGGATGAGAGGATGGTGATGTTGTCAATAACCGAGAGGGGAGAGCAGCTCCAGGAAAAGGCAGTTGAAGTGCCTTCGAAAATGGCTGGCTGCGTGACTCTGGAAAGTGATGAGGCGATGCAGCTATATACCCTTCTGCATAAAATGATGAAGACTTTTCAATCACGATAACTATGGCAGATTACAAATGTCCGGCATGCCCGATGAGAAAAAAGCACCTGTACCTTGCTGCCGGACTGATCTGGGGAATCCCAGGAGTGATCATTTCCATCAAGGGCATCAATGCATATCGGATTCAGCCATCAGAAAACATCTGGTGGCTGTTGCTGATTACAATCGGTGTCTTGACAGGTTTCTTTCTGATGTTCAGAAGAATAGTGAACAGATACTGTGAGAGGATAGCCTCGTTACCCGACAAGGTGAGGCTCCTGCAGACTTTCCCTCTCCGTGGATGGATTCTGCTCATATTCATGATGAGCCTGGGAATCGCTCTCAAGCATATTCCAGGAATCCCTTCAGCATTTACAGCATCATTCTACAGCGGTCTGGGTCCCGTGTTGCTGCTTTCTGCAATCAGGTTTATCTCTCAATGGCATATTTCTTAACGACTGATTGCGGTCGAATGTGTCATCTTCATATGGCAGTGCCTCATAGTCAGCGACATATAACTCTGCTGCCACTTTTGCCATTTTTTTCGCCTGAGACAATATCAGGCATAAAGTTATCTCTTTGCAGGATAATTTACAACTTCTCTGTCATTCTATGGGAATTTTCCTATTTTTGTCCCCTCTAACAAACGTACATGATGAAGAAGAAAATCGGAAGACTCTTCAAGACATATATAGTCGACGCCCTCAGCTTCATGGCCATGGGTCTCTTCTGCTCACTCATACTTGGCCTGATCATCAAGCAGATAGCACTGATTCCAGGCCTTGGCTTTCTCATGGACATTGCGGCGGTGCTGCAGTCTGCGCCTGTCGTCGGCGGATCCATCGGTCTAGCCATCGCCCTTGGACTTAAACGTGCTCCTCTGGTTACGATATCTGCTGTGGCAGTAGGTGCACTGGGGTACCAGTTCGGAGGACCGATAGGCGCATATCTTGCATCCATCGTAGGGGTAGAGGCGGGCTCTCTTGTTTCCAAACGCACTCCAGTTGACATAATCATCACGCCGCTTACCTCAGTTGTAGCCGGAGGCCTGTTCGCGGCATATTGCTGCGCTCCGATCAACGAGTGGGTGATGTCACTTGGAGCAGTGATCAACCGGGCGACCATGCTAAATCCATTCATAATGGGAATAATCGTTTCGGTTTCAGTCGGTTGCATCCTCACGCTTCCCATCAGTTCCGCTGCACTTTGCATCTCCATCGGCATCAGTGGGTTGGCTGCGGGAGCCGCAACAGCCGGCTGCTGCGCACAGATGATCGGCTATGCAGTAATCAGTTACAAGGACAACGGAGTAGGGGGTCTGATCTCACAGGGACTCGGCACATCCATGCTCCAGGTCGGGAATATTGCACGCAAGCCTGTAATATGGCTGGCTCCGACCCTCACGTCAGCTATTCTCGGACCTGTCTCGACAGTATGGCTCAAGATGACAAACAATTCGGCCGGTGCTGGTATGGGAACAGCCGGTCTGGTAGGTCCGCTCGGATGCTGGGACACAATGGCAGCCACCACAGACCACGCCATCCTGCTCGCTGAAATCATCGGACTTTACTTCATCGCTCCAGCTGTCCTCAGCCTTTTCTTCCACATCATTATGAAACGTCTCGGCTGGGTCAAAGACGGAGATATGAAGCTGCAAGGCTGATTTTCAGGACCGTCAGGCAGCTTTGAAGCCATTTCTCTGCATGTCGGTGACTCAGTGGAATTCGGAGGACTGCTTGATCAACAGCAAGTCCAGCAATATGGACAAGATCTTTTCAGGTCTTGTATGTTTTTTATTGGAATGAGTTCAAATAAAGTTAACTTTGCAATGTTGCCCTATTGTGCATGTCTCATGTTTTCCGGTGGGGGATGGATACTTATTAAAACTTAGATTATGAAAAAAAGCCATGTAATTCTGTTGATAGCAGGTGTTATCATCCTTCTTAAACCTTTTTCCCGGTGTAATAATAATTCTGAAGACGATAAATCCGACAAATCTGCCAAAGGTAATGAGGAACAGATATTTGAACGTGATACTTATCTTGTAGATGAATGTACGGTCATTGATTCGGACAATTGCACAATTTACAGAGCCACCGGCAGATATTCTGAAAAGATTCCTATGGCCGGAGATGAGTACGGCATTGGCGGCTTTTCATTATGCGACGAGGGTTCTTATGTCACTTTTAAGTTAGACGACAAATTTGAAGCCTTGACATTTACCATGGGCCATGATGCTGATTGTCGGGAAGATGTCGGTATCGTCACTGTCCACGGTGACGGCAAAAAGATACTTGATGAAAAGGTCCGTGGATATGAACCGCCTCGTCAATATACGATCAATGTATCAGGTGTTGATGAACTTACCTTCAAGATTGCTGCGGAAGATATTGAACCTGTAATCGCTGATGCAATCCTTTGGAAATCCGGAAAGGATGCCAGACATGATGTTGAACAGCCTGCTCCTGCTACATCTCCCAAGGAACTCGTCAAAGATATAAAACCTTATTATCTCAGCAATTACATGACTGCTGTGACGCCTGAAGAACATTACATCATGCTTAATCGGCAGACTTATGAATACGGACTCAGGGGAGATATGAGCATGGCTCTTATCGGTACGAACAAGGGATCTGCATATTTCAACCTCCGCGGACAGTATTCAAAGCTGAGCTTTATTGTCGGATGCCATGATGACCTCGGTGGAGGTGTCGGTTCCGGTTGGGTCACAGTAAAGGCTGATGGAAAGATAATAGAGGAGATAGAAGTCAGAGAAGGCGAGATTGCCAGGCAGATTATGCTTGATATCACTGACTGTCAGGTACTGTCATTCCATACAGAACAGACTGAGGGAGACTCACATGCAGAGATGGCCAGGATAACGGTTTATCCCGAAGGACAGGAAATGAATGTCAATATGAGTGATGACGGACTTGCTGCTCCGGATCCGAGACTGAAGGAACTTCCTGATGTCTGCAAGCTTATCTCGAATATTACTCCTTATCAGGTTGTAGGTAAAGTCGAGAAGCAGATTTACAACGGTTCTTCGGACCATATCACATTCTCTATGGGTGGAGACCGTTTTTCTGAGGGAATCATTCTTTATCAGACAGCGTCTTTCTGGGACGGGAATCTTTCTGCATGTGCAACTTTTGATATGGGCAATGAGTTTGACTACATAAGTTTCACTGCAGGATATGTCGGAAAAAGTTGGAACATGAACAATGACTGTCTGATGGTCTATGCAGACGATGAGCTTGTCTTCTCGACAGCTCTCGTCCCGACGTACCCTAACCAGGATTTTGTTGTAGGAATCAATAAGTGTCGTATGCTGCGCTTCTGCAATGCCGGCTGCGGAAATCTTGATGTCGCGGCATTCGGTATCGGAGATATCGTGGCATATAGAGGCAAAGCTGTAAAAAATGACCTTTTCGTGCATCCTAGGCCGGAATGTCCACCTAAGACAGATCTTATCGACCTGGGTAAACCATACATACACTATATATCCGGTATGGGAGACTCACGGGATGATATCGTCTATGACGGTTCAAGCAAGAAGAATTATTACGAAGTCAATGGTGAGCGCATATACAAAGGTTTCCTTCTTCAGACAAGTACTCACTTTTCTTTGGATTTCGGTGTTCTCGGTGGTGGAAACGGCGCGGGTTCTGCTGCCGCCGGAGCAGTAGGTGCAACAGCAGTAGGTGCATCGTTCGTAGCTACAGGTGCTGCTGTCGGAGGTGCGTCCGTAGGAGCAACTCTGGCACCGATGGCAGCTTTCCTTATGCTTGCGGCAGGTGGTGAAGCTGTTGAAAACTCCTGTGCAGCATTTAATACATATGGTGAGTATAATTCTGTGACATTCAAGGTCGCTTGTCTTTCGACTTCGACAAGAAAACAGGATTATCTTGAACATCTGATGATAGGTGCCGACCAGGAAGTAGTAGCCAATATAGGCGTGTATGAGTCAATGCAGCCTCAGGAAATCACAGTACCGATCGATGGATGTGATCAGTTGATGTTCTGGCTTGCAAATACGAATGGAACCTCTGCAAAGTATCTTATTTACGATGTTGTCGTAAGCAAGAGAAATTCGGCACTTGAAATTCCGGTTTCATGCAGAATGTCTCTGCCTGAGAAGAGGGTGGTGAAGACGACCGAATATGTGATAAGCAGAGACTATGAGCGTTACTCGAACACCTATGAGTCAACCGCTGTCGACAGTTACCTATCTGCTGCTAACAGCTACTACAGAAAGTTATGCGACATAATCGACAAGTACAGATCGCATTATATCGTTTATACTTACTATCTGGATTCTTCAAAAGGCCCTTGCAAGGCGATACAGTTGCGTTCAGGTAGAAACGAGGATAATTGCTATGATATTCCGAATGAGGCCATATACAGGCAGAGGGAATTTGAAGCCTTGGAGAAAATGAGAACTGAAAAAAAGAAATTGATGGCTGATCACAGAACTGCTCTGGATGGACTTTCCCAGCTGACGACCGATGTTGATAAATATAGAGGATATGTCAATGAATACAGGGATATCCTCAATGAATGTTTTGAGATAGTTGAAGCGCTGTATAAGGAAAAATCTGAAGAATATGCGTTCATGCAGCTGTTGACAGGCAGCACAATGACTGTAGACGGAGTAAAATCGACAGATGCATGTGTGCTTTGTCCTTTGACTGAAGGAGACGTTCTTCCTGAGTATCCTCTGCAGCATGTTAAGTATTTTGACATGAAGGAATAGATATATGGGACAGGTATTCAATATTATTATGTCAGAAGATCTTGAAATACTGCCAACTATCCTTGTGATTCATCCCTCTGGCTATACGGAATTCCTCGATGCAGACATGAATGCTATGTCATCCAGTGAAATCGCCTCCGTTCTGGATGCAGAGGATATTGAGGTTGTCCATTTTTCCAAGCATCTGTCCGCTATCACTCAGGAATGTGGATTGGTGAAGAATCTTGCCATGTATTTCGATAGAAATGCGCCAGCGAAAGGTCTGGAAAGCAATTACGTAGGAAACATGCTCTACGATGGGGAATATGACGTGGGTGGTGCAATAATCATCGCCTTGGAGGACAATGAAAGGAATTCCTCCTCATTTGAAAATGAGGAGGATATCGAGAATGTATTCGAGGCTATTGATGACCTGACGGGTATCCTCAGACGTGAGACAGATGATAATGGCCAATACGATGCATGGGCATAGAATATGGTCAGCTTCGTCTTGCAAGACCACCGGTCAGCTTTGAAATTTCATCGTAGACTTTGTCTATATCTTCCTGGAAATGGAATGGATGCGTATCGTACCTGCTGTCTTCAAGGGCAATGAGCACTGCGCCCCTTATTTCAACATCCTTTCCATATAACAACGTACCTATGGCGTTGTCAGCCAGTTTTTTCACATTCGCATCCCTATCTGTATACATGACAACCCGGTATCCTCTGAAAGAGCAGACCTTTGTAATCTGATCCAGACTGTCGGAGAAATGAACTGCATCAAGTCCTTCAGCACCGATAAGCTGCCCCATTTCACGATATGACATCGAAAATACCTCAGCTTCGACAATGGATGCTGCTCCCGAAGGCTGGATCACAATCACGGAAGGGGAGACCTGAGTCTTGGGCTGAGGATGCTTCTTCTTCCACAATGGCAGCCAGACCTGTTCAATATCATCGCCGTACCCCATTTTGACATATGTCTCCTTGTTCCGAATCACATAGTCAAGCTGATCTTCAATACCATAGCGTAAGGCTTCCATCCTCAATTCCAAGAGATCTTCATCGGATATGAATTCCGGATCATTGAGAGTTTCAGCTGCCTCGATGACCAGACTGACCACCATACTGTAGCCGTTGGTCAGTGCGATGTCAGCGTATTCCAGTCCCTGTTGCAGATTTATGTCAAATCCGAATTTGCCGTTAAGCAGCGAGTCTGTCAACATATATGCACAGTATCCGCTACCTTGAGAAACGCCTTCCGGAAGATTCTTCTTCAACTGGCGGTGTATGTCAAGCCTTTCATCGCCATCGAGGGACTCCCATTGTGACTCTTTCTCAATTCCCAGGATCATGCAGTCCGGAACACCCAGCTGCATGCCGATTTTCATCAAGGTCTCATAATATCCTTCTTCACCTTCTTCAAGATATATCATGGCAAGGTCGAAAATCGGAGCATAATATCCGTTGATCAGACACTTCTCATATGCAATGATGGCTTTCTCAGTTTCTCCTTCACTCTCGTAAAACCATCCAAGCTGTTCTGTCCAGAAAATGGATGCGTCAAAATGTGAGGCTTCCCGTTCAGCTTCAGCAATTGCTGCCGACCTGTCCGGTTCATAGCCTGTGGCACCATAGAACATGTTTCTGTTGCGTCGGAGTCTGGCAAGAAGACTTCCTTTTGCGATTGCCTGTTCGTTCAGTTCTTCAGACAGTGTGCGGTCCAATACCGACTTTCCTGTCTTTTCGTCATATACCTCACCGAGATAGTACATCCGGGACATCATCTGCAGGGCATCTGCAATGCCTGAACGGGCTGACTCCTCAAATATCCCGAAAGCTGTCTTCAATGATGTGCTGTCTTTGCGGCATGCCCAAAGCCATACTCCATAGGCATATCTTGAAAACGGGTTGTCACTCTCAATGAGTCTGGATACTAAGGATAGTGGAAACTTCCTGACCGCTTTGAAGTCAATCAAACGGCTCAGAAACTTTTCGTCATCTATCTGGTCAAGCTGCCAATCTGCATATTTACTGCCCTTGATGTCATGAACTGCATCGTCGTTTTTCCACCATCCTCTGAACGTCATATTCCAAGAATCGATGACCTCCTTATAAGGGCCAGGTCTTGTATTAGGATGGATCAACCTGCCGGTGCTGTCATATTCACCCATCTGAACCCACTCCCATGGTTCATATTCGCGGATTAACTGCTGACTCTCATGCCACACTCCATAACCTGACCGCACTCCATGCACGAAGTGACCTTCGTATCTGAATTTCTTTGCGGTACGGGTTGAATATAGCATGGTTCCATGTCCATGAGGACGACCTTCCTCGTCTTTCTGGCCAGTGTAGGCCTTGCCGATGATTTTCGACATGTTAGCGGGCAGTTTCATATGCTAAAAGTTTGATTGATACAAATATAGTAATTATTGGAGAAATCATTCGATGACATATTTAAACTTCTTATACTGGCTCTAAATCTACATAGTCTTCTGCCACAAAATAGTTACAGATAAAATAGCATGAAAAATGCCTGACACTATACATTTGTGCCAGGCATCTTGCTCAGAAATAAATTCGAATTTAATTGCCATTCCTGAAATTGTTGAAGTATATTGCACGAATGAGGCCTATGACCTTTTTGTGAAAATTTATGCAAGAAACAACGATCATTTGCTTACATTGATTCAGACACAGATAAAACCTCTCGGATTAATTATGTCAAAAATAATAATCTCATTCAGGACTGTGTATAATAAACAACTGACGATACTTCCTAAATAACAGTCATACCCTGCCGATTCATTTTTTGATATTAATCAAATAAATCGGCATTTATGAAAAATACCGTGATCAAGCCTGACCAACGAATCCGCAAACCTCATAATTTTGCTTCAGAAATCAACCCCCGAAAGGGATTAAAGAAGTTAATAGGATTATGAAGAAGTTGATTATCAAGTTTATCAGCAGGATGGTACTTATCTGCCCTCCTTGTCCTACTCCTATCATATACATCAGATACAAGGACAAGGTCATTGTAGTGTAGAAATGGACGATCTGACACGGCTGAGCGTCTCCAGTGACATCTGGAGATACGATGCGACATAGGTTAGGGGAGCCCTCTGGATGATTTCCGGGAACAGATGCATCAGTTTCGTATATCTGTCCTTGGCTGACTCGAAGCGGTCTGTCATACTGTCTGATCTTTATGAATGAAAAATCACAGCAAATATAGAAAAGTTCAGAGATATTGAAATGCCTATGAAATTATGCACGATGCAATAACTATCGGCGATTATTGCTATAGAAACAAACACGAGCCGATGCTTTTTATGCTTTTGGATTGACGATACCTTTGCGACGTTAATTTTAAAACCATAGAGATATGAAAGCTTTGATCATTATTGCATGCTGTTTGACATTGGCATTTGTTTTATCTGCTATTGAAAGACTTCGAGTCTTTATAAGCAGAGACAAAATCAAGTTGGATGATCCTGAAAACTTGAAGGATTCGTTGAAAGAATATCGCGATATGATTGACTGAAGATAGAATAGTTTACTGGCATAGTTATGGAACTGAGACAACTGAAGTATTTCGTAAAGACGGCCGAGACACTTAATTTCTCTGAAGCTGCGAGAGCCCTCTTTGTTACACAGAGTACGCTTTCACAACAGATAAGACAACTGGAGCAGGAAATGGACACAGTGCTGTTCGAAAGGGACAGCCATCGTGTTCAGCTCACTGAGAGCGGGGAAAGGCTCCTGCCGATTGCGAAAAGGACATTGATGGATGCTGCGACTTGTATGGACACTGTCAATGACCTCAAGAAGATGCTCTCCGGTTCCCTAAACATTGGTATTACTTATACATTTGCCCCGATCCTCACGGAAACCGTCATTGCATTTACCAAGGCATATCCGGCAGTAAAGCTCAATATATTCTACAAGACCATGGAAGAACTGATGTCTATGCTTGAAAAGCGTGAACTTGATTTCGTGCTTTCCTTCAAGCCGACTTCCGTTCACCCTGTCATAGAATCGCATGTCCTCTTTGACAACAACCTCTCTGTCATTGTAAGCAGAAATCATCCTCTTGCTGAAAAGACAAAGGCTACTCTTCAAGACATTCTACCTAATGGAATAGCAATGCCATCCAAAGGACTTCAGTCCAGGAATGAGTTCGACAAACTGTACCCATCCGCTTACAACCAGTTGAATATCAGGATGGAGCTCAATGAAGTCAATGTCCTACTGGATATTGTACGCGGAAGCAGTCTGATTACCATACTGTCAGAGGCGGTCATTCATCAGACAACCGGTCTTGTTGCCATTCCGTTTGATGTCCCCGACAATATCATGGTCGGATGTGTCCATACAGAGAGAAGTGCTTATCGGAAGAAGGCAGCGGAGGAGTTCATCAGAATGCTGCAGGAATCTGAAGCCGTGAGAGAAAGGGCCATACAATGGCTTGAATAGATGAAACTCATAAACAATCTTTTTGAAGGAGCAGAGGGCTCCTGGAGTGGGGGAGTCGCACATATACTCATAATCATTTCAATTGTCATTGCCTTGGGCAGGATACTCGGCAAGACAAAAATCTGCGGCATTTCATTCGGAGCGACCTGGGTGCTCTTTATCGGAATATTATTCGGTCACTACGGCCTTACAATAGACCATGAACTGATTCATTTCCTGAAGGAGTTCGGACTTGTACTGTTCGTATATTCCATTGGGCTTCAGGTTGGTCCAGGATTTTTCTCAAGTTTCCGTTCAGGTGGACTTGCTCTTAACGGTCTGGCTGTATTTGTAATTGCAACCGGTGTGCTTGTGACCATAGGCATTTATTTCCTGTCTGGTATCCCTGCGACAACAATCACTGGCATAATGTCAGGTGCCGTAACGAATACACCAGGGCTCGGTGCGGCACAGCAGGCATACTTTGATACAACAGGCAACACTGCAACAGATATGGCTCAAGGCTATGCTGTCGCTTATCCTTTGGGAGTCATCGGATGCATACTTTCATTCGTTCTGATCAGAATGATGCTTTATAGAATATCAGGCGTACATTCAAACATCGCCTCCCATAACAAGGTCGAAACGAAGGGCAGTGTTCAGAATAACCCTGACCAGCCCAATCTTATACCTATTTTCATAGGAATCGCACTCGGATGCATATTGGGAAGTATTCCCATCAGTTTTCCCGGAATACCTCAGCCAGTCAAACTGGGCCTTGCAGGAGGTCCGCTGATCGTGTCGATTCTTATCAGCCGTTTCGGACCCAAGTTTCACATTATTACCTATACGACACCTAGCGCGAATCTTATGATACGTGAAATCGGCATATCTCTTTTCCTTGCTTGCGTAGGATTGGAAGCAGGGGAGGGATTCATCGATACGCTAGTTCATGGGGACGGAATGAAATGGATCTTGTATGGCGCATTAATAACGGCAGTTCCAGTCCTTACAGGAGGATTCATTGGCAAATATGTCCTGAAACTGGACTACAATACATTGACCGGAGTACTTTCCGGTGCCTGCACAAATCCTCCGGCACTTGCTTATGCTTCTGAACAGGATCGTGATTCAGACAAGACAGGCGTATCATATGCTACCGTATATCCTCTGTCCATGTTCCTCAGGGTACTGGCAGCGCAGTTAATGGTTTTATTCTTCAGCTAAGTCATATCACGTATGCGCGCAGACTAATATCTCCTCCCTGGCCCTTTCCGAAGCATAGCCTTAAATGCCGTGAAAAGGGAATTTAGTTTGCAAGATCTGATGCAATAGCGAGGACTATCAAGATAAATGCGGGGTAATTAAACTATGAGAGTGCCGGGAGGTCTAATTAAGAGACAATTAAACCCATTTCTATGAGACGCATCTATCTTTTATTTATTTCTCTTACATTATCGTTAGGATGTATGGCGCAGGGCTTCCCACCATATCGTAGCAGACATCGTCCTCCACAGCACAGAAGCGGCAACCGTCCTATGCGTGAAGTAAATCCAGAATACAAGATGACAGCAGAAACCTTTGTTGCAGATTCCCTTGTGTCGTCGGAGTACACTCTGAATTACTACAAAAAACAGTATGCTGCAGTTGGCGACACATCGAAGAAGCCATGTCTATTCGTATATCTGCATGGAGGAGGGGGACGTGACGGAAAGGACAACAGATATATTCAGCATGCTGCCATCCACACATTGGACAAGTATCTGATAGAAAAGGGAATTGATGCAATGGTAGTCGCTCCTAAATGTACCAAAGGAAACAGTTGGGCTACAATCAGTAAGCATGTTTATTCTATGATTGAAAGTCTGGTTGCCGATTATAATATTGACGCGTCGAGAATCTATCTGATGGGCACATCGTTCGGTGCTCAAGGTGGCTGGGCACTTCTGTCGGAACGTCCTGACTTATTTGCTGCCGCACAGCTTGCTTCTGCAGCTCCAAAGCGATATGTCCTTGAAAATGTCGTCAAGACTCCGATATATTTCACCTTGGGAGAAAACGATATGGACAACCCTGAAGATTATAAGAAGACAATAAGGAAATTCAGAAAAGCAGGAGCGGAAATAGAATTCAAGATCCTGCCAGGATTGAATCACATGCAGGCTTGCAATCAAGCATATACGGCTGAATCAATTGAGTTCCTGCTCAAGCATTAATATAAATGCCGGGATATCAACAAATGTCCTCTCCAGTAGCTCACATCACTAAATCATTAGATTTCCTTCATCACCATCATGCGTATTGCCGTAGGTTTCACATCGGCATCAGTCAGTATCCTCTCGATATCTTGCATAGTCTGCAAATTTAGCGGTTTCTGATTGTTGTCAATGCAGTGCGAATGAGTTTTATAGTAGGGAATGCTATGAATATGCTGATAGCAAGACTTAAAAGGGGATCTATCATATTCCATCCTGTCGTTGAGATAATGATGCCTGAGATGACGACGCTGACTGATACGAGTGCGTCGGTTGCAGCATGAAGATATGCTGCCTTGATGTTAATGTCATCTCCCTGACCTTTCATCAGAAGCCAGGCTGTAAGCCCGTTTATAAAGATAGCGACAGATGAGACTGCTATGATTGCCGTTGCATTGATTTCCTGAGGATTGATGATCTTGTCGATGCTTTCATAGACTATCAGGGCTATTGCTCCAAGCAGAAGAAGTCCGTTTGCGAGAGTAATATATCTGGATACTGTCTGGTTTGTCTTATTTCCTGACCGATTCAGATAGATCGCAGCAAGTGACAGCAAAAGCCCGAGGGCATCACTGAGATTATGACCAGCATCGGACAGCAGTCCGGTCGAATTGCTCTTCCAGCCGGCAAATGCCTCTGCTATAACAAATATTAGATTGATTGCCAAGCATATATACAATATCCTGACTGGAGCATTTACGGAATGCTCCGTATGGTTATGTGAATGAAAATGTGCCATATCAGTTAATCATTTGATATGGCACAAAGATATTGCCAATATTCTGCAACCTGGTTGCAAATTGCAGAAGGTAGGTTGTAAGAGAAATTCGAATTTACATTATCATCAGGCGATAATATAATGTCTGGAATTGTTGTTGCATAAGTGACATTTACACCATATTATGGCGTGAAAATTTCACGGATTGGTTTTTATTTTATAACTTTGTGCTGAGAATGGTATATATGAACACAAAACGCCACGATTATGATACTCCGTATAATCCTTAAGAATTTCCTTTCTTTTGATAATGAGGTTCAGTTTGATATGTTCCCTAATATGAAGAGAACACATCTGAATTATCATATTTATACTCAATATGGTGAGGTGCCTGTGTTGAAGCAAGCTGCAATTTATGGTGCCAATGGTGCCGGTAAATCAAACCTCGTTAAGGCTTTAGAGTTTATCCGGACATTTGCGTGTGATAAGAATTTCATTAGGAAGATAGAGCTTCAAAAGTTTTTCTATCTCTTGAAGTCTAATCCTACTGCAGAACCTATATGTATAGCTGTAGAGTTTGAGTTCCAGAAGAAGTACTTCTTCTATGAGGTTGAGATAGGTCTGACTGGTGTTTTGCGTGAGTCTTTGTCTGAGACTTTCCCTAAAGAGGAGCGTATGGAACTCGTCTTTGAGCGCAAGAAAAACATGGTTACTTATACTGATGGTGTAGAGGTTGATAATGCTATTGCAGATGCCACGCAGAAGATGTTGGCTAAAAATCAGATGTCTTCACTTTTGTCGCTCAATGCGGAGTTCCCTATTGTGCAGGATAATAGATGCAGATTGGCGCTGAGGTGGTTTAGAAGTAAGCTTGAAATCATCGGTGTCCATTCTTTTTTGCCTTCCTTGATCGAGTTGCTGCGTGAAGATAAGACTATGATGGAGTTTGCTCGTAAGCTGATATTTGCTTTGGAGGTAGGTGTTCAGGATTTAAGCCTGGTAGAGAATGATTTCGATCAATGGGCTCAATCTCATATCAAGTTGGCGAATACTCTTCCCGATGATTTTGATAAGGTAGAATCGTTATCGCTAAATGCTAACAATACTCCAGTACTCTCTATAAATGTAGAGGATGGCGTCCGTAAGGTATATCAGCTGATTTTTGACAATTTGGGTAAAGATGGTTTTGTCGGCCATCTTGATACCAGTGCACAATCTGATGGAACACTAAGGGCTTTGACTCTGTTGCCAGCATTGTATTTCGCTTCAAAGAAGGGTAAGACTGTTATAGTAGATGAAATCAACTATTGTTTGAGCCCAACCATGGTTAAAGGTATTGTGGAGTTCTTTGCAAAGACCAATGATACAAATGGTCAGCTCATTTTCACAACTCACGATACAGCATTACTAGAAGCAAAAGACGTGTTACGGTCGGATGAGATATGGTTTGTAGATAAACGCGAGGGAACTTCTGTACTATATTCTCATAACGATTTTAAAGAGCATAGTACAATATCCACTCTTCGTGGATACAATGAAGGCCGTTATGGAGCTATTCGTTTCGTAAATCTTTTGAATGGTTATGTCGAGTAGTCGTAAACTGACATATAAAAAGTACAGTGGAACACAAGAGCTAGAGCCTTTGCGTCATGTAGACTCTGATTGGACTGATTACGTTCTAGGAGACGAAGTCATGACTTCTGGTGTACCATCGATGTATAGTAAGTCAGATGGTACTCTGCCTTATGAACTGGTGTTCGTTATTTCAGGTGGTACCAAGCGTGAGCGTGATTTCCTAAAGGTGCTTATAAAGGGTACGGGGCCGTCATCGTTACGAGTGATTTTTCTATCAAAAGAAGGTCAAGGGCTTCATCCTAATCAGATGCAGGAACGATGGAAAGATATCCGTACATCTGGAATAATTGAGACAGATATACAGAAGTTTCAACTAGATGTGATGGATAAGATCTTCTTGTTGACAGATGTGGATGAGTTCTATGACCAATTAGTGGATATTCTTAGAGAAAAAGCTGAAGGCGATAACGGAGAATGGGTGATTAGTAACCCATGTTTTGAGATATGGCTCTATTACTGCTATTTAAACAATCCAGAGGAGGATCTGGCCGTCCTTAAAGAATTGCCACGAGCAAAGCGAGGCCAAACAATGAAGTCTCTTGGTGATACTTTGATTTCAGGCGGATTGAATTCGATAAGAGCATTTGAACAGATGCATGATGGTATCAAGAATTCTGCATCTCACTATGCTCTCGACGAAAATGGTATTCCAGTTTTGTTTGCGACACAGATGCATTTGATGGCCAGGTATCTTGTGGATACTCTTAACTCCAATGCTAGTGAATATGATGATTATATTCGTAACAAACGTGAGTTTCGAGAGCATATGAAGAGGAGCGAGAAATGAAAGCCATCTCGGCTTCACTCATTTGTATCCGCAAATGTAGATTCCTGTGAATGCTTGTTGTTTTAATGCAGAAGGAGTTGCAGTGAAACATTTGTTCCAATCTGCAACTCCTAGCTTTATCAAGTTCAGAGATGAATCTGAATTCAACTGTTGCTCAGAGCATGAAGCTTGAAAGAGAAAAATCCCTTACCGTCCAGATATGCAAGAGCATCGTGTAGGATTGCCGCCTTCCTGTCTTCGTCGAGGTCGGAATGAAATAGAATCTCAATAAATGTCTCTAGACTGTGGTCTGAAATCTTCTCAGTTTCCACAAGATACCAGACTGGATTCTCCTGTTCAAGTAAAGCATCCAGATTAATTGGGCAGACCGCTTTATCGAATTCATCCTTGACATCTAACAGGGAATAATCCGGCATAACGTCCTCCTGCAGGCCAAGTTTCCGAGCGATAATCAGTAGCATCTCGCCCAGCCGGTCTATTTCTCTGAGTATAAAATCCTCCATACTGTTTGACAATAGGTAGTACAAATCCTGATTTATTTGGTAAAGTTATGCATAAATTTTCAGATATCCTCTTGACTCGTACCTTAGGGCATGTTTTATATTTGCTGGCAAATAACGCGTTATGAATAGAAATGGATTAAAAATCGGGGAGTTTTCGCGCCTTTGTCGTGTCACTGTGAGGGCTCTGAGGCATTATGAGAAGATCAAACTGCTTGTGCCGGAGATCATCGACTATAGTACCGGATATCGGTACTATTCAGTCGTGCAGATGCAGAAGGCTTTGAATATCGTACGCTTGAAGGGGCTGGGATTCAGTCTGGAGGAGATTCGTACTATGTATGATTCCGAGACTCAACGTCCTTCAATCGATATGCTTGAAGAGAAGATCCGCAGTTGCCAGGAACAGTTGCAGTTGCTGACCGAGTGCAGGGACCGGCTGTCGGCGATGATTACTTTCCAGAAGAAACTTAATGAAATGGAAAAGATCTATATTGATTCATTACCTGCGATTATTGTCGCATCGCATCGTGCCGAAATTCCGTCGTACGATGAACTTGGAAAACTGTGCTACATGACAATCGGCCCGGAGATGGCTCGTCTGGGATGTGAGTGTCCGGAGCCTGGTTACTGCTATACCATCGAGCACGGAGGATATAGGAAGGAAAATATTGACATCGAGTACTGCGAGCAGGTTGCAGCTATGGGAAAGGACTCCGATATAATCAAGTTCAAGCAGATTCCTCAGGCCACAGAAGCTGTATGTATGAAGGTTTATGGCCCATACAACCGCCTGAACGAAAACATTCGTGAAGTACTTGAATGGATTGAGGCAAACGGATATACGATTACTTATCCGCCACGCTACTAATACGTTGACGGCATCTGGAATCAGGAAGATCCGGAGAAATGGCTGACTATAATCAAGGTGCCAGTAACAAGGTAGTAT